>NZ_FWXI01000066.1 GCF_900176355.1 Sporomusa malonica | reverse complement strand
ATGCTTTTCTTCTGTGAAGTTTTTAGGGAATATACCTTAACCGGATGTTCACCTTACATCCAGTGACGATAGCTGTGGGGTTCCATCTGTTCCCATACCGAACACAGTAGTTAAGCCCATAAACGCCGAAGGTACTTGGCTGGAAACGGCCTGGGAGATTAGGAAGTTGCTGGTTAAATAAAAAAAGCACTCAGATGAGTGCTTTTTTTATTTAACTCTTATTTTTCAATTATTTCCGAAAAATAAATTACAGTTACAGTGTCATCTGAATGGATTGACTTCTGATAAATCTTTTCGAAAAAAACAAGTAATTCTTCTACAGACTTAATTTCAGGGTTTTGATGATCCAAATCATGTGTAGTAAGGTCAGAAAACTTCTTTATTAGTACCCGATCAATCATAGAGGGATATAGCTTCCGTTTAGTCTTAAACTTTTCACCGACTGTTACCCAAACTACTGAGTTTTCCGGATAGGTACTTCTCATATCACCTAAACGGATAGTACAATTTTTTTGACGACTAATTAATAATTTTTCATGATTTGGTGACTGAAAGTTAAGTGCAAACATAAATTCCCTCCTTGGGTACTTTATAGATGATTACTTTATATAGACATTATATGCCTAAATTGATAGTTTATCAAAGGAAAAGAATAAATTATATTATTTTTATCATAGAGAAATCATGATTATAAGGCAATTTAACCAACATACAAAAGATTACAGTTGACGTAATATTTCTTTAGTGATATTATATAAAAGTTGCTGTTAGCGGCAATATAAAACTTCAAAAATATTATGTTGACATGTTAAAACAAACGTGCTAATATATAAAAGCTGTCGAATTCAGCAGCAATGTGAAACGACAACAACCGTTCCCTGAAAACTGAACAATGTAAAGTAATGCATCATAAAAAATGCCAGATGTGCGTGCGTGTCGCAAGACACAAACCAAAAACAATTTTGATTTAAATGAGCCATTAAATGGCTTCAATATAATGTAGTCACTGTGTGACTTTGAACATGTGCCTGTCTC
>NZ_FWXI01000025.1 GCF_900176355.1 Sporomusa malonica | reverse complement strand
CGCCACTAAGTATTCATAAATGAATACTCCGTTCGACTTGCATGTGTTAGGCACGCCGCCAGCGTTCGTCCTGAGCCAGGATCAAACTCTCCAATAAAAAAAGTATGCCGTCTATATGCTTCTCAGTTATACATGCTGCTATCTTTATTAAGGAAGACATGCTTCTTAATCAGACTGAGCAGGCACAAGTTCAAAGTCACATTGTGACTACATTATATTGAAGCCGTTTATCGGCTCGTTAAATCAAAATTGTTTTTGGTTTGTGTCTTGCGACACGCACGCACATCTGGCATTTTTATGATGCATTACTTTACATTGTTCAGTTTTCAGGGAACGGTTGTTGTCGTTCGCTGACGACTTTTATATATTAACACATTGCTTTTCGTTGTGTCAATATATCTTTCATTGGTACTTTTTGTCAGTTGCATCATGTTGCTGTTACATTTTGAAGCATTGTCTGCAAACGACTTTTTATATACTATCTTAAATGAAAGCCACTGTCAACTCGTTGCTTTAAGAGTAGTTGCTATAAGAGAGTATTATTATCGAAGAAGCACTTTATTTACGTCTGACTTAATAAAGAAAACACGGCTTGCGCCGAGCCTTTGGCGACAGCGGAAGCCGTGTTGCCCTTATCCAGGAGAAAGTTATACTTTCTATCAGGATAAATGAACCGTGCAATGGTTTTCCATCGCACGGTTCATTTATCACACAGCTTAAACCAAAAATCTTTGCACCGATTCTTTCAATTGGCTGGCCATAGCACTTGTCTCCTCTGCACCAGCCGCCACTGTCTGCATGATCGAGGACTGTTCCTCAGCCGAGGAGGCAACTTCTTCGCTGTGTGCTGCTACCGTTTCGATAACTGTCGAAAGCATATTAATCAGTTGGACAATTTGGTCTGAATTAGCCACTTGCTCTGAGGTGATTTTCCCAATTTGTCCGGTTTCTCCAGCCATAAGCGTCACTGCCTGCAAGATTTTATCCAGCGCTAATCCAGCCTCATTGACAGTAGTAACACCGGCTTCAACCTCTGTTACATTTTGCGCCATGGCGGTTACCGCCAATTGGGTCTGCTCTGTGACTTTCTGCACCAGAGCAGTAATCTCCTGAGCTCCTTGATTAGACTGCTCGGCTAATTTGCGTACCTCTTCAGCCACCACCGCAAAGCCTCGTCCATGTTCCCCTGCCCTGGCAGCTTCAATGGCGGCGTTTAATGCCAAGAGATTAGTTTGTTTAGCAATGCTAGTAATAGTGTCACTTATATGGGATATTTGCTGGGAATACTCACTTAGCTCACCGATAATCTGGCTAGATCGCTTGGTCTGTTGTGTAATATTGTCCATCTTGCAGACAGATTCGGTAACTTTTGTCCGTCCACTTTCGGCTGCAATGAGGGTATCTTGTGAGTTGTTGCAAGTATGATCTGCTTTATTCCTTGCTATTTGAATAAGACTGGACAGCTCCACCAGTGCTTGCGAGGCTTCAAGCATAGAATTATTACCGTTATCGGCCTCGCTGGATAAATGTTGCATATTCTGAGAAATGCCCTCGCTGGTCGCCGTAACTTCTTCTGTTGAAGCCGCCATTTGTTCAGATGCCATAGCCAGTTGATCTGAAGCCGAGCGAATATTGGCGATCATTTTGACAAAATTATTATGCATGGTTTTAAGCGAATCACCCAATTCCCCGATTTCGTCAGAGGATTTGATCTCGGCAACTTCACGCAGATCGCCGTCCGCATATTGCTTGGCAACCGCAGTAAGAGCAATCACTGGCTTACGGATCAAATTGGTTAACACTATGGCGATAACCAGCCCCAATACAAGTACCACTAAACTAACACCAGCAGAAAACAGATTTACCTGGTCAGCCCGTTCCTTACTACCACCAATCAGTGTTTTAGCAAGACCTGCATTATTTGCTGCCAACACATCAGCTTTTTGCGATATTGACTGCACCAGAGGTGCAACGCGTTTGGCAAGCCTGGTCATTTTGGTTGCGTATTCCTCTGCCTGGCTAAAGTTGCCTGCCAATTTGGCTGCATGATAGCCCTTAGCCAGTGGCATGTACTCCTTGATAACTGCGTCTCTGTACTGTGTTGTTTCATCTATCATAATCTGAACTTCCTGGCGCTTTTCTTCCCTAGCTACTGCCAGCAGGTCATTTTCTGATTTCAACAGTTTATCAAAGCCACTTTCGATCTGGTCCAAATAACTGGCATCGCCATAGGCAGCATAGCCGCGAATT
Source organism: Sporomusa malonica (assembly GCF_900176355.1). GTDB lineage: Bacteria > Bacillota > Negativicutes > Sporomusales > Sporomusaceae > Sporomusa > Sporomusa malonica. Next base: position 75,716 of record NZ_FWXI01000025.1, on the reverse strand, counting down.
GCCATGATAGTACCTTTGTACTGCATGGCTATTTGGTCAGCCAACGCCATCCGATCATTGGCCTCCTCGATTTTTACTAGATCTGCTTTCGCGTTTTGCAGGTTGATAAAAGAGTTGGCTGTCATAATAAGCATCAGTAACAGGATTACACCAAAGCTGACAGCAAATTTAAACCCTAACTTCATTTTTCTTTTCAAAAAATTTTCCACTCCCTCAAAAGTTATAAGGTGGTTGCTGGTAGCTACTTACCATCCACCAAACATCACCTCTTTTTAGCGAACAAGTATACCCACGCCAGAAGCATCGTCATCAGCTACTCCACTCACTGGCAAGTCTTTGCATAGTTGATGCATACTCCAAAAAGTATGTGAATTGTTCATAGGCTGGGCTATTAATTCAAACAACCCATCAGTCAGAAAGAAAAAGCTGTCGCCTGACTGAAAGGGCAGAACTCCCTGGTCGTAGGTTTCACTTTCGTTAATTCCCAGAAAGAGACCAGGAGACCTAATCACCGTTGGGCCAGCGCTGCCTAAATAGATGAAATAATTTACCCCGGCAGAAGAATATGTCAACATCTTGCATTTGAAATCAAACTCAAACAATAGCGCTGCGGCAAAACCACCGCCGTTAAAGAAAGGCATGACCTCGTCATTGATCCACGCCAGCTTGTCACTGATGGCAATAGATTTCTCGATAGCTTGACGAAAGAGATATCTTAAAATGCCGCTTTGACTGGTTGCGGTAATCCCGTGACCCATAACATCAATAATAATCCCGAATAGAATCTGGCTTTCTTCATTATATTGGACATCATATAGGTCACCGCTCAAGCCACTGAGCGGCTGGTAAACGGTGCGCATGCGAAACAATCCAGTTTCCAAATTTCTCGGCAGCAACCGCCGCTGAATCTTGCTGGCTATCTCCACTTCCTGTCGAATATTTCCATCAACAGTCAAATCCCTTACTAGAGACGCTATAACCTGCCTGCCATGCATCACCAAGAAGCGAGCACTTACCTCTACCTTAAATATAGTCCCGTTCTTCTTTACGTGATTTGCTGTGAAAACATAACCCTTATTTGCCTGGTTAATCACCATGTTCATTTTGCTACGCAGGGTTTCACGGGCATCATGACTGAGATCCATGACCGATAACTCTTCTATCTCTTTTAGGTCATACTGATGCATCTCCAATGCCTTTTGGTTCATGAACAAAATGGACCCATCCTTGGCATCATTCAGAATCACTGCATCATTAATCATGTCCAAGAGATCAAAGCGTTGGCAATAGTTACACATATCCTGACGAAATTCGTGTTCCAAAATACTCATCCCATATCTCCTTGCAGTTATTGCATAACAAACACTTTGTCTAAGCGCGTCAATGCAAATAACTCTTTAACAAAGCCAGTTGCGCCGCTAATAATTAAACTTCCGTTGCTTTGCCGCGTCCGTTTGTGTATGGAAACCAATACACCAAGACCAGAACTGTCTATATAGTCAACCTTATTCATTTTTACTACGAAATGGTTCTGCCCCTCTTCCATATATCTGATGAGTTTCTCCCGAAAAATCTCTGCATCTTCAACATACATACCACCAGATAAATCGACGATGACTTGGTTATTGACAACATTGCTACTGATGTACATTTACTAAACGCCCCTTTTTGCTCACTTTTCGTTTGTCCGCAACTGGAAAACCACTCACTTTCTTGATTAAAACCAGTTCACTAGGTTGTACATTAAAATAATACTTATCAACGCAGAGACCGATAATTTCAAGACCGCGCCCGCCTTCCCGCAAACCTTCTTCTATTTTGTTTTCCACCAGTGTAAAGCCTTGGCCCTCATCGCGGATAACAACTTGGATTTCACCAGGCAATCTTGTTATGGTCAGATACACCTTTTTGGTTTTATCCCGTTTATTGCCATGAAAGATAGCATTGTTCACAGCCTCATTGATGGCGACAAACAAGGACTCAACCCCTGTAACAAGCAGTTGGGCAAGCTTCTGCCGCACGGATTCACGTATTCTTGAGAATTCTTCCATTGTAGAAAAACAATACATATTCTCACCTCGTGCATCTTATTTCCAGGATTAGAAGTAAAAGTGGCATGAAACAACAAAAGAAATTCTTTTGCAGCTTCATGCCACCGTTATACCGTTAATCATTTTCTACCTCCATAATTGATAATACCTTCGAATATTGTCAATTATAGTATAACTTTGTCAATAAAAAGCTGTCAACCCACTATTTTACTTTTTTGTGATTTTTTACACTACCCTCTTTAAATCTGTCCTCATTCTTCATATTGCTATCTGCTTAAGGGTGAGCGACTGTTGCTGCTGACCAAGCTTTTGCTCCCAGTCAGACATTGATTTATACATAAATTCATGAACAAGAAATTCAGGCTGCACGTAATCAATTATCTTCCGCGACGCAGCTGTGGTGAACGGCAGGTGTTGATCAATCTTAAGCACATGATTCATAACCTCTTCCATGGTGTAATCAGAAGTACCAGGTTTGGATGTGCGGCTGTGCCGAAGGTACTTTCCGGATAGTGACTTGTGCAAGTGAATACCCCTGACATATTTACTATAACTTCCGAGGTTTTCCAAGGTCTTGAGAATATAGTCAACTCCATCAGTCTCAGTCCTTAATTCCAGGTTAGTATTCATTAGATGGCCGGTATCCAGCATTATCCCTACATTGCGGTGAGTAACGCCGTCAAGCAGTAGCGCCGTCAATTCTTTGTCCTTAAGCGTCAACCCTGGCCACCATAGATTTTCAAATAATAAGGCTGTATCTTGAGGAATCTCTGTTGCCAGCGCATTAACAACCTCAATCGTGGCTTCGATCACCGCTCGACTTGTAGCACTGAATTGCCAGCTAAACAATTCCGGCAGCCTGACATGACTAACATGAAATACAAGATACTTGACCCCAGCCTGCTTGGCCGAGCGGATATTCTCACGATAAATTCCTAACCAATCTTCACGGGTTGGCCCACCATAGCAGTCATTAATGCTTTCCTGGTTACCAAACTGTTTTAGCAGTGCCTGCTGATCGCCGCGCCAGAAATCCAACCACCATGGCCAGAAGCGCAAATGACAGCCATGCATCCATTCCGGCTTATGTAGATACGCGTTCCAGGGGGCGCAAAACATCATTTCTAAACCATCCAGGTTATATCGCTCTAAAAATTCTTTCAGCCTCTCAGGACTGTTTCCAATGAGTTCATTGTCAGTAACATAGTTCGATAAATTTACAAGTTGCAACATGCTGATGCTACCCTCACTTAAGTTTTTTTATCCTGATAGAAAGTATAACTTTCTTTATCTATCAAAGCCGACCTGCCACTATTTTGTCGGCAAACTGGGACGAAGTCAGCACTGTGACCTGCTGCTTTTCAATCAAATCCTGGTACAGCTTCGCTGCTTTACCGCCGGTAAAATCCCGTTGTTCAATCGGTGTATCTTCTAGGATAATAAGTTTTTTGGCACTAAAAGCAGCATCAAGATTGTCTAAATTTTGCTCACCGTAAAAAAGGTTGCTTAAAATCGTAAGATCTGCAGCACGAATCTTTTCACGGTTTTGCCTTGCATGCAATTCATCAATAACGCAAAAAGGCTGTCCCATTACCACTTGTATACCAAAAGCCTTGGCTACATCAGCGTCTGTGTCGCCAGGCTGAAAAACGCCACCGCTCAAGGAATATGCCTTTTCATGGAATAGCCGGATAATACTTCCGGCAGAACCACCGCCGCCAATAACATGGACAGACTGTTGCCCAGCAGCAGTGCCGGCCGCCTCGTAGGTATGAATATCCAGGTTGCCAGTAACTTTATTTATAAAAACAGTCGAATGTAAACCATATGCTTTTTCTAAATTCTGAGCAGTGATTACTTTACTAGGATTTCCGTCAGCAATAACTGTACCACCAGCTAATAAAAGCAGCCGGGAGCAAAACTTGGCAGCCAATTTTATGTCATGAGCGACAATCAGTACTGTCTTACCCTCCTGGCACATAGCCTGACAATACCGGAAGATTTCTTCCTGATAGACTAAATCCAGACTGGCTGTTGGCTCATCCAAGAATACAAACGGCGTCTCTTGGGCCAACACTTTTGCCAGAAGAATTCGCTGGCGTTCTCCCCCCGATACTTGCTGCAATGATTTTTCGGCTAAGGCTTCCACCCCAGTGAAAGCCATATATTTACGGGCAATCTGATAATCTTGACTCTGCTCGTTCTGCCACCATTTAAGATAAGGATAGCGACCGGCCAATACCACTTCCAGCGCGGTAAAGCCAAACCCGACATTGACTTCTTGCTGCATATAAGCAACCATGCGCGCCAATTGTTTGTCACCCATGGTATATACTGGTTCCCCAAAGAGCTGGATATCTCCTGCAGTGATGTTCCCCATACCGCGCAAGCTACGGAGCAACGTACTTTTTCCTGCGCCATTGGGGCCAATGATTCCGACAAACTCACCCATTTTAACAGTAAAGGAAACGTCCCGTAAAATAGCCTTATCTCCAATCGTCACATTCACGTTCATAGCTGATAAAGATTGCTCTCCGCCTAAACTCACAACAACCCGCCCCCCTTCTGTGCCTTACGTAACAGATACAGAAAATAGGGTGCGCCCAATAAAGCTGTCATGATCCCTACACGAACCTCAGTTGGCGGTATTAATTGACGCCCGATAGTATCACACCCTACTAGAAACAATCCCCCCGCCAAAGCGCAGGCAGGCAGCAGAGTGCGATGTTCAGGCCCCAGCAAGAGTCGCATAATATGGGGTACAATTAGACCAACAAAACCAATTGTACCACTTACACAGACGGCAGTTGCGGTAGTCACTGCCGAAATAAATAATAGAAATAAACGAAAAAACGCCACCGGCATGCCCACCGACCGTGCTTCCTGGTCCCCCAGAATCAAAATGTTAAGATGCCTGGCCAACAGAAACAAAATCAGAATACCAATAATCACTGGTCCAACAGCCAAATAAACATGTTCCCAGCGGCGATAATCCAACCCGCCCACCATCCAAAACAAGAATTCCCGCACTCGATACTCGCTCATGAACGTCAGTATTCCGTTTGTCATGGCGCCGAACAACATACTCACAGCAACACCGGCTAAAAGTAGCACCATAACTGGTATTTTTCCGTCACGCATCGCTAAGGAAACAGTCAGCCCGACCGCCAGTAGTGCACCAATCAAGGCAAAAAGCGGCATATAAAACATACTATGGGCCGTAATCCCCAAGGCGATGGCACTGATCGCACCTAAAGCAGCTCCGCTTGACACCCCGATAATCCCTGGATCGGCAAGTGAGTTGCCAAACACCCCCTGCATAACCGCCCCCGATACTGCCAGGGCTGCTCCAACCAAAAGCCCAACTAAAGTACGTGGCATACGGATATGCCAGATAACCGAGGTCTGTTCCGGTGTAATACTTGCCCCAGCTACTCCTGGCAGGTGTAATTGTTGAGCGAGAATAGTCAGCGTAGCATTGATAGGTACATTAACCTGTCCCCAAGCCAAGGATAACAAGGTTACGCCAACCAACAGAAGGCTCATACCTGCAAAAAAAGCGGTTTTGTTCTTAACCCTGCCTGTCATATTATCAGCCCCTCTTAGTCAGCTCTCAGAAAAACTCTTAGGCACGTTAGATGTGCTTGTTTCTGTTTCAATCAATTGATTAGAAGGAATATTTTACACCCAGTTGATAGTGACGTCCTCGCATCGGATAAGCACCACGCGAATCACCAGCAGAGCTCAGCGTTCCGCTTGAAATCACTTCATATGCCTTATCCCCTAAATTGAAAACATTAAAATATATGCCGGTATTCTGATCCACTTTATAATTGGCAGCCAAATTCCAAACCCAATAATTGCTGGTAATAAAGCGGCTAGTATCCCGCCCTGATACACCTTGCCCACTGACATTAACATCCCACTGAGTATCATTGTAACCAACCTTTACCCGATACCCATTCGGTTGACTATTGGTTTTATCTACCGCATAGTCGGAATCTGCAGCTTTTTCCTCAACCTTCACATAAGAGTAACCCAACGCTGTATAATATTTTGGCGAAAATTGATGATTAAGGTCCAGTTCAATTCCATGTTTTTTCTGTTCATTGATATTTTGTACTCTCCAGTCAGACATCCAATCACTAGGATCGTCTGCTGCCCAGGCAATCGCATCTGTAAGCTTGCTCACAAAATAATTTGCCTTAAAGACGGTGCTATCGCTTATTTTTTTGTTGACTCCAGCACTAATCACATACCCTTTCTCCGGTTTTAGGTTTGTATTGCCGTACATACCTGCACCCCAAACAGGATGTGGAGCTGTATAATAATATAAATCATCCATAGTAGGAGCTTTAAACACCCGGTTATAGGATACATACCAATCGGTCGTGCTGTCGGCACTGTAATTCACACTAAGTTTTGGCGAGGTTTGACCCCCAAACTTACTATGATAATCATACCGTAATCCCGGCGCTACAATCCATTTGTCAGAAAGATTATATATATCCTGCAAGTAAGCAGCCGTATTCGTTACTGATTTATCTTTATAATTTATCGTGCCATCATAGGAGCTACTCTCTAATACCTCGCCTTTTTCCCCTTCAACACCAGCAATCAGTTTATTTTTGCTATCTAGCTGCCAGCCGGTCTGGTATTGAAAACCCTGGGTACGGCTTTTATAGGTTCCTTGAGAGCTTTGATGAGTATAGTTGGTATAGAGTCGAATAAAACCAGGCACATCCTCGTCTTGGTCAAAGTTATACGTCAAAGCTACATTATTAGATAAATGAGCAGCCTTATCAGTCAAAGGATAATAATAACTATCTGGCTGCCCGCCTTTGTTATCCCAATGCTCAAAGTTAAAGGTAACAGACCGGTTATTATCAATCTCTTTGTCCAACCTCATGGTAAATCCTTGTTCCTCGAATTTGCTATTCGGTCTTTGTATTGAGTCTCCACTCCCACTATCGGTCACTAGTGCTGGGTTCAATACATTATATTTTGCATAAGCTTGGTTTTTCCTGTCGGCGGTAATAAACCAACTTAAACCCTTTTCACTGCCTTGCGTACTAAAGCTATAATTGCGTAAACCCCATGAACCTGTTGCCATATCCAGGGTAGTCTTATTCTCTTTCCCTTTGCGAGTAATTATATTGATGACCCCGCCCACAGCATCTGAACCATACAACGCTGAGGCTCCGCCTTTAACAATTTCAATACACTCAATATTAGCCAGCGAGACAATTGTGCTAAAATCAACGCCAGCACGACCAGTACCCGCCCCTTCCTGGCGATTAATTCTACGCCCGTCAATCATAACAAGTACCCGGTCATCACCATTAAGGCGGATTGTCTGCTTCGCACTACCAAATCCTTTATCCGATATAATGTTTCCATTTGTCTCTCTTAACAAGTCTGCCAGATTTGTATAGTGCCCGTTTTCAATTTGTTCTCTGTTAATGACAGTTACATTCGCTGCCACCTTACCTACAGGTGTAGGCACCCGATTCGCTGTCACCACTACCTGATCAAAAGAATATTGCTGACTTTCGGTGTCTTGTTCCGCCTGCACGATACACGGCATTTGGCATAACATTGCGCCGGCAATCAAGACATACAGCACCGAGTTCTGTTTTACCATTTTCTTTTTATTCATTATGTTGTTCCCCTCTCACCATAAGATAGCCTCTTAAATTAATAAATGCACGGCTAATCGTAAAACCGAAACACCTCCTCCTTAACTGGTGCAAGGAAAGGGGGCACTGGAAAAGTTTCGATTAGAAAGGTTACCCTTTCTAATGGCATAAGAAATCCCGGCATCAAAAATACCGGGAAGAGAGTTCACTCAAAAAATCCCCTTCCCTATCGCTCGCAGGTCAACCGGTGATTGTCAGACAGGCAGTTCTCCTGGCTCTGGATCAACGCTTACCCAAACCTTCCCAAGACACATTGGTCTCAGTGGCATATCTTGGGCTTGCTCCCCATTACAGTGGCGGGACCGCGCCGGTTTTTCACCGGACTTCCCTATTAAGCCTTTTCAGGCACCTGTCTCATCAGTATTCAGTTTTTATCTTAACTCCTAATGGCTATGCGCATGCCCCTTGCCACATCTATGCGCCCCATGGCCATGAGGTGGATGAACAATAGCTGACCGGAGATGGGATACGTAGATATCTTGAATAGCTGAATTCTCGCCTAATCCATGGAGATATACATCAACCTCAAAACCGGCTGCTAACAACTGTGACTTAGCAGAATCCTCTTCATCCCCAGCCATGTCGTTAGTCGCATGATCACCAGCCACCAGTAAAAATGGCATCAGGGTTACTTTTTGCACTTGTTTTTGTTTCAACTTGTCGATAATACGGTTTAAGGACGGATAGCCCTCAACTGTATAGATAAAGACGTTATCAAATCCAGCATCTTCAAGTTTTAGTTGTAGTGCAGCATAGGCGGCATTAGCTGGATGCATCCCACCATGTCCCATAAGCACAACTGCACTTGCTGGCTGAGCCTCAGGCAACTGGGTCGCGAGGGCTTTAATTGCAATTTCATAGTCATCAGGATGCCCGTCCTGTCCCATGGAGTACAATAGCGGCCGGCCCAAACGAATTTTTTCAAAAGCTTTTTCTTTGGCATGAGCATAATGGGCAACAAGTACTTTTATTTTGTCGTATTCAGCACCAGGCACAATATGTAACGGTTGGACATACACCTCTTGATAGCCTTCAGCATGAAGACGCTCTAAGGCTTGTATTTCATTATCAATCTGAAGCCCATCGCGCTCAGCTAACCGTTTGATAACAGTACGGGATGTAAACGCCCGGCGCACCTCGTAATCAGGAAAAGCTTTATGGATGAGCTTCTCAACACTTTCAATGTTCAGCTTTAAGGTTTCAGGATAGGAAGTGCCAAAACTTACTACTACAATAGCTTTCTTTGGGGGAGCTTGTGCTGCTTGACTCATAAATATACCCTCCTCATTTCCCTCGTAATAATAATACCTTTTTACAGGTATTGTCAAATACATTTATTAGACCACCCTCGACCTCACGGCCAATACGCCTGCCAGTGGCATTGCAGCTCTCATCTGATCTTCCCGCGGCCTCATGTTTTTAGCTTAAATACTACTGGCATAGTAGTTTGACAGGCAATACTCTGACCTGTCCCCTGCATTTTGGCTGGAACAAAACGCCAGTGCTGCACTGCGGCCACGGCAGCAGCATCCAGCAATCCTGATCCGCTGGATTTGTAAATACTCACCTGCCCAGCACGCCCATTTTCCAAGATTTCAATTCTGAGCACTACCGTACCTTCAATACCAGCCTGACGTGCTGGTTCAGGATACGCAGGTTCCCTACGCGACAGTATTCCAGGCGGAATACTCGCCCCCGACTTGCCAGTATTTCCTCCTGAACTTTGGCTTCCTCCAGGAATACCATCAGCCGAAATGCTGCCGCCACTAGCTGCTGGTGCACTGGCTGACGCACTAGCACTACTGTCAACAGCTACGACCGCCATCGCACTAACAGCCACTACCGGTGCTTGCTTGGCCGGTTCAGCTGCAGGTATTGGCTGATCCAGTGTAGGCTGCGGCAAAGTGCGTACAGACTCAATACTTGTTGGAGACAACTCAGGGGCAGCTGCTAATGGTGGACTGTCTGACTCACTCACTAACTCTAGCTCAATCAGCATCTCAGGAATCTGAGCAGGCACTAACGCCTTGCCGGTCAGCAAACCGACACCGAATAAAACCAGGCTATGGAGCAAAAAAGAGATAGCCATCGCTTTTCGCCAGCGATTCCCTGCCGTCCAGTCCATTACTGATCCTTCCTTTCAGTAGCGATGGCCACCCGGTGAGCCCCCGCCAATTTCATTTCATCGAGGACAGCTATTACCTTTCCATATTCTGCCTGTTTGTCAGAGCGAAGTATGAACACGATGTCGTTTTGTTTATTTAGCTCTATTTGTACCCGCTTTTCGACTAACTCTAAGGGAATCTCTTCCTGTTCAAATAAAACTCGGCCTTCTTTGGTAACAGCAACAGCCACATTGCGAGGTTTTTCGCTCTGGGCCGAAGCTGCCTGAGGCAAATTGACAGGTATCGTCTGCTGATCCACCATATAAAGGGTGCTCATGATAAAAAACACCAACAAAAAAAAGATAATATCAATCATCGGAATAATCATCAATTTAGGCTGGCGCTCTGGGCGCAGATTACGCAGTTTCATGGCGTTTCTCCGGTTTGATATGCCCCATTATTAAAACACAAGTCTGCTCAATATTAGTAATTAGTTGATCCAAGCGGTGATTAAAATAGCTATATATGATCATGGCCAAAGTAGCTACACACAAACCGGAGGCTGTAGCAATGAGAGCTTCCCCGACACCCCCGGTAATAGCCTGTGGCTGACCGGCTTTGATATTCATCACACTAAAGGAACCAATCATACCAATAACAGTTCCCAATAGCCCAAGTAGTGGCGCAATGGTTACAATGGTGTCCAGATGGTTTAGATTAGCCCGCAAACCGGTCACAGCTAAAGCCGCCTCCCCCTCTAACACACTGTCAATGTTAGCACAGCCATACTGCACATAGTGAATACCTTTGGCTGCAACCATAGCGGCAATACCTCTGGTCTGGCAGCATAATTCACCAGCAGCCGCCCAGTCACCTCGTTCTAATAAAGGGGTAAGTTTCTGCATTAACCCGTGCATATCAGTGTTCACTTTCTTGTAATACAAAAATCGTTCAATACCGATTGCTGCCACTAACAATGAACAGGCGAAAATCAGATACATAACTGGACCGCCTTTATGAAATATACTTAAGCTTTCTGCTAATAGGCTCATTGTTATTCCTCCATTTCATAGCGCAGTATGCTACAACTTCAATTTATCTGCCTGCTAATTCCATAGACTTACTCCTGACAATGGCCAGCATCAATGCCTGCCAGGCCTTCAGGCATGCGTCAGTACTTATATCGGTAATCACAGGTGCCTCCACACCGAATCTAGCGGCTACTGCAGTAAGAAGCTCATTGCCTGCCTGCCGCACTTCTATCCCAGAGATGAGCTCCCACTGCAGCTCATCTAAGAGGTGCACATATAAAGCAGTATAGGTCACTAAGTAATTATCACTATCCACCTGATAAAGTGCATCCATAAATTCAGGTTTAATTATAGCCCTGTCGTTGTTGCCTGCATAAGCCTGCCATAAGCTTTCTTCCCCAATACCATACCGTTTAAATCTACGCAACATGCTATGCTGCTGACGCGGTGACAGCCCTGTCTGTTTGAGTAAAGCCTCTTTGACAGCTGGCAGTACCGTCTGACCAATCAGCTCTCCCAGCTTAGAGTGCTTGCCAGCACTCTCTAGGTACAAAGAGGATGCAGGATTAGCAATGACAATAGTCTGGTCGGTGCCTGAACCGGTAGCCAAACCTGTTGAATAATTGCTGCCTGCCATAAGCTCTTGCAGTGCAGCCGTTTTGGCCTCTGTGCAAGTAACCAATGCCCTGGTTAGAATACCTGGCGGCAAATCGGCGTCAATAACCAGGATAATATTGATAGTTCCGGGTTTTTCCAGTGATCTTTTGTCAATTGGATTAAAATAGTCTGCCGGGTCGCCGACACGCCCGCCGTTGACTTCAACTCCGCCAGTAACAATAGCCGTTACTGTCAGCTTCTCATAACTTTGGGTATATATCGCCACATTCTCCATCGCGGCTGCTGTCCCCATCCCAGCGGTTGTTGCTGGGTCAAGCCCGATTTCCGCGGCAATAATGTTCATATGTTCCTGATAGGTAGAAGCGCGCATAGTGCAAGCCATCCCAGCCCCCGGATTGCAGTCATTATTAAACACAGCGGTCAAGTCCTCCCGGTAGCCGCCATTGACAATAGCTGTACTGACTACCTTGCGCGGCTGTTCAAAAGGAATGACAATACTTTTATAATAACGGTAGACATGGTCACCGGTGGATAAGGTAAAAAGTTTCATAATTCCGCTCCTCTTACGCTTCATTTCTTCCCCTCACAGCAAATGACGCCACTGTCCTTTACTACTGCCGCGTTCCAAAAGTACACGCCAATTGTCGGTAGAATATCATATATACCTAATTATTCATCCTTGAAAACCTGTGGATAAGCAGCCTTGGCTATATCCTTAACCCCATGCACAATATACTGTGATGTACAGGTCATATGCCTGTCAGGCACGGGAATAAGGTTGTGCTGACGAATGGCTTTTACCGTCTGTAAGGCTTGATCTGCTTGCACCTCAGCGCCAAATTTCTGTATATCGGTTTTACCGGTATAGTCCCAGATCGGCAACAAGATAACATCAGGATTAACGCGGACAATTTGTTCTTTAGACAATACCTCATTCAGGCCTAGTCCAGCAACAGCAGCCCCGTTGACCACACCAGCATAACGGCAAAGATCGTCAAAGCTGCTGCCTTTGCCACCACTGCCGCCCATTAGGTTATACTGGATAACCACTTGCCGCTTGTCGGTAGGAATTTGCTGCACTTTCTCGGTTATTTCCCCCAGTTGCTTATCCATGTCGGCCACAAGCCTGATACCAGTTTGTTCCTCCCCAACTATGCGGGCGATGCTCATAATCGCCTGTTTGACCTCATCAATTGTGGACGGTGTTTTGTAGACATAGACTGGAGCACCAGCCTCTCGGAGTGTCTGAATGAACTCGGCCGGCAGCCAATCCGGAATAATGACTAAATCTGGCTGTACCGCGATAACACTTTCGGCGTTAGCTCGTATTCTTCGTGATACAGCTTTTGCTTGTTCACTAATATTCGATATGTCACTCTCATCCGCCAAATAGGTTAAGGCAGCAATCCGCGGTGTTGCTACCAGACCTACAAGTATTTCATCAGTTCCAATGGAAAGAGATACGATTTTTTGTGGTTTTTGCGGCAGCTTAAGTACATAGCCGGTGCTATCTACAAATTCCCTGGCCCCTGCTATCGCTTCACTTTTGGGCTGAGTCTTCTCTGCACAACCTCCGGTAAAAACTACCAGTAACCCCAAAATCGCGACTAAGATCTGACGAATGAGTGATAATTTCGATAGCTTGGTTAACTGCATTGATTACATCTCCCTTAGTCGTTTTTGTATGGATAATAAAGAAAACAGACCTCCCTTAAAGTGGAAGGTCTGCTAGCTGAAATCTTGGCAAAATAAATGCCTGCTATAATCCCCTCCCCATACCTCGTGGGTTAAACGGTGACTGTCAGCTAGGCAGTTCTCTGACTTTGGTTCATAGCTTACCCAAACCTTCCAAGAAATTTCATCTCAGCGGCATATCTTGGGCATGCTCCCCAATACAGTGGCGGGACCGTGCCGGCTTTTCACCGGACTTCCCTATTAAGCCCCGTAGGGCACCTAACTCTTTTCATTATTCGTTTTACTAGCTATTAGTGCTTCTTAGTTTTAGGATTGTTAAGTTCGGCGATAGCATCCTTAACATGCTCAACATAGATATCTTGGATTTTAACATTTTCGCCTAGACCATGGATATAGGTGTCTACTTTAAATCCAGCAGCCATCAGCTGGTTTTTGTGGGAATCTTTTTCGTCACCAGCCATGTCATTATTGGCATGATCACCAGCTACCAGCATTAACGGCATAAGGGTTACTTTTTTTATCTTATTGGCTTTAAGCTTGTCAATAGTACCATCTAGTGTCGGGTAGCCTTCCACAGTATAGACAAACACGTTTTTATAGCCTGCATCCTGTAATTTTAGCTGCAGGGCCGGATAGGTAGCAGTCGCAGGATGCGGTCCGCCGTGACCCAGTAACAGGACAGCCTCCTTCTTTTTCATTATAGGAAATTGGGTTTCTAAGGCTTTGGCTACTGCCATGTAGTCATCTGCTTTGCCTTCTTGGCCCATATAGTAAAGGAGTGGTCTACCGATAGTAATTTTATCAAAGGTTTTAGCCGCTTCAACATGTTTTACCACGCCTTTAATCAACTCGAACTCTTCACCAGCGGTAATTTGCATAGGCTGCACAATGACTTCACTAAACCCTTCAGCTTTTAGGCGGTCAAGTGCTTGTTTTTCAGTATCGATTTTAATGCCGTCACGTTCGGCCAATTTTTTGATGATAATGCGGGAACTAAACGCCCGGCGGATTTCGTAATCAGGAAATTCCGCCTTCATTTTGTTTTCAACAGCTTCAATGGTTGTCTTCATTGTATCCGGATATGTAGTGCCAAAGCTTACCACAAGAATAGCCTTTTTTCCTGCATTGGCCGGTGCTGCCAATGCCAGCGAGGGAATTACGCTGATGCAGCCGAATATGGCAAGCATGCAGAGGGTAGTGAGAAAAGAATAAATGTTCTTCATTGGTAAAATACAACTCCTTCAGTTTTAATTTAAAATAGGATCAGGCAACACTGTTTTCTTTATTGGCTTATAGGCATCCCCCTGTTTAAACAATTATTTATGTAACACCATCATTGAAAAAAGTAAGGGCCAAAAGTGACCCGCGCTAAAAGCGCAATGTTCGAAAGGGAGCGATTGAGAAAATGTCTTAATATTAAAACCCCCAACCATGTAAAGTTGGGGGTAATAAACAGTAGAGTAAATACAAAACTCCTGGCGTTTAAACCAGGAGTGAATTAGCTCAGAACGCAAAAAGCGCCTACTGTAATCCCCTCCCCATACCTCGTGGGTAACAAACGGTGATTGTCAGACAGGCAGTTCTCCTGACTCCGGATCTTTGCTTGCTTAAACCTTCCCAAGACTTATCATCCCAGTGGCATATCTTAAGCTTGCTCCCCGTTACAGTGGCGGGACCGCGCCGGCATTTAACCGGACTTCCCTATTAAGCCCCTTAGGGCACCTATCTCGAAATATTCAGTTTGTGACATGCTATATTATTAACATACCATACCAAGGGATGGCTGTCAATACTAGCTTCACTGATAATTACACCCGCCATATGTCCAGATTGACACAGACCATTTTCAGTCTGTTAATATCAATCATTAGTAGGGTAAATGGCTTTAGCAGCAAAATGATGGTCAAAATCTTGGCAAGTACCCTCAGCTTTACATGGTTGCCAATTGACAAGTACCTTAAAACATTTTATAGTTAAACTAGTACAATGAATCATGAAGATTCAGAGACTCTGGTATGAAACCTGAGGAGCATATCCTTAGTTTTTCATGCTTTTTTTACATATATAGGAAAGGATGAATGCCATGTGCAATACTAATTTTTGGACCGAAGCATGGCGGGAGGCCCGCGATAGTTATACTCAGGCGGCCAGCTATGGAAACAAACAAGGCTGGCAGCAATTCTGGAACTCTTTTGCCGAGCATTACGCGCTGCGCAACCGTCAGAGTCGCTCTATCTATAACACCATTATTGACGGTCTGGTAACAGACGGCGTAATCACCCCCTCAAGCACAGTGCTTGACATTGGCTGCGGCGCCGGTACTTATACCCTGCCACTGGCCAACAAAGCATTGCACGTTACCGGCTTGGACACAGCCGAGCAGATGCTGTCGGTGCTTCAATCTGAAGCAGCTCACGAGGGCATAGCTGACCGGATAAAAACAAACAAGACTGATTGGCTTGACCTACCAAATGAACCAATTTATGATATTGTCTTTGCGGCTAATACTACAGCCATTAACGACTATCACAGTTTAATGAAAATGAACGAATTATCTCGCGGCACATGCTGCCTCATAGGTTTTGCCGGTACATATCATATCAAAGTTCGCACATTACTCTGGGAGCACCTCATGGGCACTCCCCCCGAGCATATGGCTTTTGACATCCAATATCCGTTTAATGTTCTTTACCAAGAAAGGTTTTTGCCAAACATTAAGTTTTATACCTATCGCGAACGCTATCGCGAAACATTAGCCTATATGATTGAATACTATACCAGCTACTTTAAACTGTTTGGCCTTGAGGGCCCAGAAACAGTGACCCAAATTACCGAATTTCTGGCCAATAGAACTGTCGAAGATTACTGCACCGAACTTATCAGCACAACCATCGGTGTACTTTGGTGGAGAGCTGACCGTAAAGCAACTATTTTAGACTAACCGTAATAAAAAAGGGGATAATAAAAAGCAACCCAGTTAACTGGGTTGCTTTTTATTATCCCCACGATCTACCCTGAACAAGCTCACTGACCTTTAGCACGGCTTCTTTAATGGATACAACTAAGGGACGGTTCTCTAATCCAACGATATCAAAATGATGTTGGTTCACCGGCACCAATACTTTATACGCATCAGCCGAAGCGATCGTTTCAGCAATTTTGGGGGTAATCTCCCCCATTAATGAATTAGGGATAATAATACCGATAGGACCTACCACCACATCCACCTTGCGAATGGAGACTACCACAGCATTTTCACCGGTTGCCCCCCGCATAGCCCCAGCCCGCACCATATTGTTAGTTGCTAACGCGTTGGTTCCCAGTGCAATAATATCAGCTTTTTGCCCCAGCTGTGCCGAAAGCTGCGTAACCAACTGCACCCCAAGACCCCCGCCCATGCCGTCGATAACTGCAATCAACATACTTTTTACCACCTTCCGCAAAATCTGGACGATTATCAAATAAATTCGGCAATAATTATCAGAATCCCTGCAAAAATCAAATACCCAATCCCGGGAAGTATTCGCCACTTGCGAGTACTGAAACTACTGCCAGATTGGTATCCATCAGATAAAAACGGTAAAAAGCAGATGAAACTAATAACAACCTTGCCGGATCACGCCTAGCTTAGATGCAAATTCCGGAACAACAAGCAAAAAAAACCATAAAAGTGCGGTCAAAACACCTTCATGGCATATTTTATCCACTATTTTTTTAAAAAAAGACCGCTAGTTCTAGAGGAAAATGTAGTAGCTTCAGCTACTCTTAATGTCTTAATTGTACCAAATTTCACTTATATCTGTCAATGAATAAATTAAACATAGAAAATACAACCTTTTTGATCTGCTCAAAAAACTTCCACTTACTTTCTATAATCTCTGCAACGACCAACAGGAATAGTGATCAGCTAACGGCAAAAACAGCTTGACAATTTTGTATTTTTTACATAATAATGTAATTATACTAAATTAATTATATTCTGTGAAAATAAAGGCATGAAGCCTGTTGAGAGAAGCATCTCTCCCTGGTTTTTCATGCCTTTTTTATATTTCCCCCACCCTTTTGGGTAAGATATCTAAAATTGGAGGAATAAAAAATGATTAATCGACCTGCAGACTACCAAAAAGCGATTGAATTTCACGGACACTGCTGTCCAGGGCTTACCATCGGCTACCTGGCTGCTAAAGCTGCCCTCGAACGCCTCAATGTAATCCGGGCCGAAGATGAGGAGCTTGTCGCAATTGTTGAATCTGACGGCTGCGGCATCGATGCTATCCAGGTGCTCTCAGGCTGCACCATCGGCAAAGGCAACCTTATTTACAAAGATTATGGCAAACAGGCCTATACCATCGGCAACCGCCAGACAGGCAAAGCTGTACGGGTTGTTATGACTGGCGAAATCATGCCCCTGGCCCCAGAGCAGGAAGAACTCAAAAATGCAGTATTTGGCGGAGAAGCCACAGCTGAGCAAGAAGCTGCCTGGCAAAAAATTCAGGAAGAACGCACAGCCCACATGTTAGCTACCCCTTTTAACAACTTATTTAAAATTGATGACGTTGAGCTTAAACTACCGTCAGAAGCCAAGATCTTTAATTCAGTTATCTGCGCCTACTGCGGTGAAAAAGTGATGGAAGCCCGTGCCCGTTTGAAAAACGGTAAAATTGCCTGCTTGGCTTGTACCGAAGAATACAGCCGGGGGTGGTAAATTTGAACGGCGGCAAGCGCCTTTTGGCAACACTGTTAGCTATATTCATGCTCTTGGCAGGTGCTGGCTGCGGACAACAGCCAGCACCTGCCTCATCCGCACAAGACACTACCTACACCATTGGCGACCCCACAGGCGATTACGGATTTCCTTCACCTTTTGCCCATTATTCACGCGGCCCCGGCTATGTGCGTATGAGCATGATTTTTGACACACTGCTGTGGAAAGATGCCAATGGCTACGTTCCTGCGCTGGCTGACAGCTGGGAATATCTCGCAGCAGAGAACGCTTATATCTTTCAATTAAACAACAAAGCGTTATGGCATGACAATCGCAAAGTTACTGTCGATGATGTTGTCTTCACTTTTGAATATCTTAAAAAGTATCCCTATCAGACCAGCAATCTGAGCATGATTAAATCAGTCCAAGCCGCTGGCAATAATGCCGTGAAGATCAGCTTATCCCGTGTACACGCGCCGTTTTTAGACCAGGTAGCCGGGACTATTCCTATCCTGCCGCAGCATATCTGGCAAAATGTAACCGATCCGGCTCAATTCCGGCAGAAAGAAGCACTAATTGGTTCCGGCCCCTTCCAGCTTGCTGATTACAACAAAGAACAAGGCTCTTATTTATATCAGCCTTTTGCCAGCTACTATCAGGGTAAACCTAAATTCAACCAAATCAAATTTGTCAAAATGAGTACCGAAATGGCGGCTGCCGCCCTTAAGCAAAAACAGATTGATATGGCGCAAATACCGGCAGAATTAGTTAAACCACTGGAACAGTCCGGACTTAAAATTCTTACCATGCCTCATGACTGGGTGGCTAAATTAATGATTAACCACCAAAAGGACCCTTTAGCAAGTATTGAGTTCAGACAAGCCCTGGCCTGCGCTATTGATCGCCAAGCCCTGATTGATACCACCTTGCGTGGTCAGGGACTTAAAGGCAGCCCGGGACTCCTCCCGTTTGACAACGAGTGGTATAACCCTGCCTTAGACAACGTTTACAAGTATAGCCCGGAGGCGGCAGCCACGCTTTTATCTAAACTTGGTTACAGCAAAAGAGGCAGCTATTGGGAGAAAAACGGTACTATCCTTGAACTGGAACTATTGGTCAGTCCCGGGTCAGGTCTTGCCGGTTCGCCCGGTGAGCGCCAGGGTGAATTTGTAAAAAGTCAGCTTGAACAGCTTGGTATAAAAGTCAATCTGCGCGCACTTGAAGGTAAAACGCTCGACAGCCTGATCAATGACGGCAAATATGATCTAGCCATCAACGGACATGGCGGTCTTGGGTCAGACCCTGATTATCTTACCAGCATCATTACCGGTAAGAGCTTTCAGAGCGCTAAATACCAAACTAATGACAAGCTGAATAAACTGCTTGCTCAGCAGGCCTCCACAATGGACAAACATCTGCGTAAGGAACTGTTTAACCAAATCCAGAGCGAATTTGCCAATGCTGTGCCTGCATTGCCGCTGTATTATCCTACCTGGTATTATGCGCACAGCAATAAAACTACCTTGTTTTTTACCAAACAAGGTCTAGGGTCAGGTGCCCCAATCCCGTTAAATAAGATGTCGTTTGTTAAATAGAGGCTATTTATGTTCAAAGCAAAAACCACTGCCGACTATATCATCGCACTGGCGATTATTCTGCTTGTAAACTTTATCCTGCCCAGGCTGCTGCCCGGTGATCCGCTACACGCCATCTATGGCGAAGAAGCGCTGATGACCATGACACCTGAGGTACAAGCTGAACTCATTAAGCGGTTTGCTCTTGACCAGCCCTGGTCAGAGCAGTTCGTCTCCTACATAGCATCACTGGCGTGCGGCGACTTGGGCTATTCTTACTTTTACCATGCTCCGGTCGCGGCCATCATTGGTGGTGTGCTTCCCTGGACCTTGCTCCTGTCCGGACTGGCCTTTGTCATTGCCACCATTGCAGGCTGGACGTTGGGTGTCGAGTCAGGCTACCGCTTCAATACCAAAGCTGATGGTCTTATCCTGGGGATTATGATGTTTGTCAGCGGTTTCCCGGATTTTTTCGCCGGGATACTGCTGTTAGTCGTTTTTGGTGTTTCTCTGGCTTGGCTGCCGCTATCCGGTGCATTTACTCCCTACAGCGGCTTTACAGGTTTAGAGCTGGCTGCCGATACTGCCAGGCATCTGGTCTTGCCGCTGTCAGCCCTGGTACTTGTCCGTTTGGCGGCCTCTTATTTGTTTACCCGTAGTGCCGTCGTTAGTATTATGGGGGAAGCCTTCATAAAAACCGCCCGCGCCAAAGGCTGTCCTGACTATATTATCCGCTACCGCCATGCCGCCCGCGCCGCCCTAAGTCCGGTAGTTACAGCTGCCGGGCTTAGCTTTAGCCATATAATCAGCGGCGTGCTATTTATTGAAGTAGTCTTTTCCTATCCCGGGCTGGGTTCACTGTTGTACAAAGCCCTGATTACCCGCGACTACCCGCTGCTTCAAGGCATTCTGCTCTTAGCAGCCATCAAAGTACTGACTGTAAATTGTCTGACCGACCTGCTCTGCAGCAAGCTTGACCCACGCTTAACCCCCCCCTGTCCGTCAAGGAGAACATACCATGCATATCAGGATTCATAAAGAGTTACTGGAAAACAACCTGGGACAACTGGGCCTCTTTTTACTCGGTCTGATCCTACTAACCGCACTCTTTGCCCCGTTTATCGCCAACCATAATCCGTTAGCCTATACTGGTGACATATTTCAGCCACCTGACGGCAAATACTGGCTGGGCACCAATGAGGTCGGCCAGGATATCTGGTCACAGCTTGTCTACGGAGCCCGCACCTCATTAACCATTGCTGCCGGAGCAGCATTACTGGCTGCAGCCCTTAGTCTCCTGGCAGGTGGAAGCGCCGCCATAAACGGAGGGTTGCTTGACCGCACAATTATGCGGACAATCGACATTTGGCTGGTGCTCCCGCCAGTCATTGTGACAATTCTTGTTGCCTCTTATCTACACCCAAGCCGGCTCCTGCTCATGGTATTATTAGCCCTTTTCATGTGGCCAGGCGGGGCCCGCATAATCCGAACCCAGACACTAACACTCAAAACCAAAGCCTCTTATGCTGCTGCCACCTGTTTTGGTGCAAGCCAGCCTTATTTGCTCACAAGACACATCCTGCCTGAGCTGGCCCCAACACTAACTGCCCTGTTTATCCAGTATTCGCGCCGGGCCATATTTATGGAATCAGGGCTTTCTTTTTTCGGTATTAGTGACCCCAGCCTACTCAGTTGGGGAAAAATGATGCAGCAGGCTTTGCCTTATACTTATCTTGACGTCTGGCAGTGGTGGCTTGTACCGGCAGGCCTGGCTGTTTCTATAACAATTGCCGGACTGGCGTTTACTGGGCTAGCCTTAGAAACAGTGCTTGACCCCAGACTGCGTCCGGAAAAGAGGTAATTATGGAAAACCAAGCTCTCCTTACTGTAACAGACCTTACTGTCAGTTATGAAACTACAGCTATCCTGCACAACATTAACCTACTACTGCATACTTCCCAAAAACTAGCTATTATCGGCGAGTCAGGCGCCGGCAAAACCTCGCTGGCTCTGACCATCGCCGGGTTATGCCCTGGCAAAGCTAAGGGCTCAGTCGCCTTAGGCAGGACCGAGCTCCTCACCTTATCCGAGGCTGAGCTGCGCCAGATCCGCGGCAAAGATATTGCACTGGTATTTCAAAACAGCGGTACTCAACTACACCCCCACTACCAGATTATCGACCAGGTAGCCGAAGCTATCCTCATTCATAATAATCACCTGCAAAACAGCGTTGCCTATCAGCAGGCGCTGGAAGCGCTGTTACAGGTCGGTCTAAGTGCCAACCAGGCCCAGACCTATCCGCACCAGTTGAGCGGCGGTCAGCAGCAACGGGCTTTCATTGCTATGGCACTTGTCAACAACCCAAAGTTGCTGTTGCTTGATGAACCAACCGCCTCGCTTGACCCTTTGACCAAGCAAGAGATTACCGCTCTGCTTAAAGAAACACTAAAAGAGCGGGCGGCTATCATCATTACCCACGATATTACCGCTGCCGCAGAAATGGCTGACAGTATTGCCGTGTTATATGGTGGCCGAATTGTGGAGGCCGGCTCGATCAAAGCAGTGCTGGAAAATCCCCGCCACCCCTATACCCGCGGCTTGCTGCGTGCTTACCCTAATATGACGACCGTAAAAGATCTGCAGGGTATTGCTGGTAGGATGGAGCATAATGTTCCCGGCTGTCCTTTTCATCCACGCTGCACCCAGCGGCTAACCACCTGCACGAACCAAATCCCGGCTTTAACTCCAAACGCAGATCGACAGTTGGCCTGTCACCGCGGCGGTATCCTGCCTGTGCTTGAAGTACACAGCTTGACGAAAACCTGGGAGAACTGCATCGCTGTAAATAACCTAAGCCTAACCTTATATGAAGGCGAGACACTCTCCATTGTCGGCGAAAGCGGCTCAGGCAAAACCACACTAGCCAAAACAATTATGGGGCTTATCTCATTAGACAGCGGCCAGTTAATCCTCAACGGTTCGCTAGTCGCAGCGAGAGATAAAGCTTTCTATAAACAAATTCAATTGGTTTTTCAAAACCCCAAAGACGCACTCAGCCATCGTTTAACTGTGTATCAGCTCATCAAGGAGCCACTTGTTATTCACAACGTGGGCAGTGAAGCTGACAAGCTTGCCACAGCCAAAGAACTGCTAGCTGAAGTTGAATTGCCGGGCGACGAAATTTTTCTCCATAAATATCCACATCAGCTTAGCGGCGGCGAAGCCCAGCGGGTCGTTATCGCCCGGGCACTTGCCTTAGACCCTAAAATTTTGATCGCCGATGAACCTACCTCGGCACTTGATGCCAGCATCCAGGCTAAGGTAGTTAAGCTATTGCTGACTTTACAGGAGAAAAGAGGACTGGCACTTTTATTCATAACCCATGACCTGGCATTGGCGCGGAAAATCAGCGACCGCATCATCGTCATGCAGCAAGGCCGCGTTGTCGAAGAAGGCGCGGCGGCCATAATTACCAGTATCCCCAAGCATCCCTACACACAGAAACTCCTGTCTGCTGCTGCCCATTTAAACGCCATATAACTAGTTAAGAAACTCATCCCTTGTCATTGCGAGCAATAGCGGAGCAATCTCTGGCATAATATCTATATGAGGTGATAATTATGTATAATGCCCAGTTTTGGGATAAAGCCTGGCAAGACACTAGCAAAGCAGCAGGCAGACGGCGTCCTGACCCCAAGCTTTGGCAAGAATATTGGAGCTGCTTCTCCAGCCGCTATGCTGAGCATAACGAAGCCAACAAAGAAGTTCACCAGAGCATCATTGACGGCCTAATTGCCCAGGGAGCAATCAAGCCTGGCGACAGTCTGCTAGACATTGGCTGCGGCCCTGGCACCTATGCCCTGCCACTGGCAGCATATAAGGTCAAAGTAACAGGCCTCGATACCTCCCAAGGCATGCTGGACACACTGTCTGACCAAGCAGTCAAAGCCTCCCTGACTGAAAGCATCAGCGTATTGTTGACCGACTGGCTGGATATTGCACCAGAGCCAGCCTATGATATAACCTTTGCTGCCAAAAGCCCGGCCATTAACAACTATGACAGCTTAATGAAAATGACCAAAGTAGCCCGCCGAGCCTGCTGCCTAATTGGCTTTGCCGGCAAACATGACATCGGCTTACGCCGCTTTTTATGGGAGAGACTCTTAAATGAACCAGCGCCTGGGCCAGCCTTTGATATCATTTATCCGCTTAACATTCTCTATCAGGAAGGCTACCGCCCCAATCTAACCTTCTCTACCTATGGACAAACCCAACAGGAACCGCTTAATTATCTTATTGACCACTATATTAGATATTTTGCCGTAATGGGTGTGACTGGCAATGAAGTTGAAAACAATATTCGCTGCTTTTTAGAAGGTGTCGCAATTGACGGCTATTGCGCCGAGACATCAGAAACTACCATTGGTATTATGTGGTGGCAGGTATAAAACAGGGACTGAACGCTATTAACAGGCGCTCAGTCCCTTTGTTTATCATTTACTTTATCTTCCGCCCCAGACAGCAGCGATCCACCAAAACAGCAATCGATTGATAACTGATACTGCTGTGATCGGCTAAGCCAATTTCACATGTGCGGCTATTGGAAAAACCACAGCTACAGTCTGCCGGTAACGCCTCTTTTAGGTGCGCCAGTGCTGATTCGTTGAGTTCAGGCACCTCAAATCCTTTATCTCCGGCGAAACCGCAGCACTTAACCTTGGGTGGTATAATCACTTCAGTAGCACAAGCCTCGGCCACAGCCCGGAACTTTTCTGCCAAACCCATTTTCGTTGCGCTGCAGGTTACATGAATGGCTACTTTTTCCGGTGATTTTACAAACTCTAGCTCGCTGAGCAGATAGTCGTGAATAAAATCGACTGTATCCAGGATTGTCAGTCGCTTATCCATTACCCGCTTCATCCGGTAAACACAGGGACTGGTATCACAGAGTACCGGATATTGTCCATTATTACTGCACTCCAGCAGCACCTTTTCCAGCTTAGCACTCAGTTCGTCGGCAGCGTCAATATACCCTTTACTCTCAAACGGCATTCCACAACATAAATCCTCCATATCGGGCGGAAAGATAACACTATAGCCAGCTTTATTTAAAAGTGACATCATTACCTGGTGCAGTGACCGTTGATCAATATCCTCTTTGGCCGGGCCCATTGTCCGGCTGACGCAGCTAGGAAAATAAACGATTTTGCGGCTACCAGCAGGAGCAGGCGGCGGCGCTGCTACACTCGCACTGGCTTTAGGCAGCCATTTATTCCATTTCGGCACACTGTGTCCAATCATCGAGCGGGCTGTTTTGGCTAACCCCCCCATCGTACAAGTGCCCAGTCCCCGATGCGCCAGATGAGCGCCTGCCAGGCCTAGCTTGGCTAGTGAAGTAACCCCGCCGAAATGCTCGGCCATAAATTTGGCAATGTTGCGTCCTCTTTTTGTAGTTTTAGTTGAGCGCAGATGTTTAGTAAAGCTGCCGGTATTAATGGACAGCGGGCAGGTGGTTTGACACAGTCCATCAGTCGCACAGGTAATCTCGCCAAAATAATCATAATCTTCTTCCACCCGCTCTGCCAGTGCCTTATCTGTTCCGTGAGCCCGCATCCTGGCAAGCTCACGCTGCACTGCAATCCGCTGCCGCGGACTGCTAGTCAAATGAAGAGACGGACAGTTAATCTCACAAAACCCGCACTCCATACATTTATCAACAAGATCATGAACCTGCGGCATGATTTTTAAATTTTCCACATAAACATCCGCATTATTGGTAATCACAACATCGGGGTTGAGCAATGCTTCCGGGTCAAAGGCCTGTTTTATCTGCTTCATATATTTATAGGCTTGTTGACCCCATTCCAGCTCAACGAACGGAGCCATATTCCGCCCAGTGCCATGCTCAGCCTTTAATGAACCGGTAAAACGTTCCACCACCATACTGCAGACTTCATTAATGAAGTCTTTATATCGCTTGATATCGTCAGGTGTATCAAAGTTCTGATTAAAAACAAAGTGGACATTGCCGTCTAACGCATGGCCATAGATTACGCCATCTGCATAACCATACCTGTTCATACACTCCCGCAGGGCCAGAACGCCCTCAGCCAAAAGTTCTTTGGGGAAAGCAACATCTTCGATGATAACTGACGTACCCTGACGGCGAATACCACCAACAGCGGGAAATACGCCAGCCCTGATTTTCCACAACTTCTCGTATTCGGCTTTCTTATCAGTAAAAGTAATCGGAAACAAGACAGGTATTCCAGCTAAGCACTCGATTGTTTTTTGGATGTTGTCATCAAGTGTAGCCCTGTCTAAGGCTCTAGTTTCCACTAACAGTGCAGTCGCCTGCTCGTCCAGCTCTTTTAAATAGGCTGGCATACCGGCACTGTCTTCCACTGAGCGCAGTGAAATGCGATCAAGCAATTCGGCTGCCGCCACAAGCGGACGCTCAAGCCGCATTACCGCCATGCAGGCCTGTTTGATATCCGGAAAAAACATGAGTGCCGAGGCTTTATGGGCATGTTCCACAACTGTCTTGTAGGTGATCTCCGCAATAAATCCCAGTGTTCCCTCTGAGCCGATCATAAGATGGCTAATGATGTCGATAGGGTTATGATAATCGACAAAAGCGTTAATCCCATAGCCGGTTGTGTTTTTGATTTTAAATTTGCGGACAATCATCTGCCGCAGCTGCTGGTCTGCATTAATCTCGTCCCTAATTTTTTCAATTGAACTGATCAGTTCCTGATGACTACTGATAAATAGCTGACACGACTCCGGGTCGGCAGTATCTAAGATTGCGCCATCGGCAAATATGATTTTCATAGCCGCGATCGTTTTATAGCTGTTATCATCGGTACCGCAGCACATACCACTGGCGTTATTAGCGGCAATACCACCGATCATCGCATAGTTGATCGAAGCTGGGTCAGGGCCGATTTTTCGTGAGTATGGACGGAGATACTGATTTGCTTCTGAACCGATAATTCCTGGCTCTAACATGATGGTTTCACCATGATCATCAATCTGGTAGCCACTCCAGCCACCTGCCAGCAACAACAGCACCGAATCAGTAAGTGCTTGTCCTGATAAGCTTGTTCCTGCAGCCCGGATAGTAACTGGGATTTTAAATTCACCGGCAATTTTGAAAATTTTGGCTACTTCTTTAGGACTACGAACTTTAACCACCAGCTTGGGTGTTATACGATAGAGACTGGCATCTACTCCATAGGCCAGGGTTCGAATCGGGTCTGCAAAAATATGGTTAGTAGGAATAAAAGCTGCTAGCTCCTCGTAAAACTTACGATAGCTCTCTGGAAGATTAAGAATATCACTCTTCACTATACCCATACCCACTCTTATCCACCCTTTCCTTCTTCATAAAATGGACTATTTACGATTATTTGTAATTATTTCGACAATAAGGTCAAATAACCTCTTAATTTGTTATATTTGTTAAAAAATTGTAGTTTTTTGTTACTGCATAATAGCTTTTCCGTATCCCGTACACACATAATTTCCATTAATAAAATACGGCATTTGGACAATCATATAATAGCACGGCACTTGCTTATAGTAGCTGCGTAGGAAGTATATAGCAAGCAAAGGAGAAATAAGACATGCCGGAAGCTCTCGAATATGCATTACGCACATCGCTGGCCTTTTTTATTGTTATGTTATTGACCCGCACTATTGGCCGAAAACAGCTTGCCCAAATTACCTTATTTGATTTTGTCAGCACCATTACCCTCGGAATCTTGGCAGTTTCTACGCTGGTGACACATACCCTTGGCATTTTCACAGGCCTAATTGCTCTTGCTGTGTGGGGCGGCTTAACCCTGGTCAGCAACCTCTTCAGTTTGAAAAGTCTGCCTGCCCGCAAATTCTTAACAAGCGATCCTGTTATGGTGATTCACAATGGAAAAATACTTGAAAACAATCTGGCTAAGACCTACTATAACGTGAATATCCTATTAGAACAGCTCAAAATTAAAAATATATTCGACCCGGCAGAGGTTCAGATTGGCATTCTTAAAATTGACGGCGAGCTAAATATCTTGAAGAAGACTGATATCCAGACAAAAAATCCAGCAGCAGGAAAGTTTACCGGCAAGGAGCTCATCATCGATGGCCAAATTATCGATACTGCTCTACGCCGTGCCGGCCTTACCAGGGAATGGCTGCTGTACGAGCTTACCAGCCGCGGCATCACTAATACCAGGGAGGTAGTTATCGCAGCCATAACCCCTACCGGAAAATTATATATTGACCTCGAGGAAGATCAGCCTAAAAAGAATTAAACCCCAGCTTTGCGCCGGAGTTTAATCCGATGAATAACCCGCTCTAAGACTCCCATCTTCTACAAGTGGGAGTTATACCCAAAGGGCACAGGCGAGCGGCTAAGTCTACTTTATCTTTCGCTACCTTATAGTACCTGTCAGACAAAATGTAATCGTAAATACTGTTCCCTGCCCCAACGTGCTTGACACCTCAACCCGGGCTCCATGCAGGCTGATTATTTCCCTGGCAATGGCTAATCCCAGGCCGGTACCGCCGCCAGTGCGGCTATGGGATTTGTCAGCTTTGTAAAACCGCTCCCAGATATAGGGCAAATCATTGGGCTCAATACCGCTGCCAGTATCGGCAATTGTTAATGTGATTAGACCGTCGGTCGCCGCCAGACTGGCGGTAATTACCCCGCCCTCTGGGGTGAACTTGAGCGCATTATCAAGCAGAATAAGAACCAGCTGCGTCAGCCGATCACCATTGCCATTGATGTCTGGCAGGTTTTCATCAATATCGGCACGCATTGTGACTCCCTTTTCTGTACTCCTCTGCTTAAATAAAGCTACAATATTATCAACAATCTCAGCCAAAGATACCTGCTCTGTCTCAAGCGAGTCAGTCCGCGTCTCCAGCTGACTGAGGTCTAAGAGCTCGTTTATTAGCTTTTCCAGGCGTACCGCCTCGTCACGCATAACCCTGTGGTATTTCGCCACCTGACTAGGCTCGCTTATTGTACCATCCAAGAGCGCCTCATTGTAACCGCGCATAATGGTAAGCGGCGTCCTAAGCTCGTGCGATACGTTGGCAACAAAATCGCGCCTGAGTTTATCCGTCTTTTCGGTTTTACGCACAAAGTCCTTTAGCGCCGTGGCCAGAGAGTTTAAGGATTGGCTCAGATCTCCCACTTCATCACGGGTGTTCACCTTAGCCTGAACAGAGTAGTCGCCCCCGGCCATGGCTGAGGCCACCGCTTGCATCGACTTCAATGGCCTGATAATGCCTGCTGACAGGTAATTGGCAATAAATATTGTAATTAGTACAACTACTGTTCCAGCTGCAGCAAGATACCAGTAAATCCGGCTTAAAAAACTATCAAATCCGGACAAGGGTGCATTAATCAGCACCGTCCCTTGTATTTGACCATCAGGCTTAAGCGGTACACCAACGACCAGCATATTTTCTTCATAGTAAGGATGATAGAAGGTCTTAGCCCACGCTGCTCCACTGCCAAGCTCGACCTGTTGACGAATTTCGTCTATCCCAGTTAACCCGGGACGATTCTGTGCTTGATTTTTTTCAGCCATTTTGCCGTGCATACCTTCTTGCCGGCCCATTCCCCGTTCCGGTCCCATACCGGAGCCATGACGCAGCATCTTTCCCAGCCCTCCCGGCATATCGCAATCTGGGCCCAAATCCATGGGGCTTTTTTTCATCATGCCGGCCTGCCGGTGAAAGCCACCTGCCGGCCCATGCTGTTCCTCAGATGCGGCAATCAAGTTAAATGCATTGTCTATGACCCATACCCTGGCAGTGAGCAAACTATCGATACTGTTAATAAACCCAGCAAGCTGGCCATAGTTTATTTGCCCATCATAATAGCTGCTTACCACCCGCGCCGTCTCATAGGCCTTATCAGTCAGTTCACGCTGTTTGCTGGCAATAAAATACTCGCGGATTAAGAGCGAGGCACCTACCGATACACTGGCCAGCACAAGGGCCACCACGATGATGAAACTGCCAAGAAGTTTGTGTTGCAGTGATATTCTCATTTTTTTACCTCAAACTTGTAGCCTATGCCCCATACTGTTTTTATATCCCACGGCGAGTCACCGTTTATGTCAAGCTTTTTTCTAATCCGTTTAATATGGGTATCGACAGTACGGGTATCACCGCAGTAACTGTACCCCCAGACGCTCTCCAAAAGTTGTTCCCGAGAAAAAACCAATCCAGGATGGGAGGCTAAATGCCATAAAAGCTCCATCTCTTTGTTTGCAAATGCTATCTCGTGTCCAAACGCAGTCACAGTATGTTCAGCCATATCAATTGTCAAATATGGGTAGCTTAAAGCAGCCTCAGGCCTCTTCTCATTTGAGACCAACCGCCGCAGTACAGCTTTGACTCGCGCTGCTACCTCTCGCGGGTTGAACGGCTTAGTCACATAGTCATCAGCCCCAAGCTCAAGCCCCATAATACGATCCTCATCCTCTGCCCGCGAGGTCAGCATGATAATCGGTATAGTTGAAAATTTACGAATTTGGCGACAGACCTCCAGTCCATCAAGTACAGGCATCATGATGTCCAAAATAATAATATCAGGTTTAAATTCCTGATGTTTGATAAGTGCCTCGGCCCCATCAGCTGCCTCATGCACTATGAAACCTTCTTTTGTAAGATATAGGGCTAGAAGCTCCCTGATAGGCTGCTCATCGTCAACAATAAGCACTGTTTTAACAGTCATGGCTTTCACCTCTTATCTTCAGCATACCACAAGCTGCGTCTAGCCAAAAGAGCCTGCCGCGCTTTGCGACAGGCTCTTTGCAGCTATATATTATTGTTGTACCGGAACGTTAGCGTTACCATAGCAGCCCTGCATCGGTCCCATACCCTGTCCAGGTCCCATGCCATGACCGCGTCTATGTCCCATACCCATGCCTGGTTTGCCATCTTTCTGCTGCTGCTCCATAAAAGCAATGTGCTCATCAGCCTGAGCCTGGGTTATCCAGCCCCATTCCACCTCTTTTTGCAGCACTTGTTTCTTGTGTTCAAGCATCTCTTTTTGCCAAGTGGCAATCTGGGCTTTTTGCTCGTCAGTCAGGTTAGCCTGCTGTCCTGCCGGTCCAAAAGGTGGGCAAAACATGCCAGGATTTCCTCCTGGGGCGGCCAGGGCGACCGCGCCAGCCAGTGACAGCACCAGAATTCCGATAAGGGCAAAGATGGTGATTTTTTTCATGACAACCACTCCTTGTTGTTTGATTTAACTCAAGTATAGCGCATCTTACTGGCAAAAGTGTGTCAGAACTGTGAACAAAGAGTGAACTTTATTGTATGGCACTGCCTTACTTTCTCTGTACCTTGACTGCTGTACCCATAATAACAATCATCATCAAACCCTCACCTACACTGGACATGGAGTGATGAACGCCAATTACTGCGTCTGCCCCCATGGCTTGGGCCCGTTCTTTAAGCTCGCTTCCTACGCTGTTGACACCTTTGGACAGCGAGTTTTCATATGAATTGCTACGCCCGCCAAAGATATCGCTCAAACCAGCCAGAAAGTCTTTAATTACATTGGTGCCCATAACGACCTCACCGGTCACTACCCCCAGATACTCTCTAACCTCATACCCTTCCAATATTGAGGTTGTAGAAACAATCATAATGACGCCTCCTCTATGTAAACTTAGCATTAGGACTACTTAATTATTATATCCAAGCTTTATCACCAGCATAATTTTAAAACACTACTCCCCCCCTTATACAGCTTCGTTATCATTCAAATATTGCTTAGCATCAGGACGTTCGCGTGCAAGCACTCTGAAAAAGGCGTCCAAAATTTCCGGATCAAATTTGCTTCCCCGCCCGGCACGCATTACCATCAAGGTTTGGTCCAGATTCATGGCCTTCCGGTATACCCGATCTGAAGTGATGGCCTCATAAACGTCAGCAACACTTAATATCCGTGAAACGAACGGAATATCCTGGCCCCTTTTCCGACTGGGATAACCGCGGCCATCATAACACTCATGATGATATAAAATATATTCAGCTACCTTTTCAAGCTGCTCAATATTAATTAATGCATCATAACCTAACTGGGGATGTTTTTGAATAACAGTAAATTCGCTTTCCGTAAGCTTACCTGTTTTGTTTAAGATCTGTTCCGGTATACCGATTTTACCAATATCGTGAAGAACAGCCGCAATAGCAAGCTCACTCATGGTGTCAGGCGCAAGCTCAAGCTCTTTACCGATAGCCAGTGCAATGTCTTTTACCCGGGCAGAGTGAACTCCGGTATATTGGTCGCGGCTACCGATTAGCTTGGCCAATGAAGTAACTGTCTCAACCGCCAAATGCTGGTTTTGCTGCTCAAGTTCAATTTTTTCAGTTATATCAAGTGTAAACTCCAACACATAACTAACAGAACCATTCCCAGCTAGCACAGGTACCGCCGTCTGCTCAATATACTTGACCGCCCCATGATGATTGCGTTCCTGCTTGGTGCGTTTGTGAGTTGTGGCAGTGGTAAGAGCCTCAGCCACTGGGCAACCCAAACAAATTGTACCCTCACCAAAGACCTCATAGCACCTCCTGCCAAGCGCCGCGTCTTTGGTTACACCGCTAATTGTTGTAGTAATTTTATTGACCATAAGTACTTGATAGGTGGGGGAAATCGCTGTGACAGCACAAGGAGCATGTTCCACCATAATGTCGAATAGCTTTGCTTTATTTCCCACTATCTCACTATCCACCGTTCCCTTAGCGCGGTTACCTTGGCTCCGGCGAACTGCAAAAGCCCAAGAGCTGATTATAACCAAAATAAGCACATTAATGCCGATTAACAGAGTTTCCGTTTCTAGCACTTATGACCCTCCAAACATTGCAACAAATAAAAAAAGCCAAGCTAACGAGAGCCTGGCTAAAATTGTTAGTGTAAATTAACTCTTTCGACAAAATCTTACCATATTCAACATATTATTGTCTAGCAGTTTATTGCCAAAACCAACTATAAGAATTTTCTTAGTTCATTACTAAAGTACTATTGTTTTTCTATTTACAAACATTATTTGGTAAAGTATAATGTGTTACGGTTCGTGCCACAATCATATTGAGAGGTGGTCTTTAAATGGCTGATAAATTTGACATTGGCATCATAGGCGGCGGCCCAGCTGGTGTATTTGCCGCCTATGAGCTTGTCATTAATAATCCGGATATCAAGGTTGCTTTACTCGAAGTCGGACACGACATTTATTCGCGTCGCTGCCCCATCTCGGATAAAAAAGTACCGGCCTGCATAAAATGCAATCCCTGCGCTATTATGCGTGGTTTTGGTGGTGCTGGGGCCTTCTCTGATGGTAAATATAACTTTACCACTAAATTTGGCGGCTGGCTGAACGAATACCTTCCTGACCAGACCGTGCTTGACTTAATTGACTATGTAGACCAAATCAATATAAAATACGGCGCACCTGCTGAATACTTCAGTACCCAAAACAGTAGTCTTGGCAAAGAGGCCCTGCAGTATGACCTACATCTTTTAGACGCCAGAGTCCGCCATTTAGGCACTGAAAACAACTTGAAAATTCTTGAAGCAATATATGATTATCTGAAAGAAAAAATAACTATGCTGTTCGGTGTAATGGTAAATACTATTAAAAAGCAGGATAGTACGTTTATTCTGGAAACCGCCAAAAATGGCGAAATAGAATGCGATTACCTAATAGCCGCTCCGGGCCGGGCCGGCTCAGAGTGGTTTGCCAACCAATGCCATGCCCTTGGTCTCCCACTCACTAATAATCAAGTAGATGTCGGTGTCCGTATCGAAATCCCGGCTGAGGTATTCCAGCACATTACCGATGAAGTATATGAAGCCAAGTTGGTATACCGGACTAAGCAGTATGGAGACTTAGTCCGAACCTTCTGCATGAACCCCAAAGGGTATGTTGTTGCTGAAAACACTGACGGTATTGTTACTGTCAACGGTCACAGCTACCGGGATGAAAAGCTGCACAGTAAAAACACTAACTTCGCGCTACTGGTCAGCAACAAATTTACCGAACCCTTTACCGAGCCACACCAATATGGTAAACGAATTGCTTCTTTCTCCAATATGTTGGGTGGCGGTGTGTTGGTACAGCGCTTTGGCGACCTATTAAAAGGCCGCAGGACAAACGAGCATCGTCTGGCGCAAAGCTTTACCCAGCCAACACTCAAGGCCACTCCTGGTGACTTAAGTCTGGTTCTGCCAAAGCGCCACCTGGACAATATCATTGAAATGATTTATGCACTCAATAAAATTGCCCCAGGTATGACCAATGATGACACCTTGCTGTATGGGGTTGAAGTCAAATTCTATAGCTCGCGCCTTAAGCTGACCGGTGAACTGGAAACTGAGATTGAAAACATGTTTGCAATTGGCGATGGTGCCGGTATTACCCGCGGCTTATCCCAGGCCAGTGCCAGCGGTGTGCATGCTGCCAGAGTTATAAATGATCGAATTAAAAAGTAAATAGCAAAAAAACGCCAATACCTTAACATGGTCTTGGCGTTTTTCGCTAGCATTGCTCTGTCAAATAAGATAACGCAGGTAGACATAAACACTTGCAATAAGCACAGACAGCATGGTAAGGGGAAATCCAACTTTCATAAACTGGATAAAAGATATCGGAGATCCTTCTTGCGCCGCTAGCCCTGCCACAATTACATTGGCACTTGCCCCAATGAGCGTACCGTTGCCGCCTAGACAGGCGCCAAGAGCCAGACTCCACCAGAGTGGTTCCAGGTTGGTGACTCCCATCATACCCATTTCTTTAATCAGCGGAATCATCGTAGCAACAAAAGGGATATTGTCAAGAAAAGCCGATGCAATGGCGCTCAGCCAAAGAATTAACATAGCTGTAGTTGTCGGATTACCTTCTGTAAGTTCAAACGCTTTCTGAGCCATCAGAGAAATTACCCCTGTCTCAACAAGCCCGCCGACCAACATAAACAGACCGACGAAAAAAAGGAGCGCAACCCATTCAACCTTATGGAATACATGTTCTAAGTCGTGGTCTGAATTTTTCCTGGCTAAGATGATCAGCAAGGTAGCGCCAAAGATAGCTACTGTAGCCGACTCTAAATGAAGCTGCTGGTGCAAAAAGAAGAGGGTTATCGTAAGAGCCAGCACGGCTAAGCTAATCTTAAGCAGCTTGACATTTTTTATTTGTTTACCCGGATCAAGACTCATAATCTTATCACTTAACTCTTTAGTTGTCTTAAGCTGCTTGCGGTAAATCAGGGTAAGCAGCACGATATTTACCACAAGAATTACCATCGATATGGCGGCAAGGTTGTTGACAAAAGCCAGAAAACTTAATTCCTTCACGGCACTGCCAATCATAATGTTGGGGGGGTCCCCGATCAGAGTAGCTGTTCCGCCAATATTAGATGCTATGATTTGCGATATCAAATAAGGTGCCGGCTTAACATTGAGCTGTTTGGTAATGCTCAGGGTTACCGGAACTGTCAAGAGTACGGTTGTGACGTTGTCTAAGAGAGCTGACGCCACAGCAGTGATTACCGATAAGGCAATCATTAGCTTTAACGGATTGCCATCAACTGCCTTGGCAGCCCAAATAGCTAAAAACCGGAATAGTCCTGTTTCACCGGTAATTGCAACTATAACCATCATCCCCACTAGTAACCCTAGTGTATTAAAATCGATATGATGAATGGCCTGTTCCTGGCTTAGAACACCTAGCATGATAACAAGCACCGCCCCCGCCAGGGCGACAACGGTGCGGTGGATTTTTTCCGAGATAATTAATGCATAGGCCACAAGGAAAACGCCCACTGCAATAGCTTCCTGACTAATATTCATTGTTCTCTCCCTCTCTACCATTCATGATTTGAACTTACTTTATCCAGAATTAAAGAATTGAAATCAGCTTGAGCATATCTTTATAAAAAGTATAGGAGGAGCCCTAAAAAACAGCTCCCCCCTACTAATTCTTGAAAAAGACAGAAGGAGCCCTTGGTGACAGGCTCCTCCTATAGCAAAACGTATTTTTTTGTGATTATATCATAAACAAAGCTGCGTCTAATGTCAATATTTTTTCGGCAGTAGTTTACTCCAGAAAAACATATACCGGGCAATCATCTGAAGTGCTTATACAAAATATGGAAGCAGAGTTGACTTGAACAATCAGATATCGTATTATTTTTATAATGATATAATCTTTTTGGAGGGGAGTCTGCCAATAGGACTCTCTTTATCCTTTGTAACTGACTGTTCACCTTAGGGAGGCGCTTTACTTTGCATGATTTAGCTTTTTGGGGTTCTGTTATTGTTTTCCTGGCCACCTATGCACTCATCATCTGGGAAAAATTCCATCGCATGGTTGTTGCCATGGGCGGCGGTATGCTAATGCTTTTACTCGGTTTTTTAACCCAGGAAACAGCACTTAAAGATGACATTGACTTTAACACAATTGGGCTGTTGACCGGTATGATGATTTTGGTTACTATCACTCGCCGTACAGGTGTCTTTGAGGCTGTTGCCATCTGGTCTGCCCGCATAACGAAGGGCGAACCGTTGCGTCTGCTGGCACTACTTTCACTCATTACTGCCCTGGCCTCAGCGCTTCTTGACAATGTCACAACTGTATTATTAATTGTCCCGGTAACACTGACACTGACTGATAAGTTGGAGGTTAACCCGACGCCGTTTCTTATCTCGGAGATTATTGCTTCAAACATTGGCGGTACAGCAACCCTGATCGGAGACCCGCCCAATATCATGATCGGCAGCGCTGTGGGCCTTGATTTCAATTCTTTTGTAATTAACCTGGCTCCGGTTAGTTTTTTGGTTTTAATAGTAACAATCGGCCTGCTGCTCCTTATTTATCGTAAAGATTTGCAAGTCGCCGACGAAAATCGCGAGGCTATTTTACAACTTAATGCTGCAGACCAAATAAAAGATTCGGTTTTACTAAGAAAATCACTCTGGGTGCTTGGTATCACAATTATCGCTTTTGTTTTCCACGGATTTCTACATTTGGAGTCTGCTACGATTGCCCTGGCAGGAGCCATTTTGTTAATGCTGGTCAGCCGTGAAGAACCCGAAGATGTCTTGCTTCATGTTGAATGGCCTACAATCTTCTTTTTCATCGGATTGTTTGTTCTCGTGGGCGGCCTTAAAGCGACCGGCGTAATCGGCGAACTGGCCCACTGGACCCTTACCGTAACTCATGGTGACTTGCTCCAGACCTCAGTAATAGTATTATGGGTTTCAGCCATTGCTTCGGCGTTTATTGATAACATCCCCTTTGTCGCCACCATGATCCCTATGCTGCAGGAAATGGGACAGCTATCAGGTATGAACATGGAGCCGCTGTGGTGGTCACTGGCACTGGGCGCCTGCCTTGGTGGCAACGGCACGTTAATTGGTGCATCGGCAAACGTTATAGTCGCCGGTATTGCCGAAAAGAATGGCATTGGTCTCTACTTTGTGCAGTATTTAAAAATCGCTTTTCCGCTGATGATTATCTCTATTATCATCTCTCACGCTTACATATTACTACGGTATTTTTAGTTAGCGCTTAAACCTAGTTTTGCCAAGAGGCACCTGTCATTGACAGGTGCCTCTTGGCTTATCCGCAGCTACTGCAGTACGATCTTAATGCTTACCTAATAACCAAGCAAAGTTCCCACCTGGAATACGATAAATGACAAAATCCAGGCCAATACAGTTGAATAAACAGGGCTAAACAAAGCCCACTTCCACGAGTTGGTTTCGCGTTTGATAACGGCAATTGCAGCCAGACAAGGCGAGTAAACTAAGACAAATATCATCAAAGAATAAGCAATAAGTGGCCTGAAACTAGGATCATTGCCAATAGCCTCTTGCAGCGCTACCGCAGTCTCACCAGTTTGATCAACATGATAGATGGTGCCTAAGGTGCTGATCAGTACCTCTTTAGCGGTAAAGGCTGATACCAGCCCTACACCAAGTTTCCAGTCAAAACCCAGCGGTGCAATCAATGGTTCTACCAATTTTCCCAATTGGCCGGCATAGCTTTGGGCAATTGGATCTGCCGTAGGATAGTTCACCAAAAACCAGACTAAAATAGATACTGACAAAATAATTGTTCCGGCTTTGCGCAAATACAGCAGACTGCGCTCCCACATATGGATTACCATGCTTTTGATAGTCGGCCGCCGGTATGGCGGCATTTCCATCACAAAGGGATCACTCTCACCCCTAAATATCAGTGTGCGGAATACGCGAGCTACCATGACAGCCAGCAAAATACCGAGGAAATAAATAGAAAACAAGACTGTTCCAGCAACAGTTTCATCAAAGAAAGCCCCAATCAGCACAGTATACACAGGCAGTTTGGCACTACAGCTCATAAAGGGCGCCACTAAAATAGTGACAAGTCTGTCACGCGGGCTTTCCAGCGACCGTGTTCCCATAATAGCAGGTACACTACAGCCAAAGCCTAATAAGAGCGGGATAAAGGATTTGCCGTGAAGACCTACAGCCCGCATAATTCTGTCCATAATAAAAGCCGCTCGCGCCATATAACCAGTATCTTCCATGAACGCGATACCTAAAAACAAGATGAGGATATTAGGCAAAAAAACGATAACACTGCCAACCCCGCCAAAGATTCCGTCAACAATAAAGGAGCGTAGTTCGCCGTCAGTCAGATATTCACTGACAAATTGAGCCAGACTACCAACACTATCTTCGATCCAAGCCTGGGGATAAGCCCCAACTGTAAATACCATATTAAATAACAACCACATCAGGCCAAGGAAAATCGGCAAACCGGAAAACCGCCCAGTCAATACCAAATCCAGCTTGTCAGAGGTAGTCATCTCCTCGTCCTCATGGATTGTTACTGAGTGGGCATATACCGCAGCAACAAACCGGTGTCTTTGTTCAGCAATTAAGAGTGCCGGGTCACCCAGTTCTTCAAACAGCTCCTGGCGAAAAAGCGACGCAGTTGCAATCGCAAGTTCACTGCCCTGAATACCGCTCAAATATTTGCTTGCTTCAGTGTCACCTTCTAAGAGTTTTAAGGCCAGCCACCGCCGGGGAAATCGCAATCCTGTCCTAATCTGAGACAGCAAATCGATTATCCGGTCAAGAGCCTCCTCAATCTTGCTACCATAGAGAAGAGTAAACCGGCAAGGCTGGCTATGTTCTGCTGTTGCTGCCGCTACTGCAAGAATATCCTCAGTCCCCTGATTTTGCCTGCCAACACTACGCACAACCGGTGTCTGCAAAGCCTGGGCTAACAGCCTGTCATCAATCTGTATCCCCTTACCGTCTGCAACATCAACCATATTTAGGGCAATAATAACAGGCCGCTCTAGCTCTAACAGCTGCAGTGTCAGATACAGATTGCGCTCCAGATTGGTTGCATCTACGATATTCACAATGATATCAGGTTTGTCATGGACAATAAAACTGCGAGCCACCAATTCATCTGCTGAGTGCGCCATTAACCCGTAGGTGCCTGGTAAATCCACGACAATAAACTCTTTGTCCTGGTATTTTCTGAACCCCTCCCGCTTCTCTACCGTAACTCCGGGATAATTGCCCACATGCTGATTAGAGCCTGTGAGGTTATTAAATATCGTTGTCTTACCTGAGTTGGGGTTACCGGCGAGAGCAAGGGTTAGCTGCGTATTCGTCACCCTATCGCCACCTCAATTAATCTGGCTTCTTTTTTGCGTAGTGACAAATTAAATCCTTTTACCTTAATTTCCATTGGATCACCCAGCGGGGCAAACTTTTGCACCGCTACCCGCGTGCCTGTGATAATACCCATATCGATCAGGCGCTGCTTGATTGAGCCCCTGCCGGTTACCTTGGTTACCCGACCTTGCTCGCCTGGCAGCATTTCACTCAGCCGCTTTACTGCCTCCGTGTCTCCAGGTAGCTTACACTCTTGACAAAGCCTGACAAATGCGTCGGCAATCGATGGATCAAATTGCGTACCCCGGCAGCGTAATACCTCCTGCACAGCCTCTTCCTGCGTCATGCAGGAACGATATGGGCGTTCACTTGTCATGGCATCAAAAGCATCGGCTAGTGCGATTATTCTAGCGCCTAACGGAATAGCGGTTCCGGCCAGACCTTCCGGATATCCCAGACCATCCCAACGTTCATGATGATAACGGACGATCTTGGCGATCGGCCGCAACATAGTTACTTTATTCAAGATGTCATATCCCACCTGCGGATGGCTTTTAATAACTTCAAATTCTTCTGAAGACAACCGGTCAGGTTTAAGGAGAATATGATCAGGAATTCCAATCTTGCCGATATCATGAAGATGAGCGGCAACATGAATGGTATCCTGGTTTGATTTTGTCATGCCCAGCTGTCTGGCCACAGCAGCTGCTATTTCAGCAACGCGATCAGAATGCCCCCGTGTATATGTATTTTTCGCATCAAGCGCAGCTGTAAAGGCCTCAACAAACTCATGGACACCGGCGTTTTGGAGTAATGCTTCCATTAATGAGTCACCCCTCTTGGCCCTAGCTGTTCAAACAATTCAACCTGCTCTTGTCCTAGTTTGGCACAATCATAATAAGCGACTTGGTCTCTCCCCGAATTCTTAGCGTCATAGAGAGCCTTGTCAGCGTATTTGTATAACAACTCCGCCTTTGTATAATCAGGCCTATCGCCGCTGAATGCCCCAATAGAGCAAGTAATATTTATACACTTGCCATCGCAAGTTTGAAACAAATACTCTTTTATATTATTGCGTATTTGTTCAGCGAGCTCGATTGTTTGGGTTAAATTAGTGTCTGAGAGCAAGACTGCGAATTCTTCGCCGCCAATCCGTGCTGCCATATCGCTGCGCCTTAAGCGAGTACGCAGTATATGGGCGATGGCTTTCAGAACAATGTCTCCAGCCTGATGACCATAGGTATCATTAACCCTTTTAAAATAGTCAATATCAAGAATAAATAGCGAAAGCGGCTGATCAATGCGATTCGCACGGCAAATCTCCTGTTCCAGATGGTCAAAGAAATGCCGCCTGTTTGATAAACCTGTCAACGGGTCAGTCATTGCCATTTCGTTTAGGCGCTTGTTTGCCACTTCCAATGCTTTTTTCTGTTCCATTAATTCTTGCTGAGCCACATCCAGCTCATCAATGGCCTCGTTTAATTGACCTTCCCGCAGTTTAATTTCACGGGCCATCCAATTCATATCACGCATCACTGATATAAACTCGTTTTCCTCGCCATTGTCTGGCGCTTCATTAGGCAAAGCTGTATGAACCCGATATTTCCCTTCCTTGACAAGCTTACATAAGGCCCTGATGTCTCCTAAATCTTTGGTTACTAACCAGCGCGCCGCCATAAATGGCCCAATCAAACCAACCAGTGCTGCTACACCGGCTCCAACAGCAACGGCTTGATCCATAAATATGATGACTATAACTGGCACTGCTGCCGCCACAGTCATCAGCATTTGCAGCTTTGTAGTTATTTTCACTGGATAACCTCCCAGGCTTATTATTTTGAGAATGGTTATCATTTTATATTTTTAAAAAAAGTACCGGCTCAGGCCAGTACCTATGATAATAGTTCTCAATAATTATTCTATTTTAATTGGGCTTTTTTGTCAATGAGTTTTTTGAACCATGGATACCATCCGCCTCTCTACTGGGTGAGATAAACACTATATCAGCCATTCTACATTCTCATATTGTTCTTATTGATAACTTTGTTTTTTACGGAAGGATTTTTGTGTAATACCACGAATATATGCTTGTGCACAATATGCATTGCATCAAAACTCAGGAGGAATTACACCCATGAAACTCGCCAAACGATTAAGCAATCTTGGTACTGAAAACGCCTTTGAAGTACTCAATGAGGTAAACCGCCTCAAATCCGCTGGCCGCAACATCATTAGTTTTGCCATTGGCGAACCCGACTTTGATACTCCGGACAATATTAAACAAGCCGGCATCAAGGCTATTCAAGACAATTTTACCCACTACAGCCCTTCAGCCGGTATTTTACCGCTTAGGGATGCTATTGTCAAATATATTTCAGCTACCCGCAGTATCCAGGTAAATCATGACGAAGTAGTTGTAACGCCTGGCGGCAAACCGATTATCTACTATGTTCTTCACGCCCTGGTTGACCCAGGTGACGAGGTTATCTACCCTAATCCGGGGTTTCCCATTTACGAATCAGTCATCCGGTTTACTGGCGGCGTGCCTGTCCCCGCTCCCATCTTGGAAGAAAAGGATTTCAGCTTAGATACTGCTGAACTGGAAAAACTGATCACCCCCAAAACCAAGCTAATTATCCTGAACAGCCCTCATAATCCTACCGGCGGCATGCTGACTGCACAAGACCTAAAAACTATAGCTGAACTGGCTTGCCGGCATAATCTCTGGGTATTATCAGATGAAATTTATAGCCGGATCACATATGCCGGAACCTTTGCCAGCATATGTTCACTACCTGGTATGCAGGAGAAAACAATAATCCTTGATGGCTTTTCTAAGACATACGCCATGACCGGCTGGCGGTTAGGCTACGGGGTTATGCCTAAAGAGCTAGCCGTCCATATTGCCCGCCTGATTACCAACTGCGAGTCCTGTACCAATACCTTTGTGCAGTACGGTGGCCTGGAAGCCTTAACCGGCCCACAGGACTCTGTCATCAGCATGGTCAGTGAGTTTAAAGCCAGACGTGATTTTATTGTCGCCGGTTTAAACAATATTCCTGGGTTTTCATGCAAAACACCAAACGGCGCCTTCTATGTTTTCCCCAATGTAACTGAGGCCTGCAAGCGTTTGGGTCTGCCTGACAGTAAAGCCCTGCAGCAACACTTGCTCCATAACGGGGATGTTGCCGTACTGCCCCGATCGGCGTTTGGGGTACGCAATACTGGTGAAACGCAGGAATATCTACGTTTTTCCTATGCCGCCTCCTGTGATATAATCGCAAAAGGCCTGGAACGCATCGAAAAGGCCATGAGATAATATCTCTAATATGCTCCCGCCGGCAAATTGCCAGCGGGAGCATATTTCTGTTTTCGCATTTAGTTTACAATTTAAGCAATTTTAAGGTTTGTTCATCAGTAATACCAGTCTCGGGCAGACGATTATCTCGTTGAAAAGCCCTAAGTGCTGCCTCAGTATCTTTGCCAAAGGTTCCTTTTGCCCGTTCCTGGTAGTAGCCTAATGCAACAAGCTTAAGCTGCAGCCTGACAACATCTGGGCCGACTGTGCCCCGCCTTAGCGTTCTTTCTATTTTTGGTATTGGACCAATAATATTGACAGGTGTACCTACAGGCACCCATTCATACAGCTCCTCAGAATTCCGATTAGTCATCCGAATACAGCCGTGGCTGGCAAAGCTACCAATGGACCACGGCGCACTGGTGCCATGAATCCCGTAACTTCCCCACGGAATATCAAGCCCCATCCACCGGGTGCCCATCACTTCTTCCGGGCTCCAGCCTTTATACACAACATTCCATTCACCGATTGGCGTTGGTGTCGCCTTTTTGCCGACAGCCACCCGGTAGCGTTTGAATAACTTGCCATTGTCGTACAGTTCAAGTACCCGGTCATAAATTCTTATTGTTATCGATAATTCACCTGTTGGTGTCTTAGTTTCCTGGGTAATAGAATAATTTAGCGCTGCGGCATCAATATAATCATATAGCCAAACACAACCAAACAGAATAAACAGTGCAGCAATTACTATACCAAACCGGTTTTTTGCCCTTTTAGCATTTAAATAAAAAAAAGCCATCTCACTCTGCTCCCGCTTAAGTATTTGCTACTATATTCATATTACCGTCAGCAACGATCAATGCTAAGAAAATTAAAATAAAAAACGCCACTTCCTCTAGGAAATGGCGCTAACAAATTATATACCTGAATAACCCAACGCTCTTGATATCTCTTTAGTGCTCTCCAATAACCTATCTGCTACATCTTTTTCAATCTGCTCCCTGGAGAAGCGGGAGGCTAACCCCGAGATGCTGATAGCGGCAACTACATTACCTGCGTTGTCATAAATAGGTGCTCCAATGCATCTGCCGTCAAGCTCGCTCTCGCAGTCATCAAATGCATAGCCGCATTTACGAACCTGCTCCATTTCTTTCAGATAGTCTTCCGGGGTACAATGTGTGTATTCTGTCCGTCGTCCCATGCCCTCAGCCTCAAGAATTTCTCTGATTTTTGCATTGTCATGCTTGATCAGCAGTGCTTTGCCCAAGGCTGTGCAGTGAACAGAATTTGTAGTTCCCAATTTTGCTACAAGGCGCAAGGCATGAGGGCTTTCGACAGTATCCACATAGAGCACTTTATTCTTAGCCAGAACAGCAAGGTGGATTGTCTCTTTTGTCAGCTCATTGAGTTGATGCAGATATTTTCTGGCTAAATGTTTGATATCAAAATTCTGTTCGGCACGCTGGCTCATCATGAGTAGTTGAAGGCCTAGCCGGTAATTACCGTTCGAATCACATCTCACATAATCCCGTTTTTCCAGGTTGTTCAAAAGACGGTAAACGGTAGATTTAGGCAGGGCTGTTTCATCAGTAATATATTTAAGACTTACCGGCGTAACGCTGTTGCCAACTACTTCTAATAT
The DNA here is from genome assembly GCF_900176355.1 of Sporomusa malonica. GTDB lineage: Bacteria > Bacillota > Negativicutes > Sporomusales > Sporomusaceae > Sporomusa > Sporomusa malonica. The sequence goes on along the minus strand of NZ_FWXI01000025.1, from coordinate 31,593 downwards.
ATCAAATGTTCGCTGCAAGGACTGCACTTCTAAACCCGACATCTGCAACCTCCCTATCACTTACCACAAATCCGGCATATCTAATATACTACATAAATCGCCAGTTTCCTGCCTAGCCTTACTTATCCTGATAGAAAGTCTACTTTATCTGGCCAGCCAGCCGCCATCAACGGCTATCGTATAGCCACTGACATAATCAGAAGCAGGGGCAGCCAGGAAGACAACAGGTCCGCCCAGATCAGCCGGGGTTCCCCAGCGTCCAGCCGGAATCCGGCTCAGAATTTCAGCGCTGCGCTCTTCATCAGCACGCAAAGGGGCCGTATTGGCTGTTGCCATATAGCCTGGAGCAATGGCATTGACGTTAATATTATGTTTAGCCCATTCATTGGCCATTAGACGGGTTATTCCCATAATCCCGCTTTTGCTGGCAGTATAGGATGGTACTCTAATGCCGCCTTGGAAAGACAGCATCGAGGCAATATTAATAATTTTACCACCGGTACCCTGTTTAATAAACTGTTTGGCAACTGCCTGGCAGAAGAAAAAGACGGTTTTAATATTGATATTCATTACATCGTCCCAGTCTTTTTCGGTAAAGTCTACAGCATCTGCCCGCCGGATAATGCCAGCATTGTTAACAAGTATATCAACGTGACCAAATTCGGCCACAACCTGGTCAATAACCCCTTGAATGGGTTCGGTGCTGAATAAATCTGCATCAATGGCCAAAAACTTCCGGCCTACAGCCGCGATCTTTTGCGCTGTTTCCGACTGATCGCCTAGCCCAACGCTAACAATATCAGCACCAGCCTCTGCCAACGCAATGGCCATCCCTTGCCCCAGGCCTGTAGCGGCGCCGGTAACAATAGCCACTTTTCCGTTTAAACCAAACATATTCATGCTATTTCCACCTTCCAAATAGTTTATTTCAGGTTCTTCATTGCAACATGATCCATATCATCAAAGGTCTGGTTTTCGCCAGCCATGCCCCAAATAAAGGTATAGCAGCTTGTGGCCACACCCGAATGAATCGACCAGCTTGGAGAAATAACTGCCTCTTCGTTACTCATAACAATATGGCGTGTCTGACTAGGTTCACCCATTAAATGGAAAACAGCAGCATCTTCAGGAAGATTGAAATAGAAATAGACTTCCATTCGACGGTCATGTGTATGGCAAGGCATACTGTTCCACATATTTCCTGGTTCCAATGCAGTCATCCCCATGACTAACTGGCAGCTCTTAACACCCTGGGGATGGATATACTTGTAGATATTTCTTTCATTTGAACTCTGAATTGAGCCAAGGTGAGCCGGTGTAATACTCTGACGTTCAATCTTGGCGGTAGGGTATGTGGTATGAGCTGGTGCACTGTTAAAATAAAACTTAGCAGGTTTACCAGCATCATTGCTTGAAAAAGTAATTTCCTTCGACCCCTTGCCGACATATAGTCCATCGGTAGTATTTAAGGCGTATTCGACCCCATCTACCTTAACAACACCTGCACCGCCAACATTGATTACACCTAATTCTCTTCTTTCCAGGAAATATTCTACACCCAGGCCTTTACCTACTTCCAGTGCCAGCGGCTTAATTGGGCAGGCACTGCCAGTAATCATGCGGTCAACATGACTATATACCATCTTAATTTCGTCAGGCTTGAACAACCCCTGAATCAGAAACCGCTCTCTAAGTTCCTCTGTTGTGAGTCTTTTTACATCCTCAGGATGAACTGAATGTCTAACTTCCATCTAATCTCCTCCTAAATTAACCCTTAATTATTGTTCACTATCTACAGTCAACAACAGCACTATTAGCATTTACAGGAATCCCGTTTCATAATGCAGAACTAAATACTATTTTATATTTATTAATACGCTTAACCAACAAAAAATCCTGCTATGTTTTGCTCTAAAAACACAACAATCCACGATGTGGAATTTGATTTCAAAAAAATAAAGACGACTTGTTAGCCGCAGCCACAAGTCGCCTTTATTTTTTTTATTCATACCTTAGTGCATCAATAGGGTTTAAGAGCGCCGCTTTGCGTGCAGGGTATAGGCCGAAGAAGAGACCAATACCAACAGAGAAACCAAAGGAAACTAGAATCGGCATTGGTGTAATCACTGTCTTCCACCCAGCAAAAGAAGAAATGACATAAGAACCGCCGACACCTACCGCAATGCCGATAGCACCACCGATTACCCCAATAACAACTGCCTCAATGAGGAATTGCATCAAGATATTAGCGTATCTGGCTCCTAACGCTTTACGAATACCAATTTCTCTCGTCCGCTCGGTGACAGATACCAGCATAATATTCATAATGCCAATCCCGCCAACAAGCAGTGAGATGGCTGCGATGCTGCCAAGCAGCATAGTAATAGTACCAGTCGTCTCCTGGGCTGTCGCCATGACACTGGCAAGATTGCGCACAGTAAAATCATCAGCCTTGTCGCCAGTAATGCCATGACGTGACCGGAGTAAACTGGTTACTCCATCCTGGACATCGTTTACAACCTCAGCATTTGCTGCCTGCACACTAATTGTCTGGACATAGGTAATGCCCATCATGCGCTCCTGTGCAGTTGTCAGCGGAATAATTACCGTGTCATCCTGATCCTGGCCCCCGGCTGACTGCCCCTTGCTCGCCAATACGCCGATGACGGTGAACGGAGCGTTACCAATGCGAACACTTTGTCCCACCGGATTGATATTATCAAACAAGTTGCTGGCTACTGTTGAACCAATAACGGCAACCCGATTTCTTGTCTCCACATCTTCATTGGTGATGAAACTGCCGCTCTCAACGCTCAAATTGCGAACATCCAGGTATTCCGGAGTGGTTCCCTGAACACTTGATGTCCAGTTCATATTTCCGGCAACAAGCTGATACTGCTTGCCTACACTGGGGGCCACAGCGCCTATTCCAGGAATCTCACGCGCCATAGCTTGTGCATCTTTCAGTGTTAAGGTGGTACTGGTTCCTGCCGCCTGCCTTACACCAGAGGAGGAGGCCGCCCCTGGCGTAACAATAATCAGGTTGCTTCCCAGGCTGGCGATAGAGCTTGATACCTTCTCTCTCACCCCCATGCCAATGGAAACCATGGCGATTACTGCACCAACACCGATGATAATGCCAAGCATAGTTAGGATAGAACGCAGCTTGTTGGAGACTAATGCATCTAAGGCAATCTTTACACTTTCCCAGAACACATTATTCATCCCTCTCTGTGTCCCGGACAATGAGTCCGTCCCGGACATGAATCACCCTTTTTGCATGGGCAGCAATATCTGGTTCATGAGTTACGAGGATAATGGTCCGGCCAGCAGCGTTGAGTTTTTTAAAGATGTCCATAACCTCATTGCCTGACTTAGTATCAAGCGCCCCTGTCGGTTCGTCGGCCATGATAATCGTAGGTTCATTAACCAGTGCCCTCGCGATCGCAACCCGCTGCCGCTGTCCGCCTGATAACTCATTAGGTACGTGATCCATTCTGTTTTCCAACCCAACAGCTGCCAGCGCTTCGGCTGCCCGCTTTTTGCGTTCTTTACCCTCAACACCTGCGTAAACAAGCGGCAAGGCGACGTTATCAAGGGCCGTAATCCGTGGCAGCAGATTAAAGTTCTGGAAAACGAATCCAATCTTCTTGTTGCGTGTTAATGCCAGCTCGTCATCAGTCAAAGATGATACTTCTTGCTTATCAAGAACATAAGATCCGCTGGTCGGGCGGTCCAGACAACCCAAAATATTCATTAACGTTGATTTCCCTGAGCCTGAAGGGCCCATAATGGCGGTAAATTCACCTGCGCTAATAGTAAGCGTTACTCCCGCTAACGCGGCAACAGGTGTATCTCCCATCTGGTATATCTTTTTTACGTCAGATAATGCTATTGTCATTTTTTGACCCCCTTATTTAGCGCAACAAACCTATGTCATTGCGAACGCATGTGAAGTAATCTTGATTCTAGAACATTGGCCGGGCTCCTGTGCCTTGACGTGAGCCCTGTTGGCTGCCGCTTGTTTGTGTTTGCGTCTTAGGCTGTGATACCACAACTTTATCGCCTTCACTGAGCCCACTGGTAATCTCAACGCGATCATCGCCGGTATTGCCGGTAGTTACAGTGACATTTTGGGTTTGACCATTCTGTCCTGGAGTAACAACATATTTGCCTGTTTTATCTGTTTTTATTGCCGAAAGCGGCAGTGTTAGTGCACCTTTGCTTTCGCTGATAGTGACAGAGACCCTGGCCACCATCCCAGGATTAAGCAGGTTTTCAGCATTATTAACATCAATGGTTACTGGATAGTAGGTGACATTCGAGGAAACGACAGATTTCCTGGAGATAGTGGCTACCGTACCTGTAAATGTTTTGTTCGGGTAAGCATCAACAGTAAAGGTAACTTTTTGTCCAAGGACAATTTTACCAATATCAGTTTGGTCAATATTGGCTTCAATCTGCATTTTAGACATATCCGCCACTGTCAAAATTACGGTTGGATTACTCACACCCTGAGCCACCATCTCACCGGCTGTCAGCGGTTTGCCGATGACACTGCCATCAATTGGCGAAACAATGATGGTTTCGTTTAGGCTGGACATAACTTCATCGTAGTTTGCCTTGGCAATGTTATAATCCATGCTGGCATTATCCAGCTGTTCGTTAGATGAGCCGCCAATCGTATTGAGCTTTGCCGTTCTTTGATATTTTACCGCAGCGTTATTAAGTTTTTCTTTAGCCTGGGTTACCTTAGCCTGTAATCCGCTGTCTTCTAGGATAACAAGAACTTGGCCTGCCGTTACCTGCTCGTTTTCTTTAACTTTTACCTCTTTGATTTGCGCCGTTATTTTTGAGCTGATGTCCACCATGTTGACTGGCTTAATTGTGCCAGTTGCCGCCACTACAGAAGTAAGGTCACGGCGCTCTACCTGGATAATCTGCTGCGCAGTAACAGACGAAGTTTTGCTCTGGCTTTGATAGTAGTATCCGCCAGCCGTAACAGCAGCCAGAATAAGGATAGCAAGAAGCAGCCATTTCTTATTCTGCTTAGCTCTCAGCCATAGATTTCTCATCATTTTACCTCCGTCATTTTGTCTATCATCACTTGCTCTACTCGACCTTCAATCCGATTGCTTTATCCAGTTTGGCCTTATTGATATTGTAATCATAGAGCGCCTGCACATGGTTGGTCTTAGCCTGATTAAGTGCCAGCTGGGCATCAAATACGTCAAGATTAGTGCCTGCACCGGCCTTATATGTTTCCTGGGCAATATAGAGATCTTCTTTTGCCTTATTGGCTGCTACCTCGGTCGTCTTGAGGCGTTTTTCCGCTTCTTTCATATTAAGATAGCTTTGACGCACTTCCTGCTCTACAGCATCCTGAGTCTGCTCAGCCTGAAGTTTAGCCTTATTGAGAGAGGACTCAGCCTGGTTTATCTTAGACTTGGTAACGCCGGCATCAAAAATGCTCCAGCTGGCTGAGGCTCCGACTGACCAGTTGGTATCATCGCTAGGCAGCAGAGTGTCATTCCAACCGGTCGACGCCGATAACGAAACTGAAGGCAGCTTATTGCTTTCCGCAATTTTAATGCCTTTAACCGCACTGTCAATACTTACCTTAGCTTGAGCAACCTCAGGGCGATTTTCCTTAGCAAGGGCGATTGCTTCTGCCAATGTTCTAGTATCTGCCTGATAGGTAAGCTCACCCACTAATTGGATATCTGTCCCTGCATCCATATTCATGGTATTAAGTAAGCTTGATACCGCCAGGTCATACTGATTTTGCGCCTTTATCTGATTCTGCTCGGCGTTGGCAACTTCTACTTCAGCCCGTAGAAGTTCAGACTTAGCCACAACACCGGCCTCGTATTTTGCCTGCACGATAGTTAAGTGAACCTTTAAATTATTGACACTTTCCTCATTCACTGCAAGCATATTCTTCGACTCAAGAACACTATAGTACCCAGTAGTCGTGTCTTGTTTTAGCTGTTGCTTTGCTTTAACAACGTTTAAATCGGCAGTAGTAACGCCAAGTTTCGCCTGCTCAATCTGCGACTCAGTCCGGCCCCCATTGTAAAGCTGCCAGTTCATTCTTACATTGTTACTAAAACTGTCTTGGCCTGAATCATTTTGGTTATAGCTGCTGCCAAGTGAAACAGTCGGCAGCTTCGCGGCCTTGGCTTCATCAACACTCCATAAGGATTTTGCTTTATCTTCGCCTGCAATTTGAATTGATGGATTGTTTTTTAAAGCAAGTTCAATACTTTGTTCTAATGACAGCTTTATAGGTGCAGCAAATACAAATGTGTTCTGTAACAGAATTAGACTTGCGGTAATCCATGCAGCCTTATTTTTTAAGCTTGGCATAGTGTTGTTGCCTCCCTAAAGTCAGTTTTCTAATTTTAAATGATATCAGAATTCTAATCAATGTTTTTTTGAATCTCTTTAGATTGGTTACCTACTTTGCGTCTGTAATACCATTGTGATTGATTAGTTTTAGATTTCTTTTAGAAATCTCCTTAATCTTTAGAAGTTTATTGGTAAACCAAAGAATTTTCCAAGGTTAATCTGCTAAAATATATACTGGTAAAGCTGTCCATGGAAGGATAAATTTCACAAGGCTGTGGCATTGAAGGATGTTATCAATGAATTTACTGCTAGTAGAAGATGAGGGTAAATTAGTCGAATCCTTATCACATTTGCTGAAAATGAACGGCTTCGTGGTAGATGCTGCTCTCGATGGGCAAACAGGCATGAACCTGGCATGTACCGGACTCTATGACATTATTGTCTTGGATCGCATGCTGCCCCAGCAAGATGGTATTTCTTTCCTGAGATTATTTCGCAGCCTGGGGCATGATACCCCAATCCTTGTTTTAACAGCGAAAGACTCTCCCGCCGACCGGGTAGAAGGGTTAAATGCCGGTGCCGACGATTACTTAACAAAGCCTTTTTTCACCGATGAATTAATTGCAAGATTACAAACCCTGGTCCGTAGAGCCAGAAAAGGGAAGGCTCCAGAGATTGCAATTAAAGCGGCGGGGTTAATCTTAGACCCCCTGCGTAGTCAAGTAGTAAAAGGTATAGAAACATTTCATCTGACAGCAAAAGAAGCCTCACTCTTAGAACTTTTAATGCGCAATTGCAGCCAAGTTGTTACAAAAAAACAAATCTCAGATAAAATCTGGGGAAGCCACTCCAAGACTGCAATGGCCAATGTAGATCTATATATTCATTACCTCCGCAAAAAGTTGAATATCCGCGAAATTAGAACAATACGCGGTGTAGGTTACTCCTTGCAGGGAGACAATCATGTTTCATAGACTGCGTTACAAGCTCACCTTAATCAACGTATCGATTATCTTGATCCTCTTTCTTCTGCTTATTGCAGGTGCGTACTGGTTTGCCCAAACTAAAATCAGTAAATTTACAGATAACCTAGCTCAGAAAATAGTATCAGATATACAAACAGGTCGAATCAACGATCTCCCCTCGCGTAATGAGCCACGACCGATGCCACCCTCTGGACCGCCGCTTGGTCTCCCGCTCCCGCCTCCACCGGGACCGCCACCTGGGCCTAATTTCTTTTTTGTAAAAACCTCGCCTGCTGGCGCCATTATTTCTCAATCATCTGTCCTGCCGCTTAATTCGGAGGGCTTGGCAGCACTAACGGCACAAGCACTGCAGGGTGCCGCCAGCCAGGGAACAATTGTATTCGAACAAACAAAATATTCTTATGTAAGAGCACCATTAACTACGCAACCAGGTATGCTTGTCTTGTATCATGATTTAACTCACGATACAAATATACTGCGGGTTGTGCTGACAGCTTTACTGGCTGTTGGCCTTATTTGTTCATTGCTCTCGTTTGCTGCCAGTTTCTTTATGGCCAATCGCGCCATGAAGCCAATCAAAAAGGCTTGGCAGCAGCAAAGCGATTTTCTCTCCGATGCGTCCCACGAACTGCGTACGCCCCTATCTGTTATTCAAATTAACCTGGATATCCTTAGGGGAAGCCCAGATGATACGGTTTCCAGCCAAAGCAAATGGCTAGACAACATCCAGGAAGAATCCAAATGCATGATCAACCTTGTTGATTCTCTGCTCTTTCTGGCACGGGCCGATTCACAGCAACAGCCGCTCCATAAACAGCCCTATTCCTTTACTACCTTACTTACGCGGGCAGTGGCGCCATTTGAGGCGGTTGCGGCAGCCAAAGGCTTGTCTCTTGAAGTAGCTGCTGCTGTTGCTGGCAATGATTACGGCGATGAGCTGCGAATTAAACAAGTAGTCACAATCTTACTGGATAATGCCATTAGACATACTTCAGTTGGTACCATCTCGGTCTCATTATCGCAATCTAACGCTAACACACAATTATCGGTTACTGACTCTGGTGAGGGAATTGAACCAGAGCACCTGACCAGAATCTTTGACCGCTTTTATCAGGTGGATACATCCCGGCGCAAAGGAGGTTCTGGACTGGGACTAGCCATCGCCAAATGGATTATTGAAAGCCATGACGGAACAATTGCTGTTACCAGCACTCCCGGGGTAGGAACAACCTTTGTTGTTCAGCTCCCACGCAAACCTGATGCTTAATTTTTATTCAACTTATTGAGAATAAATGTTGGAACTAAATAAAGTTCTAACATTTATCTGCGATAATATAAACAATAACATTCCACGGAAGGAAAAACTTCACAAGGCTGTGACTCTAAAGGATGTCGTAGCATGAAACTGCTGCTTGTAGAAGACGAGAATAAATTAGTTGATTCATTATCTCATTTATTAAGAAAGAACGGCTTTGTCGTAGATGCTGCCCTGGATGGGGAAGCAGGAATTGATATGGCCTGTACGGGAGTCTATGACCTAATTGTTTTGGATCGCATGCTGCCTAATAAAGATGGACTATCTCTGGTAAAAGAATTTCGCAGTATGGGACATGATACCCCAGTTCTTTTTTTAACAGCAAAGGATTCCCCTGAAGACCGGGCCGAGGGTCTGAATGCCGGAGCAGATGATTATTTGGTTAAACCATTTTTTTCTGTCGAATTATTGGCAAGACTACAAGCCCTAACCCGCCGCCGGAGCAAGGAGCTAACAGACAACCTATTGACAGTTAACGGTCTTATTTTTAATCCGCTGCGCAACCAGGTCATTAAGGATAACGAGGTCGTTCAGTTAACACTCAAAGAATCACAGTTATTAGAACTGCTAGTACGTAATTATGGGCAAGTCGTCACTAAGGAGCAAATCATCCAAAAAGTATGGGGCTACTTCTCAGATGCTGAATTTACCACCGTCAACCTCTACATTCATTACTTACGTAAAAAGCTTAAGCTCTCGAATCTAAAAACCGTCTGGGGCGTAGGCTATTACTTGCATAAAGAAAATAACGCAACATTAGCTAATTAGTGGAACAAGACTACCGACACCTAACCTAGTTAGGCTGAGCTAGGTAGTCTTTTTATATAGAAGATTGCTGCAAAAAGCCCCTGATAATGGACTTGTTTCTAAGTGTCCAGTATCAGGGGCTTAATTTAATTTTTGGGAACTACCCTATAAATTTATTAACCTTGCAGTAGAGTCAATACTTGTTGCGGCTGGGAGTTGGCTTTAGCCAGCATTGCAGTGGCTGCCTGGGTGATAACGCTTAGTTTGGTATATTCCGCCATTTCGGCAGCCATATCGGTATCGCGGATATTAGATTCGGCCGAAGTCAGGTTTTCACTTTCGGTGTCCAGATTATTGATATTGCTTTCCAGACTGTTCTGGATGGCACCAAGATTGGACCGTTCAGAAGCAATCTTACTGATGGCCTTATCGATGGTTGTGATTGCATCGGTAGCATTTTCGGCAGAGCTTAGATCAATACCGGTGTCGGAAGTACTGCCAGCTACACCCAGAGCGTTGGCGTCCATATCGTTGATGGAAATCGTCATGGTCTGATCGGAGTTGGCACCAACCTGGAAAGTCAGGGCACTGCTGTTGTCTACAGTAACCTCAGCAGTAGCAGTAGCAGTAGCAGCTAAATATTGAGCGACTGTAGTAGTACCGGGAGCAGCATCAGAAGCTGCTGCTACATCGGCTGCATTATCAAGAGTCTTAGCAGCAATGTAAGTAGCATAATTACCAGCATCAGCAGCGTCAGTACTTTCAGCAACAGCAATGGCTAATTCATTTACCGCAGCATCATACTCATCAGTATAAGCGGTAGTGGCTTGTAGAGTAGTTAATGCAGCAGTGACATCAGTGTCGGTACTACCAGATAAAGCAGTTACTGCAGTATCTAAAGCAGTCTGAGTCGCAGTGGCTGCAGCTGTTAAAGTATCAGTACCAGTAGCGTACGCAGCCATATCGGCTTTAGCAGTAGCAAGCTTTTCCAAGGTTGCATCATCACCAGTAACAGTGAGATCGAAAGCCGTTAAGGTATTCCCTTCAGCGGTAGCAGTTGCCCCGTTAATGGTACCAGTTGCGTCTGTACCGGTAACAGTAACACTTGTGGTAGTAGTGTCTGTTGTTGTATTAAACAGGCCAGTTAATGTGGCATTTGCAGCAGCTACAGTAACTGAAGAAGCACTACCATAGGTTTCGTCTTTTAATTCAATGTAGTATTGACCAGCAGTATCTGTATTCAAGGTGGCAGTTACGCCAGTAGTAGCAGTTTCGTCATTAATCTTTTCAAGAACACCCTCAATAGTATCACCAGACTCGATGGTTATTGTTGTGCCGTTAATGGTAACATCGCCGGCAAAAGCCGAGGCGTCGTCAGTTATAGATGCAATCCCAGTAGTGGATGTTGCAAGACCGGTAGTTGCCTGCGTTGCAACCGAGGTATAATTTACCGTATAGTCACCTGTTGTTGTATTATTGCCGGCAGCAGTTGAGGTAGCAACAATGGCAGATGAATTTACACCAGATACGGAGGTCGCAGAACCGCTGTTGCCATTGAGCAGCTTTATGGTGTTATATTCGGTATCATCAGAGATACGGTCGATTTCCTGACGGAGTGTGTCAACCTCATCCTGGATGGCTTGTCGGTCATCATCGGTTAAGGTATCAGAAGAAGCCTTTACAGCCAGTTCGCGCATACGTTTTAGGATCTCGTTGGTTTCGTCAAGTGCTCCATCTGCCGTCTGAGTCAGGGATATTGCGTCCTGGGAGTTGTCACTGGCCTGATTAAGACCTTCAATCTGGGCGCGCATTTTTTCGGAGATGGCCAGTCCTGCAGCATCATCAGCGGCACTGTTGATGGAATAACCGGATGACAGTTTTTCCAATGATGAATTCATGAGAGCCGAGTTTTTGTTTAAAATATTTGTGGTGTTTAAAGCAGACATATTTGTACTGATTACCATTGACATAATTATTCCTCCTTGATTTTGAAAAAAATTTAGCTTCCGTGCACCATTTTTGCATTAGATTTTTGCGCGAATGAGCGACTCCTGACGAGGAGTCAATGGTGAGAGGCCTCCTTTCCTGTTTACTTACAATAATTTTCGAGGATGAATATTGGAAAAATGTTTAGTAATTCACAAAACGACTTATTATTATCTTTTTTTTAAAAGGGGCTGTGCTGATTTTTTCCAGCACAGCCCCTTTTTTAGGTTTCAGCATAACCGCTATTTAATTTTTCTTGCAAATTAATTAATTGACCGTCGTATATTTCTCCACGGATAATATTTATAGATTTTGGCGCATCAATTGCCAGTCTTAAGTGGCCGTCATCACTTTTGACGACCTTAACCATTATGTCTTTTCCGATCATAACGTATTCGCCAGGTTTTCGTCCTAATACCAGCATAATGCTTCCACCTCGCAAATAATTATTTCCCTACAGCTTTATCCATTCGCACCAGCTTCATAGCTTGAAACCATGTATCGCGAAATTCTATCAGCAATCTTTTGGCTTCTTCCAGTTTGAGCTTATCCTTTTTTATATTGCCCTGAATTAAGCAATGTAGTATATATTCATCAATCAATATCCATTTCTGAGAAATTTCCTGTTTCATGTCCAGTGTCACCATAAATTCACGCACGATATTCTGCGCCTGCATATTCGCAGTGTGTGCCTTTTTTATATCTTTTTTTTCAATAGCCAGAATGCTCTCTGTGACAAAGCGGACAGCTCCGTTGTACAACATCAGCGTTAACTCTTCTGGCGACGCGGTCATGATTTGTTGTCTTTTATATGCATTGGCAGTATTTGCAGCATTCATGACACTTCCCCCTCGTACCTTCAGATTAATCAACATCCTGCCAACAGCAGTAGGCTATGCCTTTTTGTCCAAAAAAACGCCTATACACTCCCTTATTCTAGTCACCATATCTAAAAGTTCATGTGCAGGAACTTCTTTGAGTACTTCGTGAGTTTTACTGTCCTCAACCTGTATCATGAGCGTATTGGTTTCAGTATGCAATTCAAATCTGATATCGGTATTAATTGATTGCATAAAATTATTTAATTTTTCGGTAACATTTTCCAGCTCACTTTTACTAAACTGATTTTTATCAGCAGTGGTTCCCGGATATTGTTTATTATCTGCATCTTGTACAACACGGCTATTTGATTCATTCGTTATTATTACGTCCTGGATATTAGCTGGCTTAGTTGCCGCTACCGCTGTTGAAGATATTCTACTAGCATTACTATTAACATTTGTAATGCTCAAATCATTAACCACCTTCCGTATTTTTATAGTATTTCTCAGCCTCTTTCATTGATGAGGTGTCCCCGCGCCATACTAGCCCAGGGATTTACATACTGACTTTTGACTTGCCGCTGAATCTTGCTATTTTTTAATTCGGCGGCAATACAAGCCTTTTCGTCGATAGCTTGCTGCAACACTTGGTGGCTGCGATTTATCATTTCCTTTTGCTTATTGGTGGTATCCTGCATCATTGCTACTAACTGAGGTAGAAGCTGCCAGCTTTGATCGCTTGCTAACGCTGCATTTATAGCCACCAGTTCTTCGAGTAGCTCAGCTCTTTCTCTCAGCACGCGCTCTAGACCTTTCATCTTTCGGTTCTGGATAAAACGGCACTGGGTTTCGGTGTTGGCAGCAATTTTCTCAAGAATTTGTATCTTTTGGTTTAAGCAACAGTAAGCTTCTTCCCATTGCCCCATACTATCCACTCCTCGAAAAAGTATTATTGCCAGATCAACTACTGGTAAGTGAAGTAATGGCTGAAAGCTGTGAATTCATGGTACTAATATAAGTTTCTAATGTCGTATATTTGGCATATAGTCTCTCTTCGAATTCGTCCAGCCGGTCTTCCTCATCCTCAATTTCCTGTTCATACTTTTCAATGAGTGTGGTCAACGTGTTGTCCGTTTCGGTAGCATCATTCTCAGTACCGGCTTTTTCCAATAAAGTTCCTTTATTGCCTGCACTATCGCGAATGGTCGAAATATTTGCCTGAAGGATATCGTAAAAACGGTAGGCAATGCCTTCCTCTTTGTACCTAGTACTCAAGTCAGTTGCGTTCAAAGAGCGCATAACCGAATTATTCCCAAGTGACTTGCCAGCAACTGATGTGGTGGTAGCCGTGGAGGTAGCTGTCTGTGTAAAAAGATTCATAATGGCTTCCGGATCACTTGCAATGGCTGCTGTCAGTGCGTCTTCATCAATAGATAGCGTACCTTGCTCGTCATAGTTACCGGTGCTTATGCCGATATCGGAGAGACTGGTCGTCAAGCCGGAAATTGAATCAATCAGTGCTGTCCGTAAGTCACCTAAAATATTTTCTAAGATCGAGTCACTTTCTAGTAACCCTACTTTCGCTTTGGCTTCCCAATCCTCAATCTCATCATCGGTCATTTCTTCTTTTTGAGCGTCCGTAAGTGGCGGGTAGTCTGAATCAGCATTTTCATCCACCAAGCTATTGATGGAATCAATCAACGTATTATAAGCGTCCACGAAACTTTCGATCAGATCATAAACGCCATCAGTATCTTGCGTTACTGTTACCGTGGCAGGTTCGTCATCAGTGATAGTACCGTCATCGGCAATCGTTGCCGTTACAGCATTTGCTGTATATGTCACGCCGTCAATAGTAACAGAGTTAGTGCTACGGGTTAAAGCCTGACCGTCAATCGTTAGTTTGGCATCTAAGCCAGCAGTGGCCTCCCCTAGCAGCAATGCCGCAAAGTTACTTGTGCCCGAGTCAGCCACTACCAAAGAATTACCAGCGCCTGTCTTGTCGGCCGTCATCACCAGCTCGCCAGTAAGCGAGTCATAGGTCATTGTGACCCCTAAATCAGCATCGTTGATCTCGTCCATCATCTCATCTAGTGTATCGTCTTTGTCAAAAGATAAGGTAGTACCATTGATCGTCAATTCGACCTCTCCATCAGCAGTAAACGCCAATGCTGTAGACGAGTTTAACTGGTCGGCAATTGTTTCTAGTGTATCAGAGGTGTCCAAGCGGTTGGAAAGTATGGCATCGGTACCGAAACCGAGGTGGGTCAACCCCTTATCGCTTGAACTAGTGGCGCTGACGGTAATAGCCTGTACACCCGAGTCGACGTCAGCTGTGATTTCCAGATAGCCGCTGGCGTTTTTACTGACAGTAACTTTGTCTGACCCGACGGCTTCATCAATCGCCGCTTGCAATGATGCGAGATCAGAATCATCAGTTACAGCGCCAAGGTCAACTGTATAATCAGTACCATCTAAGGTGATAACAAAGCTTTCACCGCTAAGGCTGGTATACTCAGCCGCCGCCGACCCCTGAACCTCCTTGGAAACACTGCTGCCACTGCTAAGCGTAGCTTTCGTAGCCAGTTGAGTGACTGATACAGTATGACTCCCAGCACTAGCCGAGCTAGCGCTCGTCACTGTAACGGCACTGTCACTGCTAGTGGCAGAGTACTGTATAAAATTACTAGCTCTCATGATGCTGCTGGACGAGGTTGTACTAAAGTACGTATTGCTGAAATCTGTAAGATCAGAGGTAACGCTTTGATATGCTTCCTGGGTCCATTCTGCTGTTTGTTCCGCTTGTTGTAATTTGTTTAACTTCTTGGCCTTCTCAGCAGTCATCAGTTGCTCAACAATGCCATCCACATCTATGCCGGAAGACAAACCAGTAATCCGGGTTGTTCCATTAACCGTGCTGGTGGTTATGCTGCTGCTTGAGGACATTTACGCCGCCTCCTTTTATCATTATTACGCGATATAATCAATCAGCGACTTGGAAATTACCTTAGCCCCGACCGCAAGCGCCGCTTCATACGTATACTCAGCGCTAGATAATTCGGTAGTCGCTACTGCCGTATCGATATTCTCATTGTCTGTCAGCAGCGAACTATACGCCTCATAGGCCTCGTCCAACCGGTCAGCTACATTGGTCACACTAGACATACTCGCACCCAATGAGGCCTGAGAAGCCGTCACCCGGCCAAGAGCAGTGTTGAATTCGTCAATTAGATCGGTTATAGATAAATCAACTGTTTCAACGATCGCAGTACCTGACGAGTCAGTTCCGGTAACCGTCTTATAGCTGGTATCACCATCCAGCGCGAGCAATAGTTTTTGAATCGTATTAAAGAGATTGTCGGACCCTTCGCCGGTAACGTCTTGTCCCTCAACATTTACGGTAACTTCAGTGCCAAAATTGATATTGTAGTTAATATCCTGATCTGAGTTAGTAACAGCAGCCGCTAATGTTTTAGAAGTGGTATCAGCCTCAGCTGCCGCAGCCGTCAGGGTAGTAGCACCACCATAAGTAGTAACAGCGGTCGCTAATGTATCCGAAGTAATCTTAGCCTTAGCTGCAGCCTCAGCTAAGGCAGTGTCGGTGGAATCAGCATCAGCAGCCGCCTGAGCAGTCGTATAATCAGCCAGCGCATTCGCTGCTGCAGTTGTTAAATCGGTAGTACCGCCATAAGTAGTAATGGCTGTTGTTAAAGTATCAACATCAGTCTCAGCCTCAGCCGCCGCCGTAGTTAGATTAGTAGAACCGCCATAAGTAGTGACAGCCGCCGCTAATGTATCGGAAGTAGTCTGAGCAGAAGCGGCCTTAGCAATTAGAATAACATTAGTGGGATCAGCAGCGAGAGCGGCTTGCGCCTTGGTATTAGCAGCCAGTGCAGCATCTGCTGCATCTGTTAAAGAATCATAGACATTGCTGGCATTCGCAGCATAGAAATTTTGGATATCACTATCAGATACCTCTGCTGATATCACACCACCCAAGCTCAAATATTCTCCTTTGAAAGTCACAGTGTCACCAATGTCGGTGCTCACCACCTCATAAGGTGCCTCGCTGGTACTGTAACCGCCAAAAATATAACTACCGGAAGTATCATTATTCAAAACTGAAATAACATCTTTCAGCAATGCTTCGACTGATGTCTTAATCGATTGCAGATCCTCAGCAGTCTTAGTATCACTAGATGCAGCAGTTGCGTATTCTTTCAATTGTGAAACATAATCGCTCACTGCTGATAAAGAATCATCGGTGACCGTCTGCCAGGCGTCTGCGGCGTCAGCGTTATCCTGGTATTGCTTTATCTGGGAGACATAGCTGCGGTAGGTTACTGCCCGCGTCGCCACCTTCGAGTCATCGGAAGCCAATTGAATCTTCATATTGGACGCAACAGCCTCATTTGCTGTTGCCAGCCGACTGGCGGCAGCGCCAATATTCCTCAGAGTATTGGCTGCCATCATGCCATTAGTTACACGAAACATAAGAAACCTCCTTTCTAATCATCTACCATCGCCAGGATAGTATCATATACTTCATTCCAGGCACTCGCCATGGAGGCTGATGCGGCATACGCTGACTGATAGACAGTCAAATTAACCGTCTCCTCATCACTGGAAACCCCTGACACGGAAGACCGGCTGGTATCGATATAGGTTGCGTTAGCACTCTTACGCTCGTATGCGTTTTTCGCAGAGCCACTGTCGCCGGCGACAGTGGCGACAATCACATTGTATAAATCTGTAATTGTGGCATTTCCGGAAACATTGACATCCGAACAGATGCTGATAATATCATCAATATTTTCACTATTCCCTTCCTCGCCGTCAGACGAGGCTGTTGCAATCTTGTCAGTATCCTCTTGAATGTCTTTTGATACAGAGATATTCGCTGCAGTAATATTACTGTAGATCTCATCCATATCTGTGCCACTTGCCATCAGCTCTTCTGACGATAGGTCATCATAGGTAAAGAAACGGATATCGGTCGTATCGTCAATACCTACCCCATCAGCATGACCATTATAGGTGGTTGTGCCAGAGGTAACACCTTCATTGAAGGCCTCGGCAAAGGTCCGCGCAAATTCATCCAATTGGTTGCTATAGTAGACTACACCTTTGTTCTCCGAGCTGTTACCATCCCGTACCGCAAGGTAGCCATTGAGTGCGCCTGAATCACCTGTATCAAAATCTTCGCCGCTTTCTGCCCAGCGGATGCCGTACATGCCATACTGATCACTAGTGGCATCGGTGACCGTATAGCATTCCAGTTCGTTCGCGTCATCACCGCTTACCAATGCGACTCCATCAACAGTAATTGTATATTCGCCTTTATCGGTTTCAGTTACGCCAATACCAATCAGCCCAGAAAGTTCATCAACCAGTAAATCCTGCTGATCCTCTAAGTCATTAGTAGAAGCATCCGAGGCCGTAGCTACGGAAATCTGCTTGTTCAATGCGGCAATTTGCTCAGCATAAGAGTTGATCTGCTCCACGGTTGTGTACACATCGCTGTTGATATCGCTGCGTATCTGGGACAGCTCATCAGCGGCAGAATTAAGTGTTTCACAGAAGGTTTCAGCATCTGCCAGTACCGTAGCCCTGGTTGATTCATTGGTCGGGTCGGTAGCTAGAGTTTCCAGGTCTGTTGCAAAAGTATTCAGATCTGTAGTGATATCACTGGTAGACGTACTGCCGAAAACCTCCTCTATAGATTCCAGGTAATAGGACTGGGCTTCTAATTCACTTGCTGCGCTATTTGTCTGCCAGTACTTTTGGTCAAGTCGGAAACTCCGCACCCTATCTACAGAAGTAACCTCTACCCCAGCACCAACTAAACTGCTACTATAAACCGCCGCCGGACCAATTGATGTCTGACTCACCACTTGCCTGGAATAACCATCTGTATCTATATTGCTCATATTATTCGTGGTCACCGTCAGTCCTACCTGAGCAGCATTTAACCCTCGGCTGGTAATACTAAGTCCCGCAAAAGTTGAAGCCATTTCGCTCCCCCCCTTATTCTAATCAAATTGCATCCATCAGAGCAGCAAGCATTTCATCAATCGTATTCATAACCCTGGCACTGGCAGAATAGGCCGTTTGAAACTTGATCATGTTCGACATTTCCTCATCGATGGAAATGGCAGAAACAGCTTGTCGCTGGTTGTCTAACTGCGAGACTAGAGTTGCCTGAGTTTCATAATCACTCGCCGCGGTATCGCCGGCAGTCGCCAGCCAGGTAGTCACCGCCGCATAAAAATCGATGATATCAAGTGATGTCCCGTCGTTTTGATAGGAGGTATCACTATCAAGGTCGCAAATCGCATCAGCAATACTATTGTTACCGTCTTGATCGCTGGATGAAGTAACTACTTTGTCCGCATCCTTGACCAGTTCAGGGTTAACCTCGATATTGGTGATACTTAGCGGCTGACTGGAATCAATGGCTGTAAAAAAATCAAGACCGGCATTGCCGTCAAGGTCGACACCCGAACTGGCCAAGGAGTTAAGTTCAATGGCAAGCGTAGTAATCAAAACATTGAGAGCTTGCCGCATGGTGCTAATCGAACTAGTTGCACTTGTAGTAAAGTCATAAGGAAGATCGCTGGCGTCAATGGTTTCGTAACCGGTTTGATCTGCATCTTCCAGATAACCCTTTATACTCCCACTGCTAATATCGGCTTCGACGCCCGAATCAGCCCACTTCACTGTCAATGGATCATCGGTTGTCCCACTGCCTTCAACAACCAATGTATTCGTCTTACTACCATTCACCAGCGATACACCATCCATTGTAACTCTAAGCGTTCCATTGGTTTCAGTAACACTAATATTGGCCAAACCAGACATCTCATCTAACAGAGCATCCCGCTGATCCCGCAGGTAGCTGGCCTCGCCGCCGCCTACCTCTGCCTGAGCAATCTGCACATTCAACTCTGCAACTTGCCCGGCAAGGTCGTTAAGACTGTCCACACCATCGTTCACCCCAGTTACAGCATCTGCCTGCAGTTGCTGTAACGCCTCGTCGATAGAGGTTAGCGTGCTGAGCAAATCACCCCCAGCTGTTACCACCGCCACGCGATCACTTTCGGCAGTCGAAGATGTAGACAACGTTTCCCATGCATCGAAAAAATCAGTGATCGCCGCTTCCACACCGGAGGTGGTGGTAGTAGTATCATCGTCACTAGTAGTAACAACGTCATATTCAGTCAACAGAGTGTCGATATACTCCATATTACCGCTTTTTACCGACAAATAGGCAGAATCGGCATTTTGCGTCCGGTAAGTGCTGTCAAGATATATATCACGCGATCGCGTAATCGATGCTACGCTAACACCATTTCCCTTCGATGTCTCGCTTGACGTGACAGTGTATGAATCAGCACTGGCCACTTGCACCTTTGAAGCTCCGGTAGTATCGACGTTGGCAAGATTAGTGCTTGTTGTTGTCAGAGCGGCCTGATTCACATACATTCCCGAATAAGCGATGCTATATGTGCCGAAAGTCGACATACTTTGCCTCCCTTTACCAGATAACTGTACCGACCGCGTTGCACATACGCCGGCAGCCGGCTGTTATCATCGTTTTGCTATATTACCGGCGTTATCCCACCATATTGATAAGCGACTGCAGCATATCGTCGGAAGTGGAAATGACTTTACTATTAGCCTGATAGGCCCGCTGACTGATCATCATCGAACTAAACTGAGACGCCAAATCGACGTTGGAAAGTTCTACTGCGTAGGAGGTCATCTTACCTGAGCCGCCTTCACCAGCAACAACGGTGCGATAATCACCTGAACTGATCGTAGCAGTATAAAAATTGCCCCCGACTTTTTCCAATCCTTCCGCATTATCAAACACCGCCAGCGCAATTTGGCCTATTGACAATTTTTCTCCATTATCGTACGTACAATAAATAGTGCCATCTGAAGAAATACTATAACTTGACGCTGTTCCTGCCGAATAGCCATTGGCATCACCAGCCACTGAGTCGCTGGTATTAGAGGTTGTAATATCCGCAAAGTCCAATGCGACAGTAATTGCGTCTGTGCCAGCTGACGCCGGTGTTGTTACGGTAAGGGTCGGGGTACTATCGAAATTGGTGGTCGTTGAGGCGACAGTAAATGTCGTCGTACCCGCTTGCACACTCGTCGGTGCAGACAAGGTGATGGTTCCTGCCGTTGTCGTAAATGTAGCTGCACCATCCTTAGAACCAGTTACCGTCTTGGTCGTTCCGTCCGGATAGGTCAATGCGACATCCCAGGTGGAGCCATCTGCATTCTGTGTTACAGTAGTACTGTAAGCACCTGCTGCCGAACCGGCACCAATGCTAACATTGGAATATGCGTAGCCTGCGTCAGTGACTGCCGCCGTGCCAGATGCGACCGTAAAGGTAGATGTGCCTGTCGAAACCGCTGCTGGTGCAGACAGGGTGATGGTTCCTGATCCTGTAGTAAACGTAGCTGCGCCATCGGTTGAACTTGCTGTATAGGTATTCGTACCATCTGACAGTGTGACAGTATAGGCACCACTTGTACCCGTTACTGTCACATTATAAGTACCATCTGCCACGCCAGTCCCCACACTCACATTGGAACTGGTATAACCGGCCGTGTCCGCGACTGCTGCCGAAAGTGTGGTAGCCGAAGTAACCATCTTACCCTCTGAATCAAAAGCAACATAACCGCTGGAAGGGCTTATTGTCGCATCATCAGCACTGGCTTCCCAATACCAAGTGGTTATGTCACCTTCAACAGCGCATTTTTTCCAGTTGGTGGTAACATCATAGTCGTTACCTTGTTCATCATATATAGTAATTTCCGAGGCTGCGTCATAATCCAGATCTGTTGTGTCGCCGATAGAGGTCAGCCCAGTGGCACCTGCCGTCACGTCGGCTGAGGAGCCAAGAACCCCAGAAAAATCCGCAGAAGAAGTTTCCAGTGCAGCCAGCGTTTTCTTATTGCCGCTGTAATCATCGCTGTAAATATTAATCGGCTCTACATCACCATCGGTATTGTAAACCTTGTTGCCATCAGCATCGAGAGTATATTCCTCCCAGCCGCAAACGATATAACCATCAATATTCAGGTTACCAGAGTCGTCAACATTTAAAGTGCCAGCTCGAGAAAACTCATATTCACCAGCAGTTTCGGTCTGTACAATAAAGTAGCCTGAGCCGGTAAGAGCCACATCAGTCCAATTGCTGGATGACGAGGTGCTGCCTACGCTCAAATCAGTGTCAGTGCTGGCAATACTGACACCGAGACCAATCTGCTGGGAGTTGGTGCTGCCAGTCGTTGCGGTAGCACCGGAACCAGCGCTGATCGTCTGGCTCAACATATCACTGAAAGTAACTGTCTGTGATTTGTAGCCTGTAGTATTAACGTTGGCGATATTATTAGCGATTACGTCGAGGGCAGTCTGTTCAGTCTTGAGCCCCGAAACCGCGGAAGATAATGCGACCATCATAGCCATACAAGAAAAAACCTCCTAATTATCCATATTACTATTTCATCTGTCATTCAGAAATAGAAAATAACCTCCCTGATTGGGTCCGGTTAAAAGTAACACTTACTTAATGAGTATCTAGTATTTTCATACTAGGTTGAAGATGTAGTAGTATCTTCACTTCCCACCTTAGTAATGGAACCATAATCTACCGTTGTGCCGTCAACATTGACATATGTATTGCTGCCGGAAACCGTTACCGACAGCACCGTCCCCGTGCCTGTAACCGTTTCGCCAGAAGTGTTGGTAGTAGAATACGTAACCTCTTCTCCAATCAGACTAAACGCTGCAGAATTATTTACTGAAGTGCTGATCTCGGACAACGCGGATAACGAGCTGATTTGAGCCAGCTGAGACACATATTCGGTACCGCTGACTGGATCGTCAGGATCCTGGTATTTCAGTTCTGTAGCCAATATCTGGAGAAACTCCTCAAAATCCAAACTTGCAGAAGATGAACTGGTGGTGCTAGAGGTACTTGTTGTCGACGTAGTCGAACTAACCGATGATGTAGTACTCATATTTCTTTTTCCTCCCTTATTTTGACAAATATTTTAATTCTATGCTTAGTATCGCAAATAAATATTTATTTTTTATTAAAGAAAATTAAATAAAAGGTGTTGCCTCAAATTCTGGATTGAGACAACACCTTTTATTACCGTTTTGGTTTACTTGCTTTTGACCTAGCATCTTTTTGTTTAGTAGTCGGTAACTTAATATCTGTTATAGGTTTAGATTTAACTTTAGGTACTATTGGCCCAATAGCTGGCGGTCTATTTAGCATATTAGGTGGTACCGTAACCTTTGTTGGTTTATTCTCTGATTTACTATCTGGTGGCATAACCTTTTCTTTTGGTTTAATAGCTGCTGGCGCAGTATTGACTGGTTCAACAACTGGTTTAATATCTACTGATGTACTCTTTACTGGTTTAATCTCAACAGGAAGAAGCGGTGGTTTAATATGGGTTACGTTTGATGAGAGTGCCTTTTCTCGCAAACTTGGATTGTTTGTTATAAGAATTACTTGTGAGTGCGGGTTTGCCTTTACAATTTCAAAATATGATGCAATTACTACATCGTAATTATTATTTATGTCGAGCCATGATAGTGTTTTTTCTGTTTTTTGTAACTCATCAACAAGTTTAATTATATTGTGTTCATTAATTTTTACTCCATCAATAATATTGCCAAGCTTTGT
The DNA here is from genome assembly GCF_900176355.1 of Sporomusa malonica. Taxonomy (GTDB): domain Bacteria; phylum Bacillota; class Negativicutes; order Sporomusales; family Sporomusaceae; genus Sporomusa; species Sporomusa malonica. The sequence goes on along the minus strand of NZ_FWXI01000025.1, from coordinate 8,666 downwards.
ATATTCCAAAATTTTATTTTTATGCTTATTTCTCACGGGATCATTATTTGTAATGGCTTTCTCGAGTTCATCTACTACTGTTGGCAATAACATTATTTTAAATCTGTCGATCTCCTCGAATTTCCACTTATCAATCTCCGAATTAGCAATCAGAGTACTACTATCAGGAATTATCAAGCAGTAGTCATCTGTCACTTCATATGATGTAGCTATCAAATTAAATTGTTGATCAATAGCCTTCATTGCACTATTAATCTGCTCTTCTTTATTCATTCTAAAAAGAAAACCATTTTGTTCAATGAGGTTAAACACCTTTTGGGCTGAGGTCTCCATAGCACGTTGTTGAGCACTCGACAAATCATTTGTCAAAAATCGAATCAAAGTGGTAAATCGATTATAATTATTAAGCAACTGATCTTGTATTTTTCGTCCATTATCATTCAATTCTTCCCAGTGGTAGTCACCGCCAGACATTATTATCTTCGAGTAGTTCCATCGAACAATATCAGAACACTCCATAAGATCATTCAATAATTTCTTTAAATTTAACACTTCCGTATTTATATGCTGAATTACAGATTGCACAATTTAATTCTCCTTTTAACAGCAGTTTAAAGCCCCCGCAATTATGTAGCAATCAAATAGGATTTTATCCTCAAATGATATTTAATATTATATATATAATATTAAATAATCGTTTGAAATATAAATTAAACCAGCTAGACCTTTTTCAGAAATCTAGCTGGTTTTAGGCTGCCCCTAGTAGTCCAATGTTGCCGCTGACTTAAAAGGACCGAAAACTGACGGGATTGCCTGAAGGGAAGCTGCTGTACATAATGACCATAGAATGATGCGAAAGTATTGCGCTTACATTAAAAAGCAACTTTAGCTGCTCATCTTTGGGCAGCCTTTGAGCTTAATTTGCCGCACTTAGCGCATCTTTACTTTTATGCAAACAATAACCTACGCCCCATACGGTTTTCAGATTAGATATCTTGAGTTTTTTTCGCAGGTAATGAATATACAGATTGACGGTGGTAAACTCAGCTTCAGAAAAGTATCCCCATACCTTTTGGATAATTTGCTCTTTGGTCACTACATGTCCGTAGTTACGGATTAACAGCTCCAACAATTGGGATTCCTTCAGTGTTAACTGAACTACCTCATTGCCTTTTACTACTTGGCAGCGCAGCGGGTTTAAGACAATGTCGTCGGCAGCTAATACAGTTTCCGCTAGTTCTTTGCCGCGACGACGGGTTAAGGCTCTGAGCCGCGCTAATAACTCAACCGAGTAAAAGGGCTTAATCAAGTAATCGTCAGCGCCCGCATCCAGGCCCTCGGCCCGGTCTTCAGGCGAATCCTTGGCAGTTAAGAAGATAACAGGGATATCATGGCCCAGACCGCGAAATTCCTTTAGTAAAGATACTCCATCCTGATAGGGCAGCATGCGGTCTAGCACAATAATATCATAGATACCGGTGCAGGCCATTTCCAGGCCTGTTTGGCCATCAAGCGCGGCATCCACTACGAAGCCATTCTTTTTTAATAAATGCGATAATGAGTCAACTAGTTTACTTTCGTCTTCTACGAGCAGTAGTTTCACGTAACTACACCCTTTGTAACCACAACCTTGTGAAAATTACCCATCCTTGGGTTCCATATATTCTATTCTGTCAGATAAATATTGGAAATTTATTTAGTTTAAATATTTATTTGAAAAGAATTAAGCACTAGGCTGAGAAGGAAGATGCAGGCGTCAGCTTCGCTTTTAGTTGTGCTTGGATTAATTTCTTTCAAATAAATTTCTAAAAAACCTACATTATAATGTACATAATGTCAACACGATTATCTTTGAAGAAAAACCAGTTACCTTCTTGCATATTACAATCAGGAGGTACTCATTGATGGAAACAATATTTTACCTATTGGTTGCGGCAGGATATCTCTTTTTCTTGCACCGCGTTAATAAAATACTAGACCTGAGCTAGTTTACTCGGATAACCTTCTATGTTATAACCGTAAAACAACAGCATTGAATTTTAATTAAGGCACCCAATCATCTACACTACATGATGATTGGGTGCCTTGGCTTTACCTTTATATTTATTGTTACTACTCGTATCTTAGTGCATCAATAGGGTGCAAGAGCGCTGCTTTGCGTGCAGGATAAATTCCGAAGAAAACGCCGATCATGACTGACACACCAAAGGCGGCGATAATGGCCAATGGGGAAATAACGGTATTCCAGCCGGCGACCAGCGATATCACGCGGGCTCCAGCCACTCCCAGCAAGATGCCAGCCAAACCACCGGTAACACTGATAACAATGGCCTCAATCAGAAATTGCAGCAAGACATTCCGGTAAGTGGCCCCCAAGGCCTTCCTGATACCGATCTCCCGTGTCCGCTCAGTTACTGAAACCAGCATGATATTCATAATCCCAATACCGCCGACCACCAAAGAGATAGCAGCAATGTTACCCAGTAATATCGTAATGGTGCTGGTAGTCTCGGTCATCATCGCCAACAGTGCTGTCAGATTGCGTACTGAGAAATCATTGTCGGCATTCGCCGCTAAACGGTGACGCGCCCGTAAAAGGGTAGTAATATCATTTTGGGCCTGATCAATCAGTTTCTCGCTCTCTACCTGGACACTGATGCTGTTTATGTATGTAATCCCCATCATCCGCTCTTGCGCTGTGCTTAGCGGCACAAGAACCAAGTCGTCCTGATCCTGCCCCATTGAGGATTGACCTTTGCTTGCCAGTACCCCAACGACCCGAAAGGGGGCGTTGCCCATACGGATGGTCTGACCTACCGGGCTGATATTGCCAAACAGATTGGTTGCTACTGTTTGCCCCAGTACAGCCACCCGGGCCCGGGCATTATCATCCCGACTACTAAAAAAACTGCCAGAGGCAACCTCAAAATTACGGATCGTCAAAAACTCCGGCGTAGTCCCCTGGACACTGGTTTTCCAGTTCTGATTATTATAGATAATCTGAAACTGTTGGCTGACAGCAGGTGCAACATAACTAATACCGACAATTTCGCGGGCAATGGCTTGGGCATCCTGTTTGGTCAGCGTAATATTGGAGCCTGCTGCCAGACGTACCCCGCCTGAAGGAGAATTAGCGCCAGGCATAATGATGAGCAGGTTGCTGCCCTGACTGGCAATCGAAGCTTGTACTTTTTGCTGCACACCTAAGCCAATAGACACCATGGCAATAACAGCGCCAACACCAATGATAATGCCCAGCATAGTAAGGATGGCTCGAAGCTTATTTGCTCTGAGCCCCTCGAATGCAATTAAAACACTTTCCCAAAACATGACCTCACCCCCTCTATTTCACTTTACCTCTACATGGGAGGCGGCCCTTGATTATTGTTGCTTGTTGCTGTTTTTGCCTTGGCTGCAGGCAGCACAACCTGATCGCCTTCATTTAAGCCGCTTAGGATTTCTACTTTTTCATCATCACTCAAACCGACTTTGACCAATGCCTTTTCAGATTTACCGTTCACCATCACTTGAACATACTTTTGTTCCTTTTCTTCCTTAATTGCCGCTAATGGCACCACAAGTGCATTTTTGCTCTCACCGACATTGACCGTAACCCTGGCTGTCATAGTAGGATATAATAAGCCTCCTGGCGAATCAACATCAACATAGACCGGATAATAGACCACATTCGATGAGGTGGTAGCACTCTTGGAGATACTTGTTACCTTACCGGAAAATTTTCTATCGGTATAAGAATCTACGCTGAAGGACACCGTTTGCCCAACCTTAATCCTGCCAATGTCGGTTTCATCAACAAGCACCTTAATCTGCATTTGGGACATATCGTCAATTGTCATAATAACCTGCGGCGTAGAGATACCCTGAGCTACCGTCTGGCCGGCAGGCGTAGGCTTGCCGACTACAATGCCATCAAGGGGCGCCTTGATTACATAATAGTCTAGTTGTAATGCATAATTGTTATAGGTAGCCTGGGCTACAAGATAGTTTGTACGGTCAGCTTCCAGCTGCTGAAGTGACTGTCCGCCGATATCTGCCAGTTGTTTACTCCGCTCATAGATAGAGGCATAGTTTGATAATTGGGCCTCATACTGGGCCAATTGCGCTCTGAGAGTAGAATCATCCAGCACAACTAATACCTGTCCGGCTGTTACTCTGTCATTTTCTTTTACATTCAATCGTTTGATTAGACCGGTTACGCGTGAACTGATCTCAACTGAGTTAACGGCTGAAATCGTTCCTGTAGCTGACACTGTCGCAGTAATATCACTGAGCCCTACAGTACTTGTTGTTGCCTCGGCAACAACTGCAGTGTTCCGCTTAGCAAAATAGGCTGCCCCGCCTGCTGCAGCCAGTGCCACCACAACAAGCACGATGACCCACCCTTTATATTGCTTAATTTTCTCCCAAAATCTTTGCATACCTAACCTCGTTTCTCCTCAATTGCTGTACCTATGGCTTTTTCAAGTTGGGCTTTGCTGGTATTATAGTCATATAAAGCCTTAATGTCGTTCAACTTAGCCTGGTTTAAAGCCACTACGGCGTCAAAAACGGCTAGATTTGTGCCCACGCCCACCTTGTAACGAGCCTCGGCAATTTTCAGACTCTCTTCAGCCTGCTCAACCGCTACTTTCTTGATATCAATCCGTTTTTCGGCTTCGCGCATGCTCAAGTAATACTCGCGCACCTCTAACAATACCGTGTCTCGCTGCTGTCTTGCTTGTTCCTGCACTGTGTCTAAGTTGTACTTTGACTGTTTAACCTTAGACTTGTTAAGACCTGAGTCAAATAGATTCAAGGAGGTTGTCAGCGTTGCTTGCCAATTGCTATTGTCTAGGCCAGGGAAATCTTTGTCATACCAGTTTTGGGACAGGGCAAATTCAACAGTTGGTAAGTAGCCGCTTTTGGCAATCTTGATATCTGCCTGGGCACTGGCAATTTTTGCCTGATATTCGGCGATCTCAGGCCGGTTAACTAAGGCGGTTTGAGTACAGTCTTCAAAGGTGGCAGGATAGGTTTGATACTTCAAGTCTTCTTTAAGTGTTAACTCACTGACAAGCGGGAGTCCGATGACATGATTAAGTTTGGCTACTGCCAATTGATAGTTGCTTTGAGCCTGGATAAGATCGTCCTCTGCATTGGCTAGCTCAACCTGACTTGCGAGTACGTCAGACTTGGCCACAGTCCCGATTCGGTATTGATCCTGCACATTTTTTAAGTGGGCAGCATAATTATCCACCGTTCCTTGATTTACTTTCACTTCGTTGCGATAGTGCAGCACATTGAAATAGTAGGTAGTCACAGTTTGCCTGAGCTGTTGTTTTGTCAAATCTATAGTAAGGTCAGCAACTTTAAGATCAAGTTTTGCTTGCTCGACTTGGCTTTCTAATTTTCCGCCTGAATAAATCGGAATACTGAGCGACAGCTGATTGTTAAATTTATTAGCACTGCTCTGGTTATCAGTAATCGTTACCGGTGAACTATAGCGCGTATCTGTGTGAGCAAGGCTTACATCTAAGTTTTTATTTGATTCTGCTTGTTTAACTGTCCAATATGTCTTTTCTCTGCTGGATTGAGCGATTTTTAGATCGGCGTTATTTTTTAATGCCAGAGCAATACTATCGTCTAACGATAACTCAATCGACGCAGCCATCACCGGCTGACTCAGTGCAAACACAATCCATATTGTTCCTAACAATTTGGCAATACGCCCTTTTTTATTTGGTTTCACAGGTATTCTCCTTCATGCTACTTATCCACTACCCTTAATTATGAAGGAGATTTGTTACATTTTTGTTACGAAAGTTATATTTACGCAATATTTTCCTCAGAGGAGACTTTTATGAATAAAACAGTTTTAATTGTTGATGATGAACTACGCATGAGAAAACTGGTTGCCGACTTCCTTATACGCGAAGGCTACAGCATACTTGAGGCAGATAATGGACAATTAGCTCTTGAGCTTTTGCCTAAAGAAAAGGTGGATTTGGTTATTCTTGATGTCATGATGCCAAAACTGGATGGCTTGATGGTATGCAAAGAAATCAGGAAAATCGCTAACATTCCGGTTATCATGCTGACAGCCAAGGGAGAAGAAGCCGATCAGCTTGTGGCCTTTGAGCTGGGCGCCGACGAATATGTCACCAAGCCGTTTAGTCCTAAGGTCCTGACAGCACGGGTGAATGCGCTGTTCCGGCGAGTTGATCAGGAAAACAAAGAAAAAACCGCCTTATATAGCGGCCTATTGATTGATGCAGCCGCCCGCCAAGTATTCATCGACGACCAACTGCTTGATTTGAGTCCCAAAGAATATGAACTTCTTTTTTATTTGACAAAAAACAGCGGAACCGCATTAAGTCGCCAGCAAATTCTCGACCAGGTATGGACTTATGACTACTTCGGCGACCTAAGGACTGTGGACACTCATATAAACAGGCTTAGAAATAAGCTAGGAGATAAAAGCATTCTTATACATACCATCCGGGGTTATGGTTATAGATTCGAGGAAGACAAATGAGAGTATCTATTAAAACAAGACTCTTCGTTAGTTTAAGCTGTCTTATGCTATTTTTTGTACTTATATCCTTAAGCTTGATGGGGATTGGCCTAGAAAAATTCTACACCTGGCAAAAGCAAGAGGCCTTGCTGGCAAATAGTCAAACGATAAATGACTTATACCACGGAAGCCCAGAAGAAATATCCCTGGAACTGGAGCGGGCAGCAAACACCTTAGGGGCCGGTGTCATCATCTTCGCGCCTACTGGTCCGATTAAGTATACCTCTTTCGACCGCTTCATTAATCATAGGCCGCCAGATTCTCTGCTGCTACCTAATGCAGATGCTAATTATACCCCGAAAAATCAGTTCAGAATTCCACCCAAATCAACACAATTAGTCAAAAGCAGCCAAGCGATTAATAGCCAAACTATCCTCGAGATACAGCTCGATCAGATGTTACAGATTGAGTTCATGGTTCTGGAACGCCAGCTTAAAAACGGTGATATCTTAATCATCAGACAACCGCTCGCCCCTATGTCAGAAAGCGCTGTTGCAGCAGCTCATTTTATGACCTTAACAGGAATACTGACACTATTAGCAGGATGCGGTTGGGCTTTCTTTTTTTCCAGGAAATTTACATTACCGATATTGGATCTTAATCGAATTGCCCAACGCATGTCTAAGCTTGACTTTTCGCAGAAATGTACAGTAACCCGTGGCGATGAGCTGGGCGAACTTGGCCAAAACATTAATTATTTATCTGACCAACTAGATGCTGCTATCTCTGAGCTAAACAAAAAAAATCAGCAACTAATGGCTGATGTTGAGAAAGAACGATCACTGGATCAAATGCGCAAATACTTCGTTTCCAGTGTTTCACATGAACTAAAAACCCCGATCTCGCTGATACTGGGCTATGCCGAAGGGTTGAAGGAAGATATTGCACGCGATGCGGCTAGCAAAGATTTTTATTGTTCGGTAATTATTGATGAAGCTGAAAAAATGGACAAGCTGGTCAAAGACTTGCTCAACCTTTCCCAGATTGAATCAGGACTATATCAATTAAACAGAACCGATTTTGACCTTGACCTTATGCTGAAAGATATTGCAAAAAAATACCTGACCGTTCTGGAAAAAAGAGCTATTACTCTTGAGTATGCCAGTACAGCCAGTCATTGGGTCAATGGCGATCCATTGCGCATTGAGCAGATTCTTCTCAATCTTTTTACTAACGCCATTGACCACGCTGAACTGCCATATCTCATTAAGATTACTGCTCTGAATATAGAAGATAAAATCAGAGTCTTTGTCTATAACTCCGGCCAACCAATACCGGAAGAAAGCCTTGAGAAAATATGGTTAAGTTTCTATAAAGTAGACGATGCCCGCACTAGAGAATATGGCAGATACGGGTTAGGCCTATCTATTGTGCGGGCTATCCAGGAACTACATGGCAATGGTTATGGAGTTGAAAATGGTGAAGGCGGTGTTATGTTTTGGTTTGACCTCACCGAAGCCAATAAAATTTGAACCGTCATATGTCCCCCCCATGCAGAACTCCAGCAGCCTTCCGCCACTTTTTTTCACTACCACGTCCATGGATCACGGGGAATTTGAACAGCAAATTTTCCGCCGCTTATTTCTAAATCAGTGCCAGGTCCAGAATGCACCCACAAACGCATAGATGGCAGCCTGGCTTACGCACAATAGCACCATTGAGGCCATTAGATTAGTAGTCATAAGAGAATATCTTTTTACAATAATCAAGGCAAACTAAAAGGACTGAATCCTATGCAATACAGGATTCAATCCTCATTATCAGCTTAATTATATTGTCTAACTTTTGGAGTCACATCAAGATTTGAGACAGCAAAATGCACCTCCAGCAGTTGGGGTACTCTGAACGGTCTAAGCTTTTTCGCTATATATAATAAGAAAAGACTTGGCTTGTGCCAAGTCCTTCAGGACGCCGGCAGAAGCCTTAGTCGTTCTTATGTCAACAGAATTGCGTTATAAATTCTGGTAGACCAAAAAAGCACTCACTTTCGTGAGTACTTTACTAACCAGCAACTTCCTAATCTCCCAGGCCGTTTCCAGCCAAGTACCTTCGGCGTTTATCAGCGTTCTGTTTATGTACTTTATCTTAATTC
>NZ_FWXI01000024.1 GCF_900176355.1 Sporomusa malonica | reverse complement strand
CCAGAGCTGGTTATGTACTTGCGCCGACGACTGCCGATTACACTTAGCCGCTCACCACAACAAGGACAAGGATTCTGCTCCATGCTCCTAACAAAAAACACCGAGTTCGGTATTTTCAATCAGCTCATAATTTGTTACAATGATCATATCTTTTAGTTGGTGGACGTCCCTGGTGCTGCTGTTGGCGCAGTAGCACATTAACGGGGGCGTCTTTTCCTTTCTTATCAGATATGGTCATTATATCGAGCAACTTTCGATCAGGCAATCCCGTCAGCTTTCGGGCTTTTTATTTCAGCGCCAACACCAATACCTTCTGTTTAAATAAAGACGCTGACTGCTCTAGAATCGTCAATTTTTCTCTTCCTACTTTGGCAAGAAAGCACCATAGCATACAAAACCACAAAAAAGACGTAAAAAAAGCAAGGCCCAGAATCTCTGAAGCCTTGCTATTATTGTATTTAGATGGTGCGCCCGGGAGGACTCGAACCACCGGCTGACGCGGTTTAGGAAACCACCGCTCTATCCACCTGAGCTACGGGCGCATATTCCTCTCACGAGGTTTTCCGCCATTTCTAGCCAATGTCCCATACCTAAATTCGTTCAAAATTGTCGTCATTTACATTCGAAAATGGCACCAATGGATTCGAATGACATTTTCGAAAATGACGGCAAATCGGCATTATGGGCAGGTTCGGCAGTAATGGCAATAGTAAAGATAACGATATTTAGTATAGCATTTCGGGCGAGAAGTGTCAATTGTAAGGTAGTGGGAGTTGCTCGTCACTTTTCACCTTTCATCACTCACTATCAAATGCGTTTAATGCTATCGGAAGAGCTTGAATAACGATGTTTCCCACCGCAGGTAACCCTACTAAAATAGCACTTATTATCTCATCTCTTGTTGCCCCAAGTGACTTGGCATGCTTTACATGAAAGGGCAGCCCGCCTTCAAGTCTGGCTGACGCTAAAACAGCTATGTATGCTAGTTCCTCGGTTTTAGCATCCAGTTTACTCGCCGCCCCTAACTTTTGCACTGTGTCAAGCCATATTTCCTGATGCTCTGGGGCTTCTTTCATAAATGTTTGAAAAGCATTGCTAACTGACAATTTCTCACTCATTTTTTGAACCTCCATTTAGTATGTCATAACCCTCATCGCAAAGTGTTCGCAATGTAAGCTTAAGGTCTTTTTCTTTTACCAGAATGTAATCGGTGTTATATGTTGAGATTGCAAAAATGCTTATACCTGCTTTAGCTAGAGCCGAAGATACTATTGATAATATGCCAACCAAGCTAAAGTCCAGTATTCCTGCTATTTTAAGTGCTCGCCATCCCCTTTCACATACTACATTTTCAGGTATAGCTGTTTCAGAACATACAATTGAAAGCTCCTCTGTTGTTTTGGTAACGGAGAAAAAATCTCCATCATAAGCCCATTGTGGGATAGTCATGTTTGAGCTTAGTTTACAAACACCAAGTGTATCTAGCAACACTTCAAACTTTAAATCTTTCTTTGCCATAGTTATCAATCCTTATCAAATATAATTCATGGTGTTTGTCCTCGCTCTATCGAAATAACATTGAATTAGCATTGTGGCTGCAGCGTGCTAATTAGATGACTTTCCCTGTTTTTTACAAATGACTTTATTTCTGCACAGGCTTTGATTGATGACTGTTTATTATAGTTTCGCGAGAATGGGTCTGCAAATCCATGATGACCATCCAATTTTTTAATGTGAACATTCTCTACATGACTTAAGTCCAAAATCAGATCATCTACGTTAAAAGATTGCTCTGAAGTAGGAAAAAATAATAAACATGGACATTTAGGCTCTATAAAAAGATAGCTGCGTATCCTTGAACCATAAAAGCCTATAATTAAATCACATAATCCTGTTTCACTACATAACCAAGCAAGAGTAGCCCCTATACTATAACCTAAAACATAAACTTCTTTATAATTATTTCTTGCGTGATAAAGAACCTCTTTTACCTGGTTGGTTGCAGTTGCAAAACCAATATTATTCATAAAGTAACTATATGCCATTTCTTCCTGCTCATAATTAAATGGCTCTTTGTCATTTAATAGGTTAGGCGCAATAACATCAACTTTGTATTTGGATAGTTGTTTACACGTACTTACAATGTGATTATTAACCCCATAGATTTCATGGAGGACAACAATCACTATATCCGACTTATTATCGTGAATTAACACATACGAACACCACACATATCAAAGTTTACTTAGATTCCAGCCACAGCCGACCTTCAACTTCTTCCATTTTAGCAGCTTGTCGTCATTCATCATTATAGCGGCTGATTTAATTGTGTAAAGGAAAATTTATCCACACAACGAATACCTATTCAAATCATTTTATCCGGAGGTCAACCATGATTAGAATAGGTATTCTTATTTTCCCCCAAGTTGAAGAACTTGATTTTGTAGCTCCACTTGAAGTGTTAAGCTACATTAATAAAATTAGACCCCAGAGTACCGAAGTGCTGCTAATATCAGAAACACTCGAAATAATTAAGGCATTTAACGGAATGAAAGTTGTACCTGACCATTCATTTGCTACTTGCCCTGCATTAGATATCTTGATTGCACCAGGTGGCAAAGGTCGTCTTGATACTATGCACAATCCTAAGGTAAAAGACTTCTTACTCAGTCAATCAGCAAATGCCCAATATATAACATCTGTTTGCACTGGTGCATTTCTTTTAGCTGAAGTGGGATTACTTGAGGGAAAGAAAGCTACTACTTACCATTCAGCTTTCACAGAGTTACAAACCTATAATAATGTTACGGTAGAAAAGGCTAAAGTTATACAGGATGGAAATATTATCACCGCTGCAGGAGTAAGCTCTGGTTTAGAACTGGGTTTATATATTATTAAAATTTTATTTGGCAACAGTATAACAACGGAAGTTGCAATGAAAATTGAATACGAAATAGACATTGATGCTTTATAAATCCTGACTTATCCGTTTTACGCATCGTCAGTGTCTATATAATACAAACAAATTAATATGCACCTGCAATCTCGCGATCTACACATATTTCTTCTTTCAATATAACTCAGTAATAGCTGGTTCATCATTCATGAAGTCACACAAACCTGATCACTTAGGCATTCTTAGCAACTGCGACCTTTGCTCGACTATTTAGCAGTTCTTTAGAACATTTTGGGCAATAATCGTGAGTTAGCTCTGCTTCCGAGTGTTCTTGAAGAAACTTGGCAATACTGACCCAATCCCCTTTATCATCACGAATACTATGGCAAGAAGAGCAGATTGGTATTAACCCTGAAAGCTCAGTAACTAATGATATATCTTCAATTATTAATAAAGCCAGTGTATTTTGTTTATACACCAGGGGAGATGCCGTTACTTGTAGTATAAACTGCTTAACCTCGTTATCTTGAATTACGCAGAACTTACCTTTTTGACGAGATACACTCTGTCCTTTAATGGCTAACATAGCGTTAGCTCTAAGAATACAATCTTGGCAAGCAGTGGCTACGCCACAACCATTTTTTGCATTAACACATCGGAACAGATCTCCACCACGATAATGATCACCATCTTTGAGAGGTTCGACACAGAACATTTTACTTCCCTCAGGATTAATCGCTTGTACATTCCCATTTTCATCTACTAGAACTATACCTGTAGGAATAACCTTAAATAATAACTTGAAGAATTCGTTATCCATTAACAAGTCGAGCATAGTGCTTTGTCCCCTCTCCAGCACGTAATGCCTCATGATTCTCCATTATTACCATTTTTTCCTTCTTTTTCTATTTGTCTGTCGTCTGCTGTAATCCTAATCTATCATACACTTGCTTGCGGCAGCCATAAAGATTGCTAGAAAAATTGAATCAACGGTTTCGCTTACTTCATTTCCGCTGACCCAAAGTTAAACACAATTAGAATAACACCTGTTAAAAAAAGCGTAATTAACCACGCCCGCAAAGGGCTTAAGTGGTGAAGCCGTATAATTGAAAACATAGCAATATCAAATATAGTTGATATTTGCCATAACCAACCGTTGCTATAATAGATACCACCAATTGTTTTGTCTATATATTCCAGACTGCTAAAAATTAAAACCCATAACAGTATATAACCATATTGATATAGCTTTCTATTTACCGGGAAATTCGACAGAAATACAAATGTGCTTGATGGCAGCATCACAAAACTGTTAATTAATTCGACTGTTGATTGTGTTTTTACCAGCTGGTCTTGATGATAATTCCACAAGCCGTGATGATAGGTAATATAACTTGCCCCCAAGTTGACAACCATCACAAACAAGACTGTCGGATAATATTTTTTCCAATTTTTCCAATCACCCCATTTCCACACTGCAAACAGAAAGCTTCCAACAAGGCAAATCCTAAAAAATAAAATAAGCCACATTTACCGTACCATCCTTAACTAAAACAGCTGTGCGTAACGAAACAGCCTATACCCTATTATTATTTTGACCAAAACGAGTAATTTTAGGAAATAATTTTGATAAAAAGATAGTACACAGGTGTGATTAGCCTGTGTACTATCTTTATGGTCTAACATATTGTCATAGCTAAAGTCAAGAAGCTTCCGCTAGTAAGTTTTCTTGTTATCCACATTACGACAATTCCACTTATCCACAATAACAACCCTTATATTTTAGCTATTCGTAGCCCCCTCGATAAGTTTTCCCCACAATTACTCACTAGGTTATCCACATTTCCGGGTGTTTTGGGGATAATTTTGTGGATAAGTACGTGTTTTTGTGAACAAAAAGAATAAGCGTGACATTTAGTCACGCTACTGGTCGACTCCAATCGACATGCACGCCTGTTTTTCCCCAGATGCGTGTGAGGGCTGTTTTAAGATTATCCACACTTGCTGCTGGCCGGATAGTTACATCTTTGAAGTCCAGGAGTCCTTCACCAGCTACGCGGATTACATGTTCTGCTGCCAAGTAGGCTTCAATTATTTGCCGGGTTTCGGCATCGTCAAAAACAACCTTAACCGTTTTGCTTGCCTGATCATATTCGATATAACCGCATTGATTGTTACGCTGAACGGCTACTTTGAAATTCTCTTGCATGAATATCGCCTCTTTCCTTTAGAAACAAATTATTACCACTTATTATAATATTATACCGGCAGGCGATAAAATCCTGCCGGTTGTTCATCATCCGATAGCGGCTAAGTCTGCTTTATTTGTTATTCAGCCCGCTTATATAATGGCTTTAGGCGCTGTTCAATAGTAATGTCCGGTACCTGAGCAGTCGATTGCGCTTCTGCAAAAAACTCCATCTGACAGTTGATACTTTTTCCGCGCTTGTCAACGCGCCGGTAGGTACCATCTTTTTTCATAATATAGGCTTTTTGATTGTCTGCCAATGTAATATCCAGAATATCTTTAATGCGTTCAATGTGGTCCATATCCTCGATGGGGAAGAACAGCTCCACCCGCTCATTAAGGTTCCGCGGCATCCAGTCGGCACTTGACAGGAAAACCCGTTCATCTCCGTCGTTGCCAAAATAGAATATCCGGTGATGCTCAAGAAACCGCCCAACAACACTGCGAACTGTTATATTGTCACTTATGCCTGCCACGCCTGGTCTAAGGACACAAATTCCCCGGATAATCAAGTCGATCTTGACACCATGACAGGAGGCTTCATACAGCTTAAGAACAATATCTTTATCCACAAGTGAGTTCATCTTGGCAATAATCCGTCCGCTTTTGCCAGCCTTAACAAACTCAATCTCCCGGTCAATCAGTTCCTTAATCTTTTCCCGAAGTCCGAGCGGCGCAACAACAATTTTATTCCATACCGGTGGATCAGAATAACCGGATAGCACATTAAAGAAGGCTGATGCATCAGCGCCAAACTGGTCGTTGGCAGTGAACAGTCCCATGTCAGTATACGATTTGGCAGTAGCATCATTATAGTTGCCTGTACCCATATGGACGTAGCGTTTGATGCCGTCCTGCTCACGTCTTACCACCAGTATTATTTTGGCGTGAGTCTTGAGGCCTACCAGGCCATAGATAACATGACAGCCGGCCTCTTCCAACTGCTTGGCCCATAAAATATTTTTTTCCTCATCAAAGCGGGCTTTCAACTCAACAAGTACAGTGACCTGCTTGCCGTTCTCGGCCGCCTGCGCCAAAGCTTTTACAATCGGGGAGTTGCCGCTGACACGATACAAGGTTTGCTTAATCGCCAATACCTTAGGGTCGGCAGCCGCTTGCTGAACAAACTCAACAACCGGCTCAAAGGATTCATAGGGGTGATGGAGCAATATATCGCGTTCACAGATGGCCTCAAACAAACTATCGACACCAATAAGGTCCTGCGCCAGCTGGGGTGTTAATGGGCTGTACCGGAGATGCTCAAGTTCCGGCAAGTCACTAAACCTAAAAAAGCAGGTAGAATCAAGCGGCCCTGGGATCTCATAGATGTCTTGCTCTTCAATATTGAGAGTATGGACAAGCAGATCTTTTAGCTGCCGGTTACTCGTTTTACCGATTTCCAGCCTCACAGCCTGGCCGCGTTTTCGCTGGCGCAGCGATTTCTCGACTTCGGCCAACAGGTCTTCTGCATCTTCCTCGTCAATCGAAAGATCGGCATTTCTAGTTATCCGAAATGGCACTACATCCTTAATGGTATAGCCATGGAACAAATGCACGCAATAATGCTTAATAATATCTTCCAAGAAAACAAACTGCCGCTTATTACCGTCAGCAGGTGCCTCGACAATCCGGGGCAGAACGGCAGGAACCTGAATCACAGCAGCATGAACCTCACCCCGCTCCCGGCCAAGAAGCACAGCCAGATTCAGGCTGCGGTTGGCCAAAAAAGGGAATGGATGGCCAGCATCTACCGCCATAGGAGTTATAACAGGAAATATGGTGTTGTTAAAGAATCCCTCAAGCCATTCTTGTACCTGTTCATCAAGACTGGCAATATCGCTAAAACAAATATCGGCCCCTTCGAGCTCACTTAGAATGTTCTTCAAATACCGATATTTGAGCTTGACCAATTCGTGGGTATCTGCCGCAATTCTGTCCATTTGCTGGCTTACCGTCAGGCCGGCAGCGTCAGTTTTATTAATCCCACTCTCAAACTGATGCTTAAGTCCTGCCATACGAATCATGAAGAATTCATCCAGGTTAGAACTGGTAATGGCAATAAACTTGAGCCGTTCTAGAAGCGGCTTATGTTTGACATCAGCTTCACCCAGTACTCTCCGGTTGAACTTTAGCCAACTAAGTTCCCTGTTAAAAAAGTATTCAGGATTATCATGTATTTCACAGCTTCTGGCATTTGTCACTGTCATCCCCCCGCTTGTCTGATTAATATCGCTTTAATGCCAAAAACATCTTCAAAAAAATCGGCTTTATCAGCAAATGTCCACGCTTCCAGTGACATATCTTCCTTGCTAGTCACTGTAATGACCATTTCATCCCCACGCAAAGCAACCTCTGTTTTACTGACCTTTTGGCGGTGACTGCGGTCGATCGCGTCAGCCAGCCGGACAATGGCCGAAAGTTTAGACACTGTAACCTTCTGGCCTGGTGTCAACGAAGCAAAGTTGGCATCAGAGTCTGATGGCGTCCCTTTGGAATGGTAAAAGGCTATATTGGCCATTATATGTCGCTCAGCTTCCGAAAAGCCCATAATGTCAGAGGAGATAATCAAACGATATGAATAAAAGTAGTGCCTCCTTAAGTTGACGTGTTTACCGATATCATGAAGGATAGCTGCCACCTTCAAAAGCAGTCGATGACGCTGCCCCAGACCATGAACACGCGCTAATTTATCGAACAGAAGCAATGACCATTTTTCAACAGCAGCTGCATGATCGGGATCGTAGTAATATTTCTTGCCGATCTCCCAGCACAAACTTGTCAGCTGGTTTTCAATAAGTTTGTTATGTTCATGCCCAGTTCTTTCCGCAATATGCTTGATGACAACACCATCAATAAACTGGTCACTCGGAATAACAATTTCCTCAGGATTGGTCAATGATACAATCTTTCTATACAGTACGATAGTCGGCAAAACGATCTCGGCTTTATGCTCAGTCAGATTGAAGGTTTTTATGATTTGCGGCAGATTGAGCGAGCGCACCTGCTTATAGAGATCGCTAAACTCGGACAAGCTGACATAGGTAACCCTGCCCTGTTCTTTGCCCAGCATTTTGAGAAGCAGCTTGGTTTCAGGACCCGATAAAATCAGGCGCTTGATATGATGTTGGCTCATTTCCTTTTCTACCGGTTCTATGGTGCTACTTATGTACTCTGATAATGCTTCGTGAAAGTGGGCTGAGTCACGCTGGCTTTTGTCAAAGCTCTCTTTGATGCGAAGTGCACCAATGTGAATGTTCTGCTGATAGGTGAGGCCCCCATCTTTGTATAGTGTAAAGCCAAGACCGCCTGAGGAGATATCGACAAACAGCATCCCGTCTTCCTGGCTCATCAAACCACGGTCATTCACGGTTTTAACTAGTGATACATATTTATAGAAAATTTCCTGGGGCATATCAACAACTTCAACGGTAAAGCCAGTTTTTACTTTGATTTGGTCAATGATATATGGCTGATTCTGTGCTTCGCGAATGGCGGTAGTCGCTACTAGGCGATAATCGCGCACCCCATACTCGATAAGCAGGCGGCCATACCCTTTTAAGAGCTCGCAAATCTCACTTACTGCGCCAAAGCTGACACGCCCGGTTTTAAAGGTTTCCTCTCCCAGCATTACCTGACGATAGCTCTGCTCAATAACTTTAATATTATCTAGCTTGGTATATTCAACAATCATAACACCGATCTGCTCTGAGCCGACATGAATGGCGGCAAACCTATCGGGAGCATGTCTGGCCATAGTGGACCCCCTAAACCCCTGATTTATATAATATTCACTAATTCGACAACTAGAAGCAAAATCCTGTAGTTTTTTAGGACTTAATACTAAATTAACAGTAAATTAATATAATTTTTCCTTGACAAAGATACCATTTTCGCTAAAAATTTTTATTGATAGTCTAATGCAAGCAGGATTTTGTTAATAATAGCGAATAACTAAGTTATACCTTTAGTCCGAAGTTAGGAGTTGAACTACTTTGACAGAACGGGTAGCAATCATCGACCTGGGCTCGAACTCAGCCCGCCTGATTGTTATGCACATCTACCACAATGGCGCTTACAATCTCGTATACAATCAGAAAGAATCGGTACGGATGAGCGAGGGTATGGCTGAAACAGGGGTGCTAACCCGTGATTCTATGTGGCGCGCGATTGCCACGCTGAAAACCTTTGCCCATATGTGCGAATTAGTAAAAGTAGACAAAATACTGGCGGTAGCCACAGCCGCTGTGCGCAATGCCAAAAACGGCAGCGAATTTATTGCTTTGGTACATCAGCATACTGGCATCCCGCTCCAGGCAATCAGCGGTGAAGCCGAGGCCCATTTGGGATATACCGGCATCATTAATACCATTGATGTTGACAATGCTCTTCTGTTTGACTTAGGCGGCGGCAGCACCGAAATAACCCTGATTAGAGACCGTCATCCGGCTGAGATGTTTAGTTTACCATTTGGCGCTGTCAATCTTACCGAAAAATTTGGTTCCCAGGATAAAGTAACCGATGCTCAGTTAGCGTCTATGCGCGAACATATTGTCACCAGGCTAGAGCGCCTGCCCTGGATTAAGCGTCTGGGCCTTCCCATTGTTGGCGTAGGAGGCACCGCTCGCAACATTGCCAAAATGGACCAGAAGCGCAAGAACTATCCCTTTCCCAAGGTTCACAACTACCGGTGTGGGCCAATGGCCTTTGATGAGTTATGGCGAACAATTACCAAAACCAACTTAGCCCAGCGCCGCAAATATCCTGGACTGAGCAGTGAGCGGGCTGATATTATTATCGCCGGAACCACCATTGTCAAATCACTGCTTGATTTGTCACAGGCCACTAACATTGTGATTAGCGGTTGCGGCGTACGTGAAGGCATGTTCCTTGAGTATTATTTGTCCAAACAGCAGCAGACTGAGATTATCCCCGATATTTTGATGCACTCGACCCATAATATGCTTTTATTCTACAAGGGCAACGAAGCGCATGCCTATCATGTGGCCAAGCTGGCAGAAACCATGTTTGACGGTTGGCAGTCAATTTTACGATTAGGCAGACGCGATAAGAAACTACTCATGGTAGCTGCTCTGCTGCATGATATTGGTATTACCATTAACTACTACGATCATGCCCGTCACAGCGCTTACCTTGTCGAAAATGCCCGCTTGTTTGGCCTGACCCACCGCGAGCAGATGCTGGTAGCTGTGGTGGTTGGCTGGCACAATGGCGCCTCTGCCAAATATGTTCGCAATAAGCTGTATAGCGAATTCCTCGACCAGTATGACTGGCAAATAGCCCGTAAGCTAGCTCTCCTGTTAGCTTTGGCCGAGAGTTTGGAAACAACACAGCTTGGCTTAGTACATGACGTAGTTCCGTCAGTTTCTGCCAACCAGGCCCGTCTTCGCCTGCTAACAGCCGACCCAGTAACCATTGAGAGGCAGGCAGCAGAGCATCATCGTAAATGGTTTAAAAAGGAATTAGAACTAGACTTAGTTATTGAGTAGAAGCAAAACACCGCTGCTGGTATGAAGATACCAACACCGGTGTTTTCTTTATCTACTCACCCATTACTACGTCAGGGTAATGACAGGCCACAAACCGGCCATTGATCTCCCTGAACTCCGGTTCTTCCTGGCTACAGATAGCCTGACACTCGGGGCAGCGTGTATGAAATCTGCACCCTGACGGGGGGTTTGCCGGGCTGGGAACATCACCCTGAAGAATGATACGGTTCCTTTTAATGCCTGGCTGCGGGATCGGAATGGCAGATAGCAGTGTCTTGGTGTAGGGATGCAGCGGGTTAGCAATCAGCTTACCGCCCTCAGCCAACTCAACCATTTTACCGAGATACATAACACCGATGCGGTCTGAGATGTGTTTGATAACATTCAGGCCGTGCGCTATAAATAGATAGGTTAGCCCCATTTCTTGCTGCAACTCAACTAGTAAATTGAGAATTTGTGATTGAATGGAAACATCAAGCGCTGATACCGGTTCGTCACACACCACCAGCTTAGGATTGACAGCAAGTGCTCGTGCAATGCCAATTCGTTGGCGCTGTCCACCCGAAAATTCATGGGGATAGCGGCCAGCATGCTGCCGCCCTAAACCGACTAAACTAAGCAGTTCTTCAACCCGTTTAGTTTGGTCAGGTCCTGCGGCAAGTTTATGGAGCATGAGCGGCTCGCCAATGATATCTCCCACAGCCATTCTTGGGTTAAGTGAGGCGTACGGGTCTTGGAATACAATCTGCGCATGGCGGCGAAAGTTCTTGAGTTCTGTTTTGTTTAGCTTGGCCACATCCTGGCCCTCAAATAGTACCTCACCGGCAGTCGGTTCTATCAAGCGTAATACCAACAGGCCTGTGGTTGATTTGCCACAGCCTGATTCGCCAACTAAGCCAAGTGTTTCACCGCTTTTGATGGCAAAAGATATATCATCTACTGCCCGAATTTGCCCAGTAATTTTCCCAAATATTCCGCCTCTGACCGGAAAATATTTTTTTAAGTTGCGTACTTCTAACAGAGTAGTATCAGTCATGCTGAGCACCTCCCAACGGGTAGTGGCAGGCCACCAACCGGCCATCAGCCTGACAAACCAGTTCGGGCTGAGTCAGGCGGCATTTGCCCTGAGCATGCTCACAACGCTCAGCAAAGGTACAGCCTGACGGCAGGTAGGCTAAGTCAGGTACAACCCCTTCAATAGTATGCAAAAGCTGTTTTTTCGCGCCGTCAAGTCGTGGGATAGAATCCATCAGGCCCGCGGTATACGGATGACGTGGTGCTTTAAACACAGCCTCTACTGTCCCTTGCTCAACAATGCGGCCTGCATACATAACTGCCATATTTTGCGCCATCTCGGCCACCACTCCCAGGTCGTGAGTAATGAGGACTAATGCGGTATTGAACTCGTGTGCCAAATCTCTGATTAGATCCAGGATTTGCGCCTGGATGGTTACATCCAGAGCTGTCGTCGGCTCGTCAGCCAATAAGAGCTTAGGGTTACAGGCAAGTGCCATGGCAATCATAACCCGCTGCCGCATACCACCACTCATCTGGTGGGGATATTCCTTTACTCTTTGCCCGGCTGCAGGAATACCGACAAGCTCAAGCATCTCAACAGCCCGCCGCCAGGCAGCCTGCTTATCTACATTGCCATGCACGCGAACAGACTCAGCAATCTGGTCACCCACAGTATAAGCCGGGTTAAGGGAGGTCATGGGTTCCTGAAAAATCATAGAGATGTCTTTGCCACGAATATCGCGTATTTCCGGGGCCGACATTTTCAGAATATCGCGACCCTGAAATAGTATCTCACCGCTCAAGCGGGCCGGAGGTTCAGGCACCAGCCGCATAATTGACATCGCTGACACGCTTTTACCACAACCGGACTCACCGACAAGTGCCAGCATTTCTCCTGATTTTACAGAGATGCTTATACCATCCACCGCTTTTATGACACGTTTGCCAATATGAAAATGGGTTTTGAGATTATTAATTTCCAGCATATCGTACCTCCTATTTCAACCGGGGGTCAAGCACATCGCGCAGACCATCGCCCAAAAGATTGAAGGCCATGACTGTCAACGTGATTGCTACCCCGGGGAAGGTTACAATATGCGGTGCGTTAAAGATGGTCTGCCGGCCTGACCCCAGCATGGTACCCCATTCAGCGGTCGGCGGCTGGACACCCAGCCCAAGAAACCCTAGAGCCGCCGCTTCTAAAATGGCGACAGATACACCAATGGTAGCTCTGACGATAATCGGAGCCAGCACATTAGGCAAAATATGAGCGAAAATCAACCGGCGGTCACTACTGCCAATAGCCCGCGCCGCCATAATATAGACGTTCTCTTTGACTGACAGCACGCTGCCCCGGACAATCCGGGCATACTGAGGGATTGAGACAATACCGATGGCGATAACCGCCTTTTCTACCCCCCGCCCCAATACTGTCATAAAGGCGATCGCCAGCAAAATACTCGGGAAAGACAGCATAATATCCATAACGCCCATGATGGCTGTATCGATTTTACCACCGTAAAATCCGGCTACAGCTCCCAGAATGACACCACAAATTAGCGCCAGCGTCACGGCTTCAATGCCTACAATCAGTGAAATACGGGCTCCATAAAGAATACGGGAGAAAATGTCGCGCCCCAGTTCGTCAGTACCCATAATATGAGCAGTTGTGGGAGGCTTTAATGAATTAGGCATATTGCTTTCGTAGGGATCATACGGCGCAAGTGCCGGCGCAAAGACTGCACTAAATATCAATACCGCCAGCATGATTATTCCAATCATCGCTGAGTTTGATGCCTTAAACCGCTCAAAAAACTCTGCCTTACGTGATTTGGCAGGCGGCATACCCGGGTTATTCGCTGGTTGAAGGTTAGCTTGGATGTTTGTTGCCATATTTATCACCACCTCTGCTAGGAATGTTGGATGCGGGGATCAAGATAGCAGTACAGGATGTCAACAACAAGGTTGACCATGACAAAAATCGTTCCGATCAATAGTACTGCGCCCTGAACCCTGGGATAATCTGATGTTAAGATACCTTCTACCACATAAGAGCCAATTCCCGGCCATGAAAATACTGTTTCAGTCAGGACGGCTCCGCCTAAAAGCGCACCCAGCTGCAGGCCGATTACGGTAACGATGGGAATCAGTGCATTTCTCAGTGCGTGTTTAATGATAACCACCTGCTCGGTAAGTCCTTTGGCCCTGGCAGTCCGGACATAGTCCTGACGAATAGTCTCCAGCATGGTGGCACGGGTCATGCGGGCAATAATAGCTGTTGAGTACGAGCCTAAGGCCACTGCAGGCATAATCAAATGCCTTAGTGCATCGTTAAAGACTTCCATATCGCCGGTCAAGAGCGAGTCCACAAGATAAAGGCCGGTTATATTCTCTGGCGTCATGCCAATACCGATTCTGCCTGAGGCCGGCAGCCACCCGAGCATTACGGAAAAAACAATGATCATCATGAGGCCAAGCCAAAATATTGGCATACTTACCCCCATAAGCGCAGCCACCATTGAGCCGTAGTCAAACAAAGAGTTTTGTTTGACTGCGGATACAACCCCTAAGATAACACCAAAGATGGAAGCAATCACGATAGCAGCTAAGGCCAATTCAACCGTGGCCGGGAAGCGTTTAACAAGCTCATCAGTAATTGAGGTTTTGGTTATGACCGATTTGCCTAAGTCACCTTGGGCAGCTTTGGTGATATAATCAGCAAATTGGATATATATTGGTTTATTAAGGCCTAGCTCTTCCCTCAGTGCCTCAACCCGCTCGGTGGTAGCATGCTGACCGAGGATGATTGCGGCAGGATCGGTAGTAAACATGTGCATTACCACAAAGGTTGCCAGTGACACACCGAAAAGCACCGGGAATAACAGCAGCAGGCGGCGGAGTATGTATTTAACCACAAATTTGCCTCCTTTTCACTCTCACTAACAGGATTGAAAAGAAGGTGATTTCGTGGAAACCACCTTCTTTTGTTATGAATTATTTAGCTTCTTTAGACACAATATCTAACCAATGGATACCAACCGGATGTAGGGCAAATCCCTTGATATTAGGCCGGTGGGCAGCCATATCCAGACTGTGGCTGATCAGCACCCAGGGAGCGTCTTCCACTGCAAGCTTTTGTGCCTCAGCATAGATGGCGGCGCGTTTAGCCGGATCCAGTGTGGTACGGCCTTGTTCTAACAACGCATCCATTTTGGGATTGGAATATTTAGAGGCGTTAAGACTGCCTTTAATCTGTGCTGTTTCGAGAAGCATGAGGAAGTTATCGGCGTCGCCGTTGTCACCAATCCAACCGTAGAAGTAAGCGTCGCCCTCACCGTTAAACAAAAATTGTTTATACTCTTTCCACGGATATGATTTGATGTTCATTTTAACGCCGATTTTCGCCAAATCTGCCTGAACGGCAGCCGCTAGTTTCTCACCATTAACCGGGTTGTAAGGCCGTGGGTTAGAATAGGTAATGCAGGTAAATTCAAAGCCATTGGGATAACCGGCTTTGGCCAGCATTTTCTTAGCTTCTTCAACATTATACTCATAAGGTTTGACATCTTTGGAATAACCGGGGATAAAGTCAGGCAGCGGCGAATTAGGCAGTTTGGCCTGACCCTGGTACAGGAAT
This sequence comes from Sporomusa malonica, assembly GCF_900176355.1. Taxonomy (GTDB): domain Bacteria; phylum Bacillota; class Negativicutes; order Sporomusales; family Sporomusaceae; genus Sporomusa; species Sporomusa malonica. The sequence continues at coordinate 62,839 of NZ_FWXI01000024.1, read as the reverse complement.
TCTACAAGCTGCTGGCGGTTAATCGCCATACTGATTGCCTTACGCAGGTCCAGATTATCAAACGGCTTTTTGTAGGTAAAGAAGCCCATGTAGTTGATATTCATGCCTGGGCTCTTGATTACAGTCATACCCTTGCTTTCGAGTGTTTTGATATCGTTGGTATCAACGCCATCCATAACATCGGTAGCACCAGTCATAAGGTCAGAAGCCCGGACAGAGTTTTCTTTAGTAAATTTATAAACAACCTTTGGCATTTTGGGTTTTGTGCCCCAATAGCTTTCGAAAGCAGTCAGCTCAATTTGCTGACCTTTATCCCACTTAACGAACTTATATGGGCCTGTACCCACTGGATTTTCAATAAATTTGTCACCATGCTTTTTCACAGCCTCAGGGCTGACAATGGGAGCAGCCAAAGCCATAGCCATGTTAGCCAGGAACGGCGCTGATGGTTTTTCTAAGATGATTTTCACAGTATAATCATCAACAACCTCTACCTTTTTTACTCCGTCAAAGGTAAAGGATGCATAGGGCATATCCTCCTTGACATTTGGAGGTAGCTGGCGCTCAATGCTAAACTTAACCGCTTGAGCGTTAAATGGCGTGCCATCATGGAATTTAACTCCCTGACGCAGCTTAAAGGTTACTTCTTTACCATCCTGACTTGTTGTCCATTCGGTAGCAAGCAGGGGCTGAAGCTCAGTGTTCCCTGGCTTGTAGCGAACAAGTCCCTCAAATATTTGAGTCATAATCTTGGCTGACTCGCCGTCATCAACATACGCCGGGTCAAGACCACGCGGATCAGAGCCCTGCGCAAATACTAATACGTTAGCTGCGCCCGTGCTGGCAGGCTTTTTGTCACCGCCACCACAGCCAGCCATAACAATGCTGGCCACAAACAGAATGGCCATAACCAGTGCTGCCGTTTTTTTACTCATCCCAAAATCCCCCCACATAATAGAAATTTAACGAATTGTACATTAATTCTAAATTATACACTAATTGCAAAAATCCTGCCCTATCCACGCTAAAGATACAACAATATATTTCGATAAATTCTGTACTTATACCAATTAGGGAAAAGCCCTGGTACCTGGTATACTCTTTTCCGATTTGCCAAAATATAGGTATAGCGATAAAATAGTATTATCTAAGCGGTTTATCTAGGAGGAAACACTATGGCTAAAGCCTTTGCTTATACAACCTCAGGCCTTACGCTTCTGGCCAAGTTTGTTCGGGAGGTGTTCCCACTGGTTGACCAGGAGCTCTCAGTCTGGCAGCGTTTTGCAACCAATCATGGTGTACGCGAATTGGCCGACCAGGCCTTAGCCAGTATTAACACAAAAAAATTTCACTGCCAGGGGGGCAGTGTCTATAGCTTATATAAGGGCGTGCCTACCCGTGACTTTGTTAGACTCGTAGTTGCGCTGCAAACCATTAGCGACTATCTTGATAATCTCTGCGACCGGGCCGGAATAGCTGATGAAGCAGCTTTCCGGCAGCTGCATCTGGCAATGACCGACGCGCTTGACCCTGACAAGCCGCTTAACGATTACTATGCGGCCTACCCCTTTCAAGATGACGGCGGCTATCTGAGCCGCTTGGTAACTACCTGCCGGCAAGAAATTGCCAAACTGCCGGCATACCACCTGGTCAAAGCCGCGGCGCTGGGTCAGGCCACGCTATACAGTGAGCTTCAGACCTATAAGCATCTCGCCCCCTCGGTTCGTGAAGAAAAAATGCTCACTTGGATAAACAGGCATCTGCCTGACTATCCAGGCATTATGCCTTGGGAGTTTGCCGCAGCCACTGGCTCAACTTTAGGCATGTTTATGCTGTGCGCCGCGGCCTATAATCCCACGCTCACCGCCAGGGAAGCTGATACTATTGCATCAGCCTATTTCCCCTGGATAAATGGTCTGCATATCCTACTGGACTATTTTATTGATGAAGCGGAAGATCGCCTAACCGGAGATCTCAACTTTGTTTCTTATTATGAGGGCAGTCAGGACACTCTGACACGCCTGAGCTACTTTGTCCAACAAGCACGGATACAGGCCAATACTTTGCCGGAATCAGACTTTGCTCTAACAGTAATAGATGGATTATTGGCCATGTATTTGTCCGACCCCAAGACCGATCCGCCGGCAGAACGCGCCATCCGTGACAGTCTGCTGCGTACTGCTGGGCTGTACCCCAGATTTATGTATGGCCTGTGCCGATTGCTCAGAAAGAAGAATATACTTTAGTGAAGAAAAGCGAGATTGCCACGCTATCGCTCGCAATGACAGAAATGAGAGGTTTCTCACCCTTAGGTCATTGCGAGCATAGTAAGCAATCTCGCCTTTAATTTTTGCTATTGAATGCTATTTTTTACTTTGCCCAGCTGCTTTAATAATCGCTAATGCAAATTCTCCAATATTGTAGAGATCTTCTTCTTTGATAAACTCATCTGCGGTATGTACTTTGGACATGCCTGTTCCCAGTACGGCGGTTGGAACGCCATAGCTGTTGAAATAGTTGGCATCACTGCCACCGCCACTGGCCTTGATAACAGGTTTCAGACCTATGCTTTCGGCTGCCTGACGGGCCAGCATCACAACCGGCGCTGTCTCTGACAATACATAGGCATCATACTCTTTGCCGATTTTTACCTCAGCACGTCCGCCTGCCGCTTTAACGGTTTCTTCAAATACTTGCCGCATATGTTCGGTCTGGGCTGCCAATTTGTCGGCACTGCGGCTGCGGGCTTCGGCTTTAATCTCAACGACATCAGGTACAATATTGGTTGCTGAACCGCCCTTGATGCTGCCGATATTGGCCGTAGTCTCAGGATCAATGCGGCCGTCTTTGACTGCAGCTAACGCTTTACCCGCAAGCACGATGGCATTTATTCCTTCTTCAGGTGCAACCCCGGCATGGGCTTTCTTGCCATATATCGTAATATCAATTTTGTTTTGACCTGGTGCCATATTTACGATCTCCCCGGGTGAGCCGCTGGAATCCAGAGCATAGCCAAAATCAGCTTTTAAGAGTGCTGGGTCCATATGTTTCGAGCCGTTAAGGCCGCCCTCTTCAGCGACGGTAAAGACAACTTGAATATTGCCATGGGGAATATTCTCCTCAGCGACAATTCGCAGAGCTTCGAGAATAGCCACTACTCCCGACTTGTCGTCAGCCCCCAGAATGGTATCGCCAGCCGAAGTAATGATTCCATCTTTTAATACAGGCTTAATGTCGCCACACGGTTCAACGCAATCAAGGTGAGCCGTAAATAGCACACTGGGCGCCTCGGCTACTGTACCAGGAAGAAAGGCCAGCAGATTGCCGCAGTTACCACCAATTTTGCTGCCGGTAGTATCCTCTGACACTTCCACATGTAAATCTGTCAGTTTCTGTTTAATGACATCAGCCACCTGGCGCTCTGCCCTGGTTGAACATTTAATCTGCACTAACTCATAAAATTCATCAAGCACCCGTTTACGGTTAATCATTTAAGAATCCCTCCTACATATTTACCCCGGCACCCATCCATATTAAAACTATCATGTGTAGAAAGGGTGCTCCTCATGCCAAAAACGGTATTATTAGCCCATTATAACCAAAAACTGGCTAACGAGCTTACAGCCCATGGCTTTCGGGTAGTGGACAGCACTGCTCACTCCAAGCCTGGTCAGGCGGCTGACGCCTGTCTTTTTGCCAGTTACCATCCTGATACAGATGCCTGTTTTACAGACTATCCTGACCATGCTGATATTAGCATTGGTAATTACCATTATACCACATCTGATCACCCTACCACGACTATGCTCAACATTACCGGTCTAAACGCAAGTCAGATTGCTGACACATTGCGCCATAAGCTAGCACGCCAGCCCAGGCTTTAGTGCCACTATTGCTGACGTGCGATCAGCGCTCGCCCGCGGGTGACGGCCCCCTCGCCAAACCGTTCTTTCAAATTGTCCACTGCTTTTGCAACAGCCAGCGTTTTTTCATCTCCCTGGTCAAACAGCGACATCTGCCCACCAAAAGCCACCAGCCCGCTCACCGTCACACCAAGCAATCTTACTCCTTCATTCAAAGTAAGATTGGTAATAATCTCTTCAGCAATGTGGTAAATGGTTTCATCAAGATTAGCGGCTACCGCCAGTGTCCGGCTGCGGGTAATGGTTCGGAATGAGGCAAAACGTATTTTAACCGTGATTGTACGCCCGCTTAGCCCTTGACGCCTAAGCCGCCAGCCTATTTTTTCAACAAGCGCCCACAGCTCGGTTTTAAGGTCTTCTCTACTGCTCACATCTACGGCAAAGGTATTCTCTTTGCCAATCGATTTAGGCTGCCACTCAGTAATCACTGGCCGGTCATCCTGGCCGTTAGCCAGCTGATGGATGACATAACCCAGTTGGCCGCAATGCTTGGCTAGTATCTCTGGGTCAGCTTGGGCAACCTGCCTAATCGTTGTAAGACCTAACTTATTAAGGGTCTGCGCGGTAGTCTGCCCCACACCCCATAACCGGGTAACCGGAAGGTCCGAGAGTACAGTGGCCACCTGCTCTGGGCAGATCACCATCAGTCCGTCCGGTTTTCTCATATCAGATGCCAGCTTGGCTAAAAATTTGTTGGGACCTACCCCAGCTGATGCCGTTAGGCCAAGCTCAGCTTTGATGCGCTCTTTAATTTTGGCGGCAATGTCGGCTGGATCAGAAAAAAGTCCCTCCATCCCAGTCACGTCCAGAAAAGCCTCATCTAACGACAAGGGCTCGACCATGGGGGAAAAATCGGCAAATATCTTTAAGATTTCTTGCGAAACTTTACTATACTTTTCATGGTTAGGCGGCAAAAAGATACCCTGTGGACAACGCCGTCTAGCCTCAATGGACGACATAGCCGAATGAACACCGAACTTACGGGCTTCGTAGGAAGCTGTTGAAACAACACCACGCGTTCCAATACCACCGATAATAACCGGGCAGCCGCGCAGATCGGGGTTGTCTCGCTGCTCAACAGCTGCATAAAAGGCATCCATATCCACGTGAATAATCCAGCGCTGCATAGGTTCACCTCACACTAGATCTTTTCGGAACATACGTTCTGATTTAATTATACCTCAACACCTCTGTTGAATCAATACAATGCTTGACCAGACTTGCCTCCCAGGACTTGATACCAAATCTTAGGACAAATGTCTCTTTAATGTTATCCATATATATGCTAAACTAACATTGATAGAAGGAGGAGTTGCGCATGAAAACGAGTCTGGTTTGTTTAGCCCTTATTCTCTTATTGACCCAGCCTGTATCAGCCGAGATAGCACCAATTATTTGGTCAGAGTCGCTGCAGAATACGCCAAAGCCGACGACCGAACTGGTGAATCTTGATAATTATATGATTTTGAAGTCAGACCACAGCCTCTCCATTAATCTCAACGACCGTTCTCCGATAAAAGCTATTGATCTTCGGCTGGATAATAACCAGACAATTCATCTAAATAAGCAGGATTTTCTTTTTAACATCCAGTTGTCAGACAAGATTACAAAAATTATCGATATCCCGTTCGGCGAACATAAATTCAACTAAAAAGAAGTCCCTAGCGGTAAATCGCCGCCAGGACTTCTTTTTTTATGTTCAGTGGCCAAAATATCGTAAGATATTATTAAGTATAGATGCCAGCATATCTTCCCCAGGCATTTGATTGACATTAACAAACTCTAAATCAAAGGTTATGTTATCCAGTTTGATCAAAGGCACTAATTCGTGGTTTGTTTGCAGGAATACGGGTACAGCAAAGGTATGAACAACAGTCTGCAGTCCGGTACCGGCTGCAGCTCGCCGTCTGCTATAGCTGTCAAAAACACCTTGTACCGAATCCAGGCAATTGCCGCGCTCATCATATATAAAGGTATATTTAGGGTTTGCATTCATTTGGACAGGCTCGTCCCCTAGCCCAACCTTTTCCTTAGCCGCTTTAACCCAGGATTTGTCCACATTAATTTGGATGTTACTGATAACAGGCTCCCAGATATCCTGGACGACTGGCGCAATAAGTTCATAGAGGATAATCCCTGCATTAGCTGCCATGTCCTTAATATCTTTCTGGTATACCGGCTGGGTCACAATCACCCCCATAACCTGCCCTGGTATATCTCTGACAGTTCTAAGAAAGGTAAACAGTTCACCCAAACCCACCTGTTCTTTGGCCTGAATGACTGCTTTATATGTTATATCACCATCGGTAAACTCCCAGTATAGATCGGCTTCATGGGTAGATGTCTTGCCTTCAATTATGGCATTGTACTGGGCTTTAATCGTTTTAACGGCAGCCTCGCCGGCAATGGCCTCATAAATGTCGCGCACAGCCTGCTGATAGATATTTGGGCTTGTCAATGTAACACCACCATACTTATTAATTGCGTACTATATATTTTACCGCTATTTAAGCGTAAATACAAACCTTTCTCATATACAATCACTACTTGGCCTATATACATCACGCCGCAGGGTATAGCTCCTAGTAAAACCACCAGGCTCTGCCCGGTCTTCTTCCCGGATGAACTGTTCGGTTTTCGCACTTAGGTTGTCCAAATAATGCAGCAGTTCGGCTTCCAGGATCATAGGTTCAACCGGACTTCCCCACTCTGCCTGCCCATGATGTGAATAGATGCAGTGTTTAAGTATTAAGCTTAGTTCGTGCTCTGCTGCAACTTCCCGGCAAGCCTGCTCAACCAGTTCCATGCCCAAATAGATATGCCGCAAGAGTTTCCCTTCTTTTGTAAAACCAACTGGCATGCCAAAAGCATCTACGTCAATTTCTCTCACCTTGCCTATATCGTGCACTAAAGCTGCTGCTAATAATAAATCCTTATTTATCCTGCCATTGCGCGCGCAATAATCTAAAGCGGTTTTCACAACCTCCAGCGTGTGTTGAAGCAGACCGCCGATACAGGCATGGTGATTTTTTACAGCTCCGGGGTGACGCTTGAACTTTTCAGCAAACGATTTGTTAGCAACAAAGATATATTCAAGCATTTCTCTTAATGATTTATTGTTAACGCCAGCGATGCTTGCCATTAGCTCCTGAACCATCTCATCAATATCTTGTGAAGCCATCATACCCAAGCTTTTCAGAGCTTCATCAATCTCGTTGCGGGAGGGTACGGAAACACCCTCGATAATTAGCTGTGGTGCCTCTTTAAAATAATCAAGAATAGCTTCAACACGGACTACAACGTTTTGCTGTAAAAGCATGACTAGCTCACCTGATATATCCCAATACTTTGCCGGCACATCAAGGCTATGATCGCTAACGAGAAAATCCCCATATGCCTTGCCGTTCTTAGCTGTTTTCACTTCAAACCGAGAAATTCGGTATATCCCTGATAAGCGGAATCCTTTTTGATTTTTAACTAGTTCTCCGAGCTTCATTGCGATTCTCCTTCACCGGTAGACTACCGTCTGGCCTAACGCCTGACAGAAAACATTATTAATGATTCTGCCGATCATAAGAAAAATCCTGTTAAGAGCAGTGATTAAATCTATGCAGGCAAAACCTGCTTTTAGATTGCGCATAAAAATTGACCTCCGAACGGAGGCCAATTTTATGTGCAAGTTTGTTGAATAATCATAGGCTAAACTACACATCTCTATACTTAGGAAACATAGTACTGATAATATTATAAGGAGGTTATGCAATGGGCGGGAGAACTCTCGATCAGTTTCGTAGCCGACAGCGGGCAAAAGGTAAAAGCTCGCCATCAACCCAACAAGAGTCAAAAGCGGCTGATGATTATCAACCAAAACACAACAAAACCACCCAAAGCCCTGAAGAGGATTGAAATCATAAGAAAAGACTTGGCTTGTGCCAAGTCCTTCAGGACGCCGGCAGAAGCCTTAGTCGTTCTTATGTCAACAGAATTGCGTTATAAATTCTGGTAGACCAAAGGACCTCCGAGCCACAAACGGAGGTCCTTTTCTTTATCCTGTAAGAAAGTATAACTTTCCGTCTGGATAAGGGCAACATCGACTTCCGCTGTCGCCAAAGGCTCGGCACAAGCCGTGTTTTCTTTAGAATTCTTTTACAATCTGGTCATAGGTATAACGCTTCTGCCTGGGGTAGAGAGATTTGCTCTGGTCAAAATATCCGAGGCAGATCAGCATGGTAATCAACTGGTTATCCGGCAACCCGAAAAAGGCCCGCAGCTTTGGCTCATCAAAGCCAATCATGGGATGAGAATCAACTCCATAGTACTTAGCCGCATACATAATACTCATGGCAAGCAGAGCACTGTTACTGGCGGCAAACGCCACTTTTTGCTCATTTTCAGGAAACAATACGGTATCAGCATAGCTTACTGAGCCTTCTACTGCCTCTGGTGTAGCATAACCTAGCTTAATTTTTTCATCCCAAATAGGATTGTCCCGCCTATAGCCATTTTTGTTACCAATAACGGCTAAGACTACTGGTGCCTCGACTATCTTGGGCTGCTTACAGGCAGTATTGTAGATCTCTTCACGTTTTTCTTTTGATTTTACAGCTAGAATCTGCCATGGCTGGACATTAAAACAAGACGGCGCAAGCACTGCGAGATTAATAATCTGTTTTAACGTCAGGTCATCCAGCGGCTTTTCAGGATCAAAAAAATTAACCGAGCGCCTTGCTTCAGCAAGCTCTTTAAAATCAGGCTTTTGATCTGACATAATACCCCTCCTACAACATAGATTAACGATATTATGGATAATTCTTCCTAGATAATTAGATTTCCTCTTTTTATTTTGTTTTTTATAACTCACCTTTTACGCTCATTGCCAATATAATATACCAAGAAATATAGGGGGGTATTATGTTGGCTTCTTATGATAAAATTATAAAATATGTGGTAGAAAAAATTCAGGCCGCACTGTCTCCGCTTGAGCAAATGACAAAAAATCAAGAAATCATGATTGCACAAAACAAACAGATTATTGATTTGCTCGCAAAATTAAATAATAACCGTGAACCTGATATAGTTCCAGATCCAGCTTCCAGCAGCAGCGAAACAGTTTCAGATGCCGGTTTGTCCTCAGAAGTTCAGAGTTAATCTTTAGCCCTACGTAATGTATTTGAGAGCAATGCCAAAGTAGCCACTCTCGGTAGAGAGTGGCTACTTTGGTTTAATTCTTATTTAAAAAATGCAGAAATCGAATTACACAGCGTATAAATTGTTAGCAATGCAGTAAAAATCACAATGGGATGATTGCGAAATCGAAGCAAACCTAGAGATCACCTCACTTTTTCCAAGCTATTCTATACTATTCCCAAATTTGCAATATGCTATCCCACTTCTTCTTGTCATATATTTACCTTACTATGGTTATAAATTCATAAAAATAGTCCGTACCACCGCTAGGTGATACGGACTGTTTTTATGGGTATTACAAACCCTCGAGATCTTAAAGACATAGTTTTTAACACGCCCACCTTTTTTATTGGCGGGTAATGATGCGAACAAGGCGGTCATAGAATACATACTCCCATACCCATTTCATAAATACGACAAAACGGTTCCGGAAATCAATCAGCCGCAAGATGTGTACCAGAGACCAGATTAACCAAGCAAAAAATCCTTTTAATTTAATACGTCCCATGTGGACTACGGCTGCATTTCTTCCAATTGTCGCCATGCTCCCGACATCTTTATACGCAAATTTTTCTAGTGGTTTTTCCTTGATAAGATTTTTAATGTTTTTTGCTGTAACATCTGCCTGTTGAATCGCTACAGGTGCAATCATCGGTAAAGGCCGCTCATTATACTCAAAATGGGCGGAATCACCGATTACAAAAACATCCTGGTGATCTGGTAATTGTAAATATTCATTGACAATAGCACGTCGAGCCTGATCTTGTTTAATATTCAATTTGTCTAGTATGGGAGCCGCCTTTATTCCAGCTGCCCAGATGACTGTACGTGTGGGAATTATTTCGCCACCTTTGAGGATCAAACGCTCACCATCATAATCAGTAACTTGTACACAAAGCCGTACTTCAACATGCTTGCTGATTAATGTTTCGACAGTAACTTCTCGTAATTCTTCAGGCATAGACGCCAAAACTTTGTCCGAAGCCTCAACTAATACAATTCTTACCTCTTTAAAATTTAGATTATGATACTCCTCCTCCATAACTAAATAAATTAACTCAGATAAGGCACCAGCAGACTCGACGCCAGTCGGCCCGCCACCAACAACAATAAAAGTCAGCAGGGCACGACGTTTATCCATATCTGTTTCGTAGGAAGCTAATTCAAATTGATGGAGGATGTGGTTGCGAATGGTTACCGACTCATCCAGCGTTTTCATCCCAAAACCATTCTTTTCAACGGTTTCAATCCCAAAGTAATTTGTAACCCCACCTGTAGCCAACACAAGATAGTCATAGTCTATCTCCGCGGTGTCAAGCATAACTGACTTACGCTCAAAATCAATGTTGGTTACCTCTCCCATCCGGAAAAGAACATTTTTTTGACCTTTTATCATCGCCCTCACAGGGTATGCAATATCATCAATGCCTAAAGTGGCCGTTGAAACTTGATACAATAATGGCTGAAACAGATGATAGTTATGCTTGTCAATTAGAGTAATCTGTACATCCGCTTCGCTTAATGCGCGAACTACCCGTATTCCGCCAAAACCGGCACCAACGATTACGATGTGTTTCGAATTTTGTTGCTCTTTCATAAGTGGATCTACCTCTCTAAGTCATTATATTTATACTATAAGCTGGATAAACCTAAATACATAATACTTATTATGTATTGTATGATAGTTTTAAACAATCGTTGGTCAGAGCGTAGCAACCCTGGAGCTATCGCTACCTATGAGAAGACCCTAGAAATAGTGTTTCTAGGGTCTTCTCATAGTATGGCCTGTAATTAACACACCTAACGATGCTATCTCTGTTTGAAGCAAGTGTAGATCGACGAAGTGACTGTGTAAACCCCAGTATTAAATACAAAAAAAGTCTAACACTATCTTGTAGACAGCTATGTTTCATTTTTAAAAAAGCGGGAGGAACACGATGAAAAAATTTGTTTGCGCAGTTTGCGGCTATGTTCATGAAGGGGAAGAAGCGCCTGATAAATGTCCTGTTTGTAAGGCCAGTAAGGATAAATTTAAAGAAATGACAGGAGACTTGGCGTGGGCAGATGAACATCGAATTGGAATCGCTAAAGGCATTCCAGAAGAAATGTTAGCTGCTCTACGGGCTAATTTTACCGGAGAATGTACTGAGGTCGGAATGTATCTAGCCATGTCTCGTCAAGCTGATCGGCAAGGTTACCCGGAAGTGGCTGAAGCATACAAGAGAATTGCCTTTGAGGAAGCCGAACATGCTGCCAAATTCGCTGAGATCCTCGGTGAAGTGGTGGTGGCAGATACGAAAGCTAATCTAAGCGCGAGAGTAGAAGCTGAGTATGGTGCCTGTGATGGGAAAAAGCAGCTTGCGACATTAGCTAAACAACATAACTTTGATGCCATCCACGATACCGTTCATGAAATGTGCAAGGATGAAGCCAGGCATGGCTGTGCCTTTAAAGGCTTATTGGATAGGTATTTTAAATAAAAAGGGGGGCCTAAAAGTGGCTAAAATTAACTGTGAAGTGAGTAGTTGTTCGCACAATAAATCTTTTGTATGCTATGCAAATTGCGTTGACATCGTTGGCAGTTCTGCTAAAGAAGAACGATCTACTTGTTGTGGTTCTTTTTTGAACAACCTTCTGTACTCTGAGCTTACAAATAATGTACTGAGCACAGGTTCATGTGACTGTCTAAAGTGCACGGTTGAGACTTGTACTTATCATAGTAACAACTTATGTACGTTAGACAACATCCAGGTAAATGGAGGAAATGCAGAATATTACACACACACAGCATGTGCCAGTTTTAAACTGAAAAGCTAACCTGCGGAGCCAAATTACTCTGTACGCCCGTGAGCAGAGTAACTCGTTCTTGTACCAATAGCAAATAACAAAATTCCCATAACAACAATGATTCCTCCAATTACAAACATTGAGTCGTACCCCAGGTATCCACCGACCAAACCTAACACTACCGAGCCAGCGGTGATCCCCAAATCCATAAATGCTGTAAAGAAAGCCAATGCGCTTCCCCGGTCCTTAGGTGCTGTCTCATCAACCACATAAGCACTCAAAGCCGGCATGAAAGCTCCAATTCCCAGTCCAAAGCAGCCACCGATGAACATCAACAGATAACTATCGTATAGCAGCGGGAAGAAGAATACGGCAATAGCTACAAGGCACATAAATGGAATAATCACCGCTCGTCTGCCAAACCGGTCAGACAGTTTTCCTGCCACCACCCGGCTAATTAGCGTAAAACCGGCGTAAGTAGAAAAGAATACACCAAAATTACTGATTCCGCGTTCAGGCGCATATACCGGGAGAAAAGTTATAATTGCTCCATAGGTGGTCGCTGCAGCAAACAATGTGAGTGATGCAACCCATACAGCCCGCTGCCTTGCTACAACAAAGATGCTCTCTGCTTTTGCTTTTTTCACTTGTGGCTTGACTTCCTTGACAAACGCGACCGCCAAAAAAGCGGCTGCCGCGATAGCGAACGAAAGGGTAAATAACGCCGCAAAATTACCGGTACTCTTGATAATGGCAATGCCCCAGGCAGGAAAAAGAGCCATAGCAACTACATTGGACACACCAAAAACCCCGAGGACTTCGCCCCGGCGCTCAACCGGGGCCAGCTCGGCAACATAGGCAAAGCAAGCAGCTATAAATGCACCATGGGCAACCCCGTGGAGAATCCTTAATATATATAGGGGAATTACTTCCTGTACCTGACTGTAAACCACAAAAAGTAGCGCAAAAAATCCCACGCCGAAGAGCATCACTCTTTTCCGCCCATGTTCATCTGCATATTTTCCGAGATATGGCCTCAACACCACTGATGCCAAGGTAAAATATCCTGTGACCAGTCCAATCTGACTGGGAGTCCCCCCGAGTTCAACTACGTATTGGGGAAGAATAGGCAAGATTAAATAAAAACTTCCAAAATAAAAAAAGTTAGCAATACACAAAAAAATAAAGTCTTTTGACCATAGGCTAAACTTGTTCATTTTTAAATTCTCACTCCTTCTAAGTACCGTATACCCTGCTTGCTAAAACCGGATAGCGTTAAACCTAAGAAAAATACAGAACCATAAGCCGTATAACGACTTATGGTTCTGTACTTTTCCTCTATTTCCCTCTTATTGGCCTACTTTGTTTTACTATTTACAGGCGGAGGGTTACCTGCCATTGATTTTAACTAAAATGTAACCTACAAACAGGATTTACCTGCGCATTGTAGAACTGTCATATAATATAAATCTACAAAAAAGGTGGTTATTTTTGTGGTACTCTGGAAAGATGTTTATGAACTCGGTATCCCTCTAATTGATCAGCAACACAAAAAGTTATTTGAGATTGCAAATGAAATCGATACATTACTAAATAACGAATTAATTACCGACAAATATGATCCAATTGTAGCTATTATTGAAGAACTACGAGATTATACAAAAGAACATTTTGCAGCAGAAGAAGCTCATATGTTAGCCACAAAGTATCCGAAATTTTTATCACATAAGGTTTTACATAATGACTTCATCGACAAAATGAACTCAATTGACTATGCGCAAATCGATAATGAACAAAATGCTTACTTGAAAGAAATTTTGAAGTTTGTCATCAGCTGGCTTGTTGATCATATTCTAAAAGAGGATAAATTAATATCTCCAACCTAACAGTAACCACGACCGTTCCCGCAGAGGGCGTTCAAGACGCTATATGATAAAAAGACAGGGCGATTCAATGTGAACCTTCCCTGTCTTTTTTCTATTTATAACGGGCTACATAGTCCTCTAATATCTTGGCATTGACATTAATTCGCTCAAGGACTGCTGTTATCTCTTGTGTAGTAGCTGCCTGCTCCTGGCTAATCGCCCCAGTCGATTCTATAGACTTGGCAAGCCCTGCTACTGCAAGATTCATTTCTTGCAGAGTACTCTGAATCCTTTTTGTAGCGTCTTGCGATTGCTCAGCTAGTTTTCTTACCTCTTCAGCAACAACAGCAAAACCTCTGCCCTGTTCACCCGCCCTAGCAGCTTCAATTGCTGCATTTAAACCTAGCAAATTTGTCTGTGCTGCAATATTTTTTATGAATTCTAAAACCTGAGAAGTGTGCTTATTCTTCTCAGCTAAATCTTGGGATAATTGAAATACATGTTGACCTGAAGTTGCAAGTTCGCTTGCATTTTGTGCAATTTGCCGAACATTTTCGGTAACCTGACTAGTTGCACTAGCCAACTCTTCCACATTATTCACCAAATCAAGACTATGTTTTAGATCAATACCTGAACTCAACGTTCCGATTATTTCTTTATTTACACCGTAGATTGGTGTGAATATCGTTTTAATCGTTCGGCCGTAAACCTCAGGTGGGATATCGGCATACGTGTCTTTGCCTGTACGGATACATTCCTCAATAGTACTGATTCCCCTTATTGGTTTACCGGCTGGAAGATCTAACTCGTATTCTTTGGCGCGGTGATAATCAATATACTCTTTTAAATCGGTAAGCCCAACCGCCATATCTTCTCGAACTATCCGGTTAAGGTAAGGAAGCACTAATTTAAATGCCGCCAGTATTTCTTCATTTGTCTGCGGCTTGTTTTCAACGTACACATAGACTCCCCCTTAAAATGTTTGTGCTTTTATTCGGCATCTAGCTACAATGTTCCTGCTGTTTTGACTTACCGTCACCTACCGAAATAACATTGGTCCTACCACCTGAGCCGTTGACTGGACGAAGCTGCGATCATTACCGTTCATCCAGCAGCTGGCTGATTTCTACCAGCCGGATGAACTCACCTCGATAGCCTTCGTTATCTCTTCCTTTGGCTCCCGAAGCCATCTCTAGCACCTGCGGGTAAGACGACTGCCCTTTGAATTCCGAATTACGCAGCAGCAGGGCATATTCGGCGACAGCCGCAGCAAACCGGAATCGTGCTGATGATCCCTCTACTGTTTCGTCAGTGCCAACATGTTTGGCGATTAGAATACTGGCACTCTCGGCAGGTTTCTTGTAGCGTACTTTAACTTGCAGCAGATCTTCGCTCGGCACTGGTTCAGAACGCTGATAAAGCAGCGGCTCGACCGTTCCAACCACTTCCTGCGAGTTGGCAGGAATCACCTCATAGAGTACTGTGACCGAATGTCCGGCCCCCATGTCACCGGCATCCTTTTTATCGTCACGGAAATCACGTTTATCCTGAATCCGGTTCTCATAACCAATCAACCGGTAATACTTCACTTGTAGCGGATTAAATTCCACCTGCACTTTGACATCTTTTGCAATGGTATACAGCGTGCTGGCCAACTGGCCAACCATCACCTTTGCCGCCTCCTGGGCGTTGTCAAGATAAGCGTACATACCGTTGCCCTTGTCGGCCAGTGCCTCCATCTTATTGTCTTTGATGTTGCCAGTCCCAACACCGATCACGCTAAGAAAAATCCCGTCATTGCGTCGCTCTTCGATCAACTGCGTCAACTCTCCCTCACTGGATACGCCGACGTTAAAGTCGCCATCTGTAGCAAGAATAACCCTGTTGTTGCCATCCCGGCGAAAATTTTCCCGGGCAATTTGGTAGGCCAGTTGAATTCCCTCCCCACCTGCTGTTGAACCGCCGGCTTTCAGGCTATCGATGGCCTTGTCGATTTTTGTTCTTTCCCTTCCAGAAGTAGGTTCCAGCACTACTCCAGCCTGGCCGGCATAAACTACAATGGATACCGTATCTTCTTCCCGTAACTGCTTAACCAGCATCTTGAACGACGTCTGTAAAAGCGGCAGTTTGTTGGGTTCGGCCATTGATCCTGAGACATCAATCAGAAACACCAGATTGCTGGGCGGTAATTCTTCTGCCCCGAAGTTTTTCCCCTGAAGACCGATAAGCACCAGTTGATGACCTGGTTGCCACGGACAAGCACTCACCTCTGTTGTCACCGAAATAGGATGCTCACCATCTGGCTGCGGATAGTCATGGGCGAAATAATTAAGCATTTCTTCTGTTCTAACTGCGTCTGGCGGTGGCAGTTTACCGGAATTGAGGAATCGGCGTACATTGCTATAAGCAGCAGTATCCACATCTGTCGCAAGAACAGAAACTGGTGAACTAGCAACCTCCTGATATTGGTTGTCATAGCTTCTTTTATACTCTTCCGTATCGAATGACCCGCCATGCTGATATGGCCCTACCACCCCTGGAGCCATACTTACCCGAAGTTGCCACTCATCAAACAAGTTAGCCCTGCTCATAACGCTAGAGGACGGTAGCTTGTATGATTCATCATGGTATGGCGCTGGAAATACAATGATGGCATTCCTCTTTTCGTTGAGGCGGTAAGTTAGCTGGTAGTTCTTGCTCAGTGCACTCAATACCTGTTCAAGCGTCTCTCTTGCCGTCACCTTCAGATCAATCTTCCTTCCGGCTACTTCTGGAACAGCCAGGATGCGAATGCCGCTCTGCTCACTCAATAGAGCCAGCAGATCCTCTACCGGCATACCATTCGCGTTAATTTCCATTGCTATTGCAGCCTGTTTAACTTTGTCTACAAAGCTTAGTGGAGCTGCCCAAGTGGTGGTAATAAAACAAACTAGGAATAGGATGATAAATAATCGTTTCATCCTTTCAGCCTCCTTTTTCATGGTGCTAAATGGCAGGATTTCTTTATCTGCCATATTTTTCTAATACTATAAACGCAGGGCAGGGCGAAAAGTAACGAACTATCAGGTTAATTTTTCTGAGTACCCATGTCCCTTAATGCAGGGGGATACGAAGAACAAAGGGAACCGGTATGTTGTCCCTGAGACAACGTACCGATTCCCTTTCGTGTTCACTTTGATTGCCAGGTTGCTTTCAATTATGCTTATTACTCAACCTCTTAAGCTACTTACTCACACCCACACTTATGCCCATTCCACATATGCTTAGCCTTGCACATCCACTCCTGCACATCATTCAAGGTCTCGCCAAACCGCTGAAAGTGAACAACCTCCCTTTCCCAGAGGAAACGAAGAGTATCTTTCACACAAGGGTCTTCTGTACAAGCAATCAGATGCTCATAAGTAGTACGGGCTTTTTGCTCTGCTGCCATATCTTCCGTAAGGTCGGTTATTGGATCGCCAAGACAGGCGATATATTTAGCACTCCAGGGGATGCCGTTAGCATCTGTCCAGAAAAGCCCATGATTATGCTGAACATACTGACCTTCCCAGCCAGCTTCTTTAAAGTCTTCGCAGGAAGCACCATCAACAAGTTTATATACCAGTGCAGCAATCATTTCCATATGGGCGAGTTCCTCTGTTCCAATATCCGTAAGTAGAGCTTTAGCTTTATCTGTCGGCATGCTATAGCGTTGGTTAAAATACCGGAGCGAAGCCGACAGCTCGCCGTCAGGGCCTCCATATTGGGTTATTACCATTTTTGCAAATTTTACGTCCGGGCAGGTGACGCGTACAGGATGTTCAAGTTTCTTTTCATATATCCACATATCCACTGCTCCCCTATCACAAAATTATAATTCCCACGGCCAAGGCCCTTGGACCCACTGCCACGGCTCCCGGGACGCGCCGCCAAAACCAAAGTTCAGGAGCGGCCCATATTCAGCTTCATACTTTTCTTTATACTTTTGCAGCACTTCTACTGCACAGTTAAAATCATTAATCGCATCCCGGTCACAGGGATGGGTGTCAAGATAAAGGTTAAGCTCTATAGCAACAAACTCCATCTCCTGAATTTTTCTAAGCATCATTATTTGTTTTTCATACTTCACTTACTCTACACCTCCATGCTTAATCTATTTCGGTATTGGGTAGACGCCCCAAAGTTCTGGAAACAGCGTGCCCTTCATGAGCGCCTCTGGTGGAGTAAAAGCTTTTTCATAAGTCTGCCACGGAACATAGGCGTGTGCCAGCAGAATGCACTCAGGCATCTTGTCACACATGTTTTTATCCATGCCTTTCATTCCGCCCATATGTTTGCCATAGCACTGTTTATTAGCAGGCATATCGTCCATTTCGTCTTCCATCTCACACATATCGTCCATATCGTCCATGTCATCCATCTCCATCTCACACATATCATCCATGTCATGAAGGTCATCTTTCATTTCCATGACTTTGTTTTTTCCGGGCTTAACATACATTGGACTTCTGGTCTTTTTTCTCACAAAGAAAAGCCTCCTCTCACTAACCTAGTGTATTTTATGTGAATCGACAAGCAAATGTCACCGCATCGGCATAAAAAAAATTCGGCAGGCCTGAAAGCCTACCGAATCTACTATTCTCCTGTAAGAAAGTATAACTTTCCGTCTGGATAAGGGCAACATCGACTTCCGCCGTCGCCAAAGGCTTGGCGCAAGCCGTGTTTTCTTTATACACTATGCAACAGGCATGATGAGGAATGCCAAAATGTACAAAGCAATCCCTGCCCCATGGTATAGCACCGACAATGCCCAGGCCAAGCGGATTAGCGTAACATCCAGACCAGTATATGCACTAAAACCGGCACATACACCAAACACCATCCCATGGGGCTGATCAAGTGCCAGGTGGTGGGACATGGTTACTGCCTCTGGTGTCCCAACTCCCTGAATAAACTGCCATACTGTTAAGCCGCTAAAAAGGTATGCTCCTGCTCGAATTAACCAGACCATAAGAGAAGGCCCCCTTTAAGGAAATTGCCTTCTAACGCCCATCTGCATGACGCCTAGCATCTGGACGTTATAAGTCAATTTCAATCACTAATGATGAATATAAATATCATTTCATTAGTAATTATTACCGTAAAAGGGAACCTTTAAACACTAGGGTTTAAGCCCGAGTCGGACGTCCTTCCTTCTTCACCAGTTTTAGCTTTGAGCGGTTAGACGGCGGATTGGCTTGACCTGGCTGAAAGCCTTTGGCGCAGGTCCTGCGACCAACACTAATTAAGAGACCGATGGCTGCAAAATTGACAATAAGTGACGTACCACCAAAGCTAATGAACGGCAGCGGTACACCAGTCACCGGAACGACCCCTGATACCATAGCTATATTACCGACAGCCTGTCCCACCACCAGGGTTGTCACACCTACTGCCAGCATAAAGCCGTAGCCATCAGGGGCGCGGCGGGCAATTTGCAGCCCATACCAAGCCATTGCTCCCAGGAGCATAAGTATCAGCCCAGCTCCCACAAACCCCATTTCCTGGCATAATACAGCAAAAGCAAAGTCGGTATGGGCTTCAGGTAAATAGTGAAACTTACTGGCCCCCATACCTAGGCCGGATCCAAATAGGCCGCCTGAACCAATCGCCAAAAGTGACTGCACTGTCTGATAGCCTGATGTCTGTTGATAAGCCCATGGATCAAGCCAGGCCCAGATCCGCTCAGCCCGGTAGGCAGCAGCATATACCAGATAGATGGTCATACCTACCGCAGTTATACCTAAAAGGGTAAGTTCTTGTTTAGGAATACCTGCTAAAATATACATCACCAGGCTCAAGCCAACAATAACGGCGGCGGTCCCCATATCAGGCTGCTTAAGCACCAGTACACCCATAACCAGCGTTACTCCCAGCGGCCATGAGTTAAGGGATATAGGGTGCCCCCGATCAAGCTGCACGCCTAAATAGGCGGCCGTAACCATAATGGTAATAAGTTTAGCAATTTCGGACGGCTGAAACTGAAAGCTTCCAATCTTAAGCCAGCGCCTGGCGCCATTCGCATATTCCCCGCCAAAATGGACAGCAATCAGCAGCCCGATAGCAGCAATTAGGGCAAGCACCAGCCAGCCTCGGCTAATTTTGCGGTAATCAATGACCGCCACCACCAGCAAGGCCACAAACCCAATACCAAAAGACACCAGATGACGGGTTACGAAAAAGTAGCCATCCTGGAACAGTTGTCCGCCAAGAACAAAGCTAGCACTAAAAATATTTACTGTACCAAGTAAAAACAGGATTCCGGCAATAAAAAACACGGCTTCGGCCGGACTGACCCATAGCTTGGGGAATTTTTGGATCTTTTTATTGCTCACGCTGACGCTCCTTTCAAAAACACGTTAACCAAACAGCCGTCAGGCCATATTATATATGGAATGATGCCTATCATATAACAAAACTACGGGTAAAAAGAGGTGATCGCATGGGGTGAAGCCATATAAACTGTTGGCTGTTGACGCTGCCACCCATGCCATAATTATTGCAGACGGCCTTAGCGGGGAAATCGTGACCGAGTTGGCTTACTCCCCTGAGCTAAGTCCCACTGAGCTTGTCGTGACCCCTGATTATACAAAAGCTTACCTGCCCTGCGCCGCTACCAATGGCAAGAACGGGATATTAGCAGTAAATTTGACTAGTTTATCGCTCTATCGGCTACCGATAAGCATACCCTATCCAGCCCAGTTTGTCTTGCCGGAGACGAGCGCAACGACAGCCTATCTTGCCGAGCCTTGCGGCGCATTATATCGCCTGGATCTGACTACTATGTCCAGCCAGGCACTGGGAGCGCCTGCAACTAAATCCAGTTGCGTAGGTCTGGCGGCTGATGCAGAGAAAATCTATGCAGCCTGGGAACACCATGCTGGGGGCACAGTCATGGAATTAGCTCCTGATGGCACTATCTCCTGGCAATATGATATTGCCGGTATTCCCACAAATATCATTTTAGCTGCTAACCGGCTGATTGTGCCATTTACGAATACTGCGTTTACCGGTGAAGGTGTTGCCCTGTTTAATTTAAGCAAAAAACGTACCTCACCAGCTGTAGTTACCATTCAATGTCCCAGCTGCCCTAGCAGCCTTGCGGCTTACCCCTGCCATGCCGCCGTAGCACCAGATAATCAGACCGCATACATTGTCAACGAAGACGGTGCGTCTATTTTCGTCATTAACCTCAACACTGCTCAAATTGTTGATAGGCTAGCCATTGGGCGTTCACTGTCCCGTCTGTACTTAATCCCAGGTACTGAGCTGGCCATCGGTACCAGTAATCTATTTGCTGATCTAAGCCTGATTGATTTAGCCAGCGGCCCTCTCTTGGCTGTCACAAACACCAAGCGGCAGCTGCTATCCACCATTGCCATTCTCCCCTAATCATTCGCTATAGATAGGTCAAACCCCTCCCGCGTAAGCGAGAGGGGTTCTTTTTCAGTAGATATTATGCTTTTACTTTGCCTAACTGCCGTGGCCAGTTGTCGCCCCATTTGTATTTACTCTTTTTCTCGGTTTTTGGAGCAACCGTTGGTTGAGGTGGGACTTCAACTGCTACCTCGGGAATTACTTCAGCCTTTATCTGATACTTGGCCTTAATCTCACCCGGATCTTCTTTCGAAATATCGTTCCCATCCAAAGAATCGATATTAGGCAGTACTTTTTCCCGCCCGTTGTCAGGGGTGTAATCTAACTCAATATCATCAATGACTTCTTCTTCAGCTACATAGTCACGTTCATCAACTTCTTCAGCCACTACAAAATCAGCAGTTTCTACAGAATCAACAACCTCTTCGTCAACAATCATGCCATACTTGGTATTATGCTTATATTTCATATCCACACAGTCTTTTTCCACCTTAATTATGCCTTTTTCAATCATGGCTAACACTAAGAGGAAATGCTCAGCTTCGCGACGGACATGATCGGCCAGAGCGGCTGGAATTGTACTTAACATCCTGTTCGCGATAACCATGTCGTAGGCTGCCTGTTTAAAGTCCCTGAGCCGCATCGTAGCTGCCCGGCTGTCTTGCAGGAAACGATTGAAAGCAGGCAAATCCATTGGCTTATGCTCAAAAAAGCTTACATAGTCCCTACTCTGCATCGACAAGTCATCAAACTCGACTTCATACCCCTCGACGACACCACGCAGACTGCGCTCAGACGGGTCCAGCCTGCTGCCAATGAACTTAGTATGGTCGGCCATAATTCTTAGCCAAAAATCAGCTTCCTGGGCTTTGACCACAGCTAATTTCTTACCAGCGCGAATTTTCTCCAAGATAGCCATAAAATATTCGGCTTCGCGGATGATATGGTCAAAAAAGAGCGGCGGCAGGGCACTGCCCAGCTTATTGGTCATCGACATGCCTAACAAGAGACTCTTATACCTGATAAACTCTTTAAGAGACGCCATGGTATCAGCAATTAATTCAGCAAATTTTTTCTCATTGTGAAGCTTTTCGGCCCGTACACGTAAAGCCTTAAACTCCCGTTCAAAGGCGCTGGCTTCTTCAATCAAATCAGTCTGATCAAAAGGTAAACCTGTCTTAATGAAAAGAGCATGTTCTTCCATGATATGCAACCAAAACTTGACTTCTTCGATATCAAGCGGCGGCACCGGCAGAACATTGCCTGTACCAGACGAATGACGCGGCATAGCAACACACTCCCCCTACAAAAAGGATTTAGTGTATTGTATGCTGGGTATGGCTTAATTGATCATCAAAAGATAATGTAATAACCGCTCAGCCCAAAACTATGGCTTATAAAGTACTTAGCTGTTTTGGAAGGTAACTTCACAGCGGTGTATAGGCTGCCCCAGAGCACTAAACCGCGACTCATATTCGGTCATAACATTTCCGGCAAAACCATTGTTATGAAGATCATAGGTAATATTGTCAATTGCCAGACCAAACTGGCTAAACTGCTCTAAGGAGAATTCAAACAATGGTCTGTTATCTGTTTTGAAGCATAGCTGGCCGCCTGCCTTTAAAACCGTCTGATATTTTTCTAGGAATCTGGCATGAGTCAGCCGCCGCTTGGCGTGACGGTTCTTTGGCCAGGGGTCGCAAAAATTAATATACAACCGGTCAATCTCTCCCGGCGCAAAGATCGTCAGCAGCTCGTTAACATTAAACACCAGCAAACGAACATTAGTCAGCTCGTTTTCCCTAGCTCTTACAGCTGCGTCGTAGAGAACATCCTTCTGGGCCTCAATACCGATAAAGTTTGCTTTATCCTGATATTGTTCGCCCATACCAGCAATAAACTTACCTCTGCCTGTCCCTAGCTCAACATATAGCGGGAGCTGATTGCCAAACAAGTCAGCCCACTTACCTTTCAGTTCTTCACCAGGGTTTTGTACTATATTCGTAAAGCCGGTTAGCGCTTCAGCAATCCACGGCTTTTTTCTCAGTCGCAAAAGGTCTCCTCCTTAATCCTTATCCAAACCATATTTTTTTAAGTAACGATACAGTGTAACCCGGCTGACATCAAGCATATTAGCCAACCGGCTGATATTGCCCCCAGCTGCCTTCCAGGCTTCAACAAAGGCATCTTTATCTTCTTTCCAGGCTTTGCTGAGCCCCTGCTCACCAGGCATAATAATATCGTTCGGTGTAATAGCCTCACCAGTAGTACGGAAAAAAGCCTGTTCAATAACTCCCTGAAGCTGCTTGATGTTACCAGGCCAGTCATAACCCATGATGACTTCGGCTGCCTCAGGCGACAGTAGTTTCGGCGGCAGGTTATGCAGTGATGCCAATTCGCCAATAATATGTGCAGCCAGATCAGGAACATCTTCGCGTCTTACCCTAAGCGGCGGTACCCGGACAACAGACCTGGAGATAATCTCGTATAAACTGGCCGAAAACACATTCTTTTCTACCATCCGCTTAAGATCAGTATCAGAAGCGGCAATGATCCGGGCATCGATTGGCCGGTGTACAGTTTCTCCTGAACGAGACAGCTGGCTGGATTCAAGTGCTTCAGCCAGCTTGTCCTGCAATACGGCTGAAAGCTTCTCAATTTCATCTAGGAACAATGTGCCGCCACTCGCCAGTTCTAGCTTACCCGGACGCCCCTCTGCCTCACCGCCGCCACGTCCAAACAATTCGACTTCAAGAATTTCAGGCGGTAAATCGCCGCATTTAACAGCAATCAATGGGCCTGCTGCCCGCGAACTGGCCTGATGGATACCATGCGCCAACCGCTGTTTGCCTGTGCCTGGCTCGCCTTGCAACAAGAAGTGATAGTCATGCCTGGCTGTACGGCTGGCTTTGTCTTGCATAGTGGTAAATACCTGGCTGCTCCCAACCATGCTTGACAGGCTGTAACGAGCCGTATAGCCTGCCGTATGGGCTACCAGAGTGCGCAAATCTTCGATTGGCAGCGATACAGCCACAATGCTGTCCACATCACCATCATCACCTGAAAGCGGTACAACAGTGGTAATATCCTCATAGGTTTTACGGGGGGTTATCCAGGTAACTTCTTTATTATAAGACGGCACACCAAGAAAGCCTTTGAAAATCGGCGTATGGCGATAGTTTAAGAGCACGTCACTTAAGTTTGGCCCCTCACCTTTTGTCTCACTTCCCGGCGGAACAATCCCTGACAAGCGGCTATTGCCAAGCTTATTCGCGTAAGCTACTTCGCCGCCGGGGAGAATATGGTACACCGCCAGTGGCACAGCGTCCAGAATGGTATGCTTGGCCTTCAAGCTGGCTACCATTGACAAATGCTGCTCCATAGCATATTTAATACTAAGCACCATGGCTACCATAGCGCTATATGGCAATTCTTCCTGCTGAATAGACACTACTGTTATAACAAATTTCACCTGATTATCCACAATAATCGGCGCCGAACAAGCATCACCATTCTGACAGTCTGCAATCCACATCTCAGGCCCAAACATCAGAAACGGGACTTTATGCCTGTAGGCAATGCCAATACTTGAAGTGCCAATATCCTCTTCCAGTATCCTGGCTCCCTCAAGTTCACCGGCTGTCTTTTGATAAAAAGGCATGGCATAATTTTTCAGCACATACAAGTCCTGATCCATAAACAGCATGCTCAGGTTATAGGTAGTAAAGTGTTCTTTGATCTCATCATAGAGTCCATCAAGGAAGCTGATCGCCGGATTGTAGCGATCCCGGCGTTTGCTAAGCTCTTCTCGCGACAGCTTGACATCAAGGCGAAACGTATCGCGCCCTACCCCCAAATCCTTGCTGCGCTGCCAGGATTCGCCGATCCAAGGATGGACGTTAGGGTCGATCACGCCTTCCTGGATAAATTTATCGTAATATTGTTCGAGTTTGGCTTTGTTGCGTCGTTCACGAATCATTATGTACCTCCACACAATTCTATAAGAATAATATCACAAAAATGTCAGTATTTCATTCCAGTAAGCGTTAATACGCAGAATGAAGGCGGGGTTTTATCCCCGCCTGGTGCAATGTACACATCTTAGGTACGGTAGGTGTTGATATCTTCACTGAAGTGCTGGATAACAATCTTAAACTCAGTGATTTTTTCCATCATATCGTGCAGCTTCTCGTTGTACACATGCACCGAAGCACTCACTTCCTCACTTGCGGCCGAATTTTCTTCAGAAATGGCAGCAAGTGACTCAATCTTGCCATATACCTTGTTAAGACCAGTCATTTCCTGTTCAAGCTTGTTGATCATATCAACAATGTTTTCAGCGACTACATCAATATACCCAACATTGTCGGCACTGCCTTTCACAACAGCATTCAACTGACGGCTTTCGGAGGACAGAATGTCGAATTCCTCTTCGATCATCAGAACAACACTGCCGATGATCTCCATTAATACTTTTAGGTCGCTGGAAATGCTTTCAGAGTGGTGGTGGGACTGCTCTGCCAGCTTCCGGACTTCCTCGGCTACTACAGCAAAGCCACGGCCCTGCTCACCGGCCCGGGCGGCCTCGATCGCGGCGTTAAGTGCCAAGAGGTTGGTCTGCCCGGCAATGGCGGCTACCATCCCGGTAATCTCATTAATTTTCGTAGCCTGGGCCTGCAGGTGTTCAGCTGAACGCTTGACTTCGGAAAACTTATCAAGGCTGTGTTCCAGCTTGGCGGTGGAAGCCTGGACTTCAGCAAAGCCTTTATTAATTTCTTGTACTGCGGCCTCTAGCTGCTCCTTATTATGGCTTTGCTCAGTCACTACTGTACGCAGTGTTTCCAGATTGCCATTTAAGATGCCAACAGCACCTTCTGTTTCCATGGCCTGATTGGTAGCTGCCATAGCGACATCATGTACTACCCCTGATATTTCGTCTGAGGTGTCTTTCATGCGCCCGGCCAAGACATTAAAATCGTCGCCGTATTTATTCATCTCGTCTGTAATGCCTTTAAACCCAATAAACTCGCTCTTAACCCGGGTTTTATACTGGGACAGCATCTGCATAATCTCTTCAAACTCATCATTTGACTCTAGCTTGGCCTCAGTAAAGTATTTACGTTCCTGAATACCAGCTATTTCCTCGCGGATAGCCGCAAACGGCCTAAGGAGTACTGCGGCCCCACCGGCTGCCACTGCTCCGCTTAACAGCGCCGTCCAGAGCGGCACAGACACACCTACTGCCGCCAGCAGCCCGTCGACCAGAAGTGAAACAGCAGCAACAGCCATACCGATTTTAGCCGGAATACTTTTAACAATGCCAAAAGAAAGCAGTTTGTTAAGCCGGTACACAGTGGTATGGGTGATAGGCTTAGGGAAGGTAATTGCCATCTTAATATGCTCTGCAGAAGACTCAATGATCTCGGTCTTGATGTCTTCTTTGAAATAATCAGCAGCACCAGCCAAAAGCCCCTTCATATAGCCAAACATACCGCGTTTAGAACGATAACTCAAGATAGCGCCATATTCAGATACCGGCTCAATTAAGAGCTCTGGCGGCTTGGCCCCTGGTATCCGTTTTACCATCACAACATGCACGTCATACATGGATCTTAGGAAAGAATACAGACTTTCCTGACGGAAGAAAGCAGGGTATATCTGCGCGAAGGTCAACACATTGTCTTTGCCGATATTAAGCCAAATTTCGTCCTGGCTTTTACCTGTACGCTGAGCTAAAAAAGCCACAAACGCCTTAGGCTTGGTATCTTCTACTTCCTCGGTTGGCAAAAACATTTTATCGCTCTGCCAGCCAACATGCTGCATTGCGTCAATGGTCAAGGCTTCCCCCCACACCTTGTGGGACGTATTGACCCAAGTGCCGACAACAGTTCCTTTCATGGTATCCACTCCGCATCTTCAAAAATTACTATCTATTAACGAGAAGCATTCTTCAATATTAATACTCTGTATTCTCGACTTGGGTCAAAATTCCTCTATTGTTTACAAAGTTTGCGCTTTTTTACTCTTGATTTTTAAACCAAACTGCTGTTTTTTAAAATCATCAATCAGCGAATACACAACAGGGACAACAACCAGCGTCAATATGGTCGAGGTAACCAGACCGCCAATGATGGCATGAGCCATCGGGGCGCGGGCTTCGGCCCCTGGTCCAATGCCTACAGCCAGCGGCAGCATACCGAAAATCATAGCGGCGGTAGTCATCATGATTGGCCTCATCCTGATAACAGCGGCGTCTACCAGCGCGGTATCGCGGTCAGCCCCTTCACCCTGTCGCTGTTTAGCAAAGTCAATCAGGAGAATGGCATTTTTGGTAACAAGCCCCATAAGCATAACAATCCCAATCATTGACATAATGCTTAGGTCGCTTCTCATAACCAATAATCCTAAGATAGCGCCGATAATAGCCAGCGGCAGTGATAGCATGATGGCAAACGGATCCATGTAGCTCTCAAACTGGGCCGCCAGCACAAAGAAGATAAAGGCAACCGCCAAAAAGAGTGCCATTACCATGCTGGTAAACGTCTCACCCATACGTTCCGATTCGCCAACAGCCCCGGCAGTATAGCCTGGTGGCAGTTCTATTTTCTTGATTTCAGCAAAAAAAGCTTTATTGAATTCTCCCAGTGAAGTTCCTTCAAGGTTGGCCGTCAAGCGGATTTCCCGTTGGCGGTCATACCGGTTAATTTGGCTGGGACTTGTAGCATAGACAGTCTCTGTCACCTGGGATAACGGCACCATGACTGTTTTGTCATTCT
Organism: Sporomusa malonica; assembly: GCF_900176355.1. Lineage (GTDB taxonomy): Bacteria > Bacillota > Negativicutes > Sporomusales > Sporomusaceae > Sporomusa > Sporomusa malonica. Next base: position 34,906 of record NZ_FWXI01000024.1, on the reverse strand, counting down.
TATCTTTATATTTACTTGACAGGAAAATGCCTGACAGGTCATCCAGGGTGGCGCGATTGTCCTCTTTTAGCCTAACTTGAACATCATAGCGGTCATCACCGTCTTTATACTGGCTGACAGTCAAGCCATTAAACATGGTTCTAAGCGTATCGGCAATATTCCCGGTAGAAACGCCAAGGTCGGCCGCCCGGTCGCGTTTGACATCAATCTGCAGGTCAGGTTTGCCTGGCTTATAGGTTGAAACAACGTCCACAGCACCTTTGGTGTTTTCCATAATCTTTTGGGCCTCTTCGGCAATACCATCAAGAACATCAAGCGACTCCCCGCGAATAACCAGCGCAACTGGTTTTTCCTCCTTGAGGCCGGCTTTCTGCAAAATACTTACTTTGACCCCTGGGATGGCGTTTAGTTTAGCGCGAACATCTGTGAGAATGGCACTCATGCCCCGCTTGCGATCGCGTTTGTCTGTCAGTTTAACAAACATATCAATTGTATCAACATCTGCTGAGCTATACACCAAGACCACTTCCGGCAGCGTCTTCAGCTCAGCGGCCATGCGGTCAGCCAGTGTTCCGCTGCCAGCTACACTGGTACCGGGCTCAACATCGGCCTTAATCATAAATTCACCATTATCGGTACGCCCGACAAAGCTTGATCCTAAGAGCGGTGTAATCGCCAAGCTGCCGATAAACAGGGCCACAGCAGCCGCCACTACCTTCCAGCGATGCCCTAAAGCCATTTTGAGAAAACCACCATAGGAGCCAGTCACACGGTCAAAACGCGTATTCCACCACATGAGTGCCCGCCCCAGCAGGTTTTGCTGCTGACCATGAGCTACCTCAAGGTAATTGGCAGCCAGCATAGGCGTTAATGTAAAGGCAATAAACAGTGACACCAGGACAGCAAATGCCACCGTGATGCCAAATTGCTTAAAGAACTGACCGACAATGCCTGTCATCATGCCTACTGGTACAAATACGGCGACAAGCGTGAGCGTGGTGGCTGTAACCGCCAGGCCAATCTCCGACGTCCCCTCAAGCGCTGCCTGGTATTTGCTTTTTCCCATTTCCATGTGGCGCACAATATTTTCAATAACAACAATAGCATCATCTATCAAGAGCCCTACGGCCAGTGACAGTGCCAATAACGACATTGTATTAATACTAAAGCCTAACAGCTTCATGGTAAAAAAAGTCGCGATAATTGAAGCAGGTATGGCAATGGCGGAAATAACGGTACTGCGCCAGTTGCCCAGGAACACAAATACGATGACAACAGCTAAGGCACCACCAAGCACCAGGTTAAATAGTACATCACCGACAGATTCTTTAACCGTAACTGAGGTGTCTCTCACAATGGTTAGTTCAACCCCAGGCGGCATATCTTTCCTTAGTGCCCCAACCGCCTTGGTAATATCATTGGCTACTTTAACGGTATTGGTTCCCGACTGTTTCATGACATCAAGGCCAACAGCCGGTTTGCCGTTAACCTTGGTAATCTCGACAGGTTCTTCAGTAACATCCTTCACTGTAGCGACATGGCCGACATACAGCTGGATGCCTTCCCGACGGGCCAGCGGGGCGTTAAGAAATTCGGCAGGAGTGGGCAGGTTGCCCATTGTCCGCATACTGATTTCCCGTTCGCCTTTAGTTAGCTTGCCGCCTGGAACCTCTAGATTTTCGGCCTTCAGGCTCTCAACAATTTCAGGAATAGTGAGGCCATAAGCTGCCAGCTTATCTTTCTCCAGATCAATATGTATCTGGCGCTCTAATTTGCCTGTGACTTCAATAGAGCCTACGCCATTAATGGTTTCCAGCCGACGTTTGATGACATCGTCAACAAGGTTAGTCATTTCCCTAATGCTCATATTGCCGGTGACTGCGACAGAAACAATGGGTGACTCGGCTGGATCAAAACGCATGATGACCGGCTCATCAGCATCCTGGGGCAGGTCGCCTCTGATACGGCCAAGTTTGTCACGCACATCCTGAGCCGCCGTGGCTGCTAATGTCTCCAGCGTAAATTCAATAGTAGTGATCGAGACACCTTCACGGGCTGACGACGTGATATGTTTAACCCCAGACACCGAGCTGATGGCTTCTTCCACCTTTTGCGTTATCTTACTATCCACTTGCTCAGGACTGGCACCCTTGTACTCTACCTTTACCGTAACAAATGGGAACTCCAAATCCGGCCATTCGTCAATATTTAAAGACAGGTAGCTGACTAGCCCCAGCGTTATTAAGGCCAGAATGGTTACCGTGGCAAAGACCGGCCGTTTCAAACTGACGCTTGTAAGAATCATGGCTTACCTACCTGGACAGCATCGCCGTCTTTAAGCTTATTTACATTACTAGTAATAACCTCGGCCTTTGCCTCTAAGTCTGTTTTGATTTCAACAAAATCGCCAAGCACGGCGCCAACCTCAACCTGACGGCGGATGGCTTTGCCGTTTTCCAGGACATAGACCTGATAGATACCCTGCTTCTGGAAGATAGCGGCCTGCGGCACAGCCAGCACAAGCGCCGGCTTACCAGTAACAATGCTTACCTTAACAAACATGCCTGGTTTCAAAAGAGCCTGGCTATTGTCAATCTTTATCTTTGTCTTGTACATACGGTTGGCTACGACGGCCGCCGGGTTAATAATCTGAATTTTTCCGGCAAACACTTTGTCTGGATAGGCGTCAACCGTTATTTCCGCCGCCATGCCTTGCCCAATAGCACCCAAGTCTTTTTGCTCAACATTAACTACAGCATATACCTGACCAATGTTTTCAACCGACATAAGCGGCGCACCAGCTCCTACCACTTGGCCAATTACCGCCGTCTTATTGGCGACAACCCCACTCACAGGAGCCGTAACTAGTGCATAGGCATACTGCTGCCCGGCTGTACTAAGCGCGGCCTCAGCACTCGACAAATCTGCCTGAGCTACTTTAAGCTTTGTTTCTATACCGTCAAGCACCTGCTTGGAGATGGCATTTTGCGCATAGAGCGTTTGGTAACGCTTATAGTCTGTTTCCACATTTTCATAGTTGGCAGACGCACGGCGGACAGCATCACTGCCAGTACGAACGTTGTTACTGAGTTCAACACTTTCGAGCCTGATAAGCGGTTGACCGGCAGTTACCGGCTGACCGTCCTCTACCAAAATTTGTTCAATGCGTCCGGCAATCTTGGCACTAATGACTGCCGAGGTTTCTCCCTCTACCGAACCGGTTAAGCTTAGTTTAGGAATTTTACTTACCATTTGCGCGCTCTCTGCGGTTACGCTCGTGGCCTGCGCAGCCAGTACCTGCTTCTGGGGATTCCCCCACGTCAAGAGACCGGTCTTAGCCGCGGCCGTCACAGTGACAGCCAATAAAATGGGTATAGCCCAATACTTAATGTTAAACCCTTTCACACCTATTCCCTCCCTGCGAGCAGCTTTAAACGCCCGCCTGTGTTATATTTTCGTTTTCTTGGCAGGCTGCCGGTCCGGTCAGCACCCCGAATTGAAAAATATCATTAAGCGCCTTAAGCGCATCGCCAAAGGTTAAATTATTCTCATCTAAAAACCGGTAATCTAATAACTCAGCACATGTACTTAACAACATTTTCGCAGCCACTTTTGTATTGATGGAGCGGATATGACCTGAAGCGATTCCTGCCTCCAACATGCGGCCAATATCAGTTACCCGCGCCTGGCGAAAACGGTTAATACGCTCCCACTCCTGCGGCCGGTATCGTTTAATATCGTCCAAAACCCAGTAGTTAATTTTCCCAAACAACTTAGGCTCTACCGTGATGATTGCCGTAAGTTTGCTGACAAAGTCGCATTGGCGTTCCATTGCCTGGAGCTTTTGCGCATCAATATCAGCAAGCGCCGCATCAATAATACTTGTTATAATCGCATCTTTGGACGGATAATATTGATACACTGTTTTTTTGCTGATGCCGAGACGGGCTGCTACACTGTCGATGGTGAATTTTACGCCCCGTTCGTTCATTTCCTGGGCTGCTGCAAATAAAATTTGTTTCTTCAAAAGCACCGTCTCGCTTTCATCTTATGTAAATCCCACGGAAACTAAACTAGTTTCCATAGTTTCCATCTCTATGGTACCAGAATTATCTGGGATGATCAACCACTATTTGTGAGACAAAGGACCAACCTGGCGAACGACTGGGGCAAACAATCCACCGCCTGGGGTTCGAGGATTTTGCCGCAGGTATTGGGGCAGACTAACACCACCACGCAAGCGGGAGGTGATAGTTTGTCAAGCAAAGAAGATTGCCCTGTCTATAGCTTTTGGAATGGCAAAAACCTAAAAGGCGGCAACCAATATTTTGACTACCGTGGCAGCGGCGAAGGCTGCAGCCAATGCGAATTCAAATGTGTAGAGGGTACAGAAACCGTCTGTGCTGATGAGCTTTAAGCAATTAAAAATCCGCGCAAGCTATGCGCGGATTTTTATTTTGAGGCTATGACCGGCCCCCAAGCAGCGAGGTGGTAATAATCACGGGCTCAAGCGGCTGAAAACGGGTGTTTTCTAGTGACTGCAAGTCCTTGGTTAACTTGACAAGTTCCTCCTTGAGTACTGTCTTTGTATAACCAAATTCATCAAGCCTGTGTACAGCAGCATCAAGTTCATTAATTTTATCTACATATTCCTGGTGCATTCGTACAATCTCCAGGCCTGTTTTACTACTCTTCATATATATCACCATTTACATTATATTAATTCATTTTATTTATTATGTCCCAATTATCGGCTGCTAATCATACAGAAGGAAAAAAAGAGCCTTTCGGCTCTATACTCTGGCGGCAGAGGCTTTGGCAGTAACCGCTAGCTCTTTAGCAAATACTTCTTTAAAAGATTTACCGTACTGTGACTTCTTTCTGTCGCCATCCGTGGCACCATGACGGTCACGGTTAGTAAGGTCTACCCTTTGAATAGGCTCTATTCTTGTCACCATCTTAACCGCCCTCCTTGGCATGATGATAATTACATTTCATCTATTTTATCGTATTATTCCGCCTATTTATTAAGTGTTGTGAGCTTTTTATTGGTTTTTCATCCATTTCTTACTTCGAGTTGCTTTTTTTCACCTTGGTTACACTATCGAATGAGGAGGTGGTAAATATGTTCTATAAAAAGAAACGCAACACGATGTTAGGCATGGATATGGACATGAATATGGATATGACCTCGATGCTTAAAGCATTAGCGGTCGGTGCCGTTATTTACCAGGCTGCCAAGTTCATGATTCACGAAATGACTGACTAGTTAACGCCTCCCTAATCTCAGGACAAGGAGGTGACATTATGGCTAAAAAACAAGAACGCTGCGATAAGGGCTGCAAAAGCGGTAAAGCGAGTGTAGAGTTTGGTAAAGAAATATGCCCCAATGCAAAAAATGAAAAAAAAGACGAAAAATCATGCAAGTAATGATACAGGGTGGAAAATTCCACCCTTTTTATTTGTTTAATATTTTTTTAAAATATTTCCATCTTTAGTGGTATACTTATCCAAAAATGGGAATACTAGAATTGGAGGTGAGTGGAATTGGGATTTAAAGATCTACCAGGCGGATCAAGCGCCAAAAAAAGCCAGTCCGCCGCTGACAACACCACATCGAAGAAGTCTGCAACTTCTAACGATGTTTTCCAAAAACAGGAAGCCCTTACTAACACCAAACCATCCCATTAGTCCCCCCTTATAATAACAGTGCGGCGCAGGCCGTGCTGTTATTTTTTTCCTAAAAAACCAGGACTTATGGCCCCTATTTACTACTGTGCTCCTAATGTACAATAAGAGCATACCCTTCGGAGAGGAGCTTCCCTAATGATTAAACAAACCGTTCTCTCAGCAGCTATGCTACTGGTACTTGGTATGCCTGCTATTCACCCCAGTCTGGCGCAGGCATCTGTGTCAGCAACCAGCGTCTCGGCTTCCATATCTGATGATGGTTTCAGCCTGTCAGCCCATACCATTAGATTTGCTGAAACGCTGTCAACCAGCTACAATATTTCTGTTACTGCTCAAGATGTTCTCCGGCTTAAGGTTGACTACAATCTAGGCTACCGAGAAATCGGCATGATTTACACAACAGCTACAGTGACAAGCAAGCCGGCTGATAAAATCATCCAGCTCCGCGAGCAAAAAATGGGCTGGGGCGAAATCGCCAAGCTATATGGGGTTAAAGTCGCCGACCTCAAACAACGCAATTACACGGTTATTGAAAAATCCAGGATCGTCGTCAGCGAGGAACCAGAAGACTATGATTACATAAAAGTGTCCGATCAAGGTAAAGAGAATAAACACCCAGGCCAAGGTAAAGGGCATGATAAAGGGCACGGCCACAAATAACCCAAAATTAGCAAAAAATCCCTGCAGCAAATAACTGCAGGGATTTTTTCATTGAAAGCAAACGTTTTGGAGAAACTATAGCTAACCTTTAAAATGAGGAGGGATTGAATGAAAAAACTTATTCCAGGAATGTTTTCCAGCGTGACAGATGCCGAGTTGATTCTCGCTACCAGCGGTTATGATGATGAGGCACCCGAAAACGTAACAGATAAGTTTAGCGACAATGGCGGTGACAATAGCTTGCCCCGTGCCGAGATCAACTCCTCTATTGTCTCCAAAGCCACTGCCAATGAGGCCTCTTATCGTGCTGCCATGGAGGAAGGACTCGACGATTCCTTAAGATAGCAAAGCAAAAAATCCCTGCAGGCCTTCTTAGACCTGCGGGGATTTTTGTGTTAGGAGCAGGTTTTTCCGAGAAGTAAGCTCATGGTAGATGGCAATGATGTCAGGACTAAGTTTGTCCAGTTCACCGGCTTCAAGATGCGATAGCTTATACCGTTCTTCCATCATTTTGAGTAATTCACTCAGCCGCTTTATGTCATCATCGGCCATTTCCAGCTGCTCGCGATACCAATTCATGCCGCACATATTCTGGCCTCCCTTCGCTTAGTACTTCGCGGATAAGCCAGCATAATCCTCTACGCCGGAATCCCTTCAGTAGCAGCGGCCGCCTCACGTTCGGCAATACAGCGATGAAAAATCCGGTCACGGCAACGCAAGCAACCCTCTGTGTCAGTATGCTTGAGAGCATAGGAAATGGCATGTTCGGTATGAGGAAAAAAGTGATTACGGCCAATGGTCTCATACAGGCCTGTCATGTGCAGGGTTTTTTCCGGTTGTTCATTAAGACCAGAAATCAGCACCATCACCCCGCGTTTTTGCAAACTGTTCACAATGGTACGCAGATGGTCCTCGCCGGTTAAGTCCATAAAAGGCACCTTGCTTAGACGCAGGATAACGACTTTGGGGTTATATTGAATGGTATCAATAATGCTCTGGGAAAACATCTGCGCCGCGCCGAAAAAGAGCGGACCTTCAATACTAAAAATGCTTATCTGGGAGCAATCATGGCTATCCAACCGATCCTGCGCCCCAACCCTGGCCAGATGGTTCTCCGGGTCTGGCAGTACCTTGGTTACCACCAGGATATCACTCATCCGTTTAACAAAAATCACCATGGCCAATAGCAGTCCAACCTCGACAGCCACTGTCAGGTTGGCCAGCACGGTAAGCAGAAAGGTAACAACAAGCACACCGGCGCTGTTTGACCGGGTTTTCAAAATAGCAATAAAGGCGTGATGTTCACTCATATTATAAGCAACAATCATTAGTACCGGCGCCATGCTGGCAAGTGGAATGGCGCCTGCATAGGGAGCTAATACGATGAGTGTCGCCAGCACAAATAGGGCTGATAGTACGACCGAATAGCGAGTAACCGCCCCGCTCTTAATATTGGTAGCAGTCCGGGCAATAGCACCGGTGGCTGGAATACCGCCAAACAGTGGTGTTACGATATTGGCAATCCCCTGCCCGATAAGCTCCCGGTTGCTATTATGGCGTGTTCCGGTCATGCCATCGGCTACTACAGCCGAAAGCAGCGACTCAATGGCACCAAGCATCGCGATGGTAAAGGCCGGACGAGCTAACTGCTGCAGTTTTTCCAGGGTAATCACAGGCAGTGAAAACTGCGGCAAACTGTCAGGTATGCCACCAAAAGCGGTAGAAATCGTAGTCACCTGGCCTGGATAAGCGAGCGCGGCAAGCGCCGTTGAGGCAAGCAAACCAACAAGCGAACCAGGCACCCTTGGAAAAAAGCGGGGCGTTACAAGAATAATCGCCAGACAAAGGGCAGCTGTCAAGATACTATACAAATTAACTGTATCAAGATGAAGGAGTATCTCCCGCATGCTATCAATAAAGCCTTCATGCCGTGCTAAACCAACTAAACCAAGAAAGTTAGCGATTTGCCCGGTGAAAATATTTACGGCAATACCTGCTGTAAACCCGATTGTGACTGGGCGCGGAATGAACTTGATCAATGTTCCCATTTTCAAGAGACCCATAACGACCAGGATTATACCTGCCATCAGGCCGGCAATAAGCAGGTTCTCGTACCCATAGGTCAACACAATGGAAAGCAAAATGGGGATAAAGGCACCAGTTGGCCCTGTAACCTGATACCGGCTCCCACCAAATAGTGAGGCCAAGACGGAAGCAATAATTGTCGTGTAAATTCCATATTCAGGCTTAACCCCCGAAGCAATGGCAAAAGCCATGGCTAGCGGCAGCGAGATGACCCCGACAGTAAGCCCTGACATTAGATCTTTTTGAAAGCGACTGGAATAACAATAGCGTTTAAGTGGTACTTTTAGAGGACGTAACATAGAACATTCCTTTCTGCAAAAATAAACATGAAATTAATTATAAACCTTTATCTTGGTTATGTACATTTCGCTGACCGGCATATAGCCGCATTGAAGGGGAATAACCAACGTTTCAGGTTGTTAGCCTTTATTAGGCCACTCAATCTCCCTAATAAGCAAAAAAGCTCAACTCCTTCCTAAACCGGAGTTAAGCCTTGCGCCCATATACCTTAATGAGCTGACAAAATGGTAACCAAATCAGGTTTAACCAGCAGAATTCCTCCATTTACAGGTATTTGCAACTCGCCTTCCTCATGCCGTATCCTTACCGGCCTGGCATCAAGCAGGGCAACCAGGGGAGCGTGCCCTGGCAGAATACCCATTTCACCGGTTGTAGCCCTGACAATGACCATAGAGACCTGTCCCTCATAGACTCTATGATCAGGGTTCATTACCTCCAAGCGCAGCGTCTTACTCACTGCCCTTCCCCCTCATTGCTTCAGCCTTTTCTACAACCTCGTTAATGGTTCCGGCCATATAAAAAGCGCTCTCAGGCAAATCATCATACTTACCGCTTAAGATTTCTTTAAACCCGCGAACGGTTTCAGTTAGCGGCACATATTTACCAGCTGTTCCGGTAAACGCCTCGGCCACAAAAAACGGCTGACTCAAGAAACGCTGTACCTTTCTGGCACGGGCGACAACAATCTTATCTTCTTCAGATAACTCTTCCATACCAAGAATGGCAATTATATCCTGGAGTTCCTTATAGCGCTGCAGAATTTCCTGTACAGACCGAGCGACATTGTAGTGCTCATCGCCAATAATAAATGGGTCAAGTATCCGGGAGGTAGAGTCAAGCGGATCTACAGCCGGATAAATCCCTAGCTCGGCAATCTGCCTGGACAATACAGTCGTCGCATCAAGGTGGGCAAACGTAGCAGCCGGTGCCGGGTCGGTCAAGTCATCAGCCGGCACATATACTGCCTGCACCGAGGTTACAGAGCCTTTTTTCGTAGAGGTAATCCGCTCTTGGAGTGCACCTACATCAGTGCCCAAGGTGGGCTGGTATCCTACCGCAGACGGCATACGCCCAAGCAGCGCCGAAACTTCGGAACCAGCCTGGATGAAACGGAATATATTATCGATAAATAACAGCACATCCTGCCCTGCCACGTCGCGGAAATACTCGGCCATCGTCAGGCCAGTCAAACCTACCCGCATTCTTGCACCAGGCGGTTCATTCATTTGACCATAAACTAACGCTGTTTTATTGATAACTCCTGACTCCATCATTTCACGCCAAAGCTCATTTCCCTCACGGGTACGCTCACCTACGCCTGCGAAGACGGAAAAGCCCCCGTGCTCTGTAGCGATGTTGCGAATTAATTCCATAATTAAAACAGTCTTCCCGACCCCAGCACCACCGAATAGTCCAATCTTTCCGCCGCGTGCGTAGGGGGCTATCAGGTCAACCACTTTAATACCTGTTTCCAGTATTTCTGTGGCAGTTTCCTGTTCGACAAACTCGGGAGCCGGACGGTGGATTGGCCAGTATTCGCTTGCCTCTACCACCGCTGGGTTATTATCTACAGTTTCCCCCAACACATTAAAGATTCGTCCCAAAGTACCTGTTCCTACCGGCACACGGATTGGTGCTCCCGTGTCTTCAGCAATCATACCACGCACCAATCCATCAGTAGATGACATCGCTACAGAGCGAACAACATTATCACCCAAGTGCTGCATGACCTCTACTGTCAGATTGATGTCATTACCAGCGGCTTTTCCAGTAATTTTTACCGCATTATTGACAGACGGCAACTGATCCTGCGGAAACTCGATGTCCACAACAGGCCCAATTACTTGCTTAACCTGCCCGTTAGCCATAGTCTCCCCCCTTTCACCGCAACGCTTCCGCGCCACCGACAATCTCGGATATTTCCCGTGTGATGTTGGCCTGGCGGACTTTGTTATACTCAAGTACCAGTTGACTGATAAGGTCCTGGGCGTTGTCTGTGGCCAAGCTCATGGCGTTCAAGCGTGACGCAACTTCACTTGCCGCTGAATTAACAAGCCCCCTGTAGACTGATGCCTCAATCCACTTTTGCACGACTTCATCAAGCACACTGGTTAAAGATGGCTCATATATTTGAGCTGCTACCCTGCTGAGCGCAGATGCTGGATCCCCTAGATCTACAGGCAGGATTGGATCGACCACCACCTGCTGGATTGCCGGAGAGCAAAACTTGGTATAAACCAAGTACACCTTGTCATATATCCCCGAAACGTACATCTCAATTATTGTTTTTGCGATATCAACTGCATATTGATAGGACGGTTTTTCTGAAATACCGATATATGCTTTGTCAACTGCTACTTTGCGGCGCAGGAAGTAATCTCTTACCTTCCTGCCAACAACAACCAAACCTACGCTATTGCTCCCGGCAATATGCCTTTGCACCGCTTTGACCAGATTGCTGTTATAGGACCCAGCCAGTCCCTTATCTGCACCAATGACAATATACCCCGATCGGCTGGTCTCCCGCTCTACAAATAAGGTACTTGTGATATCTTCGCCACTTCTCAAGATATCGCGCATAGCCGACACTAAAGCGCTATGATAAGGTACACTGTCTTTGACCCGTTCCTGCGCCTTGCGCAGTCGGACAGCGGCAACCATTTTCATTGCCTGTGTAATTTTTTGGATGTTCTTTACACCCTTAATGCGGCGTCGTAAATCCAGTGCGTTAGGCATGGCGTCACCTCGCCATAAATGAATCTTTAAACTGTCTGATGGTCTTTTTCAGTAGCTCATCCACTGTGGCCTCGATACATTTTTTTTCTTTGATACCGCCGCTAATCGCCGGATATGCACGTATGTATTGCAGAAATTCTTGCTCAAACTTGCTAATAAGGTGAATAGGTACGTCATCCAAGTGCCCGTTAACACCTAAATAAACGGCAAGTACCTGTTCTTCGATAGGCACAGGCTTATACTGTGGTTGTTTGAGTAGCTCAGTCATTCGTTTGCCTCTTTCCAAAAGGTCTCTGGTCCCTTTATCCAGATCAGATCCAAACTGGGCAAAAGCGGCTAACTCTCGATACTGAGCCAAATCCAGACGCAGCCGGCCTGCTACTTGCTTGGTAGCCTTTACCTGGGCCGAACCGCCGACCCGTGATACTGACAGGCCTACATTAATTGCCGGGCGAGTGCCTGAGTAAAACAACTCACTTTCCAGGATAATCTGACCATCGGTAATCGATATAACATTTGTCGGGATATAGGCAGCTACGTCACCGGCCAAGGTTTCAATGACTGGCAGTGCGGTAAGTGACCCGCCGCCTAACTCAGACGATAATTTGGCAGCCCGCTCAAGCAGGCGGGAATGCAGATAAAAAACGTCGCCAGGATAAGCCTCACGTCCAGGTGGACGCCTGAGCAGCAGGGACATAGCCCGATAAGCTGCCGCATGTTTGGATAGATCATCATAAACGCATAAAACATGACGCCCCTGATACATAAAATGCTCACCCATAGCTACGCCAGTATATGGCGCCATGTACTGCAGCGGAGCGCTATCTGAGGCTGTGGCCACAACGACGATCGTATGCTCCATGGCCCCGTGGTCTTCCAGCGTCTTTACCACCCGGGCAACAGTCGAGGCCTTTTGACCAATAGCGACATAAATACAGATTACATCTTCACCCTTTTGGTTTAGGATGGTGTCAATCGCAATGGCCGTTTTGCCTGTACCTCTATCCCCGATAATCAGCTCCCGCTGCCCCCTGCCGATTGGCACCATACAATCAATGGCTTTAATCCCTGTCTGTAATGGCTCTTTGACCGGCTGACGGTCAGCAATGCCAGGAGCTCTCCACTCTATTGGCCTTGATCCGGCAGCATTTATCGGCCCCTTCCCATCAATGGGACGCCCTAATGCATCAACAACTCTCCCGATGAGAGCCTCCCCCACCGGTACCTCCATAATCCTGTCAGTCCGGCGCACTGTGCAGCCTTCATGAACCTTAACCTCATCCCCCAGTAGTACTGCACCAACATTATCCTCTTCCAGATTTAATGCCATTCCAAAAACTCCGTCACCGAAGTCCAGGAGTTCCCCAGCCATAGCCTTGTCCAAGCCATGCAACCGTGCAATACCGTCACCAACCTCAATAACGATACCGATTTCATCCACATTACTTTGAACTTGGTATTGCTGTATCTGCTCTTGAATAATTGCACTTATCTCTTCAGGCCGTATTTTCACAGTGAGTTAGTCACCTCACTTTCCACCAACTATTTGTTGTAACATGTGGTCTTTCATGGTTCCCAGTCTGGCTGCCACACTGTTGTCAATACGCTTGTCGCCAATTTGAATAATTAAGCCTCCGATAATCCGGTGATCTACACGCTCGTGCAGCTCAATGGCTTTCCCTGTCATGTTAGCAAGCTGTGCTGCCAGTTCATTCTTATCCTGAGCTTCGAGTAGAGTGGCAGTTACCACCTCGACATCCAATATATTGCTTGCCTGCCTCACCAGAATTCTATAGGCCTTAATAATCTCAGACAATACATCGGTACGCCTCTTATCAGCCAGGTGACACAAGAAGTTTTGCACAAAACCTGATACATCTGTTCCAAACACGCGCACTATCGTCTCTTTCTTAACAGCAGTTGACACCCCAGGATTACTCAAAAAAGCCTGTGTTTCGGTTTTGGCAAATACTTGCTCTACCAACGCTAACTCTGCCTCGGTCTCCTGGAGACTTTGGAGTGCATCAGCAAGCCGGAATAACGCCTGGGCATATCTTCTTGCTAAGCGTACCTTCATGCTAGCTCACCATACTTTTCCTTGGTAAAATCCTTGATAAACTTTCGCACCAGGCGAGTGTTGGCTTCGACATCCAGATTTTTTTCTATAATTTTTTCTGCCGCCGCTACAGCCAGAACAGCTACTTCGGCACGTAGTCTATTCATAGCTTGTTGGTAGTCGCGTTCTATTTGGTCCTGTGCCTGTTTCACTAAACGCGCATTTTCTTCCCTGGCGTTCTGCAGGATGGCTTCTTTGGATTTTTCGCCAAGTATAATTGCCTCATCGACAATTGACCTGGCTTGAATACGGGCCTCTAAGATCTGTTGCTCGCTTTCTTGTTTCATTGTGCCGGCCAATACCCGATCCCGCTCAGCCTCTTCCAGACTTTTTTCTATATAAGCCCGCCGTTCGGATAGCGCAGTCAGGATTGGTCGATAAGCAATCTTAGTTAAAAGAGCAAGTAATATAAGAAAGTTAATAATCTGTGCCACTAACGTAGCATTAATGTCGATCAAGTACAGCCCTCCTTTCGGTATGTGGAGCAGGCGTCTGGTAGAGATTAACTGCCAGGCGCCTCTTCATCTTTATTTTAAAAAAGGATTGCTAAATACCAGCACAATGGCTATAACTGCTGCAATGATCGGAATAGACTCAATCAGACCAACTGAAATGAGCATGGTAACCATAATTGAGTTCTTTGCCTCCGGTTGGCGGGCAATACTCTCAATCGCCTTAGCTGTGACTTGCCCATCACCTGTCGCTGCGCCAAAAGCGGCCAAACCAACAACCACGGCGGCGGCAATAACCGAAGCAGCTATGATAATCGCCTGTTCCACTGTCACCCCTCCTTTTCCTCATGATGATGTACTTCCAGGGAATTGCTCAAATAGGACATTGAAAGCATTGTAAATATCAGTGCTTGAATGAGACCGACAAATACGCTGAATGCAAGCCATAATGTCGGTGCGACATAAGGCACCAAGATACCGAGAATAACAATGAGAATCTCTCCTGCCAGAATGTTGCCAAATAGTCGAAACGATAGCGTAACTGGTTTTGCTAATTCCTCAATAATATTAATTGGCAAGAACAACACATTAGGTTCAATAAAGTGTTTAAAATGAGCTAATAATCCTTTTGTCTTAACACCATAGCCATGAACAATGATGACAATCATTAAGGCCAGTCCTAGCGTTGTATTGATATCATTAGTTGGCGAAGTAAAACCAGGTATCAAACCTAACCAATTGGCTATCAGCAAGAAAAGAAACAGTGTAATAATAAGCGGAGCAACCTTTCGCCCGTTAGGCCCTATAGTCGAATCAATCTGGGCTAATAATCCTTCAATGATAATCTCGACAAAATTCTGCCATCCACCAGGAACAAGAGCCCAGCTTTTCCGGAGCAAGAGCGCACTTACGACCAGAAATGCCATTGTCAGCCAAGTCATGTATAGCGTATCAAGATTAAACGTCACCCCTGCCAGCACCGCTAACTTATGTCCACCTATCTCGGCTCCGCCGTGGCCCATGGATTTTCACACCTCCTTGCATCAAATCTTTTTTGCATCTTCAACTTGCTTGGCAACCAATAGCATCCCGTTTATAAACAGGAACACCGGCATAGTAAAGAATCCCACGACAAACGCCAAAACGTTTACCTTAAAAACATGACTGATAACTACCAGTACCAGGACCATAGCACCTAGTCGAATAATCGAGCCCCCGCGAATGTGCTCAACTGCTTGCTGCTTTGATAACACTTTGACATTTTCAATCTGGCGATAAAGATAGAGAAAGTAAATCGATCCGGTTACTAACCCAATAAGCAATCCGGTCGTGACCTGTACTGTGTAGTAAAAGTAGGCAATTGGGCAGAATACAACTCCAAACATGGCAATTTGCGCCAACATGTTCCTAACCTTAAATTCATAGTTTTTCATACATGCGGCCTTAGCCATCCCACCTTTTGTTTCTTTCGTAGATGAATGACCCAGAAATCAGCGCGCCACTTTCTTAATTCATATATATGCCTAGTTGTCATATGTATGACTGCTTTTTTTTTAAGCCAGGCCTACCAGCTGACAATATGTTAATAAAATGCATCCAGAGAATTTTCAACAAGGTATTAAGAGCAAGCTTGCAGGATTTTGTATACATATACAGAACTTGTGAAATAGGTGTATTCCCCGATCGAAACTCAAAATCGAACAGCACCATCGGTGGTCACTACAGGGTTATTGCTTTAATAACAGGAGGGGTTATTATGTTCGCACTTAACTTTATATCGCCGCATAATGAGAAATTGCTGATTGCTCGTCAAAAAAGCGCTACCATTCGTTTAGGGGATATCCAGGATACGTATCCTGAAAATTCAATTGTCTGGATTACCTTTGGCAGTAAATACGGCCCGAAAAGAAAACTGTATAAAGCAATTGTCGACAAGACAATGACAAAAAGATTCTGTGACTTAACTACCAAGGAATTGGTTCATCAAAATCCGGATATTACAACTGTAGACGACCTCATTCGTTTATTTGAATCAATATACGAGAAACAAATCCATATAGATGATACCGTTACAGTGATTCATTTTTCCGAACTGATAGAAGAGTAGCCGAAATCTCAGTAACAAATTTTGAATTAATCGAATAGTGATAGGGAAACACTTTACATGTGGAGGTGATTATATGGGGAAAATTTCTGATAAAAGCAGTTATAAAAATATGAAAACCGCAACCAAGAGCTCACAGTTCTTCATAGCCAAACAAGCGGCAAAAGCTGCACGAGCGAAACAACAACAGGGTGCTACCCAAAGTACCAAGCAGGTAACAACCGATCCAGTCGGTGAATAATTGAAAATACGTTTAAAAGACCCCGCAAAATTCAAATTGCGGGGTCTTTCGTCCTGTAAGAAAGTATAACTTTCCAATTAGTACTTACATAATAAAAGCCGTCCATCCCGAAGGACAGACGGCCACATCTATTTGTTTTCAATCTTTAAGCTTCGCCACAGGGCGTCTAGCAGTTTTTGCTTAGTGAATGGTTTTAGAACATATCCATCAACACCAAAACCCATCGCTACTGTTACCGAATGGGTATCACGATTGGAACTGCATATAATAATTTTGGACTTGGGTGACAGTATTTTAATATCCTTCAAGGCTTCCAGACCATCTTTCCTGGGCATAACAACATCGAGCGTAATCACTTCATACCTGGTATCCGGCGGTAGTTTTTTAATCCTGCTTATTGCCTCAAATCCGTCTGCAGCTTCGTCAATCTTGTCCACACCGATCTCACGCAAATAAGACATAATCAACTCCCGGCTGATTTTGGAATCGTCAACTACTAACACGCGCACTGTTACCACCTCTTTATACAATACACTCTGTATAACATAGAATGTGCCTTCAAATGCTTCACTATATTTGCAGTAAAAAAACCGGGCTTGCAGGAAACCTACAAACCCGGCATTCTTGGAGCCGATAGCAGGATTCGAACCTGTGACCCACGCTTTACGAAAGCGTTGCTCTACCAGCTGAGCTATACCGGCAATTTTGACAATTCAATTGTACCTTCTGATAATTTAAAAGTCAAGATTTACGAAGGTTCCTTTGCGGCCAGCTCATTTCTCCAATTTGATTAGTGATCGTCTCTAGGCGGGTTACGTCGCTAAATAAGTCAGTAACAATATTGCCGTCAAGCTTACGATTATCGACCATTCCCCGCATAATCTTTTCAACCTCTTGCAGTGTAAGCGATTGACGGTAAGGCCTGTTTTCAGTTAAGGCAACGAAAACATCAGCAACACTGACTATTCTAGATCCTAAGCGTAACGATCCCCCAGGTATACGGAAGGGATAGCCGGACCCATCCAGCGTTTCATGATGATAAGCCGCCCATTCGGCTACCGGGGAAAACCCGTCAATCTGCTCAAGAATCCGGTAGGTATAATAGGGGTGCTGCTTTATTGTCGAAAACTCTCGTTCTGTAAGCTTTTCGGGCTTTTCCAGGATATCATTAGGTATAGCTAGTTTGCCTAAGTCATGAAATAAGCCAGCAATTCTCATCAACTTTACTTCTTCCATGCTGTACCCTTTGGCCTGTGCCAAAAATGCCGATACTGTGGCAACACTCCGGGAGTGCGTGCCAGTGAAACTGCTTGTCCGGTCAATGATGGTAGCAAAAACTTCGGCAATGCTAACAACATCGTCAATGTTAAACACCATACGACCATAGGAATCAATCTGTCTAAAGAAATTTTGATAGTAATGATGATTGGTCAAATCCAGCCAAAAACTGTCCTGACGGGCAAACTCATGCAATGCCTTGACCAAATCGGGATCAAAATAGCTGCCACTCAGCTCCCTTATGGCTGACAAAATATCAGGGCGCTGTTCAAAAATGTAAACTTTATCCCTAAGCAGTATTTCCAAACGGTCTGCCAAGTTGATTATCCGGCTGGTTATAGGAATATCCTTGCCAGCAAGTCCGTGCGGATTAGAGCCATCCCAATCATCATGATGATGCCGAATGGTTTCAGCCAGCATCCCAAACTGTGATGAATCTCTTAAGAGTTCGTAGCCGACTTCAGCATGGTGATAGATATCATTGCCCACTTTAAAATTATGTAGTTTCTTTTTTTCCGACCAATCGGACACAGCGCCAATGTCATGCAGCAATGCCGCATAGACCAGTATCTGGCGCTGTCCGTCATCCAACCCAACGTGCTCAGCAATCCGGTTGGCAATAAGTGCTGTCCGCCAATGATGCTGAGATAAGCCGTCTGTCGACAACTCTAACGCAATAGATAAGGCGCTCACCAAATTACTCGGGTGAATTTTAAATAACATGTTCCCGCTCCCGGTATAAAAAAAATTATCCGCGACAACAACCTGCACATCCATATTGCCGCGGATGATATACCTTAATTCATTCTATCATGTATATACTTTTTACTTTATACCGAATAGACTAAGCAGTCAATACCCCGCTAAGCAGCTCTTACAAATTCCGCCAAAATATTTTTTTCTAGATATGCGCACGTCTATCAGACAACTCCGCTTGCTTAGCTGAGTTAAACCGGTCTTCAGTACTAAGATAACCAGTTATCCGGCGCACCCGCTTGATGGGCGAACGTTCAACCGCTTTAACAACGATCTCCTCACCCTCTATTGTCAACTGTACTTCAGCAAGTTCTTTGCCCTTCCGCTTCCACAACTGGAGCTCTTCGTCAACGATAGCCCTTATTTCTTCTTCTGTAATACCTGATTCAGCAACAACTTTGACATCTCTGATAATCATATGTATTCCTCCATTTCTTGCATAATTTAATGATAGTCATTATTCAATAATAGTCAATAGGCATTTTATCCTATTATGCTATTTCCAAATTCCATCAACCAGACACTTTCCCACTTTTTCTAGCTCTGGAGGACTTGCCCAGAGATACACATAAGCGGAAACTTTTTCACCATTTATCAGGGACACGTCACGAATAACTCGATCATATAGGTTTTTCCTGCAATTCGGACCATAGTAGTCTTCCAGTCTGTCAAGTACAGCAAGCGCCAATTCAATGTCAGTCAGTTCAAAAATCTCACCAATAACCTGTCCATCACCGTCAATCGCGGCTGGATAACCGACTGGCAAATCATAGATAAGTCCTTTTAACTCTGCACTTGTAGCACTTTTTAAAAAAGGTTTTACAATATCATGATTACAGAAATTCCGTTTTAAGGTTCCATATACGAAGATTCGATTCAGCATATGTATTTGTTCCCTTTCTTAATATACTAACTGTGTGACATAGTAAAGGCAGTGAGATTGTCTCTGGTTAAAAATGAATTATACCCCGAAAATGCTACCGCCTGCAACTACTTGGCAAAACATATAAAACAAAAACCCATAACTTGCTATTGCGCAAGTTATGGGTTTTTCCTCTATGATTTGAAGCATCCTGCTAAATTCTTTACTCTCTTTAAAATTTATCGATAGCTGCTTGCAGTTCTTTTGCTATCGCTGCAAGATGGTTGCTTTCCGATGAGATTCGCTCCATCGATTCAGTTACTGCCCCCGCTGTGGCGGCTATTTCCTGACCTGCTGCTGCGTTTTGTTGGGCAATTGCCGATAGATTAGAGAAAACATCTATGATCCTCTTTTTCCCTTCATTCAATTTTATGCCCGAATTGTTCAGAATAGCGATAATCTCTTCTGTTCTTGCAATAGCCTTGGCAATTTCGTCGAATTTTTCTCCGGTAAGATTGACGCTCTCCTCCTGTTCATGGGCTATTCGTGCGCTTATGTTCATTATTTCCACGGCATTTTGCGAATTCTGTTGTAATTCCTGTACTACTCCATTAATTTCCTGAGTGGAAGCACTAGACTGTTCGGCAAGTTTTCGAATTTCCTCCGCAACCACGGCAAACCCCCGTCCGGCTTCACCGGCCCGCGCTGCTTCAATCGCAGCATTTAAGGCTAACAAATTAGTCTGTGATGCAATGGCCTGAATAACTTGACTGGCCGAATTAATTTTTCCAGCACTGGCATTGGTTTTTTCAATGCCGTCCTTTATCTTATTGGCAAAGCTTTCCCGCTCTTCGGTGCGATTGATTAATTCCCGCACGGCGGCACTACCTTCATCTCGCATTTTTTCCACGACCTGAGTCGCATCATTCAATTGCTGCAACATGTTTTGATCCTGCCCAATTATTTCACCAAGCTGATGGATCATGCCTGCTCCCTGCTCAGTGCTTGCTGCCTGCTCACCCGTGCTTTTGGCAAGTTCCTCAATGGTTATTGCTAACGCACCAGCAGCAGTAAACGACTTGTGGGCAGTATTCTTAAGACCGTCTGAGGTTTGTGAAACCTGTTCGGATGTTTGCAGTAAGCGATTTAATATCTCCTTTTGATTATTGCTGGTCGCTTTTATCGCTTGACCAAGTATACCGAACACACCGTTATAGGAAGAAATACTTTGTTCAATTTTTTCTACGGAAAGGTGAGCAAACCTATTTTTATAGAGAACAACTTCACCGTAGATCTCCTTAACATCTTTTAACTCAATATCGATCCCCACCATGCCAAGAAATCGGCTTCCGGAAAGTACCGGAACGGCAATCGTTGTCATTAGAACATTGAGACCGTTTACTTCAAAGTTGTATGGTTTAAGAATCGAATCCTTTTTTTGGCTGCGAGGTATAGTATAATAATCTTCACTTTCCAGTGCGCTGAGAGGCTCAAGGCCGATTGTTCCGTCATTTTTGTGATAATAGTAGGGAATAAAGCGGCCGCTGCCATCATGCCCTTCCGCATTTTTATAGCGCTCGTCCATACCGTCAACTGCATTCGGTTCAAATAAAACGGATATTCCGATAAACTCTGGATTGTCGAGCAATACCTTTTTGTGCATTGCCATAAATTCTTTGCGATCAACCCGCCCTGACTGTATGGCACTTTCCATCTTGCCTGCAAAAGCACGGCCAACTGTAAGCGCCTTTTCCATCACAAGATAATCACCCAGGACGCCTCGCTTTAGGTATTCGAGCGTCATTTCAGCTGTGCGGCGGAAACTGGCTGACTCATAAAGTGATAAACTCAGTAAAATCGTCGCTAAAGCTCCAGCAATAAAAGTCCCTATAAGCGAACTGCTACAAAATGCTATTATGGCAAGTAACGCAAGCCAACTAGTTATTACGAGAGCATTTTGTCTAATGAATAAAAACATTCTAACTCCTCCTTTGTTTCTTCAAATTTGCGTATTTTTGCCGACTAAGAATCACGGACGTTCCTATTGCGAGTCAATTCTACAATTTCAGTATCCAAGATATATATGTATTCCCATAAAAATACAAAAATCCTGCTGGAATTACTAGACATTGCTGAATTTTCTTATTATTTCGCATGCATTCATTCCTACTACCAAATGAATATTCTTCGCCATTACTAATAATAATTTTCTCCCTAAATAAATCCTAAACGTACAAAAACTCGCTACTTGTCCACATCAGACAAATAGCGAGTTTGATTATTGTATGAAACAAAGTCTCCGTCCCTCTGCTTCTATTAATGCAGACCCGTAGGTAATCCTGCCGCAAACAAGGCTGCGGGAAGCCCTTTTTTGATTGGCTCTATGAATAGCTTACTTGTGACCACCGCCGCCTTTTCCACCGCCGCTACCGCTTCCACCACTACCACCCTTCCCACTAGACCCACTACCGCTGCCTTTGCTCGATGAACCTTTGCTATCTGAACTTGATTTGCTGGCTGCACTAGTTTGTCCCTTTACGGCGTCAGTCTTGGATACCGTACTCTTAGCAACTTTCGCTTCATTTTTCATAGCTGATTTTTCTACATTTCTAAAATCCGAAACTTTAACACCTAGACTCTGTGCAATCTCGCCCCAGCCAAGAGTTTGTCTCATTGTCGAAATTTCCGAAACTGGCGTACCAGAAACTGCAGCAAGTCCGTACATCTTACCAATTTCTCCATATCCTAATCCGGAAACTCTAGCATCTGCTACTTCTTGCGCAGTTACACTAACACTATAGCTGTTAGATAGATTGAACGCAAACTCCGTATCCTTAGGCGTAGGAGTTACAGTCGCCGGTGTTGTTGTTTCACCTGTAGTGGTTTCAACTGTGGCCCCTGGAGTGGCCCCTGGAGTGGTCTCGGTAGTGGTATTATTTGTAGAATTAGTAGTAGTTTCTGTATCAGTCACTGTTGTGGAGTCTTGAATTGTAGTCTCTTCCGCTAACGCGAAAGTTGAACTAAGTATCAGGGCGGAAGACAGAACAGCTATTCCCAGCACTTTCTTCATAATATTAGCCTCCTTAATTCTCTTAATATTAGAATAAGAAAATATAACATTAGTTACAATGAGTCCACCGTCCCAATTTTGTGCACCTTGTAGTTCTTATGTCCTATTATGTAAACGGCCCAGTAATGAATAGTAGTAAACTCACACTTTTTTATAATTTTACAATCAAATAAAAGCCGCCCCACCCTAAGGATGAAGCGGCAAAAAAAATACCCTGGCCACATCAGTCGCCAGGTACAAAAAGGGTTAATAATAGGGGAGACTATATATAAATAGAGAGGCATTGCCTTTCTATGAATTTTTGTAGTCTATATTTAGAATTATAACCTGCAATTTTTAGAATTTCCTTAGATAACTTTGGAAATAAAAAAAGCACGGCTTGCGCCGAGCGTTTGGCGACAACGGAAGTCGATGCTGCCCTTTGTCCAGACGGAAAGTTCTACTTTCGAACAGGATAAAAAATCGCCACCCCGAAGGATGGCGATTTTACATACCCATTAGACTGCTTTTTGACTCATGACCGAAAGACATTCTTTACAAACATTTTTTCCCTTGAAGCTAGTTACCTCATCAGCACTTCCACAGAACACACAAGCAGGCTCATGTTTCCGCAAAATGATTCGATCATTATCGGTATATATTTCAAGGCCATCTTTTTCTTCGATGCCAAAGGTACGGCGCAATTCGATAGGTATTACCACTCTGCCGAGCTCGTCCACCCTTCTAACAATACCAGTTGATTTCATTTTTGTATTTCTCCTTTTATTACCATGTTCGACAAAATATTACAAGATAAATATACCAAATTATATAATACCTGTCAATTATTTTTTATCTGTATGAAGCACAAAGTTAATGGCAAATTCATCCACTTCACTTACGTACTTGTGCATGATAATGAGTATGCAGCAAGTGATGCGATTTCTCGCCTAGCGGTGTTTTTAACCAGGTATCATATAGCTCTCTAACTGCCGGATTTTCGTGCGCTTTACGAATAACCGCGCATTTATCACATTCATAGATAGCCGCCATACGCTGTTCACGAATATCTGGGGAAGTAGATATTGGTTGACCGCCACCACCAATACAACCACCAGGGCAAGCCATGATTTCGATAAAATGATAATCGGCTTCTCCATTTCGGATCTTGTCCAAGATGATTCGCGCATTGGCTAATGTATGAGCAACTGCAACCTTAACAGTTTTATCACCAATATGAACTTCGGCCTCCTTCATGCCGCTAAGCCCACGTACATTATGGAAATCGACACACTCCAGGGGTTTGCCTGTTAATACCTCTGAAACTGTCCTAAGAGCAGCCTCCATTACCCCGCCGGTAGCACCAAAGATAACCCCCGCCCCACTGGAAATCCCTAACGGAGCATCAAATTCTTCTGATTTCAAATTGCTAAAGTCAATCCCGGCCTCTTTGATCATCCGGACTAGTTCTCTGGTTGTAAGAACATAATCAACATCCTGATACCCACTTGCTTTCATTTCCTCCCGTCCGGCTTCAACCTTTTTCGCCGTACAGGGCATTATCGATACAGATATAATATCTTGGGGATCAAGCTTGACTCTCTCAGCGTAATAAGTTTTTACCAACACACCGAATATTTGTTGTGGAGACTTAGTCGTAGAAAGATGAGCGAGCAGGTCAGGGTACATAAGTTCGACATAGTTTACCCAGCCGGGGCTGCACGAGGTAATCATCGGCAGAGGCCCGTTCTTAGTCAACCGTTCAATAAACTCTGAACCTTCTTCCATAATGGTAACGTCGGCCGAAAACACGGTATCAAAAACCCGATCAAAGCCAAGACGTCTTAAAGCAGCTACCATTTGGCCTGTCACAATACTGCCACTCGCGATTCCAAGGCCTTCGCCTAATGCCACCCGAACCGCCGGTGCGGTTTGCACAACTACGTGTTTCTTAGGATCGTGTAAGGCTTCCCATACTTCTTTAGTATCATCTTTCTCGACAATGGCTGCTGTCGGACATACGTTAGCACATTGTCCACAAAAAGTGCAAGCTGCTTCATGCAGTCCCGCATTAAACGCAGGAACCACAGTAGTATTAAACCCACGATTGGCAAATGAATAAACATGAACGCCCTGCCGCTCACTACAGGCCCTGATACAACGGCCACACAAGACACATTTATTTTGGTCACGTACGAGCGCTGGGTTAGCGGCATCTGCCGGATAATTCTTCTTTTCCCCATCAAATCTGACTTTGCGTATCCCGCAATCGGCCGCGATTTTTTGCAACTCGCAATTTAAGTTTCGTTGACAAGAAAGGCACTCTTCCGGGTGGTTGGCAAGCAATAGCTCAACCACAGCCTTGCGAGCTTCACGAACTTCAGGAGTATTAGTCCTAACTACCATTCCCTCATTAACTGGATAAACACAAGAAGCTACCAGACTGCGTGCGCCAGCTACTTCCACCAAGCATATTCGACACGAGCCTTCGGGTCTAAATTCAGGATGATAACACAAAGTTGGAATTTTTATTCCAATACCGCGTACAGCTTCTAACACCGTAGACTCTTTAGGTACCTTTACCTGTTCCCCGTCAATCGTTATATTCACCAAATCCACAATATCACGCCCCTACTGTACAATTTGCTAGTTTCAGTCCAACCCGCCCGTCACACAACGCATTTCGTTTAATACTATTACTAGTATTTTGTAAGCAAGTTCATTGATACAAGGAATAATTTGCATGCATCTCAATCTAAGCTAAAAAAGCCAGCAGTCAAATATCATATCAATTCCGGGTAGTAAGCGGCAGTCTATTAGATATGTCACCTTTGCCAAGTAAATTGTATATAATACAACAGACAATATCTTACGTTAATAGGAGCGTTGCTGTATGGAAGAATTACTGTTAGCCATCTCTCTGTTCGGTCTGGTCGGCATCAGTATTTCCGTTTACCTTCGTTCGTCCCGTAGAAAATAGAACTTAAGGAGTCAACATGAAAAACGGAGATAGACGATTCGCGGGTTGGTAGTTTCCAGGGAGGCTTCTACAGTGGGCTCCACCGTGATTCCAGTGATCCATTTGCCTGGCGGTGTAAAGAGGGTATAAATTAAATAAGCGGCCGCTCCAGGGTGGAGCGGCCGCTTATTCAATTTATTCTTCTATATCATTGAATTCATCTAATCCTAAGGCTTTAAGAGTCTTTACTAACCGCTTGTGTTCTTCAATTAACAAATTAATCCTAACCTGGTGTACGCAAAGCTTTTTTTCTAATTCATCTAACTTACCCAGCAAGTATTGATATTCCGGAATTCCTATATCCCCCATATTTCCCCCTCCCTCACAACCTCCTGCTTTATTTTATGTAACTTAATAATAAGCGGGAACTTGTAAGAAGGTGCGGAAAATCATTAAGACATTGGCTGATCACTTCTAACTACGAAATAGAACTATGTGATTAGAGAAACATTGCCT
The DNA here is from genome assembly GCF_900176355.1 of Sporomusa malonica. Taxonomy (GTDB): domain Bacteria; phylum Bacillota; class Negativicutes; order Sporomusales; family Sporomusaceae; genus Sporomusa; species Sporomusa malonica. Next base: position 9,101 of record NZ_FWXI01000024.1, on the reverse strand, counting down.
TTTACATTAGACAAATAATAATAGACAGAATATAATGAAAATAGAAGTAATAAAAAAGGAGGATGACAATAATGCTTAAAGATTATCCTGCTACTCAATTATTTCTTCTATCGCTCGTGGTTTTAATGGTTCTGATCTTTATTACCCCGTTAGTGAAGGAATGGCACATTTTCGCCGAAGTGATAGACAGCCTGCAGTTTATAGTAAAAATTATTTGCGGATTCTTCTTATTTTGTATAGTAGTAATAGATGGTGTATTTTCTCGAAAACACAAACATGTCGCTAAATAATAAGTTCCCGTGTTTCGCTTTACCGCGCCCAAACAGACGGCTATTTCTCAATAAGCCGTCTATCCTCATCGTGAAAAAATTAAACCTGCTTGTCAGCAACTTTTCAAGTTTAGCTCAGGCCCTGGCAAATCATCAGCCTGCCTTCTGCTGATATGTGACAACCGTTTCCAGCCAAGCTTCTAATTCATCATACAAAGCCTCAATCATTTTTTCATCTAAAGTATCATCGTTCTGCAGTTTACTGCAAATAAATTCTATTCTGTCATATATTTTCGTATCAATCACTAGTTTCGCCTCCGAAAACTATAATACTCGGATAGCGATAAAATATTTGTCAAAAATTGGATGATCGTTAAAAAAATTTCTCCAGCACCGTGTCAGGGTAAAAAGAAAAATCCGCCTACCAGGAGAAGAAAGGTAAGCGAAAAAGAAGAATCTATATGATAATCATTGGCAACAGTATTGTCGGATATACAAAGCATACCACAGCACAACGGCAATGTATAGCAAATTATAAGAATTATTTAAATACAGAAAATTATGTCTTCACACGATTACCATTAAATAAACGAACAAACCATAAAAGTATAGAAGCACCTATTATACTTGTGATTATTTGACCAATGGTACCATAATGACTAAAACCGAATAAAGATAATGCTAATCCTCCGATGTATGCCCCTATTACACCTACAATAATATTCACCCATAGTCCAAAGCCATGACCGCGCATTATTTTTCCGGCTGCCCATCCGGATATCGCTCCAATAATTAAAGACCAAATCATAAGAAACACCTCCTTTTGTAGTGTTTCCTGATTTAAGTAGTGATATTCGAATTGTTAAGCCCGCCCCGATATTATGGACCTTTGCTATCCCTTCATGTTGTCAGGGGTTTATACTGATCCTACCCGAAGTTTTAAGTGGACTTCGGGTTATTTTTATGCAAGAGGAAATGATTTACAAATACTTAAAGTGATCACCATTTAAATATTCGCAGAATACCCTACTAGTAAAAAGTAAACTTTTTATTTAATCTTAAGCGAGGTAGTGAACATGGTTAGGGTTGGATTAGTAGGTTGTGGCGCCTGGGGATTTAATTATATAAGAACTTTGTGTTCCATACCGGAAGCGAAAATTGAGTATATATGTGATATAAAAGAAGAATCTCTTCAAAAGGCTAAAAAAACTCACTCCGGTATAAAATACACCACCGACTACCGTGAACTTTTACTTGATGATCAGTTAGACGGTATTATCATTGCTACATCGCCACATAGCCACTTTACCATAGCAGCAGATTTTTTATCGCGAAATAAGGCGGTGTTGGTGGAAAAACCGTGCACTGTTTCCTATCATGAAGCAGATACCTTAATTAGGCTGGCTGAAAAAAATAATACCATTTTAATGGCAGGTCATTTAATGGAATATCACCCAGCAGTATTAAAAATGCAAGAGTATATTAGTCAGGGTTTGCTAGGGCGGTTGCGTTATATTTTATTGGAGCGTACCAGCCTTGGAAAAAATCAAAATGATGTGGGTGTGCACTGGGATCTCACTGTGCATGATCTTTCAATGGTCAGATGCCTGGTTAACAGAAATCCGAAATGGGTGTCTGCACATGGAGTAAGTTATCGGCAACAAAATATTTATGACCTAGTTATCGTTACTATGGAATTTCCTGATGACCTACTTGTCCAATTTCATGCAAACTGGATTACCCCAATTAAAAAACGACAGGCGGTAATTTCAGGAGATCAAATGACAATGGTCTTTGACGATGTCAAAGATACCGATAAATTGCAGCTAATATCTAATAGCGGCGAAATTACTATGCCCGGGTTTGAAAAGAGTTTGTCCCTAACCAACCAGTGTATTCATTTTGTTGACTGTATAAAAACCAAGTCACCTCCCAAGACCGGGTCAGCAGATATTATCTGGGTAATAAAGGCGATGGAGCTAGCAGAACAATCACTCTTACACAACGGAGCAAAACTCTGTTGGGGCTGGAATGGTGGTTTAGATGTTAAAGATTGAGATATATAACCAATCGCATCAAAAAGACTGGGATAATTTCATCGGAACCTCACGGAACGGTACATTTATGCAGCAGCGAACTTTTCTGAACTATCACCCTCCGGGCCGGTTTGTTGATTGTTCCTTGATGGTTTATAACTCCCACGGTAATTTAATTGCTGTAATACCGGCGGCTCAAAAAATGGAAGGTCAAAAGAAGGTTTTCTCTTCTTATCCTGGTGCTTCACACGGCGGAATCATCGTTGACCAAAAGTTTGGCACCTACGAAGCAATGGCCTTGGTACCCTTATTAACTGAATACTGTAAGTCTAATGACTTTAACGCTATCCAAATAAAAATGGTCCCTCGAATTTATCATTTTTGGCCCAGTGACGAAATAGACTTTGCCTTACGGTATTACGGTTTTTCCATAAGCACTAACGAGTTAGCCACGGCATTGCCGATAAAAGAGCTTGCCAATGCTTCAGATCACCTGATCGAGAGTACACAAAGGAATATTCGAAAAGCGCAAAGGCTCGGGGTTACTATAGAAGAAAGCAATGATTTGGCAACTTATTGGGGTATTCTTACAGATAATCTTAAACAAAAGCATCATGCTCAACCTACCCATACTTTAGCGGAAATCACTGATTTAACCAATAGATACCCACAGTCAATAAAGTTATCTGCCTCTTTTCTGCAAGGAGAAATGGTTAGCGGAGTAGTCATCTTTCTACTCAACAGCCGTGTTATCAACTGTTTCTACATTGCCAGTAACAATAAATACCAGACCCTACGCTCGCTCGAACTACTGTTTTACAAATTGATTAGCTGGGGTATGGAAAAGGGCTATGATTATTTGGATTGGGGTATTTCCACTGAAAACAAGGGTCTAATGATAAATCAAGGTCTCTTCGAATTTAAAGAAAAATTCGGCGGACGGGGCATATTACGGGAATCGTATTATCTTGATTTATCCGATGACTAAGTTCGACTAAACTTCAGGTGGGGTTAAAACCCCACCTGCAAGCTAAGTCTCACTTTATAAATGGAGGTGATTTTGTGAAAATACTTTTTATTGACGTGGATCCCCAGTATTTACTGGGTTTACCTCCCGGTTTTGAAAAAATCGGGTGTGAAGTAAAGATATTAACCGACATCGTAGAAGAAGAACTGGAACAATTGTTAGCGGAATATCATCCAGATCTTGTGCTAACTGCCGGATGGACTAAAATACACACAGATTCAAGACTTAGAATATTAGGGGAGATGGTGGAGAAATATCACTTAACGCATGCTTACTGGGCGACAGAGGATCCCCGCTGGACGGAGGAATGGTCATTACCCTATATAAAAGCAACAAAGCCGGAATATATTTTTACAATAGACCGGGAATCAGTATCTTTTTACCAACAGCTTGGCTTTAAAGCTTACTATTTGCCCTGGGCCTGTAATCCGGAGTTTCACCGGCCTGCCGAACCTATGGAAAAGTACAAATGCGATATCGCACTTGTAGCCACCGCCGGGATAACCTGGAGTTCCTATCGCCGTAACAGCGCCCAGATATTATTAAAACCATTGGTAGAAAGAGGCTATGATGTAGCCATTTGGGGTAAACGATGGGAGAATCTAGACCCGGATATTGTTGGATTTAACGTGGATTCCCGGCACCTGCGGGGTAAATTATCATATTTGGAAACAAACCATGTTTACAATTCGGCTAAAATAATTCTCGGGTTTCAAAACGTGACCACAGAGCTAACCTCACGAACCTATGAGGTTATGGGTGCCCGGGGATTTCTTCTGGCCCCGGCTACTTCCGCCGTTTTAGAAAAGTTTAAACCAGAAAAACATTTAGTCGTTGCCCGCTCGGAAGATGAAACCCTACGCCTGGTAGATTATTACCTGGACCAGGACGAAAAGAGAAAGAAAATTGCTTTAGCAGGTCAGCGTGAAGTATATTCTTCCCACAATACGTACAATGACAGGGCTGCGCAAATCCTTAAGCTTACTAACTTAAGGCGGGGAAAACGATGCAGAAAACGATAAAACAAACAGCTTGCTGTACCGGCATTAGTATTACCGGCCAAACCTATACTACAGTAACGTTTCAGCCGGCCCCGCCTGATACCGGAATCATTTTTATCAGAGAAGATTTGCCGGGAAAGCCGGAAGTTCCATGCCGGCCGGAATATGCACGGGTAGACGCCCGCTGGACTTCACTAGTTAACAATGATATACGTATTGAACACACTGAACACCTGCTGGCTGCCATTGCTGGACTGGGCCTGGATAATTTAAAGGTTAGCCTGAACTGCCCGTTTATTCCGGTGGTAAGCAGCTTCAGCAGCAAGGATTTTGTTCAAACTTTTTTAAAGGCAGAACCTATTTTACAGGATGTGCCCAAAAGATACTTTAGCGTACAAGAACCGGTTTGTATCGCAAACTCATTTTTTCATCAAGAAAAGCGTTATGACCGGTTCCTACTGGCATTACCTGCACCTGAGCTTACGCTCACATATCTGCTTGACTACCCTGCCAAAGAAATTCCTACTCAGTTGGCTCAGTTTACATTCGATAGTTCTTTCGATTTTGCTTCCGAGCTGGCAACAGCAAGGTCATACATTACGGAAAGTGAATATGATACAGTTGTCAAATTGATTGGAAAGAGTATTGAGGACTGTCTGGTTATTGCGAAAGGTCCGATAAATTTGCAATGGGCTAACGAGCCGGCAAGGCATAAGGTGCTAGACCTGCTGGGAGACATTTATACGCTGGGTCGCCCCATAAACGGTCACTTTATTGGCATCAGAACAGGACACAAAGACAATAATCAACTATGCCATCAATTAAAGACGCAAATTAAGGAGGATTTGTTCCATGATTCCCCACGCCAAACCCCTGTTAGGTAAAGAAGAGGAAGACCGCGTAATAGAAGTTTTGCGCAGCGGCATGTTGGCTGCAGGCAGCTATGTTCAGGAGTTTGAAGATGAGTTTAAATGGCATCACGATTCCCAGTATGCCATCGCTACCTCCTCTGGTACGACCGCACTACACGTAATCCTGCAGGCCCTGGGTATCGGTGCCGGAGATAAGGTCATAACTACTCCCTACTCGTTTATAGCTACGGCTAATGCAATTCTATACACCGGGGCTACCCCGATTTTTGCTGATATCGACCCGGTAACGTATAATCTTTCGCCCTCCGCATTAAATACTGCTGTGAAAGACCACCCAGAAGCCAAAGCTGTGCTCATAGTTCATCTTTTTGGGTTACCGGCAGATATGGATGCAATTCAAGAAATTGCGAAAAAAAACAATCTCATCATCCTGGAAGATTGTGCCCAGGCACACGGAGCTACTTACCGGGATCAAAAGGTCGGTACCTTCGGCACTGCTTCGGCCTTTAGTTTTTACCCCACCAAAAATATAACCGCCGGAGAAGGCGGCATGGTATTAACCGATGATCCAATGATCGAAGAAAAAGTAAGAATACTGGTCAACCAGGGGCAGCGCCAGCGCTACTACCATGAAATGGTGGGATATAACTATCGGATGACTAACATTCATGCAGCTATTGGTTTAGAGCAGCTAAAAAAATTAGATCTATTTAACCAGAAAAGAATAGAGAACGCAAAATTCTACAATGACCACATTGTAAATCCTTGTATCCAAAAACCGGTGTCACCCCCAGGTCGAAGCCATGTTTATCATCAATATACCTTAAAAGTAAAAAACAGAGACGCTTTCACGGCCTACCTGGATGCCAACGGTATCGGCTATGGCATTCACTACCCGTTAATAATACCGGCTCAGCCCGCATATGAAAATATGGCGACCTGCTCCAGTACCTGGCCGATAGCAGAAGATTTGTCTGCTAGCTGTGTTTCAATACCGGTTCACCCGGCCCTTTCCCGGAACGACTTAACAACCATTGTAGAAGTAATTAATAATTACCGCTGAGGGGGATTGTACGTGATTATTAGCGGCCATCAACCGAATTACCTGCCATGGTTGGGATACTTTCACAAAATGATGTCCTGTGATTTGTTTATCATTATGGATGACGTCCTTCTCTCGAGAAGGGAAGTTACTAAAAAAAATAAAATTAAGGGTCCGGAGGGAGAGCGATTACTAAGCGTACAGATAAGTAGAAAAAAGAATTTGATTAAGGATGCGCCCCTTCAAAATGATTTCCCGTGGCATGTAAACCACTGGGGTTCATTACAAACTTGCTATGCACGCTCTCCCTTTTGGCAGCAATACAAAAACTTATTTTCCCCCATTTATGAAAATCCGGGGGAACTTCTGGCCGACCTGAACCTGCGGTTGATCCATGTTATTCGCGACATTTTAGAAATAAAGACGCCAATGATACGCGCTTCCGAAATTTCAGGAATTGAAGGAAACAAAGGGGAACGTATCATTAGCCTATGCAAACAATGCAAAGCCGATATCTACCTCTCCGGAAACGGAGCCCGAGCCTATAATGACGAGGCGGCATTTGCAAGAAACAACATTCGGCTGGTTTACCAGGAGTTTGAACATCCTGTTTACTCACAGGTGTGGGGAGACTTCATGCCTAATTTGTCGGCAGTGGATTTGATTTTTAATTGTGGTCCCAATAGCAAGGACTATCTTACCAAGCAGGTGATCATGTGAAAAAAGTAAATGTATTGATATCGGGTTCTGGGTCTCTCTACGGAGTAGCCATCATTCAATCTTTACTGAAATCAGATCTACTCCTAAAACTGGTGGCCTGTGATGTGAGCGCCCGTACATTAGGCCTATACCTCGCGCACCAGGCCTATATCGTGCCACCCGCTCATCAGGAGGAACTCTATTTAGCTAGCTTGTTAAATATTATTGCAAAGGAAAGTATACACGCCATTTTTGTTGCTTCCTCCCATGAGCTTGCTTTTTATAGCCGTAATAAGCTTGATATTGAAAAAAAGACCGGAGCTAAAGTGTTTACTAATTTCCCTGAGACACTAAATTTATGTAATGATAAATGGCTTACGGTAAACTTTTTAAAAGAAAATAACTTTTACTTTCCTCTTACCATTCGCTATCCGGAAGACCAGGAGCAAGTCGATGAATTTGTTAAAGACGTGCAATTTCCCATCGTAATTAAACCAAGAAGTGGTGCGGGATCACAGGGCTTGTACATTGTTAACCAATATGAAGATCTTCACCCGCTGCTCGAAAACAAAAAAGACATCATTCTTCAGCAATATTTACCAGATAACTGCGGTGAATTTACGACTGGTATTTGTACCGGGGCAAACGGCAAAATTCTGTCAGGGATAACTTTAAAGAGATACTTGAAAGAAGGCATGACTATGTCGGCGGACTCAGGTGATTTCACAGAGATCACAGATTATTGTAAGAGAGTGGCCCAGGTTCTAAAACCTTACGGCCCGAGCAACTTTCAATTGCGCCTCTTAAACGGTAAACCTTACATTTTCGAAATAAACCCTCGCTTCAGCAGTTCCACGGGAATGCGCTCTTTACTAGGCGTTAATGAGGCTGAGATTCTAATAAGAGCGGAAATACTAGGCGAAACAATTAGTCAAAATAATTTTTTAAAATGCAGCGTAATCAGACAGTATACAGATTACCTCGTTCCAACCGAGAAAATTGTTATGCTGCAGGAGAAATTTAATATGGAGCACGAAAAATAACGAAGATGTCCCTTCGATTCCCCCATTCTTCGGCAAGAGGGAATAAATCCCTACAATTACTACTCGTATAAAATCGGTTTTCCATTTGCACTCTAACCAAAAGGAGTGATTATATTTGAGTAATACAGATAATGAGATGAAACTGGCAGTATGTACTCTCTGTGATCAGCTAAAGCCATGCTATGTTACAGGTGACAAAGAATATGCAGTTTGTCTGGAATGTTTAAGTAAAGATAGTAAAGAAACGTAATACAATAGCCGCCAGCGGCTTGAACACTGGCGGCTATTGTATTTATAACAAAAGAAAAAGAGCCTTTTGGCTCTCACTGAGTTGTTAAGTCATTATATTCTTGCATTTTATTCCTGAACGCTTGAATTGCCCGAACAGCATCAGGAGATTTAGCACCTTTTTTCTGAACGACATCATGTAATATTTCTTGCAATTGTTCTACTTCTTTCCACAGCTCTTTTGGATCATACATAGCTTACACCAGCTTTCTAAAGTGCTATGTATATTATAGCACAGAACGTTTGTTTGTACAGCATGAAACTCAAGTACAGCTCGGAATCTTGCCGGTTCCACGGCACAGGTCATCAGCCGCACTGGCAATTTTCAGGAATGAAAAAAGAGCCCGTAGGCTCTTAAGACTATTTACTATAAACTCTCGCTTGAGTAATTATTCCGTCATATATTTGTGCCATTTTTTGTGACAATCCGGCAGATAAAAAAGTAGTGGCTATAGTTGCTTTCTTAAAATTAGCGATATCATCCAAATTTTCCGGTGACTCTTCTGCAATCTTTTTCCACCCCACAACCGCAGTGTAAATTGAATAATAGGCTTCCATGCTCGTGCTTCTAAAAAAAGTACGCATAAAGCAATCATTATCACTACAATCAATTGTTTTATCAAATTTACCTACTGCCTGCTCAGACAAAATCATAATTCTAAATTGCTCTACTATTTCTATTGCCTTATCGCAATATAGTGATACTAATTCTGCGGATGAGAACTGACTAGCATTATCAATGGATTGCTGATTTACTTGGTCTGGCCACGTTAATTTCATGTCTTTTATAGAAATACTGTTAGCCGTTTTAATCTTATTAATCA
>NZ_FWXI01000008.1 GCF_900176355.1 Sporomusa malonica | reverse complement strand
AGCTGGGTAGCTACGTCCGGAAAGGATAAACGCTGAAAGCATCTAAGCGTGAAACCAGCCTTAAGATGAGGTCTGTCATTCGAAAGAAGTAAGGCCCCTTGTAGATGACAAGGTAGATAGGCCAGATGTGTAAGTGGCGCAATCCACGCAGCTGACTGGTACTAATAGGCCGAGGACTTGACTTAAGCAGAGAGCCAAGTTTTTAGGAGCGAAAGCGACGCGGAAACTTGTGCGAATCGCTTAGTTAGAGCGGAGCGATAACATCCATAATGTATGTTTTAGCTTTGAACTAACGACCAGTATCTAACATTGCGCAATGCTTTTCTTCTGTGAAGTTTTCAGGGAATATACCTTAACCGGATATTCACCTGTATATCCAGTGACGATAGCTGTGGGGTTCCACCTGTTCCCATACCGAACACAGTAGTTAAGCCCATAAACGCCGAAGGTACTTGGCTGGAAACGGCCTGGGAGATTAGGAAGTTGCTGGTTACGAAAACACCTACTAAATAATGTAGGTGTTTTTTTATTGCCGTAAGGCTTAGACCGTTCAGAGTCTCCGTTTATTTTTGCGAGAATGTGAAAAGTGATTATTATAAAAAGCTGGGGATTGCAAATTTTTAATTTTTATGATTCTTGGTTTTTTTATACTAATTTAGAGCACCCGAAGGCCATAGCGAAAAAAATGTTCCTGTAGCTTCCAAAAATCTAAAAAATAGGATAATGATAAATTAAATGAACAGACTATAACTGACCACTTGCCAGATAATATTACGTTTGTGGAGGTCACTAGGGAATGAAAGCATCCATATTTATTACTTGCATTTGCGATAGCATGTACCCTCATGTTGGTGAATCCATGGTGCGCGTCCTTGAAAGACTGGGTGTGACGCTGGACTTTCCTCCAGAACAAACCTGCTGCGGTCAACCAGCTCTTAGCAGCGGTTATTGGGACTATGCTAAGCCAGTAGCGGAAACTATGCTTACCGCATTTAAGAACAGTGAATATGTCGTAGCGCCAGCAGGATCATGCATCACTGCCATCAAGGAATATTACCCTGTTTTATTTGAAAAGGACCCTGATCAGTATCGCCAAGCTAAAGAGCTAATTGGAAAACTATATGAATTTAGTGAATTTGTTGTAAAGGTACTAAAGAAAGAGGATCTAGGAGCACGTTTTTCCCACCGTGTCACATACCATTCCAGCTGTCACGCGCGCAGGTTTTTAAATACTGATGAATATGTCCATGCTTTGTTGAAAAATGTTCGAGAAATAGACTATGTACAACTGCCACACGAAGAAGCTTGCTGCGGCTTTGGCGGTACTTTTTCGGTAAAACTGCCTGAGATATCAGAAGCCATGGTAGATGAAAAGGTAAGAAATATCCTTGAAACTAAAGCTGATGTGCTCATCGGAACTGATTTAAGCTGCTTGATGAATATTACCGGCAGACTGCAAAAACAAAAGGCCAATGTGCGTGTTATGCATGTTGCTGAGTTATTAGATGAGGGGATGAGAACGTGAGTGAAAAACCCGCTCTACACCTTCGGGACCGCGCAGTTAAAGCATTAAAAGACGACCAGATGCGCCAGGCAGTCCGCAAAGCCGTAGATCGGCTAAGTGGCAACAAGGATAAGGCAGCCCGTGAGCTTCCTAATTGGGAGGAGTGGCGGGAACAGACGAAACGTATTCGTCAACATACTGTCGATAACCTTGATTATTATCTGAAATTGTTGGTCGATAACGTGCGGAAAGCAGGAGGGAAAGTTCATTTTGCCCTTACGGCGGAGGATGCGCGTAAGATAATTGCAGGACTATGTAAGCAATATGATGCCAAACGAATAGTTAAATCTAAGTCTATGGTGACAGAAGAGATACACCTCAATCCTGCGCTCGAAAAAGCAGGTATGGAGGTGGTCGAAACCGACCTGGCGGAGTATATTTTGCAGCTAGCAGGTGAAACACCATCTCACATTATTGTGCCTGCGATACATAAAAACCGGTACCAGATTGCCGACCTATTTTCCAAGGTTACTAATGAAAAGGTAGAATCTTCTACCCCAGCGCTTACCTTATTTGCTCGCAAGATACTACGAAGCAAGTTTATGAACGCTGATGTAGGTATTACTGGGTGTAATTTTGCTGTTGCCGAGACCGGATCGATTACGCTAGTTACAAACGAAGGTAATGCCAGGTTAACAACCGCGCTGCCTAATGTGGTTATCAGTGTAATGGGGATGGAGCGGATTATTCCTACTTTTGAGGACTTAGAAACCGTCTTATCCATGCTGCCACGGAATGCTACAGGCCAGAAACTTACAAGCTATGTTTCGGTTATTAACGGTCCAAGGCTATCAAACGACATTGATGGCTGTGAAAAGTTCCATCTGGTTATAGTTGATAATGGTCGCTCGCGAATTCTCGCTGATGATGAGTATCGGCAGTCACTACATTGTATCCGCTGTGGGGCTTGCTTTAATGTATGTCCTGTTTACCGCCAAATTGGCGGACATGCATATGGGTCGATCTATGGTGGACCTATAGGGTCAGTAATAACCCCGCTATTAGAGAATGATATGGTTTTCTGGGGTGAACTGCCTTATGCATCAACTTTGTGTGGTGCCTGCACCAGCGCCTGTCCGGCCAAGATTCCGCTGCAAGATCTGTTATTTAAACTTCGTGAACGCCGTGTTAGTGCCGGTCATACAAATGCATTCGAAAAGTTTGCCTTTGGCATGTGGAAACGGTTTTTCAAACTACCTAGTACCTATAAGTTCGCCATGAAAGCCGCTTCGATTGGTCAAAAACCACTGGTTAGAGATGGCTATATTACGGCTCAGTTGCCACTACTATCTAACTGGACTAACTCCCGCTATCTTCCTGCTGCTGCGGACGAGACTTTCCGTGACAGATGGAATAAACGTAAGAAGTAGGTGAACATATGACAGAAATCCATGAAGATCTTGCGCAGGAAACATTATTTTTACAGACGGTGGCCAAAGCCTTGGGGCGAGATAAGGCGCTCTCTAAGCCACCCAAACGACAAGAAGTAGGCCCGCCTGCCTTCTGGCGGGAGCAAAAATTTGAGAATAAGCAACCGCTTGAGCTCTTTAAGGCCAACCTGGAAGCTCTTACTGGTAAAGTAGCAATAGTCCACAATGGCCAAGAAGCAACAAACCAAATAAAGTTGTGGCTTAAAGTGCTAAACGCAAAATCTGCCATCCTGTGGGATCACCCTAAACTCCGTAAGCACGTGGATACTTCACTTCTAGGTGTTAAAACGAGCTTTTGGAATACTGAAAAGACCCGCCAGGAGCTCATCGAGATCGCCGAACAGGCAGATGTGGGTATTACTTGGGTTGATTACGCAATCGGCTATACTGGTACGGTGGCCCTATTTAACGGGGCTACTACCGGACGCTCTGTTAGTCTCTTGCCTCCTACCCATATCGCGGTCATGAAGGAATCAGACATCGTTCCCACTATGTCTACAGTGATAAGGCAACTGATTGAGCGTCGAGGTCAAGGTAATCTGCCATCTACAGTTGATTTTATAACCGGTCCTAGCCGAACCTCTGACATTGAAATGGATCTGTCGATAGGGGTGCATGGTCCTTTCCGTATTTGGACCGTTGTTATCGAAGGTTAACCGATGAATTGACTTACAACCTTGAGAACGAAGCAATCTAATGTGTTACTTATCTTCGGACAAAATAATGAAACATTATTCGGCATAAAGTTGACAAACTAAGAACATTATGTAATAATTTAAAAAAACTACATATGGAACTTTAAATCAGTCCTGTGAGGCTGGCAAGGTCATAGCTTGATTATTTAAGCTTATTTGTGCTATATATTTAGCTCAATCAAGGCTTTCTGCCGCTTCCAGGCAGAAAGCCTTTTTAATTTTTTATATAGGGGGAATCATAATGGATATTAACGTTAAAACTAGCCAAGGCAGTACCGGCGTAATCCAGCCGGCTAGCGCGGAGGCTGAGGGCGATACTACTTCGGTCGCCTATCGCTGGAAGGTACTGATTGCTTCAGTAATGGGGTATGCTATGGACGGTTTGGACATGCTTATTCTGTCCTTCGTTATGGCTGCAATCATGAGTACTTTTGGATTAAGCTTAGCAGAAGGTGGCTTTGTTGCAACTGTAACTCTGTTCGGCGCTGTTATCGGTGGCTATGCTTTTGGGATAATGGCTGATTATTATGGCCGGGTAAAGGTTTTCTCACTAACTATCCTGATTTTTTCAGTATTCACTGGTTTAACGGCTTTTGCTTCAAATCTGACAGAGCTAAACATTTACCGCTTCTTAGCAGGCTTAGGGTTAGGCGGGGAGTTTGGTATCGGAATGACCTTGGTTACCGAAACCTGGCCAAAAGAAAAGCGGGCACGTGTTACTGGCGGCGTAGCCATAGGCTGGCAATTGGGTGTTGTACTTGCAGCAGTTGTAAGCGCCTGGGTGCTGCCTACCTATGGGTGGCGGGCCGTTTTCCTGGTAGGGGCTCTACCGGCGTTGTTTGCTGCCTGGTCTCGTTATGGTCTTGCTGAACCACCCATTTGGGTTGCTAGAAATGAACTAAGAAAACGTCTTAAAGCAAAGGTGAAAAACAATGAACCTTTGACTGAAGAAGAGATGGCTACTTATAAAGAAACTAACAAATTTCCTCTGCTTCACCTGTTTGCGAATAAACGGATTTCGACTACTACATTTGGTCTGACAGTAATGACCAGTGTGCAGAATATGGGTTATTACGGTATTATGATTTGGCTGCCAACTATTCTGATGCAAAAGCATGGATTAACGCTTACAAAGACCAGTACTTGGATGATAGCAACAGTAATTGGCATGATGCTTGGTATTACAGTATTCGGGTATATTGCTGACAAACTGGGTAGACGCCCCGCATATATTAGCTTCCAACTCATGTCGGCTGTATGTGTGTGGATTTATTCCGGACTGTCTGACCCTATGCACCTTTTAATTGGTGGCGCAATTCTCGGCTTTTTCTGTAATGGTATGATGGCCGGTTATGGTGCGTTGCTCTCAGAGAACTACTCAACTGATGCTCGTTCGACTGCCGAGAACTTTATCTTCAATACCGGGCGCGCTGTTGGCGGGCTGGCACCTGTACTAATCGGCATGCTAGCAGCAAAGTATACACTGTCAGGTGCATTAGCTCTATTGGCTTTTATTTATATCGCAGCTGCAATTAACGTATACTTCCTAATTCCTGAAACAAAGGATAAAGAACTGATTAACTAAGTAGACATACAGATAAAGACCCTGCTCTGGCTAGAGAGCAGGGTCTTTATGGTTTTATCCTATTTAAGCGTTTAAACGCGGCTACGGTCCCGGAATAGCAGCGACATAGAGTAAATGCCAGCTAGGCCGACTAAACTGTAAACAATGCGGCTTAGGAAGGATTGTTGGCCACCGAAAATGGTTGCTACCAAGTCAAAATTGAATAAACCGACAAGCAGCCAATTCAGCGCACCGACAATGACTAGGATTAGAGCGATTCTATCCATATGACTCCTCCTTTTTGAAAGCTAACTATTTAATGTATGTTCATATTATGACCAGATTAGTAATAATACATCCCCACAGATACTGGCTTATTTGCCTGTTTTTTACGCTATACTACATAATCGGTTCGTGATATAATATTTTCCACTACTAGTATTGCAAAATATTGCGCAAAAGTATATGCAAATATTAAGGAAGGGGGCATTAGGGCATGCCGAGAAAAGATTATAATTGGGTTGTTGGCTGTCTGACGCTGGTGCTTACCCTCTCTGTCCTGTTTGGCGGACAACTATTATGGAATAAATACGCAGTGGCCAATCCTATTAATAAAGCGTTCCTAAATATTGAAGGGATTGAATCGGCTACTGTCGGGCGTTTGAATGAACAAGGAAAAAATAGTGAACAGATTAAAATATACGTGAAGCTTGCTCATGTGACAAATTTACAGAAGCTGTATGCTGAAATGGCTGATAGATTAAAGCAGGTAAGCGGGGGAAGGGAATATGAGATTATTATCCAGGATAACCGTACGCCGGAACTGGAGCAATTCTATTATTCTATCCATTACCAGATTCAAGAAGCCATTTTTACTGGTAATTTTGCGACAATGGCTGAGCGTATAGAGTCTAAAGCTAACAGCGCGGGCGTGACAACACAAATGTATGTAGATACCCAAAATATTTATTTGAAGATAACCAAAGGGACGAATGAAATGTATGTGGTAATTGTACGTGATGGCAGTCGCCAGGGGGTGAAATAACATGCGATATATTGAAATGGGTATTGGTATGGCAGCAGCGATACTAATTTTTCTTGCAGTACAAGGGGTTGATGTTTTACCAGCGCTATTTTTTGCCAGTTTAGCGGCAGCCTTTTTTTATGGCACTATCAAGCGTACAGGCAACAAATCGTTTACCACTGTTTCTAAAGGTTCCGTTCAAGAGCAATTGATAAGCTTTGATGATATTGGTGGTCAGGATATGGCTAAAGGCGAATTGCGCGAAGCACTTGAGTTTATCAAAGACATTGAACGTATTAAGACGTTAGGGATTCGCCCACTTAAAGGCATCTTGCTCAATGGCCCTCCTGGCACAGGCAAAACACTGCTCGCCAAAGCGGCAGCCCGTTTTACTGGTTCCGCTTTTTTGGCAGCCAGTGGCTCTGAGTTTGTTGAAATGTATGTCGGTGTTGGCGCTCAGCGGGTGCGTCAGTTGTTTAAACAGGCCCGCGATACAGCAAAGCGAAACAACAAGACAAGTGCGGTCATCTTTATTGATGAGATTGAGGTACTAGGTGGCAAGCGCGGTCAGAACGCCGGTCATATGGAATATGACCAGACATTAAACGAGCTTCTGGTTCAGATGGATGGTATGTCGGACAAAGATGATATTCGTGTCTTGGTGATTGGCGCGACAAATAGGATTGACATTCTAGATCAGGCGCTTCTTCGGCCAGGCCGTTTCGACCGGCAGGTTAAGGTTGATTTGCCTGATAAGAATGGGAGGCTTAAGATTCTGGAACTGCATACTCGCAATAAACCGCTGGCCGACGATGTCACACTAGATGATGTGGCTAATGACACCTTTGGTTTTTCCGGTGCTCACTTAGAGAGTGTGGCCAATGAAGCGGCCATTTTGGCTTTTAGAGAAAGTGCTGGAACGATTACTGCTCAGCATTTACACGGTGCGGTAGAGAAGGTAATCATGGGAGAGAAACTTGACAGAATTCCTAGTAAAGAAGAAAAAAAACGGATTGCCATCCATGAGACAGGGCATGCGTTGTTAAGTGAATATACCCAGCCTGGTTCGGTTGCCAGCGTCAATGTGGTGCCGCGAGGCAATGCTCTAGGGTATGTGCGTCAGACGCAGCAGGATGATATGTATTTGTACACGGTTGATTATATCAAGGGAAAAATTGCTGTAGCAGTAGCTGGGGCAATTGCTGAAGAGATATTCCTTGGGGCTCGTAGTACCGGTGCATCTAATGACTTTAAGCAGGCTGCCGATATGGCTAAACAAATTGTATTTGGAGGCATGTCCGAACTTGGGATTATATCGCCTGAAGATGTGCCCAAAGAACTGTTGCACCATACCATTACCGGCATTATTAAAGAGGTCGAATGTCAGGTAAGAACGGTACTTACCGATCAACAAACAGCATTTACCCAAACGGTAGACACTTTGCTTGCCAAAGAGTTTATTTCTGGTGCTGAGTTCAGGCTACTACTACATGGTGACGGACAAGCAGCATAACCATCGTCCATCGTTAGGTGGGCATTCTTTATGCATACTCTCGCTTATTACGGAGAGAATAAAATTCTGTATGAGAAAGACAGCTATTTTTTTAGGTGGCGGTGCTTCTGCTGCAGAAGGGGCGCCAGTACAAAGTATGCTTTTTAAGAAGTATTTTAAAGCGCTCAAGGCTGAAAATAACTATAGTGATTTTCAGCGGGTCAGTGAACTGAGCGCTTACTTTAAACAAATGTTCTTTATTGATGTGCTTCATGATGATTTAGATGACATCAATTTTCCAACCTTTGAGGAAGCCATCAGCCTCTTAGATTTAGCTGTGCGTAAGCGGCAGTCTTTCAAAGATTTTGATCTTGAAAACCTTGCGAAAAGTTGTAATCGAATTGGGTTTATCAGGCAGTACCTAGTGCTGTTAATGGCTGAGGTGCTTGAAGACAAAACGTCTGCTGTAAAAGGACTTCATCAGGTTCTGATAGAACGTCTGGGTGAGCTTGGCTGGTTGTCTGATATGGTGTTTTTGTCGACTAATTATGATGTGTTAATCGATCGGGCCTTGGCTTCCAGAGACGAAATTGCCTTAGATTATGGCGTAGATTTTACAAATTATCCAAGCCCAGCCTGTTTAACAGATAAGGATAAAATTATTGTAAAGCTGTACAAAGTGCATGGCTCGCTCAATTGGTCCTATTGCCCAACTTGCAACATGTTAAAACTAATCAAATATCAGCAGGGAATTCTTAAATTGCTAACAGATCCTTCGCAGGCGCTATGCTCAAATTGCCAGTCAGTCAAAACCCCTGTAATTGTGCCGCCTACTTTTTTTAAGGATATGTCTAATAGTTATTTAAATATTGTCTGGCACAAAACTGAAACAAGCCTTAAAGACATTGGGCACCTTATTTTTTGCGGCTATTCTTTCCCTGATGCTGATATGCATATTAAGTATCTGATAAAACGAATTCAGACGAACCGCACTGATAGTCTGCGTATAACAGTGATTAACAATTATCCGGGTAAAAAGACGGAAAAGATCATAGAAGAAAAAAAACGCTATTCGCGGTTTCTGGGAACGAATATTTGTTTCACAAATGACACCTTTGAAAATTTCTGCAGTTGCCCAGAAAAATTTTTATAAAGAATAAGCCGTCGTGGTTACGCAAGTTATGCGCATGTAGCCACGGCGGCTCATTCTTTTTTATTTACTTATTTTGATTAAATGCGAGGAGAAAAACTTTACTGCCATGTTTAGTGGCAAATTCATTTTCAAATTTTTTAATTGTGTCAAGCTCTTCTGTAGATAAAGCGGCAAAATCGATGTTGTCAGCGTGCATAGTGAGACCCCTTTCTATAATGGATTTGTAATTAACTTTTCCCATTATAGAAATTATATGCTGATCTTACAGGCGGCCGCTACAGTTTAAGACATTGCGGATTTTATGTTTAACCATGCCTTTAATGGCTTCCCGGGCAGGTTTCAGGTACTGACGTGGGTCAAAGTCTGACGGATTTTTGGCAAAATGCTCTCTGATGGAGGCTGTCATAGCCAGGCGAAGGTCAGTATCAATATTGATTTTGCAGACGCCCATCTTACTGGCCTTCAGTAACATATCCTCAGGCACGCCTTGCGCACCTTTTATCTGGCCGCCATAACTATTACATTTTTCTACAAACTCAGGCAACACAGTAGAAGCACCATGAAGTACCAACGGGAAGTTAGGCAAAAGCTTAGAGATAGTGGCAAGGCGGTCAAAATCAAGGTTGCAATCGCCTTTAAACTTATAAGCGCCATGGCTGGTGCCGATGGCAATGGCCAATGAATCTACACCGGAACGCTCGACAAACTCAACAGCTTGGTCCGGGTCAGTATATGTAGCGTCTTTGGCGCTGACGTTGACGCTGTCCTCGATGCCTGCCAGACGGCCAAGCTCTGCCTCAACAACAACACCGCGATCATGGGCATATTCTACTACTTTTTTAGTAAGAGCAATATTTTCTTCAAATGGCAGTTTGGAGCCGTCAACCATGACTGATGTAAAACCGCCGTCAATGCAAGATTTGCAGATTTCAAAATCTTCACCATGGTCAAGATGTAAGCAAATAGGCAGGCCTGAATCTTCCAGAGCGGCTTCAACCAACTTAACCAAGTAGATATGCTTGGCATACTTACGTGCGCCGGCCGATACCTGAAGGATGAGTGGAGCCTGTTCTTCCTTGGCTGCGTCAACAATTCCCTGGATAATCTCCATGTTATTGACGTTAAACGCGCCAACGGCGTACTGACCGTCATAAGCTTTTTTAAACATCTCTTTCGAAGTGACTAGTGGCAATTGAAATCCCTCCTATGTTTTTCCTGAAACCAGATATATTATAGCATATTTCCCATTCATTATAGCATATTTGTACCCTAACCGCCAAGTTGGGTTAAAAGATATGCTAAATCATTAGGAATGGGGCTGATAATATCAAGATCCTGCTTCGTTACTGGATGTGGTAAGCTAAGCTTGGTGGCATGCAACGACTGACGGTGAATTAAATTTGTTGGACCACCGTATAAATCATCACCTAACAATGGGCAGTCAATATAGCTTAAATGCACTCTTATCTGGTGAGTACGACCAGTTTCTAGTATAACCTCAAGCAGACTGGCATTATTGAAAACTGTAAGAGTACGATAATGGGTGATTGCCTGCTGACCATCCGGCCTGACCTCCCGTTCAATAATACTGCCAGGTTTACGACCAATGGGAGTGTCAATGATGCCCTTGTCTGGATAGGGGATGCCTGATACAATGGCTAGATATAACTTTGCTATTTGTTGTTGATTTTGATTTAGCCAGTGCTGAATATCTGGCCTTTTGGCGATAAGTACTAAACCTGATGTGTTGCGGTCCAGCCTGTTAACCGGATGAAACCCGCATGAATAGTTTTGCAGTCGGTAATAATGCATTACTGCATTTGCCAGTGTACCTGAATGTTGCCCGGTTGCAGGGTGTACCAGCATACCGGCAGGCTTATCTACGGCTAAAAGCCATTCATCCTCATAGGCAATAGCAAGCGGCAGTTGCTCTGCTATGATTGAAGAATCTTCCGGCCAGGTGACTGTAATTATGTCACCAGGATTAACAAAATCGTGTACGGCTGCTGGGATGGTGTTTATCGCGAGTGTTCCATTGTTTTTTATCTTGCGCCATAAAGTCAGCGATATTCCAGCCTGGCGGCGCATAAAATCTTTTACCAGCTGGGTAGGGCAGGTTGGTGGTACCTTAAAATCGGGCATAAAAGCTCCTTAAGTCAACTTAACTGTCTACAAGATATTATTCGTATTTGCCAGATTAAAATCCTCTTAAATAAAGAAAACACGGCTTGCGCCGAGCCTCTGGCGACCGCGGGCCGATGTTTCCCTTATCCAGGAGGAAAGTTTTACTTTCTACAGGAAAATAAAGGAGGCGTTCTGCCTCCTTTGCAATGACTGAAGTTTTACATCATATTTTGTACCATCCCAATCATTACTGCTACATGTTCCCGTTCCATGGCAATAGATTCTTTGATATAGTCACCCATTGGGTTTGACCGTAAGCCATAGAAGTAGGCAAAACGGCGGTGTCGCCGGATAAGCCCTAAGAGGAGAGCCAAAAGTAGCAGGCGGCTGCCGTAAAACTGCCGTTCGTTATCAGCCGACTCGTTGTCGCGCATTGTAAAGCCATGTTTTTTCATGACTGTTGCAAAATGTTCATCATGCATGGAAATCATGTGGATTATATCCGTATATTCTTCCCAGTGGTTTTCTGCTATAGTGTTAAGCGCATCACGTACTCCATCACTTGCCTGTTCAGCTGCTTCGGTAGCTGTATGCATAAGCTCAAGCTGTTCAATGGCTTCCTGGTGCAGGGTAATCATGTGCGCCGGGTCAACGGCTAACGACCGGCGGCTAAATACTTTTCTCAAGTGTATCATCTCCTCTGCCAAGGCTTTAGAGAATTACCGGCGACCTTTAAATGGAGCAATAAAACGGATCATCTTAATTGGTACATGCAGCGAAATGGAACGACGGCAATATGTGCTGTTAACAATAATGTAATCACACCCTACATAGCAGATTGTGCCGCAGAAAGTTGCGCCTTTGCGGTCAATCATGGCGTCAGTTCCCAGGATGACTTCGTCGCCTAAGAAGCAAAGCAGGCGGTCTTTGAAGTTGTCGCGGTACATTTTGTAGTTCATGGGTTCTTCCATGTAGTGGTCGTCACAGCACATCATGTCTTTTTCCGGATAGTCGCAACACATTTGGTCTTCCGGACCATACCAATGAGGATATTTAGTTTCCATAAATATCAATGCCCTCCTTTATTTACCTTAGGAAAAGTGACAAAATTATATATATCTGTTTCTACTTCAGCATATGAATTTCAAAAACATAATGTTACAGCCGTTAACAATTTAAGAGATGAATTATACACGCCAATTTTGTTTTATAAAGAAAACACGGCTTGCGCCGAGCCTTTGGCGAAAGCGGAGGCCGATGTTGCCCTTATCCAGACGGAAAGTATACTTTCTAACAGGACAACAAAAACCGAGTGTATGTTCTAACTGGAGTTACTGTTATCATTATCAAGCAGGAAAAGAACTGTTCTGCAGCGAATAAGTAAAGCTATTCTTGTGTAGGTAGGTGAATCTTCAGTAATGGAGTTTATGAAAAATAGCAACATCATTCTGATTGGCTTTTTAGTCTGGTTGATTATTGCGCCGCGTGTGACCAGTCCTCGTTATGGGGAGCTGTTTTTGGCCTATATGACAGCGCTTTTGTTTAGTCTGATTGGCAGTTCAGAGATTATGATGGTGAAGCCTGTTGCCTTTTTCTTTACTTTAGGTGGCGTATTAGCTTTTTGTTACGTCGTCGCTCGAAAAACTATTCGGATAACAATTCGTAAATAGGGAGGTTCTAGAATATGCCGCCAAAAAAACCTCCTGCCAGTGGGCGGGGCCGAGACGTAAGTTCGGGTGAAAAGGCTGAAGTTCGGTACTTTAAGGGAGAAGAGCAATTTGAACGCTGGCGCAAGGAATTTGTTCAAAATCAGGAGAATGAGCTTAAATTAGCTGCTGTCAGCATACTCAGCTATGAGCCGGCAGATTACGAGGCACTACTTGTCAGAGAAGAGTTTAGAGAGCTAAAATTAACCGACTATAGTCATCTTATTGGCAAAGCAATAACTAAAGCAGAGGCTAAGTATTTTTATCCGATTGCCGTCAGAGGCGCTGCGTTAATCGGTTTACTTGGCGTATTGGTGATACTTTTTAGCCCTGTAATGCTGCTTATCATGGCTGCGCTCGGAACTGCGGCTGCAGTTTCACTGTACTTTACCATAAAAGATCGAGATGAGGAAATAAAGAGGGCTGGGCAAGAGGCTGCTGAGGAAATTGCATTTCGCAATGAACAAGAGCGAGTAGAATACGAGGAAGCTAAAAATAAGCATGAGGAAGAAGAAGAAACACGGATTGCGCTTATTGAAAAGCTATTGTCTGGTGATCCTAGTGCTGTAAGGTCAAGGTTAGACGAAGTTTTACATAATATAAAACTGCCAGTAGTTGTTGATGTGGATATTGATTTCCATGTAAATATTCCACTAGTCAAGGTCTGGTTGCCACCAAAGGCAGTTATTCCCCGGCAGACATGCGAGATGCTTCCGTCAGGGCGTATTCAATATCAGGATAAAGATTCGCGGGTATTTAACAAACAGCATTTTGAACTATGTGCAGCTATCCTGCTGCAGGTCGTGTCCACGATTTTAGCAAACATACCATCCTTTGAGGAAGCATATGCTGCAGGTATAGTGAAAAGTGAGTTCAGTGATGATTGTGTGCTAGCTATAAAAGTACCCAGAGAAAAAATTGAGAACATTAACCGTGCATCCAATGCGATTGCTGCCGTTCAGGCCCTAGATGCCGTATATGAATGTGATACCTCATTAGTACTTTATCCTGTGGAATTACTGTATCCGCCTGAATGGGAAGGCCTCGAACAACAGCTGTTAAAGAGTTTGCGGGTACGAATATTTAAATAGGAATCTCAGAATACTAGTCAAAGCATTTTTAAATTAAAATTTTAGAAACATAAAAGGAATTTTAATTTTCATGGAGAATAATTATCCCTAAAGCTGTTGGTAATTAATACTAAATAAACTGAGGGGGAATAGTTAATGAAACTTGCCGATTTAGTACAAAGCGCTGATTGGAAGGCTGAAAAGCATGTACCAGTCATTGAAGCGCCTGACAAAGTGAAAGCTGGGGAAAAAGTTACTGTTGAAGTATGTGTCGGTAAAGAAATTGCCCATCCTAATACTACTGAGCACCATATTCGCTGGATAAAACTCTATTTTAAACCTGATAACAGTAAATTTGCTTATGAAATTGCCGCTTTTGAATTTTCTGCTCACGGCGAATCGGTTGAAGGTGCTAACAAAGGTCCTGTGTACTCAGAACCAGTTGGTAAAGCTGTTGTTAAGCTCAGCGCTTCCGGCACATTTGTTGCTGAAGCTTATTGTAATATTCATGGCTTATGGGAAGGTTCTAAGGGTGTTTCTATCGAAGAGTAAAATGTATGCTCTCGAGAAACCAGGGAGTTACTCCCTGGTTTCTTTGTTTTACTAAAAATTAAAAGGAGTATATTTTTGTAGTAACAGATATCTGACTGCTCAATCTACTAATCAGATATACTATGGAAGTAACGAATTTTAACTGTTTTGTCCACTTGTGGAAGGATATTGTGTTTGTATGGAGAATATAACATGTCATGCTAAATTAACTGCTGCATAATAAGGGGGGATAGGCATGGCACTAATTGTAAAAAAATTTGGCGGAAGCTCAGTAGCTACACCAGAAAAAATTATGGCGGTTGCCAGGCGCGTATTACAGGAAAAAAATCCTGACGATAAAATTGTTGTTGTAGTATCAGCAATGGGGGACACTACAGATGATTTGGTCAGTTTGGCTAAGGCGATCACTGACAAGACCTATGGCCGAGAAATGGATATGCTCCTAGCAACAGGCGAACAGGTGTCAATTGCGCTTTTAGCCATGGCGTTTGCTAAGTTGGGGCATCCAGCAGTGTCTATGACTGGCTTTCAAGCTGGTATTGCCACAAATGAAACATTCAACAAGGCGAAAATTACAGGGATTGACCCTGACAAGGTTTGGGAAGAACTTAATGACGGCAAGATCGTAGTCGTGGCAGGTTTTCAGGGGCTAACTAAAGACGGTGACATTACAACCTTAGGCAGAGGTGGTTCTGACACTACTGCAGTAGCTGTGGCAGCTGGCCTAAAAGCAGATCATTGCGAAATTTATACAGATGTTGATGGTATATATTCATCAGATCCCCGGGTTGTCCCCACAGCCAGACGTATGAAGGAAATTACATATAACGAGATGCTCGAAATGGCTCGGCTTGGTGCCGGAGTCATGCACCCGCGCTCAGTTGAACTGGGTAAACATTATGGTATGCCGATTCATGTCCGATCTACCTTTACCCGTGAAACCGGTACATTTATCAGGGAGGAATATACGATGGAAGAGAAAGAGTTTGTAATTCGTGGTGTAACACATGATACCAATGTAGCCAAAATTGCCGTGTTGGGCGTTCCTGACCGGCCGGGTATCGCGTATAAGATATTTTCTGCTTTAGCAGAAGCCAACATTGATGTTGATATGATTGTTCAAAGTGTTCGTGCTATGGATAAGCACATTATTGACATGGTTTTTACCATTTCTCAAGGTGATGTTCCTCAAGCTAGAAATATTTTAGAGCAACTTAATAAAGAAATGGACTTTAGTGGTCTGACTATAGAAGAGAAAGTAGCTAAAGTATCAGTTGTCGGTGCTGGTATGCTCGGCCATCCTGGTATTGCTGCCGCTACTTTTGGAGCGCTTGCTGACGCCGGTATTAATATTGAGGTTATCAGTACTTCGGAGATTAGCATTTCCTGCCTTATCGAGTCAGACAAGGTAAAGGAAGCTGTTAATGCCATTCATGCTCGCTTTTTTCCCGGCTAAATCTGAGATTTAACAAAAACAGTCCCAATAACAGAGGGACTGTTTTTTTGTTATGCAGTTGACCTAGCAACTTCCATAATATACTAATGCGAATTTTGTCGAATAAAGAGGAATTGTGTCATGAAAGGCGAATTACATATATCACAAAGCAGTAAACAAGAAACACTTACTGCTAAAACCAAGCTTGTTACCGCTGCCAAACCGGCTAATGAAAAGCAGGGGTGGGAGCGGAATAAGATAACTAGTCAGGCTGAAAAAGCTGAATAGGGTACAGCCAAGTAACTATGAGGAAACGTGGATACTCATGAAGAAAAGCATTACCCTCTCAGTAAATAGGTCGGACAGGTTATGAATAGATAACCTTGTTTCAGGATTCGTAGCAATTCACACAAAAAATTACTGAGGGGGAAATCACAATGAAAAAGAAACTGATTGCTGCTGCTGTTATGGCTGCCCTGACTGTATCAACTGCTTCTGTATTTGCTGCTGCTCCTACCTTCTCCGGCGATGCTAATATTGAGTATCGTAACCAAGATGGTGGCGGAGATTACTTGACTAACCGTATCCGTTTGAATGTAGATGCTCAAATTGATGACACTTTCTATATTCATGGCCGTATGAAATTGGCTAATAACCTGAGAGATACTCAAGCCGACAACAGCGTTAGCTTTGACCAAGCTTACATTGGTGCTAAATCTGGCGAATTCGACGTAAAAGCTGGTAAACAATCGCTGGCTATTGGTAAAGGCCTTTTAATGGATGATGATAAATTCACTGGTGTGCAAGTAGGTACTGCTTTCGAAGGCATTAAAATGAATGGTTTCTATGGTAAAGATAACGATCCTAACACTAATCTTAAAACCTCCTTCGTTGATGTAAGCACTGCTATCAGTGGTGTTAACGTTGGTGCTTCTTACTTGAAATCTGGCGATAAATACTATGCAATCAACGCTGACACCAAACTTGCTGACAACGTAGTATTAAATGTTGAATATGCTAAAAACAATACCGCGAAGGCAGACGGCTACCTAGCTGAAGTTGCTGTAGGCGAAGCTGCTAAAAAAGGTGATTTCAAATATGCAGTTTCCTATCGCGATATCGACGCTCAAGCTCTTCCTAACTTCACCACCGATGGCTGGTACCAAGATTCCAAAGGGTTCCGTGTAAAAGGTGCATACAAAGTATCTGACGCTGCTACTCTGACTGCTTACCATGACCTTGCCGAAAACCAAAGTGGTGCCGATCACAACCGTACCAACGTAGAATTTGCTGTAAACTTCTAATCTAACATGTTTTATAACAGGCGGCTCGCATGAGCCGCCTGTTATATTTGTCCCAGTTACACCATATCTTACAATGTATCGAATATTTAATAAAAGCCATTCTATAAACAGGCACCAAAAATAAATTTAAACGGAGGTTTTGCGTAATGTCAAGGAGCAAAAAGCCAGTGAACCCTGCAGCGCAAAATGGCCTCGATCGTCTGAAAGAAGAAACAGCTGCCGAACTTGGTTTAAAAGACTACAAAAATACCTACAAAGGAGCTCTTACTTCGGCTGACAACGGCCGGGTAGGCGGACAAATGGTCCGTAAAATGATTCAAGCTCAAGAAACTCAATTTGGCGGACAAGGAACCACTCAAGCTGCAAGCGGTACACTAACTGCTAAACAAGACGCAAATCAAAAACCCTAGAGCAGGCGTAAGCCTGCTTTTTCTATTCCTGACAGAAAGTATAACTTTCCTTCTGGATAAGGGCGACTAACCTTCAGATGGGGTTAAAACCCCACCTGAAGCTAAGTCTACTTTATAAAAAAAACAGTTTTTAAAAATTTGCAAAAGGAAATATAATGGTATAGCCAGAATAAGTATATAATAGCCATATTACCTATCGTTTTGTAATCTATGTACGCACTATATATTACAATACTTGCGAAAAAGGAGTGCATTGTGTGGTAACAGCATTAATAAAAAACTTATCCCGCCATGCCGGTCAGGAAGTGACTATACAAGGCTGGGTTTATAATCTGCGCTCTTCTGGGAAAATAGCTTTTCTCATTATTAGGGATGGCTCCGGGCTAATGCAAGGTGTAGTTGCCAAACAGGAAGTAGGAGAAGCTCTGTTTGGCGAAGTAAAAAAATTAACCCAAGAAAGTGCTGTCAAAGTGACGGGAATGGTACGTGAAGAGCCGCGCTCAGTTGGTGGTTACGAAATGCAGGTAACTGCTGTGGAGATTGTTAGTATTGCCGCAGATTACCCCATAACTCATAAAGAGCATGGCGTAGATTTTCTGGCTGAACACCGGCATCTCTGGATTCGTACCCCGCGTCAGGCGGCCGTGCTCCGCATTCGTTCAGAGATCGAACATGCGCTTAGGAACTTTTTTTATGAGCGTGATTTTGTTTTGGCAGATGCGCCCATCATTACCCCGGCGGCTTGTGAAGGCACAACAAACCTGTTTGAGATTGACTATCATGGTGAGAAAGGGTATTTGTCCCAAAGTGGTCAGTTATATAGTGAGGCTAATGCTATGGCCTTAGGGCGCATATACTGCTTTGGCCCCACTTTTCGAGCTGAAAAGTCCAAAACCCGTCGCCATCTCCTGGAGTTTTGGATGATTGAAGCCGAAATGGCATACTTTGATATTGATGCTAATATGCAACTGCAGGAAGAAATGATAGTCTACGTTGTCCAGCGTGTACTTGTCAAGTGTCAAAATGAACTCAAAACTCTGGATCGTGATGTTGAAAAACTCAAAGCTATTACGCTTCCTTTCCCACGTATCAGCTATACTGATGCTGTCGATATACTAAAACAGGCTGGCGAAGAATTCACCTGGGGTGAGGATTTCGGTGCTCCGCATGAAACGATTATCTCCAGCCATTTTAATGCACCGGTATTTGTCCACCGCTATCCGACAAAGATTAAAGCTTTTTACATGAAACCTGACCCCGATAACCTGGACGTAGTGCTCGGAGCCGATCTGCTGGCGCCTGAAGGATATGGTGAAATTATTGGCGGTGGCCAGCGTATTGACGATCTGGCTCTCTTAGAAGCGCGTATCGCTGAGCATAAACTGCCCAAAGAAGCATTTGAATGGTATCTTGATTTACGCCGGTTTGGAACAGTGCCGCATTCTGGTTTTGGCTTGGGTCTTGAACGAACAGTTGCGTGGCTGTGCGGTCTCGAACATATTCGCGAGACGATACCATTCCCGCGCATGCTGCATAAAATGTATCCTTAGATGTCAAAAAGTATATACAGGGGGAGAATAACATGACAATGAGTATTGCCGCAACACATGCAAAAGGTAAATTTGCTATTGACAAAATCTTCGGAGCTGCCGCAGCTGCCAACCAGGCTGCTGCTCAGTTTGGTAAAGATAAGGTAGTTAACGCCACTATCGGGGCAATATTGGATGACAAGGAAGCCTTGGTATGTTTGCCTACTGTCGAGAAAGTGTATCGCAACCTGCCTATCAATGAGGTAGCTAACTATGCACCTATTGCTGGTTTGCCTGAGTTTTTGGAGGCAGCCACTGCACTTACTTTCGGTGATAACCGTCCTGATGCGTACACCGGTGCGATAGCGACTTCTGGCGGTACCGGGGCTATCCATCATACAATCTGGAATTATTCTGAAATTGGTGACACAATTCTAACCTCCGACTGGTACTGGGGTCCCTACAAAGTACTGTGTGAAGAGTCCCTGCGCAAAATTGATACATTTACTTTGTTTGATGAAAATCAAAACTTTAATTCTAAGGCATTTGAAAGCAAAGTTAACGATATATTGACAAAACAAAATAATCTTGTGACAATCATTAATGCTCCGGCCCACAACCCTACCGGCTACAGTCTAAGTGACAGCGAATGGGATAATGTATTAGATATTGTTAAGACAGTAGCTAAAGACCAATCTAAGCGTATAGTAATTTTGGCCGATATTGCGTACATTGATTATGCCGGTGAGAAAAACGAGTGTCGCACTTTTATGAAAAAGTTCGGAAACCTGCCTGACAATGTCCTTATCATACTGGCATACAGTATGTCCAAAAGCTACACCATGTATGGACAACGTACAGGCGCAATGATCGGTGTTTCCAAAAGTAAAGAAGTTATCAAAGAATTCGCAGACATTAATCAGTATACCAGCCGGGCAACTTGGTCAAACATTAACCGTGGCTGCATGCGGCTTTTAGCCAATATTTATAATGATAAGTCGACACTAGCTCAGGTCGAAAAAGAACGTAGTGAATATTATGCCCTTATCCGCGAACGTTCAGGTATCTTTATGAATGAAGCTAAAGCTGCTAATCTCAGCATGCTGCCATACATAGCAGGTTTCTTTTTGACTATTCCAGCTAAGGATCCTGATGCCGTGTGTGACAAACTACATGACGACCACATCTTTGCCGTACCACTTGGCAAAGGTATCCGTATTGCTGTATGCGCCGTACCGTCAGCTAAAATTACCGGCATGGCCGCTAAAGTTGCTCAGGCCATGGCTGCTGTCGAAAAGTAGAATTTGCCTATAAAGAGAAAGTAAAAGCTAGATTGTTTCGCGTTGCTCGCAATGACGGTATGGAGAGATTAACTCTTCCTGTCATTGCGAGCATAGTGTGGCAATCTCGCTTTTTTTTATTTTGTCACCATTTTTGCCTGGACACCATAATATATAGCATGGAATCCTTACTATGTAATTTTAGGTGAGGTGAGATTATGGGTGACAACCTAGCGATTGCCAATATTCAGGGGGGGCCTCTTGCTCCAGATATTAAGGGTACTGTAAGCTTTAGGAGTGTACAGGGCGGTACGAAAGTGACAATTGAAGTATGGGGCTTACCCCGCTACCAGCCGGCCAGCAACGGGAAGCAGCCGGTGGGTCCCCACGGTTTTCATATTCACGAGGGTGGCACCTGTAAAGTAGGTGACCCAACTAACCCCTTTATGGCAGCGGGTGGGCATTGGAATCCTGACAATCAGCCTCATGGTAATCATGCTGGCGATTTTCCAGTACTGTTTTCTAATCGAGGCTTTGCGTATATGACTTTTTTTACTGATAAATTTACTGTATCGGAAGTTGTCGGCAAAGCTGTTATTATTCATGAAAGTCCGGATGATTACCGGACCCAGCCAGCAGGTAACGCCGGCCGCCGCCTGGCATGCGGTATCGTTCGAAGACGCCGCGATAGTTAGTATAATATTTTCCATTGGTTGAACATTCAGGTGCAGGAAATACTAGTCCTAAAGGAGGCTGATAACAATGAGCTGCCATCACAACAATATTTTTGATGACACCACATTTGCTTTTCCTCGCACCGGTTTTTGGATTGTGCATGTTTTAGGAGCCTTTTTTCTCTTGTTGTTAGGTATGCGGCTGGCTGTACGACGAGCGCCACTGCCGATAATGGCGTATCGACTGTTTAAATTACTGCGGCAATAGGTTGATGTGAGCCGGCAACTGCTAGGAAATAGAGCAGTTGCCGGTTTTTTATTGTATATTACAGACAGACAATTCAGGCAGGAAATTAGGGGAATATAGTTGAATTATTTATATATAGTGTAGAGAGAGAGAGTTTAGCCGACAGTAAGGGGGCCTTTAGGTGTCAGAGAAAATTAGTGTGACATTTTCCAATGGAAGTATTGCCGCGTATGACAAGGGGGTTAGTCTGGTAGCTGTTAGCCGGGACGCCGCGCACCGATATACTACACCGGTAGTGGCGGCCAAGGTAAACAATGAAATAAGAGATTTGCAAAGTGTCCTGGAACAGGATAGTGTGGTAGACTTTCTCGATCTTCATACAGATGCTGGGATGAAAGTGTATCAACGAAGTTTAACATTAGTCATGATTGCCGCCGCGCAGGATTTATTTCCAGGTTGTGAAGTGACAGTCGAGCATTCACTGAGTAAAGGCTTATACTGTGAGCTGCATCATGGCCGGGAAGTGACACCTGAAGATATTGCCAGACTTGACAAACAGATGAGGCAAATTATTATTGAGGACCGTCAGATTGTCCGCAAGACTCTGCCCAAAACAGAGGCAATTGAACTCTTCAAGGCAGCAGGGCAGCGGGAAAAAGTCAGTTTACTGGAACAGCTTGGCAGGGAAAAAGTCAGCATTTACTACTGTGGTCAGGTGTATGACTATTTTTATGGTACTATGACGCCATCTACTGCTTATCTCAAAGTATTTGAACTCAAATATTACCCGCCGGGAATTATTCTGCGGCTGCCTGAAAAGGATAACCCGGATGTGCTGCCTAAATTTGTTGAGAACCCCAAATTATTTAAGGTCTTCCAAGAAGGCGCTCGCTGGGGAAGTATTTTAAAATGCGGTTATGTGGCTACTCTTAATAAGTGCAGTAAAAACGGTGATATTAATGATATCATTAGGGTGGCAGAGGCATTACATGAGAAAAAAGTGGCCCAGATCGCCGATTTTGTCTCCTCCCACCGCAACGAGGTAAGAGTTATTCTGGTGGCTGGGCCGTCATCCTCAGGCAAAACGACATTTGCCCAGCGGCTTAATATTCAGCTTAGAGTCAATGGCGTGTGGCCTGTACCTGTTTCTTTAGATGATTACTTTGTTGACAGACACAAGACACCGCTTGATGAAAACGGTGATTTCGATTTTGAAGCCATTGAAGCCATTGACCTGGAGTTGTTTAATTCACACCTAGCCAGGATTTTAGCAGGGGAAGAGGTGGAACTGCCTACTTTCAACTTTAAGACAGGTGAACGGGAATACCGGGGCCACCGGATTAAAGTGGATAAAGGTCAGCCACTCATTATCGAAGGTATCCATGGCCTTAATGAACGGCTTACAACGTCTGTTCCACGTCACTGTAAAATAAAAATCTATGTCAGTGCACTGACACAGCTGTCCATTGATAATCATAACCGAATCCCGACAACAGATGCCAGGCTTATTCGGCGAATTGTCCGTGATAGCCAGTTCCGTTCCCATGACGCCCTTATGACACTCAAGATGTGGCCATCCGTGCGCCGGGGTGAAGAACGCAATATCTTCCCGTTTCAGGAAGAGGCGGATGTAATGTTTAACTCAGCGCTTATCTACGAGTTGGCAGTGCTGAAAAAATATGCTGAACCGCTCCTCAAAAAGGTTACGCGGGAAAACCTAGAATATTCCGAGGCGCGCCGGTTGCTTAACTTCTTGGAATATTTCAGTCTGGTAGGCGATGATGAAATTCCAAACAATTCGATACTCCGCGAGTTTATCGGCAAATCATGTTTTGAAAAACATTAAAATAAAAAAGACACCCTGCCTAGAATGAGTTAGGCAGGGTCATCTTTTTAGTGTTTTGAGTCAGGATTAGGATCAAGCTTACGGGCCAGAATGGCCGCCATTTTGCTTGAGCCAGTCATTGTCGGCATGCCTTGATAATGGCCAAGCTTGGCTAAAATAGAATATACCTGCGGATTTTCAACCGGAGTATGGGCGTGAGCGGCACTACCATAGTCATTTACATGGCCGGTGCCCAGTTCAGGAGGAATAAGCCGTCCAGGGCCACCCACACAGCCACCTTTACAGGCCATGCCTTCGACAAAGTTAGCCTCAAGCCTGCCTGCTCTAATATCTTCCAATAGCTTAGTACAATCTGGTATTCCATCAACTCTGATGGGATTGAATTTCTCGGCACGACGGGGGATCAGTTTTTCAAGAGTAGTGCCAACTGCCGCGCTGACACCGCCTGTCCGGCCATACAGCCGGCCGCCCCAAGAGGCAATAGGATTTTCCTCATCCGGTTCATCAGCTGGGTTGACATCTGCTGCTTCAAAGATAGTCTGAAGTTCTTGAAAGGTCAGAACAAAGTCGATAGCGCCTTTTAGATCAGGTAGTTGTGCTTCGGATTTTTTAGCAACACAGGGGCCGATAAAGACTACCTTGACATCTGGTTCAAGTTCTTTAATTACCCGACCGGAGGCAATCATGGGAGATACTGAAGGCGAGATATGACCCATTAGATCAGGAAATTTATTTTCGATCAGCTTAATCCAAATAGGGCAACAGCAGCTGGTGATCAAAAAATCATGCTCGTCCTTAACGTGTTCGTCATATTCAAAGGCTTCCTTAATAGTGATAAGGTCGGCGTACAACGCTGTTTCCACCATTTCATTAAAGCCTAATTTCAAAAGCGCACTGCGCAGTTTACCAGGAGTTACATCAGGGCCAAACTGGCCAGCAAAGGCAGGTGCCACTGAGGCATATACTTTGTGTGTGTTCTGGCGAAGAAGATTAATCAGTGGCACAAATTGGGATTTATCAGCTAAAGCGCCAAACTCACAGGCACTAATGCAATAGCCGTCGTTGGCACATTTGTTTCTGTCAATAGAGGGTCTACCAAGCTCATCGCGCGTAATAGCGCCAAGTGGACATGCTTTTTCGCAGGACGAACCCTTACAATCTTGACAAGCTTCTGGGTTAGCGATAACAACAGGTTCGCTGCCCATGCCCATGAGAGCCTCTTCGTCATATTCATTAATCACTTCTTCTGAATTGTTCGGCTCAAGCCCCATAGCAATGCGAATCTGATTGGCGACCAGACGGCGGGTCGCTTTATCTTCAAACTCTCGCTGCAGCAAGTGGCATATTTCTTCCTTACGCTCGAATAGATGGCCTTCCCAGGCGGCCTTTGCTACCTGATAGAGAATTCGTGGTCTGATATTTAGATCTGGAGGGGTAATCTTTGCCATATTATCACCTATCCAATCAAGATATTTTTACCATTAATATTTTGACGTTTTTTGTAGAAATTCCTGTTGAAGTCTGTGTGTTTTTTTGATATTGTAATAGCTAGTATTCTCAAAAATAGAATAGGAGATCACATGAATCAACAACCTACTCTAAAAAAAGACCTTAATTTATTAGCTGCCACGGCGCTAGTTGTCGGCATGGTTATCGGTTCAGGAATTTTTATGAAACCAGGTAAAGTAATTGCGGCTGCCGGGGATTCAAGCATGGCCCTTGTCGCCTGGGGCTTAGGCGGTATTATTACCATCGCTGCCGGCCTGACTGTAGCTGAACTTGGTGCGCAGATTCCCAAGACCGGCGGTTTGTATGCTTATCTTGACGAAGTCTATGGAAAGATGTGGGGTTATCTATTCGGCTGGGTGCAAACCTTGATTTATGGTCCGGCAACAACCGGTGCGCTCGGTCTGTATTTTGCCTCGCTGCTACTGCCCTTTTTTAGCTTGCCGGAAGCATGGAAACTACCTGTAGCAATTGCGACAGTCGCTTTTTTAGGTGGAGTTAATGCGCTCGGTACAAAGTATGGTGGTTTTATTCAGTCGGTATCTACAGCAGCCAAGCTTGTTCCTATTGTGATTATTGCTGTGTTTGGTCTATTGAAAGGCAATGGTCAGATTCTTAGTATGCCAAGCGGTGTGGCGGAAACGGCAGGAATGGGGGCGGCTATTTTAGCCACTTTGTGGGCGTATGACGGCTGGATAAATGTTAGTTTCGTTGCCGGTGAAATGAAAAACCCGGCAAAAGAGTTGCCGCGCTCAATCATTGTTGGATTGGGGATTGTCATTGTTGCGTATCTTTCTGTAAATATGGCTCTTTTGCACCTATTACCTGCTTCTGAGATTGCGCTTCTTGGCAATCGTGCCGCAGGAACCGCAGCAGGGCTATTGTTCGGTGAAATGGGTGGCAGACTGATCAATATCGGTATCTTGATTTCAATCTTCGGTGCGCTTAACGGCTATATCTTAACAGGTGCGCGAGTTCCCTATGCCATGGCGCAGAATGGTCTTCTGCCTGGATCAAAAGTTTTGGGTAGAGTCCACAGCAAATCAGGTGCGCCGGCGAATGCTCTGATTCTGGGGGTAATTCTGGCTGCAGCCCTGATGACACTCGGTGATCCTGACCGTCTGACCGACATGGCCATGTTCATTATTTGGGTATTTTATATCTTAGCCTTCATGGCCGTGTTTATTTTACGCAAACGATATCCCAATGCCGAGCGACCTTATAGTGTTCCAGGCTACCCAGTAGTACCAGCCATTGCCATCCTAGGTTCAGTGTATATTGCCTTTAGTATGCTGACAAATAACCCTGGTGATGCGCTGTATGCTCTCTGTATTACGCTTGCCGGTGTTCCAGTGTATATGATTTTAAAAAGAAACAAGTAAATCACAAACCAGGGGTAAAAGACATAATTTGCTTTTGCCCCTGGTTTTTTCCTGTAAGAAAGTATAACTTTCCGTCTGGATAAGGGCAACATCGGCTTCCGCTTTCGCTAAGGCTCGGCGTAAGCCGTGTTTTCTTTATGATTAAATAACAGGATGTATGAACAAACTAAATCAGGGATGTTAGTGATGAGGTGTTGGCAGCATGGAAAAAGTTTGTCCACTGTGTAATGCGCTGGAGGCAGTTGACGAGAGGTGCCCTTATTGCGGTCAGATAATAATTGACGGCGGTTCGCTCAATAATTATCTTGGTCCCTACAGTCCGTATGCTGAAATAGAGTCACTGCCGTTCAAGTCTGAGGGATATTGTGTACACCTTATGTACTGTCCTGAGTGTGATTATGATGCCCGGGTGGCACTGGCGCTTGTGTCAATTTAGCTGGCATAAAAGCTGACATATATACAGATAATATAAAGAAAACATGGCTTTCGCCGAGTCTTTGGCGACAGCGTAAGCCGATGTTGCCTTATCCAGGAGGAAAGTTACACTTTCTAACAGGGAAAAAAACATAAGGAGTGAACAACTATGTCCAATCCAATGGTTAAGTGTAGTGTTGATCAGTGTACCCACTATATGCCTGGCGATCAATGCATGGCTGCAAAAATTAGCGTTTATAATGATGAAGCGCAAGGCACTTCCGCTAAGCCGCAAGATACCCTGTGCAAGGCTTTCCATCACCGTAAAACTGTGGGAGACATGATTGGTGCCTTCCACAATGCCAATATCGGCGGCAGTGTAACGGCCGCCTTTATGGAAGGAACTCAAATCACTCCTGCGGTAGAATGTTTTGTTAACAACTGTAAGTTTTGGGATAACGGCAACTATTGCAACGCCGAACACATTCATGTAGCCGGTCCTAACGCTGCTAAAACTTCAGATACCGATTGTGAAACTTTTCAATCACAAAAATAATGCAACCAGAAGAAATAAAAAGCCGAGGCATGCCTCGGCTTTTTATTTCTGTTAAGCGTTAATATCGATATTACGGTATAAGCTGCTCATTTTCTTAATTTAGTGTTTACTGTGGCAACCGCACTTACACGTATCTTCATGATCAACAAACTTGACACAGTCAAGCTGGGCTTTAACCTGGGTTTTCATATGGTCAATATAGCGGCGGCGCAGATCGGTCTGTTCAGAAAGTTCACTATCAGTAAGACCGGTATCACGGCTCTTTTTGGCCAATTCATTGATTCTGGCAATCAGTTCAGGAGTTATCATGGAATGATTCCCTCGCTTTCACGCAATAGATTGTATAGAAAAATACTAGCAAATTATTGACAAATGTGCAAGATGGACTGAAAATAACAATTAAAGGAAAACTATTTTCGATTTTGATGGGAAAGGTGAGATTTTATGAATAAGTGGCGCTGTAATGTATGTGGTTATATACACGAGGGAGACAAGCCCCCTGCAGAATGCCCAATTTGCGGTGTTGGACCAGAGGATTTTGTGGTTGTGAAAGAGCTAGCTGCCGAGCAGCAGTTAGCGGTAAAACGCTGGAAATGTACTGTATGTGATTACGTTCATACGGGAGACACGCCACCAGACAGCTGCCCATTGTGCGGCGTAGGCTCTGAGTTGTTTGTCCTCTTGCTGGACGAGGCTGTGAAGTTGACTAGAGAAGCGGTGGCAGAGGCAGGCCCGGAGACTGCTAATTCGGCACTTGATAAAATTAGCTATGGTCTATATATAGTTACCTCCATCAAGGATAATACTATCAACGGGCAATGTTGTAATACGGTATTTCAAGTGACCAGCAACCCCTTGCGGGTGTCCATTTGCCTTAATAAAAACAATCTTACACACGAGTATGTTGTGGCAAGTGGTGTATTTGCTGTGTCTATGTTGGGAAGCGATCAAACAGACGCTGTCCGGCGGTTTGGCTACCAATCAGGCCGTAATGTCGATAAATTTGCTGGGATAGAATACATTTTCGGAAAAAATGGCTGCCCAATCCTTAAAGATTGCCTTGCATACATTGAAGCTAAGGTATTGCCTGACAAAACCGTGGACATAGGTACTCATACATTGTTTATTGCTGATGTTACTTCTGGAAGAATGGTAGCAAATGCCGAAGCACTAACATATAGTTTATACAGGAGAAGTAAACGTTAAAGGGTGATGGCTTTTGTATGAGCTGATAATTATTGGCGGGGGGCCAGCTGGGATGACAGCTGCCGTGTATGCGGCGCGTAAGCGGATGAAGGCGCTGATACTGACAAAAGAGTTTGGCGGTCAGCCGATGTGGACTATGGATATTGAGAATTATATGGGCTATCAGTTTGTTACCGGGCCTGAGCTTATGGAGAAGTTTGATGAACAGGTAAGAAAGTTTCCTATTGAAATAAAATATGAGGAAGTTACAGGCTTGGCTGTCAATCCTGACAGAACCTTCACAATAACCAGTGATGGGGGGGAGTATCAGGCGCAAGCTGTTATTGTTGCCTCAGGCAAGCGACCGCGCCGGCTTGAAGTTCCTGGGGAGGCAGAGTTCACCGGCCGGGGTGTTAGCTATTGTGCAACCTGTGACGGCCCATTGTTTGCGGGTAAGACAGTGGCTGTTATTGGCGGTGGCAATTCGGCTCTACAGGCAGCTATTGAGGTAAGCGGCGTAGCAGAAAAAGTTTACCTAATATCATTGGAGGGCTATAAGGCCGACCCGATTTTGCTCGAAAAACTAAAAGAGCTTGATCAGCCGGTTACTGAACTTATGAGTTATACAACAAAAGAAATAAAAGGCTCACAGGCGGTAGAAAAGCTGATTATAGTTAAAAATGAGACAAATAAAGAAATTGAGCTTGAAGTACAGGGGATATTTGTGGAAATCGGCTTAATGCCTAACTCCGAATATTGTGAGGGATTACTTGATTTCAACGAATACCGGGAGGTTGTTACCGACTGCCGTACGCGTACCAAAATTCCGGGTTTGTTTGCTGCCGGTGATGTGACAAATGGGCCTGACAAGCAGATCGTTATTGCTGCCGGCGATGGTTCGAAAGCTGCCCTGGTAGCCTATGAATACCTGCTGCATAAGCTAAGAGTATAAGTAAGAATGTAAGCAATACATGCACAAATCAACGCCTGTCATGTGCGGCAGGTGTTTTTTCTTTACATACACTTGGCTTTTCCCGGAAAATGAGTATAATATTATTCATACCATTAAAGACATAATACAAATTTTTGGAGTGTGAGAATATGAGAACTGTCATAACAATTGTCGGACAGGATAGGGTAGGCATTATTGCCATGGTCAGCAACATTTTGGCGGAGAACAATGTGAATATCCTTAATATCAACCAGAATATACTTGAGGGTTTCTTTAACATGGTCATGCTGGTTGATATGAATCAGTCGATTATCAGTCTGAAAGACTTAGGCCAGCTGCTAGGCGAGAAAGGCGCAGCTATGGGCCTTGAGATTAAAGTACAGCATGAGGATATATTCCGCACCATGCATCGTATTTAAGTCTAGCATCTGGGACATTTCTAATCAGTCTTAGTTGGTAGTAGAGAATGGCTTGGAGGTTTAAAACTAACATGTTTACAATGAAGGACGTTCATGAAACGAACCGAATGATCGAAGAAAACAAGCTGGACATTAGGACAATCACTATGGGTATCAGCTTGCGCGACTGCGGACATCCGGATATTAAGATTCTTTGTCAAAATATTTATGACAAGGTCACCCGTACTGCTGAGAAATTGGTCAAGACAGGTGAAGATATTGAGGCCGAATATGGTATTCCAATTATCAATAAACGCATATCAGTAACCCCGATTGCCATTGCTGCTGAAAGCTGTCGTTCTGATAGCTATGTTGAAGTGGCGAAGGCGCTGGACGCTGCTGCTAAGGAAGTAGGCGTTAACTTTATCGGCGGTTTCTCGGCACTTGTTGAAAAAGGGTATACTAACGGTGACCGCATACTGATTCGCTCTATTCCTGAGGCGCTGGCTGTAACCGAGCGAGTGTGTTCTTCTGTTAATCTGGGGTCAACCAAAGCCGGTATTAATATGGATTGTGTTCGCGAAATGGGCGAGATCATCAAAATGACTGCTGAACTTACTAAAGATCGGGATGCTTTAGGCTGCGCCAAACTGGTGGTGTTTGCTAACGTACCTGAGGACAACCCCTTTATGGCTGGCGCGTTCCACGGTGTGGGCGAGCCTGAGGTTACCATCCATGTTGGCGTAAGCGGTCCAGGTGTTGTTAAACGGGCGCTTGAAGATGTACGCGGGCGGGATTTTAGCACAGTGGCTGAAACTATTAAACGCACCGCCTTTAAGATCACCCGTGTTGGCCAACTGGTGGCACAAGAAGCAGCACGGCGGCTTGGCCATCCCTTTGGTATTATCGATTTGTCACTAGCACCAACCCCGGCTGTTGGCGATAGTGTAGCGCATATCCTGGAAGAAATGGGACTGGAAAGCTGTGGCGCCCCAGGCACAACAGCAGCCTTAGCGCTTTTAAATGATGCTGTCAAAAAAGGTGGCTTGATGGCCTCTTCTCATGTTGGCGGTCTGAGTGGAGCCTTTATTCCGGTCAGCGAGGATGCTGGCATGATTGCTGCCGTCGAGTGCGGCAGCCTGTCCTTAGAGAAGCTGGAGGCCATGACCTGTGTATGCTCGGTTGGACTTGATATGATTGCCGTACCTGGAGATACTTCAGCAGCGACTATTTCGGCCATTATTGCCGATGAAGCAGCTATTGGCATGATTAATAA
Source organism: Sporomusa malonica (assembly GCF_900176355.1). Lineage (GTDB taxonomy): Bacteria > Bacillota > Negativicutes > Sporomusales > Sporomusaceae > Sporomusa > Sporomusa malonica. The sequence goes on along the minus strand of NZ_FWXI01000008.1, from coordinate 167,129 downwards.
CAAGACAACCGCAGTGAGGATCATTCCTGTGCCGGGTAAAGCAGTAGGCGACAATGTTGAATTTGGCGGCCTCTTAGGCTATAGCCCAATACTTAAGGTTAGTACGTTTAAGTCTGACCACTTTATTGCCAGGGGCGGGAGAATTCCGGCACCGATCCGCAGCCTGACAAACTAAACCAAGGCTATAAAGAAAACACGGCTTGCGCCGAGCCTTTGGGCGAAAGCGAAAGCCGATGTTGCCTTATCCAGCGGAAGTTATACTTTCTTACAGGATGCAAAAGGCGAGATTGCCACGCTGACGCTCTGAGTGACGGGATTCTGAGGATATCCCTTTGGTCATTGAGAGCGATAGTGAAGCAATCTCGCCTTTGTATGTTCATTCTTATATATTTTCTGGGAAAAACCTATCCTTATCTGCTTCAAATTTAGGGCCGCTGGAAAACAGCACCAAACAAGGCTCTTTACCAGTATTAACGAAGCCGTGAACCTGTCCTTTAGGGATGGCAACAACATCCCCTTCCCGCAGCTCCTGCCGCTCACCGCCAATGGTTATAATGCCTTGGCCGCGCAGTATATAGTAGAGCTCGTCACTGACTTTTTGATAATGGGGACGAATGCGGTCCTTAACTACAGCTAGGCCCATACTGACTCCGGGCTCGGCCATTCCTTCAACGATAGCAATGCCAACCTCTGGGTCAATTGGCGTTTTGGCCATGTTTTCTAATACGTTTACAACATGCATGAGCGAGAAAACCTCCCGTTAGTTAGAATACTTCGCGCTCCTTCCGGTACTGTACAATGGCATCGACTCGGGCTTCTGCTGTTTGAGCGCCTGTCCAAAGCTCTTTAAATACAGCCGAATTTTTAAAGCTGGCGCTCCACAGAAATGAATCATCTGGTGTATAATAGGCAAAGATGATTTCTTGGGTGGCGTTTTTCGGCATGGTACCCTCAGCATCGGTGAGTAAGGCATAACTTCCTTCTTGGGTAAGTTCAATGCCAAAAACAATTAGACCATCATCGGTTTCTGTTTCCTCAAAACCCAGTGCTTCATAAAACTCTAAAATAGTGTTATTACTCATTACGATCATCTCCATATGTATAATTTGACTGGCTTCTATTACCAGATTAGAGGTATTGAACTGCCTGATGTTGAATTAGGCCATGAGAATGATTGAAAAAGGACATAACTATAAAGAAAACACGGCTTGCGCCGAGCCTTTGGCGAAAGCGGAAGCCGATGTTGCCCTTATCCAGGAGAAAGTTATACTTTCTATCGGGAAGATATAGACTGGAGGTTGATAAATACTATATGAATACAAATTTTGAACAATTAGGGCTGATAGCGCCTCTGGTGGAAGGTGTTTCTAAGGCGGGTATCTCTGTTCCGACCACTATTCAGGCAGAAGTTATTCCCGCGGCGCTAGCAGGCAAAGACATTATTGGGCAATCGCCTACCGGCACAGGCAAAACACTGGCATATCTACTGCCACTCTTTCAAAAAATTGATAGTACTAAGCGCGAGACGCAGGTGCTTATTCTTGCGCCAACACATGAACTGGCCATTCAAATACAACGGCAAATCGAATTGGTGGCCAAGAATTCAGGCTTGCCGGTAACCTCGGCTCCGATCATTGGTGATGTCAACATACTGCGTCAAATTGAAAAGTTGAAAGAAAAGCCGCATATCATTACAGGCTCTAGCGGACGAATTCTTGAATTGGTGCAGAAAAAGAAGATAAATACCCAGACCATTAAGACCATCATTCTTGATGAAGCTGATAGGCTGCTTGATGAGAGAAATGCTAACAGTGTTAAAGCTGTCATAAAGACTACGCAAAAAGACCGGCAGATGTTGGCCTTTTCAGCAACAATGCCACCGGCAGCCCTCAATCAGGTAAAAGAACTTATGAATAGTCCTGTTGAGATATTGTCGACGCAGAGTAAGGCTGAGAATAAGCCTGACATTGAGCATGTCTATTTTGTGTCAGACCGGCGGGATAAGTTTGAGGTGCTGCGAAAAATAGTCAGAGGCGTTAACATTGAGCAGGCACTTGTGTTCATCAATCGAAGTGATGATGTGGAACTGACGGTTGACAAGCTTAACTATCATGGCTTAACTGCTGCCGGCATTCATGGCAGTTTTGTCAAAGAAGACCGGAAAAAAGCCATGGATGGGTTCCGGAGCGGCAAGATTCAACTCTTAGTTGCCTCAGATCTGGCAGCACGGGGGCTTGATATACCGGGAGTAGAGTTTGTATTCAATTTGGATTTACCGGAAGACCCAGAGGTTTACTTGCACCGAGCCGGACGAACCGGACGAGCTGGGGAAAGCGGTGTGGCAATTTCAATAGTCTCGCCCCGGGAAGCCGCTTTAATTGCTCAATATGAGAAGGTTTTACAGATAAAAATGCTGCCTAAACATATTACGCATGGTAAGGTTTACGATAAAAGAACCAGCAACAAGCCTAAATGACGGATGATAAACGGTACTGGGGAGTCAGTACCGTTTAATTATGCCGATACTCGAGTAAGGCTGATCTAATTAGGATATTCCACATTTGCATTAATATTCCTCTTACTGTTGTGGGTGGCAGGGACTCCAATAATTATGTTAAAATGTAAGAGACATGGGAGGTAAGACTTAATGCGTAGGGGAAATAAACTGCTATTGGCAGTACTTATGATAATGATACTAGCCTTTAGCGTTGGCTGTGGTGGGGCCGGAGCAACCCAGGGAGGGGTTAATGTGACTGTTGATGAAGCGCTTGCTTTGTGGCAAAATAAAGAGGCGTTTGTTATTGATGTTCGAACCCAGCAGGAATATCAGGATGGGCATATACCAGGCGCACCTCTCATTCCTCTCAACCAATTAGAAAGACGTATAGACGAGGTGCCAAAAAATCAGAAAGTACTGCTTATCTGCCGGAGTGGCAACCGCAGCGGCCAGGGAACAAGTCTTCTGAGAAGCAAAGGATTTGATAATGTGTATAACATCGACGGTGGCATGTTGGCTTGGCGTGGACCGGTGGTTAAGTGAGACTATATATTGCTGAAAAACCGAGCATGGCAGCCGAGATCGCCAAATGCCTGCCAGGACCGGTAGGCCGCAAAGACGGATATATTAATACAGGTGGCGGCATAGTCACTTGGGGGTATGGACATATTCTTCGCCAGGCTGAACCTGATGAATATGACCCTAAGTATGAAAGATGGCGGGTAGAGGATTTGCCGATTATTCCGCAGAGCTGGAAGCTGTTTGTGGCTGATTCCTGCAAAAAACAATTTGAGATCATCACAAATTTGATTGATCAGGCTACTGAAATTGTGCATGCCGGTGACCCTGACCGTGAAGGGCAGCTGCTTATTGACGAAGTACTTGACTATGTAAATAACCAAAAGCCGGTACGCCGGATTTTGCTAAATGCCCTAGATGAACAAAGTATAAAAAAAGCCATTGGTAATCTCCGCGATAACCAAGAATTTTATAATCTCAAGCAGTCAGCGTTAGCCAGATCTCGTGCCGACTGGCTGATTGGTATGAACCTGTCCCGTGCATATACCCTGGCTGCCCAGCAGGCCGGGCATAGGACTACGCTGCCGGTAGGGCGGGTTAAGACACCAACGTTGGCCCTGGTTGTCCGTAGGGAACGCGAAATTGAAGGCTTTAAACAGGCCGACTATTTTACTGTTAAAGCTGATTTTCAGCATGAGGACACCGTTTTTACAGCCTACTGGAAGCCACGGGAAGACCAGCCAGGTCTTGATACTGAGGGCCGGTTAGCTGACAAGGCGATTGCTCAGGCCCTGTTGGAAGCGCTGCAGGCAGCTGTCGAGCCAGCCACCGTGGTTTTATGCGAAACCACCGAGAAAAAAGAACCACAGCGGTTGCCGCTGTCGCTCTCAACCCTTCAGGTCATGGCTGGCAAAAAATTTGGCTATGATCCGCAGGCTGTATTAGACACCGCTCAGAAGTTGTATGAAAGGAAACTGACCACCTACCCGCGTTCTGACTGTGAGTATCTGCCAGAATCCCAACAAGATGACGCTGTCAGAATCCTAGGCAACTTAGGCGGTCTTGCTCATCAAGAGCTAGCAGCTTGGTCCGGTAAGGCAGAACCTGCCATCAGAAGCCGGGCCTGGAATGATAAAAAAATTACGGCCCACCATGCCATAATTCCCACGGTGGAACGGTGCAATTTTGCTGCTTTGACTGAGACGGAAAGAAACATATACTTTCTTATTGCCCAGTCTTATATTGCTCAATTCTATCCAGTACATGTCTATGACCAGACGCGGGCTGAACTGGAACATGCTGGTGAAAGATTCACAGCCAATGGACGCATCATTAAGGAATTGGGTTGGAAGGAAGTCTATGGCGCTGACGCCGAAGAAAAAAAAGAGGACGACAGTGGAATGCTGCCGTCCATGACAAAAGGCGACCAAATTGAATTTATGCGGGCTTCGGCTGAAAAAAAATCGACAAAAGCGCCCAGTCGCTTTACGGCGGCAACGCTGTTGGCTGCTATGAAAGAGATTCATAAATATGTAAAAAACCCGGATTTTAAAAAACAGCTCAAAGATGTATCTGGTATCGGCACCGAAGCTACCCGTGCCACAATTATCAAAGAGCTGACAGAACGCGGTTTTTTGCGGGAAGAAACCAAGAAAAAATATCTCAAACCCACTGAGCCCGCATATTTGCTTGTTGATATGTTGCCAGATGAGATTACATACCCTGATTTTACAGCCCTTTGGGAAAATATTTTGAACCAGATGGCTGAGGGGAATGCCAATCTAGACACTTTTTTGGGACAGCAGGCTCGGTTTGCGGCAGGTCTCTGTACCAAGGCTAAGGGTGCTACTATACCGCTTAAGGGTGACTATCACTGTCCGCGCTGCCGCAAAGGGGTTCTTCAGCTGCGAAATGGCAAGCATGGTAAGTTTTGGGGTTGCTCGCGCTACCCAGCTTGCCGCGCGTCTTTTGACGACAAGAATGATAAGCCGGACATGCCGCCAGGACGGCAACAAGGGCAAGGCTGATTAGGCCTTGCCCTTGTTACCATATGTTTCGCTGCCTGTGCCAGCTTTTTCACTGGCAGCTTTTGGTTTCCGGCGGCCAGTTCGACCGAAATATACAATCCATGAACCTGTGCTATAATAAAATATGTGAAATTTTGCAAAGATTTGCAATCACCTGGCAGGAGGTTAAGGGTATATGAAAGTATGTTTTCTTGGTTGTGGAATTTTTCAATTGGAATTGGACAAGGTGATCGCGGAATTTGAGCAGGAGCAGCTGTTTGACTGTGAATTTTCTACCGTGTATTTGCCGTTGCGCGTGCATGTCGATTTAAAAAAATTACAAGAAAAGCTGATTGAGGCATTGACGGCGGTACAAGCCGATAAGGTAATTTTACTCTTTGGTGAGAAATGCCATCCGCTATTTTATGAGTTTTTGCAAGGTTATGAGCTGGTGCGTCTGCAGGGAGCCAACTGCTGGGAGATTTTTTTGGGAGAATTGCTGCCGGATGGTCAGGCGAGAAATCCTAAGACGTTTTATATGACCTCAAGCTGGCTGGTACGATGGCGTGAGTTTTTTGACCCCGGTTGGGGTGTGGATGACGTGGCTATGCGTCAGGCGTTCGCTTTCTATGATACGATTGTGTTGGTTGATACCGGGGTTTGTGACATTACCGATGAAGCGGTGCTGGAGTTTTTTGAATATGCGCAGGTGCCGATTGAAATCGAAGCTGGGGATTTGACATTGTTTAAAAACAATATGATGGCAGCGGTGCGGGAGGCTTTGGGGGCAAACTAGAAGAATCAAATTTCAAAAAGTACTTCGCTAATATCGTCCTGACTGGGCAGGGGAATGCCAGTCTGGATACTTTTTTGGGACAGCAGGCTCGGTTTGCGGCAGGTCTCTGTACCAAGGCTAAGGGTGCTGCCATACCGCTTAAGGGTGACTATCACTGTCCGCGCTGCCGCAAAGGGGTTCTGCAGCTGCGAAATGGCAAGCAGGGTAAATTTTGGGGTTGCTCGCGCTACCCAGCTTGCCGCGCGTCTTTTGACGACAAGAATGATAAGCCGGATATGCCGCCAGGACGGCAACAAGGGCAAGGCTGATTAGGCCTTGCCCTTGGATTTTTTCCGCTTGTCGCCATATGTTTTGTTGCCTGTGCCGGCTTTTTCACTGGCAGCTTTTGGTTTCCGGCGGCTGCGTAGATTGCTTCCGCCATGACTAACTGCTTTTTTATCTGTAGCCGTTTTATCAGTGGCTGATTTCTCGATCACTTTTTTCGGTGCAGTAACGATTACTTTGGCTTTTTTTATAACCTTCTGGCCGTTGGCTTTATATTTTTCGATAGATGACTTAATCCCTTGTTCAATCAATCGCAAATACATATGCTCACCAGGAATGACAAAGGTGATGGCTGTTCCCGTTTCACCGGCTCGGCCGGTTCGGCCGATGCGATGGATATAGCTTTCAGGATCATGAGAGATATCGTAACTGAATATATGGGTAACGCCCTCGATATCAAGACCCCGGGCAGCAATATCTGTAGCAACTAAGATCTGCAGCTTAGCCTCGCTAAAACGTCTCATTACCTGGGCACGCTTGGTTTGCGACAGGTCGCCATGCAATTCGTCAGCTTTGTAGCCGCGTTGAATAAGCGCGGTATTAACAGCCTTGGCTCTCTCTTTGGTATGACAAAATACAATAGCCAGATAAGGTTGATATTCGTCAATCATGCTGCAGAGCTTGTCAAGTTTCTCTTCTTCAGGCAGTTCAATGATAACCTGTTTAATTTCATCTAAGGTTACGTTAGCGCTCTCGATACGGATATCTGCCGGTTTAGTCATATATCTGGCAGCCAATGACCGGACCTTCGGCGGCATTGTAGCCGAAAATAGCATGGTTTGGCGCTTAGAAGAAGTCAGTTGAATAACCTCTTCGATTTCGTCTAAAAAGCCCATATGGAGCATTTGGTCAGCCTCATCGAGTACTAGTTTTGTTACCCCTGACAGTACCAGTGTTTTACGCCGCACATGGTCAAGCAGACGGCCAGGGGTGCCAATCACAAGGTGCGGTTGGCCTCTTAGTTTGCGGATTTGCTCATCTACATCCTGTCCGCCATATACCGCTAATACGTTGATATCAAGCACATCAGCCAGCTTTGCCGCTTCGGCCTTGATTTGCAGTGTCAACTCCCGGGTTGGGGTGACAATCAAAGCTTGTACATGTGGTGCCGAACCTCTTAATTTTTCTAAAATGGGCAGCAAAAAGGCCAGGGTTTTGCCTGTGCCTGTCTGGGACTGGGCAATAACATCTTTACCTGCCATAATGACCGGAATGGTTTGGATTTGAACTGGGGTAGGCTGGGTAATGCCCGATTCTTTTAAAAATTGAGTCAACTCAGGGCGAATGCCCAGGGTTGAAAAGTTTGTCGACATCTAAAGAACACCTTTCTTTTCCGAAAATATACCGTATTTAAGTGTGTGCAAGCCAATACATGGATATGCGGTGTGGATAAAAATATAATATACTACTATTTTCCATAAAAGTAAAGACTATTTCTTCAATAACTTCGATATTTGTGTTAAAATGAAGAAAATCGAATTAAAAGGACTGTACTATGAATTTATTATCAGTAGATAATCTGGAAAAAAGTTATGGCGAAAAGGTCTTATTCAGCCAAGTGACATTTGGTGTAGATGAAGGGGACAAAATTGGCCTGATTGGGGTCAATGGTACCGGAAAATCAACATTTTTAAAGGTCGTTGCTGGGGTGGAAGTGGCTGACTCCGGAAAAATTACGGCAGGCAGCAGTGTACAAATAGAATACTTACCGCAAAATCCTGAGTTTGATGCGAGTGCTACCGTGCTTGAGCAGGTGTTCAAAGGGCATTCCCCTGTGGTGCAGGTGTTAAGAGACTATGAGCAGGCATTGACGGCAGTTCAGAATCATCCTGAAGATGATTTCCACCAGAAGCGGCTCATAACTTTGACGCAGCAGATGGATGCGCAGAATGCATGGCAGCTTGAAAGTGATGCCAAAACAATTCTTACCAAGCTGGGAATTACCGATTTTACAGCCATTGTCAGCACCTTATCCGGTGGTCAGCGGAAACGGGTAGCCTTGGCCAGTGCGCTGATTAACCCGGCTGACTTATTAATCCTGGATGAACCCACCAACCAAATAGACAATGATACTGTAGCCTGGCTGGAGCAGTACCTGGCTAAACGCAAAGGCGCCCTCTTAATGATTACCCATGACCGGTATTTTCTTGATCGAGTAACAAACCGCATTATTGAATTGGATAGAGGCAGATTGTACACATATGCGGGTAACTATAGTAAATTTCTGGAGTCCAAGGCTGAGCGGGAAGAACAGCAAGAATCCAGTGAGCGCAAACGGCAGAATATTTTAAGAAATGAGCTTGCTTGGATCAGGCGGGGAGCTCAGGCGCGCAGCACTAAGCAAAAGGCCCGAATCGAACGGTTTGAGCAGCTCAGTGCCCAAACGCCGGAAATTGGTAATGGACAACTTGAGATATCTGTCGGTGCGAGTCGGTTAGGCCGCAAGATTATTGAGCTTGAGCACATTGGCCAGGCGTTTGGTGGAAAAGTACTGATCGATGATTTTAGTTATATTGTGCTGAAAGATGACAGAATGGGTATTGTCGGGCCTAATGGCAGCGGCAAGTCAACCTTGCTTAATATGATTGCTGGTCGTCTGACTCCTGACAACGGTCAGGTTGAAATCGGGCAGACAGTGAAAATCGGCTACTTTTCTCAGGAAAGCAGTGAAATGAACCAAGACCTGCGGGTCATTGAATATATTAAAGAAGAAGCCCATTTCTTGCCTACCGCTGACGGCGGTACGATTAGTGCGGCACAGATGCTGGAACGCTTTCTCTTTTCGCCAAGCCTTCAATGGACACCCATTGCTAAGCTGTCAGGCGGAGAAAAACGGCGTCTATTCCTGCTCAGGATCTTAATGAGTGCACCTAACATACTTCTTTTGGACGAACCGACTAATGACCTTGATGTCCAAACCTTAACCATTCTTGAAGACTATCTTGACGATTTCCCAGGTGCCGTTATTGTAGTATCACATGATAGATATTTTTTGGACAGGATTGTCGATAAAATATTTGCCTTTGAGGGGAATGGAACAATAACGCAATATTCTGGTAACTATTCGGATTACCAGGACAAAATCAATGTGATTGAGTCTGAAAACGGTGATAAGGGAAAAGGAGCAATAGATAAGAAGCCAGTAGTTCAAGAGAGGCCTAAGGAGCGGCCCCGTAAGCTGTCTTTCAAAGAACAGCGGGAATATGAACAGATTGAAGCGGTAATTGCTGGGGTTGAGTACGAACTTGCGCAGGTTGCGACGGCCATTAATACTGCAGGCAGCAACTTTGAACTGTTGCAGCAGCTTACTGGCAGGCAGCAGGAGCTGGAAAATCAACTTAATGAGCTGCTTGACCGCTGGACTTATTTGAATGAGCTGGTGGAAGAGCTTGGGAACTGATAGGGTAAAGGAGTTAGTCTGACGGCTATGAATATACAGATATTCGGTACAAAAAAATGCCAGGATACCAGAAAGGCTGAGCGTTATTTTAAAGAACGCAAAATACCCTTTCATTTTATCGATTTGACAGTGCGAGGTTTAAGTAAAGGTGAACTGGACAAAGTACGGGTTGCTGCTGGCGGGCTGGAGAACCTGATTGATAAAACAGGCAAAGAGTATGCCAAACGCAATCTGAAGTATCTTGTACACAATGTAGAAGCAATGCTATTAGAGTTTCCACTGCTGTTAAGGACCCCAGTGGTGCGAAATGGTGGCAAGTCTACAGTCGGCTACTGCCCTGAGATCTGGGAAAGTTGGAGCTAATTTAAAATGGGAGACAGAAAATATGCTTGAGACAGCGCGCAAAGTGCTAAAAAAATATTACGGTTATGATGAATTCCGGCCCGGACAGGCCAAAGTCATAGCCAGTTTGCTTAATAGCAAAGATACTGTAGCCATCATGCCTACTGGGGCAGGCAAATCGCTGTGTTTTCAAATTCCGGCTATGTTGTTGCCAGGTATTACAATTGTGGTCTCGCCGCTTATCTCCCTCATGAAAGACCAGGTAGACGCTCTAACCGCGCAAGGGATACCGGCTACATTTATCAATAGCTCGCTGACAGGATCTGAGGCTGGCAGGCGGCTCAATAATATGCGTGCTGGACGGTATAAGCTGGTGTATGTGGCTCCTGAACGGCTGACAGCCGACTGGTTTCAATCAGTCATCGGCCAAATCAAGATAAGTATGCTGGCCATCGATGAGGCCCACTGTGTGTCGCAGTGGGGCCATGATTTCCGCCCAAGCTACCGGAATGTCAGCACGTTTATTGCGAATTTGCCTAACCGGCCAGTCATTGGCGCATTTACGGCCACAGCAACACCTGAGGTTAAGACCGATATTGCCGACTTGCTGGCGCTCCGTTGGCCTCAGGTGTATATAACAGGGTTTGACCGGCCTAATCTGTCCTTTACGGTCATGCGCGGCGAAAATAAGCAGCAGTTTCTGTTACAGTATATTAAGGCAAATGCCAACCAATCAGGCATTATTTATGCAGCTACCCGTAAAGAGGTCGACGGGTTATATGAAATGCTTCGCAAAAAAGGTTATGCCGCCGGTCATTACCATGCTGGGTTAAGTGATGAAGAACGCATGACACAGCAGGAAAAATTTCTCTATGATGATATCCGGGTTATGGTGGCGACCAACGCTTTTGGCATGGGGATTGATAAATCTAATGTACGTTATGTGGTACACTACAACATGCCGAAAAATATGGAGTCCTACTATCAGGAAGCCGGACGTAGCGGGCGTGACGGCGAGCCAGGGGAATGTATCTTGCTTTTCGGGCCGCAGGACCCGCTTTTGCAGCGTTTTCTGATCGACAAGTCTGTCGAGCATCCTGAACGTAAGCAGCATGAACTTAAGAAATTGCAGGAGATGGTGGATTACTGTCATACGCCTGACTGTCTGCGGCATTATATATTAAACTACTTTGGTGAATTTGCAGCAGGCCCAGGCTGCGGACATTGCGGCAATTGCATGGCTGATGGTGAACAGGTAGATATTACTGTTGACGCACAAAAGGTCTTTTCCTGCATTTATCGCATGAAAGAACGCTTTGGTATTTCCGTGATTGCTGATGTCCTCAAAGGTTCTAAAAACAAAAAAGTCCAGCAACTGGGCTTTGACCAATTGCCGACCTATGGTTTAATGGCTGAACGCACATTGCAGGATATTAAGACACTGGTGCAGCGGTTGGTCGCCACAGGATATTTGCGCCTGACCGAGAGTGAATACCCGGTAGTAAAGCTGGTGCCTGAATCGCTATCGGTGCTAAGAAGTGAAACCCAAGTATGGCAAAAGGTATTTACTGAACGGCAGCCGGTTGCTGATGATACGTTGTTTGAGCTGCTTCGTGTGTGTCGTAAGCGGATTTCTGAGCGGGAAGGAGTACCGCCTTTTGTCGTGTTTGCCGACACAACCTTGCGGGAGATGAGCGAGCACCGTCCAGCAGACCTTACTGCTATGCGGCAAATCAAGGGGGTTGGTGAGCTGAAATTGCAGAAATATGGTGGGGAATTTTTGTCTGTTATCACTAAGTATCTGGCCGAAAATACCGCCGCTGCAAGCACCACGTCAGTAACTACAACTCCTGAGCCTGTGAAAAAAGCAGCAAGCAAAAAAAGTAGCAGCAAATCCGAAGCAGAACCCAGTCATCTAGTAACACTAGAGATGTACCGGCAAGGGAGTAGCCTTGATGAGATTGCCCAAACCCGGGATTTAACAATTAACACTGTGCAAAATCATCTGGTGCGATGCGCTAACGAAGGATATGCAGTTGATTGGGACAGGCTTATCCCTGTGCAGTATGAAGAACTAATGATTGCCAAGATAAAAGAAATCGGCAGCAGCCAGTTAAAGCCACTAAAGGATGCTTTGCCTGATGCCGTAAGCTATGCGGCGATTAAAGCCGTGTTATGCAAGCATTTTAATGCTGCAGGCAATTAGCAGAGAGGCTTATGGCGCAACTACGTAATCGGGAGAATGCTTATGAATAAAAAAGAAGTGGAATGGTTGTACCAACAGTTGCCAGAACTTGTAGCAAAAGGGGTAATTCCGGCTGAAAGCGTGGAACTCCTAAAAAATCACTATGGGCCTGTTGAGGAGAACACAGGAAACAGGACATTTCTTGTTGTCTTTGGTGTTATTGGCGCTCTGCTGGTAGGCCTTGGTATTATCCTGATCTTGGCCCATAACTGGGCACAACTAACCAAGATAAACCGCCTGGCAATTGCTGTTGGCCTGCTGTTAGCCGCCCAAATAGGTGCCGGCACCGTGCTCTGGTTCAAACGGGATAGCCTAGTTTGGCGCGAAGCAGCAGCTACCTTGCTCATGCTTATGGTCGGAGCAGCTATGGCGTTGGTTGGGCAGACCTATCATCTGGTAGAAGACACCGATGCCTTTCTGCTCACATGGATGGTGTTGTCGCTGCCTTTGATGTATCTGATGAATTCGGCCGGTGTTGCTGTAATGTATGTTATTGGGGTAACTTTCTGGACTGGCGGTCATTCTGGCATAAGCAAACAGCTTATCTGGGTGTTGCTAGGATTAGCTCAGCCTTATTATTGGAGCTTGCTCAAGAATAGCCGCAATGCCAATACTACTGTTGTCTTGTCTTGGGTTATAACGATCTGTTTTTATTTTTGTTTTGCGGCAGCATTTTCAAACTATTTAGACCAACTGGGTCTACTCATTTATAGCGCACTTTTTACACTAGCATATCTTGTCGGACTATTATGGTTTACCCGTCCAGGAGAAAGCTGGCGTATGCCGTTCAAAGCGGTAGGTTTGGTCGGGAGTATAGGGTTAACTTTTGTTTTGACGTTCAATGATATTTGGGAACATGTAGTATCAAACTGGCAATCTGTCCCATTGTTATCCTACGTGCTGGCATGTGGACTCCTGGGCATGGTGATTGGCGGTAATATCATGGCGGCCAAAAGAAAGATCCTGGAGGCTAAGTGGCTTTCGCTGATACCCTGTGTAATTGGTGTAGCCTATTTGGTTCAGTTTTACGATGGCAGTGGCATAGGCGCAACCCTCATTTTAAACGGGTATATGCTGTGGGTAAGCATCTGCATTATTAGCGCCGGAGTGCGGGAACGCAGCCTTGGTATTGTGAATCTGGGCATGGTGGTAATGGCGGCACTCATTGTTGCTCGCTTCTTTGACATTGATTTGAGTTTTGTCGTTCGCGGCGTCGTATTTGTCCTAATCGGCATAGGTTTTCTTGTTGCCAACGTCGTTTTGGTACGTCGCAAAGCGGGGTGGCAGAATGAAAAATAGAAAACTCCTGCTTCTCTTATTTATCGTTGTTGGGCTGCTACAGGCAATAGTGCCACTCTATATGGCCTGGCGATGGGAAAACGTTCTGCAGACTGGTCGTCAGTTTTATTGGGAAACGGCTCCGGTAGACCCGTATGATGCTTTTAAGGGACGATATGTTGAACTCAGATTTAAGGAAAACAATGTGCCCATCATTGATAATGTTAACTTGGTTGCGGGACAAATGGTGTATGCCATCATTGATGAGAACGCTGAGGGTAAAGCCTATATCAGCGGGGTTAGTGTCAACCGACCGGAGCAAGGCGCCTATATAAAAGGGAAAGCCTATGCCAATGGGCACAATACGGTTCATTTCATTCTGCCGTTTTCGCGCTATTATTTGCCAGAGGACCTGGCTCCTGCTGCTGAAGATGCCTATCGAAAAAGTGCAGGTAAAACAGGGGTGGCTGCCGTCCGGATCAAAGATGGTTACGGCGTTATCGAGCAGCTATATATTGGCGATAAAACCCTATATGAATTTTTGCGGCAGTCGCAGTAAGGATTAACAAAATATTTATGGCATATACGTATATTGTAGAGTGTGCTGACGGCACGTTCTACACAGGCTGGACAACTAATCTTGAAACAAGAGTGGCAGCCCATAACTCAGGCAGTGGCGCTCGGTATACCCGCAGTCGCCTGCCTGTTACCTTGATTTATTATGAACTTCAGCCCAATGAAAGCCAGGCCCGGAAACGGGAATGTGCAATAAAGCGCATGAGCCGCAAAGCCAAGGAAGTGCTGGTTGCGGGTTTTACGATTACTTAACTATTGTTTACAATTCTAAAAGACAGCCTACGCCTCTGCTGTTTTTAATTAGGCTGCCTTGGCTGCCGAGTTTTTGTCGCAAACGGTATATTAGCAGATTAATTTCTTCAAGACCGACATTAGGAATTTCATTGGCCGTCAGGATGCGCTCCGGCCATACGGTAGTTCTGATCTGATCATAATGGACAGTCTGGTTAAATTTCGAATATAGCAGCAACAGTAGCTGCCATTCTTTTGGTGAGAGTGCAATTCTATTATTGTTGACAAAACATTGCCTTTTCTGGATATCAAGTTTTAGCTTTCCTGTGTCTGGAAAAGACAGGGCTGAGTGAACATTTGTGTTGCTAAGCTCCAGGGTTGCATCGTCAGGGTTTTCCGGACTAATATAACGCAGTACGACAGCCCCCTGAGCGAGAATAATCCGATCATTATGTTTAAGAACAATCGGCGTGCCGGGAGTAACTGGTTGTTTATTAACCAGTGTGCCATGTTTGCTATGTAAATCAGTCAGAACAATTTCGTTTACATTGATTTGGAGTAAGCAGTGTTTGCGAGATATGAACTTGTTTTCAAAGCTAATATCAGGCTTCACAGTGTGTCCGGTGCGGCCTAGAACAATCTGCTCATGAGTAAGCCCGATCCTATACCCAGGCTCATAAGGAAATCCTTTTTCTAGAATAAGATAATTAGCCATACCTGCTCCTCTCTATTACATAAGTAGGAAAAGTCACCGTGTAAAACGGTGACTTGATGCAAGCCGTGTTTTCTTATCAAAGTAGTTCCAGTTCTTTTAGGATCAACTTTGATATTTCTCTGGCCTTGCCGCCATGAGCGTCTTTAGCGTTTTGAATATTCGTTGCGAAGAAATACTTATGACCGTTTTTTTCAACACAACCAACAAACCAGCCTAAAGTATACTGACCATCCTGGTAGGCTGAACCTGTTTTACCTGAAAAAACTAGATCATTACTTGTAGATAGAACAATAATCTTTCTTGCCACAGCCATGTTATCTGGTGCAAACGGCAGTTGATCATTATAAAGCTGTTTTAATAATTCGACTTGTTCCCTGGCAGAGATCTTTAAACTTGACCTTAGCCAAAACTGGTCAATACCACCACTGATATCCTGATTACCATATTGTAGCTTATCGATATACTCCACCATACGATCATTGCCGACTCTTCTGGCTACTTCCTGATAGTACCAGACAACAGAATTGGCAATAGCAGATGCCAGTGTTTGGTCACGGTTCCAGGCGGGAAAAGGGTATTGTTGACCATTCCATTTAATCAGAGTAAATACGTCCTCTTTATCTAGAACGCCGCTCTCAAGGCCGATGAGTGAATTAAATATCTTAAACGTAGAACAGGGGCTAAGTCTGACACCGCTTTGCTGCTCGTTGTAAATCGTATATCGATCAGCATTTTCGTCATATAAAACGAAGGTTCCTTCATAACCTGTAAAAAACTTTTGTAAATCGTTGCGAATTATACTGCTGCTGGCCTGCCCGGTTCCTAGCGAGTTAAAACAGAAGAAGATGGTTATAAAAATTATTGTTAGGTAACGTTTCATTCATATCTCCCCTTATTAACAAAAATTGCCTGGCCAGGGCACTAAATCTATAGTAACATGTGCAAGGGGTAGAATAAATAGACGGATAATTAAAAAACAATTACAATAAGGAGCATATTATGGACGGTACACAGCGAAAAAACATTACACCAGGCGCTAGAGTAAAGATTGTTCAAAAACCTCACCAACGGACAGGTCAGCTAACTGAAGGAATAGTTAAAGATATTCTGACTAGCAGCGCCGTACATCACCGCGGCATCAAAGTCCGACTAACAGACGGAGTCGTTGGCAGGGTTCAAGAAGTCTTAAATCAATAGACCTATTTTCTTAATGCGTTGTATATAGTAAGACAGGCTAAGTCCCTGGCAAAGTGGACTTAGCCTGTTTTTTAGAGCACGCGGTTGTCGATACGCGCAATTTCCCGTAGGGATTTCATAAGTGACGTGAAGCGTTCGGGTTTTATTGATTGTTGCCCATCACACTTAGCGTTGCTAGGGTCTTGGTGGACTTCGATAATTAATCCGTCAGCGCCTACAGCAACGGCTGCTTTTGACAGTGAATCGACCATCCACCATAGTCCGGCAGCGTGGCTGGGATCGACGATTACTGGCAGATGACTTAGCCTTTTAATTGCAAGTACGGCGCTAAGGTCAAGGGTATTGCGCGTGTAGGTTTCGAAAGTACGTATGCCGCGTTCGCATAAAATTACCTTTTCATTGCCGCCAGCCATGATATATTCGGCAGACATTAAGAGCTCTTCGACAGTAGCACTTTGGCCTCTTTTGAGCAGGATGGGCTTGTTGATTTGGCCTGCCGCTTTTAAAAGGTCGAAGTTTTGCATGTTACGCGCACCAATTTGAATAATGTCAATGTCCTCATGATGGTTCTCTAATTGCTTGATGGACATAATTTCGGTGACGATGGGCAGGCCTGACGCCGCCCTAGCCTGCTTTAGTAATTCCAGACCTTCTTGTTGCATGCCCTGGAAGCTGTACGGTGAGGTGCGTGGTTTAAAGGCGCCGCCTCGCAAAAAGCCAGCACCCGCAGCCTTTACCTCCTGCGCTATATTAACAATTTGTTCGCGGCTTTCAACTGAGCAAGGCCCGGCAATAATTGCCACTTGATTGCCGCCAATTGTTTGATTGCCGATATTGATGATGGTGTTTTCAGGGTGGAATGTGCGATTAGCCTTTTTGTACGGTTCCTGCACTGAGAGTACTTTCTCTACATAGGTCTTGCTTAGTAAATAGTCGCGATCGAGTTTTCCCGTGTCGCCAACAATACCAAGAATTGTCTGGAACTGCCCATAAGTAGGCCAGACACTGCAACCATAGTTCTCAAGCTCTTGTTTTAGCTTTTCAATTTGTTCGGGTGTGGTCGAGGAATTCAATACAATAACCATTGGAAACGCCTCCTAAAAATTTAGTATATAAAAGTAAAAAAACCTAAGGTCTCAATGAGCCTTAGGTCTGTGGTACACAAAGTTCAATTTGTTTACTGTTTAAGGACTCATGGGTGAAAAATTTATTAAGTTATCACATGGAAAAAAGCTTGCGCCAAAAAAGCTGGCCCAAGTAAAAAAGAAAAAGTATTGATTTGTATTTGCTTTATGAGCGTTTAACATAGTAAAAACCACCTAATAAAGAATTGGTTATTTTGCATCTTTTTATTTATTATAACAGATGAGATGAAAGTGTCAAGTGTTCTATGGAAATATCTGAAATATCTAAGATGGTGTAAATGAAATCGTATAATAATGATATATTTGTTTATTGAAGGTGTACGTGCAGAGGTTATAGTGGATAGCTACTGTATTTGGGAATGGCAAGTGCAAATTGACATAGGCTGTTATTGCTTATATACTTTAATGTAAAGTTTACATATATGATCTTAAATTACTAATCTTCTGTAAAAATAGAACTAAGATATTGGCGCTGGTAGTTAGCGGAGGGGTTATTCCCAGACGGAGGAGATACTATGTACAAAGATTTTAGGAGCGATACAGTTACCCAGGCAACATCGGAAATGAGAAAGGCGATGATGGAAGCCGAGGTCGGTGATGATATACTGGGGGAAGACCCTACCGTTAAGAAACTTGAGGATATGAGCGCTGTCATGTTCGGCAAAGAAGCAGCTCTGTTGACTGTCTCAGGCACTATGGCTAATCAAATCGCCATCATGGCATTAACCCAGTTAGGTGATGAGATAATATTAGGTGAAGAGACCCATATGTACAATCTGGAGGTAGGGGCGTTAGCCGCTTTGTCTTGTGTTCAGGCTCGACCCATACCAAGCAATCTGGGGCGGTTTGCGGTTAAGGCTGTTAAAAAGGCCATCAGGCCATGGGGCGTACAATCGCCCATCAGCCGGGTATTGTGTCTTGAAAATACCTATGATTTGAATCGAGGTTATCCGCTCCCGCCTGAATATCAGGCAGAAATGGCGCAGCTGGCCCGTGAACATGATATGACCGTATATCTTGATGGTGCTCGAATCTTTAATGCAGCCGAAGCCTTCAAAGCTGACTTGAAACAGATGGCTCAAGATGTAGATGCGCTGCAGTTCTGTCTGACAAAAGGGTTGGCGGCTCCGTTTGGGTCAATTCTACTTGGAACCCAATCATTTATTGATAAAGCAAGATGGATTAAGCAGCGGATTGGCGGCGGTATGCGCCAGGCTGGACATATGGCTGCTGCTGGTATTGTCGCTTTAACCACCATGCAGGAGCGTCTGCACGAGGACCATACTAACGCCCTGCGGTTGGCTAACGGATTAGTGGACATTGATGATCGACTTGTTGATGTTGGTAAGGTTAAAACCAATGTGGTTCAAATCGATTTCGAACCAGTTGGAAAAGAAGCCGCATTTGTCACAGAGGAGTTGCTTAAGCAACATATTAAAGTGAAACCCATTGGACCAAGTGCCTGCCGGATGATTACTCATTGGGGGATAACCGAAGCGGATGTAGACTATGCTGTAGCTGCAATAAGAAAAATAATTAAGTGATACTTAGAAGGGAGGCTGACACGTGCGTATTACCAAGGCAATAAAAAAAGAGATGCTCGAGCTGTTAGAGCACCAGTATAAAGATACGACTACAGCGCTGAAGTATTCGACGCCGTTTGAACTCTTGATTGCTGTAGTTTTGTCAGCCCAGTGTACAGATGTTAGGGTCAACATTATTACCGATAGGATGTTTCCCCGTTATAATACACCAGAAAAGATTTTGGAACTTGGACAGGATGGCCTTGAAAACGAAATTAGAGACTGTGGGCTTTTCCGGAGTAAAGCTAAAAATATTTTGGCAACATGTGAGATATTATGCAGGGATTATGATGGACAAGTGCCCGATAATTTTGATGACTTAATTAAATTGCCGGGGGTAGGGCGGAAAACGGCTAATGTGCTTTTGAGCCAACTTTTTGGTGTTCCGGCAATTGCTGTTGATACCCATGTGTTTCGGGTAGCTAACCGCCTAAAACTGGCCCTTGGTGATACTCCTCTTGCTGTTGAACAAGGGCTCATGCAAGCTATTTCTCAGGAAAAATGGGGCGATGCCCACCATTGGCTTATCTGGCATGGGCGCAAGGTCTGCAAGGCTAATAGCCCCATGTGCCCAACTTGCCTTTTGAATAAGTTATGTCCAAGCAGCAAAGTGGATTGAATAAACATTGTATAAATATTACACTTAATGTATAATGATTCATGGAATTGGGGGATGAATGAATGATTTTTCGTAAAGCAACATTTAGCGATGTGGAAGATATTCTTAAACTAATTAATGACTATGCTGAACAGGGACTCATGCTTGCGAGAGCGCGCAATACTCTATACGAAGGACTTCGTGAATTTATTTTGGCTGAGGAAGACGGAAAAGTTGTCGGGGTAGCTGCGCTGCATCTGGTATGGGATGAGCTCGCTGAAATTCGGGCATTGGCTGTTCACTCTAGCAAGATCAAGAGTGGGGTTGGCCGTAAAATTGTGGACATGTTGACAGATGAAGCCAGAGAGCTTGGGGTTAAAACCTTGTTTGCCCTCACCTACCAGCCTGGGTTCTTTGCCAAACTAGATTTCAAAGAAGTGCCCAAAGAAAGTGTGCCACATAAAATGTGGAAAGAATGTATTAATTGTCCCAAGTTTCCTAATTGTGATGAGATTGCTATGGTTAAAGAATTATAAAAGCGAAGCGTCCCTGTCAATCACATTGGCAGGGACGTTCGCTTTTATAATTCAAAACTTTGTCCAGGGTGCATAATATGTACAGGGATATTTAAATTTTCAACTTTCTCCTTGAAGTCTTCGGGTGACTGGGCAATGAGTGGCCAGGTGTTGTAATGCATAGGAACGACAGCCCGGGGGTTGAGCAGTTTGACTGCCTCAACTGCATCATCTGGGCCCATGGTGTAGTTATCGCCAATCGGCAACAGCGCATAGTCGATTTTCTCCAAGCGGCCCAGGAGTGCCATATCACCGAACAATGCAGTATCGCCTGCGAAATAGATTGTTTTTCCGAAAAAGTTTACGATAAAACCGGCAGCGTGTCCGCCAGGAATGCCAGCGCCGTGAAAGGCTGGAGTTATTCTGACATAACCGAAATCAAAGGCACGTTTGCCGCCTAGATGCATGCTTATGTTGGCACAGTCTTGCTGCCCGACCAATGCGGCCAGTTCAGCAGTGGCAATTACGGTGGCGCCAGTTCGTTTGGCAATATCAACTGTATCACCAAGATGATCGCCGTGGCCATGGCTGACCAGAATATAGCTGCACTCAACTTCAGTGGCTTTGGTTGTATTGACAGGATTGCCAGTAAAGAAGGGGTCGAACAGCAGTGCCGTATTGTCACTCTTTAATACAAAGCAGGCATGTCCATAAAATGTTAAAGTAATCAAGGGTACACCTCCTGAAGTTAATTTTAACGGGTAACGATATTACTTTTCCAACATTACTTAATAAATTCCTGCCGTTCTGAAATAAAAATATCGAATATTGCTTTTGGGGGGAAGGGGAATTGATTATAATGGAGAATTTTTAAAATAAAGATAATTTGGCCGATTAACAAAGGGGCGACAAAAATGATTCCAGTGATATCTGTAGTAGGGCGGTCAAACAGCGGTAAAACAACGTACCTGGAGAAATTAATAACTGAACTTAAGTGCCATGGGGTTAGAGTCGCGGTTATTAAACATCATCATTGTGATTTTGATATGGATAAACCCGGTAAAGATACCTGGCGGCATGCGCAGGCTGGCGCCGAAACAGTATGCTTGGTCTCACCACATAAAGTAGCCATGATTAAGAAAACCGACCAGGAATTGCCGCTTGACCAAGTAGCCGGTTATATAGACAATGTTGACATAATCTTTACCGAGGGGTATAAACAGGAGTCTAAACCGAAGATTGAGGTATACCGTCAGGCATCAGGTAATGAGCCGCTTGGTGTTAAGCCCGAACTCCTTGCCGTAGTTTCGGATACCATGCTTTATGAAGATGTACCGCATTTCAGGCTTGATGATCCGGCAGCCATGGCTGGCTTTTTAGAAATCAACGTACTAAATTGGAAACAGCAAAGGAATGATTAGTATGTATGATGGCCATAATCGCAAAATCAACTATTTGCGGGTTTCTGTAACCGATCGTTGCAATTTTCGTTGTGTCTATTGTATGCCGACACAAGGTGTCAATATGCTTAGGCATGAAGAAATCCTGACCTATGAAGAATTGCTGCGCATTATTAGGGTTGTCAGCCATCACGGTGTCAGCAAAATCCGCTTAACAGGCGGTGAACCGTTAGTTCGACGGGGGATTATAGATTTTATCCGTAATATCGCAGATTTAAAGACGATAACCGATATATCTTTGACTACTAATGGCAGCTTACTTGCCACTATGGCTACCAAACTTAAAGCAGCAGGCTTAACCAGGGTAAACATTAGTCTTGATACTATTGACCCTGATCAATTCCAGAATATTACCCGCGGTGGCGATGTTAATGAAACTATTAGGGGAATGGAAGCAGCTCTGACAGCGGGATTGATCCCGGTAAAACTTAATGTTGTCCTTACGAACATTATTACCGAACGAGATTTGGCCTATTTTGTTGATTTGGTACACAGGGAACCTATATCAATCCGGTTTATCGAATATATGCCGATTGGCGAGAGTCAATTGGCTGCTGGTCCTAGCATTGAAGAGATAAAGGCTATGATTAATGCTTTCGGCAGAGGAACGCTAAAACCAACATTGGATATTCGCGGCAATGGTCCTGCCAAATATTTTTATCTGCCACAGGCCAAAGGCTCATTTGGGTTTATTACGCCGATATCTGATCATTTTTGCGGTGTATGCAACCGGATTCGTCTGACAGCTGACGGAAAGTTTAAACCGTGTTTATTGTCTAATCAGGAAATAGACGTTAAGGCTGCTTTACGCGATGGTGCCAGCGATAATGATATTGTAGAACTGTTTTATAACACGATTGCTGATAAGCCACAAGGCCACACGTTAACAAATGCAGGCGGAGAAACCAAATTTTTTCGAAAAATGTCGCAAATTGGTGGATGATTTTTAAAAAAATTCTGTTTGTTTTTTAAAAATGGCAGGATATTTAGTTTATTTAGAGAATAGCTGTTTTATAAAGATGAGTTCCGAGTCAGTACCTCCCATGAGGATATACTGGCCGAAAGGGTATGAAGAGTAATTTTCATGCCTGCCTTGTGCAAAGGAAGTCTGTATTCAGACTTCTTTTTTTATTTCTATTTTGCATAATTAAGGAGGAGATTACATGTTTTACCGTGTTAACATGGCCACTCTTACAGTGACCAAAGACGCAGGCGAGCAGTACAAAGGCCTGGCCGGACGGGCGCTCACTTCCAAGATTGTTAAAATTGAGGTTGATGCCAATGCCCATGCGCTTGGGAAGCTCAACAAACTAATTCTTGCACCAGGATTTTTAACTGGTACATTTGCTCCTAATGCTGGTCGTATGTCCTTCGGAGCTAAGAGCCCGCTGACTGGGACGATTAAAGAAAGCAACGTTGGCGGCTTTATCGGCCATAAACTTGCCCGCGCTGGCGCAGAAGCTATTATTGTTGAAGATGTAGCTCAAGATGGTAAACTGTACACGATGGTTGTTACCAAAGACGGGATTAAATTAGAAGAATGCCCTGAGCTTAAGGGGCTGAATATCTATGATGCTACTGCTAAACTTCAGGAGAAGTATGGCCTCAAAGTCGGTATAGCCGCTATCGGTACTGCAGGGGAAAACAAAATGGCCTCAGCTTGTATCGGTGCTACCGACCAGGAGGGTGAACCTACCCGTCAAGCTGGCCGTGGTGGTCTGGGTGCAGTCATGGGCAGTAAAGGCTTAAAAGCTATTGTTGTTGATGATGCTGGTGCTGCCAATATTGCCTTTGCGAATGAGGAAGCCTTTAGAGCTGGTGCGAAGAAACTGGCTAAAGCGCTGACCAGCCATGCCGTAACCGGTCAAGGCCTGCCAACCTATGGAACTAACGTGCTTGTTAACATTTTGAACGAAGCTGGCGGCCTGCCGACCAGAAACTTCTCAGAAGGCCGTTTTGAAAACGCTAACGACACTGGCGGCGAAACGATGTATGAAACTATTAAAGCCCGTGGCGCCAACCCAACCCATGCATGCTCACCAGGCTGTATTATTCGTTGCTCGCAAACCTATAAGAATAAAGAGGGCGAAATGGTTACCGGCGGTCTTGAATACGAAACTTGCTGGGGTTTTGGTGCGAACATTGGGGCAAACAACCTTGATGACATTGCCTATATGAACCGTCTATGTGACGATTATGGCGTAGATACGATTGAAATGGCTGTTACTCTAGGGGTGGCAATGGAAGCTGGTATCGCAAAGTTTGGCGATAGCAAAGCTGCTATTGAACTAATCCACGAAATGGGTAAGGCAACTCCGCTTGGCCGGATCTTAGGCGCAGGCGCCGCTGTTACTGGCAAAGTATATGGCGTAACCCGCGTGCCGACTGTTAAAGGCCAAGGCATTCCTGCCTATGACCCCCGTGCTGTTAAAGGTGTTGGCGTAACGTACGCTACAACGACTATGGGAGCTGACCACACTGCCGGTTATGTTGTTGCTACTAATATTCTGGGCGTAAGCGGCAAAACTGACCCATTAGCAGCTGAAGGCCAAGTTGATCTGTCCCGTAACTTCCAAATCGCGACCTCCTTTATTGACACTACCGGTTTGTGCCTGTTCGTAGCTTTTGCCATCCTTGATATTCCTGAAGGTATGGAAGGTATTGTTGAGATGTGTAATGCCCGCTACGGCTGGAACTACACCCTTAATGATTACCTCGAACTTGGCAAGGAAGTACTTCGTGACGAGCGTGCCTTTAACAAAGCAGCAGGCTTTGGCGACGAATCCGATGATTTGCCAGACTTCTTCCGCTTTGAATCCCTCAAACCCCATGATGTGGTATTTGATATTCCTAAAGAAGAACTTAAACAGGTATTTAATTTCTAATGTTTACAGCCTGGAGCCCGGCTTTATTAGGCCGGGCTCCTGTATACAAGCTTTCTTCCAATTAATTGTAATTATTGAAAAAAATAGTATTGTTAAGCGGAGGGGGTCGCAATGGGTGTAAATAGTGAACAAGGTGGTATTCTTCTTACCTGGAAGGATTATGTTTCCGGAGAAAACTGGATGCCCACGATTCGTCCACAAATAATCGAATCATGGACTCGCTGTGAGCAAGCCGGCGTAAATCCATATGATAGCGGTATTCATAGTAAATTAGCTGAAGCTGCCCTAAGTGCGATGCTTTTAGAGAAACAAGAACTAATAACGATCGCAAAACCCTTTATGACCAATCTCTATAAATTTGTTCAGGGATCCGGTTTTGTCGTTGTGTTAACCGATGAACGAGGGTACATAATGGAAATGCTCTGTGATGAGGATACATTAAATAACCCCTTGACCAATAACTTTTTTCGTGGTGCTTCCTGGCGCGAAGAGGAAGCTGGCACAAATGCGATAGGAACTGCAGTAGTAACTAAGAAACCGATTCAGGTTTCCGGCGCCGAGCATTACTGCCAGAAACATCATTGTTTAACATGCTCAGCTGCTCCTATCTTTGATGATCGTGGACGAATTATAGGGATATTGGATATGTCAGGTGCCGTTAATATGTCTCATTTGCATACCTTGGGTATGGTAGTAGCAGCCGCAGAAGCCATTATGGCACAGCTTGATATTAGGAGAAAGAACAGGGAATTGGTTTTAGCCAATAACCGATCGACTAATATCTTCAATACAATTTCAGACGGGATACTCATGATTGATGAACGCGGTATTGTGAATCAATTAAATCCGGCGGCAAAAAAAATTTTAAATATAGCTGAATCAGAGCTGCTAGGTAAGTCTATAGACCGTATATTTAACGGTAAGGCGATAGCAACATGGCGAATGCTTAATACTAAAGAGCCATATACAGATGTCGAGCTCATGGTAGATACTAACAAGAGTACATTTCACTGTTTAGCGTCAGGAGAGCCTTTAACTGATGAACAAGGCACGGTCATGGGTGGCGTAATTATTCTGCGCCCGATTAAGCATGTACAAAACCTAGTGAATCGATTTAGCGGCTATCATGCAGCCTTACAGTTTAGTAATATTATTGGAGAGAGTAAAGAAATACTTGAAGCCATAAGGGTAGCTTCCCTGGCAGCAACAACATCCTCTAATATTCTTTTGCAAGGGGAGAGTGGTACTGGCAAGGAGATTTTTGCCCAGGCCATTCATAATCGCAGTGAATGGCGAAATGGTCCCTTTGTAGCAGTTAATTGTGGTGTAATACCGCGGGAACTCATCGGCAGCGAGTTGTTTGGTTATGTCGAGGGAGCCTTTACCGGTGCCATACGAGGAGGGAAACCAGGAAAGTTCGAATTGGCCTCAGGGGGCACCATCTTTCTCGATGAAATTGGCGATATGCCGTTAGAACAGCAGGTCGCACTGCTGAGGGTACTACAAGAAAAGAATGTGACACGCATCGGTAGTGAAAAAGTGATTCCGATAAATGTCCGGGTGATTTGTGCAACCAATAAAAATTTACCTAAAGAAGTTGAGAAAGGGGCTTTCCGACAGGATCTTTACTACCGGCTAAATGTTATTTCTCTCACCATTCCGCCGCTACGTAACCGAGTCCAAGATATCCCGTTACTTTTCAAACATTTTTTAGAGAAAATTGGGAAGGACCGAGGTTGCAAGTTTTATATTAAGCCGCCAGTATTGGAGTGTTTGCAACAATTCGACTGGCCGGGGAATGTACGGGAACTGCAAAACATTGTTGAACGGGCGGTAAGTCTGACAGAATCAGAGGAAATTACTGTAGCTCATTTACCTAGTGAGGTGCATGGAACGCAAAAAAACGCTCGTTATCCGCTACAACCATTGGTTGTTTTAAGCGCAAATGAAAGCAATGACCGTGAGCAGCGGCGAAAATTAATGAATGAAGCAGAGCGACAGCAAATTTTGGCGCTTTTGTCAAAGTATGGTGGTAATGTTAGTGTAGTGGCCCGGGAATTTGGGGTTTCCCGTAACACGCTTTATCGCAAGATGCGTTTATATGCAATAGAAAATTAATGAAAGCAAGACTTAACTTCTCGAATAATACGAAGTTAAGTCTTTATTTTTTTCGAATCGGATTTTTGATTTTGACAATTATTTTTGTTATGATGATAGCCAAACGTTACACTATTTACTTAAAAAGGAAGGTACAAACTTTTGAAGGAAATTACTTTTCGTATTCCTACACTATATACCCTTGAAAACCCGATTCGCCCAGTTGCTTTCACTCATCACTACGTATGGGTGGAGCAGGTAAACAAGAATCTACAGGAGAGTTTTGAATGTGCGATTTATTATGAGCCGTACACAAATTTTGTACATCCGTATACTCTCGACGCCATCTTTGTTGAAATATTAGCTAGTCCAGAAGGATACCACATTTCTGGATTTGCAGTATTTCCTGATCTGGAGCGTCGTGAAATTAAAATTAGTGAATACCATACTGATTATCCCAAAGCTAAGCAAGTTGCTATGAAATGGCTAGAAGCAGTTCGTAAACTTATTATCCCCCATTAACGAACGATGTACAATGTGGGTACTATGGCACAACCATCTAGTTTGCTTTAGGGTGATACTGGATGGTTTTTTTGTGAAATTTTGTTTATTTTCAGAATAGCAATGTAAGTAGCATAACCAATCAGGTAATGTGTCATATTTGTGTGCTATAAATGTAACACAAATATGACAGAAATGTCGCACTTTTAACACAGTTTTAACAGGATAAAACGTGATATTGTTTGCAAAAGGATTATTTTTCCAGAAAAACAAGGTTGGCATGAGAATTGCAATATACTACTAATGAGTTACGATACCGGGAAACGTTGGCTTATA
The DNA here is from genome assembly GCF_900176355.1 of Sporomusa malonica. GTDB lineage: Bacteria > Bacillota > Negativicutes > Sporomusales > Sporomusaceae > Sporomusa > Sporomusa malonica. The sequence goes on along the minus strand of NZ_FWXI01000008.1, from coordinate 139,883 downwards.
CCACCGGGGCCTTGGGTGGTGGAGTCATAGCGGTGGGGCGCAGGGTTAATTTGTCGAAATTAGACTGAAGATTTTGTCAATACGGGAGGTGAACCAGATAAAGTCCGGCTCGCGATGTTCCCCCGGTCAAGTGAGTTACTTTTGGTTAGGTAATCTAGTGAAGCTTGAGTTAATAAAAGGAGGAGTTTTATTATGACTAAGAAATCTTACGGGTATTTTATGCCTCCGGTAACCATTATGGGCGTTGGCTGTCTTGAGGACATCGCAGATTATATCAAACCTATGGGCTTTAAAAAAGCACTAATAGTCAGTGATAAGGTTCTTGTTCAAATCCAACTTACCAAAAAGCTCACCGATTTGCTTGACAAGATGGAAGTAGGCTATGTAATTTTTGATGGCGCTCAGCCTAATCCAACCGTTGGCAATGTTAATGCTGGCTTGAAATTGCTCAAAGATAATGACTGTGATTTCGTTATATCTTTCGGTGGCGGCTCTCCGCATGACTGTGCGAAAGGTATTGCCCTAGTTGCTGCTAACGGCGGAAAGATTGAAGACTATGAAGGTGTTAATAAATCAGCAAAACCCCAGATGCCTCTAATCGCTGTTAATACTACTTCCGGCACTGCCAGCCAAATGACCAGATTCTGTATCATTACTGACGAAAGCCGTCATATAAAAATGGCTATCGTTGACTGGCATACTACCGCTGTTATTGCCGTTGATGACGCCGAATTAATGGTTGCCATGCCGCCGTCGCTTACTGCTGCTACCGGCATGGACGCACTGACCCATGCGATCGAAGCATATGTTTCTATAATTGCTACTCCGGTTACCGACTGCGCCGCCATTAAAGCGATTGAATTGATAGCTGGTTACCTGAGAAGAGCCGTTGCCAATGGTAATGACATGGAAGCCAGAGAAATGATGACATATGCTGAATATCTTGCCGGTGTTGCCTTTAATAACGCCAGCCTGGGATATGTACACGCAATGGCCCATCAACTTGGTGGATTCTATGATCTGCCGCATGGTGTTTGCAATGCTATCCTGCTTCCGGCAGTTGAAGATTATAATGCGAAAGTTGTTCCTGAGAGATTTGTTGAGGTCGCCAAAGCTATGGGTAAAGATGTTGCTGGAATGCCTGCCGCTGAAGCAGCTGCAGTAGCGCTTGCCGCTATTCGTGAACTTTCTGCCGATATCGGCATTCCTGCCGGCCTGAAAGATCTTAAAGGTTTTAGCGAAAGCGATATCCCGACTCTTGCTGCTAATGCTCTTAAAGACGCCTGTGGTTTAACCAATCCTAAACAAGCTACTCAAGAAGAGATTGAGGCTATCTATAAGGCAGCCATTTAGTTAGGTTTGTTTTAAGTAATAGGATGCTAATGGGGTGGTTTTTTTCATTGTTTCCATGAAAGAAACCACCCCATGCTGTACTGCCAAATTACAGTAGGGCCGGGTGAAAACAATGCGTGACGGTTATGGTCGTGTAGTTGAAAGTAATGTGTCATATATGTGTACCATAAACGTGACACAAATGTGACGCAAATGAGACACAAGTGTTGCGATTATATCACCGTTTTACCAGGATGCCACGCTCTTTTGCTAGGAAAACGGGTTGGCATGAGAATTGCGAGTTAATAGTTGTAATTACGGGGTATGTCTCAGGTTGCGGTAAAAAAGAGAATATTGCTTCCGATTTATTATCATCCCTACTGGGAGATAATAAACCTTAGGGTATGATGAGTAATTATCGTGCCTGCCATTGTGCAAAGGAAGAGGTACTAAAATTTTTTTAGACCTCTTTTTTTGTTTTTTAATCTATGCACATCTTTTTAGGAGGAGATTTACATGTTTTATCGTGTTAACATGGCCACTCTTACAGTGACCAAAGACGCAGGCGAGCAGTACAAAGGCCTGGCCGGACGGGCGCTCACTTCCAAGATTGTTAAAATTGAGGTTGATGCCAATGCCCATGCGCTTGGGAAGCTCAACAAACTAATTCTTGCACCAGGATTTTTAACTGGTACATTTGCTCCTAATGCTGGTCGTATGTCTTTCGGGGCTAAAAGTCCGCTGACTGGGACGATTAAAGAAAGCAACGTTGGCGGCTTTATCGGCCATAAACTTGCCCGCGCTGGCGCAGAAGCTATTATTGTTGAAGATGTAGCTCAAGATGGTAAACTGTACACGATGGTTGTTACCAAAGACGGGATTAAATTAGAAGAATGCCCTGAACTAAAAGGTCTCAATATTTATGATACTACTGCTAAACTTCAGCAAAAGTACGGACAAAAGGTCGGTATAGCCGCTATCGGTACTGCAGGGGAAAACAAAATGGCCTCAGCTTGTATCGGTGCTACCGACCAGGAGGGTGAACCTACCCGTCAAGCTGGCCGTGGTGGTCTGGGTGCAGTCATGGGCAGTAAAGGCTTAAAAGCTATTGTTGTTGATGATGCTGGTGCTGCCAATATTGCCTTTGCGAATGAGGAAGCCTTTAGAGCTGGTGCGAAGAAACTGGCTAAAGCGCTGACCAGCCATGCCGTAACCGGTCAAGGCCTGCCAACATACGGAACTAACGTGCTTGTTAACATTTTGAACGAAGCTGGCGGCCTGCCGACCAGAAATTTCTCAGAAGGCCGTTTTGAAAACGCTAACGACACTGGCGGCGAAACGATGTATGAAACGATTAAAGCCCGTGGCGCCAACCCAACCCATGCATGCTCACCAGGCTGTATTATTCGTTGCTCGCAAACCTATAAGAATAAAGAGGGCGAAATGGTTACCGGCGGTCTTGAATACGAAACTTGCTGGGGCTTTGGGGCAAACATTGGTGCAAACAACCTTGATGACATTGCCTATATGAACCGTCTATGTGACGATTATGGCGTTGATACGATTGAAATGGCTGTTACTCTAGGGGTGGCAATGGAAGCTGGTATCGCAAAGTTTGGCGATAGCAAAGCTGCTATTGAACTAATCCACGAAATGGGTAAGGCAACTCCGCTTGGCCGGATCTTAGGCGCAGGCGCCGCAGTTACCGGCAAAGTATATGGCGTAACCCGCGTGCCAACCGTTAAAGGCCAAGGCATTCCTGCCTATGACCCCCGTGCTGTTAAAGGTGTTGGCGTAACGTACGCTACCACGACTATGGGAGCTGACCACACTGCCGGATATGTTGTTGCTACCAATATCCTGGGTGTAAGCGGCAAAACTGACCCATTGGCAGCTGAAGGTCAGGTTGATCTGTCCCGTAACTTCCAAATCGCGACCTCCTTTATTGACACTACCGGTTTGTGCCTGTTCGTAGCTTTTGCCATCCTTGATATTCCTGAAGGTATGGAAGGTATTGTTGAGATGTGTAACGCCCGCTACGGCTGGAATTACACCCTTAATGATTACCTCGAACTTGGCAAGGAAGTACTTCGTGACGAGCGTGCCTTTAACAAAGCAGCAGGCTTTGGCGACGAATCCGATGATTTGCCAGACTTCTTCCGCTTTGAATCCCTCAAACCCCATGATGTGGTATTTGATATTCCTAAAGAAGAACTTAAACAAGTATTTAACTTCTAATTATTCTAATGTATTGCTTGAGCCCGGATATTTGTCCGGGCTCCTTTATCCTGTGACTAACCCGCGCTAAGACTCCCTCTTCTATAAGTGGGAGTTTAGGAGGCTTCCCTGGAAGTTGGGCGACTAACCTTCAGCGGGGGTTAAAACCCCACCTGAAGCTAAGTCTACTTTATCGGAATGAACACTGTTTGAAACCTTGCCGAGTGCATCGCTTCAAGAGTAACTAGTCAATGGTATTCAGGCTTAGGAATAGTAGTTATGGAGTAGGTGGAAGCTATGAAGCATTACCAGTTTAGCACTGGAGAAGAAAATATTTCGATACCATTAAAGCCGGATGTTAAGAAAATCTATGTGGAAGTGACCACCAAATGCAACTACTCTTGTATAACTTGTATCCGGCATTCTTGGACTGACCAAATGGGTGACATGTCTATCCAGGTTTTTAACAAGCTGTATGATGATATGAAAGGGTTACCTAGTTTACAATTCGTTCATTTTGGTGGTTTTGGAGAACCGCTTACCCATCCGAATATTTTGGAAATGATTAAAAAATGCAAAGGATTGGGACTGTCTGTTGAAATGATAACAAATGGGTCTATGCTTACGCCTCAAGTAGCATCCCATCTAATAGAAGTAGGGTTAGATTGGATATTTGTTTCTCTCGACGGGCCGGATGATCAATCTTTTGAGACGATAAGACCGGGTGCAAGCTATGATGAGGTTATTAGGAATATTGAGTATTTACAGAAGTTGAAAAAAGAGAAAAAGTCCAATAAACCCGAGCTTGGAGTGGAATTTGTAGCAACTAAACAAAACATTAGGAAACTCCCCGCAATGCCCGCGCTTACAGACCGGATTGGTGCTCATAAGCTGATAGTAACAAATGTTTTGCCATACCATGAAAGCATGAAAGATGAGATTCTTTACGATAATGGATTGGATTTAAATTCGTTTGGACGAGAATCTACTTTTTTATCTGTTAAAGCTGCTCCTAATATGCAACTGCGAACGGCAAGGCATTGCCGCTTTGTTGAAAACAAAGCCTTAACAGTTACTTGGCAGGGGGAAGTCAGTCCATGTTATGCTTTTATGCATAGTTATAGCTGCTACATTATGGGACGTAAAAAGGAAATGTTGGCTCATAGCTTTGGAAATGTGAAGGACAGAAGTATAGAAGAAATTTGGACTACACCCCAATACGCTCGTTTTCGTTGGATGGTGCGGACTGCAGACTACCCCTCATGCACAGATTGCAGACTACTAGATGGTTGTTCTACAGTCTTAACCAATGAGGCTGACTGTTGGGGCAATAATCCAACTTGCTCTGATTGCTTGTGGGCGAGGGATCTAATTATTTGCCCATAATAATAATGTCACATTTTTGTAATGTAAACGTGACGTTATTTACAATTTTAGGTAATATAGATATAAGTTATCAAAAAATATTGCAGGAATTATTAAGCAAATGGCAAAATATAAAGATATGAATCTTTATCAATTATTGGAGGCAGCCATGGAACAAGTAAATGAAGTCATCAAGGAAAAAGTACGCGAATTGGCTAAAGACGGTCGTCTGACATGTGTTCAAGCAACACAACTGGCCAATGCCGAGGGTGTGCCGCCCATTGTTGTCGGCCTGGCAGCTGATGCTGCCAAAGTAAAAATTACTGCCTGTCAGTTAGGTTGTTTTGGGGTCGACAAAGGAGACTGACATGGATTTCTTTGATTGTATCCCACTAGCAAAAGCAACCAGTCTAATTGACAGCAGCCTGCCAGAACTAACAGCAGAACCTGAGGAAGTTGGGCTTATGCAGGCTTTGGGGCGGATCACTGCAGTGGATATTGCCGCTGGTGTTGATCTGCCGCCATTTAGCCGTTCAACGGTTGATGGGTATGCAGTGCTTAGCCGTGATACCTTTGGCGCAGGCGAAGGGGTTCCGGTAATGCTCACTGTTACTGATGAAGTCTTCATGGGACAGTCAACTGAAGCTAGTATTGTTTCCGGACAAGCTGTCATTATGCCGACCGGCGGTATGTTGCCTGCTGGTGCCGATGCTGTGGTTATGCTGGAGCATACAGAACGCTCTGACCATGAAACCCTCCTGGTGCTAAAGCCGGCAGCTCCTGGTGAGAATGTTGTGACTAAAGGCGAAGATATAAAGGCAGGTGCTATGTTTATTGCTGCAGGTACTAAGCTAACGCCAGCCGAAATTGGCGCACTGGCTGCCTGTGGTATTGACAAGGTAAAAGTACGGCAGCGGCTGAAGGTCGGGATTATCTCCACCGGCGATGAAGTGGTCGATGTGAGCACTGTACCAGTGGGCGGTCAGGTACGTGATGTCAATTCCTATACTTTGGCAGCCATGTTGACCGAAGCCGGGTGTCATGTGACTAGCTATGGGATTATTAAGGATAATTACGATGAGCTGTTGGCAGCTGTTAGTAAAGGGGTTAACGAAAACCAACTGGTACTGGCCTCAGGCGGTAGCTCAGTCGGAGCTAGGGATCATACTGTTCAGATTATAGAAGAGCTTGGGCGGCAGAAGGTAGTCTTTCACGGATTAGCCGTTAAACCTGGTAAGCCAACAATTTTTGGGATGGTTGGTAGAGTGCCGGTATTTGGGTTGCCCGGACATCCGGTAGCGGCGATGACTATTTGCCAAATGTTGGTTATCCCGGTAGTTAAGAGGCTGCAGGGGTTGAAAGCACTAAAAGCAGGCTGCAAGATTTCTGCGAGATTGACCAGGAATTGTGCCTCTGCTCCTGGGAGAGATGATTTTTTGCGGGTAAAGCTAATTTGGCTGGAGGGAGAATATCGCGCAGAACCGGTATTAGGAAAATCGGGACTGATCAGCGTTATGACACAAGCGGATGGCGTCGTACAGGTGCCTGAGGGCAGCAGTGGTTTATATGCCGGAGATGTGGTAACTGTCGAAGTAATGAGGGAGGCCTAACATGCATAAGGGAAAGGCATACCTGGAATGTTTACCTAGGGAAAGAACCGGGGAGTTGTGGCAGAGCAGGCTAATAGCTGCAGGCTATTTTTCCAGTCTGCCTGTTGAAACACTGCTGATTGGACAGGCGTTGGGACGGGTCACTGCTGGCTGTACCTATGCCAAACAATCAGTACCCCATTATAACGGGTCAGCCATGGACGGAATTGCCGTGCGGGCTCAGGATTCCTTTGGCGCAGCCGAGACCAATCCGGTACGGTTAACTTTGTTGAAAAATAATGAGCCCTTTGTTCCTGGCAGCTGTTATATCGTTGATACCGGCGATTTAATGCCTGCTGGAACAAATTCGGTCATTATGATTGAAGATGTACATATTGACGGAAATTCTGCTGAGATCATTGCTGCTGCCACACCCTGGCAGCATGTCCGCATTATTGGTGAAGATATTGTCGCCAATGAGATGGTATTACCTGAACATCAGTTGGTTACGCCACCAGATATTGCGGCTTTATTAGCTGCCGGGCTTGAAACAATTGACGTTGTAGCTAAGCCTAAAGTTACTGTTATCCCGACCGGCACCGAACTTGTGGCACGGTCACAGGATCTGAAACCAGGAGCCATCCTTGATGTTAACTCCCATATGCTGTGTGCGGCAGTATCTACCTGGGGTGGTGAACCGGTACGCCACGAGATTGTGCCAGATAATTATGAACAGATAAAACAAGCAGTTGCCAAAAGTCTTGAAACAAGTGACATGGTTATTACAAACGCCGGAACTTCAGCAGGTACTGAGGATTTTACTTCACGAATTTTGTCTGAGCTTGGCGAGGTATTGGTGCACGGAGTGGCCATTAAGCCTGGAAAACCGGTGGTGCTGGCACTCTGTAACGGCAAGCCGGTTATCGGTCTGCCTGGATACCCAGTCTCAGCCATGTTGACTGCTGAACTGTTTGTCAGAGATGTGCTGTACCAGCGGCAAAGGCTTCCTAAACCACAACTGCAGGAAGTTCCGGCAGTGTTAGCCCGCCAGCTCTATTCGCATGTAGGTGTAGAGGAATTTGTGCGCGTGTCTGTCGCCTCAATCCAAGGGAAAACAGTAGCTGCACCGCTTAGCCGCGGGGCGGGAATCATATCATCACTTATTAAAGCCCAAGGTGTTATCTCTGTCGGTGAAAACAGTCCAGGCCTGGCGGCTGGTGCCGAGGTCAAGGTAAAACTGTTTAGTCAACAGCAGCTAAATACATTGCTAGCTGTCGGCAGCCATGATTTGGCCCTGGATATTCTGGGGGTATTCCTAAAACGTCAGACCAACATGCTGCTTACAGCCGCTAATGTTGGTAGCATGGGCGGCATTATGGCGATAAAGAATGGAGAGGCCCATATTGCCGGTATTCACCTGCTTGACGACAAAACAGGAGAATACAATATTTCCTTTGTGAACAAATATTTGGCTAACATAAACTGGCAATTGGTGCGGCTGGCCCGGCGTGATCAGGGCCTGATGGTCTTGCCTGGCAATCCAAAGAATATTAAAGGCTTAAGTGATTTAATCAGGGAAGACATTGCCTATGTAAATCGGCAGCGCGGTTCAGGAACCAGGATGCTGTTGGATTATTTGCTGCCTAAACAGGGCGTGGCTTGCAGCACGATTGACGGCTACGAAAAAGAAGTCAGCACCCATATGGCAGTCGCTGCCACCATTACTGCCGGTGCAGCTGATACCGGTATGGGTATCAGGGCGGCGGCGATGGCATTGGGGCTCGAGTTTATCCCGATATCACACGAGTGTTATGATATTATTTTGAATTTCCCGCCTGGGGATTTAATGGCTGACATGATAGTTAGTATCCTGAAATCGCCTGAATTCCGCCAGGAAGTTGAGCGGCTGGGTGGGTACGATTTATCAGAAGCAGGCACAATACTTGCAATTAACAAGGAACTAGGAGAGTGATCAGCATGGTGTTAGAGGTTCGGCTGTTTGCTACACTTCGCAATTATTTTCCTGATAAGCCAGGCGGTGTGCTGTCAATGGAAGCCGCGGAGGGTAGTACGATTGATGAGCTTATTGCTAGGCTTCCTCTTAATCCTGATGAGATTAAGATTATTATGGTGAATGGCGTACAGGCTCAGCCTGGCCAGGCACTAAAGAGCGGCGATCGGGTAGGTTTATTCCCGCCGGTAGGCGGGGGTTAAAGAAGCTAACGGAAGGAGTTCAGACACACTAATGGAACTTACACACTTTAATAACTCAGGCAAGGCACGCATGGTTGACGTAACTGTGAAAGATGAAACCAAGCGTGAGGCTGTAGCCGAAGGACGGATTACCATGAAGCAGTCTACTCTTAGCCTGGTGAAACAGGGAGCTATGGGTAAAGGCGATGTCTTAGGTGTAGCCCAGGTGGCTGGGGTAATGGGCGCCAAGCGGACCTGGGATCTGATTCCTATGTGCCATCCGCTCCTTTTGACAGGCGTTAATCTTGAATTTGCTATTGATGACATTGCCAATGCCGTTGAAATTCGGGCTGTGGTCAAAACCACCGGTAAGACTGGGGTGGAAATGGAAGCTTTAACGGCTGTATCAGTGGCGGCGTTGACAATTTATGATATGTGTAAAGCTGTAGACAAAGGCATGACAATCGAATATGTCCGCCTACGAGCTAAGTCAGGCGGCAAGAGCGGCGACTATATACGGGAGGAATAACCTATGCAAGGAAAGATTATAGCTGTTTGTACCAGTAAGAATAAGGGTGAACGCAAAAAAAACGTGGGAAAGGCAAATCTTTTAGTTGGACTTGGTCTTGAAGGCGATGCTCATGCTGGGTTTAAACACCGTCAGGTAAGCTTGCTGGCCCTAGAAAGCATCGAAAAAATGCGCAAAATGGGACTAGATGTCCATCCAGGAGATTTTGCCGAGAACATTACTACCGAGGGGCTTAATCTGCCGGTCCTGCCAATCGGTACTAAGCTCAAGATTGGGGATGTACTGATGGAGGTCAGTCAAATCGGCAAAGAGTGTCACACCCGCTGCAATATCTACTATCAGGCTGGCGACTGCGTTATGCCGAAGGAAGGTATATTTGCCATTGTAATCACTGGTGGCTTGGTGGCTAATGGCGATACAATTGAGGTGATTGAAAGTGTTTAGCATTGGGATTATTACCGCAAGTGACAAAGGTTCGCGTGGCGAACGTGAGGACTTGAGCGGGAAGGTCATTGCCGAAATGTTAGCAGAGCTTGGCGAGGTCAAGCATTATGTAATTGTTCCTGATGAGCGCCAGGCACTTAGCCAAACAATGATTGATATGGCAGACAACCTGAAGATTGATCTGATTCTGACAACCGGTGGCACTGGTTTTGGGCCGCGTGATGTAACGCCTGAGGCTACCTTAGAAGTGATTGACAGACATGTGCCAGGTATTCCTGAGGTTATGCGTGCCAAGTCTTTGGAAAAAACCTCGCGCGCCATGCTGTCGAGGGCGGCTGCTGGTTTGCGCGGACGCACACTCATTATTAATTTGCCAGGAAGTCCCAAAGGAGTCCGGGAATGCCTGGAGTTTATACTCCCGGCCCTGGAGCATGGCCTGGAAATTATGAAAGGTGAAGCCAGCGAATGCGCCAGGCCGTAACCTATTGAATAATTGCATATAAATCTTCGAGTCTGTAGGTCTAAAGCCAAGGCTATGACTGCTGACCGTTAGGTACTTCGGGAAACTGGAGTACCTTCCATTGCGAAAAGAAGAAATTAATACCGGTAAAAAACCGGCATTGCTAAGTTTCTTCGCAATGCCGGTTTTTCTATATGGGTATGTAGAGGGAGGGAATTCGAGCAGCGGTATGGGGGTTCCTGGAAAAAAACTTAATTAAAAGAATGAGGTGTCACTATGCTAAGAAAAGTAATGAAAGTGGCTGTGTTTATGTTGGTCATTCTTATGTCATTCATTCTAACGGCTTGCCAAAAAGCGCCAGAATCAGCGGTGCCGACCCCAGCTAAACCTGAAGTGATTTTGGCTACAACAACCAGCACTCAAGACAGTGGTTTGTTGGATGTTGTCATTCCAGCCTTCGAAAAGAAAACAGGCTATAAAATCAAAACCATTTCTGTTGGTACCGGCCAGGCGTTAGCTATGGGGGAAAAAGGTGAGGCTGACGTGCTGTTAGTTCATGCGCCTGATGCTGAGAAAAAAGTAGTTGCTTCTGGGGCTGCCATTAACCGGCGCATGGTCATGCACAACGACTTTGTGCTTGTTGGCCCGGCTGAAGATTCGGCCCAAATCAAAGGCAAGAGTGTTGTAGATTCGCTGAAGGCAATCAGTGGGGCTAAAGCCTCCTTCATATCACGCGGCGATGATTCTGGTACCCATAAATTGGAGCAAAATTTATGGAAAGCCACTGGAATTAAACCACAAGGCAACTCCTGGTACCAAGAAGCCGGAGCTGGTATGGGACAAACGTTAAAAATCGCGGATGAGAAAAAAGGCTATACAATGGCCGACCGGGCTACCTATTTGGCACAAGCAAAAAATATTTCGTTAAAAGTATTGGTCGAAGGTGATGCCAAACTCCTTAATATTTACCATGTGATGGAAGTAAACCCGGAGAAGTTTAATAAAGTAAATAAAGAAGGAGCCAAGGCGTTTGCCGACTATTTGCTGTCAAGTGAAGGTCAGGCTCTGATTGCTGCCTTTGGCAAAGACAAGTATGGCCAGGCGCTGTTTACTGCTGACGGCGGCAAGACCGAGAAAGATTTCGGGCTATAATCTCTATTCATAAAAAGGGACAGGATAAGTTATGGATACTATTTGGTGCGACCCTGAAATACTGGCAGTTACATGGCTGACGATTAAGGTGTCAGGACTGGCTACTCTAATAAGTGTCATTTTGGGGATTCCACTTGGTTTATGGTTGGCTCTCCATGAGTTTCCTGGAAAAAAGATTATCGTTAGTATAGTTAACTTCGGAATGGGTCTGCCGCCTGTTGTTGTTGGCTTGGTTGTGAGTCTAATGCTATGGCGGTATGGACCCCTGGGGATATTAGGGATTATGTATACTCCGTGGGCTATGATCATTGCTCAATCTGTTATTGCCAGTCCAATTATAGCCGGTTTATCGTTTGCTGCCATAAGCAGTTTGAATCCTAAGCTGCGGCTTCAGCTTTTATCGTTGGGGGCTTCAAAATGGCAAGCCCACCGGCTGCTTATTCGCGAAGCACGGTTGGGGTTGTTAGCTGCGGTAATGGCTGGTTTTGGCGGTGTAGTATCAGAGGTAGGCGCATCCATGATGGTAGGCGGTAATATCAAGGGTCAAACCAGGGTATTAACAACCGCCACTGTTATGGAAGTGGGTAAGGGCAACTATGATACCGCCTTGGCACTCAGTTTTGTCCTGTTAGTAGTCGCATATAGCATTGTTGCCGCCTTAACCTATTTGCAGAACCGGACGGCGAAATGAGTGCACGCGGAGGGACTATGGAAAAAAAAATTATAGAACTGTCTGGAGTCAAAGTATATCGTAATAACCAGTTAACCTTAGATATTGAACAATTGGCAGTAGCGTCAGGGGAGCTCATAGCAGTATCGGGTGCTAATGGTGCGGGCAAGAGTACGCTTTTGCAGGTGCTAAATATGCTGCTGCCGTATCAGCAAGGCTTGCTTACTCTGTTTGGTCAGGATGTTGCTAAAGGCGGGCAAGAAAATGCCCGCCGCCTGAGCTCAATGATGTTTCAGGAAACTTTGCTTGTTGATGGTACGGTGTATGATAATGTGGCGCTGCCGCTCAAATTCCGCAGCTACCCGCAAGCACAGATTACAGAACAGGTAATGGCAGTGCTCAAGACTTTTCAGTGCCACCATTTAGCTGACCGCCAGGCTAAACAGTTGTCAGGCGGTGAGGCACAGCGGGTGGGGTTGGCGCGAGCGCTTGTATATCGCCCCCAACTGCTGCTCTTAGATGAACCGTTTGCAGCTCTTGATACTGCGTCGCGTACGGCCATCTTGACTGATTTGAAACAGGTGGCTACGCTAAATCAACTGACAGTTCTGCTTATCAGTCACAATTTTAATGATGTGCTGTATTTCGCCGACAGGGTAGTGGTTTTAGCCGATGGCCGCATCATTCAGGACGACTGCCCAGAAGTTGTCCTTCGTCGCCCAGCCAGCCGCGAAGTGGCTGTTTTAGTTGATATGGACAATATTCTGCCCTGTCAGGTAGAAGTCAGCGGTCAGGAAGCAATTTTTCATTTGCCTGGCGGCCTTGCCTTTAAACGCAACAGTGCTACTAGTCAAAACCACTCCTTATATACTAAGGCAAATGCTTGTTGTCTGCCTGGTGATGCAATTTATATCCTTAATGAAGGTTCGGCCCTTAGGCAATTGCCGATGGTGACTGTCTGCGGAACTGTAGCTGGAATTACTCCAGGTATTGGGGCTTACAAAATTAGAGTTGAGGCTAGAGGCTTGTCCCTGACAGTAAGAGCACCCCGTGAACAGATATTAACCTTAACTTCAGGCAGTAACGTCGAAGTGGCTTTTAGCCCTGATGAGGTTCAGCTTGTATAATGAGTGTTATAGTTCAATAACAGCTTGTTCCACGCGTTTAATACCAGGTGTTTGCTCAAGCTCGTCCATGAGTTTGAACAATGCCTGGTCTTTATTTTTGGCTTCAATCATAACATCAAAATCCTGACCGACTTCTTTGGCCATAGTCAGGAAAGGCAGGAAATCAGACAGTTTTACATTATCGGCATGACTACGGCTATCTTTATCATCTCTTGGACTCGATACATGGATTTTAGGCGTAACCCCAGCCCAGGTTCTGATAATGTCAGGCCACAGGTTAGCCAGGCTTTCTCCGCTATTTATGCAGGTATGGTGGTGAATATCAAGCACCATAGGGCTGCCGATTTTTTGGCAAAGGTCGAGAACATCGGCAGCCGTGTATACTTTATCATCATTTTCGACCATGAGTCGCAGGCGGATACGGTCAGGCAATTGGTTAAACCGGGCAATAAATCGATCAAGCGAGGCTTCTTTCGCTTTGTACAGCCCGCCGACATGGATTACCAACTGCGGAGCAGGCGGCAGGCCCATAGCTTCCAACATCTTAACATGATAGTCAAGATCATTAATTGATGCTGTTAGAATTTCTTCTTTGGGGCTATTTAATAGTGTATAATGATCAGGATGCGCGCTTACCCGCATATTACGACTTTTAATATAATCACCAATTTCCCGCCACTCGTCAGCAAACTCTTCGATGTAGTTCCAGTCAGCAGTGACAGGGTGAGTCGCCAGTGGCACTGTTTTAGAGGTAAAACGGTAGACATATACATCGTGGCCTGAATTGTACCTGAGAATACGAAGTGTATTGGCTAAGTTTTCTCGTGTTAACCGGCGCAGACGGTGGATTCGGCCTTCTGGGTCAGCAATCTTTTCAAGGGTTTTTATTGTAACGGTTTTATTTGGTGAACCTTCGGCAATGTTAAGAGCGATTGCTACATAACCAAACCGTACTCGCATGGGCAGCTACCTCTTTTTTCGTAAAGATTCATATTCAGCATACATTATAGTATATATTATAACGAAACATATTACTGGTTACTCGGAAAAGGGTGAAAAACGTTTCCTTTGCTTAAAGCAGGGTTTACTAGGTGTGTTGGCGAATAAGTAACTCGGTTAGTGCTGGTTATATTTGGCATAATAATGAAGGAGCTGATTGTTGGATGAGGGCTAATTTTGTGCAAGAACTTGCGGGTATTCGCGAGGCTGTGAAATTAATGGGTGAAAAGACTACGTTATCAGTAATCACAGCAGTCAACTCCTTTGCAGGCAATAACGTGGAGTCGGCGATGCGTTCAAGGCAATATGAAAAAGAAGTCGATTCTATGTATAAAGAGATTGACGATCGATGTATTACCACAATTGCAACTCAGCAGCCGGCTGCAGTAGATTTACGATTTTTAGTGTCAACCATTAAAATTGCCAACGAGATTGAGCGGGTAGCCGATTATGCCAACAATATCGCTAAAATAGTCCAAAAAAAATTCCCCAGACTGGATCTAACCGCCCTTGACCCTCTGTCAGAACGGGTAATTGAGCTTGGTAATATGGCAGCAGGTATGCTGGCTGATTCCATTAAAGCATATGAAACTAATGATGCCGACTTGGCCAGCCAGGTAAGAGAACGCGATGCTGTTGTTAATAAGCTGAATAAGGCATTGCTTAAAGAAATTTTGAATATTGCCATGGCTAACCCTAACAATCAGGAAGTTGTATTGGAATATAATGTGGCTATTCGGTATATTGAAAGAGTAGCTGACAGGGCGACAAATATCGCTGAATGGGTATTCTATGTTGCTACCGGTTTTAGAATGAGAGATAAAAAGTCCTAGGAGTGAGAAACGCTTGTCCAAACCTATCTATGTAATTGGCCATCGTAATCCTGATACTGACTCTATTTGTTCCGCAATTGCTTATGCACACCTTAAAAAAGCTTTGGGCGAGCATGTAATCCCGGCACGTGCCGGAAAAATCAACGCTGAAACTAAATATGTACTGGACTTCTTTGGCGTACAGTCGCCCCAGCTTATCCTTGACATGTATCCGCGGGCCAAAGATGTTATGCACGAAAAACTTGTTGCCATTCATCCCTGGAATACCCTGAGAAAGCTTGGCCAGCTTATCAAACAGCATAGTGTAAAATCAATTCCTGTTGTAGAGAGTGACGGCAATTTAGTGGGCATAGTCACTGTCGGAGATTTGGCTGAACGGTATGTAAATGAACTGGGAATGCAAGATTTGCGAGAAACCGGAGTTGACTATGGTGGAATTCTTAGGTGTCTTAACGGGACACTCATTTGTGGTGGAGATTTATCCAGAAGAATTATTGGCAGCGTTAAAATTGCTGCTTCCCGTACCGAAACCATGGCCAAAGTGATTAAACCTGGTGACATTGTTCTGGTTGGCAACCGTACCGATGTTCAGCTGACCTGTATTGAGGTCGGTGTCGCTTGCTTGATTGTAACTGGTGATTTTGATGTGGCAACAGAGGTTGAAACTGCCGCTCAGGCGGCAGGAACGTATATTATCAGGGCACCTTATGATACCTATACCTGCGGGCGGCTTATCAACCAAAGCATTCCAGTGGGAAAAATCATGAAACCTGCTGTAACTGCTTTTAAACCTGACGATATGGTTGCCGATATAAAAAGCATTATTATTCGTACTGGATACCGCAATTATCCTGTTGTCCAAAATGGTAAGTTAGTCGGACTCATTGACCGTGACCGGCTTATTGTGCCAGAGCGTGACCAAATTATTTTAATTGACCATAACGAGCGTTCACAGGCGGTAGACGGTATAGAGGAAGTTAAAATTCTTGAGATTGTTGACCATCACCGGCTGGGGGGGCTAGAAACCAGTGAACCCATCTTTATTAGGCATGAGCCGGTGGGATCTACGGCCACTATTGTTGCTAACATGCATTGGCATAGAAATGTTCCAATACCTGCGGATATTGCTGGAATTTTACTTGCTGCCATTCTGTCAGACACAGTATTGTTTAAATCGCCGACAGCAACCGAAAAGGACCGTGATACCGCAACCAAACTGGCTCAAATTGCCCAGCTTGACATCCAGGAGTTTGGCATGTCTATGCTTAAAGCCGGTTCGGTTATTGACAAGTTGACTCCAAGCGATATTATCGCTACCGACCTGAAAGAATTTCAGATTGGTGAATATTATGTTGCTATTAGTCAAATCTCAGTTATGGACCCAGAAGCGGTGCTAAAACAGCAAACAGAGCTCAAAATTGCCTTGCAGGCGATCTGTGAGAAAGAGCAGTACAATATGGCGATCTTGCTTGTCACAGGCATATTGGATGAGGCTACTTATCTGCTGCATTATGGGCAGCCATCAGGGCTAATCGCTGCCGCTTTTGGCGAGGGAAGACCAGATGGTACATGGTATTTGCCTGGTGTAATGTCGCGAAAAAAACAGGTAGTACCGCCATTGATTGATGCCGTTCGGCAGCTTTAACTTGAAAATATAATGAAAGCTGTTGGCGTTATGTGGTATAATTATGTCCAGAATTCACATGTGGGAAGGAATGCGGAAAACATGACTACTTATACCACCAGCGGCGTATGCGCAAAAAAAATCGATTTTATCGTAGAAGACGGTATTGTAAAAAAGATTGAATTTCAATCCGGCTGCTCAGGCAATCTCCAAGGCGTAAGCCGGCTTGCTGAAGGAATGAAGGTTGAAGAGGTTATTAGCAGGCTAAAAGGGATTAAATGCGGCGATAAAGCTTCTTCCTGTCCTGACCAGTTAGCTCAGGCGTTAGCTGAGTTAAAAGCTAAATAAGAGAGTGGGCGGCGTAATAGTCGCCTTTTCTATTCTTTAAAATGTGAGGAGTACCAGCTATGTACTGTGAAATCACCTATCAGATGACAGGTGAACGTTGGGGAATATTTCCTCGCGATATTGGTGAATTTCAGGCACGAATGTGGGATACAGATGGTATAAATAATAGTGACAGTAACGATACTATTATCAAGAAGTCGGTCAGCATTGAGATTATGTCATGTTCATTTACCCCAGATAAAAAAAATAAGCGTCATAAAGAGGCGCTAGAGGGCTTGATTGGCCGGTTAGAGAAGGCCGGCTGGGAGCAGCTGCCTGAACGTGGAGTAGAATGGTATAATATCAGGTTTCGTAAAATTGCGCCTAAATAGGCACTCGAACTATTGACACTAACTAATTTATCTGGTATATTCATTTGCAACAGCATATAAAAATGCAATGAATGGGATAAGTAAATAAACTGCGCTATTTTCAGAGAGCCGGGGGGTGGTGTGACTCGGTAGGCGTGCTTATTGAAATACCCCCGTGAGCAGCAGGTCGAAAGGTACCAAGTAGACTGCGCCGGAACGCCACCGTTATCATAGGCTAGGGTATCGGATTTCCTGTACCTGAAAAGAGCGGCTTGCTATTTAGCAAGCAGGGTGGTACCGCGAGTAAAGTCTCGTCCCTGTATAGGGGATGGGACTTTTTATATTTTTATGGAGGCGATAGACATGATTATTGTAATGAGCCCAACAGCTACACAAAATGAAATTGAACAGGTGATTGCCCGGGTAACCGGGGCCGGACTAAAAGTACATTTGTCAGAGGGAAAACTGCGTACAATTATTGGCCTAATCGGCGAGAAAAAACTGATGGCACAAATCCCCTTAGAGGCCATGGCAGGTGTGGAAAAAGCCATATCAGTTACAGCCGGATACAAACTGGTCAGCCGGGAATTTAAAAACGAAGACACAGTTCTCGACATTGGCGGTGTACTTGTCGGCGGTTCACATTTAACAGTTATGGCTGGGCCCTGTGCGGTTGAGAGCAGAGAGCAATTATTGGAGTCAGCCAGGATTGTAAAAGAGGCTGGTGCCCAGTTTCTGCGGGGCGGTGCTTACAAGCCGCGTACTTCACCCTACTCGTTCCAGGGACTTGAGGAAAAGGGGTTGGAAATGCTAGCTGAGGCTAGAACCGTAACCGGCCTTAAAATTGTCACCGAGGTTGTTGACATTCAGTCTGTGCCGGTTGTAAGCGCTTATGCTGATGTACTGCAAATTGGGGCACGCAACATGCAGAACTTTCAACTCTTAAAAGCAGTAGGTAAAAGCGGTATGCCGGTATTGCTAAAACGCGGTATTGCCGCAACCATCAATGAATGGCTGCATGCTGCCGAATATGTTATGAGTGAAGGCAACTACAATGTTATGTTTTGTGAACGAGGCATCCGGACATTCGAGGATTACACCCGCAATACCTTGGATCTAAGCGCTGTAGCGGCACTCAAAAATTTAAGCCATCTGCCTGTTATTGTTGATCCCAGTCATGGCACCGGTTTATGGAAATTAGTACGGCCCATGGCCAGAGCCGCAGTAGCAGGGGGTGCCGACGGCCTCATGATTGAGGTGCATCCCAATCCGGCTGAGGCATTGTCTGACGGCAATCAGTCTTTAACGCCTAAAAATTTCCAGGAAATGATGCGCGAAGTAGGGGCTGTTGCAGCTGCCGTGGGCAGGAGAATGGCATGAGATTAGCGATTAGGCGGATTGCCATTCTTGGTATGGGGTTGATTGGCGGTTCGTTGGGACTGGCGTTCAAAGCGGCGCGAGGCGGAAAGGTAGAAGTTATCGGTATTGATAACAATGAACTTTCGCTGATAAAAGCCAGGCAGCGTGGTGCAGCTGATATTGTTACAACTGATGCTAGAGCAGGGGTTGCTAACGCAGATATGATCTTTATCTGTACGCCAGTGCTGCAAGCTGCTGCGTTGGTAAAAGAAATTGCACCTTATTTAAAACAAGGTGCAATTCTGACAGATACCGGCAGTACCAAAAGCTATCTGATCGAACAAATATCAGCTTTACTACCTTGCGGTATTCATTACGTTCCTGGCCATCCTATGGCTGGGCGTGAAAAAAGCGGCATTGAAGCTGCTGACAGCACACTATTTCGCGATAAATGGTATATCCTTACACCAAGTGGGGCAGATAACGCCACTGCTGTTGAGGCTGTACGCCAGGTTATCAGCTGGACAGGAGCCAGAATCACCGAGATGGATGCCGAGCGGCATGATTGGTGCACAGCCTTGATTAGCCATGTACCGCATATCGGTGCTGCTGCTTTGGTAAATCTGCTCGCCTATTCCGAGGACCAGGACAGCAGCATCAAGCTGGCTGGCGGTGGTTTCCGGGACACTACGCGTATTGCCTCCTCTAATGCCGATATGTGGGCTGATGTTTGTATGACAAATGCTGCGCCAATTGCCGATAGTTTGGACAAATTCAGCCAGTTAATCGGTCAAGTTTCCCAGGCCATTCGCCAGGGCGACCGGGCGAGTATTCACCAGTTTTTTGCAAATGCAAAAGAACGTCGTGATGAACTATTGAAGCTTGAAGAGGTTGTCACCGAACAACCCTTGTCCAATGGGCGTTGATGATTTGAGCCATGAGCTTTTTGGCTTCAATATCAGGGTGTAACCCATCAATCGCAAAATGATCAGGAAGCTCCCTGTTGCCATCTGTAAAATGAGGCTCAAGGTCAATAAAATAGCGCTCTCGCCTGATAAAGTTATTGACAGCATCAAACTCTTCCCGCCAATTGGATACTGTCTCTTCTTTAAAAACCTCATCAATATTGCCTGGATTAACAGGTGGTAAGGTTAAAAATATCGGTCTGATACCATTTGTAAGGCATTTGTCGCGAATGGCCGCAAGCTCAGTGATGACTTGGGTTGATGGAACACCACCTCGCAGGCTGTTAGTGCCGCCAAGAATGATTAAATATTTGGGCTTAAACGGGAGCACATCATGGTCAAATCTGGCCAGCATGGCTTCCGAGGTATCACCGCTCTTTCCCAGATTAACGGCGGGGAAATGAAGATAGGTCTGATAGTTGTAATCAGTATCAGCCGGTGAATAGGAGATAGCGCCGCCGCCATGGGTAATGCTGTCCCCAAAAGCAGCCGCATACTGGCCTCTGGTTAAGTCAACGGTGAACTCAGCCGTATCTGAATAGCCGCCTACCGGATTGCCGCCGACATCAATACCACGAACGCGCCAATAGTACTTGCCAGGAATTATGCGGGGCTGGTCGTCATAACAGTCGTTCAGGCCTGTCACGATTTTGCTCCAGATACGGTAACTGGAAGGCTCAATACCGTTTGGGTTTTCTGGCGGTTGATTCATAAGTTCGATTTCATAACTTACAGCGCCAAACACGGGTATCCAGGCATAAGCGGGATACAACGGCGTAGGCAGGGGGGCTGGTTTATGCCGGTTATTAACCAGCGGTTTGGTTACAGGGATAATAGTGCGGTCAATGCAGATTTCTGTAGCATTAGAGAATACTCCTAATGGGTTGCCTTTCTGGTTGAGGGCACGAACTCTCCAGAAGATCCGGTTTTCCTCAAACCAGGATAAATCGGCATTATATCCATTTGTGAAAACTTCGCGGGTTAAGCGTAGTTGGTTTTTCGATGGAAAAACATCATTGGGGTTTTCCGGCACTGTGGTTAAGAATTCGAGCTCATAATACACAGCGCCGGGTACCACCGACCAGGTAAGCATTGGGCGAATTGACGCCGGTGCATTTACCGGATAGAAAGAAGTTGGCACAGGTTTGACTTGGTCAAACTTCTCAGCGAGTCGACCGCTGGCCTCTGTTAGATTAATATGGTTCGAATATTTCCCCAGCGGCTTGTGAAACAAGGTTTGAGCAGAGACTCGCCAGTATGTGTGGAAGGGAAAATTGTCATCAATGGACAACTGGTTTTTCCACGTGCGGTAGCTAACAATACGCTGGGAATTATCGGCTTGATTTCGGTCATCTACTGGGGGGATGCTTAATGCTTCAACTTCATAATAAGCGGGATAGAGCAGTCGGGGCCAGCTTAGAATATACTCGTTTGTGGTGTAGTTAATCTGAAGATGGGGCTTAAAGCCGGTAAACCCAACAGCTTCCGAAACTTCAAGCGCATATAACAGCGTTAGGGTCATGAGCGTAATCATAATAATTCGTTTCAATATTTACACCTACCGGATTAAAGTGGATAATAGCTATATATTACCATATAGTATAGCATTGCCTAAAGTTATTATAAACAAACAAAAAGAAGCTTTGTGGGAGTTCCGCAAAGCTTCTTTGCTTTTTAAAACTTAAAAATACAAATCTCTTACGCCTGCCTCGATGTCTTTTAGTCGATTGGCAGTAGCTTCCCTGGTAGCAGCCACCGGGATGTCAGCCAGGTGCTTTTGAATGGTTGCTTCACCTAATTCCTTGATCTCGGGGGCAGCATAGTCGAGCAGATATTCCTTGAACGTTAAGAGGGCATTTGGCAAGCATACATTTTGAATTTCGCCGCTCTTAGCAAGGCTCATGAATCTATCGCCAGTGCGGCCTTGGCGGTAGCAGGCAGTACAGTAGCTCGGGACAAAACCTTGTTTGCAGAGCATGCTGATTACTTCGTTCGGTGAACGATTATCCCCTGTTTCAAACTGAAGGCCATTTGCCGGGCCGTCAATAGACTCTTTATAGACCTGATGGTAGCCGCCGACACCTGTGCAAGAACCGGCGCTCACTTGGGATATACCATATTTAATCAGTTCATCGCGAAACTCTGAGGTTTCGCGGGTAGATAAAATCATGCCAGTATAAGGCACAGCCAGACGAATGATGGCAATGATCTTTTGAAAATTTTCATCGCTAACCAGATGGGGGAATTTAGTTAAGTCCATGCCGCTGGCCGGACGAATGCGGGGCACTGAGATGGTATGAGGACCGACACCTTGGGTTTTATCAAGATGTTCGGCATGGAGGAACATAGCGACAGTTTCATATTTATGATCATACAGCCCATAGAGTACGCCGATGCCGACATCGTCGATACCAGCCTGCATAGCCCTCTCCATGGCAGTTGTATGCCAGTTATAATCACGTTTAGGGCCAGTGGGGTGCAGGGCAGCGTAAGTGGGGCGGTGGTAGGTTTCTTGGAAAAGAATATAAGTGCCGATATCCACTTCTTTTAATTTGCGGTATTCCTCAACAGTCGTTGCCGCAATATTAACATTAACACGGCGGATACTGCCGTTGCCGTCTTTAATGCTGTAAATCTGACGGATAGAGTCTACTACATAGTCAATGGTGCAGTTGACAGGGTCTTCGCCAGCCTCAACAGCCAAGCGTTTGTGTCCTAACGATTCTAAAATCTCAACCTCTTCTTTGATTTCGTCAAGCGTCAGGCGGCGGCGAAGCTGTTCAGAATTGCCGGCGCGATAGCCGCAGTAGGTACAGTTATTTATGCAATAGCTAGAAATATAGAGCGGGGCAAATAATACAATCCGATTACCGTAGATGGCTTGTTTGACAGCGGCTGCTGCGGCAAACATTTCGGTTTGCAAATCAGCATCAGTGACTTCAAGCAGGACGGCTACTTCAGCGGCCGATAGGCCGTGATATTCGCGGGCCTTAGTAATAATGGACCGGACATAGTCTTTGTCCTGAGACTTTGATTTTGCTTCCTCAAAAAGCCTGTGAATTAAGGCATCATCAATAAATGCATCAGAGGTACGTTGGGCGTTGTCAATCATTTTTCTTTCTCCCCTTTAGCTGCCGCTTCTCTGGCAGTCAGGGCCGATTTGACAGTAACGCCGGGAAGGTTGCCAAGTTTGCCGGTAAGCGCACCCACTTCATCAGTGGTGCCCTCAATAATCAGGGCAATCACGCTAACCTCTGTATCATGCCGGGGAATACCCATGCGGCCAATAATGATCTTGCTGTAATCGCTAATAATGTTGTTGACTTTATCGACGATATATTTGGGATCGTCAATCACGATGCCGATTACTCCAATACGTTTTGCCACAAAATTCCCCTCCATCTTCCTGGGCGTAGGCTTCAGGCCCTTGCTTCAGACTGGCGACAATATTTAGTATCCTTGACAGGGCGGCGTTCCACCCTGTCTCAGACCCATACATCTTACTATGATTATACATGATGTTGTGAAAAATAAATACAATAAATTTTAAACTTTTCCAAAAATTTCATGTTATTTTTTTGACGGCAAACGCTAGTATTCTAGCCAGAGTCTTGTCTCTGAGTGCATCGACACCGCTAAAACTAATATTTGGTACATAGTAAGTCTCAAGCTCATCATGTAGTTTTTTAGCTTCGTTGATATATGTCCCCGCTTTACCAAAGAATTCCCAGAACGCTGTGCGGTCATAATCAGTTACAGTCTCTAATCGGTTGACAATTTCCTTATCAAGGCAATCATTCATATCGATAACTGCTGTGGCGCCACGCGTAGGCTGATTATGCGGTGGCACTGATGTGGTAAGCGCCGTATCTAATGCTGGTATGATGACGTGTTCCACCTTGAGCGGGTCAAGCGGGCAATAATAGGTTTCAATATCCAGCCCCTTGGCTACGGCAGTATCAGCAACCTTAGCCAGCAATGTGGCTTTACCTGTTCCAGGCAAGCCTGTGATGATATAGCGGGATGACAGGCCTGCGGCAATTGAATCAATATAATTTATTGGGCCAAGTGGTGTGATGGCAGAAGCAAATAGCTTCCGGTTTTTTCCATGGCCTGCCGTAGGAGTGCCAGCAAACAGTTTTTCTAGCAGGTCAGTCGCTTTTTGATTGGCTAATTTGTAATCCATGGCCTCATTATTGGCAGCTTCCCAGTCGTCATAGATAGCTTTTGCGGCTCTGAGCATCCGGTAGGCACGCTGAAACCGTTTACTGATTTCTTTGGTATAGGCTAAGATCGCGGCTTTGTTTTTGACCATCTTACTCTCATCCCAATATTCGCCAAGATTAAGGATTTCATCAACACAGCCGGGGTGTTTAGGGTCAACAATATGGGGAGCAGTACCATCGATGAGGGCCACGTTAAGCATGGGGATGACTAGGCCGTCCAAAGAATTCGGGTCACTTGAACAGTGATGATGTTCAACATCATAACCCTGCTCAACCATTGCTTGGCCGATTTTTTTCATAAAGGTGGATTTGCCGACACCAGGACCGCCTTTCAGTAAGAAAATCCGCGTAGCATCAATAGGTATTACATAATCATAGTAAGAGAAAAAGCCTTGGGGAGTGTTGCCGCCAGGGAACACATGCTTAATTTTTCCTCCAGCCATTGTTATCCTCCCTTTTGTGGTATTTTATCGCTGCCGTCTCTCTACAATGTATGATTCATGCGGCCTGAGTATATCTTTTCCTTTGATAGGTAATAATACCAATGTATACCAATTGAAAATGGAGGGATGGTTTTGCAGCAGCGTTTAGCCAGCTACCTGGGCATTGATGTAGGCTCAGTAAGCACTAACATTGCCGTATTAGATTCCAGCGGACAAGTGCATGATAGCCTTTATGTAAGAACCCAGGGCCAACCTATTGGGGCTGTGCAGCAGGGGCTTAAAATAATAAAAGAGCGCAACCAGGCGCTTGAGGTCAAGGCAGTAGGCACAACAGGCAGCGGCCGTCAGTTAGCAGGTGTAATGGTAGGGGCCGATGTTGTCAAAAATGAAATAACAGCCCATGCGGTTGCGGCTATGCATGTGGTACCTGATGTCAAAACAGTTGTGGAAATTGGCGGACAGGATTCTAAGATGATTATCATTCGTGACGGTATTGTCACTGATTTTGCTATGAATACAGTCTGTGCGGCCGGAACCGGTTCTTTTCTTGACCAGCAGGCGGCCAGACTCAATATACCGATAGAAGAGTTTGGCAGTAAGGCACTAGCTTCAACAACGCCAGTCAGAGTCGCTGGGCGCTGCGCTGTTTTTGCTGAGTCGGACATGATTCACAAACAACAGACAGGCCACCAGATGTGTGATATAGTCAATGGTTTATGTCAGGCGCTGGCGCGAAACTATGTTAATAACGTCGGAAAAGGTAAGGACATAAAAGGACCGGTGTTGTTTCAGGGGGGTGTTGCCGCCAATCAGGGGATGAAACGGGCATTTGAAGAAGTATTGGGCTGCCAGGTTATTATACCCGCGCATTACAATGTCATGGGTGCGATTGGTGCTGCGCTCCTGGCTAAGGAAGCTGTAGCAGACAAACCTACGCGCTTCCAGGGGTTTGAGGTTATTGATTATAGCTATTTGCCGCGAAGCTTTGAGTGTGATGGCTGTCCCAATATGTGTGAAGTCGTTGAACTCAACATAAATAGCCAGGTGGCTGCCCGCTGGGGCGATCGCTGTGGCAAATGGGCTTACTAGGAGGGAACAGTTTGGCGGAAACAGTACGAGTCGGTTTACCGCGCGGGCTTTTATATTATCAGTACGGGTGTTTATGGAAGAATTTTTTTGAGGCCCTTGGCGCTCAGGTAGTTGTATCAGGTGAGACTACCAAAGATATGCTTACTGCGGGTGGGGTACTTGATGAAGTATGCCTGCCGCTTAAGGTTTATGTCGGCCATGCCGCAAGTTTGGCGAGCAAGGCCGACTGTCTGTTTGTGCCCCGGGTTGTGAGTGTCGCTCGCCAGACATATACCTGCCCGAAAATGATGGGACTGCCTGACATTATCCGGAGCAGTCTTGGTGGCCTGCCGGAGGTTATTGATACTAATGTCAATCTCCGCACGAGGAATGGCAGTTTGCTTGATGCAGTGATCAACACTGGCTTCCGGCTGGGTCAGAGCAAAATTTCCAGCCTTGGCGCATGGTACTCAGCTTGGCGGCAGGTAAGCGCAAAGCAGCAGGCACCCGTCATGCATCGAGTGACGCCAGCTGTCATGTTAAGGGTTGGTTTGATTGGGCACTCTTATCTCATTCAGGATAGATTTATCAGCATGAGTGCCAAAGATAAACTTACAGCAATGGGAATGGACGTCATTACGTCTGATATGGTACCGGCGCGTCTGGCGCAGCTGGCAGCGCGCGATCTTGATAAACAAATATACTGGTCATATTGTCACCATTTGACTGGATCGGCGTTAGCACTTATCAATGAACAGGCTGTTGACGGGTTGATTTTTATGACATCCTTTAGCTGCGGACCAGATTCCATGATCAGTGAGACTATCAAACGCAAAGCCGAGGCTGGCCGTATTCCGTTTATGCTGCTAAATCTTGATGAACACACTGCAGAAGCCGGACTCCTTACCCGGTTGGAGGCGTTTACCGATATGCTCAAACGGAGGAACCACCGATGATTGCAACTTTTCCACATATGGGGCCGCTGTCTGTAACTATGAAGACGCTATTAAGCGGCCTTGGAATAACCGTGCTCATGCCTCCGCCCACTAGCAAGAAAACGATAGAAACAGGCGCTAAGTATGCTCCGGAAACAGCTTGTCTGCCGCTTAAAGTTACTTTAGGCAATTATATCGAAGCCTTGGACGCTGGGGCTGATACCATAGTTACTTGCGGCGGGGTAGGGCCCTGCCGGTTAGGCTACTATGCTCAGGTGCAGCAGGAAATTCTAAAAGAGCTTGGTTACAAGTTCACTATGGTTGCCATTGAACCGAATGCTTTCGATGTTATTAAAACTGTCCGACAGTTGGCTCCAGGCGTAAGTCTAACATCCGTTTACCGTGCTTTTAAATTGGCGGGCGCAAAAATGAGTGCCATTGACACCGTAGGTGACGTGTTGCGTCAGGTACGGGCCACAGAGCAAATTCCAGGAACAGCTGATGCCGTTTACCAGGAGGCGGTTGCGGAGATAGAGGTTGCTGCTGATCCCCGTGAGCTGCAGGTGATTAGCGATATATATCAGGAGAAGCTGATAAGGGTTAACCAACATGGACAGCTGCCGCTAAGAATCGGGTTGGTAGGTGAAATTTATGTTATGCTCGAAAGCTTTGTTAATCAGGATTTGGAGCAAAGGCTTGGCCGTCTAGGAGCCCATGTGCACCGGACAATGTCGCTAACCGATTATGTCCGGACGCATTTATTGAGAAGCAAGCCTTATATGGCGAAGTATCATGAGATAGCCAAGGCGGCAAAGCCGTATCTCAGTCACGGCGTAGGCGGCCATGGTCTTAAAAGTATTGGCTCTACCGTGGATTTGGCCAATCAGGGTTTTGACGGTATTGTTCATGTCTTTCCGTTTACCTGCATGCCTGAGATTATCGCAAAAAATATCCTGCACCAAGCGAGCGACGATCATGGAATACCAGTACTGTCCCTGGCTTTTGACGAACAGTCAGGGGAAGCCGGAGTGGTCACCCGGCTGGAGGCTTTTATTGATTTACTTAATTATCGTCGTCAACTGTGATTGAAATCACTGTAGAGTTTGGCTGGTATGGTATACTATAAAAAAAAGGGGAGGGGCAGAAAATGAATAAAGTTACCAGAAAGATTGTCAAGATTAATGATGACTTATGTACCGGCTGTGGTCAGTGTGTGTCGCCCTGTGCAGAAGGTGCTATTGAGATTATTGACGGTAAAGCGCGGGTACGCCGCGAAGAATTATGTGATGGGGCAGGCTTTTGCCTGGGAGTATGCCCGACCGGGGCGTTAACCCTTGAGGATCGTGAAACAGTAGTTTTCGATGAGGAAGCCGTCCATGCACATAAAAAGACGCTTGCCGATAAACCAGAATATAACGTAACAATGAAATGCTCGTTGTGCGGCATAACTGAGCATGAACGCCCGCTGTTGCCCATTAAAAGTAAGGGGGAGAGCGACTGGGTGTGTGTGCGCTGTATTCCCCGCCTGATTCATGGTTAAGCGGTAAAATTATTATGTGTATTAACAAATCCTGCCTGAAATGGGTAGGATTTTTGTTTTTTGTGTAGAATAACTTTTACTTTGATCTTGCGGTGATAGAAATTGTATAACTGGGGTGATTTTGATGCATATTGTACTAGTAGAACCGGAAATTCCCGGTAATACAGGCAATATTGCCAGACTTTGCGCGGCCACCGGCTGTGAGCTGCATTTGGTGAAGCCGCTCGGATTTTCCATTGAAGACCGTTATTTGAAACGGGCTGGGCTTGATTATTGGCATTTGGTCAAAGTGCATGTACACGAGAATTTTAGCGAAGTGTTAACCCTATATCAGGGGCATAACATCTATTACAACACGACAAAAGCCAACAAGCGTCATAGTGATATTAATTATCAGAGCGATGACATGCTGGTATTTGGCAAAGAAACCGCCGGACTGCCACAGGAACTCTTAGACTCTTATCCGGAAGACTGTATCCGCATTCCTATGATTGACGATGCAAGGTCACTCAATTTATCGAATGCCGCAGCGGTTGTCGTCTATGAAGCCCTTAGGCAGCAGGCTTTTGCCGGACTCAAGTAGCCCCGAGAATAGGATGGTGATACCATGTTTGCACAATTTGGGCCGGCAGGGAATCCTGATGCCTTTTATGAAGCCGGCTTCAAGGCGTCGGCTGATATGCCGAAGTGGCTTGACGGCCTAAGTCTGACAGCATATGAATATCAATGCAGCCGTGGGGTAAATATCAGGCAGGCTACGGCTGAACTGGTGGGTGAAGAGGCCGCACGTTATGGCGTTAAGCTTAGCATCCACGCGCCTTATTACATAAGTCTGGCTACCGAAGACGAAACAATCGCCGGTAATACCCAGCGTCATTTCTTACGGTCTCTTGAGGTTGCCAAGTGGATGGGCGCTGACAGGATTGTATTTCATATTGGCGGCCCAGGCAAGGGGGCAAACCGGCGGCAAGCCATGGAACGGGCCAAGCGTCTATTTGCTCAAGTACTTGAGCAAGTTGAACGTCAGGGCCTGACAGGGCCTCTCCTTTTGCCTGAGACTATGGGCAAACAGAATCAATTAGGCTCACTTGACGAAGTGCTTGAGATATGTAAGCTGGCTGATTGGGTACGACCGGCAGTGGATTTTGGCCATTTGCACTGTGTGACTGGTGGCGAGTACACAACAAGTAAGGAGTTCGCTGCTGTCTTTGATAAGATAGGAGAAACCCTGGGGGAAGAGGCTGCCAGGAACCTGCATATCCATTTTAGCCAGATTGAGTTTACCAAGGCGGGAGAGAAGCGGCATTGGACATTTGCTGATCCTTACGGTCCGCCGCATGAGCCACTGCTTGCGGTCATTGCAGACAGGGGGTATACACCTCGAATTATTTGTGAGTCAGCCGGCACTCAGGCCCAGGATGCCAAAACAATGCAGGAGTTTTACCGCAGTCTGTTGAAAAAAGATTTAGTTGTATAAAAAAAAATCATCACGCATAAGATAGATGGTGAACTGGAGGAAACGTAATGAATGTACATGACAAAGCTCATGAATTGGGAAAAGCACTGAGAAATTCCGAGGAGTATCAGGCCTTTTTAGCTACTAAGCAGCAGCTTGACGGCGATGCCGCCAGTAAAAAGATGGTGCAGGATTTCTTTAAGAAAAAGCTGACTGCCGAATATGAGTTAATGGCCGGTAATCCTGAAGATAAAGAGAAGTCAGAAGAACTGCAAAAAATGTATGAGCTGATTATGCTTAATCCCAAAGCCAGGGACTTCATTCATGCCCATATGCGGTTTCAGCAGATTGCTGCTGACATTTACAAAATAATTGGCGATGCGGTCGCCGAAGGAATGGATTTATTTGGCAAAGAATGAGATCTTGGTTAAGATGCCTGTAGAGTTTGCTGCCGAATTAGAAAAAGCTATTCCCCCGGAAAGGCTGCTAGTTAATGAACCTATGTCCAAACACACAACCTTTAGAATTGGTGGACCAGCTGATTATCTGGTTTTTCCTGGTTCAGTTCAAGAGGTAGCTGCTGTCTTGGATGCGGCCAAACGGTATAGAGTACCAATTACCGTGCTTGGCAATGGTTCTAATGTCTTGGTATTAGACAGGGGCATCCGGGGACTGGTGGTTAAGTTCGGGCCTGAAATGGGTTATATCAGGCATAGTGGCAGTACTCTTTTTGCCGGGGCCGGTGCATTATTGGCTGATGTATCGAAATATGCTGCAACAAATAAACTGACAGGTTTTGAGTTTGCAATCGGCATCCCGGGCAGTATCGGTGGTGCGGTATTCATGAATGCTGGTGCTTATGAAGGTGACATGAGTCAGGTGGTGCAGGCTGTTACGGCAGTATGCGCCAG
The DNA here is from genome assembly GCF_900176355.1 of Sporomusa malonica. Taxonomy (GTDB): domain Bacteria; phylum Bacillota; class Negativicutes; order Sporomusales; family Sporomusaceae; genus Sporomusa; species Sporomusa malonica. Next base: position 109,748 of record NZ_FWXI01000008.1, on the reverse strand, counting down.
TTGTGAACTTAAACGTTTTGCGCGGGAAGAGCTTAAGTTTGGCTATCGGCATAGTGTATTCCAGGAAAACGGCTGTTATATCTGTGAAGTCGAACTGGGTTTATCTGACGGTGAAGACTATTCTATTCGTGGCCGGATTGATGACTATACCTCAAAGCGGGAAAGCAAGCAACCGCTGGAAATGCCCAGCGCTGGCAGTACGTTTAAGCGGCCGCAGGGTCATTTTGCCGGAACATTGATTGAACAGGCTGGTCTGAAAGGTACAAGCGTCGGCGGTGCGCAAGTTTCAACCAAACATGCTGGCTTTATCATCAACGCCGGCGGCGCAACCGCTAAGGATGTGCTGTCATTGATCAATAAGGTGCAGGATAGCGTCTATAAGCAATTCGGGGTTTCGCTTCATCCAGAAGTAAGGGTATTGGGCGAGGAATAATTTGTTATATCACCAAGAATAACCGGGAGCGAAATGGCCCCGGTTTTTGTTATTTGCAGGAAATCGATTGTTTGTGTAGAATTTAGAAAATTAAGAGGTTTCTAAACCTCGATAATAGTAAACTACAATTAGCAATACTGAAAAAAGGAGCTAAGCCTATGCGTTTAACTTTTTTGGGGGCTGCCGGAATGGTAACCGGATCCTCCTACCTTTTAGAGATTGGCTCGAAAAAGTTTTTAGTTGACTGTGGTATGTTTCAAGGATCAAAAGCCATTATCGCGCTAAATAGACGCCCATTTCTTTATAATCCTGCCGATATTGACGGGGTGCTCTTAACCCATGCGCATATTGATCATAGTGGTCTCATACCCCGGTTATGCAATTCAGGTTTTAAAGGCCCTATCCATGCGACCAAAGTAACGGCTGAATTATGCAGTATTATGCTGCCAGACAGTGGCCATATTCAAGAATTTGATGCTGAAATTGCCAATAGGAAGGGACAACGCGCCGGACGTAAGCCGGTTGAACCCTTGTATACTGTAGATGAAGCCTATGCCTCCCTTAAACAGTTTTCACCAGTAGCTTATGATACTGAGGTAAAACTATCAGACGAGGTTACGATTATATTTAGGGAAGCCGGTCATATTCTAGGCTCGTCTATGGTGGAGATTTTGGCAACCGAAAACGGTGAGACAGTCAAACTCTTATTTTCCGGTGATTTGGGGCAGCCTGATCAACCGATTATCAAGGACCCGGCCGTGATATCCCATGCTGACTATATTGTCATTGAATCAACATATGGGGCCAGACAGCATGATCCAAGTGATCCTGTTGAGCTATTAGCCAAATATATTAATGATACTGTGGAAAAAGGCGGCAACATCATCATCCCATCGTTTGCCGTAGGCCGTACGCAGACACTTTTGTACCACCTGCATACCTTGTTTAAAGGCGGCCTGATTCCAGATATTCCGGTAATTATTGACAGCCCGCTTGCTATCTCAGCGACAGATATATTTTTGAAAAACTCGCAGGAATATGATAGTGAAGCCTATGACATGTTGTACAAAGACCATGACCATCCGCTGCAATTGCCGCAATTGACTTATACCAAAACGTCAGAGGAGTCCAAGGCTATCAATAAATTAGGAAAGCCGGCCATCATCATCTCAGCCAGTGGCATGGCTGATGCCGGTCGCATTCTCCACCATTTAAAACACAATCTATGGCGTCCTGAGAGCACAGTTTTGTTCGTTGGTTATCAGGCTCAGGGAAGTATGGGGCGGCGCTTGTTGGAAGGCATCAAAAAAGTTAAGATTATGGGTGAAGAAATTAGCGTTAGGGCCAACATAGTTAGACTTGACGGTTTTTCGGCCCATGCTGACCAGGACCAACTGACAACCTGGCTTGGTAATTTTCAGAGCAAACCGGCCAATATCTTTATTGTACATGGTGAGAGTGACATGTCAGAACCCTTTGCTCAGCTTATTAATGACAGGTTTGGAATGTCAACATATATTCCGAAATTTGGTGACTCAGCCATACTTACTGGCCGCAGTTGGCAAATAGAACCCTCTGCTATCACAACTGTTGAGCCTGCCGTACAGCAGCTCAGAGACTATCTGGCTGAAACAGAGAAAGAATACTCCGAATTCCGGCTCAAGCTGGAAGACCAGGTGGCTACAAACGCTGGCAAACTTCCAGATGCGCTCAGGCGTGTTGAAAAAATACGGGCGTTTGTTAAAAAGACACTTAGTGATTTGTGGTCCTAAGATTGCTAATAAAGTAAATTTAATTTGACATATTACAACTGGTATAATATAGTGAATTGTGCATGACACTACAAAAGGGTGCAAAATAGCATCCTTTTGTTCATTATAGGGAGGACAATCATTTTATATGGAACGCAAAGACTTACGTAATATTGCCATTATTGCCCACGTTGACCACGGTAAAACGACCCTGGTTGATGCCATGCTTAAACAAAGTAATGTATTTCGCGCCAATGAGCATGTAGCTGAACGAGTTATGGATTCTAACGACCTTGAACGCGAGCGCGGTATTACCATCTTGTCAAAGAACACCGCAGTAATGTATCACGACACCAAGATTAACATTGTTGATACCCCTGGCCACGCTGACTTTGGCGGTGAGGTTGAGCGGGTACTCAATATGGTCGACGGCGTACTGTTATTAGTTGACGCTTTTGAAGGCCCCATGCCTCAGACGAAGTATGTTCTAAGAAAAGCGCTGGAACAAAAACTTAAGCCGATTGTAGTTATTAATAAAATTGACCGCCCTGACCAGCGGGTAGAAGATGTTGTTGATGAAGTGCTAGAACTGTTCATTGAGCTTGAAGCCACTGATGAGCAGCTTGATTTCCCGGTTGTGTATGCTGCAGCCAGGGAAGGTGTTGCCAAGATGGCTATGGCTGACGATAGCGATAATCTACAGCCGTTATTTGATTGTATCGAGAAGACCATTCCTGCTCCACGCGGTGAGATTGACGGACCGCTCCAGGTTATGATTACTACTCTTGACTATGACGATTACGTCGGCCGGATTGCCATTGGCCGGGTTGTTAGAGGACGTATTACTGGGGGGCAAAATGTTGTTCTTCTCAACGGCGAGACTGAAAGTAAAGCCAGGATTGGTAAGTTATATATATACGAAGGCTTAAAACGTACTGAGGTCAAAGACGCGGCATTAGGCGATATCATTGCGATGATTGGCCTTGAATCAGTCAATATTGGTGATACGGTGGCTGACACCGAAAATCCAGAGGCATTGCCTACCATTAGAATTGATGAGCCAACGTTGGCTATGACTTTTGCTGTAAATACCAGCCCTTTTGCCGGACGCGAAGGGCAGTTTGTTACATCCCGTCATATTCGCGACCGCCTGTTCCGTGAGGCGGAAACCAATGTTAGCTTGCGCGTTAGTGAGACAGATAGCGCAGATTCTTTTGAGGTGGCCGGACGGGGCGAATTGCATTTATCAATTCTTATTGAGACAATGCGGCGCGAGGGCTATGAGCTACAAATTGGCAAACCACAGGTAATCTATAAACAAATTAACGGCAAGCGTTGCGAGCCGATGGAGTTTTTAACAATTGATGTGCCGCAGGAATTTATGGGCGCAGTTATGGAAGCCCTGGGTACCCGGCGGGCTGAACTTGTCAATATGATCGAACTGGCCGGATATTTGCGGATGGAATTCATTGTTCCGGCCCGCGGCCTGATTGGCTTTAGATCAGAGTTCCTGACAAATACTAAAGGCAACGGCATTATGCACCACGTCTTCCATGGCTATGTTCCATATAAAGGCGATATTCCTGGCCGTACCCGGGGAGCATTGGTTGCGTTTGAGGACGGCGAAACTACTGGTTATGGCATCAACAGTATACAGGACCGAGGCATTATGTTTGTTGTTCCTGGCCAGGCAGTATATCAAGGCATGATTGTAGGGGAAAATGCCCGCGAGATGGATATGGATGTCAACCCCTGCAAGAAAAAGCATGTTACTAACATGCGGGCCAGCGGTACAGACGATGCTGTCCGCTTGACACCGCCAAGGATTTTGAGTCTTGAACAGGCGCTTGAATATATCAATGAAGATGAGGCTGTGGAAGTTACACCGCAAAGCATCAGGCTGCGCAAGGCTACTTTGGACAGACATATACGCGGACGCGAACGCAAGAAAGACGCATAATAATGTAATAGAGTAGGAAAAAACGAGATTGCTTCACATACGTTTACAATGACTAAAGGCGAGAGATTCTCCCTGCGCATTGCGAGCGGTAGCGTGGCAATCTCGTTTCCATAATTTTATTGAGAGTCCAGGGGTAACCATGGCATTGTTATCATTGCTCCAACAGGCACTTACTCATGGGGATCTGCGGCGGCTGCGAAGAATGCCAGTTATAGGCTTGATTTAAGGGGGGGCGGGGATTTTTGTCTATTGCTAATAGTATAAAAGTCCTAGCTTACTAGGATTTTTCGCTCTATTTTTTCATTTAAATGAATCTTCGCCTTGGGCTGGCAGGAATTAGCATGAAACATGTCGAATATCTCCCAGAAATTGGAGTAATATCCCATGGGAGGCGTTAATTATGGCCCTTGGATTAATTGATAAAATAACAAATTTTTTAATACCGGTCGATGAAGAAGTGACGGCACCTGACAAGGCGGAATTGCCTGCTGCGAAAGAAGCGGCGGCACAAGATAATGAGCGTCGCCCTAAACTTAAAGTACATAGTCAGTCAGCGGGGAATTTAAAAGTAATTGTTGATTTACCAACAGATTTCGACGATGTACAGGCTTATGCCGATTACTTAAGAAACAGTGTTGCAGTTGTTGTCAATTATCAGCAGGTAGATATTGCTACTCAGCAGCGGATGAGTGATTTCTTAAACGGCGTATGTTATGTCCTGGGTGGGAGTGTGCAGCTTATTTCAGAACAGGTGGTACTTTACGCCTACGCCAATATTGAAGTGGATAAAAAAATTTTTTCCTATTCAGTTCCCACCTATGTGCGGGTAAAGAACGACTAGATAATGGGCTGCGCAGCTGCAAAACAGTTGCATAGCCTTTTTTATTTGGTACATCTTAAATTCAGAATGGTGCTTAAAGAAAAGGAGGTCCCAATTGAGAATTCTAGTTGTCGAGGATGAAAAAACACTGAGGGAAGCTGTCACCGATGTCCTCAGTGAAGAAAATTATCTGGTTGATGGTGTTGGCACAGGTGATGAGGGGTTATACCTGGCTGAACAGGGGATCCATGATTTGCTGATTTTAGATATTATGCTGCCCGAATTAAACGGCCTGGAAATCGTAAAGCGTCTGAGGAACAAGGGAGATTCTACGCCTATTTTACTCTTAACTGCCAAAGATAGTTTAGAGGATAAGGTGACAGGGCTGAATAGCGGCGCCGATGATTACCTTGTTAAACCCTTTGCCGTACCTGAGCTGTTGGCCAGAGTAAAAGCTCTGCTGCGCCGCCGCGGGAATGTTGGGCAGGAGGGAGAGATTGCTTATCATGATATTGTCATCAATAGTAAACTCAAACAAGCCTCAGTTGGCGAGCAGCCTCTTGATTTGACGCTCAAAGAGTTCGAGCTATTGGAGTTTTTTGTATTAAATAGTGAGCAGATCCTGACACGAGAGCAGATCTTTGATCGTATCTGGGGGTTTGAATCTGAGACAACAGGTGGTATTGTTGATTTATATGTGCATTATCTAAGAAAAAAACTAGCGCCCTATGGCAAAGATACCCTCATTAATACAGTGCGCGGCGCTGGGTTTATGTTGAAGGAGAAATAGCTTGTGTTTACCAGAACACTCCGGAAACTGACTGTGTTAAACTCAGTTGTTGTAATACTTATTTTCTTAGCTTTTGGTGCCACTCTTTATTCTTATGTGCGGTCCCAGTTATTCAATAATATTGACAATGCCATGCGGGATCGGATCAGTTCTTTTCGGGTTGTTAACGGCCGGCCTGAGATTAATATGAGACGTACAATATTCTTTGATCCGCGTGTTATTGTTTTGCTGCGGGACGGCAATGGTCAGGTGATCAGCCTTACTCCTTTTTCCTCAGACGAGGTGGAGAACATTAAGACACTGGCTATTCTGTCGGAAAGCGGCAGCCTTACTGTGAAGAATTTTGCTGGGCACATTTACAGAGTACTTTGCCTGCCTTACCCCCATGATGAGAATATACTATTTAGGTCAGATGGCAGTAAGCTGGAGATTCAGGAAATTATTGCAGTGAGTATCGTTGACTCAGAGGTCTCCATGCTGCGGCATCTGCTGATCATTATTGCTGCAGGTCTATTTGCCGGTATAGTGGTCATTGGTTTAGCTGGGTATTATCTGGCACGCTTGGCACTTGTGCCAATTCAAACTGCCTGGGAGCGACAGCAACAGTTTGTGGCTGATGCCTCCCATGAGCTGCGAACGCCGCTTGCCGTAGTTAAAACCAACGCTGAACTGATGCTGCGTCATCCCGAAAACACTGTCGAACAGGAGAGCGCGCGCGTTACTAACATACTTAGGGAAGCCATACGCATGAATAAGCTTGTTTCTACTCTACTTACGCTGGCAAGAGCCGACGCCAACCAGCTAGAGTTGCAGCTGAAGCCTGTTGTGATTAATGAAGTGATTGAGACAGTCGTTGAACAGTTCCGTCCTCTTGTTGAACTCAAAGGCTTAGAGCTTAGTGTAAGCGTAGAACCGCAGCTTGAGATGACAGCTGACCGTGAGCGCCTGCACCAGCTGCTGGTGATCTTGCTCGATAATGCGCTAAAATATACGGCACCACCAGGCAGGATTACTCTTACTTGTTCCAAGTTGCAAAATCAGATTGGGCTAAAAGTGGAGGATACGGGCTGTGGTATAGTTCCTGAGGACTTGCCCCGTGTTTTTGATCGTTTCTTTCGCGGTGACAAGGCTCGTCATCGGGAGACCGGGGGCGCTGGTCTCGGATTATCAATAGCGCAGTGGATTGTCGAAAAACATGGCGGCAAGATTCGGGTTGAAAGCTCACCTGGAGTAGGGACCCAGTTCTACATTACTCTGCCTGCAAAAAAATAAGATATAATCGCAAACCCAAAACAGCAGCGTCCGTGTCGGATGCTGCTGTTTTGATTAATAAAGAAGATGGCCTTGTCATATACTTCATTGAAGCCTTAGGGGATGAGATCAGATATTTTTGATGAAGGGAAGGGGTTGTATGAAAGGATTTAAGCAAAAGACAGGCAAGTTTGGCTCTTTAGTCAGCTTACTTGCACTTAGTGCGATGTGGGTACTGTTTGCCGTTAATTTACCCGTATTTTGGAATTCAACTTCGGGGCAAATATTTGCCGGTTTCTGGGCTGTCTTTTCACTAATTATGTTTGCTGCACATTGCGTTCGTCTTGCGGAACGTCAGATGCGGCATTTGCCCATGGCGCCGCTCATGGCAGGGCCGAAAGATGCCCGCACCCGGAAGGATATCCGAATGGTGCGGGCAATGCGGGGTTAGTTGCTTTGGTGCTAACAGACTTTACCTGGGTTTAATATATTCTTCGGATCAAATGTTTTCTTTATGTTTCTTAGCAATCCTATATGTTCAGTACCTAGTGAGCAGGCCAAATAGGGTTGTTTTGCGTGGCCGATACCATGTTCACCGGAGACTTGCCCGCCTAATTCTGCGGCTTTGTCATACATACTCTGCATAGCGGCCTCGAGCTTGTTCTCCCACTCTTCTTTGGCAAGGGTATCTCGCAGCACATAGATATGCAAGTTACCGTCACCTGCATGTCCGAAGCTTTGAATACGAACATTCAGCTTATCCTGCAAGCCCCGGGAGAATTTAACAAACTCTGCAATTTTGTTACGAGGTACAACAACATCACATTCATCCATTTCGGTAGTGGAGGCTTTGATTGCTTCAAGAAAAGCCCCTCTGGCCGACCAGATGGATTGCTGTCTTTCTGGGGTATTAGAGATGTAGACATCATGTGCGCCAGCGTCAAGACAAATATGGGCGATGCGTTCATAAGCCTTCTCTAACTCTTCATTACTATTACCATCAAAGGTAAGTAATAAATAGGCATCTGCTGATGTATCAGGAAATTTTTTGCCTAAGAACTCTTCGGCCGCTAGAATTACCTCACGCTCCATGAATTCAACTGCAGTTGGAATAGATTTTGACTTTATTATTTTTGGCACTGTTTCAATAGCCTGACCGAGATCAGAGAACGGTATTAACAGGCTTAACGCCTTTTTAGGCAGTGGCAGCAATCTTAGAATGGCTTTAGTAACAAACCCCAGCGTTCCTTCGGAGCCAACGATTAACTCCTTAAGACTGTAACCCGAACTATTCTTTACATTTTTACCGCCTAATTGAATTACTTCACCATGGGGCAGCACCACTTCGAGTCCACGCACGTAATCCCTGGTAACTCCGTATTTGACAGCACGCATACCGCCCGCGTTTGTACTGATATTGCCGCCAATTGTGGCGCTTTTTTCACCGGGATCAGGTGGGTAGAGAAAATCATGCCTTTCAACATAGGCAGATAATTCCATTAAAAGCACACCAGGTTCTACCGTTATTGTCAGGTTTTCATCATCAAGTTCGAGAATTTTATTCATTCGTACTGTGCTCAGCATGATTCCGCCATACAGGGCAACAGAACCGCCTACCAAACCGGTTCCCTGTCCCCGGGGGGTGACGGGAATATTATTGTCATATGCGTATTTCATTATTTGTGATACTTCCTCGGTTGTTAGTACCTCGACAACAACCTCAGGATAGCTTCTTACCATACTTAATTCATCGCGACTGTAGATTTCTGGAACCTCTTTTCCGCTAAATACACGTTTGGTGCCACAGAGAGAAACTAAAAAGTCGATGTCTTTTTCATCAAGCTTTTTATAGGTCACACCACCAGCTCCTAACTGAGAGATTTTTTAGTCTACCAGAATTTATAACGCAATTCTGTTGACATAAGAACGACTAAAGCTTCTGCCGGCGTCCTGAGGGACTTGGCACAAGCCAAGTCTTTTCTTACGATTAACGGGTATCCTCAAGAATTTCGATCAGTCTTGGAATTATTTCAAATAGATCACCAACAATCCCATAGTGAGAGATGTTGAAGATCGGAGCATTTTCATCATTGTTGATTGCTATAATCAAATCAGCTTTATCCATACCGGCGACGAATTGAATGGCACCTGATACACCGCAAGCAATGATCAATTTGGGTTTTACTGTTCTGCCGCTAAGTCCAATTTGCAGCCTGGCATCTGCCAATCCTGCTTCAATTAGTGGTCTGGTTACGGCAACCATACCTCCGAGAATTTCAGCTAGCTTATTAATCATGTCTAAATCTTTTTGATTTTTAATTGCGCGGCCGGCAACGATAATTATCTCAGCATCTTCGACACTGCGGACTTTCTCTTTATTTTTTACATGTAACACTTTGATTCGCGACTGCAGCGCCTGCGGCGCGATTTCGCACAGCGTAACTTTTCCGGTCGGTTGGGGAACTTTGTCTGCGAATGAGAATACTTTATATCTGACTGTTGCAAACTGCGGGCGATGGTTAGGGGTATATATATGGGCCATGATGTTGCCGCCGAAAGCAGGGCGGATTTGGGCCAAATTAGTATCTTCATCTACGTCCAGTATCGTGCAATCGGCTGTCAGGCCGGTACCGAAACGTGCAGCAACCCTGGGCGCCAAAGAACGACCTAGATTAGTACTGCCTACTAAGACGATAGTAGGCTTTTGCTTTTTAATAAAATCCTCAAATACCGCAGTATACGGTTCAATTCTAAAATCCTTTAACTCAGGATCATCATAAACAAACACTTCGTCTACACCGTAGGCAAGTAGCTTTTGGGCAGCCTCGCTTACATTGTGACCGATACACAGGCAATAGACAGGGTGCTTGATTTTGGCTGCAAGTTCTTTTGCTTTTCCAACAAGCTCATAGGTAACAGGGTGGATATTGCCCTGGGTATGGTCGACGTAGACTGTGAGGCCGCGCCATAAGGTTTTGTCAATTTCCTCAACTTTTTCCTCATGACAAGTAAATACCCCATGGGGACCTTTTTTGACACATACATTACACATCTTACAAGCGGCATTAATAGAAAGATACTGATTGTCATACTCTATGGCACCAAATGGACAGATTTTAATTAAATCCTCTGGATTTGCAACTAAGTCTTGTCTAATTATAATTTTGGACATTGCCGTCCTCCTAAATCAGCTTGAATTCGTGCAGCTTATTTTTAAGTTTATTTGCTATTTCGTCAGCGGTGCCATTCCAAATTTCTTTGTCAATAATGGATTCGGGAGTGAAAATTCGTAACACCCTGGTTGGAGAGCCATTCAGGCCGTATTTTAGCTCGTTCTGGTCGGTAAAGTCCTTCAACCCGTAAAAAGGTATCTCTTTATCTTTGGTTTTTAGTTTCAATTTGAAAGAAGGCAGGCGGGGCGGAAATATACCTTTTTCAACGGTAATAAGACACGGGAATAATACCTCGACGGTTTCAACTGTATTAGTCATATCCATCTCAACAACAATGGATTGTTGTTTGACCTCTATGATCTTGCTGACATACGCCACGTGCGGAATATCCAAGAATTCCGCTAATTCAGGACCGACTTGAGCTGTATCGCCATCGGTAGTTTGTTTTCCACAGATAATTAGATCGAATTTGCCTAATTTATGCAGACCCTGGGACAGCGTATAAGACGTTGCCAATACGTCGGCACCAGCAAACTTTCTATCTGTTAACAGAACCCCGCTATCGGCTCCCATCATGAATGCTTCCTGAATAATTACGGCCGACTGGGGAGGCCCCATGCTTACCACCTGTACGGTCGCTCCGTTTTGTTCTTTAATCCGCAACGCTGTCTCTACGGCGTATAAATCGTAAGGGTTCATTTTTGAATCTACCCCTTCCCGTTTCAGGACGCCGGTCTCTTTATCTACCTCCACTTCGGTAGTGCCTGGAACTTGCTTAATACATACGACAATATTCAAGAAAAAAACCTCCCTGTTTAACAGACAATGGGCTGTGCAGGTTACAATTGTTCTTAAATATAGCATGAAGCTAGATCGGTTACCTTATACTTGATATTGAGAAATGTAGCAAGCTAGCCAAATAAAAAAAGCGTCCCAGGTAAGTGGGTCGCTTCGAGTGGGTCAATGAATTAAGCTATTGATGCCAATACATCTGCAAGATTATTTAACATATTATCAAGGTCTTCACGGGTAATAACAAGTGGTGGCTGGAAGGCCATAACATTTCTATCTGGGCCATTTTTGCCGATGAGGAACCCACGGTTTTTCATTTGTTCCAGGATCGTATCAAGCTGCTGTGACGCAGGCGTTTTGTCAGGGTTAACCAGTTCAGCACCAAGCATGAGGCCGTGGCCGCGAATATCACCGATGATAGGATGTTTCTTCTGAAGCTCAACCAGACCACGCTTCAGGTAGTTGCCAAGTTCTGCAGCCCGTTCGGGTAAGTTGTACTTGGTTAGTACCTCGATGGTAGCCAGGGCGGCGGTAGAGGTTACCGGGTTGCCGCCAAGTGTTGACGCGCCTGGGCGGGTGTATTTATCGGCAATCTCAGGGCGGGACGTAAATGCGCCGACTGGGGTGCCATTACCCAAGGCTTTGGCCATGGTCATGATATCAGGTTCAACACCATAGTTTTCAATGGCAAACATTTTGCCTGTACGGCCAAAACCTGTCTGGACTTCGTCAATAATAAGCAAAATATTATACTTATCAAGAATTTCTTTTACCCGTTTGAAATAGCCAGGCGGCGGGGTAATAATACCGCCATTACCCTGAATAGGTTCAGCGAAAAGGGCTGCTACCTGGCCGGAGGTGGCAGTCTTTATAACTGTTTCAATCTCATTGGCACAGGCCAAATCACATTCCGGATAGCGCTTGCCATAAGGACAGCGATAGCAATAAGCATTGGGAGCAAAGCTTATGCCGCCGACAGGGCTGGTATCAGTACGCCACATTGAAAGACCGGTAAGACTCATGGTTAGTTTGGTGCGGCCATGGAGCCCTTGGCGCAGGCTGATGAATTCCTGCTTACCAGTATAAATAGAGGCCAATAGAGCAGCGCCTTCGTTAGCTTCGGTGCCACTGCTGCAGAAAAAAGTTTTCTGCAGGCGGCCTGGAGTGAGTTGGGACAGGCGCTCGGCCAGATTAACAATGTTCTCAGTAAGATAGATGGCGCATGTGTGCTGCAGGGTGGTTACCTGGTCGCAGATGGCCTTAGTAATCTCAGGATGACAGTGGCCACAATTAACAACAGATACTCCGGCAAAACAATCAAGATATTGTTTGCCGGTATGGTCGTAGAGGTATTGCATTTCACCCTTGACTAATTGCATCGGCTCGGTATAAAAGTGATATACACAAGGAATAATGTATTCCTTCTTTTTACTGACTACTTCTTCAGGGCCAATATATTGATTACTGTTTACCTCAGTCATGATTTCACCTCTCAACTTGGTTCATACCGCTGTTTGCTTACTTATCTTGATATCCGGTAGCGGAAAGCGCCGATGCCCAATTCACGCGGGCTGGCAGCAGCTAGTTGTTCAATTAGGTTTTTGTCCAAAGTGTACCTGTCGTTGCTAGCGAGTTTGTCAAGTTCTTCCCGGTAGGTAGCCGTGACTAACCCGACTAGCTCTGGCGAATAATACTGACCTTCAATCCGGTAATGGCTGATTCCCGCACTCATAAGTGCTGGTAAATGGGGAAGCAGACAGAGGTCTTTGGCAAATAGAATGTGGTTACGGCAGTATTGATCAATTTTAATATCATGCCGTTCGCCGGCGCTGTCTAAGAGCGAATAGTTTTGCGTAGAGCACACATGATGGCAGGGGTGAGCGCTTGTTTCCTCAAGGACTGCTGAGGGCACACAATGGTCAAGCACCATAGCCTCAATTGCGCCATGGACAATCATCTCCAGCGGCAAATGACTGTTTTGAGCCATTTCCACGATTTGCTCATAGGTAGCTTCAAGAGAGATTGTAGCCTTGTTTGCACCGTTGGTTTTGAGCCAGGCGGTGGTGAGGTGATTGAACAAGTTAAACGAGAAGTCGGCCTGGACAGGCAGGTTTAAAGTATAGCGTGCCAGCCGCAGCATGCCGCTGTTCGAAACCATGATGCCATGTGGTTTAATGGTTTCAAGACTCGCAAAAAATTGCTCAAGCTCACTAGATTCGCGTTCCATAGTAACGCGTGGAGTAGTAACAATAACCTGTGCATTATATTTTTCAGCTGTGTGAACAGCAGTTTCAATGTCCTTTAAGGTCAGCGGGTTATTTGGTTTAAAAGCCTCACCGCCAATATAGGCAATATCTGCGCCGTTTTCAAAAGCGGCAGACAAAGCGTCAAGGCTGGCAACTCGTACTGCCAGGATGGGACGTTGGGTCAGGGGACGGTTTATTGACTCCTGCGTTGCAGTTGCGGCAGCACTTATTGTGGGAATGGCAGCGTTTGCCGTAAGCCCGGCTTCTTTGACTGCCTGGCTGAAAAAACGTGGTTCCCGCTCACCGGTATAGCCAATAGAACTGGCACCAGGATTGCCAAGGGCATAGCAGGTCGAGAAATCCCGGGAACGGTAATCATGGAGCTCTTGCCAGTCTGCTGTGTCAAAGGTATAGCCGGTAGGGTCGGCAATATAACGGTCAATCGCACGACGATATAGTTTTACAATCCTGCTGACAAAATCAGCCGTACGCATGCGGCCTTCAATTTTGAAAGAGCAGACACCAGCCTGAATGAGCTGAGGCAGGGCAGTATACATACACATGTCTTTCATCGCTAGTTTATAGGGGCCAGGGTCCTTGGTTGTTACCGCCTGACCAGTAGCGTTGTCAATCAGCTGAAAGGACCAGCGGCAAGGTTTTAGGCAGCGACCCCGATTTGAACTTTGCCCAAATACGATTCCAGAGTGGTAGCACTGGCCGCTGTGGGCTACACACATATCGCCATGGATAAAATATTCCAGTTCAATGCCTGTGCGCTCTTTAAGCAGCGTGAGCTGAGTTAAAGTCAATTCCCGGTTGGTTACTACCCGGGTTATACCGTAATCCATCAGGGCTTTAACAGAATGTTCATTGTGGGTATTCATCATAACCGAGGCATGCAGCGGGACTGTAATATTCATTTCCCGTGCCAGCTCGAGAATCGCCAGGTCTTGGACAATCAACGCATCAGGCTGAATTTGGTTTAACAGTTTGAGATAGTCGCGCATGCCGGGGATTTCCCGCTCGCTGAGTAGGTTATTGACAGTAACATAGAGGCGGACATTGTGTGAATGGGCGTATTTAACAGCCCGGGCCAGTTTTTCATCATCAAAGTTGGTATCTGTGCGGTGCAGGCGCATATTAAAGCGTTTGCCGCCAAGGTATACAGCATCAGCACCAGCAGCAACAGCGGCTTCAAGTACCTCCCAGGTACCGACCGGAGCTAAGAGCTCAACAGATTGCAGGGTTAATAGCATTTATTTCACTCCAGATTTTCTATAATAATTATTCAAATACTTCTTTAGCCTGTGCCAGCAGTGATTGAGGCAATTCAAGGCCTAAATTGGCTGCTACGAAAGCGTTAAGCTGAACCTCGGGATGATCAACAACGTCGACAGGTATATCGCCCGGGCCGGCACCTGCGAGTATCTGTGCCGCTTTGGCAGCACAGGCGCGACCCAGGTCATAGTGATTGGCTACAAGAGCGCCTAGCGCCCCTGAGGGAACATTGGGCGCGTGGGAGGTAATAATCGGTAGGTTGGCTGATTCGGCATAGTAGGCCACACTGGCGAAGTTTTCTTCAATCACCCGGCCAATGGGAAGAAACAGGGCATCAAGATCAGGAGTTAGTTTATCAGGTAAAGCAGACAAATCCTCAGGCTTGTCTGCCGGAAGGTCAACTAGCGTAAACATATTGCTGGCCGCTTGTTTGAAATTACTTACTTCCAGCAGGGCATTACTGTCACCAGTATGGTATAAAATACCGATAGTTTTGGCAGTAGGCAGAAGCTTGCTGATAAAAGCAGCTTTAGCTGCCGCCGGAACCATTCCGGCCACGCCGGTGGCTTTTCCGCCTGGCTTGTCCATAGTCTTCGCTAAGCCCACACCTACAGGGTCAAATACAGGTGTAAACACTACCGGGATATTAGCGTCTAATTTAACAGCCGCCTGAGCAGCCGGTGTTGAACAGGCAAAGATAAGGTCAACCCTTTGGTCAGCCAGTTTACTGGCAAGCTGAGGCAAATCGCCCAAAGCGCCATCCGCATTCAAGTAATGAAATTCCGCAGTAAGACCTTGCTCAGTCAGTCCAGCTTTAAAACCGTGGACCGCGTCATCTAGATTTTGCGTTAATTGTAAAATACCAATATGATGCAAGCGCACAACACCTCTGGTTTCTTTTTTATTACAGTTTCCACATTTAGTTGATTAATACCTGCCATAAAATTGACAAATTAGGTGATAAAATTCTTAAGCATTCACATACTGGCGCAGTCATGGTAAACTGAGAGATATATAGCTTATACACCGGAGGATGCTTGATCTTATGTTTGTCCATTTGCACAACCACACTGAATACAGCCTATTAGACGGAGCCGGACGAATTGAAGACCTGGTACGCCGGGCGAAAGAGTTGGGGATGCCGGCAGTAGCAATGACCGACCATGGCACAATGTACGGCACCATTGACTTTTATAAACAAGCCAAGAAGCAGGGCATTAAGCCGATTATCGGCTGCGAGGTGTATGTCGCACCCCGTTCGCGTTTTGACAAAGCGGCGGTTGAGGGTGAGTCGTATTATCACCTGATTTTGCTGGCCGCCAATGAGCAAGGCTATCGTAACCTTATCGAACTGGTATCACGTGGCTACAGCGAAGGTTTCTACTATAAACCCCGGATTGACCGGGAAATATTGCGCAGTCACAGTGAGGGGCTTATCGGCTTAAGTGCGTGTATTGCTGGTGAGATTCCTGCGGCTATCTTACGGGGAGATCTGCCCAGGGCTGAGGCGCTGGCAAGCGAGTATGTTGAAATTTTCGGGACAGACAACTTCTATATTGAGCTTCAGGATCATGGCATGCCTGAGGAAAAACAAGCCAACCAGCATTTGGTTAAACTGGCGCAAAAGTTAGGGCTTGGCCTTGTTGCCACTAATGATGCCCATTATATTAACAAACAGGATGCCGAATGTCATGATGTCCTGCTCTGCATTCAGACCGGCAAGACGGTGGACGAGCCAGGCCGGATGAAATTTCCCAGCGATGAATTTTATGTAAAGACGCCGGCTGAAATGGCAGAACTGTTTGCTGAATATCCGGAAGCACTGTCCAATACAGTGCGGATTGCCGAGCGCTGCAATGTGACCTTTGATTTTGATAAACTCTATCTGCCTGATTTCCCTACACCGGACGGAATCAATGATGATGAATATCTGACACAGCTTTGCCGTGAGGCCATTTCCAGGCGGTATACTGAGCTAACACCTGAGGTGACGGCCCGTCTAGATTTTGAACTTGCTGTTATCAAAAAGATGGGGTATTCAAGCTATTTCCTGATTGTCTGGGATTTTGTCAACTACTCCCGCAGTCAGTCCATCCCGGTAGGTCCGGGGCGTGGTTCGGCAGCCGGAAGCATAGTTGCTTATCTGTTAGGGATTACTAATATTGACCCGCTTAAATACGGTTTGCTGTTTGAACGGTTTTTGAATCCTGAACGGGTATCCATGCCTGATATAGATATTGATTTTTGCTATGAACGCCGGAGCAAAATCATTGAATATGTTGTATCCCGTTATGGCAGCGACCGGGTGGCGCAAATCATTACCTTTGGTACTATGGCGGCGCGTGCAGCCATCCGCGATGTGGGACGGGCCTTAAACCTGCCTTATGGCGAGGTTGACCGGATTGCCAAACTGGTGCCAGCCGAACTTGGTATCACCCTGAAAAAAGCGTTAACTGCCAATCAGGAATTAAACAACTTATACTCTACTGAAGATTCGGTGCGGAAACTTGTTGATCTGGCCATGGCGGTAGAAGGCTTGCCTCGTCATGCCTCAACCCATGCAGCCGGTCTGGTTATTGCTAAGGAGCCGCTAACTCACTTTGCGCCGCTGCAGCTATCAAGTGAAGGCTTTGTAACCACTCAGTTTGATAAAGATCGGATTGAGGAAATTGGTCTCTTAAAGATGGATCTATTAGGGCTTAGAACACTGACGGTCATTGGTGATGCTATTGCATTAATCAAAGAAAACCGGGGTGTGGAGCTTGATATCGACCAGATTCCGCTGGCTGATACTAAAACATGTGTTATGCTGTCTATCGGCGACACGTCAGGCGTATTCCAGATGGAGTCAAGCGGCATGACAAATCTGGTGAAAGACCTTAAACCCGAGCGGTTTGAAGATCTTATCCCGCTGGTAGCACTTTACCGGCCAGGGCCGCTTGGCAGCGGCATGGTGTCAGACTTTATCGACGGCCGCCATGGTAAAAAAACAGTGACTTATTTACACCCGGTACTTGAACCTATTTTAAAAGATACCTTTGGCGTCATCTTGTACCAGGAACAGGTTATGCAGATTGCCTCGGTGTTGGGCGGCTTTACGCTGGGACAAGCTGATCTCTTACGCCGGGCGATGGGCAAAAAGAAGCATGATGTGTTGGCTGCTCAGCAGGAGTCTTTTCTTAAAGGTGCAGCTGACCGGGGAATTGACGCCAAACTTGCCCGCGATGTCTTTGAACTTATGACACATTTTGCTGACTATGGCTTTAATAAATCTCACAGTGCCGCGTATGCGCTGGTGGCTTATCAGACAGCCTATCTGAAAGCCCACTATCCCCAAGAGTTTTATGCAGCTCTGTTAACAAGTGTAATGGGGACCAATGACAAGATTGGCTACTATATTGAGGAATGTCGCCGCCGGGGGATTGCTGTATTGTCGCCAGACATTAATGCCAGCGGGACAGCTTTCTCGGTTGACGGTGAAGCCATCCGCTTTGGCTTAGCTGGCGTAAAAAATGCTGGCGGTAATGCACTTGAGAGCATTATTAAGGCCAGGCAGAAGGGCGGAAAGTTTACCACGCTTGTTGATTTTTGCTCCCGTGTTGACATGCGGGTGGTAAATAAACGAGTTATTGAGAGTTTAATTAAATGCGGCGCATTTGACTCGCTTAAGGCGAGGCGATCACAGTTTTTGAATGTCTTAGAGCAGGCGGTGGAGGTGGCTGCCTGCCGCCAAAAAGATGCGGCCAGCGGACAACTGGGACTGTTTGGTGATGACACCCTAGAGTGTGTGAATGACGTTACTCTACCTGATATACCTGAATTACCTCAGGAAGAATTGCTGGCGCTGGAAAAAGAAATAACCGGTTTTTATGTAACCGGTCATCCATTAGATAAATATCGTACTAAGCTCGAGGCTCTGCCGGCGCTTGGCAGTTTGGCCGAAGGCCAATATACGGATGGTCAGCCCATTCGGGTCGGCGGGTTGATCGCCAATGCGAAACGAATTAATACCAAAAATGGCAGCATGATGTGTTTTGTTAATCTTGAAGACTTCACCGGACAGGTAGAGGTTATTGTATTTCCCCGGATTTTTGAAAAAACAGGCCGCCTGTTGGCTCCTGATATGTCGGTGATGGTTTCTGGGCGTTTGAATATTCATGAAGAAGGCGCCAAAATTATGGCTGATAACATTGTCCCGCTTGACAGCGTAGGTGCCGAGGTAAGGATCACCTTGCGCAAAGAGCAGGAGACGCCTGTCATCCTTGCAGGATTAAAAAAAATGCTTAATCAACATACTGGGCCGTCTGCCGTCTACTTGCACCTAGTTGATAGTAAGCGCGTGATTAAAACAGAGCGGGATTTTTGGATTGAGCCTACACCGGCTGCTTTTGCTGCTATTGAAGGACTCTTAGGAAAAGGGGCTGTCACTACCTGTTAAATACCAGGAGTGACAGCATGGCCGCACCTTCTCTGGCATATTGCTTGGCTGTAAGATAGGTGTTATCTGCCATCGGGGCCGGCGAACCACTAGCTTCTATGCCTAATTGTTGAGCAAGTACCAGTGAACGTCTGATGTGTGAGGCGTTAGAGACAATTATGGCCTGGCGAAAGCCTTGTTCGCGCATAATGTTTTTAGAATTAAGCAGATTTTGATGTGTATTGTAGGATTTATCTTCAACATAGATTTTTTCTGGTGGGATGCCTTTGGCGACAAGATAGGTGCGCATAACAGACGCCTCGCTGGCTACCTCATCCAGACCCTGAGCGCCGCTGACGATAATGGCCGGGGCGTAGCCTTGATGATATAGCTGTAGTGCTTCGTCAAGCCGCAGCCGAAGCATGGTGCTGGGCTGGTCACCGATCAGTTTGGCCCCTAACACAATAATCGTATCACTGGGAACCGGTTTGGTTAAGTGACCTACGGCAATAATGGGTATTTCGACAGCTGCCACAGTAATGACTACGATTAGTAAGAGATAGCGTCTTAGTTTTTGGTTCAAGAATAGCCTCATAGCGCGATGCCTCCGCAGATGTTGATGGGTATCGCTTTTATTATAGCACTATCAATGAGCTTGCGTGCTCATTTGACGATGTAAAATTTTGATGAATTTTCGTTTGCTGTGCGAAAAATCTTGCAGTTTCCTAGTAAATAATATTAGAATAAGAGATATTATAATTTGTTACCATTATTTGATATTTGACAACAGGGGGAAACTGGTATGGAGATAATCGTCTGTGTCAAGCAGGTGCCTGACACTACTGAGGTTAAGATTGACCCGCAGACTAATACACTGATCCGCCAGGGAGTGCCAAGCATTGTAAATCCTTTTGATAAAAATGCTTTGGAAGAGGCGTTGAAACTGAGGGAAAAACATGGCGGCCGGGTAACCGTAATTTCTATGGGACCGCCTCAGGCTAAAGACGCGTTGAAAGAGTGTATTGCTTTGGGCGCTGATGAAGCCATTCTGATGAGTGATCGTGCCTTCGGTGGAGCCGATACGCTGGCTACCAGCCGTACTTTGGCTGCCGGGATCAAAAAAATTGGCAACTTTGACGTAATCATATGCGGTAAGCAGGCCATTGACGGTGATACTGCCCAGGTAGGACCGGAGATTGCCGAACATCTTGGTATTGCTCAGATTACATATGTATCCAAGCTGGAAATCACAGACGGGGCTGTCTGTGCTGAACGCGAACACGAGGAAGGCTATGAGGTCATCGAGACCAAGCTGCCTGTGCTGCTTAGTGTTGTAAAGTCGATTAATGAACCGCGGCATCCTAGCATCAAAGGCACCATGAAAGCCAACCGCAAAGAGATACCTGTCTGGACTGCTGCCGATGTAGCTATAAACCCGGAGCAAATTGGGCTTAAAGGCTCGCCTACTCAAGTGCGCCGTATTTTTACCCCCCAGCAGCGGGTTCAGGGTGAGATCATTCAGGAAGATACCGCCCGCGCTTCTGTAACCCGATTACTGACAAAACTTAATCAGGCAAAAATCATCTGATATCAGGGGGGATTTTAGAATGGCTATCAATTTAGATAAAGAACAATGCATAGGCTGTAGTGCCTGTGTCAGCGCCTGCCCATTTGGCGCAATCGTTATGGAAGGCGATAAAGCCGTAATTACCGATGCCTGTACCGTATGTGGCGCCTGTGTTGATGTATGTGCCGTAACGGCCATAAGCCGCCCTGAGGCCGGAAAACCGGCGGCAGATAATAGCGATTACAAAGGTGTTTGGGTATATATTGAACATTTTGACGGCAAGGTTCGGAGTGTTGGATATGAGCTCTTAGGCGAAGGCCGTAAACTGGCTGAGGCTATGGGGCAGGAATTAGCGGCTGTGGTTATTGGTCAAGGTGTTGAACACCTGGCCAAGGATATGTTTGCCAGCGGCGCTGATAAGGTCTACTTGGTAGAAGGCTCAGAGTACAAACACTACAGCACCGATGCTTATACAATTGCTTTGACTGATTTAATTAATACATATAAACCCTCGGTAATCCTTATGGGGGCGACCAATGACGGGCGTGATCTTGGCCCGCGGGTAGCCTGCCGGGTAGGTACTGGTCTGACTGCTGACTGCACCAACCTTGGTATTGACGAGGAAACAGGACTGGTGGCCTGGACTCGTCCGGCTTTTGGCGGCAACATCATGGCTACTATTTTATGCCCGAATCATCGGCCACAAATGGGAACTGTCCGCCCTAATGTCTTCAAGCGCCCTGAACAGGATATGTCCCGCAGTGGTGAGCTTGTGCGTGTCGCCAGTAAGGTTAAGCCGGAAGATATCCGTACCAAGCTGATCGAAGTTCTATCACTGAGCGATACAGCATCCTGTAACTTAGAAGAGGCCCAGTTTATCGTCTCCGGCGGCAGAGGTATGGGCAAACCTGAAAACTTTGCGCTTATCGAAGAACTGGCCAATATCCTTGGGGGAGCAGTCGGTGCATCCCGTGCAGCGGTTGATGCCGGTTGGAAACCCGCTATTCATCAGGTAGGACAAACCGGCAAAACGGTAGCCCCAAAAGTCTATATTGCCTGTGGTATCAGCGGTGCTATTCAGCACTTGGCAGGCATGTCAACATCTGACATTATTATCGCCATTAACAAAGATGCTGACGCGCCCATCTTTAAGTCTGCCGATTTTGGCATTGTTGGTGATGTTCTAGAAGTATTGCCTGTTTTGATCGAGGAATTAAAAAAGATTAAGCAAGCTTGTTAGCATAAAGAAAACACGGCTTGCGCCGAGCCTCTGGCGAAAGCGGAAGCCGATGTTGCCCTTATCCAGACGGAAAGTTATACTTTCTAACAGGAGAAAAAAAGAAGTCTCGCGCTCCAATTACGGAATGCGGGACTTCTTTTGCATGAGTATCTGATTTTGAGGTGTCTATGAGGATACATTCCCTTTTTCCAGCGCCGTCTTCGCGCTCTTACTTTTAGCAACATACAGACCAGCCAAAATTATGACCGCGCCAATAAACTGCAACCAGCCAAACGTCTCACCGAGGAAGAGGTAACCGGCGCCAACGGCAAAGACAGGGGCTAAGTTGTTGTACAACGAGGCTGTAGTGCTGCCTGCTTTGGCTGTTCCCCATATCCAGAGGCAGTTGGCCAAACACAGCGGAAATACGCCAGAGTAGATGACACTGGCCCAGCCAGGCCAAGCGATAGTTTGCCAGTCAACGGCCAGCATTGAGGGTAGGGAAACAAGGGCAAACAGACCGGAGGAAATCATTAGAATATAGGTCGTAATTTGATAGGCCGAGTAAGTAGTAGAAAGCGGCCGGGAAAAAACCGTGTAATAGCCATAACTCATTTGGGCGGCTAAGAGCAATATAGCTCCTGAAATGTGATCCCCTGAAAGGCTGATTTCTTTGCCTGTGCCGGCGACCATAAGTGCTACGCCAGCAAGGGAGATTACTATACCTTGAATAACTCCTGGTTTAATGCCTTCCAGCCGGTGGAAATGGTTGATGAGGGCGATGCTGACTGGGAGACAGCCCAAAATCAGGGATGAATTACCTGCTGTGGTCAGCTGTAGGCCAAATGTGAAGAAGATTTGGAAAAAAAAGAACCCCAGGCTGGATATAATAAGTGCCTTCCGATCCTGATGCCGGAGCGGTATCCAGGTACACATACGTCGTAAGACAAGCCAGCTAACAGCGAATGCAGCAAACAAGCGTACTGCATTGTAGGGCATGGGTGGCATGTGTAAAAGTCCGATTTTCATTACAGGCGGGTTTAACCCCCAGAGTAAGGCAACTAGAGCTAATATTAAATGTACGCGCATGTTAACACCTCAATACCAATATACCATAAAAAGTCTTAGACTCCTTCCTAAGTAAACAGAAATAAAAGTTTTTGGGAACTGCAGCTATTGCTTTGACTTGGCTTATGTGTATTTTTCGAGTAAACTGAATTGGATGAGACTATTCTGAAGGAGTTTTTCCCTAATGATAAAAAGTGTATTATTTGACCTTGACGGAACCTTGCTGCCTATTAATCAGGATGAGTTTCTGCGTGAGTATTTGAAACACCTGGGAGCGCGGGTCGCTCAGGTTGTGGATTCTAAAAAGTTTGTTAGTCAGTTATTGGCCTCAACTGCGGTCATGATTAAAAGCAGAGATAAGGCTAAGACCAACCAGCAAGTGTTTTTTGAAGATTTTTTACCGAACATCGGAGTAGCAGCAGACATATTGATGCCAGTAATTGATGATTTTTATGAGAGAGACTTTATTTTGGTCAAACCTACCACCAAGTATAGTGCGGCTGCCCGCCAGGCCGTTTTGGCTGTAGTTGAGTTAGGACTTGATGTGGTTATAGCGACAAACCCGATTTTTCCCATAAGTGCGATTCGGCAGCGGATTGACTGGGCTGGGGTCGGAGATGTAGATTTTAAATTTGTCACCAGCTATGAGGAATGTCGTTTCTGCAAACCTCATCCAGAATATTATCTGGAAATAGCCGAACGTATCGGCTGTCGACCAGAAGAATGTTTGATGGTAGGCAATGATGTGGGAGAGGATCTGGCAGCAGCAAAAATCGGCATGAAAACATATTTGGTAACCGACTGTTTACTCAATTCGAAAGATATAGCAGTTAAGACTGATTATCAGGGAACGTTGACTGAGCTGGCAGAAACAATTGCCGGAATAATCAGCTCCGAAAATCAACGTGGATGATGAATGAAATGAATGATATTTTGATTGCTGGGTTGGACATAATTACCGCTGTGCAGCAATTGCGCAGTCCTGCCGCTGATACCATTTTCCGGGGAATCACCCTGCTGGGGCATGAGGAGTTTTACCTGCTAGTGCTGCCACTCATTCTTTGGTGCATGGATTTTAGGATTGGCGTACGCCTGTCTTTTGTTGTGTTGTTATCACATTATGTAAATATATCTGCGAAAGATTTTTTTGCTGAGCCGCGCCCTTTTATATTCCGTCCTGAAGTTCAGCTTTTTCCTGCTGACGGCTATAGCCTGCCTAGCAACCATGCCCAAACAGGGTTGGTGTTTTGGCTTGCTTTAGCATGGCTGGCTCAAAAGCGGTATCTATGGCTGATTGGTGGAGGACTGGCGCTATTAATTGGCTTTTCCCGCGTTTATTTGGGTGTGCACTTTCCTACTGATGTGCTGGCAGGCTGGGGGTTAGGGGCTATCTTGCTTTTGGGCTTTGGTTTGATTGAGCCGCTGCTTGCTGCCTGGGTTGGGTGGCTAAGACCAAGGCACCAGGGCGTGCTTGCAATCCTTGGGCCGATATTTTTATTTTGGCTGCACCCCTGCAAGGAGAGCGCTTCGGTAGTTGCGGCCCTGTCAGGTGCGGGGATCGGGCTTATCTTAGCGCAGCAGTATTTTATTACTGCCGGTTTGGTCCCGCAGGGAGAGTGGCCTAAATTGGCGGGACGGGTATTCGTGGGATTAACAGGATTAATAATTATATGGGCTGGTTTAAAGATGGTATTTCCACATGAAAATAATGATTATTTTCTGTACTTTCGCTATATCCGCTATTGGCTTGCCGGAATATGGCTTACATTAGGAGCCCCTTGGTTATTTGATGCAACAGGTCTTACTTCAGGTATAGCTGGAACAGTTCCAGGAAAAAATATGCTTGACAATACAAAAACCATGAGATAAAATGACTTTAAACTAAACAGTGTAAAACAGCTGTGAACAGGACGAGTACATATGTACACTATAGTTCAGCGAGTCGGTGACCGGATTTCCGGAGGTGTGATGACCGGCCTAGAGAGCATATCGAATGGACCTGTGAGCTGCCCACCAAACGCATTTGCTAGTAGGCTGGGTCGGACGCCGCCGTTAACAGGCTAGGGTATCGGATGATTTGTATCCCGTACCTGAACAAGGGAAAGTATTAGGCTTTTCAAAAAGGGTGGTATCGCGACCATTTCGCCCCTGGGGTGAAATGGTCGTTTTTATTTTAGCCTAAGCTTTCCGAATTTAGGGTGGTACCGCGGACCATTTCGCCCCTGAGGCGAAGTGGTCTGTATTTTTTTTGTCAAGGAGGCGGGCGTCATGTTAAAAGATTATCTTTCTCAGGCAGTAGCAGGTCAAAACCTTTCTCGTGAAGAGGCCAGGGCAGCCATGCAGGTGATTATGTCAGGGCAGGCCAATGAAACGCAAATTGGTGCATTTCTTACAGCCCTGCGGATGAAGGGGGAAACAAGTGAGGAAGTCACTGGCTTTGCTGAGACCATGCGCAGTCAGGCGCTAAAGCTAGAGTGCCGCTCAAAAAAGTTAATTGATACATGCGGCACTGGTGGCGATCAGCGGGGGACTTTCAATATTTCAACAGCGGTTGCTTTTGTCCTGGCCGGAGCCGGTCTCAGTGTAGCCAAACATGGCAACAGGGGGGTGTCCAGTTCCTGCGGCAGTGCAGATGTATTAAGTGCATTAGGGGTAAAGCTTGAGCTGTCGCCTGAAGCTGTCTCTGAGGCCATTAATACCATTGGGGTGGGATTCATTTTTGCTCCCCGGTTTCATCAGGCAATGAAGTATGCAGTCAATCCCCGAAAGGAATTAGGCTTCCGTACGGTATTTAACCTGCTTGGTCCGCTGACCAATCCGGCAGGTGCGAGCTGTCAGCTGATTGGGGTATATGCACCTGACTTAACTACCAAAGTTGCTCAGGCGCTCGTCGGCTTAGGTGTAACAAGCGCAATGGTTGTTCACAGCCTGGATGGCCTTGATGAAATCTCAACAGCTTCGCCAACACAGGTTGCCGAAGTTCGCAGCGGCGAAATCCGCTCTTATGTGATTAACCCTGAGACATATGGGTTTGGCAGCTGCACACTGGCTGATTATCTGGGCGGCACGGTTGAAGATAATGCCCGGATCATTGAGCGACTTCTTGCTGGTGAACAAGGCTTCAAACGTGACATAGTACTGCTTAACGCGGCAGCAGCGCTGGTCGTGGCCGATGCGGCTGCTGATATTCATGAGGGTTTGCAGTTAGCTGCCACAAGCATTGATAGTGGCGCAGCATTTGCCAAGCTAAAAGCATTGAAGGAGTTTACTCAAGGCTATCAGGACAAGGAGGAATTGCCATTATCATAAAGATTTGCGGTATCAGTACCCTTGAGGCAGCGTTGGCAGCGCGCGAATTTGGCGCAGACTTAATCGGTTTGGTGTTTGCCGAGAGCCGACGGCGCGTTACTGTGGAAGAAGCACGGAAGATTGCCTGCCAGACTCCTGGTATTTGCAAGGTAGGCGTATTTGTCAATGCACCGCTTACTGAGGTGCAGTCAATCGCGCGTGAATGCCAGTTAGACTATGTTCAGTTACATGGTGATGAATCGCCAGAATACTGCAGTCTGGTTGGTTACCCAGTCATTAAAGCCTTTAGTATCAGACCTGGGTTTAGCTCAGAGATCTTTAAGGGCTATCAGGCTTCCTGGACACTGTTTGACACCTTTAGTGCCGGACAACAGGGGGGAACAGGGAAAGCCTTTGATTGGCAAGAAGCACAAGCGTTAGTTTGTCAAACTCCCAGACCATTTATGGTGGCTGGCGGTCTCACCCCTGACAATGTAGGTGAGGCCATACAGATACTTACCCCGGACGGTGTTGATGTATCTGGCGGCGTGGAAACCAACAAAGTGAAAGATTTGGCAAAAATAGAGCGGTTTATTGCCGCTGTCCGAGGGGGTGGAAGAGCCGAATGTTAAATAGAATTGTGGCCCAAACCAAAGAGGCAGTAGCTTTAATGAAAGAGGCGAAATCAATTCAATTGATAGACCGTAAGATCGCAGCAGGCAGTTTTGCCTTTAGTGCGGCTATCGCCGAACGTGAGTGGACGTTAGTCGCTGAGTGCAAGCTGGCATCTCCGGCCAAAGGGACGTTGTGTTCAGACTATACAGTGCCTGAACTTGCCACGATTTTTGCTGATAACGGTGCGACTGCCTTATCTGTACATACCAATGCTGCCTTTTGCGGCAATATTGACGATATCACACGAGTAAAAGCCGTTGTCAACTTGCCAGTGTTATGTAAAGAGTTTATCGTTGATGAATATCAGTTGTATGCGGCCAGAGCTGCCGGGGCCGACGCCATCCTGCTCATTGCTGCGATTTTGTCAAACGCTGAACTGGATCGCTTTTTCCATCTTGCTGAGGAATTGGGGATGGACTGTTTAGTTGAAGTGCATACCCTGCCGGAACTTATTAGAGTTGAGCAAAGAGGCGTAAAATTACTGGGGATTAATAACCGGGACCTACAGACATTTACGACTAGTATTGAGCAGACATTTACTTTGTTGTCGCATTGTGAACCAGGCCGTTTGATTATCAGTGAGAGCGGCATTAAGAACGGCGAGGATGCATTAAAGCTAAAAAACGCCGGGGTAAAGGGCATTTTAGTTGGGGAAGGGCTGGTGACAGCCAGGGATATAGCCGCTAAGACATGTGAGTTGGCGCTACGTGGTTCAAAACCAGAAGGGAGAGGTCAAAATGCCTGATATTAACGGGAGATTTGGACAGTATGGAGGCCGGTTTGTACCGGAAACAGTTATGCCGGCTCTTATTGAGCTTGAGGCCAATTATCGCAGGCTCAAGGAAGATGCTGAGTTTCAGTCTGAGGTGGCCTTCTATTTTAAGGAATATGCTGGCAGGCCAACAAAACTCTATTATGCTGCGAATTTAACGCAGCACTATGGGCGCGGAAAGATCTACTTGAAACGCGAGGACCTGCTTCACACCGGAGCACATAAGATTAATAATGCTATCGGCCAAGCGCTCTTGGCGCGGCGGATGGCGAAAAAGCGTATTGTTGCCGAGACAGGAGCTGGTCAGCATGGTGTAGCCTGCGCTACTGTGGCTGCACTATTCGGAATGCAGTGTGTTGTGTTTATGGGTGCTGAGGACATGGAACGCCAGGCGCTTAATGTGTTTCGTATGAGGCTGCTCGGAACCGAGGTTGTGGCAGTTACCAGTGGCAGCGGAACGTTGAAAGATGCTACTAGTGAAGCTATTCGATATTGGGTTACTAATATCCAGGATACTCACTACATTATCGGGTCTGTGGTAGGGCCGCATCCGTATCCAATGCTAGTCAGAGATTTCCAGGCCATCATTGGGCAGGAAGTTGCAGCACAAATAACTGAGATTGGCGAAACGCTAAAATATGTAGTAGCCTGTGTCGGCGGTGGCAGTAACGCTATGGGGATTTTTTATCAGTTCCGTGATAATCCCGAAGTAATAAAAATCGGGGTGGAAGCAGCCGGGAAAGGTTTAGCTACCGGTGAACATGCGGCATCACTCACGCACGGAAATCCTGGAGTGCTTCATGGATCGTTAAGTTATCTGCGGCAGGATAGTGAAGGCCAGGTTATTCCTGCCTATTCTATATCAGCAGGTCTTGATTATCCTGGTGTCGGGCCAGAACATTCCTACTTCAAAGACACAGGGCGGGTCGAGTATACGGCTGTCAGTGATAAAGAGGCGCTGGACGCATTTGAGCGTTTGGCACGCTTAGAAGGAATTATTCCGGCGCTGGAGAGTTCACATGCGCTGGCCTATTTGGAACATTTGATGCCGCAGACAGCGGCCAATGATGCTGTTGTTGTTTGCCTATCAGGGCGGGGCGACAAAGATGTGCAGATGGTGGCACAGGTAGTGGGGGGATTAGCGTGATAAGTATAGAGAAAAAACTGCTCAGCCTTAAGGCAGAGGGACGCAAAGGGCTGATTATGTACCTAACCGCAGGCTATCCAGACTATAATACTACTTTGCAGGCAGTCAAAGCGGTAGAAGCAGCTGGGGCTGACTTGGTTGAACTTGGTCTGCCGTTTTCAGATCCAATGGCTGACGGGCCAATTATTCAGCAGGCAGCAACTCAGGCATTAGCGGCTGGTGCAACAGTCGGTAAAGCGCTTGAACTTGTAACGATGCTTAAACAAGAAACGACAATTCCACTAGCGATTATGACCTATTACAATATTGTCCTTCAGTATGGGCTTAAAAAATTTGCCGATAGCTTTGCCAAGGCTGGAATCAGCGGTTTGATCATTCCTGACCTGCCAATGGAAGAAGCGGCAATCATTGAACCAGCTTGCCGGCAGGCAGGTATTGACTTAATCAGGTTTATTGCCCCGACAACAACACCTGACCGTTTAACAACAATTTGCAGCCAAGCCTCAGGTTTTTTGTACTGTATATCAAGCACAGGCGTTACCGGCGTGCGTCAGATTGACTATGATCAACTTGCGCCGTTAATGACTACCGTACGCCAGGAGACTCAATTGCCACTGGCTATAGGTTTCGGCATTGGTAGCCCGGCAGCTGCTTGTCAGGCAGCCCAACATGCCGATGCTGTCATTGTAGGCAGCGCGGTCATGGAACGATTGATGAATGACGGTGTTGAGGCAGTACGGGAGTTCACGAGTACAATTAGGCTGGCACTCGATAAGGGGTGTGAGTGCAGGTGAAAGCATATCCGGATAAAGAAGAATTCTGTCAGTTAGCAAAAAACTATACGATACTGCCTGTTTGTGTTGAGTTGTCAACAGATATGGAAACCCCTGTATCTATGTATTACAAACTAGTCGGCGACGACCCTGGGTTTATTCTTGAGAGTGCTCAAACAGGTAAGACATTTGGTCGTTATTCATTTATTGGTACTAGGCCGTTAGCCGTATTTACTGCCTATAATAAACACGCTGACCTTGTGGTTGACGGCTGCACATCACAGGAGGCTGGTAAACCGCACCTGCTGCTTAAGGAATTTATGAAGAGATTCTCTATGCCAGACCTGCCAGAATTACCGCCATTTGCTGGCGGAGCAGTAGGCTATGCCGCTTATGAATCGGTCGCTTCCTGGGAACGGGTATGTGGTCTAAATATCCCGGATGATTTGTCGCTTATTGACTTAATGGTATGTAAATATATTATTGTGATGGATCATCTGACCCACTCGACCAGGCTGATCCATTTGGTGCATATTGTTCCTGGGGCCAAGGCAGCAGAAGAATATGAGCACTCTCTGCAGGACTTGGAAAGATTAATCGATAAGCTAAAGCAACCTGTCATGCTGCCTGATGCCCAGCCAGAGCAAAGTAATCAGGATGGTTTAAGTGATTGTTTTGAATTAAGCAGTGAGCAAGATGAAGTACAGCTTAAGCAGCAGTATATCGATAAGGTAGAGCAGGCTAAAGAGTATATTGCTGCTGGAGACATATTTCAGGTAGTGTTATCACGGCCTTTTCGCTATAAGCTATCCAGGCATCCCTTTGCGTTATACCGGCGGTTAAGGCAGGCCAATCCTTCGCCGTACATGTTCTATATTAATTTTGGTGATAAGCAGCTTGTCGGTGCGTCACCTGAACGTCTGGTAAAACTTGAAGACGGCAAAGTGCTGACCTGCCCGATTGCTGGGACACGACGCAGAGGCAGCAGTCAGGCTGAGGACGACCAATTGGCCGAGGAACTGATGGCAGATGCCAAAGAGCGAGCCGAGCATGCCATGCTGGTTGACTTAGGTCGTAATGACCTTGGACGGATCAGTGTGCCGGGAACTGTAACTCTTGACAGGCTGATGGAAGTAGAAAAATACTCACATGTCATGCATATTGTGTCAGAGGTATCCGGCCAGATTGACCCCAAGTTTTCTGCTGTTGATGTGCTTACCGCATGCTTTCCCGCTGGTACGGTGAGCGGCGCACCCAAGGTGCGGGCCATGGAGATTATTTATGAGTTGGAAGGCGACAGCCGTGGTGCTTACGCTGGCGCTGTCGGGTACTTTGATTTCCGCGGAAATATGGATACCTGTATCACGATCAGAACATTAATTATTGACAAACAGCAAGTCACGGTACGAACTGGGGCAGGGATTGTGGCTGATTCTGTGCCCGAAATGGAATACCAGGAGATTATGCATAAAGCGCGTGTTTTAATGCAGCTTGTTGAGGAGGTGGAATGACATGATCTTACTTGTTGATAATTATGATTCTTTCACCTATAACATCTACCAGTATGTAGCCAGTTTAGGCTATCAGGTATCAGTTGTCCGTAACGATAGGATAACTACTGATGAAATAAAATCTTCTGGTTATAACGGGATCATTATTTCACCTGGCCCGGGGACGCCTGCCAACGCTGGAATAAGCAAAGCAGTTATCGCGCAGTTTGCAGGGAAAGTCCCGATACTGGGGATTTGTCTCGGCCATCAAGCCATTGGCGAGGTATTTGGTGGGCGGGTCATCCGTGCACCGCAGCCAGTACATGGCAAGGAGGAATATATTATTCATCGGGGGCAGGGTATCTACCGGGATTTACCCAAGCCATTTACTGCTGGCAGATATCATTCGCTAATCGTTGACAAAGACGGGCTGCCTGATTGCCTGGAGGTTACAGCCACTTCACAGGATGGCTTGATTATGGGGCTCAGGCATCGGGAGTTTGATGTAGAAGGAGTGCAGTTTCATCCAGAGTCAATCCTGACGCCGAAAGGGATAAAAGTTCTAGAAAACTTCGCTAACAAGACAAATGTATTTCAGGGAAAAATAAACTTGAACAAATAGCGGCCACATGTTATAGTGAGAAAAACAGTATTAAAAACCATGAAGAGGAAAAGTAGGTATGCTTTTTTCCGTTACAGAGAGCCGGAAAGCTGAGAACCGGCACGGAGTGGTCTACTGAAGTTCACCTTGGAGTTGCTTGCTGAAATCCGGATGAGTTCATTTGGTTAGTAGGCGGAGCCGGAGACCTTTACCGTTATCAGCGAAGGGGAGTATCGGTGCTTAAGCCTGTACTTTATGAGGTGATCTGCCGTCTGGCGGATAACAAAGGTGGTACCGCGAGATGAACTCTCGTCCTTTTAGAGGACGGGAGTTTTTTATTTTTTGGAGGGATTATTATGACAAGGACAGTAGGATATTTGGGACCACAGGGAACCTATTGTGAAGAGATCGTATTAAGTTTATACGGTAAAGAGGAAGCCTGTTTGAAGCCCTTTGCCGGTATTGATGCGGCCATTAGAGCCGTTGCCACAGGTGAGGTTGATGAAGGTATTGTGCCTGTGGAAAATTCGTTGGAAGGGTCGGTCAATATCACGCTCGATACCATTGCCCATGATGTTAACCTATATATTACAAAAGAAGTAGTTTTGCCTGTCAGGCACAATTTGCTGGCTAAAAAAGGATGTCAAGAAATTGCCGCAATTGTTTCCCATCCCCAAGCGTTAGCACAGTGTCGAAAAACACTGGGAATTTTGTATCCAGAAGCCAAACTAAAACCGGTTGAGAGCACCGCCGAGGCTGCAAGGATTGTTGCTGCAAGCGATGGCTTATATGCAGCCGTAGGAAGTCTGAAGGCCGGCGAAATTTATGGGTTAACCGTGTTAGCCGCCGATATTCAGGATAATAACGCGAACTCGACGCGCTTCATCGGTCTGGAACGAAAGCAGGCAAGCAGCACAACCGGAAAGTGTAAGACAACCCTTGTGTGTCAGATTAACGGCGAACGCCCAGGAAGCCTGTACAATATATTAGAGGAATTTGCCAAAAGAGAAGTCAACCTGACCAGGATTGAGTCGCGTCCTGCTCGCACCGGCCTAGGTATGTACATCTTCTTTTTTGATATTGAAGGCAGCACAGCGGAAAGTAACATTGCCGCTGCGATTAGTGCCGTTGAGGAAAAATGCTTATGGTATAAAAACTTTGGTTCCTATCCGGTCTATACAATTAACAAATAGAAAAGAAGCAACATCTCCGTTGGCTAAAGCGGGGATGTTTTTTATTGCCTTGGACAAAATAGGGAAGAGATTAGACAGGATATTGGATAGGAAGGAAGGCATTTTTCCATGAATAATCTGGCTGTTGAAGAACTGCTGCGGCAGGCGCTAAAAGAAGATATTGGTGTTGGTGATATTACCAGTCAGGCCATTTTTACAGAGGATCACTATTCTGAAGGTTATTTACTGGCAAGAGAAGATATGGTGCTGGCTGGAAAAGATATATTTTCCCGGGTATACTCGTTGCTTAGCAGGAATATTAAAATAGCTTTCAGATATAATGATGGAGCCCAAATACCAGCCGGCGAGAAGTTTGCCATCATCGAAGGACCCATTCGCAGCCTGCTTAGCGGCGAGCGAGTAGCACTGAATTTCTTACAGCGTATGTCTGGTATTGCTACAGAAACTCGGCGTTTTGTTGAAGCAGTTAGTGACACGGGGGCGCTTATTGCTGACACCAGAAGAACTACCCCAGGTCTTAGAATGCTGGAAAGATATGCAGTAAAGATGGGGGGCGGTAAAAGCCATCGTTATGGCCTTGACTACATGGCCCTGATCAAAGATTATCATATTCAGGCGGCAGGCGGTATTGCACCGGCAGTCGAGAAAGTTCGGCAGCAGCTTTCACCTTTTGTGAAAATTGAAATCGAGGTCGAATCCCTGGAACAAGTACGCGAAGCGGTGGCTGGCGGTGTTGATGTCATTGCCCTTGAGAATATGTCTATTACCATGATTGAAGAAGCGGTAGAGATTATTGATAACCAGGCGCTGGCAGAGGTATCTGGTAACATTACCATAGAACAGGTGCCCGAGTTAGCTGCAGTAGGTGTTGATATAATTTCCAGTGGACTTATTACTCAATCGGTTAAAGCGGCTGACATCAGTATGCGGTTACAGTAATGGAAGGTTTGCCTTCGGGTAATAATAATGTAGAAGGGGGGTGTTCCTGTGGCTAAGAAAGTTGCTGTAGAAGATAATTTATCAACAATCAAACAAGCGTTAGAAAAAAGAGGCTATACGGTCGTGAGCCCAAAAAGTACGGAAAGTGTAATGGCATGTGTTGTAATGGGCATGGACAACAATCTAATGGACATTCAAAACACTATTACTAAAGCGCCAGTTATTGATGCGGCCGGTATGACACCTGAGCAGGTAGTTTCTCGCATAGAGTCGCTCCAATAGTAATGTATAGTAGAAAAAAATAGGACTAATTGCAGTGCAAATAGTAAAAGAGCAATTCCCAGAACACGGGAATTGCTCTTTTACTATTAAATATAAATACCAAGGATTTTGAGATAGCCGAGCGGAATATATTATAGATAGAACATATTATGGGGTGAATATATGGATAAGTATAAAGTGATCATTACCGGACGAATTATGCCTCCGGCCTTGGCGGCACTTCAAGAACAATGTGAAGTTCAGCAGTGGAATCAGGCTGTAGCGCCCCAGGTTAGCCAATTGGCAGAGTGGCTCAAGGATGCCGAGGGATTATTTGTGTCGACAAATATAGCAGTCAATGAGGAGCTGCTGGCAGCTGCGCCCAAGCTAAGGGTAATTGCTCAATCGGCGGTGGGTTATGACAATATTGATATTCAGGCCTGCACGAACAGAAAAATTCCGTTTGGCAATACACCAGGCGTACTTGTAGAGACAACGGCAGACCTGGCATTTGGATTACTCTTAACCGCGGCACGGCGTATTCATGAAGGGTGGGACTGGGTACGTGCCGGCAAATGGCAGCCAGGATTCCAGTTGCCTTTGGGTGTGGACTTGTTTGGCAAGACCTTAGGAGTTGTAGGGATGGGGGCCATTGGGGCGGCTGTTGCCAGACGGGCACAGGCCAGCGGGATGAAAGTTATCTATAATAATCGCCGTCCGCGCCCTGATCAAGCAGCTCTTAACGCTGAGTACTGCTCTTTTGAAAATCTATTAACTGAGTCTGACTTCATTGTAGTTCTGACACCTCTCACCCCTGAAAGCCGGGGAATGTTTGGGGCAAAAGAGTTTGCTAGGATGAAGACGACAGCATATTTCATTAATGCAGCCAGAGGCGCGGTAGTCGATACTCAAGCTTTATATACTGCACTGATAGAAGGACAGATTGCGTACGCGGCTCTGGATGTTACCGATCCTGAACCTCTGCCGGCCGATCATCCGCTCATAAAACTGCCTAATATCTTAATTGCACCCCATATCGGCAGTGCGACAACCGAGACTCGTAACCGGATGGCACTCTTGGCGGCTGAAAACCTGCTGCTTGGATTAGCAGGCAAGCCGCTGATAACATGTGTAAATCCAGAAGTAAATTATCGTTAACTATAATTAATATTGCTTATCGCAATAGGATACATTATTGTTTATAATGTATCTTTATTTTACGGGAGGGAATTCATGGATCAATCCCAGGCCCTTGGCCAGGAAAAAATCAGTAAGCTATTGTGGAATTTTTCGCTGCCAGCCATAGTGGGGATGGTAGTCAATGCTTTATACAATATAGTTGACAGTATATTTGTCGGTAATGGGGTTGGCGACATTGGCCTCACAGCGGTAACCATAGCTTTTCCCATTATGATCATTTTGATGGCTATCGGCATGCTAATTGGTATTGGTGCATCTACGCTGGTGTCCATTCGCCTGGGTGAGCAAAAACACCATGAGGCTGAAGTTATTTTAGGCAATGCGTTCACTATGATGATAATTGCGGTTTTGCCGATGACGGCAGTTGCGCTTTTATTTTTAGACCAGATTTTAGTATTGCTGGGTGCTGAACCTAATGTGCTGCCTTATGCCAGGGAATTTACCAGAATCATTCTTATTGGCAGCATATTCATGCATATTGGCTTTGGCTTGAATAATATAATACGCGCCGAGGGCAATCCCAAGGTGGCAATGGCGACCATGCTAATTGCCGCTTTGTTGAATACCATGCTCAATCCACTATTTATTTTTGTTTTCAAGTTGGGGATAGCTGGCTCAGCATTAGCAACAGTTAGTGCGCAAGCCGTATCGGCGGCCTGGGTGTTACACTATCTCACAAGTGATAAAGGGGTTCTTAAATTACGCAGAGAAAACCTCCGATTAGACACGGATATTGTTAAAGAAATTGTTAAAATTGGCTTGTCGCCGTTTATCATGCAGATTGCAGCTAGTGTAGTAACTGTAATATATAACTACAGTCTACTGCGTTATGGGGGAGAACTGGCTGTGGCAGCGATTGGGATAATTAATCGAGTGGCTATGCTAATATTAATGCCGGTATTTGGTATCAGCCAAGGTGTTCAGCCAATACTAGGCTACAATTATGGTGCTAAAAACTACACAAGGGTAATTGAGGTCATAAAACTCGGCATGTACGCAGCAACGGCAGTCTCTGTCTTGGGTTTTATTGCTACACAGTTATTTGCTACGCCAATAATCCGGGTATTTAATGATAATCCTGAACTAATTACCATTGGTTCAAGTGGTTTAAGCCTGTTTTTAGTCATGCTGCCAATTATCGGCTTTCAAGTAATTGGTGCCAACTATTTTCAGGCAGTGGGTAAGGCTAATTATGCCATTTTCCTTAGCATGTCGCGTCAGGTGATTATCTTAATCCCTGCCATTATTGTTCTACCTCAGTTTTTTGGCCTACAGGGCATTTGGATTGCTGGGCCAGTTGCTGATTTTGTTTCATCGCTCTTGACAGGGACCTATCTATGGCTGGAACTGCGCAAATTAGACCAACCGACCCTGGGAAATAATACTTAAGCCAGTTCCGCAAGCGGAGGCAGGAACTGGCGCTTAGGACACGAATAATACCAGTACTATCATGAAAGGCTGGTATATATGAAAAGCAGGTTGCTTGTTGCCGCGCTTTCCGTTGTTGTCTTTACCATGGTGGCGATAATAGCCCCAGTTGAGGCAGCTGCACTGTCAAACCAAGATGCGAATTTAACTCAAATGAAGGCCGATGAAAAAAGAATTAAAAAACTTCGCCATGGTTATATCAAGTATGACGGAAACAAAGTTTATTATTATTGGTAATTTTGTTAAGTTAGAAGGCTAAACCTAAACAGGGGTAGCCTTTTTTTTATTCTATACCTTACCTATACAATAGATACACATAGCTAATTTAGGAGGTTAGGCAGGAATTTGCTGCTGACTGTGTAAGTATTCCGTAGTAGATGAATTTTACCAGTTAGATTTCAACCAGAAAAGGTGGTAACTGACATGAGAAAACCCATTCATGAACTTGTCGAAGCACAGTATGATTTTGTAGTTGCTATGCGTCGTTACTTCCGGACTTTTCCCGAGATTGGCGGTCAGGAATATGGAACGCAGAAGAAGATATTATCAGAACTTAAGGCTATAGGCTTAGAGCCACGGCAGGCTGCCGGTACTGGAGTTATCGTTGAGATTAATGGCAGCAAGCCTGGCAAGACTGTGGCCATTCGGGCTGATATTGATGCTCTTCCGATTCAGGATGAAATCAATCAGCCCTATTGCTCACAACATGCCGGACTGTGCCATGCCTGCGGACATGACGGACATGCCGCTATGCTGCTTGGAATTGCTAAGGTATTTAAGGCAATACAGGCTGAATTAGCAGGTACTATCAGGCTTATATTTCAGCCTAGTGAGGAACAGTTTCCGGGAGGAGCCCTTGATATGATTGCCGATGGTGCAATGCATGGTGTGGACGCTGTTATTGGGGCACATTTATGGCAGCCACTTGAAGTCGGGACAATGGGCATAACCTATGGCCCAATGATGGCTTCGCCTGACCAGTTTACTATTACTGTTCAAGGCTGCGGCGGTCATGGGTCGATGCCGTATCAGACGGTTGATCCTATCCATGTCGGTGCACAAATTGTGTTGGCCTTAAAGACGATTACCGGGAGTAATTTGAGTGCAAATGATTTAGCGGTTTTATCAATGGGGGTTTTTAAAGCAGGAGATGCGTTTAATATCATACCTGATTCGGCTGTTTTGCAGGGAACGGTGCGGACTTTTTCCCAGAGTGCCAGGGAGACAATCTTTGCATGTATTGATAGGATATGCACTGGGATTTGCTCGGCTTCAGGCGCGACATATACACTCGAAAGCTGCCATGGTTTTCCACCTGTGGTTAATAACCCTCAGGTGGCCGGAGTTGTAGCTACAGTTGGTAAAGAAGTATTGGGGGAAAGTCAGGTTGTTGAGCTAAGCCCTGCCATGGTAGGGGAAGACTTTGCCTATTACCAGCAGCAGGTACCCGGCTGTTTTATGTTTATTGGCATCGGTAATAAGGCGAAAGGGATAACCTATCCTCACCATCACCCCAAGTTTGATATGGATGAGCAGGCGCTTGCCCACGGGGTAGAGGTTATGGTAAGTGCAGCCTTAGGTTTACTTAAATGAGAATCTGCGACAGTTAAAAATTCTTAGATATCGGAGATTCCAGGCATATCTTGGCGTACTCCTTTATCCATAAAATATACAGTTTATGGATAAAGGAAAAATGATAATCATGGTGAATTATACCTTTGGCAAGGCTTTTGATTTGAGGAGGATTGTTATGGCTACTGAAAATGCGGTGAACACAATTGAAATTCGTGGTTTTTTGCATTTGGCTAGCTTATTTAAGGAACGTGGCTGGACTAGTCCGTTAACCCTGATGATTCCTGGTGAGGTCAGCGGTAGAAAGCTCTTGGATATGCTGGAAGTTTCGGGTGAGCAAGTCGAAGCCATGTTTATTAATGGCAAGGCTGAAACGGTAGCTCACGCTCTGATAAAGCCCGGCGACAGGGTTGCATTAGTACCGCCAGGTACTCCTGGCCCTTACCGAGTATGGCTGGGGTTTGTTGAATTATAGAATTTGAGTGCTGACACTTGTCAGAAAAACCATTTTATTAAGCAGGAATACAGGTAATTTTGGAGAACAGCTATAAAGTAGACTTAGCTTCAGGTGGGGTTTTAACCCCATCTGAAGGTTAGTCGCCCTTATCCAGGGACTTAGCCGCTCTTAACTCCCACTTGTAGAAGATGGGAGTCTTAGAGCGGGTTATTCATCGGATAAAAGTAGTAGATACCTTTATAGTGGGTAATCTTAATAGAAAGAAGCTAATAGGAGGATACTTATGTGGACCGTAGTATATATAGCTTCTAACCGAGCACAGGCCGAACTGTATAAAAATGTGCTGTGTAATGAGGGTGTGCTTGCTAACATCCGGGCGGCAGGAATCGTTTCTGCTCTTGGGGATGGTTTGTATGAAATTTTGGTTTTGGAATCAGAAGCTAATGAAGCTCACGCTATTTTGTGTCAACATGCAGTAAGATAAGTCGTTAAGGAGTGTTAGATTTGCTAAAGAAGACCAGGATTGTTTGTACCGTGGGTCCTAGTACTGATAAACCAGGCGTTCTGGAAGCCATGATGCAGGCTGGCATGAATGTCGCCAGATTTAATTTTTCACATGGTTCTCATGACGAACATGCCAAGCGGATGGCCAGGGTAAGAGAAGCAGCTGCGAATGTTAAGAGACCAATCGCGCTTATGCTTGATACTAAGGGCCCAGAAATGCGTTTAGGCTTATTTACTGAAGGCAAGGTTTATTTAGAAAAAGGCCAAAAATTTGTATTAACAAGTCGTGATGTAGCCGGTACTAAGGAACTTGCGTCTGTAAACCATAGATTTTTGCCGCAGGAAGTTTCACCTGGGCAGACTATACTTATTTCCGATGGGTTGGTAAGCCTCCAGATAGATGCCGTTGAAGGCGACGATATTATCACTACTGTTAACAACAGCGGGCAAATCGGTGATCGCAAGCGTGTTGCAGCACCCGGGGTTGCCATTAATCTCCCGCCGTTATCTGAACAGGATATCGCTGATATTATGTTTGGTATACAGAGTCAAATGGATTTTATTGCCCCCTCTTTTGTTCAACGGGCTGCTGATGTACTAGCCATCCGTAAGATTCTGGAAGATGCCGGTTACTCCATGGATATTATTCCCAAGATCGAAAACGCTGAGGGCGTAAAGAATATTGACGAAATCCTGAAGGTATCTGACGGTCTGATGGTAGCCAGGGGTGACCTTGGCGTGGAAATTCCTGCCGAAGAAGTACCACTTGTACAAAAAATGCTTATCCAAAAGTGTAATAAAGCCGGTAAACCTGTTATTACTGCCACCCAAATGCTTGAATCTATGGTCACCAATCCGCGGCCAACCAGAGCCGAGGCCAGTGATATCGCTAACGCCATTTTCGATGGCTCAGACGCTATCATGCTCAGCGGCGAAACAGCCTCAGGCCAGTATCCGATTGAAGCCGTCCAGACGATGGCCCGCATTGCTGTGCGTACTGAGACCTCGCTTAGCCATAGCGATATACTGATGGGCAAAGGGATTCAGTTGCAGCGTACTACGACTGACGCGATCAGCCACGCTACGGCGCAGATATCGCATGAACTGGGCGCAGCCGCTATTGTGACCTCAACCCAGTCTGGTTATACCGCGCGCATGGTGTCAAAATATCGTCCGCAGTCAACCATTGTGGCTGTTACTCCAAGTGAGAGAACTGTGCGCCGGATGCTGCTGTTATGGGGTGTTTATCCGGTCTTGGGGCCTAGCTTTAATAATACTGATGAAATGGTGCAAAGCGCTGTTGCCAGTTCGCTGAAAGCCGGAGTTGTTAAAGACGGGGATTTAGTTGTTGTTACTGCCGGTGTGCCTGCCGGTATGTCAGGAACAACCAATATGATTAGAGTTCATGTTGTCGGAAATATTTTAACGCGCGGGACAGGGATTGGACAACGAGCTGTTACCGGAAAAGTTGTTGTTGCCACCTCGATTAAAGATATCAAAACTAAATTTCGGGAAGGCGACATTTTGGTAGTTAACAGTGTTGACGAAGAAACTGCTCCTTATGCTGCTAAAGCGGCGGCTATCGTCGCTGAAGAAGGCGGTTTGACTTCACATGCTGCCATAGTAGGGGTAAGCTTTGGAATGCCTGTGCTTGTCGGTGTTGAAGATGCTACCGAGCGGCTGCAGGATGGTACTATTGTTACTGTTGATGCTGCCCGGGGGATTGTATATCAGGGAGAAATTAACGCTAGATAGGGAGAAACCCTTATGGCAGTATGGTTGATTTTGCTAATTGGGATAGTCATAGCCGCGTGGTGGTTTTACACCAGGCGGCTTGAATGGCAGTTTGCGAGTATTGCGTCTCAATTAAATAAGGTAACTAGACAACGGCAGGTGAATGCGGCTGCTGCTAACCGGATTATGCGGCAGATCTATAAGCTGTTGAAGGCTAGTTTGATTGCCGGAAAAGCCGATGATGCTTACCGGGCTTTTGACATGTTAAAGCTGGGATTAGGTCATGGTTTAGGGAGACAAGGGGAGTCTGTACGTATTACAGCTGCTATATATATTGCGCTGCGGTCAAACCAACCTGATGCAGCCGGCCACGGTATTGACACATTTCGACCGCTGCTTAAGAATGTGACCACAGCTGAGATTCCTGTTGTGGTTGAACAACTTGGCCTGATTGCTATTATCAGTTTAAAGCAACGGCAGAATTTTTTAGCTGCCAGGGCAGTGGAAGTCATTTTTACCAGTCTCTATATAGCACAAGATGACGCCGTTCACGCCTCTGTAATGCGGGCAATAAGACTAGTCGGGCTCACTGCTTTGCGCCGGGGTGATGTCGGGCTTATCCGCGAAATACAGGCAAAGCTGGCAGGATGGCTTGCGGCCGAACCTGAGTCTAGCTTGGCTCACGAACAGGTTTCCGGGATATTTGGAGCTTGGCTGAACCGGGTAGTAAAAGCCGGAGAGGCCAGTATGGTTGAACCGTTAATCCAATATATTGGCGAACTGGCAGAAAAGGAAATATTATCCCACAAGGCTTTAGCAAGTATTGTTGTAGAATGCAGTCATATTGCCGGCATGGACAGTCTTAATCCGTATAGCCAAGTAGCTGGCTCAATATCTATGCTTAGTCTTGAGTTGGCGGTGCAAGTCAGGATGAATGATACTTGGCGGCAAGCGGTTGACGCTGTTGGACAAGCTGCCAGGCTGGCTGTAGCACAGCGCAGTTTGGGGGAGAGTTTTGATATTATCTATCCTCTCTTTGAAGTTGGCCGCCGTCTGCTAGTCTCAGAACTTAATTCTGGTCCCCTGAGTGATACATTTCGCCAGCAAGCTCTTTATGTACTCATGAGAGAATGCCTGCAATTAGTTGAGTTTGTTTCCAGGCAAAATTTTACCACAACTGCAGCTGACATCATCGATCAGCTCTACCAGGATTGGATTAAGCGGCAAGCCAATCCTGGACAGGAAAAATCAATAAAGAAGTTTTGTCAGCTGTTATTTTTATATTGTACACGGGTTAAGCGCAGCCAAAGGCGCTTGACTGCAGATGGTAGTGGTTTTAACAGTCCAGACTCTATGACGGCGGCTAACCGAGAACGGTTGAAACAGCTTGGATATTTACTTTAAAATAAAGAGGCGGACAATTTTGTCCGCCTCTTTTCTAAAACCATGCTATGATTAGGCTTTTTGACGAATGGTTTCCTGTTTAGGAAGCGACCCTGTTAGTGCCAGACTGAGTAGTGGGACAAGGGTGCCTATCATGGTGATTATTGATGCCAAACAGGTACTTAAGGCAAGGGTTGCAAAATAGAAGGCAACAGTTACAGTTGGGGTTAGCGGTATGGCCATCCTAGTCAGTTCAACAATTAAATAATACATAACCAATGGGTGTACAAGATACACCAGATAGGAATAGCGGCCTAGACAGCCTAAAGCTGCTGACAGCTTAGTTGGCAAAGGTCTGCTGAAAGTTTTAAACCAGAATAGTGTTGCCCCGA
The DNA here is from genome assembly GCF_900176355.1 of Sporomusa malonica. Lineage (GTDB taxonomy): Bacteria > Bacillota > Negativicutes > Sporomusales > Sporomusaceae > Sporomusa > Sporomusa malonica. The sequence goes on along the minus strand of NZ_FWXI01000008.1, from coordinate 67,174 downwards.
GTGTGTACAGTACTCCGACTGGGCTAAGCTGATGGACAGTATTCACGGCTTGCTCCAAACTATACTGCTTGAAATAAACAAGGTGATAATAGAAGAACAGCATTCCGGTTAAGGTTGCGACAAAAGACACGTTGACCACTCGTTTGTTCCGCTCTAGCGCAGCCAAAAACTGGGGATACAACTCCGAACAAACTGCGCCGAGAATAAAAATAAATAAGTAGTGCAAAACCAGGTAGCTCATGCGGTGTTGTATGGCCAGGTTAAGGTAGTAATTATCGAACCCTGCGGTAAGTAGATAGCTTGAGTAATAATTAAAAGCAATCTGCCCGATCAGCAGGCTGAGCAATCCCGCTAGCGGGGCTTTGAGAATACAGCGCACAAGCTGCCGCCAAAGCGGCATTAGTGCGTAAAATCCAACCAGAATAACCAAAAAATATAGTTGATAAGATGCCAGGCCAAATAGAAAATACTCGTACACAAGAGGCCTATTCCAGATGCTGAAATCCCCGCTTGCCCACGTATAATGCAGCATATAAAGGAGAGACCAGGCAAGATACGGCAGCAGTACGGCTTTAAAACGGCGGCGCATAAACGCCAGATAGCTGAACTCTGCTTTGAGCGGCTGACTGATAAATAAGCCAAAGGCAGATACAAAGAAAAATATGGGCACACTAAACCGTGTGAATATTTCAAGTAACGCAAACAGATGTGGATTGACAGCCGGGTAGGCCAGTGAATAAGCTCCAGTATGAATGCCTAATACACCCAGCATTGAGAGACCTCGGATGTAATCAAGAGCAAGTATGTGCTGTTTTGGCATAGTTGCAGCTGCTCCTTAGGATGTTGTTTTTATTGAATACATATTATATAAGATATCACTATTAATTATAGGTTGTAACTTCTGTAACTGCAATAAACTTTTAACTGAGGGAGATGGAAAGAAATGATGGAAGAAATAAGAGAAGGGCAGATAGCTCCGGATTTTACACTGCCAGCGACTGGCGGGAATCCAGTAACCTTAGGTCAATTTCAAGGCAAGAAGGTAGTGTTGTATTTCTATCCGAAAGATAATACCCCAGCTTGAACAGACGAGGCTCGCGAGTTTCGCGAGGTGTATGGCGATATTACTGCCGCTGGGGCTGTCCTCCTAGGAGTAAGCCGGGATAGTCTGTCATCACATGAAAAGTTTAGTGCCAAGCATGAGCTGCCTTTTCTGCTGTTAAGCGATGCTGACAGTGCTGTTTGCCAGTTGTATGGCGTGCTCAAAGAGAAAAATATGTATGGCAAAAAAGTCATAGGCATTGAACGGTCAACTTTTATTATCAATGAACAGGGAAAGATCACTCATGTTTTTCGGAAGGTCAAAGTAGCTGGACATGCCCAAAGCGTGCTGGATGCACTAAAATAGCGATCTAGAAATTTTTCTCAATCAGCAGGAGTTTCCTACCTGCTGTGTAAATAAGTATATTAATATACTATAAGGAGGTTTTTTCCATGAAGCCAATTGGTTTACTAAATGGGAGACTAATAGATTTAAATGACAACATTGTGCCAATGGAAGATAGAGGCCATCAGTTCGGCGACGGCGTATATGAAGTAACTAGGGTGTATAATGGCCGCTGCTTTGCTCTGAAAATGCATGTGGACAGACTATATCGTTCGCTGCGCGAGCTGACAATTCCGGCAGTATATACGTATGAAGAACTTGCCGAATTTCATGAGCTGCTTATTAAAGAGAGTGGTATTATGGAAGGAGCAATTTACCTTCAGATTACTCGCGGCGTATCGCCACGGGCACATGGTTTTCCTGAGAACGTTGTGCCATGTCTGACTATGTCTATTCGTCCTGCAGCAGCAGCACCTGATAAAAATAAATTAGAAGGTGCTAAAGGTCTACTCATTCCTGACGAAAGATGGCTGAGATGTGATATTAAGTCTCTTAATCTCTTAGGTAATGTTATGGGCAAGCAAAAAGCTAACGAAGCTGGTTGTTTCGAGGCTATTCAGGTCCGGGATGGATTTGTCACCGAAGGAACTAGCAGCAACTTCTTCGTAATTAAAGATGGCGTTGCTTGGACATATCCCAGGTGCAATCTTATCTTGACAGGTGTAACCAGAACGCTGATTATGGAAAAAATTGCGCCAGAACTTGGTGTTTTAGTTGTCGAGAAGAAGTTTGACGAGGCATTTCTCAAAACAGCAGAAGAGGCTTTTGTATCAGGCACCAATAGCGAAATTACGCCAATTATTACTATAAACGGAAAGCCTGTCGGTAATGGCAGCGTAGGCCCCATCACCCGCAAAATTCAAGAAGCGTACTGGGGCATGATTGACGAAGAGTGTGGCCGTAAATAAATAGAAAGGCGGCAAAAACCATGAATATGACAGTTTCTGATCGGGCTCAGGAGTTTATAGCTCAAGAAGGCGGTATTATTACTGTAAGGATTGAGCAGCGCTTGATACCTGGCTGAGGTGCTCCCCAGGCAGCTGCCGTCCCGTCCGTGCGACTGGGAAAGCCGGGTCAACATGAGGAAAACGATTATCAAGAATTTACCATAGATGGAGCCCGCATATACGCCCATAGTTCGGTGGTAAATTACAATGACCAAATTTTACTCAGAATTGATACAGAAACAACGCTTTTTGGAAAGAGGTTAGCCCTGTATGGTCTGCCGGTTCCAACCCAAAATTGTGGCAATTGTACATCATGCTAAAAAACTGCTGGAGGCCTAAAGCCTCCAGCAGTTTTTTAGTCCTGTAAGAAAGTATAACTTTCCGTCTGGATAAGGGCAACATCGGCTTGCGCTATCGCCAAAGGCTCGGCGCAAGCCGTGTTTTCTTTATATTTTACTTTAAATTAGTTGCGCAGCTTGAACAGCCGCCGAGGTCCATTTCTTGAATTTTTTCTTCCAGTCGACCATTGTTGTACAAAATCATTTCAGCCAAGGCCATAGGCAAAACTTCTGTTAAGAGAACTTCCATGGCGTTATGCATGGCTTGCTTCTGGTCCCTGTGGCTCAGGGCAGTGGTTAGTTTAGCTTCAATAGGCTCACGATAAGTGGTAAGCCAACGTTGGTAATGGGTAACTAATTCGGGTCCGTCAAAATACATAGTCAGTCACATCCTTTTTATAGTATCGATTATGTGTGGCGGGTTAGATTAAGAGACAATATTTTAGTTAAATGTGCCAGCGAATAACACTCAAACATGGTGCTGTGCTTAGCGAACAGCGGGATAGCACTATTTTGGCTCCAGCGTTCTTTCGGCTGGGTGTTAAGCCATAAAATCCGTTTGACCTTTTTGCTGATGACAGATAACTCACTGGCTGTTTCGAGTGGTGCCAGGGTATTGGCATCACTGATAATAAAGAGCAGGGTGGAAGGAGACAATAACTGTTTATATTCTTGTTCTAGACTTGTTAGCGCAATAAATAAATTAGTGCCTTGTCCGATTTGGGTAGAGCTTGTTACTAATTTTTCGCTTACTTGGGCAAAATCATCATTACGCCGAAAATAGTCGGTTACTTTTTCTAAATCTGTGGCAAAGATGAAGGTTTCAATATTTTTTACAACATTGGATAACCCATAAAGAAGCGGCAAGGTAAAACGGACATATTTTGTCATTGAGGCTGATACGTCACAAACAACAACAATATTAGGTTTATGAATTTTTTTAGTCTTATATTTTAATGCAATCATGATACCGCCGTAGCGCATATTACGACGGATACTCTGGCGAATGTCAATCAGCTTGCGGCGGCCAGTCATGCGGAATCTGCGGGAAATGCGGGTGGTTAAGCGGTGGGCCAACCGTTTAATCAAGGCAGTAACCTGGGGGATTTCGTGTTCGGCGATATCCTGCATATTTTTATGCAGCAAAGGATTTTTTCCTGCACCGCCAAGACCTGCCGCCGATTCTACAACATGGTCAAGTTCATGATGACCCAATAATTGACGGCGAGCAGCAGCGAGCTGGGCTAAATCTTCAGGTGAAAGCTGGCGATGGTGATAGGATAAGGAGCTCTTAAGCAGGTTTTCTACTATGGGCTGAAAAGACTCTTTAACATTGGCTCCTGTCGAGGTCTTTTCCAAAAAATCTTGTAGTCGTTGTTTTTCCTGTTCAGGCAGGCGTTTATAGACGTCTTTTAGTTCTTCAGGGAGGTCGAGGGGGCGTCCCTGGAAGACTAATTCCTCCTGAACCTGCTGCGACTGTTCGAGATCAAGCTGCTGTTTGGAATCCCAAGCTTCCCGCTGCTGTTGTTTAGACTCAGGTGGTACAAAAAATAGGTTAAAGGCTTGGTCAAACGCCGCTCGATCTTCTGCATTTTTGATTAGTGTGCTTTTTAAGGCGGCACGAAATTCATCCCGGTCAAAATGTTCAATGACAGTCAGGCTGTCGACAGCATCAATGGTTTCTGCCGTGCTTACCCGTACTCCGAGCTGGCGCAAAATCTGAACAAAACCTACTAGATTATCAGCTAGCGAGTTCAAAACGATCAGCCCCCACTACTTACGTTGCCATGGCAGTGACAAGCTGGGGTCATGGCCGTAGGGCCATCCTCCTGTTTGATAGCTGCGCACAGTCCCTCGGCACCTAGATCCTTTTGAAATGCTATTAAATCGTCACGGTTTTTAAACAACAGACCCATCGTCTGTTTAACCAAGGTTGGATCAAGGTGGTCGGCGTGCATGGCCATAAGCGATCTTGTCCAATCAAGCGTTTCAGCAATCGATGGTTGTTTATTAAGGGTTAGTTTAGTGCGCAGGTGGTTAACGGCTGTGGCAATTTGCAGAGCCAATTTTTCAGTGGCCTCAGGGATTTTGGTGCGAATGATATTAATTTCTTTATCAATGGGCGGATAGTCGATGTACAGATAAATGCAACGCCGGCGCAAGCCTTCAGATAATTCCCGGTCATGGTTGCTTGTTAGTACCACTATGGGAATGTGTTTGGCTCTGACGGTGCCAAGCTCAGGGATTGATATTTGAAAATCGGATAAGATTTCAAATAAGAATGCTTCAAACTCTTCATCAGTTTTATCAATTTCATCAATTAATAAGACTGGGCGTTTTTCCGCACGAATGGCTTTTAGCAAAGGACGCTCCAGCAAGTACTCTGGAGAAAAAACATCTTCTTCGGAAATGCACTGGTTAGCGATATCTCTGCTCATCTGAATCTTAATTAGCTGGCGCTGATAATTCCATTCATATAAGGCTTTGTTTTCGTCCAGACCTTCATAACATTGAAGGCGGATAAGCTCGGTATCAAATACTTTACTTAATACTTTAGCGATCTCAGTCTTGCCAACACCGGGCGCACCTTCGATCAGAAGAGGTTTTTCTAACTTTAAAGCTAAATAGACAGTGGTCAAAAGTTCCTTATCGCTGATGTACCCTTGGGCTTCAAAAGCAATGCGTAATTCCGGCATGGTTATAACGGTGTTAGATTGCTTATCCATAACTTGTTCTCCTATCTCTCGTGCAAGCTGTTGTTTTAATTTTACAGCAAATTGATAATAATTGACAAGAGAAAACGTTTCTCCGAAAAAACAAAAGCTACTCATAGTGAGTAACTTTTGTTTTAAAGTATAAATAAATGTCAGGTTAGAGGGTTATACCGATAAATTGGCCAGTTTTAAATGGCGTGTCTTCAACTAGTTGACCTGGTAAGATATCAAAATGCTTAAAGAACTTCTTTGCGCCGATATAGGCACCTTTCGCGGCATAACGTACAGGGAACGTGTTGGGCTGTAACTCTTCCATAGGCAGAATGCCGAGGGCTTGTTGTTCGGGATCATAGCCCAACATACAGAAATGATTGTTTTCTAAAAGTTGGGTGGCTCTTTTGTTAAAGACAATACGGCCATTAGGACGTACTTCAATAAGTGGCTCGTCGTTTTTGGGCGAACGAGTACGATGCGGCTCAAACAGAGTAAAAGAAAAGCCTTTTTCTTCACTCATGAAAATTCACTCCTTAAAAGTTAATCGTTACATTAAAAAGTATGCTCAAACTTGTAAAACTATAAACACTAAATTGGAAAAATGTTGATGTTTATTTATGATATTCTTTGGAATTGAGCACAGAAATGCAGGAATTTTATATCCGCGGGCATAATCTTATTGGGGAAAGGTTTATTTAGTTTTGACGTTTTGCTTCTTTCCAAAATATATATAAACTAGAAGGGGGAATTTAGATGAATCAGATGTGGTTTCAAGTTCTGGCAGTTATGATTGCAGGCAGTATAATTAAGTATCTTATTGTTAGTCCTTTAGCCTGGGTAGTTATTGATTTAGTGGTGTTTGGGGTGGCGTATTTAATGTTGCGTCGTGATCCCTTTATTGACATGAAGCGTTCGATGATCTTTCTTGGTGGCTTAACTGCCGTGAATGTTCTGGTAGACTTAGGAATAATGGATGGCATGATTGCTAACTTAGTCCTGCTTGGACTTTTGGGCTACATGATGTTCGGACGCGGTAATAATAACCGTCGGCGCAGATAGTCAGGGGGGGCAGCTAGTGTCTGAACATAAGGTTGTCACAAGAGCCGCGCTCCTGCTGGCGCTTACCCTGCTATTTCAATCACTGCGATTTTTAATTCCCATACCGTCTTTTCTGTCTACATTCATTATTGGCAGTTTGGTTAATTCAGCCTTGCTTATAGCCGCAGAAAAGGTTGGCTTGTGGCCAGCGCTTATGATTGCAGTAGTAGCGCCAGTCGCAGCCTATTTTCAGCAGCTTTTACCGCTGCCAGTCTTTATTGTTCCTGTTGCGTTGGGCAATGCGGCGTATATATGCCTGTTTTTAGCTAGTCTGCGTTGGGGTCGTGTGTTGGCGGTTTTCCTGGGGACAATCGGGAAAACCGGAGTTCTATATGGGGCATTTGTGTGGCTTCTCACCTTTATTGCCGTACCACCCAACCTTGCCGCAGGTATTATGTTCGCAATGAGCTGGCCTCAGCTAGTTACAGGTATTCTGGGTGGGTTATTAGCTTCGATAATTAGTAGACGTATTAGATAACACTCCTTTGGAGTGTTTTTTTTTTCACTTGAATGAATGTTTCAGTTTTTGGCAGGAATTTTATGCTAAGATGGCAAAACATTATACAGTCAAAGCAAAATATTAGGATAAATCAACGTACTGCTTTATTTCCTGAAACTAGGCCGGTTATGGAGGGGTTTTATGCATGTCTATCACGACTTAACATTAGCAGATATTGTTAATGTCAAGGTTTTACAGGAGATTCAGGATAAGTTTTCCGAAGCTACCGGTTTGGCTGCAGTAATCGTTGACAGTGCTGGGCAACCAGTCACTAAACCTAGCAATTTTACAAGGCTGTGTAACCTTATTCGTTCGACCCCTGAAGGATTATCTCGTTGTATAGGTTCTGATGATTGCGGTGGAAGAATGGCTGCTAGGCAACTATGTCCTTCCGTATATCGCTGTCATAGTGGACTTACTGATTTGGGAGCACCAATTATATTAAATCAGCAGCATTTAGGCGGGTTTTTAGCTGGTCAAGTGGTATTGCCTCAGAATGGAATAGATATTGCTAGTGAGGTGTTAAAAGGAGTCGCTGACTTAAATCTAGATAAAACTACCGTTCTCGAAATGCTGACTGAAATTCGGGTAGTTCCGGAAGAGCGCGTTAAGGCTGCCGCTGACCTCCTGTACATTATGACTAATTATATTGTAGAGATTGCCATGGCTAATATTGCGCAAACCCAACTAATGAGTGAGATGAAATCCAAGGCCGACCTGGAGAAGGTCTTAAGAGAAACCGAGCTTAAGGCGCTGCAGTCTCAAATCAATCCCCACTTTTTGTTTAATACGTTAAATACCATTGCCCGCCTTGCTCTTCTAGAGGGGGCACCCCGTACCCAGGAAGTGGTTTATGCCTTGTCAGATTTGTTACGCAACAACTTGCGCAACATCGATGAAATGGTCACTGTTGGCGAGGAAGTTCAATATATAAAAAACTATTTACTAATTCAAGAAACGCGGTTTGGTGATCGGATTCAGGCCTCCATTAACATCCCCGAAGAACTAATGGAGCAAAGAATTCCATTTATGACACTGCAGCCGCTTGTGGAAAATGCTATTATTCATGGACTTGAACCCAAACGTTACGGTGGCAATATCAATATTTCCGGACAGATGCAAGGTAACCAAGTAGAAATCATGATCACCGATACCGGTGTAGGCGTTAATAAAGCCCAAATAGAACGAATTTTCCGGAATGAAAAAAGACTTGCTGGTAAAGGCCAAACTTCGGGTTTAGGTATAACCAATGTCCATAAACGCATCCAGCATTATTTTGGCCTTCAATACGGACTTGAGATATGTAGTGGCGAGCAAGGGGAAGGAACAACAGTAAAGATTTGCCTACCTTATGGGTTTGATGAAACCAGCAGCTAAGAAACCCTCTGCCTGTGCTGGATGGCTACAGGGCAGAGGGTTTTCTTTTGCGGCCGGAAAAGTGATATATTACAAAGTTTAACATGGAGGGATTGTTTATGTCTGAACAGCAACAAAACAATGTAAGCGCTAAAGAGTTGGCAGGACAAAACTTTAAAGCGGGGTATAACTGTGCCGAGTCAGTCGCACGCGCATTTCGCGACTTGCTTAACCTGGACGTTTCTGACGAAGCACTCCGCATGGCATCAGGATTTGGCGGCGGTCTTGGCCATGCCGGCTGTATGTGCGGCGCGTTATCCGGGGCGACAATGGTACTTGGCATGCTGCAAGGCAGGGATAGCAAAGAGCAAAGCCGTGGTCCTATTTATAGCAGCGCCCAGGAGTTTCACAGCATATTTTCCGAAGAGTTTGGTGCGGCCTGCTGCCGGGTGCTTAATCCTCACGAATTTGGCAGTCAGGAACAAAGGCATACCTGTCTAAAAATTACCGGCACTACCGCCGAGTTACTGTCAAAGTACCTTCAGGATAAACAACTAGCCCCAGTAAAATAGGCTAAAATATCCGAGATATGAGCTTGCCGTGATCTGTAAGCCATTTACGGCACTCCTGGTATTCTGGTGAAAATCGAACAACTTGCTCCCAAAACTTGGCTGAATGATTGGGGACAAGCATATGGCATAGCTCATGAATAATCAGGTAGTCAGCGACTCGCGGCGGGGCCATAATAATCCGCCAGTTGAAGTTTATATTGCCAAGGCTAGAACAACTGCCCCAACGTGTTTTCTGGTCTCTAAGCGTTATGCGAGCAGGGCGAACGCCGATTTTTGCTGCCCAATGATTGGTTTTTTCAACAAATAGTTTACCAGCCTGGTCAACAAGCCAGGCTTTTACTATTCGTTCGGTCATCGCAGAATAATCAGCACTTGTATTGCTTGCAGGCAGTTTTACAACGACTTCTGCAGGCTTTAATAGTATCTCAGGTTTGCTGCTGCCAGGTACAACTGTAAGTGTATGCGGTTCGCCTTTGTATAGAATCTGGGCACCTGAAACCAACTGCTGATTTACAGGGTTTGCAGCAAGTGAAGCTAATTTGTCAAGGCGGGCAGTAAGCCATTTTTTCTTTGTAGTAAAGATATGCTCAATTTCATCACTTGTTAGTTTTCCGGGTGTAACAATCTCCACAGTGGCAGTCGGAAGTACCCGTATCTGAATGGCTTTTCGGCGTCTATCTAACCGTATCGTGTAAAGAAGGTTTTGTCCATTGAATTTGATTGTTGGCATTATGTAGTTCCATTCCTTCGTGTTTTATTAAGTTAGCCGTACCAACCCATCGTCATTGCGAGCATTAGCGTGGCAATCTCTATTCATCAGAATATATTTGCCAACAATCTATATTATCCTTTTAGCGTACTAAAAATTATCGATATAAAACGTACTTGACAATAATGAGAACAAATGATATCATAATTAATGTCCGCTACAGGATGTAAACTTAATAAATGCCGGAGTGATGGAATGGCAGACGTGCTTGACTCAAAATCAAGTGTCCTCGTGACGTGTCGGTTCGAGTCCGACCTCCGGCACCATCAGAAAGCATTTGTAAGCCTTATTGTTGAAAAAACAGTAGGGCTTTTTTGCTTTTAACGAACTTGATACCTGTCAACTAACGTTAGGAGGGTATTTAAGTGACAATTGAGCAGGCTATTTCGAAAGAGACGCGGAAAGAGACGCGTCTTTCTTTTTTTGCTACACAATTAATGTTATAGAGCCGGAGAAGATGACGTAATAAACATATTTTATATACATATTATGGGAGGATAATATAGTTGCATAGCGAATGGTAAACAATGATAAATGAATATTCGAAGAATACATAAGACAAAATGGAGGGAATTACCATGAAGAGAATTTTATTAAAGGTATTAACTGGGGTTATATTTATGGCTTTTTTACTTTTCTGTCATACGGCAAGTGTTGATGCGGCGCGATATACCAAAACTTTAAATGAGAATATAAGAATATCGCCGCCTGGAGTCATAGTGTCAACCTGGTCTAATATACCTAAGTTTAAGAAAGGAACCGTTGTTATCCTTAATGAGTATGGTGAGGTTCTTGAGGGCATATTAGCTGAAACCATAAGCTTGCCATATGAAACTGGTACATCCCAGGATTCTATCAGGTCAGCATCATATACGCCTGTTCCATTTTATGTTTACACTAATACAGTTAAGGAACCAACAAACAGGGATCTCCCTTTTAAAGGTGGCACAAAAGTTACATTCAATGATAAGGGTGAAGTTATTAAGGGTATAATAAGTGGTTCTAATAAAAGCATCGACCTAAATCAAGCAAACCATATACTAGTATCTGATGGCGAAATAAGTTTTCATAAAAATGGGATGTTAGCAACTTGTACGTTATCCAGTGATTCCTATCTACGGCCCGTCGGGTGGCTACAAATTCTAACTGAAAACTATACTGATAACTCGGCATGTCCGGGGTTTGTTGAATTTAAGGCTGGGAAAGCAATTGTTCTAAATGAGAAAGGCGAAGTAGTCAATGGTACATTAAATAAAGACACCAAGTTGCTTACAGTGCCGAGCGTACTTCGGCCTGACAGTAGTGGTATTAAAGTTTATGAAGCGGGTACAACTGTAGAATTTGATGATAAAGGCATTGTTGTAAAAGCTTCGAAAAGTAGTACTAGCGCAGTCAATTAGTATTGTATGATAGTTACAGTAATCTAGGCTGAATACGTTTTGTTCAACAATTAAAAGATATTGAAAATAATAACTTGATAATCACTAAGGGGCTGATTTATTGGCCTCTTTTCTTTATGCTTTTGTGACCGCTAAGCAGAACCACCGTCCCGTGCGCCAAGAGATATTGTTGCACTCACTCCGCCAGAGTTACACAAAAGCATTGGTATAGCCAAAAATGAAGTCGTCTTTTAGGATGGCTCCGGAACTCGGCCCACTGTTAGAATCCGATATTCCCACATAGTCTCCATAACCGGGATAGACTGTTCTTCCAAGCACTGGACGATGATAGTGATTTCGGGTAATTTTTTCGGAAGATGCCGGTGCGTGCCCTTGTTGATGAGAAGATATATTCCAAAAGCGATAGTAAAGCCAGTAGCGGCAGCCATTAATCCTGCAAAGATGGGCCCCCATGGCAAAATAAACCCGATACTCGTACCAATGACAGCGCTTCCCGTAGCACAGGACACGCCTACCTCGAAACCTTTGGCATAGAGGTCGCGTGCTTTGGTAATAAACCGGACTGGGGGAGTGGGCTCCGTATCCATAGGGATTACCAGGATATGCTTTCTGGCAATTCCGTTATGCTCCAATACAGCTAATACTTGTTCTAACTCAAGGGAATGCTCAAAAGTTCCAATAATCAACAATTTGTCAGCACCTACTTAGGGGAAGAGGCGCACTTCGGAATTCCGGTAGCGATCAACGAGATGCTGGCGTTGCTCCAGCCGAAAAAGCCGGTTATGTTCCAAGGCTGTATAAAAGGCATGATAAATCGATCCTCCCCAAACGGAAGGCATAAATAACAGCCAGTGCGGGTTAAGTACGGCAATCGATTCTTGGGCATTGTTATGTAACAGATACAAAAGGGATGTATGCGCATGGGATAAGGAAAGGTAAATCCACCACCAAATTATTCCGTAAAATGCCAGTAACCATTGATGATTGTACAGTTGACCCAGACAGGGAAAAAAGAAAGAATAAAAGCCTGCCATCCATGGATTTCTTTGCTCCAGATATTGAATCTCAAACGGATGAATGATTGTACAACGTAATGGTTCATTTTCGAGCTCTGCAAGCTGACACATTTTGTTTTGCACCAGAGTAGATCGATAACTGTCCCATATTGCATAAAAATAGATGATGACATAGCCCAAGAGCCAATGTGTTTTGATGACGGCTTTGGCCATTTCAAATTGCCCGCAAAAGGAATAAATAATTGCTTCGTTTATATGAATTAGTGTATTTGTAGTTACTTCGGATAAAGTTAATAAGGTAGCCCGTGCATATTGATTAAGCAAATAGTGGCCAAAACCGGGATATAAAGCGGACAACCAAGCTACCATGTAAGGATTCTGCCGATGGAAATAAGTAACGCCATACAGGCTGATGGTCATAAGGGGACGGCGGGGTTGGTTGTGCATAGTGATAGTACCTTCTTAATGAAAATTTGTTTTTACAAGTGCTATGTTTGTCTTACTATATTCTGCCAGTTATCTTTGTGATTATTCTCCTGCTATTGGTATTAGGGTTATTTCGCGGTGGCAGAATGGGTGACAGTCCCTAGCGAAAGATAGGGGGAAATATATAATTTCCTATCGAATACTTTTATTGGAATATTGAGGAAATGTAGAAGGATTCATTGTGCAGATGGAGAAATTAATCATAGCTTATGATTAAGGGGGTAACAAGACATGAGTAAAAGAAGGTTGCCTTTATTACTATTGATTCTTAGTTTATCTATTATGCTTGCCGGTTGTTCCAGTACGCAGCAGTCCCAAGCTCCGGCTGCTGGGAGTCTTATGGTGGGGATGATTACAGATGCAGGTACAATTGATGACAGGTCATTTAATCAAGGAACGTGGGAGGGCATTGCCAAGGCGGGAACAGATTTTAATTTTAAGCCCAAATATCTGCGTCCGGCTGGTACGACAACAGCCGATTATGACAAAGAGATTGCCAATCTAAATGATGCTGGTTATAAATTGATCATTACTCCTGGATTCAAATTTGAGAATTCGATTTATACAGCTCAAGAAAAATACAAGGACACCAAATTCGTAATCTTGGATGGAGTTCCGCATCCGGGCAACGATTACAGTAAGGTTAACATTGGGCCGAATACAGTATCTATTAACTTTGCCGAACATGAATCCGGTTTCTTGGCAGGTGTTGCGGCTGCTTTGCAGCTTAAAACCGGCGAATTTGGTTATATTGGCGGTATGGAGATACCGGCAGTGCAGCGTTTTAACTGGGGCTTTCAGCAAGGTATAAAGTACGCCAATGCTAACTTTGGTACCAAAATTAATATAAAAGCCGAAAATTTTCTTTACCAAGGAACCTTTCATGATGTTGCGGCAGGTCAACAATTGGCTGCTCAAATGTATGACAGGGGTGTCAATGTTATCTTTGCTGCGGCTGGCAGCGTAGGTATAGGAGTAATAAATGAAGCGATAGCGCGGACAAAAAGCGGACGCTCGGCTTGGGTTATTGGCGTCGATGTAGACCAATACGCACAAGGCTATTATGACGAAGGTAAGACAAAATCGGTTATTTTGACTTCAGCGATGAAGTGCGTTAATCAAGCTGCTTATGATATGGTTAAAAGTGTCAAAGATGGTAATTTCCCTGGCGGTAAATCACTTGTTTTCAATGCGAAAAATGATGGTGTGGGTATTCCTGCTAAAAATCCAAATCTTGGCGAAGACGTTTCCAGCAAGGTCAAAGAAGTGTTTGCCAGCTTGAAAGAAGGTAAACTAACTGTTGCCGATAAAGGTGAGGGGTTATTACGTTAATTTCAAGCTGTAATAGCTGCTTATAACCCCAAACTTCTTGAAAGTACTAGGTAGAATAGGTCCGGATTAGGGAGAGAGCTCAGCTTGAGTGAGCAGTCTCTTATCCGGACCTAGTTTTATCCTGTGACTACTTTATAAAATGAGAAGCTATTTCTTCAGAATAGGAGGTTGTCAGGCGTGGAGTATGTCGTAGAAATGCTAGGCATCCGCAAAGAGTTTGTTGGGATTGTCGCAAATGATGATATTACGTTAGCCGTCCGGCGCGGTGAAATACACGCATTATTGGGGGAAAATGGAGCAGGCAAATCTACGTTGATGAATATTTTATTCGGATTATATCGGCCGGATAGCGGCAGAATCCGGGTGCGCGGACAAGAAGTCCGGATTGCTAATCCTAAAGCAGCCAATGATTTGGGGATTGGCATGGTTCACCAGCATTTTCAATTGGTTCATAACTTTACTGTTACGGAAAACATTATTTTGGGGATTGAGCCCAACAGGTGTGGCATTGTCAATACTCAGTCGGCAAGCAGGCGGATAAAAGAATTATCTGAGCGTTACGGACTAAATGTTGACCCAGATGCCAAAATCGAGGATATTTCGGTAGGCATGCAACAGCGTGTAGAAATTTTAAAAATGTTGTACCGTGAGGCCGAGGTTTTGATTTTTGATGAGCCGACAGCTGTGCTAACACCGCAGGAAATTACCGACCTTATCGGGATTATGAAAAAGCTTGCCGCAGAGGGAAAGGCCATTATACTCATTACTCACAAGCTAAAGGAAATTAAAGCGGCGGCGATGCGTTGTACGGTGATAAGGCGGGGGCGCTATGTTGGCACTGTTGATGTAGCTTCATGCAGTAAAGAAGAGATGGCCGAGATGATGGTCGGGCGTCAAGTCTTTTTAAAAGTGGAAAAAGAGGCGCGTTCTCCGGGTGAAGTTTTATTGGAAATCAAGGATTTGACAGTGCTTAACCAGACCAAGATGCTTGCAGTTAAGAAATTTTCGTTAAATGTACGTGCCGGAGAAATTGTCGGTATTGCCGGTGTAGATGGCAATGGGCAGGCAGAAATGGTAGCTGCCATAACCGGTCTTGGAAAGATACATGCAGGTCAGATCCTAGTGCAGGGCAAAGATATTTCTTCCTTAAGTATTAAAGAGCGGATCGATGCCGGGTTGGCACATGTGCCGGAAGACCGTCATAAACGAGGCCTGGTGCTTGACTATAGCATTGAAGATAATCTGGTGCTTGAAGTTTATGACCGGCCGCCATTTTCAAAAAACTGTTTGCTAAAGCGTCCTGCTATTCGACATTATGCTAAAGAGATTATGCAACAGTTCGATGTCCGTGCCGCACAAGGTGCTGTTACGCTTGCCAGATCGTTGTCAGGCGGTAACCAGCAAAAAGCCATCATTGGACGGGAAATAAGTCTAAACCCTAAGGTGCTGATTGCAGTACAACCGACAAGAGGTCTTGATGTTGGCTCAATTGAGTATATTCATAGACGGTTAATAGCGCAGCGGGATGCCGGATATGCCGTGCTGTTAGTATCCTTGGAACTAGAGGAAGTTTTGAATCTTTCGGACCGTATTGCCGTTATCAGTCAAGGTGAATTAGTTGGTTTGGTTGAGGCCGATACTGCAAATGAAAATGACCTTGGTATGATGATGGCTGGTATTCGAAAGGAGGCAGACTAATTGACTACGATAAATTGGCAAAGTCAAAAAGAAGCTGTCATTTTGCTGCTGACCATTCTCTTAGGCTTGGTAGCCGGAGCCGGGTTTATGATTTTGACCGGTCATGATTGGGTAACCGGCTATGAGTTTTTATTTCGGGGCGGTTTAATGAGCTTGGAACGGGTCGGGAACACAATTGCAACAGCTGTGCCCTTGATATTTACCGGGCTGTCGGTAGCTTTCGCTTTTAAAACAGGCCTTTTTAATATCGGAGCAGCAGGTCAAATGTTAATCGGCGGCTTTTGCGCTACTGCAGTGGGATTAACATTCGACTTTCCTAAGCCGCTCTTGTTAACTGTTATGATTTTGACGGCGCTGGTATGTGGTGGATTATGGGCGGCAATCCCAGGCTGGCTGAAAGCCAAGTTTAATGTACATGAAGTGGTTTCTACCATTATGCTTAACTGGATAGCCTACTGGCTGGTATACTATCTGGTTCCAGCCTACTTCAAAGGTTCCTTTGAAACAGAATCCAGGAATATCCCGGTGTCTGCCTCACTGCGTACAGAGTGGCTTTCGCAGCTGTTTGACGGCTCGTATATTAATATAGGGATATTTTTGGCAATTGCCGCTGTTTTGCTTAGTGTATTTATATTGCAGCGAACAACGCTTGGTTTTGAATTAAAGGCTGTGGGGTTCAATCAACATGCGGCAGAATACGCAGGTATTAATGCTGGCCGTAGTATTGTTCTTTCTATGGTGATCGCCGGGGCCCTGGCCGGATTGGGTGGGATGACGCTATACTGCGGTTATGCTACCAACCTTCAAATCGGGATATTGCCGTCACAAGGAATTGACGGTATTGCGGTAGCTTTATTAGGAGCCAATTCACCGTGGGGAGTATTGGCAGCCGCGTTATTTTTTGGGTTGTTATATTCCGGCAAAGGTTTTATGAACGCTATGACCAGCATACCGCCGGAAATTGCCGACACCATCATTGCCACAATTATTTATTTTGCCGCCACAAGTGTACTTATTGAAAAAGGTATTGATAAGGTTATAAAGAGATAAGAAAAGACTTGGCTTGTGCCAAGCCCTTCAGGGCGCCAGCAGAAGCCTTAGTCGTTCTTATGTCAACAGAATTGCGTTATAAATTTTGGTAGACCAAAAAGGAGGGGCCTGATGTGTGGCAGATTTTGCAGCAGATTTCACCCTATGCAATAGCGTTTGCCATTCCTTTGCTTATTACCGCGATTGGCGGTCTGTATTCCGAGCGGAGCGGTGTGGTTAATATCGGGCTGGAGGGCCTGATGGTTATCGGTTCTTTTGCGGCAGCTATCACAATATCGGTTTTGCAGCCGATTATGCACAGCCAGGCTCTTTGGATTGGCCTTTTAGCGGCGGTACTGGCAGGCGCACTTTTTTCCCTTTTGCATGCGTTTGCCAGCATTAGTTTACAAGCCAATCAGGTAATCAGCGGGACAGCCATTAACATGATTGCCGGTGCGATTACGGTGTTTATCGCACGCAATGTAACAGGCAGCGGCAACATTCAGATTAACCCATTTACCCGGTTTGACATACCTGTACTTAATGAGGTGCCGGTGGTCGGCAAATTATTATTTTCTAATACCTACGCAACAACCTGGCTTACGCTGTTCATTTTGACGGTTGCCTATTTTGTCTTATACAGGACAGTCTTCGGGCTGCGTCTTAGAGCTTGTGGGGAACATCCACAGGCTGTTGCTTCGGCAGGGGTTAATGTTCAGTTTATACGTTATGCTGCGGTCATCATATCAGGTGCATGTGCCGGGCTAGGCGGTGCCATTATTCTTACAACTTATTCGGGTGAGTTTAACGGTACGGTATTTGGGTTAGGCTTTTTAGCTTTGGCGGCACTGATTTTCGGGCAATGGAAACCGCTTGGTATTTTAGGGGCTACCGCTTTTTTTGGTTATGCCAGCACAATAGCAACATCTGCGCAGGCTATCCCGGCTTTGGCGCAGATACCTGGCGTAGCACTTAAAACCTTCCCCTATATTGTTACACTGCTAGTACTTGTCTTGTTTTCAAAAACCTCACAACCACCGCGTGCATCCGGTCAACCCTTTGACCATGGAAAGCGATAAGGGATTATCAAAGGAAGTGATCCAACAATTATGAAAGTAGTTGCAATAGGTGATTCTATTACGTACGGGTTTCCGTATACACCTGACTCAGCATGGGGCAATTTGGTTAATAAAGAGTTGGGTATTCCTATTATCAATAAAGGTGTTAATGGCGACACAAGTGCGGGAATGCTGGCACGGTTTAGTAATGATGTTGTCAGGTGCTCACCATCGCATGTAATCATAATGGGTGGGACTAATGATGCTTGCGCCGGTGTGGCGGCTGAAGAGGTTTATGATAATATTTCCCGTATGGTGGATCTCGCTGTGCAAAATGGAATTATACCAATCATCGGCATACCAATACCCTGTAATTATTCTAAAGATGAACGTATTCTTGGTCTATACCGCGCAGATATGCGAGAATATGGCATGGCTAATAACATATGCATGATTGATTTTTATAGTGCGTTTATGGAAGCCGGAGGTAGGCAGACCAAATTAGAGCTTTATGCCGACGTACTTCACCCAAATGAAGAAGGGTATAGAGTGATGGCAAAGGTTGCATTGAATTTATTAAAAGACAAAATCAGTGCTGGATAAACGCTGTTTTATCTCAGCAATAACCCGGTGTTCCTCTTCAACATCTGCGGCTTCAAACGTGACTGAGAATCGTATATAGGCGCCGGCGTCATCCCAGGGAACGGTGGAAATTAATTTCTCAGTGATGAGATATTCGGAAAACTCCTCTGCTGAATTAAATACACGCCCATCTTTTGTTCCTTGCGGTATGCGGACATAGAGATAAAAAGAGGCCTTGGGCTTTCTTACGGAAAATCCAACACTAGTCAAGGTTTCGACCAGCATGTCATGACGACGGGAGTACTTTAAGGCCGTTTTCTCTGTGATTTCCGGGTGGTGCAAGCAGTAGGCTCCTGCTTTTTGGATTGCAGCGAATTGGCCTGAATCATTGTTGTCTTTCACGGCAGCAAAGCCTTTGACAACTAGCTCGTTACCACAAATGAAGGCTATTCGCCAACCGGTCATGTTATAGGCTTTGGATAAGGAGTGGATTTCTACGCCTACCTCTTTGGCGCCGTCTACTGACAGGAAGCTCAGCGGTTTCTCGCCGCCAAAAGTGAGGGCTGCATAGGCCGCATCAGAGACGACGATGATTTGGTTTTCACGGGCGAATTGGACTACTTTTTCGTAGAATTCTTTAGTTGCAATGGCACCGGTTGGGTTGTTTGGATAATTGATATATAATAATTTGGCTTTGCGGCGTTGTTCGGCAGTGAGTGAATCCAAGTTGGGAAGGAATGCATTTTCTTCTAGTAGTGGCAAGTTTATAACTTCGCCATACAAAGCTTTGGTCGTGGTACCCATAATTGGATAACCAGGAACCGTCATAATGGTAATGTCGCCAGGGTTTATAAATGCTAACGGCAGGAGTGCCAAAATAGGTTTGGAACCAATGCCATGGTTTACTTCAGTTAAAGGATCTAAAGCGGAAACATTATATACTGACTCCATATAGCTGACAGCTGCAGCTTTGAAATCTTGAATGCCGTTATCGGTATAGCCCCGATTTTCTTTTTGTTGGGCTTGATTGTATAATATTTCAATAACCTCTGGCTCAGCCATCCAATCCGGCTCGCCGACTCCCAAATCAATCAGTTTCATTTCTGGATTCTTTGCTATTGCGGCTCTTTTGGCCCTTTTTATTTTTTCAAACTTATATAAAACTGTATCTTTACCAAACTGATTTCCCCCAATGCGTTGAGCAAATGTCTGTTGAATAAAGCTTTCTTGCATTGATTTACTCCTTTCACATTTCAAATTTTTAATAATGAGCGTTGCTGTTATAATGCCGTACCAAGTCTTCCAGTGTTTCTCTTTGCCGGATCAACACATCGTCACCTTGGGTTGTGATTAGGACTTCGGCAGGGCGGAGGCGGTTGTTGTAATTAGATGCCATGGAATAACCATAGGCGCCAGCATCCAGCACCCCGATAATGTCTTCTTCAAATACTTCTGGGAGTTTTCGCTCTTCGGCAATGATATCGCCGCTTTCGCAGATATTTCCGACAATAGTGACTGCTTCCTGGCATCTTGATTGCATATTACTGCTGCGGTAGATTTCAATATCGTGATAGGAATTGTATAGAACCGGCCGCATGAGTACATTAAATCCTAGATCTGTGCCAATATATTTTGTCATATAATTCGTCTTAACCGTATGGACCTTGCCCAGGAGAATACCGCACTCGGCTACTAAATAACGGCCAGGCTCGACTTTAAAATTCATTTGTTTACCGTAGGTGTTGACCCATTTGGTAAGGATTACTTCTAATTTTTCGCTCAACTCAGCCAAATCAAGGCGCTGTTCATTTTCATATTTGTGATAGGGTATGCCAAACCCGCCGCCGAGGTCGATAAATTCCAGATCTGGAAATTGCGTTGCTACATCCAGCAGTGCCTGAACACCGCTGATATACGAATGGGTATCCATGAAGTGCGATCCGATATGTTGGTTAATTCCGATAAGGCGTAGATGATACTTTTGGAGAATATCCTTTACCTCTGGTATGAATGCAGTTTCAATTCCAAATTTGGTTTTTTCGCCGCCAGTGACCACTTTTTTGTGGTGCCCGGCGCCAACCCCTGTATTAAACCGGGCAACGACAGTGCTGTGCGGGTTGATTTTTCCATATAATTCTAGTTGTGACAGCGAATCAACGCTTACCTGGATGCCCTGATTAATGGCATAGTTCATTTCCTCTGCTGAGACGTTGTTGCCAATGTAGAGAATTTGTGCGGGTTGAAACCCTGCCTGCAGTTGCACATAGATTTCACCAGGTGACATCGCGTCAACACAACAGCCTTCATCTTTAATGATTTTGAGTAATGACAGATTGCTATTGGCCTTTGCCGAGTAATTCACGATAAAATTCGGACCTCTCATTAGTCGCTTGATATCCCGGCAACGTTCACGGAGTATTCGCTCACTGTAAATGTATAGCGGGCCCCCGTATTTTTCAATAAGCTCAACTGGGTTTAGTTTTCCATAGAAATTTGCCTCCTGGGTTACTTTGGCTTGAATATACTGCATGAGTTTATGTCCCTCCTTATGATTTTTATGATATTTGTATAATACAAATATATTCGAAAAAAATTTATAGACTGCGGCGAGTTGACCGTTCTACTGCTGACAGCAGCAGTTCAACTGCGCTCATTACTTCACGCACATGGCCGGGGGGGAGGTAGGATATTACGTTCTTATAATAGTCGCGGATAGTTTCCTGTAATTTGTAGGCTTCCTGTTTTCCTTTTTCAGTTAGAGATGCCTCAACAATTCGTTTGTCATGACTAAGGCGGTTTCGCACGAGGAGTTGGTCGCGCACTAGAATATCCATAATTCTGGTAATAGTACTTATCTCCAAATTCATTTTAGCGCTGATTTCGTTAATGGTTAGCGTCTCGTTTTTGAGAATTTCCAACAGTATATGGCATTGTGAACTGGTAAATCCATGGATTTTGATTTGTTCGCGTTCAAATAGTTGGCAAATTCGTACTGTCCGCTGCAGCAGTTCGCCGATGTCTTCGACACAGCGATTATATTTATCTAGGTCATTAATATGATTTGGCATTTATTGGATCGCCCCTTTAAAATATTTGTAACATACAAATGTTGTTTTGTCAATGATGATTTTTATGACAATTATGCAGTTACCTTGCCAACCCCGAAAGCAGTATTGCTTCGCAGAACTTTCTCAACTAAAGCACTTTGATATTTCTCGCAGCTAACTATCAGCACCAGCTCTGATTCCTTGGCTTTTCTTTCAGTGGATATTATTCTCTTAGTTAACAGATAATCCAAGATGAACCCCATGGCTGATCCGGCAATTAGACCAATTAGGCCCCATATTATCGGTCCCCAGGACCAGATAAAACCATATATTACTCCCAGCGTCATGCCGGTGGTCCCAAACACGGAGGCAGTATCAAAGATACTTACCCCGTCGGCGCGGTGGATGGTATCTAAGATGGCAAAGTCCTTATGCTCCTGTACGAGAGGAATAGCTAGTATCTTATCTTTGGCTATGCCTTTCTCTTCCAATTCTGTGATTGCCAGCTCAACGAATTGTGAATGATCAAAAGTTGCCGCTATTAACACTTCGGCTGCCTCCTCTGTTTTCAAAAAGGGAAGATCAAGCGCAAACGCTTGGTATCTCTTCTGGAGAAATTCACGTAGCTCTATATCGAATATTTTGTTAAGTTCTACAGTAGAAGAGTATGCCTCGTAAATAGCATAGCCGTAAATCGAGGGCATGAACAGCAGCCATTGCGGATCAGCAACGGCGATAGCCTGGGCAAAGTCTCCCAAAAAGGTAAAATGCAGGACTTCAAATATTCTCGAATAGTAGGCGCATAGAAACCAAAAACCAATCAAGAAATAGCCGGTAGCCATTCGCAGAACATACATATGTCCCAATCCCGGCAGCACGAGGCTCCAGAAAGCACTCACCCACGGCACCCTTATGTCTAAGTAGTTGATGCTAAACGGTATCATTTTGAATACATCAATCGGAGCTTTTTCTCTGGCAGCAAGCACCGCCAGCTTATTGGTGTTCACGGTAAGGTTGTAGGAATCCCATACGCCATAAACATAAATGAGAACATAGCCCAGAAGCCAACGGGTATCAAGGACCTCTTTTGCCATTTCAAAACGCCCAGTGAACGAGTATACTATCGCCAGGTTTAAATGCGACTGCATATTAATGATAATCTCGAGAATTACCAGCACGTAGCCTTTGACATAACTGCCGACCATCATTTGACCAAAGCCCGCAAACGACATTGCCCACCATACAGCAACCAACGGATGTCTGACATGCATCTGCATGGTATCGAACCTTGATAGGTCCAATCTTTTGCGGCGTGGGGTATAGTTATCGCTCATGCTAGTCTCTCCTTATCACAAGGCACATGGATCTATTTAATCGGTTAATTTTTTGTTGTATAGACTTTATTGTTTCAATGATAAATTAACCTACCCAAACTCGTTTTATTATCCCCGCCTATGGGGGAAATAACCAAATCAGCAGCCACAGATTGGAAAAAGATAGCTTCAGTCGAATAATTGCGGTTACCACAGCAAAAGATAAAGATAGTACTCTTTACTTCGGCAAAGGAGTGTATTCGAGTTGGAACAACAAAATCTGCGGCTCACCTCGGTTGAAATTGGGACTTTATGGCTCGACTATATGAGTGATAGTATGGCGGTGTGTACGCTGAAATACTTTTTGGAGAAAGTGAAGGATCAGGATGTACGGCCTCTCGTTCAATTCGCGCTTGGCTTATCAGAGCAGCATGTGCAAGCCATAGCGGAAATATTTAAGCAGGAGGGAATGGCAGTACCTACAGGATATTCAGATGAAGATGTTGATGTACAAGCACCACCACTATTTACCGATATTTTTTATCTGCGCTATCTGAGGCATCTCTCCGCCGCGGGGATGGCGGCGTATGCATTGGGTTTAAACCTGGCAGTACGTTCAGACGTGCGCCAGTATTTCGGGCATTGTATCGATTCCACCAAGGAATTGAGTGATAAGGTTACGCAGACTTTGTTGTCAAAGGGGGTGTACATTAGAGCGCCGTATATTCCGGTACCTAAGCAGGTTCAGTTTGTCGAGTCTCCAGGTTTTATGGGTAGTATATTGGGCGAGAACCGTCCGTTGAACGCCCTGGAACTGTCTCACCTGTTCGCAAATATATCAACCAACGCCATGGGCCGCGTGATTCTCATCGGATTTGCGCAAGTCGCGCAGTCGCAGGATGTCCGCGAGTTCTTTTTGAGAGGGCAAGATATATCACAAAAACATATTGAAGTGTTTAGCTCACTGCTTCAACAGGATGACCTGTCGGCTCCGGCGATATGGGACTCGGAGGTAACGGATTCGACTATTGCTCCCTTCTCCGACAAGCTGATGATGCAACAAGTGACTCTCTTGATTGCGATGAGTATGGCAAATTACGGAGCAGCATTGGGAGCAAGTACAAGGGTAGATGTCGCGGGTGAGTATGGTCGTCTCATGGCTGAGATTGCACAGTTTGGGGAAGATGGAGCGCAGATTATGATTAAATACGGTTGGCTGGAGCAACCCCCACAGGCGGCTGACCGTAAAGAATTGGCATTGAGTAGATAGTATAAAAGTGGCTGCCTCAATATCAAATTGAGGCAGCCACTTTTACATTTTCCGCAATTATTATCCACTAAGTCTCACTTCATTGACTGGGCTCGGGGCGCAAATCACTCCGCTCTTAAACCCCTTACGGTGTTACGATTGACTTCACGGTGTCGACAAGTGCAGCTTGGCTGTCAACTGTCCAAATTAAATAAAGCTGCTCCAGTGTAGCCTGAGAAAAAACGTAGTTTCTAAAGGCATAGAATTTTTGGCTCTGTAGGTCGGCGTCAGTCATCTGATATTCCTGTTTAGCAATTTCGCCAAGCTTGGCAATCATCCACTTGGCAACAGGAACAGACAATACCCAATCGTGATCGCCTAAGTGGGTAATAAAACCTTCAGTGCGGCGGGGCAAGGGCAGAGTCTTACCATCTTCGGTCAATAAACCGAAAGAAACAGCGTCTTGATTTGCCAAAATCGCTGCTGCATTTAGCCAACTAACAACTTCACGCTCGTCATCAGGGGTTCCGGGATGATTGTGGGCGCAAGCTTGGGCAACAATAACTTCTGCCGGGAAGCGGCGGTGGATTAGCTCGGCAAGGCTGAGAACATGGTGGGCGCCTTGACCGGCGATCGGAAATTCTGTGCGGGAGGCGCCATTTTTCTGCCACTGGAAAACCCAGGGCTTATGCAGGTCATGAAGCGACTGGGCGGCAATTACTACGTCCCGGCTCATGGGAAAGCCATAAATATCTTTGTAAGCGTTAAAAAAGCCAAGGGCTGCTTTGACATTTACGGCAACATGAGTGGCAAGTCCGCCCGGATAGGAGTGATGGCTGCCATAGCCACTTCCTGGCGCTGCGTAGAAAGGAATTACTGCCTTACTTGGGTTGTTACATGGCGGCAGAAAGTCATCGTAGGCCGCAGTAGGTTTTAGCCATCCTGCTGCCACCAGGCGCTGCTTTGCCTGCTCTTTCTCGGCATTTGACGGGTAGAGTTCCAACAGGCGGGGTGCAGGATTTTGTAGTATTTCAATTGTCGAACGGCGAAGTTTGATGTCTTGAATTTCATTGGCTGTTTTTAGTAAATAGTCATAGGACGATTTCACGTAAGAGGATTTTTCGGCCATGGTTATTGGATCCATTGCCAGACAATCCTTAAGTGAGATTTTAGCGGCTTTGATTGACGGGGCCTTTGCAGTTATAGAAAGGGGGAGTGTAGTTGCGGCTAATGCAGCCATCGCGCCTGCCGACATTTTAATAAAGTCACGCCGGTTACAGTCAAGTGTCATGTCTTTAATTAAGTTGTTCACAGCTATCCCTCCAATTTTATGGACTAGAAATATTTTAGTTGATTACTGCCCGCTCAGTGTTAAGTGAAAGTAAATAAAATGTAAATTATGGAAAAATGAGATGGTTTAACATAAAATTAACCATTATTTAACTTTGTGCACCTTGAGGCCTGTCATAATAGGAATAGGGAAAAAACCAATTATTCACGGAGGTGCAACTAGTGTACAAACCAAGTATGTCTGTATTAAGCCAATCCCGTTTTTTGCGGGTTGTGGTGGCGCTGGCGGTTATTGCCTCATTTCTGACAGGAACGACGGTAACTTATGCTGCTTATAGTGCGCCCCAAGTCTCGAATGTTAATGTTTTACCGATCGACCGGGCCAAGTTCCTGATTGGACAAAAATTTGACTTTGCTATTGAGGTCAAAACAGATGCTCCAGCTAAAGCAATAGAAGTTTTGGTAAACGGGATGAAAGCTGAAAAATACTTTGGCAAAGAGGCTGCTATCAAGTTTGACAACATGAGTACATACCGTATAAACGACGTTGCTTTTACCCAAGCTGGCAAAGTAGCAGTAGTTGTTAATGTAAAAACCGAGCAGGGCATGGAGAAGCGTTTCATCAATTATGATGTGACTGCCGAGAAGGCCAGAAAACAGGCTAAGAATGTAATCCTCTTTGTTGGGGACGGTATGAGCCTGCAAGCCCGTCAAATCGGCCGCATTCTATCTAAAGGGATTACCGAAGGTAAATATAACGGTCTCCTGGAAATGGATACCATGTCCAATGTGGCTATTGTTACTACCTCAGGCAATGATTCGTTAGTCACAGATTCGGCAAACAGTGCTTCAGCCTATGCCACCGGCCATAAAACCGCTGTGAACGCAATGGGTGTATATGCTGACAGCAGCAAAGATCCATTAGATGATCCCAAGGTGGAAAATATTATTGAGCTGGCAAAACGGACTCGCGGGATGAGTACTGGTATCGTTTCTACAGCTAATATAACTGATGCTACGCCGGCAGCCATGTTGGCACATACCCGCAGACGCAGTGAGCAAAACTACATCGCTCAGGATATGCTTAATCCTGCGCACCGCCCTGATGTCATTCTCGGCGGCGGTTCTCGCCACTTTTTACCAAAGAGTGTGCCAGGCTCAAAACGTACCGATGATAGGAATCTGATTGCAGAGTTCAAGGAGCAGGGATATACAGTTGCAACAAACAAGACTGAGTTAAAGACGGCTTCACCGGGTAAGTTGCTTGGTCTTTTCCAACTTGATAATATGGACGTGTATATTGACCGCGAGGTAACTAAAAATCCGGCTGTTCTCGGTAAGTTTACTGATCAGCCGAACCTTATGGATATGACGAAAACTGCGATTGACACCCTAAGCAAAAATTCTAATGGCTTTTTCTTAATGGTGGAAGGAGCCTGCGTTGATAAACAACTGCATACTATGGATTGGCAGCGGGCTGCTTATGATACCATCGAGCTGGACAAAGCGGTAGGCATTGCCAAAGAGTTTGCCAAAAAGAACGGCGACACACTAATCATAGTTGTAGCTGACCATGCACATGGTGCCAGCATTACCGGTACTTATCATGAATTGGATGGAAAAACCGGCCGCGACGCAGTCCGTATTTATGGCGATGCAGGCTGGACGACTTTTGCCGATACTGACGGCGATGGTTTCCCGGATGATCCCAATCCGAGCGTGACTTTGGCTGTTCAATTTGCCAATCACCCGGATTACTACGAGAACTACCGATTCCAGGGAGTGCCCACTTCGCCAGCCATCATGGCTAACGGTAAGGCTGTAGCCAATCCGAAACGAGCTCCCCAGGGGAGTGAACTTAAAGTCGGTAACATTCCTACCTCAGATCCGTCAGAGGTTCATGCTGCCGATGATGTACCGCTGACTGCCGAAGGTCCTGGCGCCGAGTACTTCAAAGGTGTTCTGGACAATACGGAAGTGTTTTATGGAATTGCGCGTGCCCTAGGCTTAGACGGTCGTAAAACTGCAAAAAAATAGTAGCCGGAGGCAACAGAAATGGTAAAACTGGCCAGGTGTATGTGTGCAATAATCCTTGCCATCATTGTGGCCGGGCTGCCGCTGCCCTGGACGGGGCAAGAAGGGACGGTTCCCCGAGCGGAATCGTCCCTGTTTTGTACTCCCGCCCAGGCGGCACCAGCTTGGCTGCCATGGTTTGGAGAGCAGGCTACAGCCTTAGAATTTAATGAAATGTACAGCGGCGCTTCGGCATTGGGGCTCGAATTATCGCCTAAGCTTAAAAGCCTTGATGGTAAGGTGGTTAAGATTAGCGGCTTTATGGCTCCTCCGCTCAAGCCAACCTTGAGTTTTTTTGTTCTGACAAAAGTACCTATGGCAATATGTCCGTTTTGCTCAACAGATGCCGACTGGCCGAATGATATTGTGGTGGTAAAGCTTTCACAGCCAGTAACTGCGTTATCTTTTGACCGCCCCATTACTGTCACCGGCAGGTTGGAGCTAGGGTATCAGATGGACGACGAGACTGGTTTTGTCAGCCTGGTGAGGGTATATGCGGATAGTATTGAATAGCTTTTATTAAACGTGAAGGAGCTGGCGTCATGTTGGAGTTAAATCAAGTCCGCAAAGATTATCGAGACCAGTCGCAAACAGTAACAGCTGTTGTTATTGATAAACTTTGTGTCAAAGCAGGAGCGCAGCTGGCATTGGTCGGACCGAGTGGTTCAGGTAAAACGACCTTGCTGCATCTCATCTCCGGATTGCTAACCCCGACTAGTGGCGAAATCATTTTTGCTGGTACCAATATTTCAGGTATGTCTGAAAGGTGGCGTGATAGCTGGCGCGCCACTACTGTGGGGTATGTTTTTCAGAGGCTAAACCTTCTTCCCAGCCTGAATATCGTAGATAATCTGCTGCTACCCATGAGCTTTGCTGGCGTGATTCCTGAGCAGGAGCGACGTCAATGGGCGATAAAGCTGCTGGGAATTGTAGGTTTGGCTGACAGAATTAACAGCAGGCCGCAGCGATTGAGCATGGGCGAGCAACAGCGGGTTGCTATTGCCAGAGCAATTGTCAATAAGCCGCGTCTAATTTTGGCTGATGAGCCTACGGCCAGCCTTGATCATGATAACAGTATACTGGTCATTGAACTCCTCAGACAGCTAGCGCAGGAGAATAACAGTATATTGCTGGTAGCCACACATGATCGGCAAGTTATAGATCAATTTCCCCAGGTATACTCGCTTGGGCGGACAGAAGGGAAGGTGAATACCGGTGCGGTTTGCGGTAGCTTGGCGTAATCTTCTGGCAAAACCGGTACAGAACAGTCTAACCGTAGTTGTGGCTGCCATGTCAATTGCTATGATGGTAACAGTAACCTTGCTGGCTGGTGGCATTCAAGCCGGGCTTGTGCGGGCCACCGAGCCGTTTGATCTAATCGCAGGAGCTAAAGGCAGCCCTAATCAGCTGGTTTTAAATACTGTTTTTCTGCAAGATACGCCTATCGGGAATATTGATTATGCTGTTTATGGCAAAATTGCAAATAATCCATTAGTCGCTGCCGCCATACCGCTGGCTTTTGGTGACAACTATAAAGGCTACAACATCATTGGGGCCGGGAATGGTATTTTTAAGCATCAGGCTAAAACAGGCCAGCCAGAATGGCTGCAAATGGCAGAAGGGCGACCGTTTACTGAGCCGTTTGAGGCTGTAATCGGTGCAAGAGCAGCACAGGCCTTGGGTTTAAAATTTGGCGATGAGTTTAAATCAGTCCACGGTTCAATTGCTGGAGGCGAGAGCCATGACCGGCCTTACCGTGTTGTAGGGTTACTACAATCGGTAAACGGACCCTATGATCATGCCATCTTGGTTTCGATTGCCAGCATCTGGGAGGCCCATGAAAAACATGAGCCTGGCCTTGCCGCAGCAGAAAATACTGAGAGCCATGACGATCATGATCACGAGCAAGCAGTTACCGCCATTCTTATAAAGCCTAAAGGGTATAGTGAAGCTATGCGTCTTTATCAGCAGTTTCAGCGGGAACCGGCAGCACAAATTGTCTTTCCAGCTCAGGTAATTGTTCAGCTATTTGCCATACTTGGGCAAGGTGAACAGGCGTTAAAAACCGTTGCCTATATAATAGTCGCGATGGGGCTGATGATAATGGTGTTATCGATTTACTGGTCAGCGTTGAGCCGGGCTCGGGAGCGGGCTATCTTACGTGCTCTTGGTGCCAGTACCCATGATGTCTTTGCTATTATTTTTACTGAAGGAGCTATCATTTCTTTGACCGGGGTCATTGTTGGCAGCCTGCTCGGGCATGGTGTATACGCGCTCTTGGCTGGGGCAGCGGCAAGCAAGACAGCTATTGCGCTAACTACCGGCATTACCTCTGCTGAGGTGTATATTGCTGTCGGCGGAGCCATAGTTGGTATGATAGCTGGGCTTATTCCGGCAGTATTGACGTATCGGACAGACATTGTTCAAAACCTGTAGTACTTAATGTCCAAAACA
Organism: Sporomusa malonica; assembly: GCF_900176355.1. Taxonomy (GTDB): domain Bacteria; phylum Bacillota; class Negativicutes; order Sporomusales; family Sporomusaceae; genus Sporomusa; species Sporomusa malonica. The sequence goes on along the minus strand of NZ_FWXI01000008.1, from coordinate 37,413 downwards.
AATGGCAGGAGTTATCTCACTTGTGGTGAATATTGACTTTATTATTTAATTTAGGAGGAGATTACAATGGCTAACTGTAATGAAGAAAACTGCAACTGTCCGAAGCTCCAGTGTGAAAGACATGGGAAGTGCTGTGAGTGTATTAACTTTCACCGCGACCGAGGTGATAAGGTCTGTTGTATGAGAGATAACACTGAAGCCAGTAAATAATTTTAAGACCGCTCCGGGCAGATGCGAGCCCGGGCGGTCTTAATAATCCTGTAAGAAAGTATAACTTTCCGTCTGGATAAGGGCAGCATCGACTTCCGCTGTCGCCAAAGGCTCGGCGCAAGCCGTGCTTTCTTTATCCTGTAAGAAAGTATAACTTTCCGTCTGGATAAGGCAACATCGGCTTCCGCTGTCGCCAGAGGCTCGGCGCAAGCCGTGTTTTCTTTATTATTCTGCGGATTCTGGCGAATATTCCAAGAGTTGGGTTTTGGGTTGGTTGGCATTAAGAAGGATAAAGAGGGCACTGAAGTCGGTAGTACTGTATATCGGTATTCGCCGCAATAAGTAGACATTGTCCTGTTTAGAACTATTCAGGCCCGGAAGTGTGGTAAAAGCAGCCTGATAGCCGGCTGCTACAACTGCATCCCAGGTAGTAAGATTAAAATATCCGTAAGGATAGGAAAATAAATCTGCTTCATAAGTGGTGACATTAGTAAGTTTCTTTTTGATGTCTCCAACTTCATGGTTTAAGGCTGTGCCTGTTAGTGTGGTTAAGTCACGATGGGTCACCGAATGGCCGCCAAAAGTAATACCATAGGCAGACATCTCCTGTACTTGATGGCTTGACAGCCGTTTGTCCCGGTCAAGGTTTACGCCAACCATGAAGATGACAGCACGAAATTCCATACTTTTTAATATCGGAAAGGCGTTGGCATAATTATCCTCATAGCCGTCATCAAAAGTAATAAGAATGGGTTTGGCTGGTAATGTGACAGGTTCATCTCTCATATACGCTATTAGTTTTCCTGGCGGAATGGTCTGAAACCCAGCATTCTTGAGCATTGCCATCTGTCGTTCAAATTCCGCCGGGGTTACCGTCAATTTGGGCAGATCACTGCTATCATCGCTCACATGATGATATAGTAGAACCGGAATGCCATTTTGATATTGGGCAGCTGCCACATTAGCGCCCAGAACAATATAAAGTACCATAAGTAAACAAATAAGTTGACGCCATAATTTCAATGTATCACCTTCTATAAAACCTTCCGTTCCATAAACTCAATTTCATTTGTCGGAACAAAAATTTCAAAACCTGCATCATAATAAAAATCCGGTGTTCTAGTGAATAAAGTAAGTCTCTTCATGTTGGCTAATTCAGGGTGATTAATAATAGTCTGAAGCATCCACTTGCCCAGACCCCGCCCGCGATAATCACTCAGTATAAACACGTCGGCTAGAAACCCGAAAGTGGCTAGGTCACTCACAACGCGTGCAAACCCAACTTGCTCTGTACCTTGATAAACTCCGAAACAATATGTGGAGTTATCAATTGTTTTTTGGATAAGTTCCCGGCTTCGGCCTAGTCCCAATAAGATTCGCAGGAAATAAATTTAAAGATTACATCGACATCCAGCAAGGATTTGTCGGTTGAAATATGAAATTCATTCTTTTGCCACATATTTTTTACTCCTCTTGATAGATTTTTCTAGTCCATAAATATCTTCAAGCTTCTCACTCATTAGGCTATGGGCGTCGTTTAGTGCCTGATTGTAGATATGAGGGCCGATGTTTGTTAGTACAAAGTCTAGTAGCAATGTTGCCGCTAAGTCTGTTATCTCCTCATCCTTCTCAGTGAAGAAGTAGCTTTTAATGTCCTCAATAGAGGATTGTTTTTGCTCTTTTGTTAGTTGTATTTCTTTCATTTCTACCTCGCAGTATGTAATGATGGATACTCATATATGGACAATTTGTATGGATATTGAGGGGCAAATAGTATGGTTCGACTTTATTATTATACCAAAAAATGGGTGGTTATGCTATCTATGTCTTTTCATTGGTTTAAGACAGAACGCTGCTCAGAAGAGGAGTTCCTTTTGAAAGTAGTGAATTTATTTTTACCTAGGCAAAATGAAAGGTGGCAACAAACCACATGCGGGAATACGTTATTCAGATTGATTTTGTAGACCGGCCTGGCTTGGGTTATGAAATATTTAAGCTTACAGAGCAGAACGCTATTGATAAAATCGCTATGGAAGTCTTGCCTGAACATGGAATGGTGATTAAGTTTCGCTGTGATTTAGATAGCAAAGCTCAGTCTTTGATTAACGACATAAGCTTAGTGACCGGGGTTAAAGCTGTCAAATATCGTGACCAAATGCCCTGTGAGGAGAGAGAAGCTGAACTGAAGACCATTCTTAACTCTGTTGGTGAAGGAATTTTGGCTGTAGACAAAGATGGAAAGATTACACACATCAATGAGGTTGCCTGCAGAATTTTTCAGTGTGACCCGCTAGTGTTAATTGGCTTAGGGGTGGAGACATTATTGGATGACAAACATCCTATTCTTGACACTTTAAAATCTGGCAAAACCTATAGGTTGAAAGAGGGACGGATAAATAAAAAAGGCAGGAGTATCCGTTATTTAACAAGTGGTGAACCAGTAATCAATGCTAAAGGACAAATCATCGGGGCAGTTGCCACAATAACCGACTTTAGGCAGGTCGAGGCAATTATTTCTAAGGTAGATAAAATTAGACATCTGACGACTTTTGATGAGATAGTATTTCAAAGTGATAAGATGCGTCAACTTATAGGAGCTGCGCGAACGGTAGCTAAAAGTAGTTCGACTGTTTTACTCCGTGGGGAAAGTGGTACCGGTAAGGAGTTATTTGCAAGCGCGCTTCACACAGAAGGTCCAAGGCACCAAGCCCCATTTATCGCGGTAAACTGTACGGCTTTACCAGATTCTCTTTTGGAAAGTGAATTATTTGGCTATGAAGAAGGTGCTTTTACCGGTGCTGTCAAGAGTGGGAAGAAAGGTCTGTTTGAGCAGGCCAACGGCGGCACATTGTTTTTGGATGAGATTGGAGAGTTGCCACCTCAGGTACAAGCGAGACTGCTGCGTGTTTTACAGGAGGGGACAATCCGCAGAGTGGGAGGCGGCAATGAGATGCGCGTTGATGTTCGCATTATCGCTGCAACCCACCGCAATCTTGAGGAAATGGTGCGAAACGGGGAATTTAGAGAGGATTTATACTATCGGCTAAACGTAATTCCGTTAACAATTCCGCCGCTAAGGGAAAGAAAAGAGGATATTTTTCTAATCTCACAACGGTTGATCCGAAAAATTTGCACGAAATTAAATAAGCCTGAGATTCGATTAGCGAGGGAAAGTATTGAAGCTTTGATGAATCAGGAATGGCCGGGAAATATACGACAACTAGAAAATACGCTGGAACGCGTAATTAATTTGATAGATGCTACTGAAATTCAACCGCATCACCTTTCGGTATGGGCTGACATAGGGACGACGTCTAATGGAGGAGTAAAAAATGCATTGCCAAGAAAAAATATAGTACAGCTTGAAATCCCTTGTGAAGGCAAGGGGGCCAGATTAAAAGATATTGTGGCCGAGGTTGAAAAAGAGATTATCACGAGGGTTTTAGAAAAATACCCGTCGTCCCGATTGGCAGGACAGATGTTAGGGGTATCTAATACCACCATTTTAAATAAAATGCGAAGCTACGGGTTGTAGAGAATGAGAAGATTTCTTTCTGTGTGAGAAGAAAACTTGACAAGAAAATTTATCAACAACCTAATTTTGATTATATTTCGCGGGTTTCAGGATTGGCATAAAACTTGCTGTTAAGTATGTAAACATATTTTTAGCAACAACCAAGGAGGAATACCCGTGGAAAGAACAGCAGAACCTTATCGCATAAAAATGGTGGAACCAATTCGTAAGATTCCGAAGGAAGAAAGAATTCTAGCCCTAAAGGAAGCCGGATATAATCCGTTCGCCTTGAATTCTGAAGATGTATATATTGATCTGTTAACAGATAGTGGTACAGGGGCAATGAGTGATCGCCAGTGGTCGGCCATGATGCTGGGGGATGAAGCATATGCTGGCAGTAAGTCTTTCCATAAAGTTAGAAACGCTGTTAAAGATATCTTTAACTACAACCATGTAATTCCTACTCACCAAGGAAGAGGTGCCGAGCAGGTTCTCTTTCCACACCTGATTCAACATAAGGGACAGTACATATTAGGTAATATGCATTTTGACACAACTATGGCGTGGATTGAGCTTAATGGTGGAATTCCGGTTAATTTAGTGATTGAAGATGCATTTGATACTCAAAAGGAACATTCGTTTAAAGGTAACTTTGACTTAGAACGTTTGGAAAATTTCATTGTGGAAAAAGGCGCGGAGAATATTGCTTTTATTATTGTAACGATTACCTGTAATTCTGCTGGTGGACAGCCTGTTTCTATGGAAAATGTCCGCGGTGTAAAACGGATTGCAGACAAGTTTGGTATCAGAATTAACTTTGATTCTGCTCGTTTTGCAGAAAACGCTTACTTCATAAAAAAACGTGAGCCTGGTTACGCTGATAAGAGCATTGAGTCAATTGTACGTGAAATGTATGAAATGGGCGATTTCTTAACGATGAGTGCTAAGAAGGATGCCATTGTAAATATGGGTGGTATGATTGCCATTAAGGATGATGCCAATCTCTTCGCTGCTGCAAGCGCTTCTTGCGTACCAATGGAAGGGTTTGTAACATATGGCGGTTTGTCTGGCCGTGATATGGAATGTTTGGCTGTGGGGCTTCATGAGGGGCTGGATGTTGACTACCTGGAGAACCGGATTGGCCAAGTTGAGTATCTAGGTGAAGAACTGCGGAAGCGTGGAATTCCTATTCAATGGCCAGTAGGTGGGCATGCGGTATTCGTCGATGCTGGGAAATTTCTGCCGCACATTCCTGCGGAGCAATTCCCGGCTCAGGCGCTTTGTAACGAACTTTATCTTGAAGCAGGGGTTCGCCCTGTAGAGGTTGGATCATTGCTCTTGGGGCGGGACCCTGAAACCGGACAACAGAAAAAAGCCGGTGTGGAGTTCATGAGGTTGACTATTCCCCGCAGAGTATATACTGATCGCCATATGGATGTGGTGGTGGATGCTTTAGCTAAGATTTGGGAGCGGCGTGAGCAGGTTAAGGGATTAGAATTTACGTATGAGCCAAAAGTGCTACGTCACTTCCTCTGTCGTTTAAAGCCCATTGAAAAGTAAATAATAATTTAATTGGAATATTTTTACAAAATTTCATAAAAATAGCAGGAAAATCACCCCTTGGCAGCGAATGTAATCGCAACAACAAAAACGCAAGGGGTGGTTTTCATGACAGAATTGCTTAGCATCAAAGATATATCGCAAGAGCTAGGCATACCGCAAAGTACACTTCGGTATTATCGCGACATATTTATGGATTATTTACCGGCTATGGGTGAGGGCAAGCGAAAACGGTTTTATCCCGAAGCTGTTGAGGTGTTTCAAGCGATCGCCAAATGCATGCACCAAAACAAAAGCGCTGATGAAATAACCAATGAACTAAATAATCGTTTTAGCAGATTTATTGAGGTTGACCCAGAACCGCAGGAAAGCAGCGCAACATATTCGCAAACTAACGAAATAAGTCAAACACAGGCATTATCGACAATTTCGCCAATTGACGGTTCTGCGCTTATGGCTGTTATTGCATCGCAAAACCAAGCTTTGCAACAAATTGCGGCCACAATTAATATGGTTAACGGACAACAGGAAGAATTGAGCAGCTTAAAGCAAGAAGTAACCAGGCTTGAGGAGCGCTTAGAGACAGAACTGACAGATCACTTTCAATTGGTTGAAGCGCGTTTACGCCAAATAACCGAGGACAAGGGAAACAATAAGCCTAAATCGTTTTGGCAGCGTCTGTTTTCCTGTTAGAAAGTATAACTTTCCGTCTGGATAAGGCCAACATCGGCTTCCGCTTTCGCCAAAGGCTCGGCGTAAGCCGTGTTTTCTTTATATTGATAGTGAAAAAAGGTAAATTATAAAAGGCAGTGAGCTAAGGGGAAACCTGGCCACTGTCTTTTTGTGATGATAGGCCAATATAATTATTGGTAAAAAATGTAAATAAAATAACTTAAATTACAAATAATGGTAATTAATAAGACTTCCTACCTAATGCTGCTAGAGAATAAACTCATTCGTAGTGATAAAGCAGCTAGTTATGTCGAATTAAGCGGTTTGTAAAAAGTAGGCAGGTCAAGGGATAACTGACGTTGAGTGTTTATTTCGACACTCTAGGCTTAAAATTGTGTCGGTTTTTTACGAAAAGTAATTGCTCTATTTTTGCAGGAGATACAATATTTTACAAGAATGTTTAACAACACGAAAATTAAAAGATGGTCACTGGAGGCGATCGACAATGTCTGCGGCTGAAGCTCTTGACAATAAAATAGTATACTTACACCGAGAAGATGACTATCAAGATTCTTTCGAGACTACGACAGGGATTATATTTATAGATAGTGAACTCCGCTTGAAAAATCTTAACCGTGAAGCTGAAAAAATTTGTGGTGTTGATAGGGGCAAGTCAGTAGGGCGAAGGGTCGAAGAGGTTTTTAGGCATCATGGTGAAAAATTTTTGCAGGTATTTTATCTGGATGAGTACGAAGATTTGAGTACTGTTAACTTAAAGTTAAAAGTAAAAGATCAGTTCATCTATGCGCACATAGATACATTACGGCTGCGGGGCACCGCTGGTGAAGCAAACGGTTTAATTGTTATTATTCAAGACCTGTCAGCCGTTAGAGCTGCCATTAAGCAGATTCAGATAACGCAGATGCTAATGTCTTTGGGTGAATTAGCAGCAGGGGTGGCACACCATGTGCGCACGCCACTCACTACCATCAGCGGATACTTACAGGTTATGCTTGGCCGTTTAGAAGATGATCGGTACACAGTAGGGCGTGACGTGCTTGAGATGATGCTGGACGAGGTGTCATGTATCAATAAAGTAGTCAAAGAACTGGTGTTATTTGCTAAGCCTCCTGTAAATAAAGAAGCTGATATTGATATAAATCGAACAATTGAAGAGGCGCTGCTCTTAACGTTTAAGGAGCTTGGCGGCGAAAAGATAGCCATTGATAAGCAATTGGCCCCTAATCTACCAGCACTCAATGTTGACAGCAATTTAATCAAACAAGCGATTGTCAATATTATGCAAAACGCTATAGAAGCCATGCCGGGAGAAGGTGTGCTTTCTGTAAAATCTTGGATTAACTCTGAGCTTAGTATGTTGGTTATTGCAATTGGTGACACAGGCCCAGGGGTGGTTCCTGAGATTCTTCCCAGGGTATTTGAACCGTTTTATACTACAAAGCTTGAACATATGGGACTGGGACTGCCGGTTGCTCACCGGATAATAGGAGAACATGGGGGCTTTATCAATATTAACCCAGTTAATACGGCAGGCACAGGTGCTCATATTCATATATATCTGCCAATCGTTGACGAGCGCCACCGCCGTCTGCGGGTGGTACATCAGCAGATACTTAATCTGCAGTAGTGTATGCAAAAAAAAGTCCTAGGAATTATTTTTTGGGTCATATCTCCTTAGGCCTTCTTCATATTATGGTATTGTTACTGAAAATAATGTGAAGAAGGGATGCTAGTGTTACTCCTCCGGGTTCTTGTCTGCTGTTACATCTTTTTATTTGGGACGGTTTCTGCTGGTTATACCAAGGCAAATACAGATATGGTTGCATCAAGGATCACTGTGAATTTGCCAAGTCGGACGATTGAACTGTTTTCCGGCAATAATCTAGTAAAAGAATACCCCATAGCCATCGGTAAACCATCGACACCTACACCACTAGGATACTATAGTATCGTATACAAAGAGGTAAATCCAGCATGGTATCCGCCAGACCAAAAAGGAAAGATGGTACCATCAGGCCCGGCAAACCCGCTTGGATACAGGTGGATGGGCATTTGGAACAACTATGGGATTCACGGTACGAATGCGCCGTGGTCAATCGGTACAGTAGTATCCAATGGTTGTATTCGCATGTACGAAGCAGACGCGGAAGAACTGTTTGATATGGTGAGTTACGGTACGCCAGTACTGATAACCTATGAACGGGTAAAAATTAGGACAAATTCAAAAGGGCAGATCCTTCTTTCAATCTATCCTGATGTTTACGGATATGGCAGCATAGCTATACAGGATGTTCGCAACAAACTCAGCGCCTATCGGGTAAATGCTTTGGTTACTGATGAATTTTTACGTAAGATGCTTAATGAGCCAAATGATAGTCAAATTGCTATTGCCAATCAATTTAAAGTTAAGGTGAATGCCAAGCTGATAAACGAGCCGGGGATGGTTGTTCAGGATGTGCAATATGTACCTGTTTACCCAGTTGCCGAAGTATTAAAACAAAAGATAAACTGGAATGAAAAGGCAAAAACAGTGCAGTGTGGGCTCAGTACTGTACCGGGGATTATGAGCGATAATATGGTATATGTGTCTACTGTAAATTTATCAGCGTTATTCGGTAGTGAGCAGAGTTGGAAGGCAGAAGAAAATACACTGAGTTTGAATAAGATGGTCGTACTTTTAAATGAAACCCCAGTAAATCTTGAGATAAATAAAGTACAAGGAATCTTGGCGGTTCCGGCGCTTCGACTAGCTGAAACGATGGGCCGCAAGGTCAAATGGAGTGAAGAAACCCAGGTATTAACTGTAAGTAACAATGGGCAAAGTGCTAAAGTGCCTATAACTATGATCGGAACAGTTCCTTATATAAAAATAACCAACATAAGCCAATATTTTGATGCCTATGTGTATTGGAATGAAGAGGCCAAGACCATAGAATTGACGTATCCGTGAATAAATGATATCCGGTATTTACAAAATTAGATTGCCATGCTAAGCTCGCAATGACCAGTGGTGTTGCGGGAATAGTAGGGTAATCTCTTTTTTTTTATTAGATATTACATAAGCTAGACTGTATTTAGGAAAATAAGAGAAGGGATTTGGGCTTTAATAGCCAATAAGAATAGATTGGACTATATTCGAATGTTAGGTGGTGGGCTTATGCCCCAAAGGTTTATTATAATTGATGGCAGCAGTCTGGTACATCGGGCGTTTCATGCACTGCCAATGCTGCGCACAGCCGATGGGCTGTATACCAATGCTGTATATGGATTTACGACTATGCTTGTTAAGTTGCTGACAGACTATAAACCTGATTTATTGGCTGTGGCTTTTGATAAAGGCCGGGTGACCTTCCGGACTGAAACCTATCAGCAGTATAAGGCTGGGCGTCAGGCTACACCCGGCGAACTGTCCGAGCAGTTTCCACTGATACGTGAATTATTAGATGCGTTTGGGATAACAACCATTGAAGAAAAAGGGTATGAAGCTGATGATATCTTAGGAACACTTGCTGAAAAGGCCTCTAAACAAGGCTGTGAGGTGCTTATCGTAACTGGTGACCGTGATGCATTGCAGCTTATTGGACCTGAAACTAAGGTGTTGCTTACTAAAAAAGGTATCTCGGAAATGGAAACAATGGATACTGCTGCTCTTAAGGAAAAGTATGGGCTGACGCCTAGTCAGATTATTGATATGAAAGGTCTAATGGGAGATACTTCTGATAATATTCCCGGGGTACCTGGCATTGGCGAAAAAACAGCAATCAAATTGTTAGCCCAATTCGGTTCGATGGAAAACGTTCTGGCAAACATTGATCGTGTATCAGGAAAAAAGGTACAGGAAAACTTACGGCAGTATGCCGAGCAGGCAATCTTATCTAAGCACCTTGCTACGATTGTGTGTGATATGTCCCTGGAATTTATTCCGGAGATCTTCAGGATTAATCCCAATAGAGAAATTGTAAAAGAACTGTTTACTAAATTTGAGTTCAAAAATATGCTGACCAAGTTTGATGTTTTGTTCCCGGGCAGCGGTCAAGCCTCAGACCCAGTTGAAACTAAAACGCTTGAGCTTACACCGCCAATCATTGCTGCCAGCCGTGCCGAGGTTGAGGCTGTTTATATGGAAGCGAAACAAGCAGGCCATTTATGCTGCTATCCACTAACGGCGGACCATTCGCCATTAGCCAGTTTGACCGGCCTTGCCGTCACTTGTATTGGCAAAACGGTATACATTCCAGCAGAGGCTGAAGGCTGGTGTGTTGTTTTTGATTTACTGGCCGACAGTGGTATCACTCTTGCTACATATGATGCCAAGAGGCTATATAATGCCTGCAGGCTGAGAGGAACAGTACTCAGATGTTCTGTGGCTGACACGCTCATTGCCGCCTATTTACTTGATCCTACCGCAGCTGCCTATCCGCTGGATGTTTTAGTAGAAAAGTATTTGGGTCAGACAATTATCTTACCTGTAGGCGATAAAAATTTAACAACTAAACCGGAATATGCAGCTTGGGCTAGCAGTAATATTGAACAATTGAGGGATGCGCTTTCCTGCAAACTGGCAGATGCCGGCCTGGATAAGCTGTTTGAACAGGTTGAAATGCCGCTTATCGAATCTTTGTCAGCCATGGAGGTTGCCGGCATCAAGGTTGACCGAGAGTACCTTAAAGAGATGGCCGTTAGTATTGCTGGTAAAGTTGATCTGCTATTAGAAGAAATATATCTATTAGCCGGTGAAGAATTTAATGTTAATTCTACTAAGCAGCTCGGCGTTATTTTATTTGAAAAACTTAAACTTCCTATTATTAAAAAGACAAAAACCGGTTATTCTACAGACGCTGAAGTGTTAGAAAAACTGGCAGGACAGAACCCGCTGATTGATAAACTGCTGGAATATCGCATGTTGACTAAACTCAAATCTACCTATCTTGACGGCCTGGAAACCCTAATACATGCTGAAACAGGCAGAATACACACCACGTTTAATCAAACAGTAACAGCAACTGGCAGACTGAGCAGTTCAGAGCCTAATCTGCAGAATATTCCTATCCGCTCAGATATTGGGCGGAGAATAAGGGAACTATTTATTCCTGGTGACGGCTATGAATATATCATGTCTGCTGATTATTCCCAAATCGAGCTTAGGGTTCTTGCCCATATGGCAGGTGATGCCAGTCTGCTTGAGGCCTTCCGTCATAATCAGGACATTCATACCAAGACAGCTGCTGAAGTTTTTGGCGTTGCTATGGAGGAGGTAACTCCTGAACTGAGGGCCAGAGCCAAGGCGGTTAATTTCGGTATTGTTTATGGTATTAGTGATTATGGCTTGTCGCGAGATATTGGTGTCAGTCGGAAAGAGGCAGGCTACTATATTGACAGCTATTTTGCCAAGTATCAGGGTGTAAAACGATATATTGACGAGGTAGTTGCCGGTGCTCACCAGGATGGGTATGTGACAACCTTGTTTGGGCGGCGACGGCATTTGCCTGATATTAACAGCAGCAACTTTAATCAGCGATCGTTTGCTGAACGTACTGCTATGAATACTCCTATCCAGGGCGCAGCTGCTGATATTATCAAAATTGCTATGAACCATGTTTATCGTGCCCTCACTGAGGCGGGACTCAAAAGCAGATTGCTCCTACAGGTTCATGACGAACTGGTGCTGGAAGTTACTGCAGATGAGCTTGAACGGGTGGCGGTACTTGTAAAAGAGTCTATGGAGCAAGCAGTGGAACTTGCGGTGCCGCTCTTAGCCGAAGTAAAAACGGGAAGAAATTGGGCCAAAGCTAAATAAGAGGAGTGTGCGTTATGCCCGAGATGCCTGAAGTTGAAACCATTCGTCGGACGCTTACCGGTAAAGTAGAGGGGCGCAAAATTATCCGCGTTGAGATTGGTTTGCCGCGCCTGATTAAGTGGCCAACCGCACCTGAATTTCAGGCGATTATTACCGACCGGACAATTGTTACATTAGGCCGGCGGGGTAAATATCTACTTTTCTATTTGGATAACAATTTCGTGCTGGTCGTTCATCTGCGGATGACTGGACGCTTGTATTATGTAAAACCAGGCACAGTTTATGATCGGTTTACGCATATCATATTTGATTTAGATAATGGTGACGCTTTGCTGTATGCTGATACCCGTACGCTGGGAACGCTTTATCTACTCCCGCAGGAAGAGCTGTGGCGCATTGCCGGCCTGTCTTCTATGGGGCCGGAACCGTTGTCAGATGAATTTACCTTAGATTATTTTACGACCATGCTAAGCAAACGTCAGGCCAAAATTAAACCTGTGCTGCTGAACCAGAAATTGATTGGTGGTCTTGGTAATATTTATGTAGATGAAGCGCTGGCTATTGCCGGCATAGATCCGGAACGCATAGCAAACAGTATAAGTGATGTTGAAGCCAAGTATCTCTATCAGGCGGTTAATCAAGTGATTGCTGATGGGATAGCCCATGGTGGAACAACCTTTCGGGATTATCGCGACGGTGCAGGCCAAAGTGGTAGTCATCAACATCACCTGAATGTGTATGGCCGGGCCAACGAACCGTGCCACCGCTGTGGTACTGCCATCGCCCGCAAAGAGGTGGCCGGGCGCGGAACTCACTATTGCCCTAACTGTCAAAAATAGCAGGGGGGTACATATATGTATTTAATTGGACTCACCGGTTCAATTGCCAGCGGAAAAAGTACGGTAAGTAAAATGCTGCGTGAGCTGGGTGCTTATATTGTTGACACCGATAAAATTTCCCATGAGATTATCCAGCCAGGTAAACCGGCTTGGAAAGAGATTATTGAGACATTTGGCAAAAACATTACCGAAGAGAATGGCCAAATTAACCGCAAGCGTCTGGGGCAAATCGTCTTTGCGGACACTAGGGCCAGGGAGCGATTAGAGTGTATTACTCACCCACGGATTGAGGAGGCAGCAATGGCTGCTATTGCCGAGGCAGAGGACCAGGGCTATGACATCATTGTTCTGGATGTGCCGCTGTTAATCGAGGTTGGGTGGCATACCCGGGTCAATGCTGTGTGGGTAGTATATGTTGATGAGAAAACACAAGTTGTCAGGTTAATGATGCGTGACGATAGTACTTATGAGGATGCTATGGCCAGGATTAAGGCTCAACTTTCGTTACATGAAAAATTAAAATACGCTGACGTTGTCATTAATAATAGTAAGACTATTGATAACACTACAGTACAAGTATTGAAGGCCTGGCACGAAATAAACGCCGTACAATGTACTAATGAATAGCAGCATTTTTTGCCTTGCAGGCACATATTTTTAAACAGTGATTTTTATTGCGGAGTGATTTTATTGCGTATCTGGACTTGGCTGAAAGTCCTGATGATCGGTCTTTTATTATTTGTCACAGGGATTTATACTGTGTTCACGAGCGACTGGTTTCAGAAAAAATATATGTATCCTTTTTTATATCAGGAAGCGGTATATACCTATGCGCTCGAATATGACCTTAATCCTTTTTTAATCGCCGGTGTTATTCGAACAGAAAGTAAATTTTTTGCCGAGGCCCGTTCCCCTAAAGGCGCTATAGGGTTAATGCAAATTATGCCTGAGACAGGCCGCTGGATTGCCGAACAGCGTGAGCAAAAGAATTTTATGATCGCTGATCTGAATGATCCTGATTTAAATATCCGGTTTGGCACCTGGTATCTGGCGTCATTAAAGAAAGAATTCGCTGGGAATGAGGTGCTCTATCTTGCTGCGTATAATGGCGGGCGGGGTAATGTAAAACAATGGATGCAGCGTTACGAGTGGTCAAAAGATTTTGATGACATTGAGCAAATTCCTTTTAAAGAGACCAGGGAGTATGTCGAAAGAGTACTCAATAGTAAAAAACGATATCAGGAATTATATGGAAGATGATTTTAGATTAACAAGGGTAACGAGGAGAATGTTTTATAAATGATGCGTAAGTTTATAATTCTATTTTTAATAGTAATAGCTGTTGTCACTGTGGGATGCAGCCAACGAGAAGAAACTCCATCGCCTGAGAAAAAAAATGTGGCTATTCAGCAAGGTGGGCAGCTTAAGTATGGAAGTTTGCAAGAACCAAACACACTCAATCCTCTCCTGTCAGATTTGTTAGCTACAGCCGAAGTAGGAAAATTGGTGTTTAGTGGTCTGCTAATCACTGGCGACAAAGGTGAATGGCTGCCAGATCTGGCTGTAGATGTGCCAACAACCGCCAACGGCGGTGTAAGCCCTGATGGTCTAACGGTAACCTACCGACTCCGTCCAGGGGTAATGTGGCATGATGGCACACCATTTACCGCTGAAGACGTCAAGTTCACCTGGCAGTTAATTATGAATCGTAAAGTAAACATTGTTTCGCGTGACGGCTATGACCGGATTAGCTCAATTGATACTCCTGACAAGCAGACCGTTATAGTAAAATTCCGGGAGTACTATGCCCCCTACTTGACGCTGTTTACCACAATATTGCCCAAACATAAGCTTGAAAGTGCTGGCGATATAAATAAGGCATCTTTCAACAGGGCTCCGATAGGTACTGGTCCGTTTAAATTTAAGGAATGGCAGATAGCCGAAGCAATTACCTTTGAAGCTAATCCGGGCTATTATCGCGGAAAACCGCGTTTAGACAGTATTGTTTACAAAGTTATCCCAGACCCTAACCTTCTCCTGACCCAATTAAAAGCAGGCGAAGTAGACATTGTTAGCAGTATTGGCTTTTCATACTTAGATCAAGTAAAAGCCATAGACGGAATGCGGACAGTTATTACGTCTACAATGGTCTGGGAACATATGGACTTTAATCTCGATAACCCACTATTTCAAGACGTTCGTGTTCGTAAGGCCATCACAAGTACAATCGACCGACAAGCCATTGTTAGCAGTGTGCTTAAAGGTGCAGCAAGCCCAGCCTATGGCGATCAATCGCCGTTATCTTGGGCCTATAATCCAATGCAGCAGCCCCCCGCAAGGGATATAAACGCCGCCCGTGATTTGCTCGCTCAAGCCGGCTGGCAACCAGGACCTGACGGAGTTCTGACTAAGGACAATAAGAAATTGGCTTTTTCATTGGCTACTCCGACTGGAAATAAACAACGGGAACAGACTGCGCAAAAAATCGCTGAGCAGCTTAAAGAGATTGGTATTTTAGTTGAGGTTCGGCCAATTGATGCACCGCTGTTTTTTAGTGATGTTCTGAAAAATAGGCGGTTTGAAACGGCGGTATATGCCTGGGTTGCCGGTGTAGATCCGGATAATCTCAATCTTTGGCATTCCCGCAAAATTCCAAGTCGTGCAAATGCTTATGACGGACAAAATTATCCTGGTTGGCGTAATCAGGAAGTGGACAAACTGATTGAGCTGGGCGTTCGAACAATCGATATTACGGCCCGGAAGGATATTTATTTTCGTATTCAAGATTTTATTCGAGAAGATTGTCCGGTTGTGCCTCTGTATTTCAGAGGGAATATTGATGTTGTGAAGGTGTCGGTTACTAACTATCAGCCTAATCCAACACCCTCGGGAAATCTCTGGAACGCTTGGCAGTGGGGCTTTGCCGCTGCTAAGTAATTTGTCCGATGACTAACCCGCTCTAAGACTCCCTCAAGTGGGCGTTGAGAGCGGCTAAGTCTACTTTATAAATTAAGAGCTTGACGATGTTTTGTTGTTATGATAAGATACATTATGTTGCGTTAACGTAACACAATATAATGATGCGGTCGTGGCGGAACGGCAGACGCGCTAGCCTCAGGAGCTAGTGGGGGCAACCTCGTGGTGGTTCAAATCCACTCGACCGCACCAATTTAAGCAGAGAACCAAGTTTTTAGGAGCGAGAGCGACGCGGAAACTTGTGTGAATCGCTTAGTTCCAAGCGATAGCGCGGAACATCCTATATATAATACGCGGTAGTGGCGGAACGGCAGACGCACCAGCTTGAGGGGCTGGCGGGGGCAACCTCGTGATGGTTCAAATCCATTCTACCGCACCAATTAGATATTAATGGAAATTTTCTTGACGAAATAAATGCTTTATCGTATAATTTTATTGTTATCAGCATAAAGATGCGGTCGTGGCGGAACGGCAGACGCGCTAGCCTCAGGAGCTAGTGGGGGCAACCTCGTGGTGGTTCAAATCCACTCGACCGCACCATAAGCAGCGATAAGCAGAGAACCATATTATTGCGAGCTGTAAAGCGAAACAAGAATATGAGTGAATCGCTTAGTTCTGAGTGGAGCGAAGAACATCAATTATATATTTACATGCGGTTGTGGCGGAATCGGCAGACGCACCATCTTGAGGGGGTGGCGCTCACAAGGCGTGTGAGTTCAAGTCTCACCAACCGCACCAAATTAAATTGTGAAAAGGCTTTGAGTAAAATCAAAAGCCTTTTTTATTTTGTTTTAGAGAAAATAATAAATATTTTTTTGGAGATATTGTCAAAAAAAAACTTTTACTACTATAATAATAATAAGACCCCCGCCCCGTAGGGATGGCGATAATCGGTGCTTCTTAACAGAGTGACAAAAATATGGAAAAGGAGTGATTTGTCATGAAGCAAGATCAAGGCTGGAATCCATACTTGGCCGGTGCATTAAGTGGTTTGGTGTCTATTGGTTCAGTTTGGTTGGCAGGCAAGTATCTTGGTGCGTCCACCACGTTTGTTCGGACCACCGGCATGGTTGAAAAACTTTTTAGTCCTGAGCGTGTGTCAGGGATGCCTTATTTTATCAAAGAAATCCCTATGATTGATTGGCAGTGGATGATGGTTATCGGTATTGCCGTAGGTTCCTTCATAGCGGCTATCTCTTCAGGAAGTTTTCGCTGGCAAGCGCTGCCACCTCTCTGGGAGAAAAATTTTGGATCGCGAATCTCATTTCGGGTGATAGTAGCTTTTACTGGCGGTATAATTGCAATGTTTGGTGCCCGTTTAGCAGATGGTTGTCCCAGTGGTCATGGATTAAGTGGTTCCCTGCAACTTGCTGTAAGTGGGTATATTGCTTTAGCCTGTTTTTTTATTGGTGGTTTGATTACAGCCAATCTTCTATACCGGGGTGGTGGTAAGTCATGACAGAACTTGTTTATGGTTTCATAACTGGTGTGTTATTCGGCTTTTTCCTCCAAAAAGGTCGTGTTCTTCGCTATGACAAGCAATTAGCGGCTTTGCTTCTTAAAGATATGACTATTGTAAAATTTATGCTGTCACATATCGTTGTCGCCATGGTAGGGGTATATTTCTTATATGACCTGGGGATGGTTAAATTGGCGATCAAGCCAACCATCTTAGGCGGAGTTATTGTGGGCGGTCTCATTTTCGGTCTAGGGTGGGGGCTGGTTGGCTACTGTCCAGGCACTTCACTAGGGGCGTTGGGCGAGGGTCGTTTGGATGCCTTATGGGGAATTTTTGGGATGCTTGTTGGGGCGGCGCTATATGCGGAAGCGTATCCCTTTTTAAAAACCAGTGTGCTTACCTGGGGTGACTATGGTAAAATTACCATCCCACAAGTTTTAGCGGTCAATCACTGGTTTATCATTGTTCCTTTTGTGGCTGCAACGATTTTTTTCTTTCGTTGGCTTGAACGCAAGGGGTTATAGGAAGGCATACTTGTAGATTACTATTGACAACCCTTGGCGAATTCTGTTATTATCTAACCAATAAGAATATGGCCTTTAAGCTGGTCCTGTGAGGCTGGCAAGGGGGACGGTAAGGAATATCAACGCCTTCTTGTACGCTTTTCACGGCAAGAAGGCTTTTATTATATCTGATAATAACAAATACTATCCTTTAAGTTGGCCCAGAGAGGTCTGCAAGGATGTTGTCAAGTTGATTATGCTTATTTGGCATGGCCATTGATACAACTCCTTGCTTATTCGGGCAAGGAGTTTGTTTTTTTAAATCAAGGGGGAGTGTGTGATGAGTAAAGCTCAAGTATCGCTGCGAAACAAGGATATCCTTGGTCTTGAGACTATGTCTGCAGCCGAAATGGACCTAATTCTTGATACTGCTAAAGAAATGAAAAACATCATCGACCGCGATATCAAAAAAGCGCCAACACTGCGCGGTAAATCAATCGTTAATCTGTTTTTTGAGAACAGCACCCGGACGCGGACCTCGTTTGAATTGGCTGGCAAATATCTTGGCGCTGACGTTGTTAACATTTCTACAAGCTCAAGCAGTGTTGCCAAAGGGGAAAGCCTGCGTGATACCCTCCTCACCGTCGAAGCCATGGGGGTAGACATTGTCGTTATGCGCCATGAGGCCGAAGGCTCAGCGCAATTTGCCGCAAGCGTCGTGAAACCGGTAATTATTAATGCTGGTGATGGCGCACATGAACATCCGACTCAGGGATTGTTGGATATGTTTACCATTAAACAATATAAAGGAAAGATTGCTGGACTTAAAGTGGCTATCATTGGTGATATCTTACATAGCCGGGTAGCTCGCTCAAACATCTGGGGACTTCTTGCAATGGGGGCTGAAGTCCATATTGCCGGACCGCAAACACTGCTGCCACGCGGTATTGAAAAAACCGGTATACATGTCCATAACCGCGTTGAAGAAGCGCTCGATCAGGCTGATGTCGTGAATGTACTTCGCATTCAGCGTGAGCGCCAGCAAAAAGGACTGTTCCCGTCAGCGCGGGAGTATGCCCGTATATTTGGTGTTAACGCCAAACGGTTAGCTCTAGCTAAAGAAGATGTGCTCTTAATGCATCCGGGTCCAATGAATCGAGGGCTTGAAATTGCTCCAGACATAGCCTATGGCGAGCAGTCTGCTATACAAGAGCAGGTAAAAAACGGGCTGGCAATCAGAATGGCACTGCTATTTTTGGTGTTGATGGGAGGGACTCACATTGAAGCTGCTAATTAAAGGCGGGCGAATTATTAACCCGGCAGATAACATGGATACAGTAGGCGATATATTAATCGAAGATGGCAGGATCGCTGAGATTGGCCAAAATCTTGCAATCGATGGGGCTGAGATTCTTGATGCTGCTGGCTTGGTAGTAACACCAGGTTTTGTTGATATGCACGTACATTTGAGAGAGCCGGGCCTGGAAGCCAAGGAAGACATTGCTTCAGGAACACGTGCAGCAGCAGCGGGTGGTTTCACTACAGTGGCCTGCATGCCGAACACTAAACCGGTTGTCGATAACTCAATCCTGGTATCTGGTTTAATCCAGCGAGGGCAAACAGAAGGCGTTGTCAACCTCAAAATAATTGGTGCGCTCAGCAAAGGCTTGGAAGGTAAGGAGCTTGCTGAGATCGGTGATATGATTCAGGCAGGGGTGGTAGCTATTTCCGATGATGGTGGTCATCTGGACAGTACCCGTCTCTTAAAGACTGGCCTTGAATATACAGGAATGTTTGGGCGGCCTGTAATTACTCATTCAGAGGATGAAGAACTTGCCAGTGAAGGTTTCATGCATGAGGGTGAGGTATCGGCCATGCTGGGACTTAAAGGTCGGCCGTCTGTTGCTGAAGATATTGCGGTAGCCAAAGATATTATGCTGGCTGAATATACAAACTCGCCTATCCACATCGCTCATGTAAGCAGTAAAGGGGCGGTTGAGCTTATCCGCCAAGCCAAACAGCGGGGTGTAAAAGTAACGGCTGAAGTAACACCCCATCATTTGACACTGACTGATGATGAACTAAAAACGTTTAATACAGCCTTTAAAGTAAATCCGCCACTCCGGTCAGCTGACCATGTTGAGGCGCTAGTCGCCGGGTTAAAAGACGGTACACTGGATGCAATTGCTACCGACCACGCACCCCATGCTTTTGAAGAAAAGGATGTTGAGTTCCGTTACGCTCCTAGCGGCTTTGCTGGACTGGAAACAGCGTTGGGGGTTGTGCTGACAGGATTATATCACACTGGGAAGCTAACACTATTAGAAGTAATTGAAAAGATGTCATATAGGCCTGCCAAAATTCTCGGCCTGGAGAGTGGAGTCCTGAAAGTTGGCGCTCCGGCAGACATTACAATCATTGATACTGAATATCAATGGACTGTAGACTGCATAAAATTTTATACCCGTGGCAAACATTCGCCATTTGAAGGCAGGAATTTAAGGGGTAAATCGCTAATTACTATAGTGAACGGCAGTATAATTATGCAAAATGGCGAGGTGCTTAAATGATTGGCAAACTGATATTGGAAGACGGCAGCGTTTTCCAAGGGATGCTTGCTTCCGGTACTAAAGCAGTTGGGGAAGTAGTATTCAATACCGGTATGACCGGTTACCAAGAAGTATTAACAGATCCGTCTTACTGTGGACAAATTGTAACAATGACCTACCCGCTTATCGGCAACTATGGAGTTGCTGACATATTTGAACAAGCCAGACAATCGTTTGTGCGCGGTTTTGTAGTCAGCGAGCTTTGCGGTAAACCGAGCAGCTGGCAGGCAGAAGGTTCCTTGATTTCTTATCTACAAGCAAGGGATATTCCCTGTATATATGGCGTAGACACCCGGGCTATCACCAGACGGATACGTTCACATGGAACCATGAAGGGCGTTATCGTGTCAGCTGATGCGCAGGAAAGCGAGATTGCTGAGCTGTTTGGCAGACCGCCTTTTATTGAGGTTGTCAATGAAGTTACAACTAAGGAAGTATACCGGATACCAGGCAATGGGCCCCGCATAGCGGTTATGGATTTTGGTATTAAACGCAATATCTTAAACTCCATGGCTCAAGCTGGTTGTGACCTTACTGTGCTGCCTGCTCATACTTGTGCAGCCGAGGTGCTGGCGCTTAATCCTGACGGCATATTCTTGTCTAATGGACCTGGCGACCCGAAAGATGCGCCTGTGGCGACAGTTCGCGAACTGATTGGCAAAAAGCCGATTTTTGGCATCTGCCTTGGTCATCAGTTGTTAGCGTTGGCTTTAGGCGGCGATACCTATAAACTGAAGTTTGGTCATCGTGGTTCCAACCATCCGGTAAAGGATTTATCAACAAGCCGGGTATATATAACATCTCAAAATCACGGATATGCGATCGAAGAGAAGTCGCTTGCTGAGCTTGACGTGACAGTCACTCATCGCGCCGTTAATGATGAGACTATTGAAGGTATGCGGCACAACAGCTTGCCGGTATTCTCTGTGCAGTATCACCCCGAAGCCGCTCCAGGGCCGGATGATAGCACCTACTTGTTTGAAGACTTTATGAGAATACTCAACAAAGAAATGAATAAGGCAAGGGGGAACTAACGGTGCCGAAAAAACAAAAGCTGCGTAAGGTTATGGTAATCGGTTCAGGCCCGATAGTGATTGGCCAAGCTGCCGAATTTGATTATGCCGGCACTCAGGCGTGTCAGGCACTTAAAGAAGAAGGTTTTGAGGTGGTGCTGGTCAACAGCAATCCGGCGACCATCATGACAGATACCAATATTGCTGATTGGGTATATATTGAGCCCCTTACCCCTGAATATTTAGAAGAGATTATCGCAAAAGAACGTCCGGACGGCCTTTTAGCTACCTTAGGCGGTCAGGCTGGCCTTAACCTGGCAGTTAAACTGGCTGAAAACGGTGTTCTGGAAAAATATCAGGTAGAGCTGCTGGGTACTCCGATCGAAGCCATTAAAAAGGCGGAAGACAGAGAATTATTCAAAGCCACTATGGAGGAACTCGGCCAGCCTATTCCTGAGAGTACGATTGTTGAAGATATTGAGAGTGCGCTCAAATTTGCCCAGGAAATAGGTTATCCACTGATTGTGCGTCCTGCATATACCCTGGGGGGGACAGGCGGCGGCATTGCCCACAGTGACGAGGAACTTATTGATACAGTAAATAGAGGACTGAAGCACAGCCTGATTGGCCAAGCCCTTATTGAGCGCAGTGTGGCAGGCTGGAAGGAAATCGAGTACGAAGTCATCCGTGACGCTGCTGATAACTGCATCACAGTATGTAACATGGAGAATTTTGACCCTGTTGGCATTCATACTGGCGACAGTATTGTTGTTGCGCCATCACAGACCTTGACTGATTATGAATACCAGATGCTGAGAAGCTCCTCGCTCAAAATCATCCGCTCCTTGGGAATTGAAGGCGGTTGTAACGTACAGTACGCCCTTGACCCTAAAAGCAGCAAATATATAGTCATTGAGGTTAACCCGCGGGTAAGCCGCTCTAGTGCCTTGGCCTCCAAGGCCACAGGCTACCCAATCGCTAAAGTCGCTACTAAAATTGCTATTGGCTATACCCTAGATGAGATTACCAATACAGTAACAGGCAAAACCAAGGCATGCTTTGAACCGGCGCTTGATTACGTGGTAGTTAAGTTTCCACGTTGGCCGTTTGATAAATTTAACTTTGCCGACCGGATTCTTGGCACTCAAATGAAGGCCACTGGCGAGGTTATGTCCATTGATCGTAATTTTGAAGGTGCGTTATTGAAGGCTGTGCGTTCGCTTGAGATTGGCATTAACCGTCTGTATATTCCCGAATTTGCCAAGCTGAGTGATCAGGAAATAAAGGAAAAGATCAGCCTTGCCAATGATGAGCGAGCCTTTGTTATTGCCGAGGCCATACGCCGGGGTGTAACAGTAGCTGAAATTCATGAGATAACAGCCATTGATAACTTTTTCTTAGACAAGATTGAAAACATTGTGGACATGGAACGGCAAATCAGCAAAGAATTGTCGAATGAAGTGCTGCTTGCTGCCAAGAAAATAGGTTTTGCCGATAAGACCATTGCTGAGCTTACTGGCAAAACAGTCTTCCAAATCAGGAAAATGCGCAAACAGGCCAATATTATTCCAAGTTATAAGATGGTAGACACCTGCGCGGCCGAGTTTGAGGCTGTTACACCGTACTACTATTCGACCTATGCGCAAGAAGATGAGGTTGTGACAACCGATAAGCGCAAAGTTATGGTGCTGGGTTCAGGCCCCATTCGTATCGGTCAAGGCATAGAATTTGACTATTGCTCGGTGCACTCAGTCTGGGCGCTTAGAGAAATGGGTATCGAATCGGTTATTGTCAATAATAACCCTGAAACGGTTTCTACTGACTTTGACACCTCAGATCGTCTGTACTTTGAACCGCTTACACCCGAAGATGTACTGAATATTATTGATAAAGAAAAACCTGATGGTGTCATCGTCCAGTTCGGCGGACAGACGGCCATTAACCTTGCGGGACCACTAGTAAGAGCTGGTGTCAAAGTTTTTGGCACAAGTGTGGAAGGGATTGACCGGGCTGAAGACCGGGAAAAATTTGAAGAACTCTTAGGGCAACTTAATATTCCACGGCCTAAAGGTGAAACGGTTACTGATGCTGCTATGGCTCCAGCGGCGGCTGCGCGTATCGGCTATCCGGTTGTCGTTCGTCCGTCCTATGTACTTGGCGGACGGGCCATGGAAATTGTCTACAACGAAGCTGAGTTAAAGGATTATATGGTGCGGGCTGTTAAAGCATCACCTGAACATCCGGTTCTGGTTGACCGCTATATGCAGGGTACTGAGGTTGAGGTTGACGCCATAGCTGACGGCGATGATTTCCTTATCCCAGGCATTATGGAACATATCGAGCGTGCCGGTGTACACTCTGGCGATAGTATCGCCGTATATCCACCCCAGACGCTGTCGCAAAACGTAATAGATACAATTGTCGACTATACTGGACGCCTGGCGAAAGGGCTTCAGGTAAAAGGCTTAATCAATATCCAATATGTAATTGTGGATGACGAAGTATATGTAATTGAAGTAAATCCACGGTCTAGCCGGACAATCCCTTTCTTGAGCAAAATTACCGATGTGCCAATGGTCGATGTGGCTACCCGCATAGCACTTGGCGATACCCTAAAAGGGATGGGATACGTTCCTGGGCTTATGCCAGCCAGAGAGTACATTGCGGTAAAGGTGCCGGTATTCTCTTTCGCTAAAATGCAGCAAGTAGATATCTCGCTTGGACCAGAAATGAAATCAACCGGTGAGGTCATGGGGATTGACTATCAATATGCCAGAGCTTTATATAAAGGCATTTTGGGTGCCGGAATGAATGTGCCGCAAGAGGGAACAGTACTTATTACTGTTGCCGATAAAGACAAACCCGAGGCTGGGGAAATCGCAAGAGAGTTTGCCAAAATTGGTTATGAGCTTATTGCTACCAGCGGTACTGCTGAGTACCTCCGGTCACTGGGCTTAAGGGTAAGCACGGTGCCTAAGCTGCATGAACAGCAGCCTCAGATTATTGAGATGATCAAGGCTGGCAAAATAAATATGGTTATTAATACCTTAACTAA
The DNA here is from genome assembly GCF_900176355.1 of Sporomusa malonica. Classification (GTDB taxonomy): domain Bacteria; phylum Bacillota; class Negativicutes; order Sporomusales; family Sporomusaceae; genus Sporomusa; species Sporomusa malonica. The sequence goes on along the minus strand of NZ_FWXI01000008.1, from coordinate 13,185 downwards.
GGGACGGGACTTTGAAAGTGACGGTTTCAAAATCAGAAGGGCTGCAGTAGAACATTCGCTCTTATGTCTGACCTCAATGGATACAGCCACCGCTGTTCTTGATGTACTGAGCATCATTCGCCAAAGAAAGTTCCTCTATGTGCTGGCACTGCAGGACTATGTAGGCGGAGGCGAAAGAGTCCGTGAGTAAAACCTGTGTAACAGCTCAAGTAATTGAACACAGTACCATTGTTGGGGATGTATTTGAGTTGGTAGTGACTGCACCCGAGATTGCCAGTATCACCCGTCCTGGCCAGTTTGTCCATATCCGGCTGGCCGATACCCTTGATCCGCTTCTGCGGCGGCCGTTTAGTATTGCCGACTGTGATGCAGCCAAGGGAACTCTCACTATCATCTACCGGGTTGTTGGTCGAGGGACGGCTTTAATGACAAAGCTTCGACCAGGAGACAATATTGATTGTATGGGGCCGCTGGGCAATGGGTTTGCTTTAACCGGCCAGCGCCCCCTCTTAGTAGGGGGCGGCATGGGTCTAGCGCCTCTCGTTATGCTGGCCAAAGCTTTTTGTTCACGCCCAGCCACTGTGCTGATGGGCGGACGCAATGAACAGGAATTATTTTGGCCTAGCATTTACACATCGGTGTGTCAGAATATCCATATTACATCCGACGACGGCAGTGTCGGCCACCGTGGCTTTACGGTCGATATCCTGCCTGAATTATTAAAACAAGATAAGTTTGATATTATCTACGCCTGCGGTCCGCACGCCATGCTTAAGGGTGTGGCTGAGGCTGCGGCCCGCAACGGTATTCCTTGTCAGGTCTCTTTGGAAGAATATATGGCTTGCGGCGTTGGCGCCTGCTTGTCCTGTACCTGTGCCAGCAGCAGTGGCAAGCGGCATAAGGTGTGCACTGACGGGCCGGTATTCTGGGCCGGGGAGGTGGCGTGGTGAGCATAACCGACAACATGCTTTCTGTTGATATTGCTGGGATAAAGATGAAGACGCCGGTTATGACAGCGTCAGGAACCTTCGGCTTTGGACTTGAATATAGCGACTTTGTTGATTTAAACCAGGTTGGTGCCATAGTAGTTAAAGGGACAACGCTTGCACCTAAGGCAGGTAATAGCGGTCGGCGCATGGCAGAAACTCCGGCAGGCATGCTTAACTCTATTGGCCTGGAAAACCCTGGTGTTGAGGAATTTGTTACTGAAACAATGCCTAAATTGGCCAAGTATCAAGTGCCTGTCATTGTCAATATCTCTGGTAATACTGTAGAAGAATATGGCGAATTGGCAGCACGACTTAATCAGTCTGGCATAGCTGGTCTGGAAGTCAATATTTCCTGTCCCAATGTTAAGCAAGGCGGAATTGCTTTTGGCACTTGCCCAGACAGTGCGACTGAAGTAGTACGAGCGGTAAAAGCTAAGACGAACCTGCCTGTCATTGTTAAATTGTCACCCAATGTTACAGATGTTGTGTTGATGGCTAGGGCTGTCGAAGCGGCTGGTGCTGATGCTATTTCCATGATTAACACGCTGCTGGGTATGGCGATTGACATTCGGACCTGGCGGCCTGTCCTGGGTAATACGGTCGGCGGCTTGTCCGGCCCGGCTGTTAAGCCGGTTGCTGTGCGGATGGTATGGCAGGTGGCAAAAGCCGTTAATGTACCGGTTATTGGCATGGGCGGGATTATGTCAGCAGAGGATGCTATTGAATTCATGCTGGCTGGAGCGAGTGCAGTGGCTGTTGGTACTGCCAATTTTGTTAACCCATACATCTCAGTTGAAATGGCTGAAGGAATCAGAGACTACCTTACTAAACGCGGTTTAACACAGGTAAGCGAGCTTATTGGCAAAGTCAATTGTAACTAAAAGAATCGCGTAAGATGGAGGTTTGCTAAATGGATCAAGTTCGTAATCGTTTGATTGTAGCCCTTGATGTCGCCACCATGGCTGAAGTACGGCAATTAGTCGAGACATTAGGGGACGCCGTCAGTTATTATAAAGTAGGTATGCAGCTTTTTTACAGCGTAGGCATGGAATGCCTGACCTTTTTGCGCGAAGCAGGTAAAGACGTTTTTCTTGACTTAAAAATGCATGACATTCCGAATACTGTGGCTCAAGGTGCTGCGTCACTGACTCGGTTGGGGGTAGCCATGATTAACGTCCAGGCATCAGGCGGCCCAGCCATGATGCGGGCGGCTGTAGAGAAGGTAGCCGAAACAGCTGCTAGTCTTGAGATTCCTCGCCCTAAGCTGATTGCCGTTACTGTGCTGACAAGTATGGATCAGGCAGAATGGGCTTCACTTAGGTCTGCTGCCAGCATTCCCGACCAAGTTGTACATTTGGCAAGAATGGCCAAGGAGGCTGGGTTAGACGGTGTGGTAGCATCGCCACAGGAAGCTGAGCTTATCCGGGAAGCGTGCGGCAAAGATTTTTCGATCATTACACCAGGTGTTCGCCCCCAAGGAGCGGCCTTAAATGACCAAAGCCGGGTAGCTACGCCAGCCGATGCATTAAAAGCTGGAGCACACTATCTGGTAGTAGGTCGGCCGATTACTGCGGCAAGGGATCCGCGCGAGGCTGCACTGGCGATTTTAGAAGAAATGAGGAAGGCATAATGAATGAAGCAGAAGTTCGGCAATTATTTGTTGAGACAGGCGCTATATTAGAAGGGCATTTTTTACTGACCTCAGGCTTACATAGTCCGTTATATGTAGAGAAGTTTCAGGTATTGCAGTACCCTAAACATACCGAAAAGCTTTGTGCAGCGCTCGCTGAACGCTTTAAGAATGATAACATTGAGCTTGTGATCGGCCCTGTGACTGGTGGGATTATCCTGGCTCATGAAGTTGGCAAGCATCTTGGCACTCGCGCTATTTTCACTGAGCGTGAAAATGGTAAGATGGCATTAAGACGTGGGTTTGTCATTGAACAAGGCCAGCGTGTACTCATTGTCGAAGATATTGTTACTACAGGCGGCTCTGTGCAAGAAGTAGTTGACGTAGTGCGCGCGCAAGGCGGCATTCCTGTGGCCGTGGGTATACTGGTTGACCGCAGCGGTGGTAAGGCAGGTTTCGGTATTCCGTCCCAGGCGCTCCTACACCTGACTGTTCCTACTTATCAACCGGAAAACTGTCCACTTTGTAAAGAAGGTGTAGCCATAACAAAGCGTGGCAGCCGTAAGCTGTAAGGTTGTGTTATAGAGACACTGCTGTTTAGAAAAGTCAGATTGTTTCGTCGTACCTCCTCGCAATGACCCTGAATTTTAGTCATTGTGAGGAAGGCGCGTGGCAATCTCGCTTTTCTGTCTACTTTATGTTAATTTATATTGCTTTTAATTACCGGTAGTCAGCCGTTTATTTACTTAAAATCTATAGTAAACAGCCAATATATAGCCAAAAAGAGAGCTAGAAGAAAATAATTTTCTTAAATAAACGCCAGTTGCTATTGATATTATGTCGAAAGCATGGTATTATTAGAACTCGTCAGGGAGAAATAATTAACACGGCCCCGTGGTGTAGCGGTCTAACATGCCGCCCTGTCACGGCGGAGATCGACGGTTCAAATCCGTTCGGGGTCGCCATCCTGATTTGCGGAAGTAGCTCAGCGGTAGAGCATCGCCTTGCCAAGGCGAGGGTCGCGAGTTCGAATCTCGTTTTCCGCTCCATATAGGGGTATAGCTCAATTGGTAGAGTAGCGGTCTCCAAAACCGTTGGTTGAGGGTTCAAGTCCTTCTGCCCCTGCCACAAAAAAAGATGAAAAGAACGCCTTTATGGCGTTCTTTTTTATTAGCTGTCAGCCAGCTCCAACTCTTTCACCTTTAATACCTCTTCGCGCAGTGTCAGCCAAATAGTCTGGAACAGTTCATTATAGCGAAGCGTAGTCCGGATCGAAGCGATATCACGCGGGCGAGGCAGATCAACGTCTACAATTGATTTTACGGTGCCAGGATGTGCTGTCATAATCATGATGCGATCACTGAGGCATAAGGCTTCATCAATGCTATGGGTGATAAAAACGGTCGTTTTTTTGCTTAATTCCCAAATGCGCAGTAGTTCCTGTTGGAGAAGGATTCTATTTTGCTCATCAAGCGCACCGAAGGGCTCATCCATCAGCAGGATTTCGGGGTTGTTGGCAAATGCACGGGCTACGCTTACCCGCTGCTTCATACCGCCTGAAAGTTGATGGGGATATGCTTTAGCAAATTTAGTTAGACCAATCATCCGGATATATTTTTCAGCAATTTTATAACGCTCTTTTTTAGGAATGCCCCGGAGCTTAAGGCCGTACGCAACATTGTCAATTACTGTGAGCCAGGGGAATACCGACTGTTCTTGAAACACCATAGAGTTTACCGGACGGTCGCCTGTTGTAATTGTAACATCAACTGTACCAATAGATGCGGTGTCTAAGCCAGCGAGGATGCGGAGCAGCGTAGTTTTACCACAGCCACTGGGCCCGACAATAGAAAAGAACTCGCCATCACCGATAGAAACGTTGATGTCAGTAAGAGCGGTCACCTGACCACGGCTTGTAATAAACGTTTTTCCGATATTGTTTAAGACAATGCTGGTGCTGTCGTAAGGCATAACCGCACCTCCTTAAAATCTCCTTAGCTGGCCTGCTTCCACGGAAGCACCAGACGTTCCAGCCAATCAAGTATAAGAGAAAAGATATAGCCAAGCACTGATAGCGTAATCAGCGCAACAAACATCTGCTCAATATCAAACATGTCATAGGCGCGCCATATCATCCAGCCTACGCCGGCTTTGGCAGCCGACATCTCAGCGGCAACAATCAGGATAAGAGCCATCCCCATGCCAAGCTTGAGTCCGGCAAATATCATAGGCAGCGCTCCAGGTAAAGCTACTGTGAGGTAGAAATCCTTGCGGCTGGCACCGAAATTTTTGGCGACTTCCAGATAGATTTTGTCAATGTTTAATACCCCAGCCATAGTATTAATGGCTACCAGATAGAATACGCCGATAGCGATTGTAAATATCTTAGAGGTTTCTCCTAGGCCAAAGATTAGGAGAATCAACGGCATAATGGCTAATTTAGGAATTGGATATGTAGCTGCGATCATGGGCTCGACCGCTGAACGGACAAGGGGGGATAGCCCCATGCTCATGCCCAGGAGAATTCCTGGAAGAGCTCCGGCGATAAAACCCCAGATGACCCTTAGAACGCTCACCCAGGTATTGTAAAGAAGGTCGCCGGAAATTAGCAATGGGAAAAAAGCCTGAAGAATTAGCGACGGGCTTGAGAGCAGGCGGGTGTCAACAAACCCCAAACGGGCTGCCGCTTCCCAAAGAAATAAGAGGGTTAATGGCGAAAGTATAGAAATAGTTGTTTTCACCTAAATCAGCTCCCGGTATACAACATAGGGTTTATTGATATTTGCCTAAGGTCTTCACGGCAAAATCTACATACTTGTTATCAACAGCATCTTCCAGTTTAATTTCAGACTTAAGCAGGTTATTTTCTTTGTACCACGCTAAATCAGCAGCAATTCCATTCATCCGGAGGTAGCCGTCAGGATTAAGCCCGGTAGGGAACATTTTTTCATATAAGGCTGGGTCTTTGATAACCGAATATTTGCAGAGCATGTTGATTACTTCAGATTTGTTTTTATTTTTGAAAAAAGCATCATTGTAGTCACGCATAGATTTTACATAAGCAGTCATAAAGCGATTAGCTACATCTGGACGTGTGGTCATACTAGTACCGTATACTAACAGGGCGATTTGGGCATCTGGGTCATATTCAGACGGATCTTTCCAGGGGTCAACAATACCTTTGGCAATGCCTTGGGTTACAAAGGGCTCAATGACCATGGCGGCATCAATGCTCTTATTGCCCAGGGAAACTAGCATATCAGGGAATGCGCGGATTACCTGCATATCAATATCTTTGGTCGTTAAGCCGCCTTTGGCTAAAACCCGTGCCAGGCATATCTCATCTAAAGAAGCCGTACCAACCACAGCAATTTTTTTGCCGCGCAGGTCTGCAAAGTCTTTCAAGTCATTAGCAAGATCTTTTCTCACGACTAAGCGATAGTATCCCTGTCCGGGAACGTTAATACCTTTGTCGGCCACGATTTTAACCGGTATATCGCGGGACATGGCATTTAAAAGCCCAGCGGCAGTTACGGTTGCGCCGACATCTAATTGTCCGGCGGCCAACTGATTAATCATCTCCTGACCTGAATTGAATTGTATCGGATCAATTTTGATGCCAAGGTCCTGATAATAGCCTTTGGCCATACCGATAAGAATACCTGCATCAGAAATAACCTGCTTCATGCCAACCTTTACCACAGTTTCCTGCGGCAGTGCAGTTAATCCAGGAGCCCAGGCAATCCCTTTTGCCGGTGAAACCTGGGTAGTAGGCGCCAGACTGCAAGCCGTAATGAAAAAGGTGAATACAAGTAAGACTGACACCAGTCCTCCCCAACGTTTTAACATATTGTTCCCTCCTTGTGATTTTAGAATTTGTTCTCCTGTAAGAAAGTATAACTTTCCGTCTGGATAAGGCAACAGCGGCTTCCGCTTTCGCCAGAGGCTCGGCGCAAGCCGTGTTTTCTTTACGTAGGAGCTACTTCATACTATTCTGAGTTTATTTTTTGGTTACTTGGCAGGCAGGTTTTTTTTAGGGTAGCCAAGAATATAGTCATATCGGTTAATAGGAGAGGACTACTATATGGAAAAAATTGTTAAACAAGTAACAGAGTGGGAGTTTTTGCAAAATCTTCCCTTAGAGATGTGCGGCTTCACGCTCATTAACGAGTTAATGACATGCGGCTCCCAGTACCGTATTTTTACATATAATAATCAAAAAGCTAGGCGTAGCTTTACTGTTTTATATGATAAAGCTACTAAAGACTTTTTAGTTCGTACGGTAATTGGATTAACAGAGTTTTGCGATATCAGCTTTTTTACCGCAAACATAGCAGCGCTGGAAAAGCTATTGAGAGAACGGATGGAAAAAACACTTTGCGGTTTAGCTCAATTTGATGCAAACTGCTTATGTGCGCAATTTGCATCAAAGAAAATTCTCGAGTGGCCTTATGCGCTCCAGCTGCCTAAGAATTTAGCCGGATTTGAACTTTTTATAACACCGCAAGAACCATTTAAAGGATTGAACGGTTCTTATGTTATAATAGACTATAGTGACTTTGCTACAGAGAGTAACCTGGTTGTAAATTACAATATATTTCGCGATCAATTCTTTAGTGAAATACGCCTCAGACGAACGCCAATTCCGACGGCTGAATTCGATGCCAAGACGCTGCCTGAACTTGAGGGAAGGTTAAATGATAATCTGAATCCAATGCTTGAGAAATTACGGTTAAAGCTACAATGATAGTTAGGTAGAGCGCTAAACGCAGGAGGTTACTTGATGGCAAAGATTTTAGTTTGCGATGATTCTTCATTCATGCGAATGATGTTGAAAAAGCTGTTAACAGATAATGGTCATGAGATCGTTGGCGAAGCGGGTGACGGAAAACAAGCAGTACAATTATACCGCCAGTACAAACCAGATTTGGTTACTATGGATATTACTATGCCGATAATGGACGGCATTGAAGCAGTAAAGCATATTCATGAGGAAGACCCACTAGCCCGTATTATCATGGTCACAGCCATTGGTCAACGAAGTATCATTACGGACGCTCTCAAAGCAGGTGCATCAAGCTTTATCATAAAGCCCTTTGAGCCTGATCAGGTAGCAGAAACAGTAAATAAGGTTTTGGCAGGATAAAATCCGATTTTCTAAAGTACTTGACGGGTTATTTCTATTGAGATATAATATATTCCGTCAGTGTATAGCTGGTATAAAAATTGGGATTTTATTCAGTATTGACTTTAATAAAAGACTGATATATACTAGATTATGCGATTTATTAAGCGGCCCTGTGGTGTAGCGGTCTAACATGCCGCCCTGTCACGGCGGAGATCGACGGTTCAAATCCGTTCAGGGTCGCCAATTTACACGCCTCGGTAGCTCAGTCGGTAGAGCAGAGGACTGAAAATCCTCGTGTCGGCAGTTCGATTCTGCCCTGAGGCACCATTTGCGCGGAAGTAGCTCAGCGGTAGAGCATCGCCTTGCCAAGGCGAGGGTCGCGAGTTCGAATCTCGTTTTCCGCTCCATTGTTGTGGCGACATAGCCAAGTGGTAAGGCAGAGGTCTGCAAAACCTCTATTCCCCAGTTCAAATCTGGGTGTCGCCTCCATCTAACATAATAAGAGCCACATATGTGGTTTTTTAATTAATTACATGCCGGGGTGGCGGAACTGGCAGACGCAACGGACTTAAAATCCGTCGGAAAGAAATTTCCGTACCGGTTCGATTCCGGTCCTCGGCACCAGTATGAAGAAAACTTCGCAGTCATTGCGAAGTCTTTTTCATTTTCATAGTCCGATGGGTCCTGAAGACATTTTGACAACACAATGCTCTAACTCCGAATTTTGGGCCGTCTATCTTGACGGTCCTATTTTATTTTTCTGCACTTTTTCTACTCCAGATCTCCGATAATTTCTCGGCAATCCCCTCCTGCATTTTTGCAGTATCATGTGTATATTTATCCTTTGTGAAAGCTTCCGCTGTCGCCAAAGGCTCGTCGCAAGTCGTGTTTTCTTTATCACGAAATTCCTGTTTAGATACTGACTCCTTCTTGACATTTGGCATTATATATTTTAAAATTATCTTGAAGTAAAGAGAATCGATAGTAAGTCGCTAGGAGAGAGAGAATGAGCCAAGATAGCTACGAGCAGAGCCTAGCATTAAAACTGTTCACTGTTCTAGCTCGCACCCACAACACGCTTATGGAATTAGACCGGCGTGATATCAGGCGTTACGGATTGAACCAGACTGAGTTCGCAGTACTTGAACTCCTGTATCACAAAGGGCCCCACCCACTCCAGCAAATAGGTGAGAAGATATTAATTACCAGTGGCAGTATCACATATGTAATTAATAAACTTGAGAAGAAGGGTTTACTTGAGCGTAAACCTTGTGAGGAAGATCGGCGAATTGTGTACGCAACTTTGACAGAACATGGAAAGGCGTTATTGGCTGAAATCTTCCCACAGCATGCGGAAACTTTAACAAAAGCATTTCAGGGGCTAACGGTAGAAGAAAAACAGTTTGCGATTGATTTAGTAAAAAAAATCGGCCTCTGGGCGGAGAGTCACTAAAAATTTAACCAAATATCTTTAATTTAAGATAAATTCAAGGTTTGAGGAGGATTAGCGGAGCGAATAAGTGGTGTATCTATGGTTTTTATAAATTACACTTTGGAATAACATCAGGAGGTAGAAAAAAATGATATTAGGAAACTGGGACAAGCATAGAGAGTTAGGGATATTACTATTGCGTGTGGGAATTGGATTAATGTTTGTTTTTCATGGCTGGCCAAAAATTTTTGGTGGAACTGAGACTTGGGTAAAACTCGGGATGGCTATGAAGTTTTTGGGTGTTGGCTTTGCACCGGCATTTTGGGGATTTATGTCTGCCGCTACTGAATTTTTTGGAGGAATTCTAATTGCTGTCGGCTTCTTAACCCGTCCAGTTGCTATGATGCTAGCTTTTAACATGGTTGTTGCTGTTGTATTAAAGTTTAGTACTGGAGCTGGGTTGGGTGGCGCTTCGCAAGCTATCGAGGTCGGCATTGTATTTCTTAGTTTGATATTGATTGGACCTGGCCGGTACAGTATCGATGGGCGTTGTCAAAAGCAGTAAGCTCTGTAGACCTTGGAATTCGTAGTTCCAAGGTCTACATTTTCATAACTAGCGTAAATTTTTTTTGTTGAATTCCCATATTGAACAATGCTAATTCAAACTTTAAAATAATGACATTTTAAAAAGGATACCTAGTTGACCAATAATGACATTTTATGTTATCATTTAGTCACGATAATGAAATTCATTATCAGTTAATTGTGTCGGAGGTATTGTAGAAAGTGAAGAAGCCTATTACTCTAATGTTATCACTACTAATGTCAGCATCTCTTGTGTTTGCCGGTTGCGCCTCCACAAAGCAGTCAGCTGTGCCCCAAACCAGTCAGCCTGAATCCAAAGAAGTCAATGTTTACACAGCTAGGCATTATCCTGGTGTGGATGATGCAATTTACAAAGCTTTCACAGATAAAACTGGCATTAAGGTAAATCTTATTAAAGCCAGTGGTGAAGAACTTATCCAACGAATAAAAACTGAAGGCGCTAGTAGTAAAGCCGATATTTATATTACTTCTGATGCCGGCAATCTTCACCTAGCAAAAGAAGCTGGCCTGTTACAGCCTATCAAAAGCCCTGTGATAGAAAAGAATATTCCTGCAAACTTTATCGATAAAGATAAAATGTGGACAGGCTTGACGATGAGAGCCAGGGTGTTGGTATACGCTAAAGATAGGGTCAATAAAGAGGAACTGTCTACATATGAAGATCTAACTGCTACTAAATGGAAAGGCAAAATTGTAACAAGGTCGTCTAACAATATTTACAATCAATCAATGCTGGCTTCGTTCATAGAGCTGAATGGTGAAGACAAAGCCAAAGAGTGGGCTAAGGGTCTTGTGAGCAATTTTGCCAAACAGCCTGAAGGTGGCGACAGAGACCAAGCTAAGGCCATAGCCGCAGGTAAGGGCGATGTGGCGATTATGAACTCGTATTATCTTGGCCAAATGCTAAATTCAAAGGATGCGGAAGAAGTCAAAGCTGCTGAGAAACTTGGCGTATTCTTCCCCAATCAAAATACAACAGGTACACATGTTAACGTAAGCGGTGCCGGAATCGTCAAGACTTCCCAAAATGTTACCAACGCTGTGAAGTTACTTGAATTCTTATCAGAGGCCGATGCCCAAAAGACATTTGCCGAAGCAAGTACTGAATATCCGGTAAATCCTAACGTAGAGCCTTCAGCGCTTCTTAAGTCGTGGGGTACCTTCAAGAAGCAGGACATTAATCTTTCAAAATTAGGCGAAAACAACAAGAAAGCTGTTCAAATATTTAACGAGATTGGTTGGAAGTAAGAATAGAATTCACGAAAATGAACAAGCATGAGATTCTCCTCATGCTTGTTCGCTTTTCAATATTAATTGCAGATACTGTGAAAGGAATTATTAACATTGATAAGACCGAGTAAATTGATAAACGAATCGAATGCATGGAGTCTTTTGGCGTTTGCCGTAATAGCTGTTACCATAATTCCGGCACTGAATATTATATTTGGTGTTGTATCAACTGAGACAGAAAATTGGCCACATATCAAACAGTACTTGCTTCAGGAATATATAATAAATACCGCTATTCTTTTTGTATTCTCCGGATTTTTTGCTGCCTTACTTGGCGTCAGTCTTGCTTACATAATTACAGTTTTTGATTTTCCGTTACGAAAGTTTTTTAAGTGGGCGCTCATTTTACCGTTGTCAATACCAGCCTATATTGGAGCTTATACGTACAGCGGTATGGTCAGTTATACTGGCGTTATCACCAAAATACTGACCTTGCTTTTCGGCAAAATGATTTTGATTGACATTATGTCGGTACCAGGAACAATATTCATTTTTACCTTTTTCCTATTCCCCTATGTGTACATTATAAGCAGGGCATTTTTGGCAAAGTACACAGCATCACTTATTGAAAGCGCCAGAATGCTTGGCAAGAATTATATGCAAATATTTTTCAAAGTGATACTTCCAGTCTCGCGCGGTGTAATTGCCTCAGGCTGTGCTTTAGTTTTAATGGAAGTTGCCAACGATTACGGAGTTGTCAGTTATTTCGGGATTAACACTTTCAGTATTGCAATTTTCAAGGTATGGTTCGGGATGGGGGACATTAGCTCGGCTGTTCGGTTATGTATGTATTTGATGGGGTTTATTGTTTCAATTATCTTATTAGAAAAGATAGTAAGGGGTCAAAAGAAGTTTGCTATCGCTACTTCTAAGGTTAGAGTGTTGGCACTACATAGACTTCCCAAAACAAAAGCACTGGCAGTCAGCTTCTATTGTTTTATAATATTTAGTCTGGGATTTTTACTTCCTTTTTTTCAATTATTAGCATGGGCATCTATGACCTATGATGAAGTATTAGAACCCAGCTTTTTTGATGCTGCAGTCAATACTGTTGTTGCAGCAGTTATTTGTGCTGCTATAATTGTTTGCTGTTCTATAGTGATAACGAACAGCGCCCGAATCAGCCAGAACATGTTCGCCAGGACTGCGGCTAAACTTACCGTAGTAGGCTATTCGGTGCCAGGGGCTGTTATTTCTATCGGTGTTCTGATATTGTTTATGTGGTTAAATAAATTTACAGAGAGCGCGTGGGAATACTCTGTCATTACCAGTCTATACATGTTGTTTTTCGCATATATAGTCAGATTCTTAGCGGTGGGCTGCAATACACTTGAAAGTGGTTTTGAGAAAATAGGGAAGACGTTTTTTGAGGCATCCAGAACCTTAGGATGTGGTGTCACAGAAACATTCTTCAAAGTTGATTTTAAAATGATTATCCCTTCTTTAGTAGGTGCTTTTTCTTTGGTATTTGTGGATATGGCCAAAGAGCTGCCGCTAACGCTTATATTACGTCCATTCAATTATAATACACTTGCCACCAAGGTGTACGAATATGCTCATGATGAACGAATTCAGCATAGTGCTCCGGCCGCGCTAATCATCATAGCCATCTGTTCTATATCGGTTTACTATCTGTCCAAAGCAGAGAAGGAGTGAGTCAATTGTTTCTAGACTTGAAAAATGTATCATTTAAATATAAAGGTACAGATAAGTATGTTCTTAAGGACTTAAACATTAGTGTGGAAAAGGGAGAGATAGTTTCTATTGTCGGGTTAAGCGGCAGCGGAAAAAGCACTGTGCTACGACTTATAGCAGGCTTGGAAGTACCGGCATCCGGGAGTATAACAATAAATAATAGGGTAGTGGCTGATAAGAATAGTTTTGTTCCGCCAGAAAAAAGAAAAATCGGTATGGTTTTTCAAGACTATGCGCTGTTTCCTCATTTTACCGTTCATAGCAATATTGCTTTTGGCATATCAAATATCCCTAAAAAAGATCGCGATGAGCGGGTTAATCGACTATTAAGTCTAATTAATATGAACGAGTATAAAGATAGATATCCCTACCAGCTTAGCGGCGGTCAGCAGCAGAGAGTAGCAGTTGCAAGGGC
>NZ_FWXI01000014.1 GCF_900176355.1 Sporomusa malonica | reverse complement strand
CGGCTACTGATCGTCGCCTTGGTGAGCCTTTACCTCACCAACTAGCTAATCAGACGCAGACCCATCTCTAAACGATAGCTTACATGTAGAGGCCATCTTTCTTATCTCAGTCATGCAACCGAGATACCACATTCGGTATTAGCACCACTTTCGCGGTGTTGTCCCCAATTTAGAGGCAGGTTGTCTACGCGTTACTCACCCGTTCGCCACTAAGTATCCATTACTGAATACTCCGTTCGACTTGCATGTGTTAGGCACGCCGCCAGCGTTCGTCCTGAGCCAGGATCAAACTCTCCAATAAAGTTTGCCGTCTATCTGCTTCTTAGTTTATACTTGCAGCTATCTTAATTTAGGAAGACATGCTTCTTAATTAGACGCAACAGGCACAAGTTCAAAGTCACAGTGTGACAACATTATATTGAAGCCATTTAATGGCTCATTAAAATCAAAAATTGTTATTGGTTTGTGTCTTGCGACACGCACGCTACACTGGCCCGTACAATGTATCGAGAATCCATAACAAGACGGCCACTTAGACCATTCTTATCATGTAGCTCATACGATAGTACGCTTTTTATGATGCATTACTTTACATTGTTCAGTTTTCAGGGAACGACATCACTACTTGTTATAGTAGCCACGCGCATGAGTGCGCTAGTGTACGGACGTGCCATGGACGGCACGCTTTGTCCGAGACCGACAATTATATATGCTATCATGTTTACTTAAACATGTCAACATATTAGTAATTATAAAGCCACAGTAAGCTCTCTACTTAGCTGTGGCCTCAAGGCAAATGCTATTATACCAATACCAAAGCCATTCATCAACATGAAATAACTGGCAAATAATATTCGCACTTAACTGCTCGCGTTAGTGCCAACGCTGTTGTTACCGCCATTATGTCCGTTTAACATATCACTATTGAGCGGAAACGGGAACTGAACATACGTATTGGGTACTTCGCCGACAACAACGTACTCGGCAATAGGCACCTGCGTATTAACGCTGATACTTTGGCTGACCAACGGAACGACAATACGAATTTGCGTAGTAGCAGCTAAATAGACCATATGCCTAGTTTGATTGATACCCGCTTGTTCAAATTTATCGACTACTTTAACTTGGACTGTACCCATAGGAATAATAGTAACCGTAATTTTCGGCCCTAAACTGGCCAGCATTTGACTACCGAACACCTGACCAATAGGAATATGTATTTTCTCTTCGGTTATTTCTTTCAATGCATCCTGTACTTTCATTGTGGTGTCAGCTGCTAGTCTGTTAAACTCCATCGTATTAGGTTGAATGAGCACTACTCGCCCGTGTTCGTCCAATGTAACGTTTACTAGTATCTTAGGGTCAACAGTAAGGCTAACTCTATTATTAATTACATTGTTGATAGATTGAGTTGCAATGATCGTGGCCCGTGTTTCAGCAATAGCCATAAGTGTTGGCTTTAGATGGGTTTCCAGCCGCCAGAAGAAAACCACCAATAAAACCACCAATCCAATAATACCTAGCGGAAAGAGTGGTATTGTACGCTTTCGTCGCACAGAAAACCGCATGTCTCCCCCTCCTCTAAACCACTCTTACTCTGTTTACTTATTATATATATGGCGAAAGCTGATTATTGGTTACTAAATTACACATTCATTACAATTAAATTAATGGGAATACTAAAAAAAATATTGCGAGGTGATATACATGGATGGTTTAGACAAGTTGAAGCTCCGCATTGCCAATGAAACACTTGGCAAGGAAATGCATACAGAGATAAACGCTCAGAATTTTGAAAGTGTTCTTGATGAAAAGAAGATGGAAGTCGCTGAGGAATTAGGCTTAAAAGACAAGATTGAAAATGTTGGCTGGGAAAACATGACTACCAAAGAGGTTGGTAAAATCGGTGGTCGTATGGGTGGCCAGATAGGGGGACAAATGGTCAAAAAGTTAGTTGAAATGGCAGAATCCCAAATGGCTCCTGTAGATGATGCAACTATTGCTGATGCTAAAGAACACTTAGAAGGCAAACAGTGAAAATAAAAATTGGGTCGCAGGATGCGACCCAATTTTTTATTTAATTACACAAACTTTTCTTACCTGGATAACATACAATTTTATAGACCCAGTTAATGATTATCGTCTTAGAAGATAAATGATTTTATTCTATTATAATACGGTGATAATTCTTCTTGCCCTTACGGACAATGAGGCTATTATTTTCGAATAGATCGGCCGTAAGCAAAAAGTCGAGCTCGGATACCTTGGTTTCACCAATATAGAGGCCACCCTGCTGAATCAGTCTCCGCCCTTCACTTTTAGACGGGATAATCCCGGTACTCAAGAGAACATCAATCAGCTTAGCGCCTATCATATCAGTGGTTACCGACACAGTTGGTGCGTTATCGAAGTTTCCGGCTCCACCGAACAGCGCTTCAGCAGCCTGCTGGGCTTTTTCAGCTTCAACCTGACCATGGATTAGCTTGGTCACTTCAAAAGCCAGCGTTTTCTTAGCGACATTAATATCTTTATCCTTAAGAGCACCCAGGCGCCGGACTTCATCCATCGGCAAAAATGTAAGGAGGGCCAAGCATTTTTCTACATCGGCATCGTCAACATTACGCCAGTATTGATAAAAATCATACGGAGAAGTCTTCTCTGCATCAAGCCAAAGGGCTCCCTTTTCGGTCTTACCCATCTTTCGTCCATCACTGGTAGTTAACAAAGTAAAGGTCAGTCCATAGGCTGGTTTTCTTTCCTTACGCCGGATCAGGTCTGCACCGGCCAAGATGTTGGACCACTGGTCGTCACCGCCCATCTGCATGATACAATCGCACTGTCGGTTAAGTTCCAGAAAATCATAACCCTGCATTATCATATAATTAAACTCTAAGAAAGATAAGCCTTTTTCCATCCGTTGCTTAAAGCATTCGGCAGTCAACATGCGATTGACAGAAAAGTGTACACCGATCTCCCGAAGAAACTGCACGTAATTAAGGTTTAATAACCAGTCAGCATTATTCATCATCAACGCTTTGCCGTTGGAAAAATCAATAAAGCGCTGCATCTGTTTTTTAAATAGCTCGCCATTATGCGCAATATCTTCTGGTGTCAACATTTTCCTCATGTCAGCTTTGCCAGAGGGGTCTCCCACCATTGCTGTCCCACCACCTATAAGGCAAATAGGACGGTGGCCGGCCTGCTGCATATGAGCCATCACCATCATTCCCAAAAAGTGGCCAACATGCAGACTATCTGCAGTAGGGTCAAAGCCGATATAAAAAGTAATTTTTTCCTTAGACAATAGCTCTGCGATTTCTTCTTCGTGAGTCAGTTGTTGGATAAATCCTCGTTCTTTGAGAATATCTAGTACAGACACGTTTAAAATCCTCCTTAATTGACCGGATTCATTGCCGGTAAAAAAATAAAACCCGTCCCTGGTCAGGGACGGGAATAAACCCGTGGTACCACCCTTGTTGCTGACAATTAGCCACTCAAGCGAAGTTAAAAAACTTCTTCCTAGCCAAATAACGGTGGCGCTCCGGCCCGGCTTACTAATAATATACTTTCAGCCTGCTGCTCATAGGTGTATTTCAGTCAGTCTGCCTACCGGGTTCCACCATCCCCCAGCTCTCTGTAAGGCTATTATGACTTACTTTTCCTAGTCATCACATTTCTAAATATATGCTTCTATTTCTAATATACCTGAATATGATCACGCTGTCAATTTCAGCCATACTATGTCAGCTTTTTTAAGGCGCATTATAACATAACAACATTAATATTGCAAACTGTTGCCAAACAAATGCCCTATCAATAGTTTTTTGTGGTATAATGATTAGCGAATCAAATCCAATAATCTGACTGCAAGCCACTATTAACTGAATTTGTAAGGAGAGGAAGCCATGCAAGATAAAGATAAAGACAATGAAAAAAAAGAAACTGCCAGGCGCAAATCTAAGAAAAACACCCGAACAATTACAGTGATTGCTGTTGTTGTGTTCTTGGTTATGCTGACAGGAGCTGGGCTGGGTTTTTTAACAGCTAGTATTCATACTATGCCGAGCTTAAAAGGTGAAATACGCCCAGCCGTTTCTTCCCAAATTTTCGACACTAACGGCAAGGTGATAACAACCATTCATTCAGTAGAAAACCGTTTACCTGTATCAATTAATAAAATACCTAAAGACTTACAAAATGCGTTTATTGCAGCTGAAGATGTCAGGTTCTATCAGCATAGCGGCATCGATCCCCGTGGGATTTTGCGCGCAGTTTGGTCGAATATGACAGATAGGGGAATATCTGAAGGCGGCAGTACCATAACTCAACAGTTGGCTAGAAATGCGCTGCTTTCCCAGGACCAGACAATTAAACGTAAAGTCCAAGAAGCTTTTTTATCTTTACAAATTGAACGCCAGTACAGCAAAAATGAAATCTTCGAAATGTATATGAATCAAATCTATTTTGGTCAGGGTGCTTATGGAGTTCAAACAGCAGCACAAGTATACTTTGGGAAAAATGTTGAGGATTTGAATTTAGCAGAATGTGCACTAATTGCCGGTATACCCAAAAGCCCTAATTATTATTCTCCTTCCAGCAATTTAAAGGCTGCCAAAGAGCGGCAAGCTGTTGTACTCGAACAAATGGTCAAGTACGGTTATATTGATTCGAATACAGCTACTAAAGCAAGAAATAGCGAGATTAAATTGGCCACCCGCCCGGTGACCAACACAAAAACTTCTTCATATTTTACCGATTATGTAATTCAACTTCTTATTGAAAAATATGGGGCAGATGCCGTATATAAGGATGGCCTCAAAATATACACAACATTGGATCTCGAAATGCAAAGTGCAGCTGAGAATGCTATGGAGCAGCTGCCGACTACCCGCACCGAGAGTGGCATCAAACAACCCCAAGGGGCATTAGTAGCAATTGACCCACATAGCGGCCATATCAAGGCAATGGTTGGCGGACGCGGCAATGACCAGTTTAACCGAGCAGTGTTAGCCGAACGTCAGCCAGGCTCTGCATTCAAGCCTTTTGTCTATTTAGCGGCTATTGAAAGCGGCCTTACTCCTGCCAGTATTATTGATGACAGTCCGGTTAGTTTTGGCAGTTGGTCCCCAATAAACTATGACGGAAAATTTCATGGTCCGGTTACCATGCGTAGTGCACTTGAGCAGTCACTAAACATTGTGGCCGTAAAACTGGCTCAACAAGCTGGTATCGACAAATCCTTATATTATGCGCAACAGATGGGCATATCTACTCTGGTGCTTAAAGGCGACACAAATGATCGTAACCTGGCCATGTCCTTAGGGGGTCTTACGCGTGGCGTAACTCCTCTGGAAATCGCGAGTGCCTATGGCGTATTGGCCAATAGCGGCGTTCGCGTTGAACCTACGGCTATTGTTAAAGTGGTTGACCGCAACGGTAAAGTAATCGAACAGCATGTACCTAAAGAGAAAGTAGTTGTTAACGAGCGCAGCGCATATATTCTCACCGATATGATGCGTGGGGTTATCAACAACGGTACAGGCGCAGGCGCTTATTTTGGCCGGCCTGCTGCTGGTAAAACAGGTACTACCAGTGATCATAAAGATGCTTGGTTTGTCGGTTTTACTCCCGATTTAGTAGCTGCGGTTTGGATGGGCAATGATAACCCAGGATATTTGAGAGGTGTCACCGGTGGAACCATTCCAGCCAGTATCTGGCGGAGTTTCATGAGTGATGTTTCCACGAAATATGTTGCCCGTGACTTTGTTAAACCCTCTGGTATTGTAGCTGCCAGAGTATCGACTAAGGATGGATTATTGCTTAATGATCCCAATAATAAAGAAGGCCGCAGTGAAATTTTCGTTGAGGGAACTCAACCCACTAAACTTTCCACTGTTATGTCGACAAAAGACGATAAAGATGGTAAGGATAAAGATGGCAAGGACATCAAGCAGCCTGATCAGACGAACGCTACAGGAGAAACTTCAGGTACAGTTGAAAAAACTTTACCGCCAGCTCCTGGGAAGAATGACCATAATGGCATGACCCCATCATCACCACCACCACCGCCTAAACCTAATGATCCAGCAAAAAAGAACTAATAAAAAAACACGCGTAAAAATTACGCGTGTTTTTCAATTTAAGCGCATATACATTTATTAGTAATTAACAGGGTGTATTACAATCGTCCTGGCAGAAACAAAGTAATAGTATGATGATAATGATAATAATTACCCAACTATTTCCGAATCCTCCGCCAAATCCTCCGCCAAATCCACGTCCCATTGTATTTCCTCCTTCTCTCATCTTAAAGAGTGCTTTCTCTTTAATGCAATATATGAACCTTGTGTTTTTTTTGTCACACACTTTACAGCATGTGCCTAGTGTAAGTAGGGAGATTATAAAGAAGTGTCGTCGCCCTCAAAAAAGAACAGTAACAGGATAATGATGATAATCCAGATGCCGCTAAATCCATTACCGCCAAACCCACAACGAGACATTTAAACTACCTCCTTAATTTATCTATTAATGAGGGCGAAGTACCGCCCGCCCTTCTACTTCAATATATACAGTTTAAGGAAGAAGTGTTACTGGCCTTAGCTTACATTTGATGGCTAATTTTTGTTTATTTCAAATAATCTTCTGATTTGTTTGGGAGCATCTGTCGCTACTTTCACTGACTGCATTGTACTATTAATTACATCGGTAACATTCCGGATTTTATCTACAGTAGAAGACATAGAATCAATTCGCCTGTCCATGGAGAAATTTTCGGAAGCCAGACTCAATATAATTACCATCAACTGAATATTGAAGTTAGGATTTTCTATCACTTTTCTAAATAAGGCAGCCGGTCCGCGAGAGTTCTGTTGTTTTTTTGGTATTGCTGCCGGCAGTGGCGCCGGTCGCTCTTCTACTTGTTCTGTGGTTTCAATTTCGTTTTTCACCACTTTATCCGATCGTTCTACATGCCCCCCTGCAGTTCGCTGATACTTTCGCACGCGCATCTTTCCCACCCACCCTTCATAATGAATTTTTTCTTACTCCAATATATGAGAGATACGAGTATTTGGTTTCTCCCGAAGTTTGGACACTCACAAAAAATCCTAAACTGAATAAATTGGATAAAGAAAACACGGCTTGCGCCGAGCCTTTGGCGAAAGCGGAAGCCGATGTTGCCCTTATCCAGGAGAAAGTTATACTTTCTATCAGGATAAAATATAGGAGGTGCATATAGTGTTTGAACAATTCGGAAATATTATGGAAATGGTTAAAAAAGTCCAGAGTAATGTCGACAATATTCAGGAGCAGCTTAAACAGGAACGAATAGAGGTATCGAGCGGCGATGTTGTAAAAATAACTGTAAACGGTCAGCAGGAGCTTATCACGATCCAGTTAAATGCAAAATACCTTGTGGCAGATAATGCAGCTTTACTGCAAGACTTATTGACAGCTACGATAAATAATGCTCTAACTAAATCACGGGATTTAAACCAGGAAGCCATGAGTAAACTTGCTACAGATTTAAACCTACCTAAAATCCCTGGCATGTTTTAAGGAGGCGGTACTATGCCGAACGATACCGATAATCCAAGCTCATCATCGCTATTGGGTTCAATAACCCGGATGCTGGACGCTACTATTAATGCTGGGGCAGGCCCTGACAATCTAATTTCTGTTTTAGCACTGTTATGCTTATTTTCCATTGTTAACAAAAACAATGCCGTCAGCCAGCCCATCCAAACTCAATCGGCAGCCAGCAATAATCCCCTACATAAGTTACTGGGTGACTTGACAAAGGGCGGTGATGGTGGCAGCGGTATCGGCGGCAGCGGCCTCTCGCCTGATACCTTAATGTCACTTCTACCATTACTAAACAGTCCTCAGCTTAAGTCCAAACTCAATCCAAGTACTATGGGTACAGTATTGGGATTATTGAACAATCTCGGCGGCGGCACCCAAGAAAAGCCCAAACCTGAGAGTAAGCCTGAGCCTAAGCACGAGCCGCCAAAACAATCTGAACCTCCCCCCCCGCCTGTTCTCAATCAACAGCCGGCACCAGCACTTAAGCAACCGCCAGTATCGCCCCAAGAGGGCGAAGATTCCGAAGATGCAGAAGGCAAAAATTATGGACGATATCTAAACTGGAAAAACAACTTCTAAAAACAAAAAAACAGAGGTACACTTTACTTTCAAGTGTACCTCTGTTTTTTTGTTTGCTTTATGCCCGATCAAAAAATGGACTTTTCCCTGACACACTCAGCGGAATACCGTAAGCAATTTTTACATCTTCTTCAAATATATCAAGATTAAGTGCAGCACGACCAATGGAAAACATAATTCTGTTGTCAACATGATGCTGAGCAGCTACGCTGACCGCTGACCCCAGGGCAATACCCAAGTCACCAACGCTGATAGCGCACATTCCCGACTCCTCAGTATTCTCTTTACAGTTAGCATACCCGCAATAACCGCAAGGCTGAACACCCATAGGCTTGACTTTTTGTCCGAGCAATACTGCTAGCTGCGTTTTCTCCAAACATTTAGCATCACGTTCAAAAAACTGCGCACCGCTCACTTGAGCGATTTTTTTCATTTCTTCGACAAGTTGATCTTTAGTTCTTCCCTTTACAGTCATTACCACTAAATTGTCTATTCCCCGGCCCTTAGGCGCTGTCCGGGCAGCTACACACATCAAATCTGCAACATGCTCAATAGCACGCTGCTCAATCTCTTTACTTTGGATAATCATGCTCGCTTCTCCCCCCAAAAAAAATAAATATGCTTGTAGATCTATACTAAGCCAATCTAGCTACAGTGGCACCAGTGCCACCTTCGTTAAGTTCGGCTATGCGTATACCTTTTATATACGGGTGAGTTTCAAGATACGCTTTTACTCCTTTTCGTAGCGCGCCTGTACCCTTTCCGTGGATAATGAGCACCTCGTTTAAGCCCGACAGTATCGCATCATCAATATATTTATCAAGTATCGTCTCAGCTTCCTCAATCGTCATGCCTCGAATGTCAATCTGCCTTGCGGCCGTTTCTACCTTGGTCATGTTAACATGTCTAGTTGTCGTTATTTCTTTAGGCTTACCTGATTCAGACAGCAGCCGGCAAACAGATATTGGTACTGTGAATTTTAACACTCCAAGCTGTACCGTAACATCTGTGCCGCCTACCGCTAATATTTCTCCTTGCTGTTTTAATGTCGCAACATAGACCTTCATACCTGGCTTTAGAATTTCTGCCGATAACTCAGGTAAATTTCCCTGTTCGTCCTGATCAAATCTATGAACTTCATTACTACTTGACTTTAGCTTCCGCCGGGCATTCTCGATGGCATTCTGCCTCTCTCGCCCGCTATGTTCAGAAAACTGAGCTTTTAACTCAGCAATTATTTCTTCCGCATTGCGCTTGGCTTGCCTGATAACAGCAGCTGCTTCTTCCTGTGCTTTAGCCAATACAGCAGTTCGTTTTTCCGCAAGACTCTGCTCTTTAATAGATATTTTTTGTTTTGTGTTGTTTAATTCCTGTTCTAAGCGCTTTACTTCATCGACTCGGGCAGTAAATGATTTCTTCTGTTCCTCTAATGCGTGCAGAATTGTTTCAAAATCGGTGTGTTCTTTATTTATTAATTCTTTAGCCCGAGCTATAATTCCATCTGTTAACCCGAGTCGCCGGCTAATGGCAAACGCATTACTGCTGCCAGGTATTCCAATAAGAAGGCGATAGGTAGGACGCAGGGTTTGTATATCAAATTCTACGCTGGCATTCTCAATTCCATGTCTGGTGTAAGCAAATGTTTTTAATTCACTATAATGCGTAGTGGCAATAGTCTTAGCGCCGATACTATGAATGTACTCAAGAATAGACATCGCCAAAGCAGCCCCTTCACTCGGGTCGGTACCTGCTCCGATTTCATCGATAAGCACCAAATCATTAGCGTCTATTTTTTTTAGTATCGCAACTAGATTGGTCATATGCCCAGAGAATGTGCTCAAACTTTGTTCAATACTCTGTTCATCGCCTATATCGGCGAAAATATTGCCGATAATCGGCATCTCAGAATCAGGCGCAGCTGGCACAAATAAACCTGCTTGAGTCATAAGCGCAAATAAACCCACAGTTTTTAGGGTTACCGTTTTACCACCTGTGTTAGGTCCAGTAATCAGCAAGGTAGTAAAATGCCGCCCAAGATGAACATCAATCGGCACCACATGTTCACTGGGAATCAGCGGGTGCCTCGCTTGAATCAGATTGACATAGCCCTGCTGATTGATCACTGGCTCGATAGCCCGCATATCAATACTCAGTTTTGCTTTAGCAAAAACAAAGTCCATACGGGCTAAGATGGCAAGGTTGTTTGCTATGGTTTCTGACACTTTAGCTATCTGCCCGGTTACCACTGTTAAAATTCGTTCAATTTCGGTTTTTTCGGCAGCCACAAGCTGCTTTATATCATTATTTAAATTGACTATAGCAATTGGTTCAATAAACAAGGTAGCACCACTGGCTGATTGATCATGCACAATTCCAGGGAAATTATTACGGAATTCCTGTTTAATCGGAATCACATACCGGTCGCCACGCATAGTGACTAACGTATCCTGAAAATACTTTTGGTATTCGCCAGACCGTAAAATACTATCAAGTTTTTCTTTAACTCGGCTTTGTGCTTGCCTTATCTCGCGTCGCAGCTTGGAAAGCTCGCTGCTGGCATCATCTCTGATCAAACCTTGTTCGGTCACAGTTGTTTCAACTGTGGTTTCGATATTCCTTAATACGATGATCTGTCCAGCTATAGACCCCAAAAGCGGTGTTTCTACAGTCAAGTCAGTAAAAAAACTCTTCATACGTCTGGCAGCATATAGTGTACTCGCTACAGCCAATAATTCATGCGGTTCCAGAATAGCACCTAGTTCAGCCCTTTTTATTGTAGCACGTACGTCGCGAATTCCCCCGAGCGGCACACTAGGTACATTGTTCATTACCACGCGTGCTTCGGCGGTTTCAGCAAGTCGCTCTTTTACTTGGCTGGCATCATTCACAGGCACTAAGCTTTCTGCAAGCTCCCGCCCAATAATTGAACCAGTACGTTCGGCCAGCATATCCCGAATCTTATTATATTCTAATGTTGACAACACGGATGCTTCCATGTAAATTCTCCTCTAATAACACTATAATACGCCTCTAAAATAATGACCTCGTGTAATATGTTCATGCTCTGCACTGGCAGTTTTGTCTTGGAGGATAAGCGGGTGACGCTCCCCCTGATCAATTAGCTCACGGTACAGTCTAGTAATACGGGCAACTTCCTTTATTGAGCTATATTTAGCCTCAAACCGGAGTCGACTCAGACCGGCGCGCATGAGCCGTGGAATATGCGGCAGCATGGATAATTCTTTCGCATTGAGAATATGCATGCGGCAAAATTGATCAGTCGCTATAGGAAACAACTCATTCATTCTATCCTTTATCCAATATTGACCACGCAGACAAGCTTGATCGCAATTCTTAATATCCTGTCCGCCTAAGAAACTGCCAGGCATACAATAGTCGG
The DNA here is from genome assembly GCF_900176355.1 of Sporomusa malonica. Lineage (GTDB taxonomy): Bacteria > Bacillota > Negativicutes > Sporomusales > Sporomusaceae > Sporomusa > Sporomusa malonica. The sequence continues at coordinate 119,453 of NZ_FWXI01000014.1, read as the reverse complement.
AAATCATAAGGGTTAAATATCCATGCACCAAACATTCTACTGGGGCCAGCTTTTTAGCAGCCAGTTCTTCGACTTGAGCAAAATTAAGTTCTGGCGAAAATGTTAGACTGGCTAACCCTAAGTCACTAAAATACTTTGCAGTAACACTGTTGTATATATTTAACGGGTAATCTCCGTGCAATGGAATAGTAGTAAACTCTTTGAGCATTTGAAGTGTGCCAATATTACCTACACTTATAGCATCAGGCTTAATCTCATTAAACAGAAAAACATTCTCTTTTATCTCAGGTATTTGACTTTGCTGTACCAAGCGTGGTGTATTAAAAACAATCTTACGGCCGTGCTGCCGGACATAAGCTGCCGCATTCTGATATTCTTCGGCAGATAATGCGCGTTTGCCAAAACATTCGCCACCAAACATGATAATATCTGCGCCGCTATCAACAGCAACCTTTAATTTATCAACAGCATCAACATTTACCACAAGTTCTGGTTTCTTCCCTGGTGACGTTGTTCGCACCTGCGGCACTAGCGCTCCAATAGCTTTGTCTTTAGGCAGCTCCGGCCTATCAAACTTTGCCAGACGTGCAGCCTCAAGCTGTTCTACTGCCCGGCGTCTGGCATCATTGATTTCGCTGATCGGCACCATTACTTCGCCTTGAATCGAACAATCCAGATTAGTCAGCGAAAAGATAGTAGTTCCCATTCGCTCAATTTGTTTAGCAATAGTATCTGGTGTAAGGGGTCTTTTTAACGCCTTTTCCGCTATAAACGCTGTTTGAGCCTGACCGGTAAATCCCTCGGAGTCTTGCAAGGATATTACCATTGGCTTACCTTCTTCAACTGTTACCGTAACATCGACCGGTATCCGTCGCACAGCCTCTGCTCTGCCAAAGTACGCTCTAGCCCGCTCCATCAGCTTAGCGTCAAATACCTTAAATACTCGGTCGTTATCGCGAACAGGCGAACTTACCGAGATAGCTACCGCGGTATTGGCCTGGGCTTCGGTAACAGGACTGCCATTAACAGTCATAGCACGAACAGTGACATTGACCCGTCCGCCAACTTTAACCCAGAACTCAATAATATCGCCGATGGCCAGTGGCTCGTCCAATTTAATTACAGCAATCTTGCCTGCTGCCTGATAACTAAGTACCCGGCCAACCCGTACCCCACGGTTATTGGGACGCCGGTCACTCATCATATTGCGTCCATTTTTTCCATAAAGATGCGCGGTAGTAAAGTCACGGTTAAAGATCTGTGCTAAATCCTTCTTATCTTGCTGACTGACGCCATAATTGTCCCGTTTTTCCAGATAGCGTTCAATCGCTCGCCGGTAAGCATCAACAACAACGGCAACATATTCCGGACGCTTCATCCGGCCTTCGATCTTAAAAGAGGCAACCCCTGCCTCAATAAGTTTAGGCAATATCTCTATAGTATTAAAATCTTTCGGACTCAATAAATATTCACCAGCATCTGCCTGACTTAGGACATCATTGCCACTGGCGTCAACAAGGGTATAGGGTAGGCGGCAGGGCTGGGCACAACGGCCACGATTGCCGCTGCGACCACCAATCATACTGCTCATCAGGCATTGTCCCGAATAAGAAATGCATAACGCGCCATGAATAAAGGTCTCTATTTCTACTGAACTATTTTTACATATGTATTCAATATCAGTAAGCGGCAGTTCCCGCGCTAGCACCACTCTTTCAAAGCCCAAATCGGCCAAGAAATTGACACCCTCTAAATTATGAGCCGTCATTTGCGTGCTGGCATGAAGAGGCAAATTAGGCACTACTTTCTTGGCTACTACGGCCACACCCAAATCCTGCACAATAATGGCGTCCACGCCTATATCATATAAATGCCGTAAATAATCCACCAAAGCGGATAGCTCACTATCATCCAGCAATGTATTAACTGTAACAAATACCAATACACCACGCAAATGGGCAAACCGTACGGCCTCCGCCAATTCATCATCAGTAAAATTAGGGGCGTAATGTCTGGCACCAAACATTTTGCCTCCAAGGTAAATAGCATCTGCCCCGCCTTCTATTGCCGCAACCAGAGCTTCTTTACTGCCGACAGGCGCAAGTAATTCTATCACATAGATCATCCTTTCCCAAAACCTCTATTATAGCAGGAGCAATACCTGTTAAATCAGTAATACCACTTACCAATTTTTTTGCTTGATGCCCAAGGGCAATGAGCGGAACCTTACTGAATGTATGGGTTTTAGCACTCATATCCTCAAAATTGCCATGGTCACTTGTTATAATTAGTAAAGTATCGGCAGACAGCCGTTTATAAACCCCACTAATGAATTCATCCAGTATTCCTAGAATCCGTTTCGCGTACTGCCAATTCTGCTTGTGACCTGCTCGGTCTGTCTGAAAATATTCAAAGATAGTAAAGGAATATTTCCTGGAAATATTAACCAAATTATTAGCGGCTTGCATTGGACTTATTACGGGAATACCATCTATTCCAAAATCTGAGAGCATTTCATTAGTAATATCTTGATAGACAGCCTCACCGATTTTCATTTCCGGCAATGACCTAAGTGTCATACCAGTACTCATGGCTGCCAGTGTAATTGCCGAATGACGACGCTTACGCTTAGCCACTAGTTCAAAGTAATCTGGTGTATACATATTTGCTGAAGTTGCCGTGAGGCCATTCTCTGTTAGCTTCTTCATAATATTGTCGTCACTAATAATCTTAGATAGTTGAGGCCCTGGAAAGGCCTGTATATGACGCCCCATTGCTCTGGCAGTATTTATACCAGTAAGAATAGCAGCCTGCCCTGTTGCGCTTTGGGGCAGCCCGGTCACGCCTAACGTAGCATCAATCGGAATTAAACAGCTTTCCGGCGTAATAATTGAACCAATATCATGGGTTATTGGCTGACCAAACACCTCATTGAAAGTAGGAAGGCCAAAACGTACTAGCGGATTGATCTCAGGATTATTACTTCCTAAACCAAACCCATCAATAAATATTAATAGTACCCTCATCTCTCAAACCCGTCCTTATATGTAGCATAAAGTAGACTTAGCTTCAGATGGGGTTTTAACCCCACCTGAAGGTTAGTCGCCCTTATCCAGGCGGAAAGTTACACTTTCTAACAGGATAAGAAAGAAGAAGGGGCATCCCTTCCTCTCGTTAGTGCACTTCTTGCTCTTTATTGTCTACTTTCGCCTCGCAATCTGCGTTTACTGCTTGCTGTTCACGCAAATGGGCGGCTAGAAACTGGACATCATCCATAAATTTTTCAAATTTAGTCCATTTTTCGCCTGCTAGGCTTAGTGGATTGTTATAGATGCCCTTAATATAATCTTCAAACTGTTTTTTAGTTAACGGCTCGTTTTCGGGTGTGCGAAGCATTGTAAACTCACCACAACTCTCCAACCGCGCTACTTCAATAGCGCTCACGTCAGATAAATCAAGTCCTTTTTTATGTAGTTCCTGTCGCAGATCGTCGTAATTAAAGTGAGTTTTGGTAAAGTTTTCTCTGATAATACGCCCGTCCTTCACTAAGGTTACTGGTGTACCTTCAAACCATTTACGCAAAGTATTGTTCTTCAAGGCCAAATAGCCTATTAGCTGTTGGAGTAGCAACAATACTACCAACGCCTCAATCCCTGCCCCTAACGTAGGGTTCTGATCCATTGTACCAGCCACAATGATATCGCCAATACCAACCATAATCACAAAATCAAATGGAGATAACTGACCTACGGTACGGTTACCCATCATCCTGACAACAAGCAAGGCAACAGTGCATAATATCAGCAAGCGTAATAAAACCGGACCAATTGAACCGCTGTCAAACACGGTACCACTCCTTTTCTGTCAGTATTATTAACATGACTTCCAAGTGTTATACCGTATTATAGCTACTAAAAGAGGCTATTTATCCTCTTTTATCAATTCAATGAGTTCGAGATAATCCTGCTCTAACCGGAGAAATTCATCAGCAATATTTAATGCTGTCAATACAGCAATTTTGGTTGGCGACAGCCTAAGGTTAGTTTTAGCCGTTTTTTTCATGCGTTCATCAAGCATTGCTGCAAGACGCATAATTCGCTCTGGTTCAATATTACCTTTTAGTGCATAGCTTTCACCGTATATTTCAACGGTAACTTTGTTTTTTATATCTGACATACTCCACCTGAAATCATATATTTATTGAGACTATACTTCTACCACCCAAAAACTAATTCCTGCTAGAAAAAGAAAAAAGGCGGAACAACCCGCCTGGTAGATAAAAATTATTGATCGCTAACAGCTTTGGCTTTATTTAAAACACTATTACGATAGCTGTAAATAAAGTACACAACGAAACCGATAGCCGACCAAATCCCAAACCGTACCCAGGTTTCTATCGGCAAATTAAACATTAAATAACCGCAGGACAGGACAGCTAATGGTGCAATAACCGAAACAGCTGGGCACTTGAATGGACGGGGAATATCAGGTTGAGTATGTCGAAGGACTAATACACCAATTGCAGCAACAACAAAGGCAAACAACGTACCAATGTTGGTAAGCTCAGCGATAACGCCTATTGGTGTAAAACCGGCGATAAGCGCAACAGCGATGCCAGCAACGATCGTAATAATATGCGGCGTTCCGTATTTAGGATGTACCTTACAAATACTGGCCGGAATGAGTCCATCGCGTGACATTGCAAAAAATATTCTTGTCTGTCCATACATCAATACCAATAACACTGTAGTTATACCGGCGATAGCGCCAGTACCTACCAAGGCTGAGCCAAAGTTATAGCCAATGGCACGAAGCGCATAGGCAACAGGTTCAGCGTTATTCAAATCCTGGTAAGGAACTACCCCTGTCAAAACACCAGCAACAATAATATAGAGCACCGTACATACAACAAGTGACCCAATAATACCTATAGGTAAATCTCGCTTAGGATTGCGGCATTCCTCAGCAGCCGTAGCCACAGCATCAAAACCGATGTAGGCAAAAAAGATAATTGCCGCACCTGCCGCTACGCCGGAGAAACCATATGGCATAAGTGGTGACCAATTAGCGGGATTTACTTTAGGCCCAGCTAAGGCAAGGAAAATAAAAACTGCAACAAGTTTTACTATTACGAGAACTTTATTGAGTGTAACACTTTCCTTAGTACCACGCACTAATAAAAGACTTAAAAAAAGTGAAATAAGCATCGCTGGAAGATTTACAATTCCCCCATCGGCAGGAACGGCAGTGAGCGCCTTAGGAAGTTCAATACCACCAGATTTCAGCAGCCCGACCATATAGCCGGACCAACCAGCAGCTACAGCGCTCGAGCCAACCGAGTATTCAAGAACAAGATTCCAGCCAACAATCCAAGCAATGATTTCACCTAGTGTAGCGTAACTATATGTGTACGCACTCCCCGCAATTGGTACAATGGCAGCAAGCTCGGCATAAGCCAAAGCAGCGAATGCACAGGCCAAGCCAGAAATAACAAAGGATATCATAATTCCAGGACCAGCGTACTCAGCGGCAGCTACACCGGTTAAAACAAAAATTCCAGTACCGATAATGCAACCTATACCTAGAAGTATTAAGTCAGTTGCGCCAAGACTCTTTTTCAGACCTTTTTTCTCTGCACTATCTTTAAGCATTTCAATACCTTTTGTGCGGAAAACATTCATACTATCACCTCTCTGTAATTTCTTCCAATGGAAAAAAATAGACCTGTCCACAAAAGACAGATCTATTTTCTATAAATATCCAGCTAGCGCAGACATTTACAGACTACGTCCATCACGGTTAACAGTGTAACACAAAAATGAACATAGGTAAAGGTTTTTTTGTTCTTGTGTAGGAGACATTTTCCAGGTTATTCCCGGAGTTTCGCCGCGAAAGTCTTTTCTAAATAAACAATTATATTTCTATAATGTTCATCAATTACAACATCTGTCAATGTCCGGTCATTTGCCCGGAAGGTAAGCGAGAAGGCTAGACTGCGTGAGCCAGCTGTCACTTGCTGCCCAGTATAAACATCAAATAATTGGACAGCCGTAAGTAAGGGACCGGCATTTTCAATTATGGCTTGGGTTACAGCTCCGGCTGGAACATTTTCAGATAATACAAGCGCTAGGTCGCGAGTGATGGCCGGAAACTTCGGCAAAGCCTGGTAGCTGGGTTTAGCTGCTGCGTGTTTAACCAAGGCCTCAACATTTAACTCAAACAAATATACCTTACGGTTTATTTCATACGAATTAAGGACCTCCGGATGAACTTCGCCAACTACGCCCAGCAGGTCGCCGTCTTTTTTGATTGCAGCAGTTTTTCCTGGATGCAAAGACACATTGCTAGCTGCTTCTACAATGTAGTCGTTGATCCCCAGTCCTTCGAGGACTACCTCTACACTACCTTTCGCATCGTAAAAATCCACCGTATCACGTGTCTGATTCCATGCCAAAGTATGACGTTTACCAATAAGAGCCCCGCACAACATGAGCGGCTCATCAGGCAGCTCCTTGAGAGGTAACTCTTTAGGTAAATATACTGAACCAAGCTCGTAGAGCTTAAATTCCTCATTTTTCCGTGAGAGGTTACGGGCTATCGTATCCATCACGCCGCCCAGTAAAGTAGTACGCAAAATGGGAAAGTCGTCTGTAATGGGGTTCAAAACCTCGATAGTGCGGCGCAAAGTGCTGCCTTCTGGAATATTTAGTTTGTCAAGAGCATCTGGGTGAGAAAAGCTGAACGAGATAATTTCTGAAAAACCGCTCCCTGTTAACAAGGCTTTAATCTTATCTACAATTGTCTGGGTGTTGCTCTGCTTGCCTTGGGCCATGCAGCCGGCTGGCGTAGTCGAAGGCACATTATTATAGCCGTATATCCTGGCAATTTCTTCACAAATATCAGCTGGCATCGTAACATCACCGCGCCATGTAGGTACAGTTACAGTAATCTGTTCTGCCCCAGCATCAACATCAAACTCGAGGCGTTTAAGTATATCAATCATCGTGCTGGCCGGAATATCTGTTCCCAAATACTTATTTATTTGTTCAGGCGTAAAGGCAACCTGTCTTGGCAACTGCATATCAGGATAAACATCAACAATTCCTGGGCATACCTGGCATGCGCCCATATCTTCAAGCAGCTTGGCGGCCCGATCAAGTGCCTTAATAACATTAGCCGTATCTACCCCGCGTTCAAAGCGCCCAGATGCTTCAGACCGAAGTCCCAGCGCTCGTGAGGTCCGCCGGATGCTCACGCCTTTGAACGAAGCCGCTTCCAACAGGACGTTTTGTGTACTGCCAGTTACTTCAGTAGCTAAGCCACCCATAACCCCAGCAATACCAACAGCCTGTACTGCATCGGCAATAACCAGCATATCGGGTTCAAGTTCCCGTTTAACGCCATCCAGTGTAGTCAGTTTTTCACCAGGATTGGGCTTACGAACAACCAGACTATGGCGTGCCAGCAGGTTATAATCATAAGCATGCATCGGCTGTCCCAACTCCAGCATGACAAAGTTGGTCACATCTACGACATTGTTAATCGGTCTCATCCCAGCAGCTTGGATACGCTGCTGCATCCAAGCTGGCGATGGTCCCACCTTAATATTAGTAAGCATTCTGGCGGCGAATCTTGGACAGAGGCTAGGATCGGTTATTTGGATATTAGTTAAGCTAGTAGCTTTCTCGGTACCAGCCTCTTTTAGTGAGAGCATAGGCTTCTTCAAAACAGCACCAGTCAGTACAGCAATCTCACGAGCAATGCCTATGATACTAAAACAGTCTGCCCTGTTAGCAGTAAGTTCAAATTCAAGCACAACATCATCAAGCCCAAGCGCAGTACGAATATCGATCCCAACCTCGGTATCGTTAGGCAAAATATAAATGCCATTTCTTGCCTCAGATGATACCAGCTTGTTATCAATATTGAGCTCCTCGGTTGAACATAACATACCGCTCGATAACATGCCCCGCAGTTTTGTCGGCTGAATACTCATCCCACTCGGCAGCTCAGCGCCTACGGTTGCGACAGGCACAATATGTCCCTGTCGAACATTGGTTGCTCCAGTAACAATGGTAAGCACTTCTGTCCCAATATCAATTTTGCACACTGACAATTTATCAGCATCTGGATGTGGCCCGATTTCTATTACTCTTCCAGTAACTACACCTGATATATTCTTGCCTAAAGTTTCAACCGCCGCAACAGGAATCCCAGCCATGGTCAGCATATCGGCCAGCTTTTCCGGTGTCTCGTTTATTTCAACATAATCTTTAAGCCATTTAATTGACGCTCTCATAACTTTCCCCCTTTACTAGTCTTAGAATTGACGTAAAAAGCGTATATCATTGTCAAAAAACAGTCTAAGGTCATCAATACCATATGTCAGCATTGCAATACGTTCTACGCCCATACCAAAGGCAAAACCACTTACCTGGTTCGGATCAAAACTGCTCATTTCCAGCACACGCGGATGAACCATGCCTGACCCCAAAATTTCAAGCCAGCCAGTACCTGAGCATACCCGGCACCCTTTACCTTCACACATTACACAGGAGATATCTACTTCTGCGCTAGGCTCGGTAAAAGGAAAAAAGCTAGGACGGAATCGTACATTGACTCTATTGCCAAATATTTCTTTAGAGAACAGTTCAAGCGTACCTTTTAAATCGGCAAAACTTATGCCTTTGTCAACCACTAACCCTTCTACCTGCTGAAACATTGGTGAATGGGTAGCATCATAATCTCTCCGGTATACTTTCCCAGGGGCGATAATTCTAATTGGCTGATTAGGCTCAGCCGACTGCATTGTCCGGACCTGGACAGGCGAAGTATGCGTCCTGAGTAAAAATTCTTTTGTTATATAAAAAGAGTCTTGCATGTCGCGCGCAGGATGATCCTGGGGTAGATTTAACGCCTCAAAGTTATAATAGTCTTTTTCGACTTCTGGGCCTTCGGCAATTTCAAAGCCCATTCGCATAAACGTATCCTTAATTCGATTGAGCGTAAGTGTCAGCGGATGTAAATGACCCAGTTCAGCCCGCCGCCCCGGTAAGGTTACGTCAATAGTTTCTGACGCCAACTTCCGGACAACTTCGGCTTGTTTCATAACTTCAAACTTGTCAGAAATAATTTGTTCAATTTCATTTCTTATCTCGTTGACAACTTGCCCCACGCGCGGCCGGTCTTCCGGACTTAATGCCCCAAGGCCGCGCAACACGCCTGTCAACAGTCCCTTTTTCCCTAAATACTTCACTTTCAGCTCGTTAAGCGCGTCTTTACCGGCAATCTCTGCCAGCTCTGTAAGAGCTGTTTCCCTTAATGACTTAAGCTCTTGTTCCATACATGCCTCCTAAGGAATAAAATAAAAAGACTTTCAGCCCCAAGGGGCGAAAGTCTTGATTTCGCGGTACCACCCTAATTATACTCAATTTCCTGTAACGCGGAAAAAACGCCAGACCTACACAAGAACCTCTTCAGTCCGGATACTCGGAAGTGAACTTCTGCCAGCTGTTTCGGCGCCGCTCTCAATCTGTGGCAGCATCCTCCCTGTAGAAACGTGGCTAACATACTCTCTTCGTCATTGTACTGCAATGAAAATCATTATTAAATTATTGCAGCATCAGCCGTTTATACCACAAATACGCAGCAATGGAACCGGTAGCTTCGAACATTCTCCAGAAGAATTCGGCGGTCATCATCGTAAGACCACACCCTCTCTGCCTGTAATGGCAATTTCCGTCATTGCTAAGCGTATTATATCATAGCATTGTGCAAATTACAAGTTGCCCCGCTGCCGAACAGCCTCATATATTATTACGCCTGCAGCTACTGCAACATTGAGCGATTCAGCCTGGCCGACAAGCGGTATATTAATGCGTGCATTAGCTGCTTCAATCAGTTCATGGCTCACCCCTTGTCCTTCATTACCTAAGATAATGGCAACAGACTTTGTAAAGTCTAGCTGATAATAGACATCTGATTTTTGCAAACAAGTAGCCAGCATGGTAACACCACTCTGCCTGAGTTCTGATACCAACTCTTCAGGGGTTACGCCTTCTATTACCGGAAGATGAAATAAAGACCCCATCGTTGCGCGTACCGTTTTCCCCGCATATATATCTGCCGATCCCTTAAGCATAATTACGCCTGTACAGCCGGCGGCATCTGCCGTACGGATAATTGTACCTGCGTTACCTGGATCCTGAATACCGTCTAAAACAACAATCAATGATGACATATTGTCTTGCGTGATCATTTGAGTGATCGAAGCCTGGCGCTTTTTTAAGACAGCCATAATTCCTTGCGGCTGCTCTGTATCAGATATTTTATTATAGATATCTTCAGGTACTATTACCATGCGACATTTTGTTGCGGACAACTTATCAATAATAACTCGCGTCCGTTCACGAGATGCAGCGGCTTCAGTATAAATACAGACTTCAGCAGGCCATGCAGAAGCAGCACATTCTTCGACTATGCGCATTCCCTCAGCCACGAACATTCCTAGACTATCCCGGTACTTTCTTTGCTTAAGTGAAGTAACTTCTTTGATTAACTTATTTGTCGGGCTGGAAACGAACTCGGTCATTCTAATTCCTCTAGCTTTCGAACACCTTTTGTTTGACCAACAAAGATTAAAATATCTCCAGTTTTAATTTTCTCGTCAGGCAGCGGCGGGACAATAAGTTCTTCTCCCCGCTTAATAGCCACGACGTTAACTTCATATTTAGCCCTTAAGTTAGCTTCTGCAAGACTTTGGCCTACTAATGACTTTGGTGCAGTGATTTCAACAATGCTAAGGTTGGGAGATAATTCAATAAACTCTAATACATTTGTTGATACCAGGTTGTGAGCAACCCGTTGCCCCATATCACGCTCTGGATAAACAACACGGTCTGCTCCGATTTTGGATAGCATCTTACCATGTAATTCATTGCGCGCTTTAGCCACAATATATTTTACGCCAAGATCTTTAAGCAAGAGTGTTGTTAAAACATTGGCTTGAATATCTTCACCAATGGCAACAACTACTACATCAAAATTACGGATACCTAAGGCTTTGAGCGAGTTTTCATCAGTGGTATCAGCCTGAACAACATGGGTTACTTCTTCACTAAATTTTTGAATTCGCTCTTCGTCTGCATCAATGGCTAACACTTCACAACCAAGCTTATATAATGCGTTAGCCACACTAGTACCAAAACGCCCTAATCCGATAACAGCAAATTGCTTGTTTTTATTTTTCATGATAACGCTCTCCTCTTAACCGATAATAATTTTACCTTCTGGATATTGCAAATTACCCTTTCTGGTTTTTAATGCCAGCGCCAATGCCAAGGTAACCGGACCAACCCTTCCAGCAAACATGGTTAAAACAAGCCAAAGCTTGCCAGTAGTTGTCAAAGTTGGCGTAATCCCCGTTGATAAGCCTACAGTACCAAACGCAGATGTTGCCTCAAATAATAATTTAAGAAAAGGTTGTTTTTCAGTAATACTGAGCATCATAGTTATAAAAATAACTAAGACAGCTGAAATCAGCATTACTGAAAATGCCTTATAAATAATTGAATAAGGAATTCGCCGTTCAAATAGTTCTGCATCATTTCTTCCCCTGATAAGCGCCCATATGGCAGCTCCCATAACACTAGCTGTTGTAGTTTTTATCCCGCCGCCTGTTGATGACGGTGATGCTCCGATAAACATGAGCAGTACTATAAAGAATAGTGTGGCATCAGTAAGCTTACCGATGTCAAGAGTATTGTACCCTGCCGTACGCGGTGTCATCGACTGGAAATAACTTCCCAAAATTTTTCCTTGCCAAGACAAGTTAGCCAATGTATCCGGGTTATCATATTCCAGCAAAAAGAATACAATTGCACCAAAAATCATCAGTATTAAAGTAGTAATTAATACAACCTTAGTATGTAAAGAGAACCGAGAAAAGCGGCGGTTTGTCCAAATATCTGCAATTACGGTAAAACCAATACCGCCTAAAATAAAGAGCAACGAAATTACTAAGTTAACTACAATGTCATTTACATAATTGGTAATACTAGAAAACGGGCCAGTAACGCTACCAAATAAGTCAAACCCTGCGTTGCAAAAAGCTGAAACTGCATGCCAATAGCCAAAATAAAAGGCTTTGGAGCCCAACTCTTGGTACCATCGGATTGCCAGAATGGTACCGCCAATAAACTCGATTAATAAGGTTGCCTTGATCATATACTGCATCAGGCGTACAACTCCAGCTACTGAAAGCTGATTCAACGCTTCTTGCATGACTAGTCGCTGCCTTAAATTAATCCTTTTGCCAATCAGTATTGCCATCAGTGTTGACATGGCCATTATGCCTAAGCCACCGATCTGAATTAAACTCACTACAACAAGTTGTCCGAATAATGAAAAGTATGTACCAGTATCAACTACAACTAAGCCGGTTACACATACAGCCGAAGTTGCAGTAAATACAGCATCAATAAAACTTAATCTTTGGCCTGTCGCTGATGCCATCGGCATCATTAGCAAGAATGCCCCTCCCAAGATCAGCCCCGCAAACCCCAACACGAGTATCTGGTATGGGGTAAGTTTCCACTGAGCGATATCGAGCAGGTTAGCAATTTTCCCCTCCAAAATATTCCACCTCTTATTCAACTATACCTAAAAATTATACCCAAATTAAGAAAACTAAACAAGCTCCTGGATAAACTATTTAAAAAGGGGGTGATACTTTGAATTCATCAGGAGATTCTGGAGCAACTATGCAGCATATTTTTAACAAAAATATAGCTAACACAGCAACTGTCAACTATAAGCGGCCAGTAACCTCAGGCGAAATTCAAGACAAACTGCGCAACAATCTAACTGAATACAGCGAAAGCAATCCCGAGCCACCATCTATGAAAGACTAATACTAATATATACAAATTTAAGTAACAAATACCCCCGGTCGCTATGCGCCGGGGGTATTAAATAAGTCTTTTATCGCCTATATCGCTTTAGAGATGCAGTCAAAAGATAGCATATATCTACGGACTGAATCCTTAACACCTTTTTTCACCATCGACATAAGATGAATATAGTTAGCTGACTGATTTTTAGCAAGCTCGGCTCGTATGGTTTCACCAGCTGCCATCGACATGTCAGTTGCAATATTAATTTTAGTTATACCTGACTGAATTGAGCTTTGATAATCTTCTTTAGTAAGCTTTGAACCGCCATGCATAACAAGCGGTACATTTACTGTATTGTTTAGTTCTGATAACCGGGAAAAATTGAGTTTGGGACCGCCGTGGTAAACCCCATGATTGGTCCCTACTGCCACAGCCAACGCATCGACTTTGGTTTTCTCTACAAAATTGCAGGCAATATCTGGTTTAACTATGTTTTCTTCATTTATATCTTTGACATTGTCGTAACAACCAACATAGCCCAATTCACCCTCGACTGAAACACCGAGCGAATGGGCTATGCGCGTAATTTCCTTGGTACGTTTTAAGTTGTCCTCAATAGACAGGGCTGAACCATCAAACATAACAGAAGTAAATCCCCAGCGGATGGCTTTCATTACCCCTTCGTAAGTATATCCATGGTCAAGATGGAGCGCAACAGGCACAGATGCTTTTTGTGCACCTCTGATCATTGCCGCACTAAGAGTATCAACATCGACAAATTTAAACAAACGCTCAGGAATACCAAGCACCAGGGGAGTTTTCAGTTCTTCTGCCACCTCAATCACAGCGCCTAAAGTCTCAAAATTAAATACATTAAAACCGCCTACTGCATACTTTCTTTTTCTTGCATCCTGGAGTAATTCTTTCATTGTTACTAAGGCCAAGGGTAACTCCTCCTTTTTTGTTATAGTAAGCCAGTATTAAGTTTTTAGTAATTATTGGTTATATATTTTATTCGCCACTACCCTAAAAAAACCTGCCCATTATAATAAAATTTTAAAAAATCAAATTTTTCAGCTTATATTATACTTTTCTGGATTTGTTTACTAGTAATTCCAATATATATATATATTATGCATTAAGGACGCAAAAAAACTCTCGGAAATATTCCGAGAGTTTTTAAAAACTTACAATTGCTCTTTTGCAGTGCCTACCAGCTTGCCGAATGCAGCCATATCGGTAACTGCCAGATCTGCCAGCATTTTGCGGTTAACTTCTACACCAGCTTTTTTGAGTCCATTGATAAGCTGGCTGTAAGAAATGCCGTTAATACGAGCGGCAGCATTAATCCTGGTAATCCACAGTTTACGGAAGTCGCCTTTCTTGGCGCGGCGGTCACGACGCGCATAGTACAGCGCTTTCATCACTGTTTCGTTGGCTTTTTTGAACAGCTTGCTCTTAGAACCGCGATAACCTTTGGCTAATTTAAGAATCTTCTTATGACGTCTATGTGCAGTAACGCCTTTTTTAACTCTTGGCATGTCACATACCTCCTGATGTACTTATAAATTGTTATATACTTTAGGCGTAAGGAAGCATTTTCACTACGCGGTCATGGTCAGATTTGCTAACCATAGCTGCTTTACGCAGGTTGCGTTTACGGGACGGAGACTTTTTCTCAAGAATATGACTCTTGAAGGCTTTGGCGCGTTTAAATTCACCGCTACCAGTTACTTTGAAACGTTTAGCAGCGCTTCTGCGGGTTTTCATTTTTGGCATGGTTGGATATCCCCTTTCTATTTATGTGCTAGATTGCGTATTGTTGTTGGGCTTTGGAGCTACAATCATAATCATATTTTTACCTTCGAGCTTGGCATCACGTTCGATATTAGCCATCTCTTTAAGCAAGCTAGCCATTCTTACCAGCACTTGTTTGCCAAGTTCAGGATGAGAAAGTTCACGTCCTCTGAACATGATGGTTACTTTGACTTTGTCGCCGTCTTCTAAAAAGCGCTGGGCATTCTTTAGCTTAACGTTAAAATCATGGTCCTCAATGTTGGGACGGAGTTTAACTTCTTTAAGCGCAACTACCTTTTGCTTCTTTTTGACTTCTTTGTCGCGTTTTTGCTGCTCATACCGGAATTTGCCAAAATCCATAATCCGGCATACTGGTGGCTTAGCTGTTGGTGCTACTTCCACCAAGTCAAGGTTTTGCTCCACTGCCAAACGCAACGCGTCTCTCAGCAACATAATCCCCAGCTGCTCATTAGTGCTGCTAACTAACCGAACTTCCCTTGCCCGAATTTCTTCGTTCATCTTTAAAGTTTCTTTGCTAATTGCCGCTCACCTCCTAATATACTTTGCTAAAATAAAAAACGGATGGCATAAACCACCCGCGTAACAGCACAATCCAATAATGATTTGCTTGATAATACCCTACTAACTACCCTGCAGGCGCTGTAAGGTGAGAAGCGGATGGCTTCTGCTTTAAAATCGATTCAATTTACTTGATAATATTAACACCTTATACCATAGAAGTCAAGTTGTTTTCTTTAAAAATATCAACTTTTAGCAGCAATCTCGGCAATCACTGTGGTAACAAAGCTGTCAACAGGCATTGCACCAATATCGCCTTGGCCGCGCTTACGAACAGCAACACAACGCGTCTCAGCTTCTTTGTCACCGACAACCAGCATATAAGGAACTTTTTCTAACTGGGCTTCACGAATTTTGTACCCAATTTTTTCGTTACGGTCATCAACATCCACACGAATGTCCTGGTCACGCATTTCTTGAGCTATTTCTCTAGCGTAATCAGCATGCCGTTCACTTATTGGCAAAATCTTAACCTGCACGGGCGCAAGCCAAATGGGGAAAGCTCCGGCGAAATGTTCGATTAGAATCCCGATAAACCGTTCTATACTTCCGTAGGCCACGCGGTGAATCATTACCGGACGATGCTTAAGGCCATCTTCGCCAATATAAGTCAAGTCAAATTTTTCTGGCATTAGCATATCAAGCTGAATGGTACCGCATTGCCAAGTACGGCCAATGGAATCTTTCAGATGGAAGTCAATTTTGGGGCCATAAAAAGCGCCATCCCCGGGATTAATTTTAAAAGGCATATCAAGCTCTTCTAACGCCTCTCTCAGCGCAGTTGTCGCAGTTTCCCATATCTCATCAGAACCCATAGCCTTTGCCGGTTTGGTACTCAACTCAGCGTGATAGGACAAGCCAAATACGCTGTACACAGTATTAAAGAGCTCAATAACTTTCTTAATTTCAGCCTTGATTTGCGACGGAAGCATAAAAATATGAGAATCATCCTGTGTAAAACTGCGCACTCGCATAAGTCCGTGCAACGCTCCAGAAATCTCATGGCGGTGAACAAGTCCTAGCTCACAGGTGCGCAGCGGAAAATCACGATAACTATGGTGCTGTGTGCGATATATCAGAATACCGCCCGGACAGTTCATGGGCTTTACTGCATAACCTTCTTCGTCAATTTTCGTAAAATACATATTCTGCCGGTAGTGATCCCAGTGACCTGACTGCTGCCATAGTTTTTGATGTAAAATAATCGGGGTCTTGATTTCCTGATAGCCGTACTTTACATGCAGTTTGCGCCAAAAGGCTTCCAGCTCATTCCGGATAACCATACCCTTCGGATGAAAGAATGGGAAGCCCGGGCCCTCATCCTGAATACTGAACAGATCGAGTTCACGCCCTAACTTGCGATGGTCACGCTTGGCCGCCTCTTCCATCATAGTTATATAAGCTTCTAGGTCTGCTTTTTTCTCAAATGATGTTCCATAGATACGCTGCAGCATTTTCCGTTTTTCGTCCCCACGCCAGTAGGCACCGGCAATGCTTTGAAGCTTGATAGCTTTAACACGTCCAGTGGAATGAACATGGGGTCCTGCACATAAGTCAACAAATTCGCCTTGTTTATACAGCGATATTTGCACATCTTCTGGCAAATCACGAATAAGTTCCTGTTTATATACCTCACCTTGTTCGCCAAATAGCTCAATTGCCTCATCGCGACTGACTGTCCGGCGTTCAAGCGGCAGGTTTTCCTTAACTATGGTTTCCATTTCGGCCTGAATTTTTCCCAAGTCTTCAGGAGTAAAAATATGGGTAGTATCAAAATCATAATAGAAACCGTTCGCAATCGCGGGACCAATTCCTATCTTAACATCATCATATAGGCGTTTAACAGCTTGGGCCAGAATATGCGATGATGTATGCCGCAAAGCATCTTTGCCTTCAGCATCTTCAAATGTCAAAAATTCGACTGCTGCATCTTTTTCAAGTTTGGCAGACAAATCTATTACTTTACCGTCTACCTTGGCAACTAACGCTGCTTTAGCTAAATTGCGGCTAATTGATTCAGCAGCTTGGGCCAGTGTTATTCCTTGTTCGACTTCGCGCACTGCTCCGTCTTTTAACGTCATCTTAATTTTGTTCATGTTCGGCAGCCTCCTTAACAAAATAAAAAAACTCTCATTCCCTATAGGGACGAGAGTTTTATACCCGTGGTTCCACCCTGCTTGGCGCAATGCCATCTCAGTATTTGATAACGGGGAGTTATCCCCCGGCTCAGCTTACACGTACTTGTTCAGCTAAGCAGTTTCGAGGTGGTAATGAACGCTTGGTTTGCGTAAAGATGCTTACAGCCTATGACATCTTTTCTCTGGAACGCCTTTCAATACTTCATCTTGTCCTCGGCATTACTGTTAATCGCAGTGTTTAATTATCAAAAATTATATACCAATTCAAAACCATTGTCAAGGCTATAACTCGGTATGAGTAGATTTTCCTGTATAGTCGGCTACACACATTTCACATCCGTCACATAATAGTACCCGGCCATCAAAAACACTTCTTATTGTTTCTAATGCCTCCTGATCTCTAACTCGGTTGGTGCTATGTACCATAATATTATGAGGTGCAATGGTAATCAGTGCGCTTATTAATAAATCTTCATAATTAAGGTTAGTTGAATCGCCTGCACTCTGGCTTTGCAGCACAGCATTTTCCAGGTATTGATTGTTTATTATTTTGCGCTGTGAGTCGTATATTTTGAACACGCCGATGCCGCTGATAACCACATGCGCTTCTTCCACTCGCGGCTCCTGAACATCAACAAAATAGCGCAAAACTCGTATAAATTCCTTATATTCGAGTTCCATCATGAAGTCATCGACCACTTTGTCAATAACCTCAGACAATTGGAGGCGATAATCCTTAAGCCTAAAATTCATAAAACCGTCAAGTACTAACTCATGGTGATTATCAAGATAATCTAAAATTCGTGACAGAACTAAGTCATACCGGGTAGCTGGGCTAACACTCAACGCTTTCATGGCATTGGATTCGACCACAGCGCGTTCGTCGTTATTAAAATAAAAATAGTTGCTGGTAACAATTTTATTTATAAGCTTGTTTTCTTCATTAGTTATAATCCAGTCGGCCAGTATCTGCGATACACTACCTCTTAGCATACTCTTTATCCGTTCATAATTACGAAAAGATAGCTCGCCATCACTGATATTTACGCCGAGAAATTTATAACCGCCTTTATCAAGCTCTTCTATGACTACCCGGAAGCCTTCTTGGGTCAGCGTTTTACAGTCGTTTTCCAGTTTTTCCCTGATATTTCCAGTTGTCCCGTTCAGGCCGATCGAAAGTAACTTCACCACCCTCACTCCCTTCCCATATATTATATGTTCCACAGTGTATTTGCATACAATGAGGGGGATGAAGTGTTTTGGCGGTTTAGTTTACCATGTCTATTTGCTTGTAAATCTCCTCAAGCCATTGATTCCGGCCTTTTATAACAAATTTAATTACTTTATCTTTGATAGTAACGACTTTAAGCACATTAGGGATAAGGAAAAAAGTCTTTTCAGGTCGCAATTCTTTAATATGGGCCAGCGGCACCTCATCCATATATTTATTGCTTATGCTGAGGGCATAGCCAACAAATACCAGCCGATAATCTGTTAAGTAGAGCGCTCCGCTTAAAACATCTCCGTCACAGCTATAACTCGCAAGACACTTTTTCACAATGGTCTCATCTGCTTCTAACGGGAAGCTATACATACAAACCCTCCCTTAGACAAGCCGCGCATCTTCAGGCACAACCAAAAATTCAATGTCTGGGTTGCGTTCCATGACCCATCTGAGCTGCCATTCATTGCTGATCAAAGCGACCGGTCTATCTTTAATATCTTGCACAAAAAGCCCGCTATCCATATTTTTCATAGACTTTACATCAATATTTTCACCGCTAAGCCATCTGGCTACAGAGTATGGCAGCCGGTTCATTAAAATATCAACACCGTATTCATGTTTTAGACGGTATTCAAGCACTTCGAACTGTAGAGAACCAACAACCCCAATGATAAAAGACTCTACCCCATAATCTGGCTGACGAAATACCTGGACAGCCCCTTCCTGGGTCAGTTGAGTCATACCTTTAACAAATTGCTTGCGCTTCATGGTATCTTTAGCTTGTACACGGGCAAATTGTTCTGGCGGAAACACGGGGAAGTCTTGGAATTTAAAATTAAAACCTTCTTGGCATAAAGTATCGCCAATACCAAATATCCCAGGGTCAAACAAACCGACAATATCTCCTGGATAAGCTTCATCAATAATTGTCCGCTCCTGAGCCAAAAACTGCTGCGGTTGAGCTAACTTTACTGGTTTACCGGACTGAGCATGATAGACTGTCATGCCTCGTTCAAACTTACCTGAGCAAATCCGCATAAAGGCCAGACGATCACGATGGGCTGGATTCATATTAGCCTGAATTTTAAAGACAAACGCCGAAAAATTATCATCGCTGGGGTTAATCAACCCTTCTGAGGATACTCGGGGCATAGGCGGCGGTGCCAGCTCCAAAAAGTCTTCCAAAAATAAACGTACTCCGAAGTTAGTCATTGCGCTACCAAAGAACATGGGGGTAAGTTCCCCACGGGCTACTTTATCAAAATCGAATTCTTCGCCTGCTGCATCTAAAAGCGCAATGTCATCACACAGCGCTTGATGAATGTCAGCGCCAAGAATTTCTTTAAAAGCGGGGTCATCTACACTACCCTGTGTTGATGGCAAGGCCCATTGACCGTGTACACCGCCGCGTTCAAACAACTCAATCTTGGCTTCTTTGCGTACGTATATCCCGCTATAATTACCGTCAATTCCAATGGGCCAGTTCATCGGAAAGGCGCGAATTCCTAAAATATTTTCGATTTCTTCCATCAGTTCAAAAGGGTTGCGACCATAGCGGTCAAGCTTATTAACAAAAGTAAATACCGGTATTCCCCGTTGTTTACAAACCTGAAACAGTTTTTTTGTCTGCTCCTCAACACCTTTAGCCACATCGATGAGCATAACTGCACTATCGGCGGCCATCAGCGTACGATATGTATCTTCACTAAAGTCCTGGTGACCAGGGGTATCTAATATGTTAACACGGTAACCGTCATAATCAAATTGAAGCACACTTGATGTTACTGAAATACCACGCTGCTTTTCAATCTCCATCCAGTCTGATACGGCATGTTTTTGCGCTTTTCTAGCCTTTACCGAACCGGCCAGGCGAATGGCACCTCCGTAAAGCAGTAACTTTTCTGTTAACGTTGTTTTACCGGCATCAGGGTGAGATATAATAGCAAAGGTGCGTCGTTTATTAGTTTCGGGAGCAAGGTTTGACATTATTGCCTCCTAAGGTTAATTATATTATTTCTACGGCATAACTGTCCTATTACCGGGCATAATCATATTGAGACTATTAATGGAGGGACACTTATGAGTATACACATGAGTCAACTGCCAGTCAAAAAAGTTTGTATTGATGGCCGTGCGCTTTCAGAAGACGGCGCCTATGAGTTTACTGTCGATTGCGGCGCTGTATATTTTGACGCAGTTTATGATAATGATGGCAAGCTTAAATCAATTGAACAGTATTTTTATACTGACCGTTTTTCGCGAGATGATCTTGACAGTGCTATGAAAGATGATCAACTTCTCACTGTTGATGAGCGGGACTTTCCAGCAAAAACCTACCTGCTAAGCAAACATATATCTGGTCAGGATTGGCTGAGATTCCATGCCGTTGTGCCCTGTGCTGTAAATCCAGATTACTTTTATAACAAATTCATCGGAGAATAAACCTCTTAATAACGTAAACAGTACAATAATTTAATATACACCATTAATTGCTAGTAGTCAACGGCACATGAAAATCCAATAATTACTACATGAGTTAATCAAAAAGACATTGACATAGTATCTGTCGTGCTATATAATCTACTTTGTGGTAAAAAGCCAATATCGCGGGGTGGAGCAGTTGGTAGCTCGTCGGGCTCATAACCCGAAGGTCACAGGTTCAAGTCCTGTCCCCGCAACCAATGCTGGTGTAGCTCAGTCGGTAGAGCGTATCCTTGGTAAGGATAAGGTCACCGGTTCAATCCCGGTCACTAGCTCCATATTTGTTTGGCGGCGTAGCTCAGCTGGCTAGAGCATTCGGTTCATACCCGAAGTGTCCGGGGTTCAAATCCCTGCGCCGCCACCATATTAGATTTTTAGAACCTTGCCGGTTATGGCAAGGTTTTTTTGTTTTAGTATTTTTAAAAAAAATCAAAAAGGTTCACAGGCAAAAACCTGTGAACCGTTATGTACTGGTGGGACTAACTGGACTCGAACCAGTGACCCCTACGATGTCAACGTAGTACTCTAACCAACTGAGCTATAGTCCCCTAACATATTTGTAATTATATTACGGTCAACTTTAAAAGTCAAGCATCAAAATTGCAAATTAGTACAGGATGTTATTGGCAATTACCAAGCGTTGTATTTGGTTGGTTCCTTCGTAAATCTGCATAATTTTAGCATCGCGCATATATTTCTCAGCCGGGTATTCTTTAGAATAGCCATAGCCACCTAACACTTGCACAGCATCGGTAGTAACCTTCATGGCAGTATCAGCGGCAAAGCATTTGGCAATAGCCGATTCTTTTGCATATGGAACACCCTGATCTTTCATCCAGCAGGCTTTATAAACCAACAGGCGAGCAGCCTCAATTTGCATAGCCATATCAGCCAACATGGCCTGTACAAGTTGGAATGAAGCAATTGGCTTATCAAATTGTACCCGCTCTTTCGAGTATTTAACAGCAAGTTCAAATGCAGCTTGCGATAAGCCTACTGACACTGCACCAACAAATGGACGAGCAGCATCAAGCGTCTTCATTGCAACCTTAAAGCCTTCACCTTCACGGCCAATTCTATTGCTAGCCGGGATACGCACGTTTTCCAAAACCAATTCGCAGGTATTAGATGCTCTTATACCCATTTTCTCTTCTTCTTTACCAATAGAGAAGCCTGGTGTACCCTTCTCAACAATAAAGGCCGTTAAGCCGCGGATACCCGCTGTTTTGCGAGTATTGGCAAATATAATATAGATATCGGCAATACCACCATTGGTAATGAAGCACTTAGTGCCATTAATGATATAATCGCTGCCGTCTTTGACAGCGGTCGTTGCAACTGCCCCAGCATCTGAACCGGCACCAGGTTCGGTTAGAGCAAAAGCAGCCAGCTTACCATTATTGATAACCTCAAACATTTTTCTTTTTTGCTCATCAGTACCTAATAACACGACCGGATAGGAAGCTAACGCATTAGCAGCAGTTGTCGTGGCTACACCTGCACAGCCTTTGCCTAATTCTTCATATATAAGAGCAATTGAAACCGCATCAAGACCAGGCCCGTCATATTCTTCAGGAACAGTTAAATTGAGCAAGCCTGCCTCGGCAAGCTTCTTCCACAATTCAGGCGGAACCACACCTTCTTTATCCATCTCTAAAGCGTGAGGCGTGATTTCTTTTGCAACAAAATCTTTTACCATCTTTTGTAGATCCAGTTGATCGGGAGTAAAGTTAAAATCCATGCTTTGCCTCCTTGTTTGTTAGCATAATACCAAAAAATACTAATGATAAGTATACCGCATAATTTTTTCTTTGTTAACACCTTAATGCAAAAAAATAAAAAAAATGTACTATTTTAACAACATTTTAGCGCCAACTGCGAGTAATACCAGTCCAACTACCTGTTTTGGGCTGCAAGCCATACGTTCAAGACCAAATCCGCCAAACTGATCAATAATGATAGCCGTTAATACCTGACCAACAATGATGGCCGTGGTGGCATTGGCCACACCGACACTTGGTATGCTGGCAGCTACCAGGTATATTATGGCTACACCAATAATACCGCCCAGCCAGGAATACCACGGTGCGTCCTGCCATGCATACAAATTGCCTTTTCCCAGGTTAAATATAAACAGTAATATCATCACTAAAATAGTTCCCGTAATTTGAACAATAAAGGTAGCTTCTAATAGGCCAATGGCCTTGCTTAACGAAGTATTAAGCGAACCCTGTACCGCCATTAACACCCCGGAAATTAAAGCAAGTACCAGCGGCAGCATTTCACCAGAGATTAGGTTCAATCCCAACACGCCCCCGTATATAGTATAAAAAGTTTAGCCGACCACCTTCCAACGACTTGGTCATCGGATAAGTGTAGTATAGTACTTGGGGCTTTTTAATATTCTGTGATGGATAACAATATATACAAAAAAAAGCAGGCCGAAGCCTGCTGATCTTTAGTCAATTATAAGGACTGTTACTTTTTGAACACCAAAGTTCAAAGCATCACGACGGCTCTCAAAAGCCAAGTCAATTCGCTGTCCTTTAATAGCGCCGCCGATATCGTCAGCTATTGCATAGCCATATCCTTTGATGTATAACCGGGTTCCTAAAGGAATTACTGATGGATCAACGGCAGCCATGCCTTTACGTAAGAGGTTGCCTCGATATGTATAACTACCATTGCCAGGATCATGTGCAGTGTAGGCGGACGCACTCATAATAAGAGAACGGCTGTATCTACTGGGCTCACCAGCCAAACGCTCAAGATAGGTAAATGTTTCTTTGTCAACAGCACCAGTAACTTGTAAACTGGTACTGTGTTGAAAATCTTTTACAGCCTTAGCGGTGACCGGACCAAAAATACCGTCAATCTCCCCGGCATAAAATCCACCATCTGCAAGAAACTTTTGTACGGCTCGCACAGCATCGCCCCGCGTACCCACAGTTAGAGGAGCAGCTTGTTCCTGTTGTGGTGCAGTAGTAACTGCTGGTGTTGTAGTAGCTGCTGGTGTTGTAGTAGCTGCTGGTGTTGTAGTAGCTGCTGGTGTTGTAGTAGCTGCTGGTGTTGTAGTAGCTGCTGGTTTTGTAGTAGCTGCTGGTTTTGTAGTAGCTGCTGGTTTTGTAGTAGCTGCTGGTGCAGCAGCTGATTCCACTAAAGGCATGCTAACGCCAAGCAACAGGGCAGCAGCAAAAATTGCTGCCAAAAAAGATTTTTTCAATGTATCACCTCTCTTACAATAAGCCTCCGAAGTTAGTTGTCATGCAGTGCAAATAACAAAAACCTCATTAGCTTTAGCCTCCGGGGTTAGCTGTCGGATTCGGGCAAAAGAGAAGGAACATGAGAACGCCCTACCGCATATTTTTGCGGATTCACCCCTGTATTTTTATTGGTTCCCCCGTACCTTATAAGGATTCGGCATTATAAGTAGAATACACGAAAATTCAAGCTTGGTCAAATTCAGTAAACTGCTATAATTTCAGATTATCTCCTATTATCGGCCAATTGTTAAATCTTCATTAAAATTCTTTACTACTTTCTATATTCCTAGTGTTGCACAAAGTTCTTTAGTAGCTACACCGTTAACAGGTATTCCTTTTTCTGCCTGATAGGCTTTTACCGCCTCTTCAGTCATAGCCCCAAACAAACCGTCAGCTCGCCCCTGAAAGTATCCTAACTCTTTAAGCTTAACCTGGAGGGCAACTACGTCAGATCCTGATGTCTTGTATTTTAGATTCCTTTCTATCTTAATTTTTCGACCCTCAATACGTACCGGGGTACCAATAGGAATCCACTCAAACAGTTCTTCAACATCTTTGTTGCGCATCCTGATACAGCCATGGCTGGCGAATTGGCCAATTGTCCACGGTTTATTAGTCCCGTGAATACCAAATGTACCCCAAGGCACATTTAACCCCATCCAACGTGTACCAAAACCTGTCCCCCAGTTGTAATCCTTCCATACTACATTCCACTCTCCAATAGGGGTAGGTGTTTCCCCTTTACCTACAGCAATCCGATATTTTTTATATAACTGGTCATCACTATATATTTCAAGCACTCTTGATTGAATTTTTATTACAACACTCACTTTTCCCTGCGGCGCCTCAGTAGGCTGATTAGTCTCAATAGCAGCTAGTTCTCGCTCATCCATATATTCAAAGCCAATAATACCAAAAACAACACTCAAGATGGCCACGATAGCTATCCCATAAAATATACGGGAGCGCCTAAATCTCAACGATACTTTAGAACTCACCCTGTGTTCCCTCCCTGCAACCAGCTATTCTTCTCAAAAATATATGCACTGACAGAAAGGGATATGAAGTCAATAAAGAAAAACCGGCCTCAGCCGGTTAATTAAGCACATATACCTTTACTTTCTTAATACCATAATCCAAAGCTTCTTGTCTTGTATTAAAAGCTAAGTCAACACGATTTCCTTGTATAGCGCTCCCTTGGTCGTCTGCAATGGCCTCGCCATAACCTTCGATCCACAATTTTGTTCCCATAGGGATAACATTAGGGTCAACAGCCACTACACCTTTTTTCACCTTACCGCCTGCATAGGTCAGATCATTCCACTTACCATTATCAAGCGGGCCAGGGCCATAAGCAGTTGCTGTCATATCAAGCATTTTACGATAGTTTTGCGGAGCACCGGCAAGCGAGTTATTATTCTCTACAGCTTTAGGAGTTAGGATATTGCTGTTATTTAATAACATCGAAAGCAAGGCGAATTCATTCTGGTATCCGGCTAAACGGTCAGTTACCTCTGTCTGGACTTTCTCCTGTACTTTACTGCGGACAGTGGTCTCTACCACCTTAACAATATTCTCCTTTAGGCCTGTCTGGTCTTGGCCTGTCAGTTGTGCCGCCACAGCGGCAATATCGTTAACTGTACTAGCTTTACCTGTACGTTCAATAGCAGTCTGCGCAATTGTACCCCACAAAGCTTCTTTATTGCCCTGTCCCAGGCTATCTTTTATTTTGATCAACTCTTGTATTTGGGCGGCAGTTGGGCTGCCTGCAACGGCTTCGGCAAGCTTGTCCTCCAAAAACGCGGCCTCAGCCTTAGGCAGAGCCGAGGAAAGCAGCGGCATTGCGAAAACCATCAACAGGATAGCAGCTATCTTGTTCTTCAATGTTACGATACTCCTCTCATTTGATGGTCTGGGTTCGAATGACAGTTTATCATACAGTTAACATAATTAATAGCGGTAATTTCAAGAAAAAAAGCCCGCTTGCTTTAGCAAGGGGCAATAATATATAAGAAAAGTTCTATTTTGCTAGTTGGTAGATAGTTTCGGTTAGAACCGCCAGACCAGCAGCAATAGCTTCACTTGCAACATATTCACTGCCATTGTGACTGACACCCTCCTTGCAGGGAATAAATATTAATCCTGCCGGCGCGATATGAGCCATATTCATTGCATCATGCCCTGAACGACTATCAAGCCGCAAGCTTGTCAGTTTTAGCTTCTGGCAGACATCTTCAATTGTTTTATTTATTGTATAGTCAAGTATCATCGGTTTTTCTGACGCGAGCACCTCGATAGCTACCGGTGTATCGTTATCATCAGCGATTGTACTGATAGCATCCTTTATTTCTTGCAGTATTTCAATTATGCTGCCATGCTCTGTACCACGAATATCCACCCACATTTCAACCTGTCCGGGGATTACGTTAATTGCACCTGGAAATGTTTTTAGAATTGTCACTGTCGCCACTGACCCCTGATAATCATAGTCTGCAGCAATATTTCTGACAGCTAACACAATCATAGCCGCGCTAACCAGCGCATCCTGCCGTTCTTCAATCGGGGCACCGCCGGAATGGCCAGCCATTCCAGTCACTGTTATTTTTAATCTAGTAGGAGAAGAAACTTTATCAACTATGCCGATATTCACTCGACCCTGTTCTAAAATTCGTCCTTGTTCAATATGGAGTTCAACAAATCCCTTAATACTATTATTGGCCCGGGCGGCAGACCCAATATGTTCAATTTGTAGGCCAAGGGTCGCCAATTCAGAAGCAAAGCTTATTCCCTCCTGATCTACAATTCGTTTCCAGGAAGAAATATTTGCCAGACCAGCCATGGCTTTACTTCCCATCGTCGCAAAGTTAAAGCGGCTGGACTCTTCGGCAGAAAAAACCACTACTTCCAGGGGATGCTTAATATCACTTCGTTCCTTTAATCTTTTAACAGCTGCTAAGCCGCATATTACTCCCAGTACACCGTCGTATTTGCCGCCTGCAGGGACAGTGTCAAGATGGGAACCTGTCACCACAGCCGGCACGTGTGCTTGAATACCTTCTGGCTCATACCGGCCGATAATGTTGCCAATAGCATCAACATGTACGACAAGTCCTATATCTTGCATAAGCTCAATGATGTACTGCCGCGCCTGATGATCGGCTTTGCTAAATGCCAGGCGTGTGACGCCAGACTTATCTTGGCCAAACTGAGCTATATGCTCTAGCTGCGCAAGAACCCATTCAATAGTATGCGAATGATTAGCTTGAATAGCCACCGCCCCCTTAAGTACATTCTTTACTCACAGTATACCGCTATTTTAGAAAAAATTCCATAATTCTTGCTAAAGAAAACACGGCTTGCGCCGAGCCTTTGGCGAAAGCGGAAGCCGATGTTGCCCTTATCCAGACGGAAAGTTATACTTTCTTACAGGATAAAAGAAAAAAGCGCCTGGGTACACCAAGCGCTCTACTCATTAAGCCAAGATACCTTGTTTTACAGTGTCTAAACCTAAGCGATCAATCATCATACCGATACGCTCATGTTTTCGAGCGGTTGCCTTATAGTAGGCAATAATTTTTTCAATGAGCGGCAACACATCAGCCTGGGGTAATTCTTCAGCTAACAGGTCGGCTATTCTAGCTCTGGCGCCGGCGCAACCGCCGATCACAACCTTCCAGCCTTTGGCGGTACCAATAAGGCCAATATCCTTAACCCAACCCTCAGCACAGGAATTGGTACAGCCGCTAACGCCAAATTTACATTTACCAGGCAATTCCATACCATGATACAATTTATCAATCTCTAGACCCAATGTGAGTCCATCTTGTTGAGCACGCTTGCAGAAATGAGTTGCAGGACAAATCTTGACGCTACGGACGCACAGGCCAACGGCAGCACCTTTTTCCATCCCCAAATCTTCCCAAACAGCGTCAATTTTATCTTCAGAAATACCAACAATGGCAATCCGTTGTGCTGAGGTCAATTTGAGTGCTTTGGCACCATATTTTTCAGAAACATCAGCAATTTTTCTTAATAAATTAATATCAAGTATAACCCCCCCAGGAATATGAGGAGCAATTGCATAGGTTTCTCTGTCGCGCTGAACAATAGCGCCTTTCTCAAGTAAATCAGTTTTAAGTTCCATAAATCGAACCTCCCATATGATAATTATATGTATTGGAATATTATTATAAATTAGATGTTTCTTGTAAAATTCCTGCTAAAAGAAAGAACTTTTTTTCTCAAATAAAAAATAGCGCCAAAACGACGCTATTTTACTTACTTTAAAATAAATAAATCCGATTCTTAAGCCCAACCGTCAAGCATTTCACGTAATTTTACTACGTGTGTCTGCTCCTCGGATTTCAAGAGGTTGAACACATTTCTGGCGTCTTCAAATTTGGCACATTTAGCCAAGGCATCATAGAACAATATTGAATCTTTTTCATCCTGCATAGCCGCTCTTAAAATATCAGCAATACTTTTAAATTCAGGAAATTTTTCCTCAGCTTTGTCTTTAGGGAAAACATATGGTTCAGCAAGCACAGTAAGGTAGCGGGAAGTCTCTTGATCAAACAGATAATCCTCACCAACTTGTTGGTTTTCTTTAACCTTGTTATAGAGCTTAGTAAATTGATCGTGATGTTGAATTTCTTCATTCATAAGTAGCATGAACAAGTCTTTGTGTTCTTTGGTTTCAGCTTGATCATACGCTTTTTTGTAGAAATCGCGACCACGGGCCTCCATATCAATCGCGATTCTTAAAGCCTCCAGATCGCTGAACAAATTGCCCATATCACAGGCGTTTTTTCCCATAATTATATAACCTCCCTTTATTTGCATATTATAAATCTACTGATATATTCCATATTTCCAAGCAAATTCCTTTTGGAAGTTTGTGACTTTTATAACTTTTTTCAAAAAATAGTGAATAATTAGCAATGTCATGTTACATTATTATTATATACCCAATAATCATTCTTGGAAAGGATGGATTTGCGTAAGAAGATATGCCCTCTTCTCAAGAGCTAAAGACTATACTACTACAGTACTGCTCACTGATTTGTCAGCATCAACCTCGATGCTGGTATGGGGTGCAGGCGGTGAATCGCTTGAAGATGAATACGGCGGACCACTCAGAATGCTTATCCCCAATCTCTGGGGATATAAAAGCTGCAAATGGCTGGTAAAAATCGAGTTTGTGGAAAAGTATGTAATGGGCTATTGGGAGTTAAGAGGCTATAGTCACAGCGGTGATATTGAGCCTGGTGAAACCTATGATTCAATACCAGGCAATATCGGTCAATTAGCGGCGGTGAAGTGACTGAATTCTAATATTAAGGGGGACTATTTATGGACAAGCGTACCGATGTCGTTAAATTCGGCGGTAATCCGCTGACACTTCTGGGCAAAGAGGTGAAAGTCGGAGACACAGCACCTGATTTTACAGTATTAACACCAGATTTGAAAACACTCTCTCTAAGTGATACCAAAGGGCAAGTACGAGTGATTAGTGCAGTACCATCAATTGATACTCCTGTGTGTGATATGCAGACTCGCTGGTTTAACCAAGATGCGGGTAATATTGAGGGCCTTCTGGTATTATCCATTAGTGTTGATTTGCCGTTTGCGCTGACACGCTACTGTGCGGCTAAAGAGATTAGTAATGTTAAAACTGTATCCGACCATAAGGATCTTGATTTTGGCTTAAAATACGGCTTTGTTATTGAGGAACTGCGCTTGCTCAGCCGAGGTGCCGTTGTGATTGATAAAGAAAATGTTATCCGTTATGTTGAATATGTTTCCAATATTGAGGAACAACCAAACTACCCAAAAATCATGGAGGTTGTAAAACAATATTTATAAGATGTAAATATAGAAAACTCCCAGTAATAACTGGGAGTTTTCTTATGGACGGATAGCAAATTAGCAGATATGAATCATATTTTTCTTATATTGGCGATAAATAGTTTTTAAAGCACTTACTTTATCTGTCATTTCAATTTGAAGCTCTGATGCAATATCAAATTCACCGGCTTCAATAGCATCTTTAATACGGGTAAACAAACTCTTTTGTGACAAGCAGTCTTTAGCTAAATAGACTCTGAGGGTATTTATTTTGTCCCAATTGTTCAGATCAAGGTCGCTAGCTGAGTCAGCATCATGCAAAGGTTTAGCATCTTTAACAATATCGAGGTTTTCAGGAATAATGCGATTTAACAGTTCAGTTTTCCACCGAACAAGCGCACCGGCAACAAAAGCTTTAATAAGTTCCGGACGGAAAGCCTCCCCAGCAGTAAGAGCTTTAACTTTCTCAGGATATTTAGTAATATTTTGCATATTCTCCCAAACAGTAGCTGGCGGTTTGGCAAACAAGCGGTCACGCTCTTCATCAGAGTAATCATCGAATACGTCATGCTCGCTGCGATATGCCCGTTCAGTCTCAAGATAGAATCCTTGTACCCCGGCATCTTTGGAGAGCTCAGCATCCAATTCTTCTACTGTTTTACCAGAGTTAACAGCAGCTTTGATGCCATCAAGCATACTCATATAGATAGCAGTTAGTGCAATGTAAGTGTTGGTATACGGATTGGGGGAACGAACTTCAAATCTGGTAGCCATAGGATTATTAACATCACGGACAAGGCCAGCTAAAATAGTTCTGTTACGGGATGGTACAGCAGGTGTATGTCCCAATGAGGTGACGATGCATACCGGTGCTTCAAAACCAGGCTTCAAGCGATTAAGCGAGTCATTAGTAGAAGAAATAAACGGATTTATCACTTCATAATGTTTCAGCAGTCCCATAATGGCACCATAGCCAATGGCACTTAAGAAATATTCTTTCATATCGGCAGGTGAAAATAGGTTAACAATTTTTCCGGACTTAAGTTTAGCGGCAAAACCAACATGAGTATGTTCGCCGCTACCCGCAACACCAATAATCGGTTTAGCTTTAAAGGTTACTTCAAGACCATTCGCCCGGAAAGCCTCTTTAACTAAGATCCTGGCTTGCAGTTCATTATCTGCGCACTGAAGTGCATTGGAGAATTTCCAGTCAATTTCAAGTTGCTCCATAACATGAGTCAGGTGACCGGCTTCATCAATTGTAGCTTTTACACCGCCAACTTCTTTGTGACCCATTTCCGGCTCAAGACCGTATTGGGACATCATCAGCAAGGCCTGTTCCATGGCAGTACGAACATTACCGCGAGTCCGCTGCCAGTATTGTTCTTGTAGAACCTGAGAAGCAGATAGCTCTTCTACTTCAGCTTTATTAGTCGGGGTTTTTACCCAAAACTCAAGTTCGGTAGCTGCAGTAAAAACAACATCTTCCACATCAGCACCATTGATATGTTCTAAACCGGCGATCTTACCATTCTTCTGGAAAATCGCCTTTAACTCAGCTCTAATATACTCTAGGCTTTGAGCAAGAATTGACCGCGAATCAACTCTTAGTCCATTATGTACCAAAAATGCCGGGATACGAAGTGTGCCAACAGGCTTACCGGTTTCCTCATCAATATGTTCATAATTATAATCTACAAACCAGTTAACACTAGCATCAGCAAGCATATCTAACTTGGCATTGTTTAAGGTTGCAATGCCAGTAAGAACAACTGACGAGCCGTCTGTTTGCACTGCGCTGCCATTATAGAAATCTTCCATATCTTTAGCGAACAGACTGATAGGAATTTTTTCATCAGTGTCATTGCCAGCCAGGTCAATGCCAACAAGTGAAGCAAATTTGATTTCAGGGTGATTATTGAGCAAGCTTATAATTTCTTCTTTGCCATACTTGCCTGCAGGAATCAAATACACTAAATCTTTTACCATTGTTCTTCACCTCATACACAGAATGTCTTACAGTATAGGTTTTCACATTATTCCCTGGTCAATACAAGTAAAAAAACAGACTCCTCCACTTGCTACTTGCGGAAGAATCCTGGATTGATTCAGGGTTTAAATATGTTTTTATTATAGCATAAAAATACAATTTGTCCAGGAGTTTACAAGCCAGTAGACATTACGGGTCTGCGCGCATGTCAATTTTGCATAAAAAAGCCCCGACTTTTATCAAGTCAGGGCTTTTTTTATCATATATTATACGTTAAATAATAGGTCTCCATAAGTTGGCATTGGCCATACATCTTTATCTACTAAAGTTTCAAGTGTATCAGCAACTTCTCTTAAGGTGCCCATCTTTTCAAATACATCAAATCTGAATAATGAGGCTTGCGCATAAGTATCGCCGTGAGCATTTGAAGCTTTTTCTACAGCTTCTTCAAGTACAGCAATATTTTTCTTTAATGAAGCGGTTAATGAGGACACTTCTATTAACAATTCAGTTTGAGCTGTTAAATCAGCTGCTACACCTGTAGCTTTGATTGTATTGATTGAAGCAGCAAGGTTGGTAGCAAACTTGATAACTGCAGGAAGTATTTGTCTCTTAGCCATTTCTATCATTGTTAAAGCTTCAATATTAATAGTCTTGATATAATTTTCAAGATCTATTTCATAGCGGGATTCCATTTCTACTCTGCTTAATACAGCATGTTTCTCCATTACTGCAATATTCTTTTCAGAAATTAATGCTTTAATGGCTTCTACAGTAGTCTTGATGTTTGGAAGTCCTCTCTTTTCGGCTTCAACTACCCATTCATCTGAATATCCGTTGCCATTAAATACTACATTCTTATGCTTAGTTACATATTCGGTAAGAATTGCTTTAACTTCAGCCTCTACATCTGTAGCCTTCTCTAATCTTTCAGCAACTTCACTTAATACCTCAGCTACTATGGTATTTAAAATATAGTTTGGTGCAGCGATTGAGGCAGAAGAAGGAACCATTCTAAACTCAAACTTATTACCTGTAAATGCGAATGGAGATGTTCTGTTTCTGTCAGTTGCATCCTTAGGTAATGCGGGAAGTGTGGTAACACCTATTTCCATGTGACCGCCAGTTTTCGAGCTTGTTGCTCCACCATTTTCAAGTTGTTCTAATATGTCTTGTAATTGCTCGCCTAAGAATATTGATATAATTGCCGGAGGCGCTTCGTTCGCACCTAGTCTATGATCATTTCCTGGATTTGCAGCTGATACTCTTAATAAATCCGCATATTCATCTACAGCTTTTATAACTGAGCATAAGAATACAAGAAACTGCTCATTATCATGTGGAGTATGACCTGGCTCAAGTAGGTTCACTCCATCATCTGTTCCCATAGACCAGTTATTATGTTTACCGGAACCGTTAATTCCAGCGAATGGTTTTTCATGTAATAAGCACACAAGATCATGTCTTAAAGCA
This sequence comes from Sporomusa malonica, assembly GCF_900176355.1. Taxonomy (GTDB): domain Bacteria; phylum Bacillota; class Negativicutes; order Sporomusales; family Sporomusaceae; genus Sporomusa; species Sporomusa malonica. Next base: position 85,767 of record NZ_FWXI01000014.1, on the reverse strand, counting down.
ACCTTCTTCATTGTATCCATAGTAAGTTGGTTGTGATCTGTTGCTATATTTGTAGTCGTGAATATGGGAGCTAACTCATGCTGTGCAGGAGCAACTTCGTTATGTTTAGTCTTGGCAGAAATTCCAAGCTTCCAGAGTTCTTCGTCTAATTCCTTCATGTAAGCAGAAATTCTTTCTTTGAGTGAACCAAAGTAATGATCTTCTAATTCCTGGCCCTTTGGAGGTTTAGCCCCAAAAAGTGTTCTTCCTGTAAATATTAAGTCTTTTCTTTGGTCAAATGTTTTCTTATCAACAATAAAGTATTCTTGTTCTGGTCCAACAGTTGTAATAACTTTATTTGCGGTTGTATTTCCAAGGGCTTTTAATACACGCAACGCTTGTTTTGATAAAGCTTCCATTGAACGCAATAATGGAGTCTTCTTATCTAAAGCTTCACCAGTGTATGAACAAAAAGCTGTTGGTATACATAATGAATCATCTTTTATAAATGCTGGTGATGTACAATCCCATGCAGTATATCCTCTAGCTTCAAAGGTAGCTCTAAGACCACCAGATGGGAATGAAGAAGCATCTGGTTCGCCTTTAATTAATTCTTTACCAGAGAACTCCATTATAGCCTTACCATCTGCAGTTGGTGCTATAAATGCATCATGTTTTTCAGCAGTTATGCCGGTCATTGGCTGGAACCAATGAGTAAAATGTGTTGCACCTTTTTCAAGCGCCCAATCTTTCATTGTGCTAGCTACTACGTCTGCAACTGCTGGATCTAAAGGAAGACCCTCTTCAATTGTTTTCCTTAAAGCCTTATAAGTAGCTTTAGGAAGACGTTCCTTCATAACAGCATCATTAAATACGTTTGAACCAAAAATTTTACCTAGCTTGCTCATCAAAAAAACCCCTTTCAATTTTTCATCTTGCATTAAACTTTGAATAATTTATGTTTAAAAATTTTTATCAAATAATTATAGAACCCATTCTTGTATACATAACGCAAACACAACTAAAAAAACAGACTCCTCCACTTATCACTTGTGGAGGAGTCATCATTGACTCAATCTTATTAAATATGTTTTTATTATAGCATAAAAATGTCCTTTGTCTAGATATTAAATTACTTTTTTATTTTTTTTTGGCGGTAAATTAACTATTCTTGCTCACGGGGAAGCTTTGCGCCGCCACTCATTCTGGCAACAAGGAACATTGACAATAAAATTGCCGCTAAACCTCCTACCATGACTGGTGTTGTTAGAATGTGGCGTGGTAAGTATTCATATAGACCAAATACACCGAAAAAGATAAAAATGATAGCTGCCACCCATTTTACCAGACGCTCGGGAATTTTTTTTCCCAAAACCACACCAATGAGTATGCCTATTGCATTAGCTATCATCATACCGGCCGTAGTTCCTAGCCACACAGGTATAATTTCATTTGCAAATTGAGCAGCCAATGCAACAGTTGCCAGCTGCGTCTTATCTCCCATTTCCGCAATAAAAAAGGCAATCGTAACTGTCCAAAAAGGACTGCGGTTTGTGGCTTTATCCTCACCGTTCAGTTCATCACCGCGGATTGTCCATAAGCCAAATATGATAAATGATGCAGCAGCAGCAATCTGTACATATTGTAATGGTATAAACATAGTTATATAACTGCCAACAATTACTGCGAAGAGATGATTAAGAATGGTAGCTACAAAAACTCCCCACAATACAGTAGGCCATGGATAGCGAGTAGCAAAGGCCATACCTAACAATTGAGTCTTGTCCCCCATTTCGGCAAGGACCACAAAGGTAAGCGCTGTAATAAATGCTGTCAAAAAAGTTCCCCTCCTGGAAAGTAATCAATCCACCAGTGATAGTATGACCAAAACCTTGTTATTTTTCAACCCCAAAACTTTACATTTCAAATTGATTAGGCTAATATGTTCATATAATTAACCAATGACCGCATAGAAATGTCCAGACGAACACACAGCTGGCATTGTAATCGGTCGATATCGAAAGGATTGATTTCAATTGGATTTACTTGAGGCCTTAGCCAACCGCCGTTCAGTACGGAGTTACACTGATACAAAAGTAGATAAAGTAATAATTGAGAAATTATTCGTGGCAGCAACCCAAGCTCCCAGTGCCATGAACTCTCAGCCTTGGGCCTATGCAGTAATCCAAGACGCCGCCATTTTGAAAGAATATTCTGATCGTAGTAAACAATTTCTTTTAAACTCGCTTGATAGAGTTCCACAGCTTAACAAGTATAAAGCGGCATTTGAAAATCCTGACTTCAATATTTTTTACAATGCGCAATCTCTTGTGATTATCTTTGCAAAGTCCGAGGGCCTGCACAACGCTGAAGACTGCTGTTTAGCTGCGCAAAATCTTATGTTGACTGCACACAGTCTAGGTCTTGGAACCTGTTGGATCGGCTTTGCCCGCCCATTTTTGAATCTATCTGAAGTTAAAGAAGAACTTGGCATTCCCGCTGACTATGAAGCAGTAGCCCCTATCATTGTGGGGTATCCTCAGGTTAATCCGCCTGCAGTTCCAAAGAAATCTCCAGAAATCCTCTTCTGGAAATAAAGGAAAGTTATACTTTCTATCAGGATGACATAAAACCCGCAGCCAATAAGGTTGCGGGTTTTTACGTTCGCTTGTCCTGTAAGAAAGTATAACTTTCCGTCTGGATAAGGCAACATCGGCTTGCGCTGTCGCCAAAGGCTCAGCGCAAGCCGTGTTTTCTTTATCTGAGTAGTCATTAAGCCGAGTTCTGTTCCGCATTTGCGGCGACGATCATTTATCTGGGCCGGCAGTTGCCTGACAGCTCTAGCGACACAACCCGGAAGGTTCAGCGGGCAGCTTCATCCCTTCCCTATTCGGTCTTGCTCCAGGTGGGGTTTACCTAGCCAGTCAGTCACCTGACTGCTGGTGCGCTCTTACCGCACCGTTCCATCCTTACCTGGCAGATGCCAGGCGGTTCACATTTCTGTGGCACTTTCCCTGAGGTCGCCCTCGCTGGACGTTATCCAGCACCCTGCCCTATGGAGCTCGGACTTTCCTCGAATGCATAAAGCACGCGCGATCATCTTTCATACTCAGAAGCTATATCATTTTGGATATTTATCATAGCATTATTTACTCAACAAGTCAAACTAAGGACAATTACTATTTATCCGATGACTAACCTTCAGGTGGGGTTAAAACCCCATCTGAAGCTAAGTCTACTTTATTAAGTGCTTGACGAATTGAGCGTACTTTAGCTGGAATGTCCGGAGAACCAACAATATCAGTAACTAAAACAAAAATTTTAGCACCATGCTGTTTAACTTCCTGTATATTGTGCTCCTTAATACCGCCAATAGCAACAAACGGGATTTCATGGTTTTTAGCAACATACTCAAGATAGGCAAGCCCTACCGGCTCACAAACGTCTTTTTTGGTATGGGTGGCAAATATTGGCCCAACACCTATATAATCGACACACCCTATTGCTACCGCAGCTTTGACCTGCTCTGGCGAGTGGGTAGACAACCCAAGAATCATGTCACTACCGATCAACTCCCTAACTTTAGCTGGCGGCAAATCTTTCTGCCCAATATGTACGCCATCAGCAGCAACAAGGATCGCCAAATCGATATGATCGTTGACAATGAAAGTAACGCCAGCATTCCTTGTTATTTCCCGTATTTTCAGGCACTCTTCATACATTTGTCCAGCCTTTTTATCCTTTTCTCGGTATTGGATTACCTTAATTCCAGCAGCAATTAGCAATTCTACCACTTCAACATTATTTCTGCCAAGAGAAAATTCTTCGGCAGTTAAAGCATAGATATCGGTTGTCAAAAAATTGCTCATCCCAGGTTTGTGCATCTTAACGATCTCCTTTAATTGATTCATATCAATTACCACATCTGCCAATCTTTATATACAGGCTGATAATTCTGAGAGTATAGCATAGCGGCCATGTCAGCTACACTGCGTTCGTCAGATATCTCAAACTGGGGGACAGAGCCGTCCTCCGAATGCCCCCCCACAGTTGTACACGACCCAGCTGACATCTTGGTAATTCCAAGTTTGAGCATATTATTACGGAGTTCAGCGCTCTCGCGGGTAGATAATGTTATTCCTCCGCGCGGCATAAACAACCGGAAGGCCAACACATACTGAACCAGATTCTTGTCACTCACAATTACCTTTGGCGGAAAGCCGCCGACATGAGGCCTCATTCTGGGAGGCGACATACTTATCTCGACATCCAGGTAGTTGCGTTGCAAATAGTCGGCATGCACCCCCGTTAGAAATGCCTCACTCCGCCAATCGCTAAGACCTAAAAGAGCACCAATATTTACGGCCCGCAACCCAGCCTGGCAAGCGCGTTCAGGGGCGTCAAGGCGATAACGGTAATTACGTTTAGGTCCGGCTGGGTGTAATTCAGCATAGGTTTGTTCATGATAAGTTTCTTGATAGATCGTCATGCCGTCAACACCGGCGTTAGCAAGCTCAACGTATTCTTCTACGTTAACAGGATAAATTTCAATACTAATGGAGGTAAAGTAATCTTTTAATGTATTTACACACTCTTTGATATACTCAACTGAAGAGTGATGACGTGATTCGCCAGTAAGAATCAGAATATGTTTTAAACCGGTAGCGGCAATAGCCTCAGCCTCGGCTCTCACTTGTTCGAGTGATAATTTTTTTCGCTCAATTGCATTATTGGCGTGAAAACCGCAATAGACACACTGATTAACACAGTAGTTAGCCAAATACAGCGGTGTGTACAGCAGTATAATATGTCCAAACTGCTGTACGGTGAGACGATGCGCCTGCTGGGCCATAGCCTCAAGATGGTTCTCAGCTTTAGGTGACAATAATGCCAGATAATCAAAGACGGTTAAACGGTCTTTACTGATAATTCTTTGAATATCGCTGTCAGTAATCTGCGCAAAGAGATCGGCAAAATTCAAATCCCTGTATTTGGCTAATTCTTCATAAACACTCATGCTATCCCTCCTCTAGATATCCTCAGCAATCATGCAAAAAGCCGGTTAACGGCGACGAAGCATCCGCATAATCCTGAATAGCACCAGGACCAGCGAGATATGCTTTGCGGCCGGCGGCAACAGCTAAGCCAAAGGCTTCAGCCATTACTACCGGGTTGCTGGCTGTTGCTACAGCAGTATTAACGAGTACAGCGGCCGCCCCCATTTCCATAGCTTCAGCCGCTTCAGACGGGCGGCCAATACCGGCATCAACAATAATTGGCAATGCAATCTCTTCAATAATAATTTTTACTAACTCTTTGGTTTTAAGACCGCGATTGGTACCTATTGGCGCTCCCAAAGGCATGACAGCTGCTGCACCGGCTTCTACCAAACGTTTTGCAGACATTAAATCAGGGCTCATATAGGGAAGCACCACAAAACCTTCAGCGGCTAAAATTTCGGTGGCTTTAATCGTCTCGATGTTATCTGGGAGCAAATAACGATTATCAGAAATAACCTCAATCTTAATCCAGTTACCACACCCTGCTGCCCTGGCTAACCGAGCAATACGAACAGCTTCATCTGCTGTTCTGGCACCTGATGTATTGGGCATCAGCGTACACTCTTTCGGGATGTAGCCAACTATGTTTTCTTCCTTATTGTTAGGGTCTACCCGCCGCAAAGCTACTGTTACTACCTGTGACCCAGAGGCTCTGACTACTTCTGGAATAAGCCTGTTGTTTGCAAATTTTCCTGTCCCTAAAAACAAACGACTGGTCAGCTCCTTACCACCGATTGTTAAAAGGTCTCCAGCTAGTTTATTCTCCATAGAAATCAGCCTCCTCCTACAAAAGTGACTACTTCAAGGCAGTCTTCGGGTTGTAAAACAATGGCTTGCCAATCTTCCTTTTTAACTATTTTTTGGTTGTACTCAACCACAATAATATTAGGGTTAAATCCTTGGTTAACAACAAACTCGGCAATATTAGGACCAGCTGCTACAAGCAGTTCTTTACCATTTACAGTCAAGCGCAAAGTTGTTCCTCCTTTTTTTTTACAATAAAAAAAGCACGCCCCCGAACGGTAATGACGCGCACAATTACAATTACACACGACCTCCCTCCGCAGGTATTATCCTGATCAGGTATTAGAGGTAAGAAACTTACTAGTTCCACTCTCAGCCCATAACATGAGCTCCCTCGGCCACTCGATTCACTTATATAAATTATTTTATACCAGCATTAGCCAATCGTCAAACTCTTTATAGTTGTACGATACTGAACAAATCTACCTAATACGTTGTGAATATATCTTTAGTTATATTTCGAGTAATAATTGGAACGTTCCAGGAGTTTTTTGCAGAACAATGGTTTAAATAGTCAGCGATACATTCCACTACCGGTTGTTCAGTAGCAAAATGACCGGCATCAACAATTGCCAGCCCTTCGGCAACCGCCTGCTGGGCTTCATGATATTTTACGTCGCCAGTTACTAAGACGTCTGCGCCAGCCTGGATTGCATTTTTTATCAAACCAGCTCCACTACCGCCACATACTGCTGCTCTTCGTATTAGGGTATTTACTGTAGCTGCCACTTTTAGCGAATTAATATTTAATGCTATTTTTACCTGACTGATAAAGTCATCAAGACACAACGGGCTACTAAGGTGGCCTACTCGCCCTAGCCCATACGCAGATCCTTCATTTAGCAGCAAATATTCATCATATGCAACTTCTTCATAAGGATGTGCTGCCAACATCGCGCTAATTATGCTAGAACGTAAACGCGCCGGTAAAACTGTTTCCAGACGACATTCATCAACATACTCCATTTTACCCTGTTCACCAATGAACGGCTTTGTGTTAGGTAACGGCAAAAAAGTTCCCGTGCCCTGAGTTAAAAAAGTACAATGACTGTAATTGCCAATATGACCTGCGCCAGCCTCAGTCATAGCACTTCGTACCTGTTCAACATGTGTACCCGGAACAAACACGATAAGCTTATGAAGCTGTTCTTGATATACAGTAGTCAATGGCTTAACATCTTTCAGATTAAACTTTTGGGCTAATACGTCATTGACACCGCCAGGAGCGCTGTCAAGATTAGTATGCGCTGCATATACGGCTATATCAGCTTTAATCAAGGATGATATCATACTGCCGTACGGCGAGTCAGTGCGGATATTGGTAATACCTTTAAATATCATTGGATGATGAGCAATAATTAAATCTGCGCCTGCTGCAATAGACTCACTGACAACTTCCTGATCTACGTCTAGGGTAACCATAATTTTATGTATCACTTGATTAGGGCTGCCAAGAAGCAGTCCAACATTATCCCAATCCTCAGCTAAGTGCTTTGGAGCCAGTTGCTCAAGTTTTTTGATGATATCACTGCATTTTATAGGCATAGCAGCTTATCCTCCAGCTCTTTAAGTCGGCTGGCATACTCTCTGTATTTATCAGAATGCACGGCATCCGGGCTGCCCTGCATAGCTGATAGCACGCCGCGCAAATGCTTGATTAGTTCATTAATATGCAGTTGTAGCAAAGGATGCTTTGTCTGCCAGAGCAGCGGCCCAATCTCATTTAGCACTGTTTCAAATGCGGGGCTTTCACCCGGTTCGGCAGCGATAATTTGATAAAGTTTCCCATCTTCTTCCACCAACTGCTCTTCAACAATCTGCCAACTATGAGTATGCAACCAGTTGCGAACAAGAGAGGCGGCAATCATGGGCTGTAAAATAAGTCGCTTCAGTGTTCGCGTTACTTCGGGACAGGAGCGCAAGATATCAATAATAGTTGCACCACCCATGCCGGCGATAACCACAACATCAGCCTCACCAGGCTTAACAACCTCAAGCCCATTACCTAGCCGGACGAAAATATGATGTTCTAAATGTACTGATGCGACAGCATTTTGAGCTGATAAATACGGACCTTGGTGAACATCTCCTGCTATGGCGCAGGGAACAATATTCTGCTGTACAAGGTATATTGGCAAATATGCATGGTCTGTGCCGATATCAGCCGGTGTTGATCCGCTGGGGACCATATCTGCTATCGCCTTTAGCCGCTGACCTAATTTCACTAATAGCCCTCCTGTCAAATTCCTGTTAGTAAGCACGATGAATAAACACTAATCAGATGTATAGCAAAAAACCTGCGAAGTTATTTCGCAGGTTTTTTGCATGGTGGGCGATGACAGGATCGAACTGCCGACATCCTGCTTGTAAGGCAGGCGCTCTCCCGGCTGAGCTAATCGCCCGTGTAACTAGTATAAGGATGTTCTTCGCTATTGCTCAGAACTAAGCGATTCGCACAGGTTTTCGCGTCGCTCTCGCTCCTAAAAGACCTGGCTCTCTGCTTATCACTACCGCTCGGAAGTAAGCGACTCACTCAGGTTCTCATTTCGCCTATCGGCTCGTGAGAACCTGGTTCGCTGCTTATGGTGACCCGTAAGGGAATCGAACCCTTGATACCGCCGTGAAAGGGCGGTGTCTTAACCGCTTGACCAACGGGCCAATAATAAATGGTGGGCCCACCTGGGATCGAACCAGGGACCAGCCGGTTATGAGCCGGCTGCTCTACCGCTGAGCTATAGGCCCTAGAGATATTAAAACAGGTTTTCCGAAGGAAAGCCTGTTTAATCAGCTTAATAATAACTGGCTCCTCGAGTAGGACTCGAACCTACGACCGATCGGTTAACAGCCGATTGCTCTACCAACTGAGCTATCGAGGAATATCGCCAACGTTGATTATTATAAAACAATGTCCGTATTACGTCAAGTGCTTTATTTAATTTTTATTCAAGAAAATCTTTCAACTTTTTGCTCCGGCTAGGATGACGGAGTTTTCGCAGCGCTTTAGCTTCTATCTGGCGAATACGTTCGCGCGTAACACCGAAATACTGCCCTACTTCTTCAAGCGTCCGCGCCCGACCATCATCTAGACCAAATCGAAGACGAAGCACCTTTTCTTCACGCGGAGTAAGTGTTTCAAGCACTTCCTCCAACTGTTCCTTAAGTAGCATAAATGATGCGGCTTCGGCTGGAGCTGGAGCATCCTGATCCTCAATAAAGTCTCCCAAATGAGAGTCTTCTTCTTCACCAATCGGAGTTTCCAGCGATACGGGTTCCTGAGCTATTTTCATAATCTCCCGTACCCGTTCAACACTGACATCCATAGCTTTGGCAACTTCTTCAGGTGCCGGCTCCCGGCCTAATTCCTGCAGGAGCTGACGTGATACCCTAATAAGCTTATTAATGGTTTCAACCATGTGAACTGGAATACGAATGGTACGCGCTTGGTCAGCAATAGCTCTGGTTATTGCCTGACGTATCCACCAGGTAGCATACGTACTGAACTTATACCCCTTGTTGTAGTCAAACTTTTCTACAGCCTTGATTAAGCCTAAATTACCTTCTTGAATAAGATCAAGAAAAAGCATCCCACGGCCAACATAACGTTTTGCAATACTTACAACAAGCCTAAGGTTAGCCTCAGCCAGCCGGCGTTTAGCCTCCTCATCACCCTGTTCCATACGTTTGGCCAGTTTAATCTCTTCATCTGCAGTTAAAAGTGGTACCCTGCCAATTTCCTTGAGATACATCCGAACAGGATCATCAATACTAATGCCTTCAGGAATGGTGAGATCTATATCTACTTCTTCGGCCGTTGCTTCCATCTCGGACATGTCTGGGCCTTCAATTAATTCGGCATCTGGAACTTCGTCAACAATTTCAATGCCCTTGTTGCTAAAGATTTCATACATATCGTCAATTTCATCAGGGCTCATATCTTCTGTCTGCATGGTATCCATAATTTCAGAATACGTTAACACACCACGTTTTTTAGCTTTGTGTAAAAGCTCATTGACTTGCTCACCGGACGTAGTTTTCTTATCGGCCATAGTTTTCCCCCCTTCCTCTGGCATTTGACGGTAATAAATGGTTTAATCCTTGATTATTAGTGATGTAATTTGCTGATTTCATGTTTAATTCGCTGGCTTTCCGCCAATTCCTGCAGAAAACCACTATCCCCCATGCGTTCTAATTCATCGGCCATCAGCCGGTGTTGTTCGTACAATACGGTTAGATGTGCTAACTGCATTGTTTTAATACAATCGTCGACCAATTTGGCCACATCGTCAAATTGGGTCTCCATCAACATAATATGCGAAAACTCACTGTTTGCTTTTTCACTCAGGCTATTTACACCGGCATTTATCGCCGCCTGTGTTATATTTTTTTCCATATTATACGCATTAAATATGAAATTAATTATCTCCTGCTGCAGAACGCCTTGTACTTCTTGTGGTGAAATTTTAGCAAACACATAAGGGATAAGCGATAAATCATCACACATCATCCTAATAAGCTGACGCTCAGCCTGCACTACTGCCGGAGCTGGCTGCTTATATAGGAGTGCAATATTTACAGTTTTCCCACTTTTTACATTTTTATCCTTTTTGGCTTGAAGAATATACTTTGTTATCTCGCTTCTTAATGCGCTTTCATCAACAGCAAGAACTTGAGACAAACGGGTAATATGAGCGTTTACTTCCACTGCATTATCTGCTTCAGCCAAAATAGGCGCTAACTTACCGACAACAGCAATTTTACCTTGAACGGTGGAATAATCATCTGATTTCAGTGCTCGCTCAAGCTGATAATCTAAGAGCGGCTGCGCCGACTTGATCAAATCCCGGAAAGCCTCACTGCCATGTTTCCTGATAAATTCGTCTGGGTCTTTGCCATCAGGCACAGATACTACTTTAATGGCTGCCCCTAACGAACGCACTGTCTCAAGTGCCCGGACGGTAGCATTCTGCCCGGCCGCATCTGCGTCATAGGAGAACAGTAGCTCGGCGTTAAGCTTAATAAGGTTTCTAGCCTGCTCAGACGTAAACGCTGTGCCTAGTGATGCTACTACATTCTTGATACCCTGACTATATAGTGTTATAACATCCATATAGCCTTCAACGATAACAACCTGGCTAGAATCACGAATATGCTTATAAGCATGTTCAAATCCATATAAGACATGCCGCTTATTAAAAATCTCAGTTTCCGGCGAATTAAGGTATTTGGGTTGACTATTGTCTAAAACCCTGCCACCAAAACCAACCACCCGCCCTCTTACATCACTTATGGGAAACATAATCCGGTTACGGAATCGGTCATAAACACCATCTCCTGAAGTGCGCGCGGCAGATAAACCCGATTTTAGCAGTATATCAAGAGCTATACCACGTTCACTGAAGGTTAATGATAGTTTATCCCATGGCGGCGGCGCAAACCCTAGTTTAAAAAAATCAATCATTTCGTCAGAGATGCCCCGATTAGCCAAATACTCACGGGCAGCTTTGCCATAATTGGTTTTAGTTAAACAGGCGTGAAAAAAATCTCTGGCTAACTCATTCACCTGATATATTTTGGCAAGTTCCAGGTCTCTGGCTTGCTCACGCGGTGACTTTTCCTTTTCAGGCAAAGGAATATTAAGTTTTTTTGCCAGCAGTTTTACCGCTTCAAAGAAAGTATTGTTTTCAACCTTCATTAAAAAGTTAAAAACATTGCCCCCGCTCTGACAACCAAAGCAATAGAAAAAACCTTTGTCTGGGTTTACTGAAAACGATGGCGTTTTCTCGTTGTGGAAGGGACAACAACCCCAATAATTTTTCCCTTTCTTTTTTAGCGACACATAATCGGAAACAACGCTGACAATGTCGCTCTCTGACCGCAATCTATCGATAAAATCATCGAAAACTGCATCTTTCATTAACTCACCTTATCCAGGTTTGACAAAATTCCCTGCTAAATTTTTTGAGGATGCGGAATATGCAAATAGTTCCAAGCTTTGACTTTATTCTACATTAAGACTAATATTCCTGCCAAAAGAGTGTACGTCATAGAAAGTTGTTTATATAGCCTTTCTTATCATCTTTTGATTTAATAATTATTATTCAATATAAATAATAAAATTCCTCTTTTACATCTTGACAACAATGATAATATTTGCTCAAAAAAACACAGAGCTTATTGGTTAAGCTCTGCGAACTATTTTGGTATCCCCCAGGTAGCTGGGATGAATAGTTTTTCAAATTGCTTAATAGCGTATAGATCAGTCAAACCAGCAATGTAGTCAATCACTACCGTCTGTAATCCCCAGCGTTCTTCCCGCTCCAGAAACTCCTGGGGAAGACTTCCGGGGTTATCGACGTAATACTCGAACAGTTTACTGACAATATATTTGGCCTTTTTCCGGTCAGGCTCAAGTTCATTTGAATGATAGATTCTTTTAAACATAAACTCGCGAAACTCATCCATAGCCGCTTTGACACGGCTGGACATAATAATCTCATTTTTCCCTTCAGACTCGGTAATAATATCAGATACCATTACAGTGATCATGCTTGATGGGTTTGTACCTAACACTTTACTTACATTGGTTGGTAAATCAGAGGGGTTTAACATGCCAGCACGAATGCCGTCATCATAGTCATGGCAAAGGTACGCAATTCGGTCACCAATGCGAACGATACTGCCTTCAAGTGTAAATGGTTTATTGTCGCCAGTATGGTTTAGAATACCGTCCCTAACTTCGGCAGTCAGGTTAAGACCCTGCCCGCCCCGTTCAAGATGTTCCACCACTCGCAAGCTTTGCTCATTGTGACTATAATGGCCAATCAATTCGCGTAAAGCATATTCACCAGCATGCCCAAACGGTGTATGGCCAACATCATGGCCTACTGCAATTGCTTCGGTCAAATCTTCGTTAAGCATCAGGCCACGGGCAACTGTTCGGGATATTTGCGCAACTTCCAGGCTGTGTGTCATTCTCATACGATAATGGTCGCCAGGGGATATGTATACTTGTGTTTTATGTTTAAGTCGTCTAAAGGATTTACTATGAATGATTCGATCCCTGTCTCGTTGAAAGGCGGTACGGAAATCACACAACGGTTCTTCCCTATCCCGGACGGCTTCGCGACTTTTCGCAGCATAGGGTGATAATATTTTAAATTCCTGTTGTTCAATGCGTTCACGAACTTTCATGCTGTCAAGCCTCCTTTTCTTACCTATTATTATACCATTGTTTACCTTTTTTTGATAGCTGAGACATAAGTAGTAACATTTCAAATTCACACTACATATATTTCCTATAGGCGTCTTCTAGAATTATTTGCTATAATAGATGTGAGAAAGGAGGGAATGGAGTGAAATATAATAGAATATTTTTATCCACTCTTTTAGTATTTATTCTTTTAACAGGCATTGCATCGGCCGCCAAACCAATTATAACTGCTGAACGTACATACTTTGATATTAATACAGGCCTGTATGTTTTAAATGGCAACGTTTACATTGAAGTTAAAAACAGGACCATTACTGCTGGCCAAGCCAAGGTAAATCCAGCTACGTTAGAAGTATGGGCCTCAGGCGGCATAACTGTAAAGCAGCGTGACATCTATTTTACCGGTGATAGTGTTTATGTTTATGGCACCAAGGACCATGCGAAGATTGACGGTGGCGTAAACCTATCACGGAACAACCTCTCAATTGGCGCTGACAGTGTCGACTTTAACTGGCGTACCAGAGTCGCCGTTTTCAACGGCAATGTCCGCGTATCCGAGGGCGGTACCAATTGGACGGCCGATTCTGTAAGCTACAATGTTGATCAAAATTGTTTTTTATAACCAGAAACGTCCCTGGAAAACAGTTCAAAACTGAACTGCACCAGGGACGTTTTTATTGGTTATTTTGCCAATTTATTTTTCTGAACTACTTCTAGTATGCGATTGGCCGTCTCTTCTATTGCCTTGTTTGAGACATCGATTACCGGGCAGTCCAGCCGCCGCATAATTAAGCGGGCATAATCAAGTTCCTCATGTATCCGCCCAATATTGGCATAGCTGGCATCAGGTGCTAACCCCATAGTCTTTAGGCGTTCACAACGAATCTCATTAAGCTTAAACTTATCAATAATCAAGCCGACAATCCGGTGTGATGGAACTTGGAAAAGCTCCTGCGGCAGCGGTGCTTCTGGTACAAGTGGCACATTAGCCACTTTAACTTTCTTATGAGCCAAATACATACTAAGTGGGGTTTTCGAGGTACGTGATACACCAATAATAACAATGTCGGCTTTTAAGAGGCCCAGCGGGTTTTTGCCATCATCGTATTTAACGGCAAATTCCACTGCTTCCACTCGTTTAAAATATTCCTGATCCAGCTTATGGATCAGGCCCGGTTTGAGCCGTGGAACCATACCTGAAACATTTTGTACAGCATGAATCATAGGGCCCATAATATCAATTGTAGGAATATTGTGTTCCTGAGCTTGTTCCAGCAGCGCTTCGCGCAAATCAGCAGACACTAAGGTATGACAAATAACACTGCTATGTTTAGCCGCTTCTCGCACTGTTTCAGCAATTTGTTCTACCGAGTTGATATATGGGATTCTAATAATATCAAATTCTCCGGAGTTAAACTGACTGGCGGTAGCACGAGCCACCATCTCAGCAGTTTCGCCAATAGAATCTGACAATGCATAAATAATCGGCAGGTTAGCTATAGCTGTTCCCCTCCTCGTCCCTCGCCAAGTTCAACGAACAATCTGGCGATATTAGTTTTGGTAAGCCGTCCGACCACTTCATAGACTTTCGCGCCTTGATGATTGGCCAGCAAAACAACTGGCAGACTGTCTACCTCGTTGTCGATAATTTTCTTTGCCGCTGTTAAAACAGGTTCGTCTGGAGATGTTACCACAATCTTGGGCATAGGAGTCATCAGCACTTTAACCGGCATCTTATGAAGGTCGCTCCCCCCCATAGCTACCTTAAGCACGTCTTTACGAGACACCACCCCGGCTAGGATTCCTCCTGGCTCAACGACAAATACCGAGCCTACATCCTCAAGAAACATGGTAACAACAGCATCATACGCACTTGTACCTGAGGTGACAACAACAGGTACTGATTGTATATCCTGTACCTTGATTCGGCTCACTTGTTCAGTAACCATGCTTAACGCATTCTTTCCGGTATAAAAGTAGCCTACTTTGGGACGGGCATCCACCATACCGGACATAACCAGGATAGCCAAGTCAGGCCTGAGTGCCGCTCTGGTCACATTAAGACGCTCAGCAATCTGTTCTCCTGTAATCGGCCCTAAAGTCCTGACCATCTCAGCAATTTTCTCTTGCCGTGCCGTTAACCCCAATACCTTGCCACCCCCTTCGCTCACGGGCGTAAATCAACTACATAATGACAATTTTAGATAAATCAGCAGTTTGCGCTGACAGACCGGATATAGCTTTGAGCAAAGCCAAGCGGTTGTTTTTAACAGCAGTATCTTCTACCATAACCATAACAGCACCGAAAAAGGCGTCAATTGGCGCAGCCATACCAGCCAATACGGTAAGTACGCCCTGATAATTTTTCTCTATTTGGTACTTTTCAATCACCGTGCTGGCTTCTACATAAGCCTTATACAAAGCGTGTTCAGCCTCGGTGGAAAATAAACCTGGTTCAATGGTTTCCGACCCAGCATTTTTCGCCAGATTCCCCACCCGTACAAGGGCCTGCACTGCCTTTTGCATAGCAATGGTTCCACCCTCTACTGCCATGGCTTTAGCTCTCAACCAGGTATCATAAATATCGTCAATACCGGCTGCCAATACAGCGTCAATCATGTCATATCTGAGGTTTTCGTCAGTTAGAATATTTTTAATGCGCAGACGGAAAAACTCCTGGATATCTGCTAATAGTTTAGTCCGTCGTTCATTGTCGCTAATTCCTAGTAAGTCCATGGCCTGCCCTGCTATAGCTGCTAAGGAGGCGTGGTATTTAGCGTCAATTAAAATGTTTACTATGCCAAGAGCCTGACGTCTCAGCGCATAAGGGTCTTGAGAACCTGTCGGCAGCAGTCCCCGGCTGAAGGTGGCCACAATATTATCCATCTTGTCGGCTATACTGATTAAACGTCCAGCAGTTGACTGCGGCAATACATCCCCGGCAAACCGTGGCAGGTAATGCTCAAAAACAGCATCGGCAACTTCAGCCTGTTCGCCGCTTAACCGGGCGTATTCCCGGCCCATGATACCCTGCAGCTCGGTAAATTCATTAACCATACCTGTCACTAAGTCGGCTTTGGCCAAATGAGCACCGCGATTAACAACATCTAGTTCGCTCTGGCTACTCCCAAGCATTTGCCCAACCCCAGAAGCCAGACGCTCTAAACGTAAAACTTTATCATAAAGAGTTCCCAATCCCTCTTGGAATACAATAGACTTAAGTTTCTCTACGCGGTTGGCTAATGGCACTTTTTGGTCTTCTTCAAAAAAGAACTGGGCATCTGCCAGTCTTGCCCTAAGAACTCGCTCATTACCATGGCGAACAATATCAATATGGTCTGAGCCGCCATTTCTAACTGTGATAAATATAGGCAGCAGTTTTCCAGCTTTATCGATAACAGGGAAATACCGCTGATGTTCACGCATAGGAGTAATAATAGCTTCAGGTGGCAGACTGAGATATTTTTCTTCGAAATTGCCACACAGTGCTGTCGGGTATTCTACCAGATAGACTACTTCTTCCAGCAATTCTTCATCAATAGTTGCTGTTCCGCCCCTGCTTACTGCTAAGGTTTCGATTTGCTCTCTGATTACACGACGGCGTACGTCTTGATCAACCATGACAAAGTTTTCGCCGAGCCGAGCAAAGTAATCTTCAACTGAGTTTACTTCTACCTCGGCCTGTCCCAGGAAACGATGTCCACGCGTAACATTGCCTGAAGCCACACCCGGCAGGGTAAAAGGAACGACTTGGCTACCAAATAATGCAACCACCCAGCGGATTGGACGAACAAACCGCATGTCCAGATCGCCCCAGCGCATGTTCTTAGGAAACGACATATTATTTACAATATCGGTTAAAAGCCCGGGCAGGAGCTCTGCAACCGGCCGGCCGACTTCCTGGACGATAGCATATATATAGTCATCTTTAACAACAAGTGCCGCCGGATCAATCCCCTGGCCCCGGGCAAAGCCTAATGCCGCTTTAGTAGGTGCACCATCTGGACCAAAAGCAATTTTTACTGACGGACCTTTATTTTCACTATGCTTATCTGCTTGGCTTGCAGCCACTTCTTTTACAATTACAGCCATACGGCGCGGTGTGCCGACAGCCCGGACTTCACCATGGATAATTCTGAGTTCTGCCAGTTTCGTTTTAGCAGCACTTTCCAGTTGCGCCAACGCACCAGGCATAAACTTTGCTGGGATTTCTTCTGTACCTATTTCTAACAATAAATCGTTGGTCATAGCTTATTTACCTCCCTTTAGGAGCGGGTAGCCCAGCTTTTCGCGCTGCTCCAGATAGCCTTGAGCACAGAGGCGTGCCAGGTTTCGTACTCTACCAATAAAGCCAGTACGCTCACTGACACTGATCGCACCGCGGGAACCGAGCAGATTGAAGCTGTGGGAGCACTTTAACACATAGTCATATGCCGGTAGCACATAACCCAGTTCAATGACTCTAATGGCTTCTTTTTCATACATGTCAAATAGCTTAAACAGCAGCTCAGTATCGGCGATTTCAAAATTATAATAAGACTGCTCCACTTCATTGCGGTGGAAAACATCGCCATAAGTAATGCCATTTACCCATTCGATATCAAAAACATTTTCTTTTCCCTGAATATACATAGCCAACCGTTCTAAGCCATAGGTAATTTCTACAGATACCGGTTTCACATCAATACTGCCTACTTGCTGGAAGTAGGTAAATTGAGTGATTTCCATACCATCCAGCCATACTTCCCAGCCTAGACCCCAAGCGCCTAGTGTTGGTGATTCCCAGTTATCCTCAACAAACCGGATATCGTGTTTAGCTGGATCAATTCCCAGCTTAGCCAGGCTGGCTAAATATAATTCCTGAATATTGGACGGTGACGGCTTCATAATGACTTGATACTGATGATGCTGGAACAGGCGGTTAGGGTTGTCACCATAACGCCCGTCAGCCGGACGGCGTGAGGGCTCAACATAAGCCACATTCCATGGCTCAGGTCCCAGCGCTCGTAAGAAAGTTGCCGGATTCATAGTACCAGCACCTTTCTCCACATCATAAGGCTGTTGAATTATACAATTTTGTTCTGCCCAAAAATTTTGCAGTGTCAGGATTATCTCCTGGAATGTCATAAACGTTGACCTCCTACTAAAAAATAAAAACATCTTGTCCCAGTAACTTATGTTCAAGTTACAGGGACGAGATGTTATTCCCGCGGTTCCACCCTGATTGGGTGTATAAAACACCCCACCTTAATATATTGCAAGCTTTACTTTCCGCAAGATCTACGACCTCCGGATTTCCTCCTGCAGCTTGGGAAGGCCTTTCACCTTTAAATACCAGGCTTACACTCTCCCTGGTTCGCTGCATGAAAAAGGTTACTTATTCCCGCATTGCCGTAATTGTCGACTCTAATCGCTGTATAGTTTTATCTATTAGCTATAGTACCCAATGTTCAAAATTTTATCATGGAAATACAGGAAAATCAAGGACTTCTTACTTTTCAGCATACATACCCAAGCAAAATTTTTAATGAAATTCTATATTAACATATTTTTGATTACGTAAATTACATAATCCTTTGAGATGCTGTCATAGGTGGATGCATACCCTAAAGGAAACAAGTACTGGTACTATAAACGGAAGCCCCCTTCCCACTACAACAAATTCACATTCACACATATCCGTGGCTTGCTATCATATCACCTACCAAGATTGCCAATTAATGTAGTGTCAAGAAATATCGAAAATATAGTCGCAATTCGTCTGTCAAATTTGCTATTTGTGTCAGGGGTTAAATCTATATTTCTCAAGGACATATAATATTTGCCTAATGTTTCGTTACATTCTCCTTTTAGCATAAAATAATTGAATTTACTTGAACTAGAATATCCTTGCAATGTGTCTAAGGCTATTGCCCAATCGGCAACCGCTCCAAAACCATCATCGGTTACATTTTCTGGAGTTGCTGTATATATTGAAATATTATCTATATTATTAAAACTTAATCCCTTATCAGTAATTTTTATACTTCCGATAATAGATTGACTATCCTTAATGAGGTATTTCAGACCAGCTATCTCCTCGCTAACTTGAAGAACTATTTCCTTATTTGCATGTCCAGAATATAGCGTAATTGAATGAACTTTACCTTGATTTAAAATACACCTGCTTCTCCCGAACATTAATTTTTCCTTGTTTAGAATTTGATACTCTATCAATTCATTAGTTAATATACTTCGCGCTAAATATAGGTCACTATAATCATTTGGACTGTTTGATTTTTCTTTTTCACTTTCAGTAAATTTTTCTATTATTTTTTCTTTTTCCTCTTTATTAAAAATCCTACGAAATCCGCTATATAAGATTAAGAACACTATTATAAGAGCAATAATTAAAAATGGTTGTACCATAGCCATTCCTAAAATTTCTCCTAATACGTGATTGTACTCTCCAACAACAAATGAAATTATCCCTGCCAATACTATGACCGCGCAAATAAAAATTCCTTTCATAACCAACTCAACTCCCCTCCTGTGAGTGGTAACTATACCTTTTTTAGTACATTTTTACTTGACCTCTCACATATTGCCAGTAACACTTTTCAAGATATATTTCGGCATATACATTGATCTTATATTTCAGACAATAACAAACGCTATTAAAGGTGTTTTAAGGCTTGTATATTTTGTCACAGAAACCCTTAGTGGCAATATATTGAACGCTCTAAAGCTTGCGGTGAGGTTTGATGTCAAAAAATCTGATTATAAATTTGCTTAACGAAGAAAATAGGCTTAGTAAACAATACTTCCATGAGCCTAAAACCTATTGTCATTCCTTCACTTTCAGATACATTTACTGGAGGGGTTGTAGGAGGCGTAGTTATTTCTAGTATTATAATTGCTAATGTTAAACCAAAGTATAAGAGATATATTGGCGTTAAGCTAACAATAATGAAAGCGAATAAGATACTCTTCAAAATGAACATAAATATATTACTCCTTCACTAATCAATTAATTTCCATTATATCAAATAATAGGAAGAAGGTGAAGGATCACAGAAATAGTGACTTCTCCCTCATTTGAAATAATCGGCAGCCTTACACATAAATTTCCGCCAATAATTTACTTATATATGCGAACATAGTCCTCTTACGCCAGCTATGATATTGTTAGAGCCAAAGCCATACCGCTCTCATATTGCTGACATACCAAGAAAACAAGTAACAATACCATTAGCGGAAGCCCTACCCTAAACTTACTAGGTTGCGTCAAGAATACTAATCTCTAATGACATTAACATAGAAATCGAATCTGTCACAATTACATTTTGTCAGATTCATACAAGTTCACTAACCCTTAGTATCCTTGGGTTTGTAGGGCTTTTATTATGATTATTGGCAGGAGTCTTATTTATTATCTGTCATATTGTATATTAGAATTCAATAAGATAGATTGACTGCGAGGCTATTAACAATGGACTCCGTTCAGCCGATTCGCGATAAAAAGCAAACTGATAACATGAATCGCTAAACATAAAAAGAAGGTAGTGCTAGGTATTGACTTTGGCTTAAGAATATCTGACTTGTTATCCCTGTGATAGAGGATGTCAAGAATAAGGAGCGAGTTACTATTCGCAAAAAGAAAGCCAACAATAGAATTTAGTATTCGGACTCGTTAGAAAAGTACTGCTCCAATACCTGCAAGATAACCATTAGGAGCACTATTGCCAAGCAGAAAATCTGGCAGACCTATTACCAGACAGCAAGCCCATAATCTTTTAATGCTGCTGCCAATGCTATTGACATTAAAGACGCTATCGGCATTCATACATTGCGAAAAATTTGGGATTGGGCATATAAAAGTAAAAACTCCCCGCTTAGGGGAGTTTTTCGTAGGTCATTCTATTTGTCTAGTAAATTTTCTTTATCAAATACTAATACGCATCTCTAGGAAACTTGTCCATTTCATCTTCAGGCTCTTCTGCTTGGTCATTGTCCTGCTCCATATCTTCTCGTACCACCTCGATAGTGCAGCGTTTAAACACAGCCACCAGGACGCCCAATGCAGCAAGCTGCGGCAAGACTACAGCGCCGATAGCGCCAAGTGCTACAGGTATTTCAGCCAACACCCTTCCTTCGTGCTTAATACGGATCTTGTTGACGTTTCCTTCGCGAATGAGTTCTTTCACTTTATCAATGACCTCAGTCGAACGCACCGAAAACTCTTCTGTCCAGTTCGTACTATTTTTAGTCTTGTCTTCCAGCTCAATCAGAGTATCAATAACATTGCCGTCATTACGCTCTAGAGCCTCTTTGGCTTCTCGGTAAGATACACCTGTGCGTTCACGAATCGAATCAATCTTTTCCAAACTAATATCCATCTTATAACCCCCAATGTTTTGGGTTAGTATCCCCAATTATAAAATCATTATTCTAGGCTATAAGGCATTAATTCTGTTAATAAAATCCAATGACTTAAGTGGACGTTCGAGTTGATACCGTACAAAACCATAGAGCAGTCTTTCGGCACTAGCCAGCGTCTTGGCACTCACAACAAACTGACCTGGTGCATTCAAATCAATAGCAAACAATTTGTCTAAAAAATCTTTATCTGACTGTTCAAACTCTACAGCGCTGGGCAGACTGCATTCACTACAGATACCACCGCCATCAAGAAAACTAAAATGGGCTGGTAACTTCAGTTCCCTGCCGCAGCGCGCACAGCGTTCATATTCAGGCTGAAACCCAGCCAATACCATCAAATGCCATGCACCTGTCAGTGCAGCAATACGTGGATTACGAATTGCTATTAAATTTAACACTGACAACAGCGAATCAAATACCTCAGGTTCAGACTGTCGCTCCGGCCACAGCCCTGTTGTTAATTCAGCAATAAAATTAGCATAAGCCAACCTAGTTAAATCTTCCTTAATTTTCCGGAACGAAGTTTGTACTTCACACTGCTTTATTGCATCCATTCCCTTGCCAGTAGCCATTGCTAAACTCAAATGAGAAAACGGCTGCAGACTGCCCCCCAGCTTGCTTTTTGGTTTACGGGCACCATACGCCATAGCGGTGACAATACCATATTCGCGCGAAAACAAAGTGACCACTCTGTCAGCGTCGCTCCAATCGCGAGCCGCTAACAGAATGGCTTCAGTTTGATACTCTACTGCCATCTAACCTCACGTAGTAAATTATTCCAAAGATATTCTGGTACAGCTAATAGCTCAGTAGATTCATCTACTGATTCAGGTTGGCTGGTGTGGCAATCTAAACATGCACGATAGGCAAGGTAAGCATCGATATTACCGGTACTTAAAAAAATCTCCCACATTGTTTCCCGTAATAACACTCGACATCATCCCTTCACACTAATATTGACAAGCAAGGATTAGCCTCAAGCCTATATAATTAAATCTACGCCCCTTCAGCTGCTTCCAGCGGAAAAAGCGGTATAGCCTTCACTCTTACAATTCTAAAACCGTTAACACGAAGCACCTCAAACGAATAGTCACCAATATCCACCTTGTCGCCTGTTTCAGGACGACGCCCTAACATTCCGAATATATAACCTCCAAGAGTATCTTCCTCATGGTCTTCTAACCGGATATTTAAGAGCTCGGTTACATCATCTAAAAGCACTCCGCCATCAAACTCATAACTCCCATCAGGCAAACGCTGGATTTCAACGTCTTGAACTTCATCATGTTCATCTTGAATATCGCCAACAATTTCTTCAATCACATCTTCGAGTGCCACTAATCCGGCAGTACCACCATATTCATCAGCAACAATGGCCAAATGAGTACGTTTTCGGCGCATGACTTGCAAAAGATGCGCAACCGACATACCCTCAGGTACTACTAATATCTCCCTGACAATCGAGGTCAGGTCACGCTCACCGTCTGGACATGTGTCAAAGTCCATCAGGTCACGAATGTGAACCATGCCAATAATGTGATCTTTATCCTCCACGCACAGTGGATAACGGGTATGGCCAGTCTCCCGTACCACCTTCATGTTTTCCTCAAATGTATCGTCAGAAAACAGACAAATCATATCCTGCCTCGGCAACATAATCTCCCTAGCCAGACGGTCAGCAAAATCAAAAACGTTGTCAATGAGCTCACTTTCCATCTGATTCAGCACACCACCGCGATGGCTGGCACTTACGATCATCCTGAGTTCTTCCTCCGAATGTGTTATATCAGCAACATCCGCAGCTTTAATTCCCAGCACGCTTAAAATGGACTTGGCGGTGCGATTAAATAACAGGATAATAGGATAACCAAGTTTATGAAAAATATATAGCGGCCAGACACAAGCCAGCGCCATATTCTCGGTTCGTTGAATGGCCATCGATTTCGGTACAAGTTCTCCTAAAACAATGTGTAAAAAAGTAATAACAATAAAGCCCAAAACAATACTTATGGTAGAAATCGCCCACTGAGACAGCGGAACATATTCTATCAAAACAGGCTCTAATAAGGATGAAATGGCCGGTTCTCCTAGCCAGCCAAGCGCAAGGGAAGCTAGGGTAATACCCAGTTGTGTTGCGCCAAGATAGGTATCAAAAGAAGATACTACCTTTAATGCTAGCTTTGCTCGGCTATTGCCTTGTTGAGCCAGTTCTTCCAGTCTGGTTTTACGAATTTTAACTAGCGAAAACTCAGCCACCACAAAAAAAGCATTCAATAAGACCAGTAAAATAGCGGCCCCCAGTTTAACTAAACTGAATAAAGGCGAATCGATAACGCATCTCTCCCTAGTTATTGCAATCATTACCGCGAGGCATAATTGAACCAGCGGTAATAACATATTGCAGTGCACTTTCGCTTGTTACATCTAAAGGTATTATGTCCCGTCTGGGGAGGATAATATTAAATCCTGAGGTCAGATTGAGACTCATAGGAACAAATACACATACGTGCTCTTCAGGAAATTTGTTGGCCAGCGGAGCCGATAACTCTGGCATAACAAATCCCAGTGACTTAACCCCGGGATGCGGATAAGGCACCAATACTGCATTTTTTAATAGCTTCTGTGATTCAAACACAGCTGTAGACAGTTGTTTGACACTGTTATAAATAAATTTTACTACCGGTATTGAGCCTACCACTCGCTCACCGTAACCAATTAGTTTTTTGGAAAGCCAGTGTGAGGACATCCAGCCAATAATAACAATCAAAGATAACACAACAGCGAGCGCTAATCCCGGAAAATGAATAGGCAGATATTGCCCTAACAAACGCTCGGTAAAGGAAAAGATATTAATAATCACAAAGGCCGTAATTGCAATGGGTACGATTACAATTAAGCCATTAATAAAATATTTGTAAATACCCTTCATTAATTCACCTCTCTTTACAAATGATACCATTAAGCGTCGTATTGGTCAATAAACGAATAAGCTACCGCTGAGCGGTAGCTGTAAAAAATTGCGCCTCTTATTACTCAAAACCAAAACTTTTTAATACATTAGCCCGGTTGCGCCAATCTTTTTTGACTTTGACCCAAAGATCAAGATACACTTTAGAGCCCAAAAGATTCTCAATGTCGGCCCGTGCCATTCGGCCAACATCCTTAAGCAGACTTCCACCGGCACCGATTACAATGCCTTTTTGCGAGTCGCGTTCAACATAAATGACCGCTCTAACGTATAAGTCATCATTTGGCCTGGTAGCAATTTCTTCAATGTCAACAAGTATTGCGTGTGGAATCTCTTCTTTAGTCAAATGCAGTACTTTTTCTCTGATCAGTTCGGCAATGACCAAGCGTTCGGGCTGGTCGGTAATCATATCTTCCGGATAATATTGTGGACCTAGTTCAAGGTGTGTTTTTATCTCGGCAACAAGTCCCTCAAAATTGGTATGGTCTAGCGCTGAGATAGGCACTACAGCCGCAAATTGAAATTGCGATGTATATTTCTCAATGATTGGAAACAATTTTGGTTTTTCTATTCTATCTATTTTATTTACTGCAAGAATAACCGGTGTACGGACGTTTGCCAGATTATCTAATATGTAGCGTTCTCCTGGCCCCATTTCGGCAGTCACATCAACAACAAACAGTATGACATCAACTTCACGCAGCGAGCCTTCGGCTTCCCTGAGCATATATTCACCCAGCTTATGTTTGGGTTTATGGATACCAGGGGTATCAATGAATAGAATCTGGGCATCATCCTGGGTAAGCACACCCATAATCTTATTCCTGGTAGTTTGAGGCTTATCTGACATAATGGCCACTTTTTGACCAATTAAATTGTTCATCAGTGTCGACTTTCCGACATTAGGTCGACCAATAACAGCCACAAATCCTGATTTATAATTTTCTTTGTTCACTATTTATCACCGTCTCTTAAAAAATCTTCCTTAGCAAAACTAAAGGGTAAAAGCTCAGCCATACTAACTGTCTGTTGTTCCCCTTTTAGGTTCACCAAAATAATTTGGCCAATGCCAAACTCAGCCATGACTTGCCGGCAAGCGCCACACGGCGATACCGGTCCAGGCGTATCAGCCACCACAGCGATTGCAGTAAGTTTCTCTTCCCCTTCTGATATTGCTTTAAAAATGGCAGTGCGCTCAGCACAGTTGGATAAGCCGTAAGAAGCATTTTCAATATTGCAGCCAGTGTAAACCTGACCGCTCTTTCCCTGTACCGCCGCCCCTACCTTAAAACCGGAGTAAGGTACATAGGCATTCTCTCTAGCCTTAAGAGCAGCTTTAACCAGTTTCTCCATCGCGCTCCCCACCTATTTCAACAGTTTGTCCCAAAACAAAACATAGCCAACACCTAAAGCAGCGACAGCCTGTACTAGTACTGCTCCGGCAGCCGCATCCTTTGCCACCTTGGCCAGGGGGTGATACTCAGGCGAAACCTTGTCGACAATGGCTTCAAGCGCAGTATTAAATATCTCAGCAGTAATGACTCCAGCAATTGTCATGAGCAAGACAACCACTTCAATACTGCTAAGCTCAAGCCACCAAGCCAACCCGATTGCAGCAAATGCTGCAGCCAAATGAAGCTTCACATGACGTTCGCGGCGCACACAGTAAATAATACCAGCCAAAGCGTATCGAAAAGCTGCTAATACTCGCATAGCCGGTAGCTACTGCTCGCGGGTAATTCCCAGGAGCGACAAAACATATTCTTCTTCCTTCCGCATCTCAAGGCGTTCTTCCTCATCTTCATGGTCATAGCCCAAGAGATGCAGCATACCGTGAACTGTCAAATACGCTAGTTCACGTTCCAGGCTATGACCGAATTCTTCGGCTTGGCGGGCGGTAGTCTCAAGGGAGATTATTATATCCCCAAGTAAAATTTCAATATCACCGGGAGCCTCAGCAATATCTGGTTCATGATCACCTGCACAATGCTCGTTCATGGCAAACGACAATACGTCAGTAGCTACGTCTTTGCCGCGGTACTGACGATTAAGTTGCCGGATGTAATCATCGTCTGCAAGTACCACACTCACTTCTGTCTGTGGCTCTAACCCGTATACCTCAGCCGCTTTGTTTAGCACTTGCGTCAGCATTTGTTCCATTACCGGAGTTAACGTCATCTTTTCCTGCAGGTTGTTTATTATTATTTCCATTCTTGGTCTTTCTCCTCTCAAGCTCTTTTAAAGCTTCAGGGTATTCAATACGGGTATGAAACATGCTTGATAATAGTCTAATATACACATCACCAATTATCTTAAGGTCTTTTAAGGTCAAGTCACATTCATCTAACTGGCCATCCTGCAGCCTTTCTCTAATCATTTTGCGGACAGTAGCCTCAATGCGGTTCACATTGGGCTTACTTATCGATCGTACCGCCGCTTCACAGGCATCAGCCAGCATAACGAGCGCCGCCTCCTTGGTCTGCGGTGTCGGGCCTTCATAGCGAAAGTCCGCTTCGATGATACATTCGCCATGTTCAGTTTCAGTAGCCCGCTTATAGAAGTATGACGCCAACGTAGTACCATGATGCTGTTCTATGATATCTGTTATTACTTGCGGTAATTTGTAATCCCGACACAATTCTAGGCCATCTTTGATGTGGGACGTAACAATCAACGTGCTGAGTGATGGCGCGATTTTATCATGCGGATTCTCACAACCTGCTTGGTTTTCAATAAAGAAATACGGCCTTTTGATTTTACCGATATCATGGTAATAAGCGCCTACCCGTACAACCACCGGATCTGCACCAATCGTAACGGCAGCCGTTTCAGCTAGATTACCAACGAGAAGGCTATGGTGATAGGTCCCTGGTGCATCTAACAACAGTCGTTGCAGGAGTGGATGGTTAGGCTTAGCTAAATCTAAGAGCTTGATTGGTGTAGTAATATTAAAGGCATGCTCAAGATAGGGCAAAAGGCCGGTTGTAATTACTGCTGAGGCAATACCGCTGATAGCGCCAAATAGTCCCTGTAATAGTACCTCAGTACCGTCAAGCTGCTCAATAAGGCCAGTTGAGCCAATCACCAGAAAATTAATGGCTGCAATCGAAACCCCAGCTTTAGTAAGGCTGTAGCCATGAGCCATCTTTGTTACACTATATACCCCGGTCATACCGCCAATAAGCGCAGCAGCCACAGCTCTCAGATCATGGTCGACAATTACGCCAAAAAACAGCGCCATAATTACACTAATCAACAGTCCTACCCTATTATCAATAAGAATAGCTGTTAGCAGTGCTCCAGCAGCAACCGGTGCCGCAAAATCCGAGTAATAATGGGCTACTTTACCAATCAGCATGGTGACTAAAACAATTAATCCCAGTAAAATTAAATGCATATCATGGTTATATATATGGGGAGCAAATTTATGTAAATAGCCGAGGGAAATACCCATTACCAGCAGCACAAACACTGTAAGCCCAAGAATTCGTACCTCGCTTACATTGCCGGCATATAGTCCTAACTCTTCCATTACGTGAATCTGCTCGCCGGTTACAACATCACCGCGCCTTACTAATACCTGACCTTTCTTAACAGTTTCTCTTACTGGTTCAATATTAGCCAGCGCCGATTGTTTTCGTTTGTCTGTCTCACGGACGTTTAAAATAAAATTAGGTTGAATCAATGTTTGAGCAATACCGGCTACAACGGCTTCGGCATTTTTACCAAACTCCAATTCTTCCGCTTCCAGTACGACCTGTTTCCGGGCAATATCAAGGTCGTCATCCCTAATGCCACGCTGTAGATACTTGCGCAATATCGATTTAGTGTTTTCCTCAGTTTTTACTAATCCGGCCTCATCTAAGTTAGCGAGAGCATTTACAACCGTACTAGGAAGACTTACAGGCAGATCACGTGATAATCTTTGCAGCTTTTGTTCATTAGTTGTTAGCGTCTTATCTGCTTGAACAAGCCCGGCTACACGAAAAACAGCTTTGGCAGCTTCATCAGCTTTGACCATTATAGCACTATCCAAATCATATACATTGGCGACACTTGCCATTACTTCCAGCTCAAGTTTCTTGGTTTTAGCACTATCAACATAAGATACTGTCCTAGGCGCAATTACGTCTCTGTCACTTACTTGGCCAATCTGCAGCGACACTTTATCTGGAATAAAGTCAGCTGATAAGGATAACATATACAACGCAAAGAAAAGCACAAGCAGCACTATCCGGCGCACTAATGGCCGAGCGTATATGCTGTCTGGCTGAACAAACAATTTACGCAACCTATTATTAACCGACATCATCTTTTTTCAACTCCATACGACATGTATATTCAGCGCCAAAATAGCGCTGAACATACATGTTCTTACTCTTGGCCGTACTGTGCGTAAGCCTTGATGATTCGGCCGACTATCTCGTGTCTTACTACATCGCTTTCGTCCAAACTGAGTACTGCAATACCAGGCGTTTCTGCCAATACAGCCTTAGCTTGCTTAAGTCCTGATTTAACACCTGACGGCAAATCAATCTGAGTTATGTCGCCAGTGATCACCATTTTTGACCCAAACCCTATTCTTGTTAAAAACATCTTCATCTGTTCTGAAGTTGTGTTTTGGGCTTCATCTAAAATGATGAAAGAATCTTCGAGGGTTCGTCCCCGCATATAGGCGAGTGGCGCTACCTCAATAATATTTTTGGCCATATATTTCTGTACCGTCTCTATACCCATAATATCATACATGGCATCATATAGCGGCCGCAAGTACGGATCAACTTTTTCCTGTAAATCACCAGGCAAAAAACCAAGCTTCTCACCGGCTTCTACTGCCGGTCGAGTCAAAATTATTTTTTCCACATGCTTATTTTTCAAGGAAAATACTGCCATCGCAACAGCAAGATAAGTTTTCCCTGTTCCTGCCGGTCCTATTCCAAAGGTGATGTGATTGCGGCGAATTGCTTCCAAATACTGACTTTGTCCTAGGGTTTTCGGTTTAATATGACGGCCTTTGACAGTTACAAGAACAGTATCTGTAAACATCTGGTGGAGAAAATCAGCCTTACCTTCCTGAATCATGCGGAGGCTGTAACGCACATCATGGCTTGTTACCGGGTTGCCCTCACGATATAGATAGATAAGTTCATGAAACAGACGGGTAAGCTGATCAATTTCACTAGAGTCGCCGTCCAAAGCCAGTTCTATTCCCCTAGCTGTTATCCTACTCGCGAATTGCTGACTAATGATTCCTAAATATTCGTCATTTCTGCCCAAAACCGCTATGGCTTCTTTAGTGTCGGCAAAGCTAATCCGTTTTTCCAAATATATAGTGCCCCCTAATTCAATTATTGCGAAATATTTATAGTTTGCCCAATATCTTCAATTGTTTCCACATTCACCTTCACCCTGACAATATTCTCTTCTGGTGTTTTTAGTACTTCAAAATTGCGCGACAGCATTTGAGCTGCTTCAGGAATGGAATTTTGCACTACCTGGATAGCCTTTGCATGAGCCTCATCGCGCGCATCTTCAAACGATTTCACTGCCAGGTTTGAGTTTACCTCATGATAGAGTCTAATAGTTGATTCGACGGCAAACTCGCTATTCCTCCATACAGGTAGCTGTTTATGTATAATCTCGGTTTCAAACTCCCGGAATGGCTGATCTGACGTTGTGTTAAACGCCAACTCACTGCCACCGATTTTTAAAATTACGGCTGCCTGACGGTTGCCGGTGCGAGTAACAGTTGTCTCTTCTAGTTCTGTTTCAGCATAACTCTCATACCAGACACGGGCTTTAATAATACCTTTAGCCCTAATAAGTTCTCGCGGAACATCGATTACCGGCGGTTGGCCTTCAGTAGCAGTCGGCGTTAGTTCAGGCGCAAACCCTTTGACAAGCAAATCACCTTTTTTCACGGTATCGCCTTTTTTTACCGCCGGTTGACCGGCTAAAGCAATAATCTCAGTAATTAAGCCGTCTTTGATAGCAACAATATGCGCCGGAGCTTTGTTTTCCTGTTTTGGCATAGTTTTTTCAACTACTTCAATAACAGCCCGGGTACCAGTAAAGTTGATACCTACCCAGGCTACCTCAGGAATATTTAATAATATTTCCCGCTCGACTGATTTGATGTTAACATCATCTCTTACCGCGCCAGGTTTAAGACCTTGCTGGCTAGCAACATATCTGATTCCGTTTTCCGGAACGCTTTTTAAACCAGTAATATCGACAAACCAAACATAGGAAGAAAGCAGGTTTAGTAAAATAATAAACAGAATGGCACCTGCCATCAGCATCTTTCTGCGTTTAGCACGTTTTATTACAAAAGGCAAACCGCGGTGAGATAGTACTTTTACTTGGGTACGGCTGCGGAACACCAGCGGACGAATCTTAAAAAAATCATTAAGACCGATCCAGGCAATTAAGTCTTCATTTGTTTTATTTATATCCCATAATAGGATTCTTTCAGCAATACAAAGATTAATAAATCGTTCGGGCATTGATCCGCTTATGCGGATTTTCACAGCGCCGCGTACGTAGTTGATATTAAAGATCATATTTTACCTCCTGCACCACACCCTCTACCAGAATTTGCTCAGCTTGCAAGTTCCCCAGCATTAGATCTTCACCAAGAATACATAACTCTCCCTGGTTGAGTTTAATACGAACGAGTGAAGGGGTATACTCAATAATCCCTCTATGGTTCTCAACCAACAATTGTTTATTACCAAGCATAGTTATTCTCGGCATATCAAGCACTATATCTTGCGGTATTTCAAGAAATCCGGCCAGTGACTGCAAATTCCCTCTACGGCGTAGCATGACAAATCCCCCCTCATATACAAATGTATGCCTGCGAACAGGCCAATTAGTACATGAGAAGGGGATTTATTAGATACGAGCTAAATATTCATCAAATTTATGCACTTTAACCGGCGCAGCAAAACGCATATAGTTGGTAGCAACAATGAGTTCACCACAGTCCAGATTTTTAATCTCGTTGCGCTGCTGGAGAATATCTTTACGGCACATAGCCTCCAGTTTACCTCTATCAGATTTAGAGGCAAGTCCCAATATAAACAAAGTATTTAGCTGAGACAGCACTTTATCAGCTAACAGCCGGGGCTGCTGGTCGACAACACATAAGCCAATATTAAATTTCCGCGCTTCACTAACCAGACGGGCAAAGACATTCTGTGTGCTTTGTTCTTTTTTACCTAAGAAGCGGTGAGCTTCCTCAAGAACTATTAGTACTGGCTTAGCAAAAGAGCGTTCGGTCTCAGACTTGTTGGCATAATGCAGCAGCATTTTTTTCGATAACAATGTTGATAACGCCTGCTCTCCCACTGGCGAAATATTTTTTAGCTCAATCAATACCACTTTGCCCTGCTCTAAATCTTTAAGCATTTGGCTAACTGCGGTAATCTCGGCAGGATTATTTGCTTCTTCACTAATATTTAGCTCTTGTTCCAGGTTCCAACAGATGCTTTTGATCTTACTTATTGTACGCGATTGGAATTTTTGACCTGTACATCCCGCTATTTCTTCAATTATATCTTCGGCATCATATTTTAGAACATAATCCATCCATCGATCCTGCCACACGGATGACAGCTTATAGATAGCGTCTAGCTGCGGCTCGCTAAACGTTGCGCAGGCCGTAATATCTTCGGGCTCAACCTCATTATAGTTAAGCGCAAGCTTACGCACATTAGGACGCGCTGCTTCAGGGTTAGTATTATATACCACCAAGCGTTCATTTACCCGGGGATGCAGCGATAAGTCACGGTAATACTCGTTATGCACATCAAAAATGAGTAACCCATAGTTTTCGCTATCAATGATTGAACTTGAAAGCACTTTTACCAAATTACTCTTACCTGACCCAGTTGTTCCAAAAATACCAATATGCTCGGTTATGGCTTTTGAACCAAAAATGCCAACAGGTAATTTGAGTACTGCCCGTCCACTTTTTAAATAGCCAATTTCAAGATCGCCTTTCATTTCATTGAGTAATGCTGTATCATCTGTGGCTAAACCACGTACTTCGCAGAAAAAGTCTGGACAGGTTTTAGGGTTATATAACTGCCCCTGTGCATCTGAATAACAAAGCTGCTCAGCAATGCCAATTTTCACAGTATGGTTGCCGCCCAAATAGAAATCAAGCTCCTCTTGATTCGCTACTTGCCCATTCTCGTCTAGTTTGCTCATTAGGTAACTGACACCATTCATCCCAGACCAACGTGATTTAATCTTAAAATCATAAGCGCGAATATAAAACCGATCATCATTTTTGCCCTCAACAACTAATATGTCCCCAAAGTCAACATCTTGATTAGGAGCAACGACAAATTCCATATAGGTGCCTTTTGCATAAGTAAGGCGGCCTTTATACTCTGACATATGTTTGCCCCCTTGATAAATAAATTTACTCGTGATTTAGTGTGTGCTAAAACAAAAAAATAAAACAGGGGTTATTTTCCCTGTTTTATTTGACTTTGTTCAATTCAACCTATTTTGCCCAGTTCTATTTAAGATGCCGCCATATTGGCCGGTAAGCGCGTGGAGGCTGGATTATTTCTGCAAAAATCAGGCCATTTTGCACCATCTGCGGCGAAACTTTACCCTCCCAAGGCGTAGCTGGTTCTGAAAAGTGTGATACAGTTACAGCCGTCGGCATAGAAATAGCTGGTTTTGGAGGGATTGCCCATGTTTTAGGAGCTTCTACTGCAACCTCAGCGGTTTGTTGCGGAGTATGCTTTACTTTAATTTCTGCTGGTTTTATGTCAATTGGTTGCGGTACTTTTTCAGGAATATCAGGATACTCATATTCTTTGGGCTGCTTGCGCCGTTTTAATAATTCAGGCACAAGATACATGACCAGCATTAATAGCAGCGGTATTAATATGTCCATAGCTTCACCAACCTATTTCTTAGGTTCATCGGTCTTAGGAGTCAAGTCTACTGGACCGGCTTTAGCAATGGTTTCGCGCATCTGGGTATCTGCCAGCACATTGTTCATATTGTAGTAATCCATAACGCCCATGCGTCCTTCTTTTAACGCAACTGCTAAAGCTGTAGGAACTTCGGCCTGGGCTTCTACTACTTTAGCCTGCATTTGCTGAGTATATGCGCGCATTTCCTGCTCTTGGGCCACAGCCATAGCTCGGCGCTCCTCAGCCTTGGCCTGAGCAATACGTTTTTCGGCTTCAGCTTGGTCTGTCATAAGTTCAGCACCAATGTTACGGCCGACATCAACGTCGGCGATATCAATGGATAAAATTTCAAATGCTGTCCCTGAATCTAAGCCCTTAGTCAATACCGTGCGTGAGATATGATCAGGGTTTGCCAATACTTCTTTATGGTCATCAGTCGAACCGACAGTTGTAACGATGCCCTCACCAACACGGGCCAGGATAGTAGCTTCACCTGCACCACCAACCAGTCGGTCAATATTGGCTCTTACAGTAACCCGGGCTTTAACTCTGAGCTCGATACCATTTTTGGCTACCGCTGAGACAAACGATGTTTCAATCACTTTCGGATTAACACTCATCTGTACGGCCTCTAGTACATTCCGTCCAGCCAAATCAATGGCTGCCGAACGTTCAAACGGCAGAGGAATCTCCGCACGATGAGCGGCAATCAAGGCATCAATTACCCGGTCGACATTGCCGCCAGCCAGATAATGGGCTTCAAGCTGGTCAACATTTACAGCAAGACCGGCTTTATTGGCTTTAATTAAGGGAAGTACGATATTACCAGGTGGTACCCGGCGGAGTCTCATACCAACAAGGGTAAAGATACCGACATTGACTCCAGCTGCCAGAGCCGAAATCCACAGTCCGAT
The DNA here is from genome assembly GCF_900176355.1 of Sporomusa malonica. Taxonomy (GTDB): domain Bacteria; phylum Bacillota; class Negativicutes; order Sporomusales; family Sporomusaceae; genus Sporomusa; species Sporomusa malonica. Next base: position 51,469 of record NZ_FWXI01000014.1, on the reverse strand, counting down.
AGGGACAAAATGAAGGAATATGCTAATAGCGACAATCACCAGGGCTACTACGAAAACACTACCAATTAAAGTTGTCAAATGATTACCTCCCTATATATTTAAGATTTTACTGGGCGTACAACTATACGATTTCCGGTTATGTTCACCACCTTAACTAAAGTATTTGGCTCAATAAACTGGCCCTCAGATACTACATCAAGTTGAACACCATCAATTATCAAGGCTCCGGCAGGCCGAAGTCCTGTAGGCGTTATCCCCATCTTACCCAAATATTGGCTGTAATCTTGGCTGCTGCTAAAACCGGCACTTTTGGTCTCAGCATCTTTTAAAATTAGCCTGGACCATAATTTACTTGTAGGTAATCGCTTTACAAGCACTAAGAACAAGCCAATAGCAACAACTAAACTAATAGCCAGCATGTTAATGGCAACAGCATTAGCTCCAAGCGTTAGAAATAGACTAGCAAAGATAGCAATAATACCACTAATGCCAAAAATGCCTGCTCCTGGTGTATAGAGTTCAAAAAGAATTAGCGCAATACCACCTATAAACAGGATAATTTCCAGCCAGCCGGCAATCCCAGTAATCCACTGACTGCCAAAGAACAGCAGTGCTGCGACTAAACCGATGAGGGCTGCCACGCCTAAACCAGCTGTTTTGATTTCGGTTAATACTGCTAAAAATATAATTGACATTAAAAATGACTTAATTGCAGGGTCAGACAACCATCCTACCAGCTTTTCCTGCCAGCCTGGCGTATATTCCAGTACTTCGGTACCTGCTAAGCCGAAATTTGCCAAAACAGCTTCCCGGTTAGGAGCCACAATATCAGCAAAGCCTATCTGTGCTGCCTGATAATCGGTCAGCGCTAATATTTGACCAGGTTCGGCATAGCCTGGGAAACCAAGGGATTTATCCACCATGGCCTCAGCTACCCTTGGATTGCGTCCTGTCTTATTTGCAGTCGCCGCAAATTCAGCTTTTAAGGCAGCTACCGTCTTTTCTGTGGTGGGTATTGGCTCAGCTGCCCCAATACTGCCTCCTGGCGCCATAGCAATATGCTTATGAGAAATAGCAATAAGTGCCCCGGCCGACCAAGCCCGGTTTTTTACATAACAAATCGTCGGCACAGGTGAATTGATAATCATATCACGAATACTTACCGCAGCATCTACCAGACCACCAAAAGTATCAATTTCAACTAAAACAGCCTGAGCCTGTTTACTACGGGCATCAGTCATGGCCTTATGGACAAGGGCTGCCTGGCCGGCATTTATCTCCCCTTTGATCGATATACTGATTACTGGCCCAGCTTCAGCCTTTACCGGCCTGTCCACACTCAAGAAGGTAACTAAGGCTACTGCTACTATAAATAGAATTCTATAATAAACCGGTTGCCGCATATACTCACCCCAAGCATTCATTTGATTGTATCTTCAGCTCATTACTAGTTTATTCGCCAACAATTGCCATCATTCCTGTTTTCCCCAAAGCTGTTTTGTTATATGTCGAAAGTTTGAAAATTATTACTTATTATTAACCTCTTGACTTGTCGATTGATGTATGTTATTGTCTTATTATAGTTCAAGTGAAGCCCATACAACATGGATCGAAACACTAGTCACAGCTAAATCAGCATATTAAACATAGCTTTTATCTACTACTCTATCTAACACTTCTGTAGTAACTTACACAACATTAATTGTAGCACTTTTACTAAGTATTAATCTCACCAGTATTTTTTCATAAATCGCTGCAGCATAATTACACTATCTGAAATAATAAACTTCACTAACTATAAATAAGACAAGCCTAGCTTGTCTTATTTTTTTGCCCTTCCCCTATCCTTATTGAAAAACGGCTTGCGCTGAGCCCTTTGCAAAAGCAAAAGCCAATGTTGCCCATCTTCAGGGAAATCTTTACCTTCTATCAGAAAAACTAAAATCCGGCGTTTATAACGCCGGATTTAAATTTGTTCTACTTATTTAAGAACTCGCGTACAACATTGTTTACCAGTTTGCCGTCAGCACGGCCCTTAACTTTTGGCATCAGTACAGCCATAACCTTGCCCATATCCTTGGCGCTTGCAGCTTGGGCCTCTTTAACAGCCTCAGCTACAAGAACGCGTACTTCTTGTTCGCTCAATTGTTCAGGAAGGTACTGCATCAGAATGTCGATTTCTTGTTCAATGGTCTCCACCAAATCAGGACGGTTACCTTTGTTAAACTCTTCGATCGAATCCCGGCGCATTTTGACTTCTTTAGCCAGTACGTCCAGAACTTCCTCTTCAGCAAGTTCTTTCTTTTTGTCAATTTCTACATTTTTGATACTGGCACGTACCATTCGTATAACGGAAAGCCTAAGTTTGCCGGCTTCTTTGTCCTTCATGGCCTGCTTCATATCTTCGGTTAACTTGTCTTTAATAGACATGCAAATTGATACCTCCGAAACTAGTTAAACTTACGTTTACGAGCTGCTTCGGATTTTTTCTTGCGTTTTACGCTGGGTTTCTCATAATGCTCGCGTTTTCTTACTTCCGCAAGAACCCCGGCTTTTTGGCAAGTACGCTTGAACCGGCGGAGTGCGCTGTCAAGCGTTTCATTTTTGCCTACTTTAACTTCAGACATCTGATCTCCCTCCCTCCACTAGAACCATTACGAGGAAGTGTACTTGAATAACATACACCTAACTATTATACACCAAAACAAGGAATACTGTCAATATTAACCTGGAGGCCAAGTCATAAATCGACCGCCCAGTATGTGGAAGTGAAGGTGGTACACAGTCTGTCCACCATTATCTTTGGTATTTATGACTGTACGGAAACCATCCTCAGCTAAACCGGCAAGTGCTGCTATCTTAGGAATTGTCGCCATTAAACGTCCGAGCAATGCGGTATCTTCAGGCGCTGCTTCAAGAATGTTTGCAATATGTTTTTTGGGTATTACCAGTAAATGTACTGGAGCAACGGGATTTATATCAGGAAACGCGATAAGATGTTCATCTTCGTATACGGCATTTACCGGAATATCCTTGGCCGCAATTTTACAAAATATACAGTCCTGCTGCATGGGCATTTCCTCCGCAGTAGATAGTAATATACACTTACTCTCTAAAATATTCTGCCTAATTACACAAATTCCTGCCGGAAAAATGGTAGAAAAAGAATTTTATTCAACTATTCGGCCCCAAAGCCCATCTTGGTAGAGCCCTTCAAGCTGTACGCTGCGAATTTTACCATTGTCTTCTTGACTGCCCCTTGTGTAAACGCGTATATAATTCCCGGTCAAGCCTGAGATTATTCCCTTAGTTTCTGTAGCTTCAACCAATACATCAAGCATCTGATCAGTAAACGACTTATGAAATTCTTCAGTCTGCCGATCAGCTATCTGTTGCAGCTGTTGTACCCGCCGCTTTTTTTCAACTTCAGGCACTTGCGCAGAGAATTCGGCAGCTGGGGTACCTGTCCGGCGCGAATAGGGAAATACATGAATCTTGGCAAACGCCATAGTATTAACAAAAGCCAACGTACTTTCAAACATTTCGTCGGTTTCCCCTGGAAACCCAACAATGATATCAGTGGTAATCGCAATTTCCGGCACTTGAACTTTTATGCCGGCAATTAAATCCCGATACTGAGAAGTAGTATAATGCCTATTCATGGCTTTCAAAATCCTGTCATCGCCTGATTGAAGCGGCAAGTGAAGATGCGGGCAGAGACGCTTATCTGTTTGCATTATAGATATTAGTCTGTCAGACACCTCCACCGATTCAAGCGAACCCAATCTAAGACGCATTAGTCTGCTGCCGCCAGCAGCCAACACTGTCTCTAGGGCATCAGTAAGCGTAACCTTTGTCCCCACATTAGCCAAGTCACGACCAAAAGCTCCTAAATGAATCCCAGTGAGCACTATCTCAGTAAACCCGGCTGCAACCAGCTTCTCGGTCTCTGCAGCAATACTGGCAAGCGGCCTGGAACGCAAAGGACCACGGGCGTAAGGAATTATGCAATATGTACAAAAATTAGTACAGCCTTCCTGGATCTTAAAGAAAGCTCTTGTTCGGCCCGGGATAGAAAATAGCGGTATATCCTCAAATTCCCTGGCCTGCATGATATCAGTAACAGCGTTCAGTTGGGCAGTCCGGTTATTAGCAGCAGCTGACTCTACCAATTCGACAATCTGTGCTCTATCCTGAGTACCAACAATAACGTCAACACCAGGGATTTGAGCAACTTGGCCGGGTGAAACTTGAGAATAGCACCCTGCAACAGCAATAATCGCACCGGCATTCTGCCGATTGGCCCGGCGAATGAGCTGCCGGGATTTCTTTTCGCCAAGGTTAGTGACTGAGCAGGTGTTAATCACATAGACATCAGCCTGCTCACTAAAACTAACTACCTCGTAACCACGAGCTTTAAACAAGCCTTCCATTACTTCGGTTTCATACTGATTTACTTTACAGCCCAGTGTTGTAAATGCCACTTGTGGCATAGCTAGCCCCCTAAATCGCCGCACTGATACATAACAGCAGTTAACGCAGCTAAAGCTGCTGTCTCAGTACGCATAATCCGCGGCCCCATGGTAACAACTTTAACGCCATGTCCCAGGCATAACTCAACTTCATCTGAGCTAAAACCGCCTTCCGGACCAATAAACAGTAGATAGGTCGGCCTACCAGTTTCGGTCAATGTCTGTTTTAAGCCTTGAGAAGCTTGTCCCTCATACAGCATGATTTTACTTGCAGAGACAAATTCGTTATTTTTAAGCACATCGGCGAGGCGGGTCACTGGTAATATTTCAGGAATATAACTCCTACCGCACTGTTTGGCAGCTTCACGGGCTATCTTTTGCCAGCGTGCCACCTTTTCTGTTTGTTTAGCCAAATCATATTTAACTACACAATGCTCAGTGACTGCCGGAATTATGCCATACACGCCAAGTTCCACCGCTTTTTGCACAATAAAGTCCATCTTTTCGCCTTTGGCCAAACCTTGAACAAGATAGACAGCCAGTGGTGGCTCAGTTTTGTCTTCAATAAGCTCAATCAACCTGAGCTGGACAGCCTCAGGACTTACTTGAGTGATTTCAGCCTTACCAGATTTTTTGTTTTGACCAGACACTAACACAGTATCCCCAGCGGTCATCCTAAGCACAGAAGCTATATGACGGGCGTCAGTACCGTCAATCACCATAGTTTGGCTAATGGGCGCATCGATAAAGAAACGGCGCATGCAAGCGCCCCCTTAAAGGCTGCCGCTGCCAGCCACAATGGCTACCCAGCCGCCTTCTTCAATCACTTTATCAATAACAAACCCATTATCAATGAGTGCCTCAGTGACATCACTCAAACGCTCGGTAATAATGCCACTGGCAATAAATACGCCTTTACCGACCAGCCGTGTTCGAACGTCAGGCAGCATTTTTATAATTATATCAGCAATAATATTCGCAACGATCACATCGGCCTTACCATCTACACCTGTCAAAAGGTCACCCTGGGTAATTTCTACAGTCTCAGTGACGTTGTTAAATGCAGCATTCTCCTTGGCTACCCGCACAGCTACCGGATCAAGATCAACAGCTCGTACGCTGGCGGCTCCCAGTTTAGCTGCAGCAACTGCCAATATTCCAGAACCTGTGCCAACATCGAAGACAATATTATCCGGCTTGATAACATCTTCCAGGCAGCGGATGCACATAGCAGTAGTATGATGCGTACCTGTACCAAAAGCCATGCCTGGATCTAGTTCGATAACGAGATCCCCTACAGCTGGCAAATACTCTTCCCAAGATGGCTTAATGACAATATGCTCACTCACCCGCACTGGATGAAAATATTCTTTCCAGGAAGAAGCCCAATCCTCTTCCTGTACTTCACGGCAATTAATGCAGCCCCGCCCTTTATCAAGGTTATGTTCGTGCAACTCGTTTACTCGTTCTTCAAAAACTCGCAGTTTATCGTCTAAGAGCTCGTCAACAGGTAAATAAGCTTTGATAATTACAACTTCTGTATTGAGTTCCTCGGGGATGTCGCAATAATCCCAACTCCCTGAGCGCCGGTACGTATTTACCAGTTCTGGATCTTCGATTACTACCCCGCTAGAGCCCAGGTCATGGAAAATATCGGCCACTGCTTCAGTAGCTTCATGAGAGGTTTGAATGCTGATCTCAGCCCATTTCATGCGCCATCGCCCCTTAAACTTCAAATATAAATATATTACACGCCAAAGGCGTCTTTAAACTTTTTAAAAAACCCTTTTTCCTCTGATGTAGGATCAGCGCCTCCGGCTTGAGCAAACTCCTGTAAGAGCTCCTTTTGACGGTCAGTTAGCTTCTTAGGGGTTATTAATTTAACCCGCACATGCTGGTCGCCGCGTCCATGACCGCGTAAATGCGGGATTCCTTTATCCTTGATGCGGAATACTGTGCCTGTTTGTGTACCTTCAGGAATTTTCAGCTTGACCTTACCGTCAAGTGTTGGAACTTCGATTTCATCCCCCAAAGTAGCCTGAACAAAATTAATCGGCACATCACAAATAACATCATTACCCTCACGTGTAAACAGTTTATGCGCTTTTACGAAAAGATAAACATATAAATCCCCTGGGGGACCACCACGTTGCCCGGCTTCACCCTCATGCGCTACGCGAAGTCTTGATCCATTGTCAACGCCAGCCGGAATCTTGATTTTAATTTTGCGTTTAACCCGGACTTTAGCCCGCCCGTTACACTCTTTGCACGGCGACTTAATGATCTTTCCTTCTCCACGACAGCGCTCACAGGCTCTAACATTAACCATACGGCCAAAAGGAGTATTTTGCGTTACCTGAACCTGGCCTGTGCCTCGGCAGTCAGGACAAGTTTCTGGATGAGTTCCAGGTGCTGAGCCTGAACCATGGCAGGCGCTACAGTCTTCAGTCCGCGGCACTTGAATTTCAGTCTCTAAACCGAAAGCTGCTTCCTCAAAACTTATCTCCATATCGTACCGTAAATCAGGCCCCCGCTCTGGCCCAGTATTCCGACCACCGCCAAAACCAAACCCAGCCTGACCGAAGAACATGTCAAATATATCAGAGAAGCCGCCGGCACCGGCACCACCACCAAAACCGCCCCCGCCATTAGCGGCATCAAACGCAGCATGACCAAATTGGTCATACTGCGCCCGGCGTTCGGTATTTGATAGAATTTCGTAAGCTTCGTTTATCTCTTTAAATTTCTCCTCGGCTTCCTTGGGTTCATCGCGGTTAACGTCAGGATGGTACTTGCGGGCCAGTTTGCGGTACGCCTTTTTCAGTTCGTCTTCAGACGCCGTCTTGGCTACGCCTAGCACTTCATAATAGTCTCGCTTACTCACTTCACACCATCCCAAAAAAATTATTTCTTATCTTCGTCCACCACTTTATATTCGGCGTCCACTACTTTATCGTCATTTGGAGCGCCTTGCTGGCCACCTTGTGGGGCACCTTGGGCGCCCTCAGCTTGAGCATTAGCTTGATACATAGCAGTTGACAATTCATAAAGCGGTTTAGTAAGTTCTTCAGTGTCAGCTTTGATTGCTTCAATATCACTGCCTTTTAACGTTTCCTTCAGTTTATCAGCAGCTTGTTGAACCTTTTCTACAAGGGCTTTATCAGCTTTTTCGCCAAACTCTTTGATGGTTTTCTCTGCATTATATACCAGTGAGTCGGCATTGTTGCGTACTTCAACTTCTTCCTTGCGTTTTTTGTCTTCAGCCGCATGGGACTCGGCTTCTTTTACCATTCTTTCTACTTCATCTTTATCAAGTCCACCCGAAGAAGTAATTGTAATCTTTTGTTCTTTACCTGTTCCTAAATCTTTTGCAGAGACGTGAACAATACCATTAGCATCAATATCGAAGGTAACCTCGATGCGCGGAACACCGCGTGGAGCAGGAGGAATGCCTGAAAGTTCGAAGCGTCCCAACGTCTTATTATAAGACGCCATTTCGCGCTCGCCCTGCAGTACATGAATATCAACAGATGGTTGATTATCAGCAGCAGTCGAGAAGGATTGGCTCTTGGAAGTCGGAATGGTGGTGTTACGGTCAATAATTTTGGTAAATACCCCGCCAAGAGTTTCAATACCCAAGGACAGCGGTGTAACATCCAGGAGTAATACGTCTTTTACTTCACCGACAAGCACGCCGGCTTGAATGGCAGCACCAACAGCTACGCACTCGTCAGGATTAACACCTTTGTGTGGCTCTTTCCCCAAGGACTTTTTAATAGCTTCTTGGACGGCCGGGATACGAGTGGAGCCACCAACAAGAATAACTTTGTCAATATCTTTAGCTGATAGCCCGGCATCACTCAAGGCCTGGCGGGTTGGTCCCATGGTAGATTCAATAAGATCAGCGCACAGTTCCTCGAACTTAGCACGAGTCAGGTTAATATCAAGGTGTTTCGGTCCAGTCTGATCAGCAGTGATAAACGGTAGGTTGATATTGGTAGTAAGTACGCCTGACAATTCAATTTTGGCTTTTTCGGCAGCTTCACGTAAACGCTGCATGGCCATACGGTCATTTGCCAAATCAATGCCTTGCTGTTTCTTGAATTCGGCTACCAGCCAATTCATAATACGCTCGTCAAAATCATCGCCGCCAAGGCGGTTATTACCACTTGTGGCTTTAACCTCAAATACGCCGTCACCCAGCTCAAGAATGGACACGTCAAAAGTACCGCCACCCAAGTCAAATACTAAAATGGTGTGGTCGTTGCCTTTATCCATACCATAGGCCAGAGCAGCCGCAGTAGGTTCGTTGATAATACGAAGCACTTCAAGGCCAGCGATAGCACCAGCATCTTTAGTAGCCTGACGCTGGCTGTCAGAAAAGTAAGCAGGAACAGTAATTACAGCCTGAGTCACGGTTTCGCCAAGGTAAGCCTCTGCATCAGATTTTAGTTTTTGCAGAATCATAGCTGAAATTTCCTGTGGAGTATAATCTTTGCCATCAATATTTACTTTATAAGTAGTTCCCATATGGCGCTTAATAGAGCTAACTGTGCCTTCAGGATTAGATACTGCCTGGCGCTTAGCTATTTGTCCAATTAAACGCTCCCCATTTTTTGAAAAACCAACTACTGAAGGCGTAATGCGACTACCTTCCGGGTTGGGGATAACAACAGGCTCGCCGCCTTCCATCACAGACACACATGAGTTAGTAGTACCAAGGTCAATACCAATTACTTTTGCCATTGTTAATTTCCTCCTTAAGTAAAATGCTTAATTAACTGTTTCCTGCTACTTTTACCATGCTAGGGCGAATTACCCGTCCGTTGACTTTATAGCCTTTTTGCAACTCTTCGATGACCATGCCATCAGGCTGGTCGTCTGCTTCAACCCGCATAACTGCTTCATGCTCGGCAGGGTTAAACATATTGCCCACAGCATTGACAGGCTCTACACCTAACTGGCAAAGAGAATTATTCAATTGCCGGAAAATCATTTGGACACCTGTTGTCAATGTATTGAGATCAGTTGTAGAACTGGCAGTTGCCCGTTCAAAGTTATCGACTACAGGCAATAGCTCGCAGATAATACGTTCAGCTACTACTATCGATAATTCTTCTTTTTCCTGCCTGGTACGCCGCCGGAAATTATCAAAATCGGCCTGCAGCCGCTTATATCTGTCAGTCATTTCATCAAGCAAGCGACTTTTCTCATTTAGCGCAGTCAAAAATTGATTTACATCCTGGGGCGAAAAGCAAATTTCTGGATTATCACTAGTTGCCGTATCAGCGTATTCATTTTCCTGGCCTGTATTGGCCTCCACTTGCTCTTGCTTTTCCTCTTGCTCTTTTTTTGCCATAAATTCCACCTCCGCTAGTTAAAAATCCGGCATACCGCTATCTGCAGCGCCTGCCTTCTGGGCATTAGCCCCTTCTTCTTTTTTCTTAATAATAGTATCAATACGCAAAATGGCTACAGCCACTTCACCTGCAGCCTTTATGGCGTGAAGTTTTACGGGGACAGGATCAACGACGCCCCGTTCAAGCATATCGACTACTTCGCCAGTATCACAATCTATACCAAGCGAATCGCAGTTTTGCGTTGCTTGGGTAGTAACAACTTCTTCTACCTTTTCAAGCGGATTAAAACCGGCGTTTTCTACGATTTGCGACAAAGGCTGTTTAAGAGCGTTTGTTACGCAGTCAAGGCCATAGGCAGCCATTCCCTTGAGGTTATCGCGGTACTTACCGACCTCCCTGGCCATGGTAACCTCTATCGAGCCACCACCTGGTATATAGCCGCCTTTCACAGCAGCCTGTACGCTTGAAGCAGCATCTTTTGCAATACGCTCGCGCTCTCCAACTACCTCTTCAGTCGCTGCCCCTACTAATATTGTGGCCATAGGTTTGCCGCTACCGCCGATAACACGTACCTGTTCGAGTTTTTCATCTTGGTAGACCTTTTCAGCAGCCCCCAGATATTTTTCAATATCAGCAGGTTCCTTTTTGAGACCAGTGCGTTTGATCATCCTCGCACCGGTATGATCGGCCACTCGGCGCAAGTCTTTTGACGATACGCGTTCAATCACCATGATGTTGGCATCTGTAAGAATTTCTTCGGCAGCACTATGTACACCACGGTCAACCATAACAACGTTCACACCAAGGCTAACAATTTTTTGAACATTTTTCTTAAACTCGTCCTGAAGATCAATGTAGCGTTTAAAACCAGCCTCGGTACTTAACGCCTCATCTTCAATCTCTTCCGGCTCAAGGGCATCATCAATCAGTAGTAATTTTGCGCCTACTATTTCCTCAGGCATTTCTTGAGTCATGCGCTCCTGATCAACAATAACGCCCATGAATACCTCGTTATTGGCACCGGCTTCAGCGGTTATGATTTCGGATAGCTTAAAGTTATATTCGTTGAGCTTTTCTACACCAATCAGCTTGGCTGCTTCCACGACCAAGTCGGCAATATCATCATGTTCCCGCCCGGCAATCATGGCAATACTCCGGAGGATAGGGTCATTCACCTCGGTAATAGTACGAGCGCGTTCCTTAACGCCGTCTAAGACCTTAGCTATGCCATATTTTACTCCTTCAATTACCCTGGCAACAGGTACACCGCGCATGACCTGACTTACGCCTTCTGATACCAGGCTGCCGGCCATAATTGTGGTAGTAGTTGTACCATCTCCTACTTCTGCTTGCTGCGCCTTGGCAGTATTAATCAGCATTTTGGCTGCAGGGTGATTGACGTCCATCTTATCTAGAATGGTAACACCATCATTGGTAATGATGACTTCGCCAAAGCGGTCAACCAGCATAGTATCAAGCCCTTTCGGGCCGATAGTTCCTTCAACGGCAGCGGTAATTGCCCGCACAGCATTCGCGTTAGTTAATAGGGCGGCCAAACGCTCATCCACATCAGCGCCACTGCCAGCTTGCTTTAAATTCATGTAGTTCCCCCCATCTATAACACCTTATACTTTTTCAGAATATCACCTAAATGGCGCTGCATAAACTTTAACACAGACATAGTTTTTCCATACTCCATTCTGGTGGGGCCCAACACGGCTACAGTTCCTACCACCTGACCATCAATGCGGTAAGTGGCTTGAACAACGCTGCAGTCGTGAATGCCTATATATTTATTCTCCTGCCCAATAGTAACAACAACTCCATCGCTATCGGCCATATGAAGAATATCGCAGAGCAATCGGTCTTCCTCAAACATGGTTAATAAGTCTTTAACTTTATCGACATCCCTGAATTCAGGCTGATTTAACATCTGATTCGTACCGCCAAGATAAATCTTCTCATTTTTCTCAACTGTAAGAACATGCTTTAAAAGTGTAATAGCCCGTTCAAATACTTGAGGGTCAGGCAAAATGTCGTTTTGAATATCTTTTAGAACCGGCGTCGTAATCCGGTCAACAGCTAAGCCTCCAAGCCGGGAATTTATTGCTGTTGCCACCCGGCTCAAGTCTTCATGACAGAGCCCTTCAGGTATTTCTATTATTTTATTTTCCAGCAGCCCGGTATCTGTAACTATGACAACGATTGATCGACGCTCATCCAGTGGTAAAAACTGAAGATATTTAAAAGTACACTGTGACACCTGTGGCGCTAGTACCATGGAAACATTCCGAGTCATGCGAGACAATATCTTAGCTGTCTCTTGGAATACTTCTTCAATCCGTCCGGCCTTAGTATGGTACCAATTATCAATAATGGCAATATCTTGGTCGGAGATCTGGGGTGGTGCCAATAAACAGTCAACATAAAAACGGTAGCCTTTGACTGACGGTATTCTGCCAGCGGAAGTATGCGGTTGTTCAAGATAGCCTAAAAGCTCCAAATCTGCCATTTCATTACGAATAGTTGCAGGACTGACCCCTAAATTGTATTTTCGTGCAATCGTCCGTGAGCCGATCGGTTCTGCGGTAGATATGTAATCATCAATAATGGCCTGCAGTATTTGGCGCTTTCTTTCGTCTAACATCGACAACACCTCCCTGTTGTTAGCACTCATGTCAATCGAGTGCTAACACCTACTAAAAAAATACCACTCCTTGGGTTTAATGTCAAGATAGTACTGCTTATCTAATCAGGCAAAAAACTACTAAATACAATATTACCAAATTTCATGCCTCTGTCAGTCAGCCATATTCGCCTGCTATCTGTTTCCACCAAGTCTTGCCGCTGGAGCTTTTCAAAAATATTGCCGAAATGTCTGAAAAAATCAACGCAAAAAAGTTGAGAAAAATTAGCTACGGTCAGCCCTTGAGAAGTGCGTAATGCTAAAAATATATACTCGGCCATCGACTGGTCGTTAGTTAGTGTTTCTCTCATTACAACCGGGGAACATCCCTCAAATATGGCACTGATGTATTCCGGAATTCCCGTTACATTACTTAGCCGCTCACCATTTAAGAAGGAATGTGCTGCGGCGCCAATACCTAAATAGGGTTGATACTGCCAATATTTCAAGTTATGGCGGCACTCCAAACCTGGTCGAGCAAAGTTTGAAATCTCGTAACGCAGCAAACCCCGGCCAGGCAAAAAGTCAACCATGTGATCATACATTGCTTCCTCGGTTGCTTCGTCTGGTAATTTAAGCAACCCTCGATCATAGGCTGCTGCTAATGGAGTGCCTTCTTCCAGTTTAAGGCCATATACCGAAATGTGGCTGGTATTAACCGCAACTGCCTGCTCAAGCTCCCAGGCAAACCCTTCGAATGTTTGTCCCGGCAGACCGTACATCAAATCAATACTAATATTATTAAACCCAGCGGCATATGCGTATTCAATTGCAGTTAGACTATCAGTGGCCTGATGAATCCTCCCCAATCCTGCAAGTAATTCATTGTTGAAGGACTGTACGCCAAAACTGAGTCTATTTATCCCTGCAGCTTTCAGTGCACTCAACTGCGCTCGTGTTACCGTTCCCGGGTTGGCCTCCATACTAATTTCAGCCTCATTGCTGACATGAAAATTAGCATAAAGACTGGACATTATTTGCTCTAAAAGCTGAACAGGCAACAAGCTGGGTGTGCCACCGCCAATATAGATTGTGTCAACAACCGACTTACATAACACACCGCCCTGCTCAGCAATCTGCTGACACAAGGCGGCGGTATAAGCTGCAAATAGATGCTCTACTCCCTGATAGGAAGAAAAGTCACAATACAAGCATTTTTGCCGGCAAAATGGGATATGAACATATAGGCCAAGCTTACTCATCGCGTTCAACCTTTAATCCATTTTTAAAATAGCCATAAATGCTTCCTGCGGAACTTCCACGCTGCCAACTTGTTTCATCCGTTTCTTGCCCTCTTTTTGCTTTTCAAGCAGCTTCCGCTTACGGGTAATATCGCCGCCATAGCATTTAGCAAGCACATCCTTGCGCATGGCCCGCACAGTCTCCCGCGCGATAACTTTGCTGCCGATAGCAGCCTGAATAGGAATTTCGAACATTTGCCGGGGAATAATCTCTTTTAACTTCTCCGCGAGCTGCCTGCCGCGATGTGTTGCCCGATCTCGGTGGACGATTACACTAAGAGCATCTACAGGCTCGCCATTAAGCAGGATATCAAGTTTAACGAGCGCTGAAGTCTGGTAGCCCAGAAGCTCGTAATCAAGAGAAGCATAGCCACGTGTTGATGATTTCAACTTATCAAAGTAATCAAAAATGATCTCACTGAGCGGCAAATGGTATGTCAGCATAACTCGGTTAGCATCAAGATATTTCATATCTTTAAACTCGCCGCGCTTTTCCTGAGACAATTCCATAACCGCGCCTACATAGTCATTAGGAACCATAATTGTAGCTTTTACATAAGGTTCTTCAACATGGTCAATCTCTTGCGCTGTAGGTAGTTTGGATGGGTTTTCAATTTCAATAACTTCACTATCAGTTTTAAACACACGATAAATAACACTTGGCGCCGTTGTGATAAGAGTAAGATTGTACTCACGTTCGAGACGTTCTTGGACAACGTCCATATGAAGTAGTCCTAAGAACCCACAGCGAAAACCAAAACCAAGTGCAATAGAAGTCTCAGGTTCAAAAACCAGCGAGGCATCATTTAACTGAAGTTTCTCCAATGCGTCACGCAAGTTCTCATAGTCAGAGCTATCGACCGGATAAAGACCGCAATATACCATCGGAGTAATTTTTCGATAGCCTGGCAACTGCTCGGCTACCGGTCGTTCTGCGCTGGTAACTGTGTCGCCTACTCTGGTATCTTTTACGTTTTTAATACTTGCGGCAACAAAGCCGACCTGACCTGGCCCTAATTCATTTACATTAGCCAAATACGGCCGGAAAACTCCAACCTCAGTAACCTCAAAGACTTTATTGGTTGCCATCATTTTAATCTTCATGCCAGGTTTGATCAGGCCATTCATAACTCGGACATAAACAATTACGCCTTTATATGAATCAAAATGAGAATCAAAAATAAGGGCACTTAAGGGGTCGTCTACTTTGCCTGTCGGCGGGGGAACTTTCCTAACAATTGCTTCAAGAATGTCTTCAATACCAATCCCGCTCTTGGCACTAGCCAATACGGCATCAGTGGTATCTAAGCCAATTACGTCTTCAATTTCGGTTTTAACCCGTTCCGGCTCTGCACTTGGCAGGTCAATCTTATTAATTACTGGAATAATCTCAAGGTTATGTTCGAGTGCCAGGTATACATTAGCCAGAGTCTGGGCTTCGATTCCCTGAGCGGCATCAACCACCAAAAGCGCTCCTTCGCAAGCAGCCAGACTGCGGGAAACCTCATACGTAAAGTCAACGTGTCCTGGAGTGTCAATCAGATTAAGCATATACGTTTCGCCGTTTTTTGCTGTATAAGATAACCGGACAGCCTGAGCTTTAATTGTAATGCCACGCTCGCGCTCAAGCTCCATCTGGTCTAACACCTGGTTTTCCATCTCGCGGGCAGAGAGAGCTCCTGTGTACTCCAACAACCGGTCTGCAAGCGTCGACTTGCCATGGTCGATGTGGGCAATGATTGAAAAATTACGAATATGTCCTGTATCCATCAAACTGGGGCTCCTCCCTGGTATAATAAAGCTTTTTTACGCATTTCTATAAATTATACCATCAGCCGCCCGCTAACTGCAAGCTCTACCTATATTCGCGGATATATTCACTCAATTGCTGTATGGCATATTGAGTCCTGGCTCTTATATATTGCGAAGCAGTCTCAATATAAGGCTTGGCTTGATTCCAATATTCGATGGCTTTCTTTTTAGTAGCGAACGCTTCTTCAACGAATTGCCTGTGCCAGACAGAAAACCAATACCATAAACGCGAGCCGTCAATTTCTACCTTGGTAGGAATAATAACTGTGTGATGAGAGAACTTCAGAACAATACTGCGCTCAGTTAGTGAAATATTACCTAACGAATATACACTCCCTAAAGTAAAACCATAACCAAAAGCATAAGCCGAATACACATGCTCTTGATTACGTCCAATATAAAAGAAACGTTCTTGCTCTGGACGCTGGGTAAGTGCAGCCAACTGATGCTCAGCTACCCCCACACCAATTACAATAATTGTTAGTAATATCAGCAGTCCGCGAGCAATTATCCCAGCATCGCCTGTTGCCACCCGTTCGAACACGGCATCCCTCCTATCACAGTTACCGGCTTTCTGCAAGTATTTCTGCTAATACATCCCCAAGCATCTCAATACTACGCACAGCCTCCTCCTTACTGCTTTCCTGGGAACCTACCTCAATTAAGAGCGCCCGTGGATGAAGATGTTGATTATACCGCCATTCTACCAGTTGAATACCTTTACATAATCCAGGGTATTTAGCATTTAGTTTAGCATCAATCAATTTGGCGAAAGCATGGTTTTGCTGCCAATGCGGTTGAGGCAGGTCTTGCTGCCCGGTGGCTACAACAATTGTAATCTTAGCCACTGACATACCAGTAGCCATTGCAGTTACATTTTCGCGTTTATCAGCATCCCTGTGAATATCAAAAATCATTTGGATAGACGGATTATCGGCAAGCAGCTTTTTCGCTGTAGTTTCCGAAGGTCCGTACGCTTTCATAAAACTTGGATAATCATGAATAGTAGCGTTATGGATGGCTTTTACCCCATCTTTCTCTAACTGCTTAGCCAACGCCGCACCTACGTCCACAATATCGCCACGCTGTCCGCCCGGCCTATGCGCCACCCCTGAGTTGGGGATAAAGGCTTCAGCGGTATGTGTATGATATATTGCGACCAATGGCTTGTCATTGCTTGCAGTACTACTAGTATCAAATTTGGGGAAGTTCGGCAATGTTGCAGCACTTACTAGTGGAGTTCCAGGGGATTTAAAAGCCATCATAAAGGGAATTTCCTGAGAAAGTAATGAACGCAAGTCTCTAAAATCAATGCCGCTAAAAAGTAGCACTAATTTATGAACAAGGTTTCCGGCATTGAGTTCCGGCGTTATTTTTATTGCACTCTGCGGCTGGGCTGCACGCGACAAACCAGGAATACCTAAAAAAAGCACGTCCTTCCCTCTGGGCCACAGAGAAGGCAGGTATTGACCGGAGTAGACCGATCCGTTTACAGGAATTGCATTGGTTGTCAAACTGAGATACGTGCCTATGGATAAACCGCTTGCCATTAAAAATATGAACCCGATTAACGCTATGTTAAAAATCTTAGAGGTGCTGTAGACTCGCAAGAAATTATTCAAAAACCTACTTTGGGTGCTTTGTTTTCGTTCTTTTCTTGTTACCATTGCCGCCTCCGCCAGACCCCCGACTGGGTTGTCTCTTGCTAATTTTGTTTACATACAATGTATATGCCTGGCGGCAAAGCGATATTACAGTTATATCGGACTAGCTTTCCGAGTACTTCCTCGTACTAGTGTAAATACAGGTGAATATTCTCGTAGTCAATGTTTGGATGCATGGCTTGGTTAATTCCGCCTGCTACAACAGCGGCAATATCTTCAATCAGCCGGTCAACTTCCTTAGGCGTTACCATAAGGTCACCAAGCATTTCAGGCAACACTTGGCGAACAATAGTCTGGCGGTCTTGATCAGACAAGGTAGCCATGCTTTTGAAATAACGACTGAACGCAGCATGCTCCTGTAGGGTATTAATAGTGTCCATAGCAATGGTCGAAGCATGTACGACTGTCGGTACCCCGATGGCAACAACAGGTACTCCTAAAGAGGCTTGAGTAAGGCCAAAACGTTTATTCCCTACACCAGAGCCAGGGTGAATACCAGTATTAGCGAGTTGAACTGTGGTAATTACCCTATGGCTTGAAGCTGCGGCTAAGGCGTCCATAGCAATCACTAAATCCGGTTTAATATTACTCACAATTCCCTGAATAATCTCAGCAGTTTCCATACCCGTTATGCCAAGGACGCCTGGTGCAATCGCACACACCGAACGGACTCCGCCTTTCAGTTCTGGTGACAGCATCTCCTGAAGGTGACGAGTAACCACTATTTTGTGCGCTGCTCGCGGTCCCAAGGCGTCAGGCGTTACATTCCAGTTGCCAAGTCCAACAATTAAGACTGTTGCATTACGCGGCAGGTTGACCATTTCGACAAGCTCGGTAGCTAAGAAATTCATTATTTTTTGCTGTAACGGGGTATTTTTATATCTCAGCCCTGGCGCTTCAATCGTAATATATCGTCCCTGTGCTTTACCCATCATTCGCTCTGCTTCAGGTGTACTAATATTTACCCGGGTAATAATCGCATCGTCGTCTTCACTGGTCTCAACCACCACACCCGGAATGTCTTCCCGCACCTGCTTTGTCAGCATTTCGCGGGCTTCCAGGGCCAGGTCGGTCCGTGCTGTATTAAAATTTTGATCCATCAAATTCTCTCCTTTTCTCCCAAAATGCTTCAGACCTATCTTATCCGGAAAAAAAGGCGGTTATACGAACCTAGTTTTACTTTATTGCTTGCTTTTTCCTGTAGTTCATGCTAAAATAGCTCAGTAATATATACATAAGGAGGTGAAATACTTGCCAAATATTAAAGCATCTGAGCGTAGCGTAAAAACTGACGCTGAACGGCGTGCCCGCAATTATTCGGTGAGATCAACAATCAAGACTTCTATCCGTAAGGTGGAGGAAGCTGCACATGCCGGTAAAGCAGATGAGGCCAAGACCCTCCTGACTAATGCCGCAAGCGTTATTGACAAAGCTGCCGCCAAGGGCGTTATTCATAAAAATGCCGCAGCCCGTAAGAAGTCCCGCCTAGCTCGTAGAGCAAATGCCACTCAACAAGCTCAATAATTGCAAAAACCTGTTCACTATAAAAGTGAACAGGTTTTTTTATTGCGATTACTCGCACAGTTCAATAATTATTTTTTCCAGCACCACTGGTCCGGTCCGACCTGATTTTAAGTCCCGGTCAGCTGCCGCTAGGCTAAGCATAGCTTGTTTTAGTTTAGCATCATTAAAACCGCGGCTTTGTTTTGCCAGCTTTTCACCAATAAAACCAGGCACTTTTAAAAACTCGGCTACTTCGCGACTGCCATAACCCTTATTTAGCAGTTCTTTAACCTGCCATAGTTGTCTGACTTGCCGGGCTAAGAGCGCCAGGATTCTGACCGGATGCTCGCCTGCAGTCAGTTCTTCCCGCAGCAGCGCAATAGCCTGCGAAGTTTGTCTTTGGCTTAACGCTTCCACCATCGTAAATATGGAAACCTCAGGAACAGCTGATAGAATTTGCAGTAAATCCTGGCGAGTAATCAGTGATTTGTCTGCTGTATATAAGATTACTTTTTCCAGCTCGTTATTCATAAAATCAAGAGAAACCTGCGGCATCATGCTGACCGCCGCCAGCAAATGCTCCTGTGCATCAGGAGTCATTTTAATTTTCAGCTCAGTAAGACGATCTGTCAGCCACCCCCGCACATCTTTGCCTTTTAACGGCGCGGCTTCCAAAACTACACCGTTCTTCTCAAGAGCCTTATAGACCTTGCGGCGTTTGTCCGGCTTATCGGGTGTAATAAACACAACATGACTGTAGGAAGGCATATTGCTAAATAAACTAATTAACCGCTCGGTCGCAGGATCAACCTTGTCCTGAACCTCATCGCCCCCACCCTTGCGTCCGGCACTAAACAGCGCTGTACTACGAACAATAACTAGGTTTTTCCCGCCCAGAAATGGTATTGTTTCAATTGTATTTATCAGTTCCTCCAGACGCGGGTCAGACTCAAAAACAATAAGGTTCATATCTCTGTCTTCAGGAGCTACCACCCCGTTAACAAGGGCTTGCTCAACCTGGCGTATGTGATAGGTTTCCTCTCCATACAGGAGGTATACCGGAGCAAATTTATTCTGCTTGATGGCAGTAAGTACTGCTTTGTAATCCATAGCTCACCATTCTTATTCATTATTTATCCGATGACTAACCCGCTCTAAGACTCCCATCTTCTACAAGTGGGAGTTAAGAGCGGCTAAGTCCCTGGATAAGGGCGACTAACCTTCAGATGGGGTTAAAACCCCACCTGAAGCTAAGTCTACTTTATATAAGTATTAACTTCAATATTTTTGCCGTCTGATTTGAAAACGATGGCCCCTTGTTTATCTGTACGATATACTAATGTGTTCATTTCTGCAAGCCGTTTTATCGTATCTGAATGCGGATGCCCAAACCGGTTACCATAGCCGACAGAAATAACGGCAAACTTAGGAGAAATAGTTTGTAGAAAAGGTACCGTGGTCGAGGTTTTGGCACCGTGGTGCCCCACTTTCAGCACAGTACAGGGAGGTACACCTTTGGCAAGCAGCATTGCTTCTCCCTGTGCTTCCAGATCTCCGGTAATCAAAAAACTATGCTGTCCATAGCTTACCCTAATTACACTGGATACTTCATTACCGTTAGCTCCGCGGCGGCTAGTTTCACTATCACCGACAGCCTGCTCTAAACGAAATACTACGCCGTCAAGCTGAAAACTCTGCCCGGTGTATGCCGGAATAACGGCGATTGCCGGTTTAGTGCGAAGCAGCGCTTGTACTGCCGGTGAGTGCTCTTCCCGCGCCAGCATAACTTTATTAATCCTAATATCGCCGGCAACACCGGCTGCCCCACCAGCGTGATCCTGATGTCCATGAGTCAAAATTAGATAATCAACAGCAGTCACGCCATAGTGTTTAAGATAGGGAGCGACTACCCGCTCCCCAATATCAAAATTTGAACTGCCAAAGCTACCGCCAGTATCTACAAGAACGCCCTTGCCACGTGGTGTGATTACCAGCGTGGCATCCCCCTGTCCTACATCAATAAAGTGTACGGTCAACGGTCTTGGATACCATGTAATGGCTAAAAATATTCCTATAAATAGAAATACAGTAAACGAGCATGCTCTTGGCCACTTTTCAACCAACTGACCAGGCCCTGGCATATGAAGCGGGCGCCAGCCATATACCCAGGCTAGCACAAAATAATAAGCGGCACTGCCTGTTATCCCTACTGATGGTATATACATAGAACTGTAAGGCACCGAAGCCAATAGCGCTGTAAGCATCATAACAAGACCTATCAAGAGACTGCTAATCACAAATATTATGTTTCCAACAGCCGGAACAATGGTGTAGATAATAACTCCGGCCAAACCAAGTATTATGACCAGTTCGACAACAGGTAGGATAATGATGTTGGCAGCAAAAGAGATAACCGGGAAATTATTAAAATACCAGGCTATCAGCGGCAGCACACCAAGCTGTGCACTCAAAGTCACGGCTAACGGTCCTGCTATCCAGGCTGGAAACCGAGCCAGATAGTCTACTGTTCGCTGGTATAAAAATACCAGACCTGCTGTTGCTCCAAAGGACAATTGAAAACTGATATCATATAATAGCAGCGGCTGATAGACAAGCATGCCCAAAGCCGTAATCGCTAAAGCAGCAGGAGCATAGTTTTCTCGGCCAAGTATTACGGCCATCAGGCTAATTAACCCCATAATAGCCGAGCGTATTACCGGCGGTGTAAGCCCGCTCATGACCGCATACAGAATAATCGTCAGAGCAGCTATACTAATAGTTGCCAAAGAACCCAGCCTCAAACGGCTGCCGAACCATCTTATCAGACCTGCTACCAGGGCGATATGCGCACCTGACACAGACAAAATGTGAATTAAGCCTGTTGTCGCAAAATCATCAATCACGTTTTTATTTATACCCTCATAGCCGCCAAAGAGCACAGCTGTTAAAATAGCAGCATCATTTACAGGCATAACCTTTTGTAACGCCTTAACAATTCCATCTTGCCAGCCAGCAAGCGCCACCCGCCAGGAATATGTATTGGAAACTGAGATAACTTTAATGGCCTGCCCTTGTGCGGACATACGGGCCATGATATTCTGCCGTTTGAGAGCGACTGTCATGTCTATCTGGCCTGGATTATTATAACCATGTAATTCCAGTACCTTCCCATAAACGACTATTCTCTCGCCATAGGCTGCAGGTTTAATTTTTTTGTCCTTGTATTGGGCACTTAACCGAACTTTGCCACTGGCACGTACTGCGATACCTTCCTGTTCAGGTTTGACTTTTTCGACTTGCACCACATATCTTACTTGCTTCGTATACTCATCAACCCCAGTTATCTCTGGAACAGTATCAACAACTCCTTCAATACTGACGGTCTGTCCTGCATAATGACTGATATCGCCGGCACGCACTGTAGTATCCTGGCTGTAATAAATCATCCCAGCAACAAAAAACAAGCCGATTACCGGCCAAAAACTATGTCGACAGTTGGTATTGGCACGCCATAACGCAATTATTAGCAGCAAGAGAGCTATGATAGTAAGAAGAGGAATATGCCAGCTATATACCCCAGCTAGCCATATGCCTGCGGCAAAAGCAGCACAGGCAAATATGACGATATTGTTTAGCTCCTCCATGGCTATAGCGTTATTTTATCTTTAAATTGATTATATTTAGATTCACCAATTCCAGGTACTTTTCTGATATCAGTAGGATCTTTAAATGGCCCATTAGCTGTGCGGTATTCAATAATCCGGTCAGCCAACGCCGGCCCAATACCAGGCAGCTTATCAAGATCTGCCTTTGATCCGGTATTTATATTTATCCGATCACCAATATTACTGCCAGCATTACTGACGGCTGGCATGCCCGAAGTCGTGCTTACTGGAACAGCTGAAAAAGGGACATTGACTTGCATTTCATCTTTTAGCTGCATTGCCAGATTAATTCTAGCAGCATCTGCGCCTGGCGCAAAACCGCCAGCCATAGTCACAGCATCGACTACCCGACTGCCGTGAGCAAACTTATACACACCTGGCTTATTAACGCCACCACTGACATACACTACAACTTCGTTGCTGGTTCCGTTGTTAGCGGTGCTGACAACTGCCGCATTGCCTGGTGGAAGTGATTCTGCGGCCATCTCCTGATTATCTGAACTTTTTTGCCAAAAACCGTGAAAGCTATAGGCCAATATCCCACATGCCAGCATAATAACAATAATTAGCTTTTTCTGCAGAATTCCCATAAGGCATACCTCACAATTTGCGCTTTTGAGATATATTTCCACATATTGAGCTGATATCCTTCATGTTTTTTAGTGAACGCAATTTCTCCCTAGATTTTTTGCCCAATAAAGAGCCGTGTCCGCCTCTTCAATGATATTCTCTTTGCTCTTATCCGCCTCTGAGCAAGTTGTCACGCCAATGGAAACCGTTACTTGCCGGCCTAAAAATTGGGTCTCTTGAACAGAGGTTCTTATTCGCTCGGCAATCTCAAATGCCTCGGAGGGTTTCGTCTTAGGCAGCACCACGATAAATTCTTCACCGCCATACCGCCCGACTATATCAGAATCTCGAACACATTTCTTGATCGCCAATGCAACCTTTTTAAGTGCCACGTCCCCTGCCTGATGACCGAAGGTATCGTTATAAATCTTAAAATAATCAACATCCATCATTAAAACCGAGACAGGATTTTGAGCTGCATCCTGTAATGTGTTAGTTAGAAGCTCTTGAAATCTCCGATGATTGGCTAGCCCTGTCATATCATCTGTGTTAGCTAGAAATGTAAGATTGGTAAACTGTTTTTGCATCGCGACGATCTTAAATAAGGCCCGGTCAAGCAGGAGAACCGCCAATGCATTGCATAAAAATTTAGACACTGCCAATACCTTGAAGTTTGACCACGCAGTATACGGTGAAATCGACTGAAACCAATCATAATGCCAAGAAAGAGCAGCCAATGTTAGCAGGTAGATAAATGTCCCTATTGTGGAGGCCAACACAAGCCCCAAATAACGTTTTTTTGAGTGAAGAATAATGTAATACGCTACCGGCCCATACAACAAAGCAGGGATAGCCCACAAAATCCAGCCGCTCCCACCAACTACACATCGGATAATAATGGTCAATATTGCAAGGATAGCACCATCCCGCAGACCCAGATATAAGCTTCCAAGAATAACAACCGCAAGCCTAAGATCAAATATGACTCCTTCGGGTGAACTCTGGATAGGGATTCCCATTGTAAATGCTGACAATAAAGCAAACATTAATATACCAGCCCAATTAATTTCTTTTCTGTCTAAGTTAATCTCCAACCGCAGCTGCGCATATTGTGAGAATAGCGTAATTAACGTAAATAGCACACACAAATTTTCAAGCAACTGAATAGTGAAAGTCCACAGAGATATTTCAAATACTTCTTTCATAGTTCCTACCTTATTCTTCATATATAAAAGGAATCTAAATTAAAAAAAGACCAGATAGCTGGTCTCTATTACTTTTCCGAAGATTATCTTCATTTTACTATTTTTCAACCATGGCTGTCCAACTTGTTTTTGTACATGTAGGTGCCCTGTCTGTCATGAAACGGTAAATACTTGATTTATATATATAGTTCTTTAGCAAATTGCCCTATTTTGCCTTATCGCTCCGTTTGTCTTCATTTTTTTGATGTTGTAATTTTCGCTATTTCTCGACAATTTATTCCTCATTTCGACCGTAGTGAATAAATTACTCCTGGAAATACTATTTTACGAAATAATATAATAGCTGGTATTAAAGTGTTTTACATATATCACCATTGACATTATTTGGTGAGTTGTTTACCATTAAAATTGTAGAATAGCAGCTTTGGACCGGTTTTGTAGGATGGCAGGATTGTAGGAGCCTTTGAAAGCGGGTGAGTAATGATTAGCCGGCCATAGCCAGTTGGTAGTGTAGAAAGGTAGGATGGTTAATGTCAATTCAATTTGGAATCGTAGTCTTGTATATTGCTCTGCTCTTTGGAATTAGCCTCTATGCTAAGCGGAAAGCGGCGGGCGGAAGTATTAACTTTTTATTCGGCGGACGTCAGATGAATACCCTGCTAGTAGCCGCAAATGTGGCCGGCTTGGCTGTTGGAGCCGCATCAACTATCGGCGTTGCCGAAAACGCCTTCTCGGCGGGAATTGCGGCTGGTTGGTATAACGGAGCATGGGCGGCCGGGGCACTGGTAATGGGTGTATTGGCAGCCGGTAAATATCGTGAAATGAACTGTACCACCATTCCTGAATTATTTGAGCGATACTATGATAAGAAGGGCCGTGTCATTAGTGTTATCGGCTTAATCACAATACAATTGGTCATAACGTCACTGCAGTATCTGGCTGGCGGGGCAATTTTGTCTTCCATGCTACCTGAGGTATTCTCTTTTAATGGCGGTATGGTTACCAGCGCTGTTGTTTTCGTTGGAATAACCCTGATAGGTGGTCTCTGGTCTTCTGGTTTATCTAATATTGTCAGCGTTGCACTAATATATATAGGAGTCATTACTGGAACCATAATAACGGTAAGTCAGCAGGGCGGATTACCCACCTTAGCAGCTAACTTACCTCCAGGCACTGATTGGTTTGGTCCAATTGGCGGACTTGGTCTGGCTACTATTGTTGGCTGGTTTGCTGTTATGATTACCCAGAGTATAACGGCTCAAGGGCCTGTTCAAATCGCCTGCGGCGCCGTTAGTGCCAAAGCATCCAAACATGGTTTTATCTGGGGTGCCATCCTGATTTTTCCGATTGGCTTTCTCTGTGCCATAATGGGCTTGGCTGCTAAGGTTGCTTATCCTGACGTGAAGGCGACTATGGCACTGCCTAAGATCATCATGGCGCTTGATCCCATCATCTCTGGAGTAACACTTGCCGCCTTATGGGCTGCTGATGTATCTACAGCTTGCACATTGCTGCTTGGTGCAGGCACCCTGTTTGCACAAGATATCTATAAACGTTTTGTAAATCCAGGAGTTGCCGATAGCAAATATGTTATTATCAACCGTACAACAATTTTAGCACTAGGATTTATCACATTATGGCTGGCCTTTAATGCAGTAGGAATTTTGAAAACCTTGCTGCTCGGATTAAGCCTGACTACTGCTTTTACTCTTGTGTTTTTATTCACCATCTTTGCGCCCGGGTTATGCCGGCGGAATTCCGCCTTTTACACAACCCTTGCCGGAATGTTGGCTTTGTTGGCTTGGCAGTTGGTTCCAGAAGTAAGAGTATTTGCTCACCCCATTTATCTTGAATGGCTTGTATGTATGGTTACATTCCTGGCCGTCTCAGTGATTGATCCTCAAAGGATCATCGCCCCTGAACCAGTCGCTCAAATTGTTAGACAATAACAGGAGATTAAATATGAATGAAATTTCCAGCATCGATGTTGGACGAGCCGCGCTGCGAATGGCCATCAGTGAAACCAGGCAGGATGAGCAAGATACCCGCCAACAGCTTGCTAGACAAAACATGCAGGCAGTAGCTGTAGATTTCGGTGGCGAATTTATTCCCTCAGTAAAAAAAATAATTGAACGTGCTGTTGTTGCTGCCCAACGTCAAAATTTAGTACCTGCCAATCACATTGGTGAGGGCGCAGTTGCAGGAGCAGTGCGTGGTGCTTTAGAGCAGATTGCAGCTAAAGCAGTAGGTCTTAATGTCGGAGGTAAGATCGGCATCGCCCGTTATGGTGAGCACCTTTGTGTAGCTGTTTATTTCGGCGTCGGCGTGCTAAATCTTAATGAAGTAGCGGTAGGACTTGCACACCGCTCATTGCCATTAGGATAAATGAACAAAAACAGGGTACCGGTCATCCGGTATCCTGTTTTTGTTTAACTATGCATAATAAATTACTACATGATTCCTTAAAAAAGCTGAGAGCACCCTTCCTGGAATGCTCTCAGCTCTGATACTAAAGACCTTTTAGCAATTGTGCTAATACTTGATACTTCACATCACGGAAAGCCTGGTCATAATCAACGATATACCACTCGCCGTTTACTTTTTCAAGACCAATTGGCTTAATTACAATACTGAGAGAGTTTTGCCCTTGTTGGAGAGTAGCAAGAGCTGCAGCGTAATTTCCCTGTTGAACCACTTTCTTTACTGAGAGCAAATTAGCATTTTTAATAGTCGTACTGCTTTGCCCTGTAACAAACTTTAATACTGTCTGGGTGTCACCAATAGACGTCGGCGATACGTAAAGCGCGGCCTCATTCATACGATTACCCTTTGCTGCATCAAAAAAGCTATGTACCACCTCTTCTGGTGATAGACCTGACTGACGCTTAAGTTTCGCGCCGCCCCCGCCACAACCTGCTGTAACAAGTAGTGCCATGATGAGTACTGCAACTAGAATAAACTTGTTTCTCATAGTTAGTTTACTTCAACTCCTTCTTTCTAACATTATGGTAACAAGATACATCTGTATTATATCATACAGCCCATGTATTTTCCCTGTTAATTACTGCCTGTTTTTGCATTGAACTGATACGCTAACTAATAATATAGGCGGTAATGTGCCGCCGCCCATAGTCAAAGGCCTCCTCTAAAGTCTCCATGGCCAGATCTATCTTATAACCTTGAATTGCACCACCAATATCATCAGCAACTGCATATCCATACTCCGGAACATACATTTTAGTTCCCAGCGGTATTATGTCTGGATCTACTGCTACCAACCCCCGTCGAACGTAATTCCCCCGGAAAGTAAAGTCAGTGCACCCTTCATCAAAACGGGTATATGCAGTCGATTCAAGCTGAATAGGACGCCAATTTGCCGGGACACCTGTTTCACCTTTCGGTCGCTCTGGTTTCCTTGGCGCAGAATATGGTGGTTTTACAGGAGTAGATTTAACTTTCTTTGTGGTCTGGGGTGTCTTAACTTTATCTTCTAGCTTTAGCGGAGGTTTCTTTTTAGCAGGTTTATATTTCTTCAGAGCCTCCATTGTTTTGCCCCCAATAATTCCATCCACTTCTAATTTGGATATTTCTTGAAAACTCTTTACCGCTGTATATGTTGCCTTCCCAAATATTCCATCTGCTTTGCCTTTTAAAAAACCTGCTTTTATTAGCCTGTCTTGCAGTTTTTTTACATCCTCTCCCTTCATCCCATATCGGGCAATAATTTTTCCTTTTGCTGCATTATTAGGTGACTTGTTGGCGTTAATTGCTGCCGAAGCGGTAATGGGGTGAAAACTGATGGCCAGACCTAATAACACGAGAATCAGCTTTATACGCATTGATTCACCTCTATTTTGCCTTTCTACTTTACTTATACCATATATTACGTTAAATGGAATGGGAGAAAAGTACCATTTTGATGTGGTAATTTATGTTAACCAAAAGGTTTGAAAACTCAAAAACCCCCGCTTTTCAGCCGGAAGGCCGAAAGCGAGGGTCTCTTTTTGGGCATTAATTGACTGGAAACCTAATAACAAAGACAGTGCCTTTACCTTTTTCGGATTGTACACTGATACACCCGCCATGTCTCTCGACAATGCTTTTACATATCGACAATCCCAGACCAGAGCCGTTTTTCTTTGTTGTATAGAACGGTTCAAATACTTTCTCAATATCACTCAGATCCATACCGCATCCAGTATCACTTACTTCCAACTCAACTTCGCTGGTTTGATTATTATATGTACAGGATATAGTAAGCCCCCCTTCATCGAGAGCATCCAGTGCATTCATCGAAAGATTTAAAATAAGCTGCTTAATCTCTTCTGAGTTGAGCAATAACACGGGTAATTCTTCATCAAGCTGAATATGGCAGCTGATATGTCGCGCTAATGCTTCGCTTTCAACAAGTGGGATGATGTCTTTTACTATTTTACTTAAAGACTCTTTTTTCTTCTCAACGTATTTGTCTCTGGCAAGAGACAAGAAATCACTAATAATACGATTAGCTCTATCTAATTCCTCAATGATAGTATCGAACTGCGAACTATAGGCTCCCCCTGTCTTCCTGGCAATGCTTTGAATGTATCCACGAATAACAGTCATAGGATTTCTTACCTCGTGGGCCACAGAAGCTGCCATCTGCCCAACAATATTTAAACGGTCAAGTCTAATCATATCCTTACGTAATTTTTCATGCTCTGTAACATCATGGCAAACTGCAATTGCCCCCGTTATTTCTCCCTCGTTCGCTTTCAAAGGAAAGGCACTGCTAATCCAACACCTATTAAGAAAAAAGTCATACTCATCGTGAATTTCTTCTCCTCTTAAAGCACGAATAATCACAGTACTTTCAAATTCTCTATTGGTACTGTCGGTAAGCAACTTATAGGGGTGATTTACTACCGTCTCCCTGTTAAAGGTTGGATGATAGCTTAAAAACGCCTGATTGCAGTTCTTCACAATACCTTTTCTATCCACAACAAAGATTGCAAGAGGTGTTAATTCAATAAGCTTTTTTAATGTCTGGCTCTCTTCCTGATAATGCTCTGTTTCCTTTTTTAGCTGCTCCCGAAGGGACAAAACGGTATCAAACAGTGGCTCAAGTTGTGGGAAATCCTCAAACTCAGCCGTTGGTAACTCCTTACCCGTAATTTGGTTTGCGAATCGTATCAGCAAATTATCCAGTTTACGAAATACTACCCAAACAACAAGCATCAGAACTACCCACACCAAAAGGCTAATAATGATACCCTTGATAAAGAAATTACTGCTCTCGCTTAAAACATTATCTATTCTCTTACTAACCCACGTAAAGCCAGCTACCGTTCCTAAATGATAGATAGGTGAGATCGCCACAAGCACAGGCGTTCCGTCATACTCAGAATCTTCTACCGAAACCACAGTTTGCCCAGTATTGTACATTTCCCTCACCGCCGGACCATCCAAGGAGATAAATTTTTCCGGCTGTGTGTACGGGTGCATGGCAATGATGCTATCTAAGTTGCGGTGGTAAATACCTATTCTATAATAAGGATGCATACTAGCCATTTCATCCACAAAAGACTGATAATACGCGTTAATGTCTGATATATTTTTAGAGAAAGAACGATCTCTTATGAAACTATCTCTCCAATAAACCAGAGGCTTTCCATTTTGCGGGAGCTTCTGTGCCAACGTTACAGAAATCCTTGCAATTTCCCGTTCATTTTCCATTAAAACAATCTTTTTTTGCTGATCGGAAAAATGATAGAATGCAATGCAAAGCGGTAAGGTAATCACAAATGTGATAATAAGATACGCTTTATGAGCAATACTTTTACTTATCAATGATAGCAAGCCTCCCACATCTGTACGCCGAGTAAATACATAATGGAAATAAGCCAAATAGCGATTCGCTACTCCAATCTATCTCCATCCTATGTAAAATAGATACAACATTTATTTCCATAAAAGTATAATAAATCCTGCAAAATTTCAAAATCATATAGTATTTATTTCTTTTCTAATATACTAAGCTCACCGACTGGTGAGCTTAGTATATTACCACCACATAAAAAAACCTTAGCCAATAACTTGACTAAGGCAAAACGCAATTTACTCTCATCGATTCAAACCAAAATCCTCCCTAAAATTTAAGGCTTGAAATTCATCCTCAGTGTAAACTTTTATGTTTTCCTCTTTTAAGAGTGTACAAAAAATACCATCACCCTCAATCAAATTCCCTGAAAACGTACCATCATAAATCAGTCCACTGCCACAAGTAGGTGATTTTGATTTTAGTATGGCTATTTTGCTCTCAACTAACTTCGAAATAGCTAACGCGACCTTTGCTCCAGCCATATACTCAGCCGTTAGATCTTTACCGCAGTTAGATAAAAATTTCCCAGCGCATTGTTCTACGCTAGGCCGCGGCGTCGATAAATTTGCCAATATTTCCGGGCAGAGCGGTATAGCCTTCCCTTTTTTCACCAGCTCTACTACTTCAGGTATAGGAAAAGCCTGTGCATTATATCTACACTCCACCCCAGCCAGGCAAGCACTAACGATGATCATGCTAACTTACCTCCAATTATCTGTAACCCTGCCTGCAGCAAGGGTTTGCTTCCTGATTGTATAAGAAATCAAATGTATAAATTATATATAATAATATCCAAGTAAGTTGAGGATAAGTAGACAAGGGACACCAATAACAAAAGATACGTGTTTGGTCTTATGACGAAAAGTATACATTCCTGCTAATATACCAAGAGCACCAAAAAGCAACGCACACAAAAACAGAGCCCTTTCGCTTATGCGCCGTCCTCCCTGCTTGGCCTGGTTTTTATCCATCAACATTAACAATAAGGTCACTACATTCCAAGCTATCAACAGCAGTTCTACTTCCAATCTGATGTGAACGATATGTTATTCCTCCAATTCTGCCTTTATTTTTGCTATTGCCCTGTTACGAGGTTACATAGCGATTCATTAAACGTATTATATTTCGATTCACATATAGTGAAATCCTGTAAGTTAAAAGGAACCTACTCAGTTTTTGATTCTCTTCTCTGAGTAGACCTGAATCACATTTCAGGTGATTTACGTCACATACTGAAGAGCCTCTTTTCTTTATACTTAAACATATCAGAAAAAACAATGTAAGGGGGCTCACATTTATGAGCATGTTTTGTAACCAATGTGAACAAACCGCCCAGGGTACGGGTTGTACCAAAATCGGTGTATGTGGTAAAAACGAGGATCTTCAAAGCTTACAGGATATTTTAGTATTCGGCCTTAAAGGTATAGCCGCCTATGCATACCACGCGCGTGAACTTGGTGCACGCGATGAAGAAGTAGACGCATTTGTGCACGATGCCATGTTCTTCACTCTTACTAATGTCGACTTCAACCTTGACCGTCACATCGAAATGGTAATGAAATGCGGCCAAATGAATTATCGGGTCATGGAACTTTTAGACAAGGCCCATACCGATCGCTTCGGTAATCCTACTCCTACTAAAGTTTCTACTGGTACAAAATCTGGTCCTGGAATACTAATCACAGGCCACGACCTCCTCGACCTTTACGAACTTTTAAAACAAACCGAGGGTACTGGTATTAATATTTATACTCATAGTGAAATGCTGCCAGCCCATGCCTATCCAGAATTAAAGAAATTCCCGCATCTGGTAGCTAATTACGGTACTGCGTGGCAGAACCAACAAAAAGAATTCACTGATTTCCCAGGCGCAATCTTAGTTACGACCAACTGCATCATGCCTGTAAAAGACGCTTACAAAGACCGTTTATTTACTAGTGGCGTAGTCGGCATGGATGGTTGTCAGCATATTACAAACCGGAATTTCAGCGCCCTGATTGACAAAGCCAAGGCCTTGCCTGCTTTACCAGAAAATGCGGGCGGCAACCTGACAACAGGTTTTCACCATACTGCGATTTTAGGCTTAGCTGATAAAATCGTTGATGCAGTAAAAGCTGGCAAAATAAAACGTTTTTTCCTTGTTGGTGGTTGTGACGGCGCTAAAGTCGGCCGTAATTACTACACCGAACTTGTAGAGAAAATTCCTCATGATTGTGTAATTCTAACAGTAGCCTGTGGTAAGTACCGTTTTAACCATCTTGAGCTTGGTGACATTGATGGTATTCCACGCTTACTCGACCTTGGACAATGCAATAACTCCTACTCTGGAATTCAGGTTGCTTTAGCCTTATCCAAAGCTTTTAACTGTGGCGTTAACGACCTACCGCTTACCCTAATCTTATCTTGGTACGAACAAAAAGCAGTTGCCATCCTCCTCACGCTGTTAAGTCTAGGTATCAAAAACATCCGGATTGGCCCTACTCCACCGGCCTTTATCTCTTCCAATGTACTTAAAGTATTGCAAGACAATTTCAATTTACAACTTATCTCAACTGCAGATGAAGACCTAAAAGCCATCTTAGGGACCCTGCCTGAATCAAATCAAATTCCTGTTAAATCTGATTCTTTCTTGGCCCGCATTGCGTCTTGGCTTGGATTAAAATAAACCGAAATTAGAAATACCCGCCTAAAACTTAACGTTTTAAGCGGGTATTTTTACAAAATCCTCTGGTCATTACATATTTTATAAAGAATTGGTGCCAGCTGCTTTATTAGCAGCATCAATTGCCTGATGAGCTAAATCAATTGCCTGCCCTAGTGTGTTAAGCTCCTGCACAGGATTATGAAAACCCATACTATTGGCTGCGGCAACATAGTCCCAGTACCACTGGGCGCGACGCAGAAGCTCGCGGGCATTGGCCAGCTCAGTCTGGTTGGCGGCGCTATTTGTACCAGCCTTTTGAATGGCTCCATGCGCTCTAGCAATATTTTGTCCTGCCGTATGCTGAAGCTGCCAAACATTATCCTGGAAGGCTTTTACTTGACTGAACAACAACTCTTTGCCTTGAGTATGGCAAGGTGAGCAACTTTCATCTAGTGTTTTCAGCGGACTTGTTATCCAGTGCGAAGTATACTTTTGTCCACTCTTGCGCATATATGGCATATGACAGTCGGCACAAGAAACGCCAAATTGACCGTGAACACCGTTCTGCCATTCTTCATAATCTGGGTGTTGTGCTTTTAGGACAGGTACCTGAGAATCTGTGTGGATAAAATCCTGGGCAAAACCGCTAGGTTTGGTTGAATAGTATTCGTACATCTGCTGTGGCGTCAACCCTTTATCCCATGGAAAGGTAACCTTGAAAGTTCCTGGTTCAAAATAGTATTCCGAATGGCATTGAGCACAAACATAGCTGCGCATTTCCTCCCGGCTGGCTTTGCTGACATCAATGCCACGTTTCTGCATGGCTTCAGTAAAGGCCGGATTAATGACTCGAAGGCCCATTGTTTCTGGATCATGGCAGTTAGCACAGTTAACAGGATGCTTAGCCTTATCCATCAATTCGGTGAGCGGCTTACTGGCAAAGCCCCAGCCCATCTCTTGGTAAGCCTTCTCAATGTATGGAGTTTTACAGGTAATGCAAGCTCCTTTGGCGGCTGGGCCAATCCGTTTTGATTCACGCAGATCTTCCATGGCATAGGGGTGGCCTCTATCTTCGGTATAGTCTTTGCTAAACGGATTGCCTTTAAAGTTAGTGTACAGCTCTGGCTGCATCTCGGCTTTTTGTACTTTGACGCTGCCGCCATAACCGGTCGGAGACGGTGCCATTTCCATATTCTTTTTATAGCCTGCGTATTCTAACGGATAGTTTTTACCCCATATCTCTGTGTCATATTCACCAATAGAAATTTTAACAAGTTTAACCGTTGACTGTGGTTTAAAAATCCACACCCGACTGATAACTACACCGGTAAACAAAACAACAAGTGATAAAAATGCAATCAGCAATTTTTGTGTCCTATTCAACGCGAATTCCCTCCTTAACAACAATCTGGTTGTGAATCATACCCCTGTGGCATTTCGTACATGATTGTCCGCCTGTAGACATAAAGGTATTGGCAACTGTATGTGCGTGGCAACGCAGACAGTTACGTTCAACAATTGCTCGGCCTTTAGCGCTCAACCGAATCGTGTCAGGATAATCGCGTAAAAATTCATGATAAGTGTCATGCATTCCAGTTTGGTTTTTGACAATCATTTTTTCGACGATATTTTCTTGGGGTAAGTGGCAGTCGCCGCAAGTAAACTGACGGTGGTTAGACACTTGCCACGTAGCTGCGACATACTGCATAGAGTGACAACTGCTGCAAAATGAGGTCTTATCGGCATACGCAATACCACCACCAGCAATAGCCACTCCAATAACAGCGGCTAGAGCACCAAGCAACATCAGCTTAATACTGTTTTTCTCCAAGTACCTTTTCCAGCCCACTAAAGCTACCTCCTCGGTTTTAGCTGCATGTCCGTGCTATTATTTGCTCTATTAGATTTCCAATCTTGGAATTGTTTATGCACTAGACTGGATAAGCCAGACAACAAATAGCATAAGCACGTCCTACTGAAATCAAAAAAAGGACTACCGACAGGTAACCCCAAAAATTTATACTTGCTCTATTTCACAAAAAAAAGAAAGCCGAATACAACGGCTTTCTTTTTGACGTTAAAACTGTTTAATTCCAGCTGCCCTATTGGCGGCTTCAATGGCTTTGTGAGCTAGTTCGTTGGCTTGCCCGAGCGTATTAAGCGCCTGGGACGGGTTATGGAAGCCCATGCTGTTTTCAGCAGAAAGGAGATCCCAATACCATTGAGCTTTGCGCACGAGCTCGCGCGCTTGCGCGAGGTTGGCCTCGTCGACGTCAGGTTGTACAGCTGCTGCTTTTATCGCCTCATGAGCCCTGGCGATATTTTGCCCTGCCATGTGCTGTATTTCAAACGTCTGATCCTGGATGATCTTTACGCGTTCCTGCAGCCAAGGTGCACCTTGACTGTGACAGGGAGAGCAAGAGGCATCCAGCGTTTTAAGAGGGCTGGTAACCTGGTGAGACGAATATTTTTGCCCATCTTTTCTGGTATAGGGCATATGGCAGTCAGCACAGGAAACTCCTGATTTGCCATGAATGCCTGTCGAAAATAGCTCATAATCAGGATGCTGGGCTTTAAGCATCGGAGCTTTGGAATCAGGGTGCTGCCAGTCCTGAACAAAGCCACTCGGCTTGTCGCTATAGTAAGCGTACATATCAGCCGGTTTAAGGCCCTTCTCCCATGGGAATACAACTTTAGTTGTGCCAGGCTCGAAATAATACTCAGAATGACACTGAGCGCAGACAAAGGTGCGCATATCTTCCCGTGATGCCTTGGTTACATCAATACCACGCTTAGCTTGAGCCTCAATGAACGCTGGGTTAATGACCCGAAGGTTCATAGTCGCCGGATCATGGCAGTTAGCACAAGCGACTGTGTGTTTTGATTTATCTAGCATCTCTGGGAGCGGCTTGTTGGCATAACCCCAGCCCATTTCTTTGTAAGCCTGTTCCACGTAGGGCGTTTTACAGGTTATACATGCGCCTTTACTGGCTGGGCCGATCCGTTTAGACTCGCGCAGATCTTCCATAGCATGTTCATGGCCTCGATCCTCGGCATAATCTTTACTGAATGGCATGCCTTTAAATAGCATAGTGATCTCAGGTTGCATCTCAGATTTTTGGACTTTGATACTGCCACCATAGCCTGTTGGCGACGGCAGCTCTTCTGCTGTCTTCTTGTAGCTCGCATACTGTAAGGGATAATACTGCCCCCACACCGCTGGGTCAACCTCGCCTGCCGGAATTTTAGCCACTTTAACGGTAGCGGCAGGTTTGGCAACCCCAATGCGTACGACAACAAACCCAAAGAACAGCAAGAATACTGCGAGCAAGGCGATTAAAGATTTCTGCGGCTTACTCAACCTTTATCCCCCCTTTGCTTTTACTCATGCCGTGGACCAGGCCACGATGACATTTCAGGCAGTCCTGCCCACCGGCTGCCATAGCAGTATTTTCTACCGATGATTGGTGGCAACGCAGGCAGTTGTCATTTACAATGGCCTTGCCTTGGGTTGATATTACCATTGTCGCAGGATAATCCCTCAGTACCTCGTGATACGTGTCATTCATACCGGTCTTGCCTTTAACGATCAATTTGATCGCTAAATTTTGGTGCGGCAGGTGGCAATCAGTACAGTTAAACTGTTTGTGATTTGACGCCTGCCAGCTTGCTGCGCTTTCGGTCATTGAGTGACACGAGCTGCAGAACTGTGGACTGTCAGCATACGCGTACCCAGCACCGCCAGCCAGCATTCCCACTGCCGCAAGCGCCAAGACTGCCAGTGCAATCTTCAAAGCGTTACGGTTAAGGAATTGACCAGTATCCAAAAACATCCCCTCCCCCTATGAATTTTTTAGTGGGTTCTACTATTAGTCCTGGCAGCAGGACTTTGACCCCTTTGTAATAATTGTCTGTGGCCGACCAGTTTATTTACCCCAGCCCAGCCTGTCCCCACAGTAATCAGGATGGCTCCCAGCCACACCAGATTGATCAGCGGTTTATAGCTGACTTCAGCCTCCAGCCGCTCCGGCCCAATGGCCAGTTTCGCCGCCTTGTTATCTTTAAACTCTATCGTAACCTTGTCCTCGCTTGGTCTGATGCCGGTTATATGCAGCTTATACCGGTCAAAGGCAGTGACTGTCGAACCAATAATTCGTCCATTTTTATTGGTAAGCTCTGGCTTAACTTGCTGAGTCTGTCCCTCAGCAGACACCTCAATTATGGCTTGAACCCGCACTTCAGAGGTTCCATCCATACCTGCCATAGTAAACTTAGTGAATTTCAGGCTTACACCATCCTGGGATAGCGACTGGCCTTTGACCAGTGTTAGTTCAGGCCCGGCAGCAACCTCCTCTTTTACGATAGGAGCAATATACATATCTGCAAGCACACTCCGGTAAATGCCTGGCTCTCTGGCTGCTGGCATCCCCTCTTTGTTGAGCTTAGTCAAAGCCTGAACAACAGCTTGGTTAGGCCCTACATGAAATGTATTATAGATACCTTTTCCCGACTGGTCTGCCTCAGTTCCGGCATAACTGACCTGCTGGCCGAAAACCTCCTGTGGCTGGCCCTGAACAAAAGTCACAGTTGCTGACTGGCTGGCCGCACCTGAGGTAATAATGCCTGCAAGCATGACAGCTACGCCAATATGACTGCAGGCTGCTGCCCGGGACATACGCTTGGTGAAAGCAGAGTAAACATTGGCAGCTACAGCAGCAACCGCCAGACAAAGAACAGTAATAAAAAGTGGCTGATACAACTTGAGCCAAACAGCCACCACCAGCCCACCTGCTAAAAACAGGCCAATCCACCAGTACTGCTTGATCCCGCCATAAGACCCGCTGCCCCACTTAGCCAACGGCCCTGCTATAAGCGCAGCCCCGATGGCTACCGCCAGTGGTAACGTAGCAGTATTATAGAAAACACTGCTCACACTCTTAGGACTGCCGAAGGCCATGGTAACAAGCGGCGTAGACATACCGACAAATACCAGCACACCGAAGAACGCCAGAATGAGAGCAGTAAACGCCAGGATAAATTCCCTGCTGGCAAGCCTGGAATACAACTCCCCTGACGGCATACTAGGCCATTTGACGATATACAGAACAAAAGCGACAAATGCAGTCACCAGCACCGTCAGCCCTAAAAGACCACCTATGCCCTCATCAGCAAACGAATGGGTGGAAAAATCGCTTAACACACCGCTACGAGTAAGAAACGTGCCGTAGAGAACCAAAACAAAGCTGCAGATTACCCCTGCATAAGCCTGTTTAACGGCTCCTGCCCGCACCTTGGCCATGACCAGGAGATGAGCCAATGCCCCAGCGGCCAGCCATGGCACCAGTGATGAATTCTCGACTGGATCCCAGGCCCAGTAGCCTCCCCAGCCCAACACCTTATATGCCCAAAAACCACCGATAAACATCCCCGCACCCAGACTTGACAGTGCAAACAGCGTCCATGTTGACGCGGCGTCCAGCCACTCCTGATGGCGTCCTGTCAGCATAGCACCCAGCCCATAGGCAAATGGTACAGCGAGCGCAGCATATCCCCAAAAGAGAATCGGTGGATGAATAACCATCCAAGGGTCCTGCAACAGCGGATTAAGACCAGCACCATCCAGGCGCGGTTCAGCCAACATCATAAACGGACTCTTAACAAGCAGCAGCCCTAGGAGCACTGCCTGGATTAGACTATACACAGCCATGACTGGCACTGGAGCAGCTGGTTTGCGTAAGAGAACCAGGCCGAAGACAGCATGAAACACCAGCCAGAGCATAAACGAGCCTTCCTGCCCAGCCCAAAAAGCTGAGACCTTATACGCCAGCGGCAAATCTCGCGACGAGTAACCAAATACATAGGCATAGTCAAACCTGTTGCCTAAAAGTATGTACAGTAAGTAAAAAGCTGCCACGCCAATCAGCCCTGCTGATAAAACATAGAGTAGCCGTGCATTGCTTGACAGGCTTTGCTTGCCGGTTTGCTTATGACTTGCCGCTGCTGAGTAACAGATTGCTGCAAACACTGTAACAATAAGCGCTAACATTACTGCACCATAGCCAATCATTTGTTCACACTCCCTTGGTATTTGGACGGACATTTCACCAGCAGCTTGTCTGCCTGGAATTGCCCATTGCTATATTTACCAATAGCCACGATGCCTGTCGCTTGCTCTAGCCCCTCTGGTTTGACGCCCCGGTACACTACTGCCACTTCTTCACCGGCATCATCACGCAGCATAAACTGAGTTAATTTTCCATCTTCAGTAGGCGTTATTTTAGGAGATGCCAATGTTCCTTTAACCTGAACAGCACTTTTTGCACTTTTTGCCTGCGAAAAGGTTACATAAGGTGTAACTGAGCTTTGAAATACAAAAACGCTATAAGCGATAAACCCGGCAATAACTGCCAGACAAACCAGCCGGTACTTTTTCATATCGGTAGCCCCTTTCCTGACGGCGCTGTTGCTCTGGCAACACTCCGGGTTATGAGTAAGCCATAGAGAGCCGTGGCCCCACCCACAGCAGCCAGCAGCACATACAGCATGATCGGCTCCATAGTTACCTTGCCGGCACTGTTAAGCACAGGCTCTGGGTGCAGCGAAAAGTACATGCGCGGGATAATAAACATCAAGAATGGTACAGTTAAAAAGGATAACAGCGCATACACAGCACTCACGACCGCCCGCCGCTCCTCTTCTTCAATGGCTGTCCTAAGTGCCAGATAAGCACCGTAAATTAATAGCAAAATAAACACGGTCGTCTGCCGGGGGTCCCAATTCCAATATGCTCCCCAGGTCAGCTTAGCAAAAACTGCACCGCTGACTGTCGCCAAGAGGCAAAATCCGAGCCCCAACCGGGCCGAGCAGGCACTCACACAATCATATTTACGCTGCCTGGTTCTGAGATACTGCCCAGCTGCAGCGGCTGAAACCAGAAAGGCCAGTACTGACACCCAGGCAACAGGAATGTGAAAAAAGGCAATCCGGACAAGGTAACCCAGTCCCTCTGCCGGCGGCACCAGGTAAAATACAGCAAACATCACTCCGGCTATCCATACTGCAATTAATGATGCAACTATTCTAAAATTCATACATCCTCCTAATCCTGCCAAAGATAGTCAAACAAGAGTACTCCGGCGGCCACAACAGCGGCGTCATAGCCGGCCATAAACACCAATTCGCTTAATTCAGGTACACCGCCTGATAGAATCTTGGCCGTCGCACCAATGGCGCTTAAAAACTGTGGCAGCAGCACTGGAAAAGTAAGCACCGTAAAGATAGCCTGCTTACCTTGTGCGTACATAACCATAGCGGCTGTCAATGTAGACACAGTCGCTATTCCTGCACAGCCAAGCGCCAAAACGGTGATAAAGGGCAACCAATTCCCAACTTCGACGGCTAGAAAAATGGTAAACAGCGGCACCACCAGACAGGCCAAGCCGCTTAAAAGAGCTAGATTAAACAACAATTTACCGAAAAAGACAGCTTGACCAGTAGCATATAATCGCAGACCCAGCAAGGTACCCGCTTCCTGCTCCTGGACAAACACCCGAGCTAAACCGGCCATGGCACAGAAAAATAGCACAACCCAGAGAAGCGCGGCGGCTAATTCCGGTGGCAAAGCCGCTCCGGCTATCGCCATGCTGACACTTGACAACGCTGTCAGCGCGAACATAATTAGCGCTCCGGCAGCGTACCTTGTTCTCATTTCACATACCGCATCTTTGACCAAGACTGCCCATACGGCACTACTAAAGCTCAATTGTACTGTTGCCATATAGAGCCTCCTCGACCTCGTTGGTAGCAAGTATAACAGCGGCATTCTGTCTGACTGCATCGGCAATCAACTCTTTTACAATGCTTCTCCCACTAACATCCAAGTTGGATGAAGGCTCGTCCAAGAGCCATACAGGCGGATTAATTGCCTTAATAACCGCCAGCTTTAACCGTTGCCGCATGCCTGTGGAGTAGGTGGCAACCATATCACACCCAGCTCCGCCTAACCCCATCTGACAGCATAACTTTTCAGCCTCAGACTTGGAACAGGCCACACCCCGCACCTTTGTCCAGAAGATAATATTTTCGATTCCCGTAAGCGCCGCATACATTGCCATATCAGGCGATACAAAACCAGTATAAGAAATTCGCTCTTTTGGGCTAGGTGTATTGTCCAAAGTTAACCTAATCTGACCTGAGCTTGGTCGAACCAACCCCGCGATGATTTTAAGCAATGTAGACTTACCGGAACCATTACATCCTGTTACTGCCAAACACTGTCCACTAGCAACTTCGGCACTGATATTTGAAAACAGTAGCCTTTGGCCAAAACTTTTACCAATATTGTCGATTACAATTTTAATATACATCTCTATCTACTCCACATAAGGAAGATTTATGATATTATACCATTTATTTCATAAGATAACACTCTTACCCACTTTGCCGCCGTAATTACTTCTTCGAGCCTATTGATGTATTCCTAAATGAGTCAATGAGATGAAGCATAGCTAATACTGGGTGCTTATATATCATACGGGGTCCCGAATAGCGCATTACAGCGACAATCTTATCCCTCATGGTTTTGCGGTAACAATGAACTGGACATTTAGCGCATACAGGTTTATCTTCACTAAAAATACAGCGTTGAAGCCGTTGCAGCGCATATTCTAACAAACTGTTGCAATCATCACACAACCCCTCACGTGTTCGATGCTCTGCCTTGCAGTATATAATAATCATTTTTTCGATACTAACCCGCTCTCGCAAAATCCTTTTACCCAGCAAATTTATAGCCCCCGCCCAAATCATACTTTATTCCCCTAACACAATCTGCTATCTAATCCCGGTATTTGAACCCCACCGCCACAGGTACTATAAGTTTTGCATAGGTCATACCATGAATGTCATAACCATTGGTCTTTTCCACTTGCATCCTCTTTAGCATTATTTTACAGAAAAATAATTGTCTTTGCAGTGATATTTATCACAATATTATGTGTATTGAAGACAAATATTTTGCCAGGAAGCTACGTCTAACACTTAAATAGATTGGCAACGAAAAGAAGCCACCAGTCAACACCAGCGGCTTATCTCCTGTTCCTTGAGGAGAAACAACATCCTGCTCTCAAAATGGACCCAATGATGTAATTAGTAACTGCGTTGGAGAAGTACTTGGCTCACACAGACTCAGCTTCTTCAGCGCAGTTTTTCTATCCGGGGTTATACCAGGTCTTGTTCAACTTCATAATAAATACCATTAATTGCTACGCTGGCCCCTTCCCGCATAGCAATTGAAGCCTGACTTACTCTTATAAGGGATTTATTAAATCGTAAAGCGAACACATTAGGCTAACATTAGGGGGTTATTTCAAGCTCTTACTGAAACAAAGACATTGACAAATAAATGACCACCGTTAATGTAATACTGCTACAAAGGGTAGATATCAGTACTGTTTGAGCTGCGAACTCCGGCTCGTTGTCATATTCCAAAGCAAGTGCGGCACTATTCCGAGATGAAGGCATTGCACTGGCAATCCACAGCGCCTGGGCAACCGTCCCATGTAAATCTAGAATTGTAATCAGTAAAAGCGCAAGCACCGGGGATATTATTAATCGAATAATACCGCTCAGTATCACATTCCATGTATTACGATAAAACCTGACATTGGCAACTTGGGCTCCGATTGAAACTAGCGCTATAGCCAGCATACCACTTGACACTGTATTTATGGGTATCCATATGAAATCAGGTATTTTCACCTGAAATATATTAAATATTAGTCCTAAAATAAATGTATATAAGATAGGCAACTTTACAAATTGTAATGCTGTTTTCTTTAGACCGACACTGGCAGCACTAGCATTTATCAACCCATACGTAAAGGTGACGAATATTTCAAACAACACTACAATCATCTGAATTGACATAGCCAGCGGATTGTGGTGAAATGCCAGATCATTAACAGGTATGCCAACATTTCCATTGTTGGTAAGTGCAATACTATTTGAAAAGCTAGCAACCATCTTCTGGTTATGCTTACTTAGTTTGCTAACAATCATTCCAAGCAGACAAAGTATACTAAAATGAATTATCAAAAAACCGAATACACTCAATAATAACCAAGGAGTAGCTTTCGCCTCATATATTTTGACAAAGGTTAACGCAGGCAGGTAAAAATAGAGGATTAGCTTTGAGAATGTTCTCATCTCAAACTGAAAGGCGCGGTGCAAAATAGC
This sequence comes from Sporomusa malonica, assembly GCF_900176355.1. Taxonomy (GTDB): domain Bacteria; phylum Bacillota; class Negativicutes; order Sporomusales; family Sporomusaceae; genus Sporomusa; species Sporomusa malonica. Next base: position 8,551 of record NZ_FWXI01000014.1, on the reverse strand, counting down.
TCCCACCCCAATTAATAGAACAATCGGCAAAATAACTTGCTGCAGGATATGTGAGATAAACACCGCCATCCCCCTTTTTTAGTCAAGCAATCAAGTGTACAATTCTCACGGCTTTTCGATCTGTCTCTCCCATTATAGCTATAAGCTACCAAAATAGTAAACCGTACAATGCTGATACTATGGAGATAGGCGATCAGCCCCTAAAGGCCTGACCGCCTATAATCAATCAAACAGGACTATATATGTTTATATGAACAAGCATAGGCCATGCGACTCGTCAATACATCCTGAACTTTCTCGCGTACTATTCTGGTTGCTTCAATATACTTGCTTAAATCAATATCCGTTTTTATCCCCATAGCATGAAACATGTTGATTAGATCTTCGGTTGCAGCGTTACCGGCCGCACCGGGAGCAAACGGACATCCCCCAAGACCACCTACAGAAGCCTCAAAAATGGTGATTCCTGCCTCTAACCCTGCTAAAGTGTTCGCGAGAGCCATGCCGCGCGTATCATGCAGATGTAAACCCACTTCAACATTGGAGAACGTGGTTTTCACTTTGGACGCAAGATTGTAAACCAATAAGGGGTCAGCCACACCGATGGTATCACATAATACAACAGTTTTTATCCCTAATTTCACGGCTTCCTGAATGAGATTAGTCACCAAACCGTCATCCACTCTGCCTAAGAACGGACATCCAAAAGATGTAGCGACATCCAACCTGACTTTTAAGTCAGGCAATTCTTTTACGATGTTGCTTAGATCTTCTAATGATTGTATGTGTGTCCGATTAATGTTTTCCAGGTTGTGTTTTTCACTGGCGGAAATTACATACGATACTTCCCGTATCCCTGTAGAATAAGCTTTTTTGCCACCGGTAAGATTGGGGACCAAGGCGATTGGCTTAAAAGCTGTATTTTGGTACTTGCTAGCAACAGTCTCCGCAACTTGCGCCGCATCTGCCATTTGCGGAATAGCTTTAGGGTGAACGAAAGATGTTACTTCCATCGAAGTCACGCCTGCCGCAACCATAGTTTCAATGATACTCAACTTCGTCTCTGTAGCAATATATTGTTTAATATTTTGAAAGCCGTCTCTAGGTCCTACCTCAACAATTTTAACTTGCTCCGGCAATGTAAACAAATTCTTCACTCCTGTCTGGATCCAAAAATTAGATTACGCCTTCTTCTTTAAGAGCCTGGAGGTCACTGTCCGTAAGCCCAAGCAGTCTAGAGAGCACTTCTTGGTTGTGCTCGCCCAAAGCAGGCGATGGTGTCCGAATACCTGGTTTTGTATCGGAAAGCTTAATATGAGAGCCGGTAAGTTTGATGGAACCGGCCTTGGGGTGTTCTGTTTGTACAAACATCTCTCTTGCTCCAGCAATGTGAGGATCGTTAGCTACCTGCTCAATCGTATAGATAGGTGCAGCAGGAATCCCGGTAGCTAATAGTTGTTCGACTATTTCGCTGACAGTCCGGGAACAAGTCCATTCCTCTACGATCTTCTTCACTGCAACATGATTTTTTACCCGGTCGCGCGTACGTTGATACTCAGGATGGTCAGCTAGCTCGGGACGACCTATCACGCCGCAGAACAGTTGCCATAATTTATCATTGCCGCCTGCAATAATAACTAGATCATCCTTAGCTTGGAATGAGTCATAAGGATAAACCGATTCATAACGGTTACCTATGCGCTGCGGCAGCCGATTTTCCGTGAAATAAATCATATTTATGATTTCCAGGCTTGCAACTGCCGAATCAACTAAAGCTACGTCAACTTTCTGTCCCTTCTGAGTATAAGTCCTATTATGCACGGCTGATAAAATACCAATGGCTGCCGACAGACCTCCCAAAACATCCCCCATAGCTGTTCCTGACCGGGTAGGCTGGCCGCCCGGCCAGCCGGTGGTGCTCATCAACCCACTCATAGCCTGGGCAATAATGTCATAGCCAGGACGCTTGGTATATGGTCCAGAGTGTCCGAATCCCGAGATGGCTGCATAAATAATTCCTGGGTTAATTTCTTTTAACACATCATAGCCCAAGCCAAGCTTTTCCATGGTGCCAGGACGATAATTTTCAATTACTATGTCGGCATTTTTTACAAGGCCTATAAAAATTTCCTTGCCTTTAGAAGATTTTAAATTTAGGGTTACTCCCTTTTTATTACGGTTTAAGTTCATAAAATAGGCGCTTTCCCCATTTAAAAAAGGACCCATTTGTCGTTCATCAGCGCCTGTGCCTGCCTGTTCAATCTTAATTACATTAGCACCCATGTCTGCAAGCATCATGGTACAAAACGGGCCCGCCAAGACCCTAGTCAAATCTAATACCGTTAAGCCTTCCAGCGCACCTTTTCTATCCAACATAATTACCTCTCCCTTACAAACTTTATATTAAACAATAACTTTTTCAAAGATATACGTAAGCAGGCGCTAATTTTCACCTTACTAAGAGTGCGGTTTTTCCAAAGGATCCTCGACAGGTTCGATGATTGTAGAAACAATCAGCAGACAGATGAATGAACCGAACGCCAAAGAGGCAAAAACCACATCCCAGTTAAATTTGTCCAGAATCATTCCCACTATCAGCGGAAAGCATGTTCCCCCCAGTTGTCCGCCGGTATTAACGATGCCCCAGGCAACCGGATAAGCCTCTTTAGTAGTCCGCCCCATAGGATAAACTGCAAAAGCCGAATATCCTACGCTAAGCAAGAATCCTGTGCCAAATAAAAGCAATGCCAATAAATATGCGTCGGCAGGAGCATATACCAAGGAATACATCATGATAGTCGTTGACAGTGCGGTAACCATCATAAGCGGCTTACGACGCTTATTTAAGAATCTGTCCGAAACCCAGCCACCGAGAAAATTTCCTACCACAGTTCCGGCGAAGGGGGATGCAGACACAAATGCCGTCTTCATGATTGCAAATTGCTTGACATTCACCAGGTAGCTAGGAAGCCAAGACATCAGCACACTGACAATACCAACCATGAAGAAGTAACCCATTGCAGCCCCATATATATCCCAAGAACGAAATATCTGCTTGGAATTGACAAGAGGTTCGACTTTTTTGGCGCGTACGATTTTATCCAACCACCAGAGCTTGTATTCGCTCTTTTTTTCTGTATTTTTCTTTTCCATCGCTACATTTTCAGAACTATGGATATACTCTACTTCCTTTTGTGAAACAAATCTGCTTTCTTCCGGTTTATTGTTTACCATGATATACCAAAATACAGATAAGAGCACTCCCGGGATCATGAACGCGATGAAAATCTCTCGCCAGCCAAATGTGAGTATGATCCATGCACATATCGGGGGAACAATCAACGGACCAAGCTTCGATCCCGCCAGGAACATTCCTGTGGCTGTTCCTTTTTCCTTTGGCGGGAACCATTGATTAATTGTTGTCGTACAGCCGACTACGACGGGCGATTCAGCCAGTCCTATCAACAGACGGAGAGCCTTAAAATGAAACGCGTTGCCGGCAAATCCAAGAAGTCCGGTGAAGATAGAAGTTAATAACATTCCCATGCTAAACATAGATCGCATACCAAACTTACGGATCAGAAAACCTGAAGGGATTTGCCCGATTGAATACCCAGCGAAAAACAAACTGATAATAGCGCCTGCCTCGGTATTACTCATTGCAAACTCTTTTCTGATATACGGTAAAGCAAACCCGATATTCGCACGATCAGCATTCGCTATAGTATAGATTACAAAGATAAATGCCATCACCCACCAACGATACTGTGTCATTTTGCCTGACATTTTTTTCGCCTCTTTCTTTTCAAATTCTTTCTTTTTTAGCGTTTCATAATCGGGTTCTGGAATCACCTTATTCTAGACACGTTTACCATTATAAATACCCGCACCCCCAATCTAGTTCTTTCATGCTATATACATCGCAAAAAGCATGCCAACACGAAAACTCTTCAAAATTCACTATATTTCGCGATGCACTTTTCAATTTTGGAATTTCCATCAAACAACGACAGTTCACAAGCCCTTTAGATTATCCGATAAATTTCTGTTTTCATTTATGGAAACAGAAATTCTTATTTTGGAACAAGCTTCAAAGGTATGACAGCATAAGAAAAAGGTTCCGTAAACCAAAAGTTTACGGAACCTTACTTCAATAAGATGCCCCGGAATACTAAATCAGTATTTAAACCTACGAACTCTTGTTAATCTTTGCCTTTTCGCCAAAGGCTAGTACGCCCAATACCTAGTTTCTTTGCTACGATATCTTGGTTCTGCTCACATCTTGCCATCATTATTCCAATAATCGTTTTCTCTACATGATTAATGGCGGGTTTTAGGCCTCGCCCCACATCTACCCTGATAGTAATAGTCATGTCGTCTACAGCTGGCGTTAGCATTACCTTATGCAGCATCTCTGCCCAACGAAGCTCGCCCAAAGGTCGGCTAGCCAATAACGCCAGTCTCTCCATTACATTTTGCAGCTCTCTGATATTGCCTGGCCAATCATAGCTTAGCAGCATATTTTTTATTGCTCTATCTGCACCGTCAAGATTTATTCTAGAGTCAGTTTTAGACAAAAACGCCTTGGCAAGCAAAAATATATCTTCTTTTCGCTCTCTAAGCGGCGGTATTTTTAGATTAAATACATTCAATCGATAGTATAGATCGTCGCGAAATTCACCTTGTGACACTCTTTTTTCTAAATCCTTATTTGTTGCGCTAATAATACGAATATCAACAGGTAGTATTTTGTCACCGCCAACCCGCATTATTTCCTTTTCTTGAAGCACCCTCAACAACCTGGCTTGCAAAGACTGTGGAATCTCGCCTATTTCATCCAAAAAAATGGTACCTTTATGGGCCAATTCAAATAAACCCTGCTTTCCTTCTTTTCGAGCACCGGTAAAGGCTCCGCCTTCATAGCCGAATAACTCGCTTTCTAGAAGATGCTCAGGTATCGCAGCACAATTGACGGCAACAAATGGTCCCGCAGAACGTCTGCTGGCATTGTGGACACTTTGTGCAAACAGTTCCTTACCTGTGCCTGATTCACCTTCAATAAGTACACTAGAATCCGTAGTTGAGTATAAAGCAGCTAATTCCTTTACTTCCTGCATAGCAGAATTAACAGTCAATATATCTTCGAAACTATTCTTGGCTACAAACCCCTTCACATGCATCTGCTTACGGATTTGTTGCTCCAATCGTTGAATTGCAGTGACGTCTTCGAAAGTGCTTACCACTCCGATAATTTTTTCATCAAAAACTAGTGGTATCCGGTTTGTAGCGATATTGCCCCCATGAATTTTTTGCAGAACAGCCATTTCAGGCTCACCAGTTTCAAACACGTTATGCATCCTGGTATTAGGAATAACCGTTTGAACTGCCTGCCCAATAACTTGCTCACAAGGAATCTTAAATATCTTTTCAGCTGCCGGATTATACATAACGACTTGATTTTGTTCATCAGTAACAATAATACCTTCAGCAATTGAATCGAGTACCCCTTTGATCCTAGCTGCCCGGCTTTGCTCTATGAGTCGAACTTGAGCCAAATGGACTGCTTCGCGCACCGAAAGATAAACTGCCTCTTCACCGCTTTTTATCAGTTTACCTTCTAGGCCGTAGGCAGCAGCTAAGTTCTTTATAATTATACCGCCTATTGCTATCTTCAAACCCTTGCTCTTTGCATCCCTAAGCCCATCTTCAATATCCTGTTCGGAGACGAAAATATATTCATGAATCTTAATACTAAACATTTTTTCAATATCCCTGATTCCATACATCTTATCCCGATAATTAAAAAAGGCAAGTTCATCAAAACGATCTTTTACTTCATAGATCGAGCGGATAGCATCAAATGAAGTGATAGGAACAGAGACTACAGGAATATCCACCACTTTTTTTATATATTCGGCAGTCCCACCACGACTTATAATGACATCAGTGGTAGGAGATATTTCCTTGGCAATTGCCGCAGCTTTTTCTAGCGTTGCCGAAGCAATATAAGGGTTCAATCCTTCTTGTTCGGCTAACATGACAAAAGTCTTTGTCATGTCATCATATGTTGAAATCAGAGCTACACTAATTTTACGATGGTCGCGTAGATTTCCCATAACTCCCCCCTAGGCCTTAAATATTTCAAAGCTAATCATGACTTATGTATACTCACTATATCTAATATATATTGTTTTATCAATAAAAAAATCGATTATGATTATTGCGTCCTACCTTCCAACCATAATCGCCTACTTTATTCTTAGCTCTGTTCGCATTTTGTCTGCCAGTAATCTAAAATATTGAAACCTCCCGCATCGTATGTAACAATTACAGTAAAAGATGTACGGAGGTCTCGATAGATGGAAGAAGAAAAGTCCAGAGAGCAGGTGCTAAACCAACGGCTCAAACAATGGGCGCGAAAGCTTAAGAGCGATGTAATTGCTATGTACTTTGCACTGAAGCATCCACAGACACCGCTCTATGCTAAGATTTTTGCCGCCATTATTGTCGGTTACGCATTAAGCCCAATAGATTTAATTCCTGACTTCATTCCAGTTCTAGGCTATTTGGATGAAGTAATCCTTCTGCCACTTGGTATAGCCCTCGCAATAAGGCTGATGCCGACTAGCGTGTTAGACGCTTGCCGCGAAGAAGCAAAGAAGAATCCACCCACTATAAAGCCCAAGATGTGGCTTGCGACATATATCATTGTTATGCTATGGCTTCTAGTCCTTTATGCCCTGTACGATTGGATTAAATAAGCCTCAAATATTTGCGAAGCCTTGAGTGGTAAGAGATAACGTGCTGATATGATAGATTTATCCACAGTAGTAACCATTAAGCCGTAATTTACATATTATGTAGCAAATACAGATTTTAGTGGGAGGGACTACTGTTGGACATTTTTTGTAAGGAAGTACAACCTTTTGTTCCCCTAACTGTGCACGAAGTTAGATTCTGGCTTCGCATAATGAAGGAACATGCTTTGTTTATTAAACTCGGGCTACCTTGCGACCAGACTCAATTAATCAGTGAAGCACAGGGATTCTATAATGTCTTCGAAGACCTCGAAAATACAGCAGCTCGTATTAATTGTGACAGCAATTTTGAACGTTTTATTGAACGAGTTATTATAGCCGTTAAAAATATTTTTTGCTTTAAAAGACATCTCCTTCATCTTTTGATTGAATGCAAAATTCGCGGTGGTGCTAACTATCCTTTACTCATTGACCATGTGTCTCGCGAAGCTATGTATTTTCTTAAGGTGCTGGGAAAAATTCAATCCGGTGAAATGAAATATCCTGTTGATGCTATTGTGAGTGAAAACGTGTTCTGGCTAAGGATTATGGCCGACCATCTGAAGTTCATCCGTGGGTTACTTGATCCATCTGAACGGGAGGTTCTGAACACGTCAAATACCCTTAGTGACAAATTTGATCAGCTCCAACTGCATGCCCGAGATTTTGATAGTATGCTTTGGCACTTCCGTCCCAACAACGATTTTGCACGATTTGAGAAAGAAGTAACTAATTCAACCATAGAATTGAGGAACTTTAAAGCAACGGCCGAAGAGTTAATTCAGCAATGTGCGGTGCTATCTCTAATCCCGCCATTACTTGCTGATCATGTCCGTCGTGAAGCCGAGCACTTTCTTGAAATCCTCGAAATGATTCAAAGCGAAACGGCTGATTGTCAGCATCCTCACATAATTCATTGTGATTGCGACTAACGCTAAAAGTGATAATTTGCAGCCATCCCACCACAATCAGGGCTATTTTAGCATTGACATTTCTGCTTGTCTATTATAGAATAAAAAAATAATATAACACTCCTAAAGGGGAGTAGCTCATAGAACAGAGTCAACATACTGATGAGCAATCATCTGGCTCTGTTGTTGACAGTTGTCAATTAGCGAGACCTTTAGTATGGCCTAATACGGTCATACTAAAGGTCTCGTTTTTTATATATAACAACACATTAAGGAGGCTTCATTATGACAGTATTTTTGACTTCGCTTGTCTTTGTAGTTCTTGCAGAGATGGGCGACAAGACTCAACTTCTAGCCATGGCTTTTGCTACTCGCTACAAATGGCAAACGGTAATGTGGGGCGTATTTGTTGCCACAATTCTTAACCATCTGTTCGCCGTAGTTGTCGGCAGTTATTTGACTCATTTCATTCCCATGAATTACATCCAGATTGCGGCTGCCATATCCTTTATCATCTTCGGCCTTTGGACAATCCGTGGTGATGAGCTTAACGGCGAAGACAGAGCTTCTAAACGCAGTCCCTTTTGGACAGTAGCCATTGCCTTTTTCATTGCCGAGATGGGAGATAAAACACAGCTGGCCACTGTTGCATTAGCTGCTCAATTCAATGCCATTGTCCCTGTATGGCTAGGAACGACTACCGGTATGATGGTAGCAGACGGCATAGGCATTATCATCGGCATTGTGCTAGGAAAAAGAATCCCCGAGCGTGCAGTAAAATGGTTTGCCGCAATTATCTTTATACTGTTTGGCCTCTTTGGTCTTTACGAGTATTTACCTGGC
>NZ_FWXI01000042.1 GCF_900176355.1 Sporomusa malonica | reverse complement strand
GCTGTCAGCGAGGTTTTGCCATGGTCAACGTGACCGATGGTGCCAATGTTAACGTGCGGCTTGTTTCTTTCAAACTTTTTCTTAGCCATTTGAGTATTACCTCCTAAGTTTATTACTTTTAAAGATTTAACAATTAAGTAAGCGAGTTATGCACCCTTATTTTTAGCAGCAATAACTTCGGCGATATTCTTAGGCACTTCTTCATAATGGTCAAATTCCATTGAATAGTTGCCACGGCCTTGGGTTTTTGAACGAAGGTCTGTGGAGTAACCGAACATTTCAGAAAGCGGCACAAACGCTCTTATCGATTGTGCGCCAGAACGGGCTTCCATACCTTCGATGCGGCCCCGGCGGGAGTTTAAGTCGCCGATAACATCGCCCATGTAATCTTCAGGTACAATAACTTCAACTTTCATATATGGTTCAAGGATAACTGGTGTCGCCTTGACACAACCAGCCTTGAAGCCCATTGAGCCAGCAATTTTAAACGCCATTTCCGAAGAGTCAACATCATGGTAAGAACCGTCAACAACAGTTACCTTAATATCAACCATCGGATATCCAGCAGATACCCCAGTCTCCATAGCTTCTTTGATACCAGCTTCAATCGGGTTAATGAATTCTCTAGGAATAGCACCACCGACAACTTTGTTTTCAAAGATAAAGCCTTGGCCTGGTTCAAGCGGCTCAATTTGCAGCCAGCAGTGACCGTATTGACCACGGCCGCCAGACTGACGAACAAACTTGCCTTCAGATTTAACAGGTTTACGGATGGTTTCACGGTAGGCAACCTGAGGTTTACCCACATTGCATTCAACCTTGAACTCTCTGAGCATCCTGTCAACAATGATTTCAAGGTGCAGTTCGCCCATACCAGAGATAATGGTCTGGCCGGTTTCTTGGTCGGTGTACATCTTAAAGGTAGGATCTTCTTCAGCAAGACGATTGAGCGCAACACCCATTTTTTCTTGGTCAGCCTTAGTCTTCGGTTCAACGGCTATCGAGATAACCGGGTCAGGGAAGACCATGGATTCAAGAATAATGACGTTTTTGTCGTCGCACAGAGTATCACCGGTAGTAGTATCTTTTAGGCCTACAGCAGCGGCTATATCACCAGTGTAAACCACTTCAATTTCTTCGCGGTGATTAGCATGCATCTGAAGAATCCGTCCAATGCGCTCGCGTTTTCCTTTTGTGGAGTTATACACATAAGAACCAGAAGCCAACTGACCAGAATATACTCTAAAGAAGGCTAACTTGCCGACATATGGGTCAGCCATAATTTTGAAGGCTAACGCCGAGAACGGTAGGCTATCATCAGCCGCGCGCTCATCTTCTTCGCCGCTATCAGGCTTAACGCCTTTGATGGCAGGAATATCTGTTGGCGCAGGCATATAGGCAATAACAGCATCTAGCAGCGGCTGCACACCTTTATTTTTGTAAGACGACCCGCATATTACAGGTGTCATTTTGCAGGCAATGGTCGCCCTACGAATAGCTGATTTGATTTCCTCAATAGTGAGTTCTTCACCCTCAAGGTATTTCATCATCAGTTCATCGTCGCTTTCTGCGACAGCGTCCAAGAGGTTTTGACGATAGAGTTCAGCGTTTTCCATCATATCTTCAGGAATTTCGCTAGCCTCACTCACCTTACCAAGGTCATCGGTGTAAATAACAGCCTTCATGTCAATAAGATCGACAAAGCCTTTAAAGGTATCTTCAAACCCAATTGGTAATTGGATCGGCACTGCATTAGCACCTAGACGACCCTTCATCATATCGACAACCCGGTAGAAATCAGCACCGGTGATATCCATTTTGTTTACATACGCCATACGGGGAACGCCATACTTGTCAGCTTGACGCCACACAGTTTCAGACTGGGGCTCCACGCCACCTTTGGCACAAAATACCGCAACCGAGCCATCAAGCACTCTGAGCGAACGTTCTACTTCAACTGTAAAGTCCACGTGGCCTGGTGTGTCAATGATGTTAATACGATGACCTTCCCATTGGGCTGTAGTGGCCGCCGAGGTAATGGTTATACCTCTTTCTTGTTCCTGCACCATCCAGTCCATAGTCGCAGCGCCATCATGCACTTCACCAATCTTGTGTACTCTGCCGGTATAAAACAGTATGCGTTCGGTCGTAGTGGTCTTGCCAGCGTCTATATGCGCCATGATGCCGATGTTCCGCGTCTTTTCGAGAGGAAACTTTCGGGCCACTATTTTCACTCCTTAATATCGCGAGTTCGAATATTCGTTGCTCGTATATTCGATTTTAAAGACGGGTTGCTTACGCAACCCCTTTGCTTTTCGAACAACGAACCTCAAACTTCGAACTTCGATTTTTACCAGCGATAATGTGCAAAAGCCTTATTGGCTTCGGCCATTTTATGGGTGTCTTCACGCTTCTTAACAGACGCGCCAGTATTGTTGGCTGCATCCATTAATTCTGAAGCAAGGCGTTCGTGCATGGTCTTTTCACCGCGATTGCGGGAATAGTTAACCAACCAGCGAATACCAAGCGACATTTTGCGATCAGGCCGCACTTCAACAGGCACTTGATAGTTGGCTCCACCTACACGGCGAGCACGAACTTCGAGAACCGGCATAACGTTTTTCAACGCTGTCTCGAATACTTCCATCGGATCTTTGCCGGTTTTGGCGCGAATGGCTTCAAACGCGTCATATACAATGTTTTCGGCAACGCCTTTCTTGCCGTCATACATCAATTTGTTAATAAATCTAGTTACCAGCTTGGAGCTATATACCGGATCCGGCAATACATCCCGCTTGGGAACAGCACCTTTTCTTGGCATCAGTATCCCTCCTTTTTACAAAACTCTGCAGAAGTTCTAGCAGCTATTTCTTGGCAACGGCCTTTTTGGCACCGTATTTTGAACGGCCTTGGCTGCGTTTGGCAACACCGGCGGTGTCAAGAGCGCCGCGAATAATGTGATAACGTACGCCTGGCAAATCTTTTACCCTGCCACCACGGATAAGTACAACCGAGTGTTCCTGTAGGTTGTGACCGATACCCGGAATGTAGGCAGTTACTTCGATACCATTAGTTAAGCGTACACGGGCAACTTTGCGGAGTGCAGAGTTAGGTTTTTTCGGAGTAGTTGTATATACTCTCGTGCATACGCCACGTTTTTGCGGACTTTCTTTAAGTGCAGGAGCAGTGGACTTTTGCACTAGTGACTCCCGGCTTTTGCGCACTAACTGACTAATTGTTGGCATTTATTAAGCGCACCTCCTTCCCCAATCTCGTTATTTATTATTAAAAACTTCACCCACTGCTTTCAGCAGGCAAAATTATTAACGACTTGTCCTTGAAATCACCTATTTTAAGACAGCTACGGCTGCGGCTCCAACTTCGATACCGCAAGCCTTTCCAAGCTCAATCATAGTTGCTGCTTCATCAAGCTGTATTCCCATTTGGGCGCACAGCTGCGCAAGCGGCGCTACCACCCGACGGTCGGCATCATTAGCAAGGTATACCTTAATGGCCAGACCTTTTTCCACAGCCCGCGCTGTTTGTTTAGCGCCAATGGCCTTCTTGGCAGTCTTTAAGCCCTCAAGTTCCTGACCACTCACGACTTCCAACTCCTTCGGGTAAATAAGCAATGTTCACAAGGCACTCTAATATATTAACATTTCGAATTTCAAATGTCAATAAACTATTAGAGTTTCTGCGCACATTTAAATACACTAAACCGGGTGTATCATAAATAGCAAATACACCCCTTAATACATCAAGACTGGGAATGATTTTACACCACTCCCAGTCTTAGTATATCTAACTATTTTTATCCTTATTCGCCAATTAAATCCTCTGGCTTCGACAGTGATGAAACAGTTTTCAGTCGAACATTGCGGTAACGGCTCATGCCGGTACCAGCCGGAATAAGTTTGCCGATAATTACATTTTCCTTAAGCCCCAGGAGCGGATCGACTTTGCCTTTGATGGCAGCTTCGGTAAGCACGCGTGTCGTTTCCTGGAAGGACGCAGCAGATAAGAAAGAATCTGTAGCCAACGACGCCTTTGTAATACCAAGGAGTATCGGCCTAGCTATTGCCGGCTCGCCGCCTGCTTCAATAGCCTTAGCATTTTCCTCTTCAAAGGTATTAAGATCAATATATTCGCCTGGAAGAACATCGGTATCACCGGCTTCTTCCACCTTGACTTTGTGCATCATCTGGCGAACCATGACTTCGATATGCTTATCGTTAATTTCAACACCCTGAGATTTATATACTTTTTGAACTTCATATACCAGATAGCGCTGGGTGGCTTTTAGCCCACTAACCCGCAGAATATCATGGGGATTTACCGCGCCTTCTGTCAGACGGTCGCCCGCTTCAACGGTTTGCCCGTCATTGACAATAAGCCTTGCACCATAAGGTACTTGGTAGACACGTTCTTCACCCAGTGAAGCATCTGACGGAAAGATTGTAACTCGACGCATACCTTTAATCTCTTTTACCTCTACCCGGCCATCAACTTCGGTAATAATGGCTTGGCGTTTAGGTTTACGGGCTTCAAACAATTCTTCTACCCGCGGCAGACCTTGAGTAATATCATCACCAGCGACACCGCCGGTATGGAACGTTCTCATGGTAAGCTGGGTACCAGGTTCACCGATGGACTGAGCAGCGATAATGCCGACAGCTTCACCGACATCTACCATATGGCTTGTGCCCAGGTTGCGTCCATAGCAATTGATACATACGCCAAACCGTGACCGGCAGGTAAGTACTGATCGGATAGAGACCTTCTCACGTACTTTGACAACCTCGTCTGCCAACTCTTCGGTTATCAGCTCATTAATTTTAACCACGGTTTCACCAGTGGCTGGATTAACAATATCTTCAGCCGACATTCTGCCAACAATCCGGTCTTTGAGTGTTTCAATAACACCAGAGCCTTCTTTGATTGCTTCAACCTCGATACCCCTGATGTTGTTGTTACGGACTTTCACTTCTTTGACAGAGCTAGCTAAAACAGCCTCAATGTGTTCTTCAGTGAAAGGCGTATCAGCAGGAACAAGCTCTACACCATCACTGGTTTTGATGGCTTCGGTTGTATTTTTGCCTAGCATTTCCCGTACCATAGCTTCTTTAAGAGCAGCGCGCACTTTTGCTTCAGGCGCACCAAGAGCAATGGTTTCGGCAGCAACGACACGACAGACATCTTCCTCAGTTTCGTCCGTTTGACCCTGAATAATGATTTCAGGTACACCGCGTTCACCAATAAGACGCAGGTTATCATCATTAAGCAGTGTTCCGTGAGGTAAAAGGATGTCTGCTGTTTTAGGATCATACACCTCTTGGGCCAGGATACGGCCAACAAGCGTATCGCGGAGCATGTCAATGGCACCAGCGCTTGATTGGGCCAGGCGCGCCCGCTCACGCACAAGGTTGAGTCCCACGATATCACAGTCTTCCTCGCGAACAATCACATCCTGAGCTACGTCAACCAAACGGCGTGTGAGGTAACCTGAGTCAGCTGTACGGAGCGCGGTATCAGCCAAGCCTTTACGCGCACCATGCGTAGAGATAAAGTACTCTAATACTGTTAAGCCTTCACGGAAGTTAGCTTTAATGGGAAGATCGATGATTCGTCCGGACGGGTCAGCCATAAGGCCGCGCATACCGGCTAACTGACGAATCTGCTGAATGTTACCACGAGCACCTGAGTTTGCCATCATATAGACTGGGTTAAACCGGTCTAAAGTGGCCATCATAGCGGCAGTAACATCATCAGTAGCTTTAGTCCACAGGTCAATCGTCTTTTTGTACCGCTCATCATCGGTAATCAAACCACGGCGGAACTGCTTATCAATGGTATTAACTTTTTCTTCGGCCGCTGCCAATATATCTTTCTTTTCGGCTGGAATCTTGATATCTGAGATAGCAACTGTTATCCCAGCGCGGCAGGCAAACGAGAAACCAAGGCGCTTAACGGCATCTAAGACAACTGCTGTTTTGGCATTGCCAAAAATACGGTAAGAATCAGCAACAAGGCGGCCAAGCTGCTTTTTATCCATCAGCTTACCGAGGTGCCATTCTTCGCCCCTTTTTTCATAATGCCTAATTTCAGGCGGCAAAACTTCATTGAAAATCAGCCTGCCAATAGTAGTATGAACTAGGCCATAGCCCTCAATACGCATTCTGAGTTTTTCATGTAAGCCTAACGTCTTATGGTGGTAGGCTAGCAAAGCTTCGTTCATGTTGGCAAAGGCTCTTAAGTGGCCATCTTCAGGGTCTTTCTCAATGGTCAGGTAGTATGCTCCCAATACCATATCCTGAGTAGGCGTAGCTACCGGCCTGCCATCTTTTGTTGACAAAATGTTGTGGGCTGACAGCATAAGCATGCGGGCTTCGGCCTGAGCTTCAGCTGACAAGGGCACGTGTACCGCCATTTGGTCGCCGTCAAAGTCGGCGTTGTATGCTGTACAGACCAAAGGATGGATTTTAATGGCCCGGCCTTCGGAAAGTACCGGCTCAAAGGCTTGGATGCCCAGCCTATGCAAAGTTGGCGCACGGTTTAAGAGTACCGGATGCTCTTTAATAACTTCTTCGAGTACATCCCAAACCTCTGGACGTACCCTTTCTACCATACGCTTAGCGCTTTTAATATTATGAGCATGACCTGCGTTGACCAGCTTTTTCATGACAAAAGGCTTAAATAATTCTAGCGCCATTTCTTTAGGCAAGCCGCATTGGTGCATCTTAAGTTCCGGACCAACTACGATAACCGAACGGCCAGAGTAGTCTACACGTTTACCTAAGAGGTTCTGTCGAAAACGCCCTTGCTTACCTTTGAGCATATCGCTCAAAGACTTTAAGGGGCGGTTGCCAGGACCGGTAACCGGACGGCCGCGGCGGCCATTGTCGATCAGAGCGTCAACGGCTTCTTGCAGCATACGTTTCTCGTTGCGAACAATGATATCCGGTGCACCTAAGTCTAAGAGGCGTTTTAAACGGTTGTTACGATTGATTACCCGGCGGTACAAGTCGTTTAAATCTGAAGTGGCAAACCGCCCACCGTCAAGCTGTACCATTGGCCGCAATTCAGGCGGAATAACCGGGGTCACATCCATGATCATCCATGCCGGATTATTGCCAGACTTACGGAAAGCCTCAGAAACTTCCAAGCGTCGAATCGCCCGGATTTTACGTTGGCCGCTTACCTCTTTTAGTTCTTGCCTGAGTTCACGGCTCATTTTTTCTAAATCGAGCTCTTCTAAGAGCTTCTTAATGGCTTCGGCACCCATGCCAACTTTAAACGCACTGCCATATTTGTCACGATGTTCACGGTACTCGTTTTCGTTTAAAAGCTGTTTTTTCATGAGCGGGGTGTCACCTGGGTCGAGCACGATATAGGAGGCAAAGTATAAAACTTTCTCCAGCGAGCGCGGGGAAATATCAAGAATAAGTCCCATCCGACTAGGTATACCTTTAAAGTACCAGATATGGGAAACAGGCGCTGCCAATTCAATATGACCCATCCGGTCACGCCGGACTTTAGACCGGGTTACTTCTACGCCGCAACGGTCGCAAATAATGCCTTTATAGCGAATCCGCTTATACTTACCGCAATGACACTCCCAGTCCCGGGTCGGTCCAAAGATCTTTTCGCAAAACAGACCCTCGCGCTCCGGCTTGAGCGTACGGTAATTAATAGTTTCAGGCTTTTTTACTTCGCCATGCGACCACTTGCGGATTTGCTCCGGTGACGCCAGACCAATACGCATCGAATCAAAGTTATTTACGTCCAACAAGGGGATTATCGCTCCCTTCTAACTAGTCCAGATCCTCGTCTTCTATAATGTCTTCCATATAGTCACGGGGATTAGACTTTTTAGCATTTTCCTTGAGCTTCTTCGCATTGCTCTTTTGAGGCTGGAAATCAAATTCTTCTTCATCTGCCCGTTGTGCAATATCAGGGTCCATCTCGCCAATTTCAGCGATAATGTCAAGCTCTTCTTCCAACGGTTCAATATCATCATTGGCTTCAAGTTCATCGACCACATCGCTCTCGAAATCCGTCTTTTTGCGTTCAACGGGAGCTTTGGGCACATCATCGCCAATATTGAGTTCTAATTCCTTAGCTGTTTCGTTAATGTCTTCATCTGAATCACGAATCATAATTTCCTGGGCATCTTCAGTCAGTATTTTAACATCAAGACCAATACTTTGGAGCTCTTTGATCAATACCTTGAAGGATTCGGGTACTCCCGGCTCAGGCACGTTTTCACCTTTAACAATGGCCTCATAGGTTTTTACGCGACCAACAACATCGTCAGATTTGACAGTCAAGAGTTCTTGCAGGGTATAGGCTGCACCATATGCTTCCAGTGCCCAAACCTCCATCTCACCAAAACGCTGACCGCCAAACTGGGCTTTACCGCCCAGAGGCTGCTGAGTAACAAGCGAGTACGGGCCAGTTGAACGGGCATGGATTTTATCATCAACCAAATGAGCCAATTTGAGCATATACACATAGCCAACAGTTACGTGGTTGTCAAATTGTTCTCCTGTCCTGCCATCATAAAGCGCTGTTTTGCCATCCTCTGACAAGCCTGCTGCTTTGAGCGTCTTGATGACTTCAGTTTCAGTGGCACCATCAAATACCGGTGTTGCCAAATGAATGCCGGCTTTATCAGGCTGAGGCATACCATGTTTCTCGAGATCATAGTTGATTTCTTTCAGACGTTCGATCAAGGTTGGGTCACCCATCTTGACCTGCATACCAATTGCGGCAGCGGCACGGCCTAAGTGGGTTTCAAGTACCTGACCGATATTCATCCGGGACGGTACACCCAATGGGTTCAATACGACTTGTACTGGTGTGCCATCAGGTAGGAAAGGCATATCTTCCTTAGGCATTATCCGGGAAACTACCCCTTTGTTACCATGACGACCGGCCATTTTATCGCCTTCGGAGATCTTCCGTTTTTGGGCGATATAGCACCGTACCAGTTGGTTAACTCCTGGCGGCAATTCGTCACCATTCTCTCGGGTAAAGACTTTTACGTCAACGATCTTTCCCGCTTCACCATGTGGTACTCTGAGCGAGGTATCACGAACCTCACGTGCTTTTTCACCAAAGATAGCCCTAAGGAGACGTTCTTCCGCAGTCAGTTCAGTTTCGCCTTTAGGCGTTACTTTGCCAACTAGGATGTCACCTGGCCGCACTTCAGCGCCGACGCGGATAATACCACGGTCATCAAGGTCACGCAGCACATCTTCCGCAACATTTGGAATATCGCGGGTAATTTCTTCAGGTCCAAGTTTGGTATCACGAGCATCACATTCATATTCTTCAATATGTATGGACGTAAATACATCTTCTTTAACCAAGTCCTGGCTTAAGAGGATAGCATCCTCGTAATTGTAACCTTCCCAGGGCATAAATGCCACAAGCACATTATAACCCAGTGCCAGTTCACCTTTATCTGTTGATGGGCCATCTGCCAGCACTTGGCCCTTAACAATCTGCTCACCTTTATATACGATAGGCCTTTGGTTAATGCAAGTACCTTGGTTAGATCTAAGATATTTGAGCAACTTATAGGTATCAAGCCCGCCTTTTTCAGTGCGGATATGAATTTCTGTTGCTGTTACTTTTTCGATGACGCCAGCGTTTTTCGCTAAAATTACAACCCCTGAGTCACGGGCAGCTTTGTACTCCATACCCGTACCAATAAGCGGTGCCTGGGTTCTAAGAAGCGGCACAGCCTGACGTTGCATGTTAGCCCCCATTAGGGCCCGGTTGGCGTCGTCGTTTTCCAGGAAAGGAATCATCGCTGTAGCAATCGACACTACCTGTTTCGGCGAGACGTCCATGTAGTCGACCTTTTCAGCCGGAACTACCAAGGTTTCATGTTTGTAACGGCAGATAACACGCGGAGATTTAAACCAGCCGTTTTCATCAAGCGCTTCATTGGCCTGAGCGATGATCATCTCATCTTCCTCATCAGCCGTCAGATACATTACATCATCTGTTACTTGATGCCCACTTTTATTGACTTTACGATATGGTGTCTCGATAAAGCCAAATTCATTAATTCTGCCAAAGGTCGACAGCGAGCCGATAAGTCCGATATTCGGACCTTCTGGGGTCTCAATCGGACACATCCGGCCATAGTGAGAATGGTGAACGTCGCGGACTTCGAAACCGGCGCGTTCCCGGCTAAGACCACCAGGGCCCAGGGCGCTCAGACGCCGTTTATGAGTAAGTTCTGCCAGCGGATTGGTCTGATCCATAAACTGTGACAACTGGCTGGAACCAAAAAATTCTTTTATCGCGGCAACGACAGGTCTGATGTTGATGAGAGCCTGCGGTGTAATTACGTCGATATCCTGGATAGTCATACGTTCTTTGACTACCCGTTCCATCCGGGCCAAGCCAATACGGAACTGATTTTGTAGCAGTTCCCCGACAGAACGAAGACGACGGTTGCCTAAATGGTCAATATCATCAGTAGTACCATGACCATCCATTAAATTAAGAAGATAGCTGATTGCAGCAATAATATCCTCTCTGGTAATGGTTCGATGAGTAAATGGCAATACTGAGTTTAGTATTAACTTTACCGGAGTACCATCTTTTTGTTTGATCCAAGCTTCGTGCTTACCGGTGCCCTTAAAGACTTCGGCGGCTGCAATGCGATCAAGAACAGCTTCTTCGAGGACTGTGTTTTCTTCGACGACGATCTCACCGGTTTCTTTATCAACCAGTGGTTGACCGAGGGTCTTTCCTAATAGCCGCCGGCGCCATCCTAACTTTTTACCAAGCTTATAGCGCCCAACAGTAGCCAAGTCGTAACGCTTAGAATCAAAAAATAGCGATTCTAACAGTTGAGCTGCGTTTTCCACTGTAGGCGGTTCACCCGGACGCAGGCGTTTATAGATTTCGACAAGAGCCTCTTCCCGAGAGTCTGTATTGTCCCGCTCCAATGTTGCCCGGATACGTACATCATCATTGAAGAGTTCGGAAATTATACCGTTTGACACAAACCCTAATGAACGAATGAGAACAGTGACAGGCAGCTTACGCGTACGGTCTACTCTGACTGATACAACATCATTCGCGTCAGTCTCAAGCTCTAGCCATGCACCACGATTGGGGATAACGGTAGCATTGTACAATTTCTTACCAGTCGTATCAATTGACTCGCCGTAGTATACGCCTGGCGAGCGCACCAACTGGCTGACGATAACCCGCTCGGCACCATTAATTATAAATGTACCATTGTCAGTCATGAGCGGGAAATCGCCCATAAATACTTCCTGCTCTTTTATCTCCTGCGTTTCTTTGTTGTACAGCCGGACGCTGACGCGAAGCGGAGCGGCAAAAGTAACATCCCGCTCTTTGCACTCTTCTACATCATATTTAGGTTCGCCCAGTGTAAAGTTTTCAAAGGACAGGACCAGGTTGCCGGTAAAGTCCTGGATTGGAGAGATATCACGAAATATCTCCTGTAAGCCTTCCTTAAGAAACCAGTTGTACGAATTCTTCTGAATTTCGATAAGGTTGGGCATGTCCAGCACTTCGTTAATTTTGGCGTAACTATACCTGAACCTTTTGCCCACCGGAACAGGATTAAACATTCACCCATTCACCCCTTAGCCATTTTACACTGACATACATTGCGTCATCACACTCCACATAAAGTAAGACTTTTGCGCAAATACTAAGCCAGCCAAATGAATAATAAAAATACAAAACAAGCAAGGTTCTATATATTAGTTAAGGACCTTGCTTTTTTTCGATGAAAAACGATTCATCCTCCATTATATTACTATTTCCTGCCATTCCAGAATTTATACAGGCTTCAAACCAAAAAACAGTCTACCAAGATATAGAAATATAAACAGGTACCGCGATATATAATGGTATCATATAATATTTGTTAAGTCAAGAAAAAATAGACAAAAATGGTTAATCATTTCAAATTCAAAAGGAGCACCCATTAAGGTGCTCCTCATAAATTAAGCTAATTACTTAACTTCTACAGTTGCGCCAGCTTCAACAAGCTTAGCTTTGAGGGCTTCGGCATCAGCTTTGGAGATTTTTTCTTTAACTGCTTTAGGAGCGCCGTCAACCAGATCTTTGGCTTCTTTCAGACCAAGGCCGGTAACTTCGCGTACAACTTTGATAACATTGATTTTGCCAGCGCCAGGGCTGGTCAGGATTACGTCAAACTCGGTTTGTTCTTCAGCAGCAGGAGCAGCGGCAGCAGCAGGAGCAGCAGCCATAGCCATAGGAGCAGCAGCAGATACACCGAATTTTTCTTCAAGAGCTTTTACCAGTTCGGAAAGTTCGAGGACAGTCATTTGCTCAATGGCTTCCATAATTTGTTCTTTAGTCATTTTAAAAATACCTCCATAAATTTCATTTAAATATTATTTTAGGAAAACAGGATGCTTTACGCTGATTCTTTTTGTTGACGAACAGCGTCAAGCGCATATACCAGATTGCGCATAGTACCGGAAAGTACGTTGACAAACCCGGCGATAGGGGCCTGCATACCAGCCAAAACCTGAGCGATAAGTACTTCGCGCGCGGGCAGACTGGCCAAAGCCTTAACACCACTAGCGTCAATCACTTTGCCTTCAACTAGGCCAGCTTTTACCTCCAGAGCTTGCAATTTGTTTTCCTTTACAAACTCGGAAATAACTTTAGCCGGAGCTACAGGATCGCTATAAGACATAGCGATTGCTGTCGGGCCTTCGAGGTAAGAATCAAGACCCTCGATGCCAGCTTCTTTAGCAGCAATGCGAGTCAGAGTATTTTTAAATACCCGGTATTCTACACCTGCTTCACGCAGCTTGCGGCGGAGTTTGGTATCCTGAGCCACAGTTAAGCCACGGTAGTTGGTAAGAACGGCACCTTTGGTAGCGCTAAGCTTTTCTTTAAGTTCTGCAACCGACTGCTGTTTTTCTTGAGTTACAGCCATTTATATTACACCTCCTTTGGATAGTATCAAAATTAAAAAGCGGCCTCTAGTGTAAACACACCGGAGGCCGCATTATAACTAATTTAATAGCTACACGCTGCAAATCCCCGGCCTCGGTAGGCAAGCTTAACGCTTTTTATCAATACCTACTGTCTACAGCCTCATAATATTCATCTCTGAATATTATTCTATATTAATGTTATTCTTTTTTGCCGGGAGCTTTGAGCGGGTTAACTTTAACGCCAGGACCCATTGTTGAGCTTAAGGAAATGTTCCGCATATACTGACCTTTGGCAGCAGCGGGCTTAACCTTAATCAATGTATCAATCAGGGTGTGGAAGTTTTTGAGCAGTTTTTCACTATCGAAAGATACTTTACCGATAGGAGCATGGATGTTACCAGCTTTGTCGGTACGGTATTCTATCTTACCAGCCTTGATTTCATTGATAGCACGTGTTACGTCAAGAGTAACAGTACCTACCTTAGGGTTAGGCATTAAACCCCGAGGACCAAGGATTTTACCAAGACGGCCAACCATACCCATCATATCCGGCGTGGCTACTGCAACATCAAAATCAGCCCAGCCACCCTGGATTTTTTCCACAATGTCTTCAGCGCCTACAATGTCTGCGCCAGCGGTTTCTGCCTCTTTGGCTTTTTCGCCTTTAGCGAAAACTAATACCCGTTTAGTCTTACCAGTACCATGCGGCAGCACAACAGCGCCACGCACCTGCTGGTCGGCATGTTTCGGGTCAACGCCCAGTTTGACGGCAACTTCTACAGTTTGATCAAACTTAGCACTAGCAGTTTTCTTAACAAGTTCTACCGCTTCTTCAGGATCATACAGCTTATCCAGTTCGATAAGCTTAGCGGCCTCAATGTACTTTTTACCATGTTTCGGCATGTTAGTTTTCCTCCTTTGTGGTAATAACGGAAGTACTTAGTCCTCCCACGTAAAACCGCCACTATAATTAGTCGACGATTTCAATACCCATACTCCGGGCAGTCCCTTCAATCATCCGCATAGCAGCTTCAACGCTAGCGGCATTAAGATCTTGCATTTTGGATTCGGCAATTTCCCGAACCTTATCCCGGTTAACTTTGGCAACCTTCTTTTTGTTAGGTTCGCCAGAAGCAGTTTCAATACCAGCAGCTTTTTTCAGAAGAATTGGAGCTGGTGGGGTTTTGGTAATAAAGGTAAATGACCTATCTTCAAATACCGTAATTTCCACCGGAATGATAAGACCAGCTTGTTTGGCCGTTCTTTCATTAAATTCCTTAACGAACGCCATGATATTGACGCCAGCCTGACCAAGTGCCGGACCTACGGGAGGAGCCGGAGTGGCTTTACCAGCGGGAACTTGCAGTTTTACAAGCTTTACAACCTTTTTAGCCATTAAATTACACCTCCTTAATCAACTTTCGCAACCTGAGTAAAATCAAGCTCTACAGGTGTTTCACGCCCGAACATGTTGACAAGCACTTTGAGCTTGCCCTTGTCAGGGTTGATGTCCACTACAGTAGCTGTCCAATTTTCAAAAGCACCTGAAGTGATACGCACCAATTGAGTGAGCTCAATATCAATTTTCGGCTTAGCTTCTTCTATTCCCATTGACTTGAGGATGTGTTTGACTTCACTTTCACTCAGCGGAATAGGCTTGGTTCCAGACCCGACAAAACCAGTAACACCCGGCGTGTTGCGAACAACATACCAAGACCGGTCAGTTACAATCATTTCTACCAAAACATACCCGGGGAAAACTTTTTTCTTGGCAATTTTCTTCTTGCCATCTTTTATTTCCACTTCATCTTCCATAGGTACAAGCACCCGGAAAACTTCGCTTTCCATTGCCATGGAATGAACTTTTTTCTCCAGATTGGTTTTTACCTTGTTTTCATAACCGGAATATGTATGGATAACATACCAGTGTTTTTCGAGTTTTTCGGATTCCATAGCCTCAAGGGACGCGATACGCCCCCCACCCCCTAGTCTACTTGATGATAGCCTTTAGCATCTGGGTGAAAGAAGCATCAATCAACCAGATCAGGGCCGCAACAACAGCAACCGTTACAAATACAATCCCTGTATAGGAAATAAGTTCTGATTTGCCTGGCCATGTTACTTTTTTAAGTTCAGCTTTTACTTCCCGCAAAAATTTCTTCCAGCGCGATGTATTCGTCTGGACAGCTGTTTCCTGAGCGGCCATTATCTCACATCCTGTACGTACATTTTGGCAGGAGCGGCAGGACTTTGAACTACACCCCTACTCATTGCAGTAAGCATAACTATAATATGCTTACTTTGTTTCTTTGTGCGGAGTCTGTTTTTTGCAAAATTTGCAGTATTTGTTGAACTCCAATCTATCCGGGTCGTTTTTCTTGTTTTTATTGGTCTGATAATTGCGTTGTTTGCATTCTGTGCAGGCCAATGTTACCGCGTTGCGCATCCTGTACACCTCTCTTACCAGTAAATATAGCGCTGTGGTCTCTATTCTCGGACAATCTTCTCTTAAATGTCACTAATACAATTTATCATAATTATATCGCCATGTCAATAGCCCACAGGCTCGGGTATGTCAATAAATAAAGCAGGGTATTCCCCCCCGCCTTATTTATTCTATCATATAAAATTTAATTTATACATTTTTGTACTAATTACGGCCTTGCCTCTTACTTAATAATCGCGGTAACAACACCAGCGCCAACAGTACGGCCGCCTTCACGAATAGCGAAACGCAGACCTTCTTCGATAGCAATCGGTGTAATCAGCGCAATATTCATTTGAATA
Organism: Sporomusa malonica; assembly: GCF_900176355.1. Classification (GTDB taxonomy): domain Bacteria; phylum Bacillota; class Negativicutes; order Sporomusales; family Sporomusaceae; genus Sporomusa; species Sporomusa malonica. The sequence goes on along the minus strand of NZ_FWXI01000042.1, from coordinate 362 downwards.
TTGTCGCCAGGCATTACCATTTCTACGCCTTCTGGCAAAGTAACAACACCAGTTACGTCAGTTGTCCGGAAGTAGAACTGTGGGCGGTAACCGTTAAAGAACGGGGTATGACGACCACCTTCTTCTTTGGACAGTACATATACTTCGGATTTGTATTCAGTGTGTGGCTTAATGGAACCAGGCTTGGCCAGTACTTGACCACGCTCGATATCTTTACGCTCAACACCACGGAGCAGGGCGCCAATGTTGTCACCAGCAACTGCTTGGTCTAAGAGTTTACGGAACATTTCTACGCCGGTTACTACAGTGGATTTAGGCTTTTCAGTCATACCAACGATTTCGATGGTCTCACTGACTTTTAC
>NZ_FWXI01000016.1 GCF_900176355.1 Sporomusa malonica | reverse complement strand
CCTTGGTGAGCTATTACCTCACCAACTAGCTAATCAGACGCAGACCCATCTCTAAACGATAGCTTACATGTAGAGGCCATCTTTCTTATCTCGGTCATGCAACCGAGATACCACATTCGGTATTAGCACCACTTTCGCGGTGTTGTCCCCATTTTAGAGGCAGGTTGTCTACGCGTTACTCACCCGTTCGCCACTAAGTATGTATTGCTGCTTACTCCGTTCGACTTGCATGTGTTAGGCACGCCGCCAGCGTTCGTCCTGAGCCAGGATCAAACTCTCCAATAAAAAAGTATGCCGTCTATATGCGACTCTGCTATCCCTGCCGCTATCTATATTTAGAAAGACTTGCTTCTTAATTAGATGAGACAGGCATATGTTCAAAGTCACACAGTGACTACATTATATTGAAGCCGTTTTATCGGCTCGTTATTTGTTGGAGCGGAAAACGAGATTCGAACTCGCGACCCTCGCCTTGGCAAGGCGATGCTCTACCGCTGAGCTACTTCCGCATCCGTTAATAGATTGACGTGGTTATTAACCACTATACATCTGGCATTTTTATGATGCATTACTTACATTGTTTAGTTTTCAAGGAACGACGTGCATGGATGCACTAGTGTCACGGGTGTACCATTGATGGTACGCTTTACCCCGGGACCGCTAGCCGCTTGATGCAGCTTATACAGATTATCATAGTTAATCATACTATGTCAACTGTATTTTATTGGAGTGGTGGGGCTAACTGGATTCGAACCAGTGACCTCTACGATGTCAACGTAGCGCTCTAACCAACTGAGCTATAGTCCCACAAGAATTGTACATCTATCATCCAACTATTAATCTATCAATATAAAAGTTAGTAATTGGTCGGAGCGGCAGGATTCGAACCTGCGACCCCCTGGTCCCAAGCCAGGTACTCTACCAAACTGAGCCACGCCCCGATAGTTTAAATGGTGCCGGAGGTCGGACTCGAACCGACACGGGGTCACCCCCGGCAGATTTTGAGTCTGCTACGTCTGCCAATTACGTCACTCCGGCACTGGAATTTAAATTATACTAGCCGATTCTTGATTTGTCAACAGTGTATTTTATCGATTATACCATGCATGATTTCTTTATATGGTGAAATACTATCATTGCAATTTCCAAGGAGGTGATTACAGATGTCTTTACCAGGAGTAAAATGTACCGTATCCAGCTGCAGGTTTTGGAAAAGCGGCGAGCATTGTGATGCTTCCGCTATTGAGGTGAATGTTGATGGCGGCGGCGCACACGCCCGCCAAAGTGATCAAACGAACTGCCATACTTTTCAGCCTAAGAACTCCTAGACAAAACTAAAGAGAATTGTACGCCAAAAGCCGCCCATAGATTTTGGGTGGCTTTTTACCATAACTATCCTGGTTTAATCACAGAAAAAGGACAGTACACCCGCTGATTCAACAGTTGTACTGTCCTCTTTTCCTAATTGTGCTTAATTGTCGCCCATTATAACACTTTTTCTTTTCATTCCGCTTGGCCAGTTTATCTTCATACATATTCTTATCGGCTTTGGCCAGCAGTTCTTCAATTGTACACGGGTTCTCAGGATCATAAAAAGCATATCCGACACTAAGCGATAGCAGATATGACTGACTGCTGTCTTTCCCCTTCGCTTTTAATCGCTCCAAGATATTTGTAGCAAAGACAGAATCGGCATCTAATGCCAATGCAACGAATTCGTCGCCGCCAATACGAGCGACAATATCAGAAGTTCGGAAAACACCCTTAAGTATGCGTGCTGTACTAATAATCGCCTCGTCACCCACTTGGTGCCCCAAATTGTCATTAATGAACTTCAGCTTGTCCAAATCGGCGTAAAACAATATCATTCCTCGCCTTGAACGTCCTGAAACCTGTACATAATGCCTGGCCAAATTCATAAATCCCCGCCGATTATATAAACCTGTAAGCTCATCAAACAAAGACGCTGTCTGCAAATCCTTTATTATCCGCTGCCGTTCAATAGCATAAAGTAACGACCGCGCTAACGCGCTTCCAAGAACTTCCTGCTTAACTAAGACATCTTGAGCTCCGTCCCGCACCGCACTAATAGCTACCGCCGCATCACTTGATTCAACCATTACAACCACCGGTACATCGGGATACTGGTTCCTGATCTTCATCAGGCCGCTTATCCCATGGCTATCTGAGAGTGCAAAAACTAACAGGACAACATCAATTGCACTTTGATCCAACACCTTTAAGCCTTCTTGCAATCTGCCAACACACCACAAACTAAAGCAAGTGTCTAGTATAGCATCAGATAATGCCATTTTAATTTCACGATACTGCCTGACCTCACAGATTACTAGAACAGAAACGCTTTTTTTGATCATGCCCTCACTACCTTTATTGTATGACTCTTATTGATCGTTTCCACTTCTGTCCGCCACATAAACACTGGTATTGAGGCCGGGAAACCGTTTTACAGTGAAAGACTTTTACCCCGCAATCCGTGCATACCCACACTCTGGATGTTTCTACAAAGGGCATATCAGATATGCGCTCAATTCTCCCTGCCTCTCTTGGCAGTTTGTATTGAATCACCCAAACCATCTCCTTTTTCCCCCACTTATTAGGGGTCTTGCTCAGTCTTCTCTCCTTCAATCGTATTCTTTGTCTTGAGCCAATCTGTTAATTCTAATCTTAGTTTATGTAGACTGTATTCAAGCAACCCCAGTTGCATATAGTTATTAGTGAATTCGCTTAATTCATCGGCTGTAAAATCCTTTCGACCCGACTTGTAGAAAGCCATCTGAGTCATTTTGGCCAATGCCTTTTCCGCTAAGCTTACTTCGTTTATACATATCAGCAGTTTCTTTCGCATTCCTCATCTCCTTAATAGACGGCTTGGCCACTAAATAAATATCCTTTAAACATATTATAAATTACCATATTTTGCCTAGCAAGATTTGTGACACAAGTTGCTCTTAAATCAGCGGGAGTTGATACCGGACCTTAAGATTAGGAAATAGCGATTACTTCATGATGCTCCCCCCTGCCCAAGAGGAACACCCCTGCTACGGCTGTATTAGAAAGCAAATTATCGAATGAAAATTCCGTCTTCAATATATTGAGTTCTTTTACATACGGCTTGCACCATTCCTTTTTAAGCATCAAAATTCACCACCTTTCTGACAATTGGCGTACATCCAAATCTTGTTCCTGTTCTTTTGGCTTCCCCGTCCATATCTGCGGCAACCAGATCAACGCCTTGAGAAACTAACTATTCTCGTTGATCAAGTATTGTGTCATTACCCTGCACCTCCAACCTTCCAGTAAGTACTGTTAGTCCGCTTTGGACTCATTACCTGTAATTTCATAAAATGCTTGACTAAAAGCTCTATCTGCCTATCAACTGACATCACGTTTTCCGGCCAAGTTAGCGAAAAACTCAATATATAAACCATTATATGTTTCCATTTTTTTACATACAAGATCTTAAACACTAGTTGCATTTATACCAGCGCGAGTTGATCTTAAGGCTGATTCACCTGCTGGGCACACAACAAAAGCACTATCGTCTAAAAAACAAATAGTGCCATCAACTGCATAATGTTAACATTGATTTCTAAACAAGTTATTCCTCAGGAGTTGCACTTGTTTCAGCATGCGCAACAAAAGCACCAGGTAAACTGGTTTTCCAGCATAAAGCAGTTTAATAATAATGCCATAACCCCCAGGTACCAGCAGCGGTTAAGCACAAAGCCATAGCTAAGTGTAGCAGTCGCCTATACTTATTTCGCAGTTGCTCAAACATATCCACTTTTTCAGGAGAAATAACTAAGATACATAGTAACACTAAAATAGGGGATATGAAAATTAGGTTATAGTAGCCAAGCCACAGCGCGCTTTCATACATCGATTGTTTAGCCAGGAGGGAGAGGGCAAAGGCATATGGCCCACCTGTGCAAGGTAGTTCAATCATTGCGCACAGTGCACCTGATACAGCGGCACCACCTACTGACACACATTTTTCAGCCTGTTTAACAAGCTTCATTTTTGTCGAGTCAGATAGTTCGCTAAATTTTGTTTGCTGCGGAAAAAATACTGTTCTTACGTGAAAGCCAGCTACAATAAATAGGCTGCAAGACATGATTAATGTAATTGCATTAGCATTATTAAATATTCTACTAATAACAACCTTTCCGGCCATGCCAGCTATAAAATACGTTAGATAAAGCGCGACTGCGAAAGTAATGCCATATAATATTGCCTTTCTTTTACCCGAATAAATAGTAGCGTAACTTACGGCCAAGATAAACACGAATATTGCACAGGGATTCACTGCATCAGCGGCGGCAGCAAATGTAACAGGTAGAAGTAAGGTTATATTAGACTGAGTTGCAGCTTGGATGGGTGCGACAAAGTTAATAGTTTTTGAGGTACCTGGTTCTACCGCCTGGTAGAGAGACGGGACCTCCTTACTGCCCATTAGCAGTATTGGTGTTTTATTCTCAAATTCTATGTATATACTAGGAATACTTGGATTCAAACGGCCTCTAATATTCTGAGCCAATTGAGTTAATTCTTGTAAATTATCGGCATCCATTGTAGATTTTTTCTTTATAGTGTGATTAGCAGATTCATTAGCGACAAATTCATTCCAAGCTGGTTCGAATGCTTTACAGATTTCACAGTGCTCAGAATAGTAATACGTTATCACCGCAGCTTCGGCTTGTTGACCTATAGCCGCAAAGGCTATTAGCACTAGACAATTCAGTGACATTTTTTTTACCAAGTACCTTAACCAAGAGATATTTTTTATAAAACCTTTCATCCACGCTCCTCCTCGTGATACTGTTGTTGACATTTCATGCACCTTGCCAACATTCAATACTACGCCGGTTGAATGCCGTGCATGATTCACTCAGTAGATGAGCAGGCTAATGCGTGAAACCGGCTAACCCTATTACTTATCAACGACTGATAATTGCCCTGTTCCACGATCTGCCCCTGCTCCAGTACAAGAATCTTATCAGCATTCTGGATAGTGGATATTCGATGCGCGATAACAACAATAGTCAGCTTGCCCTGCAAGTTTTCAATAGCCTGTTGAATCCGTTTTTCATTTTCCGCATCCAGAGAACTTGTGGCTTCATCTAAGATAAGAACCGATGGCTTTCTTAAAAGAGCCCTTGCCAGTACAATACGCTGCCGTTCGCCACCAGATAGGCGCACACCCCTATCGCCCACAACGGTATCAAGGCCCTCCGGCAAACTGTTGACAAAAGCGTCAATGGCGGCTAGCCGCAAAGCCTCCCACACTCCGTCCTCTGAGGCATCTGGGCAAGCCCATAACAGATTATCCCTAATACTTGCATTGAGTAAAAATGGATCCTGGGGTACGTAGCCGATGGAATTTCTCCAAGGTCGCAAATGTTCCGACAATGGCTCACCGTCAACCAGAACATTTCCCTTTACAGGTGTCAACAGCCCGATCAATAAGTCCACTAAAGTGCTTTTACCTGAACCGGAAACACCAACAAATGCGGTGGTCGTTCCGGCAGAAAGAACAAAATCCGCATTTACTAGAGCATATTTCGCACGTGCTGATTCATAGTAAAACGATACATCATGAAATTCTACCCCGTTTTTCAATTCTATCCTGCCGCCGTCCTCATCTTGCGGAAGATCTTCCTGAGCGGTAAGACACTGACTTTCCAATTCCTTGGCGGCTCGAAAACCAGGCAACATAGTTTGTATATTCATGAACCCCATTTGCAGAGAAGCAAGCTTCGGCCACAAGCGGGACGAGATTACAGAAACCAATATCAATTGCTGGGGATTGAGCTGAAATATCTCAATAGAGCTAAACAAGAATAAACTAATAAAAATAGCTGCCCCCACTTTGTTGTACATGTCTGCCCGAGTTTGTAATTTATTATACCTGCTGAGATTCTTCTTCATCATATTACGGGTCCTGATAAAGCTATTCATCTGAGCTGACTCAATACCATTACTTTTTATGTCCTTGATTCCGTTTAAGTGCTCGGTAAGCGTAAAAAGTAAATCGCTATTTAATTTCGTGATATCTTGGCCCATCTTACGTGATTCCATATAAAAACTGCGTAAAAACAGAAACAAAACACAGACGCCAACCAACACAGAACAAGTCAGACCGGGAGCCAACATAAAAGCAATGCTGATTTGTATTATAGTAATCAGCGCCGTAGCTACCATTTGTAAAAATATATTCATCCCGTAATAGACACGCGTTAGTTCCGAGAGTATGACGTTGGTAATATCTGATTTCGCCTTAGACATTAAAAGCTGCCATTTTGCATAAGCTACCGCCCGAAACAGCCTTATGGATAAGGAAACAGCAAATTCTTGCTGAAGATCAAAATTAAGCATTGCTTGACAACGTTGCAGCCAGCTTTGTCCAAAATTAATGCTTGTATATATCACTAGTACCAGCGGCAAGCTTAATGTCATACCGATATTTTGGAAGAACTGATCCAGCCCAAAAGCCCAGTCACTGCTAGCTTGCATACCTGGAATAATGCCGGTCACCATTAATAACGGGATAATCATTAATACACCTATCCCTTCCAGCATCCCAAGCATAACCATAAGCAGCAAATTAACCAAAAACTTAACTCTGGACAAAATATATAAATCCCTGATATAAACAAAAAGCGTCTCCATAGTATGAATCCCTCACCCCAATTTCGCGAACGCTGGCCACGCTAGCTGCTTTCCTCCTGCCGTAAAAAACGGCTAAAAATTAGACTTCGGATGAGCATGCGCAAATTGGAATCATCCGCAGCGTTATCCTTTAATGTCCTGAACTTTGTTAGTTCCCTTTGAATTCTGGCGATATCAAGATACTCCTTTTCAGTATCCCGCGTGCCAATGCCTCTTATCTCATCAGCCAGTTCCGGCCAACTAGGTTGCATGCGTTGAACCCAGTCAGCGCTCTGTCTGCCTCGCGTCATCTCATTCAACCGAACTTTGTCCGGTAAAATCCCAACCATAGCCCGCCGGATTAAAAAACGTCCCCTGCCGCCCCGCACATACTGGTTGTCCGGAACACTAAGACAGAATTCAATCACTCGCTTGTCAGCGGTGGGATCCCGCAGAGCCATTCGGTAGGCCAAACTCTTTTTGGTAAACAAGACTCCCCCGTGACTGAACAAATCCGGACTGAGACGCTGTTTACGTTCTTCTAAACAGTCCACTGGTCTTACACAAAATGGATCATACCCGAATCGGTGAAACCGTTCCTGAACTAAGGCCCGACGTGCAAAATCCGGGTTAATTGGTGATAAATCCTGTAAATTTTTACACCATTCTAGAACTTTTTCTCTATTTATATATCTTCTTATCTCATAGGGCAACAGCTCCGTTAGTAATTGTAAAAATACTTTGTGCGGGCGCTTAAACCGTCTGGCAGTAGCCCAGCTCTCATGATACAACTGACGCCACCTACCCGCTCGAAGCAACGTTAGCAAATAGGGCTGAATATATCCCCAAGAAATGGTAACATTACCCTCGGCTCCATTTAATATGACACCAACATTACGCTCCTTTGCTGCTGCCATAATGCCAGCAACCCAGAACATGTTTTCAAAAATCTTATAAGGCTGCTCCAGCATCGCCAAAAATAGGTCATTATCGCTTAAAGGATGTTTACCATCAAAGCGGCAGTAAGTTACATCTATATTTTGAGTGCACTCCCGTACAGCTTCAATATATGGCGTTTCGTCAGCCTTGCTATAAGCAGGCAGCCAATCGCGATAACCAAGCATCGGCACCGCGCTGAAGGCCAAGAGACGCTGGTCACTCCCGGCTAATTCCCTGGCGGCCATACTGGCTACTGAAGCAGAATCCAGGCCGCCACTCAACATTGCCCCTACTGGACGAATACTGCGCAAGCGGCAACGCACGGCCTCACCGAAGACTTCTCGAAAGGCCTCTTCATATTCGCTGTCGGACTTCATTTTTAATTCAGGCTGCCCATCGACCTGCCAGTAAACCTGCTTTATTGCCCTGTCAGGCCTCACCGTCAGCCTATTCCCGGCCGGCAACAGATAAATATTCTGATATGGGGTCAGTTCAGGATCTAGCTGATGACTTACACAAGGCATAGCTAGAAAATCGGCAATCCAGGTCTCATTACGCTGTTTGGCAATCCCAGGTAGAGCAAATAGCGGTCTAACCAAGGTCGAGAAGGCAAAAATACCGGTCGACTGGTAGTAGTAGAACGTCCTTGTCCCAGTATGGTCCACGGCGCAGAACAGTTCCTGCCGCTTGTTATCCCAGATGGCAAAGGCAAAATCGCCCACAAGATACTTCGGACAGTCCTGACCCCATTTCTGGTAAGCTCTTAAAATAAACAGGCTATCCGGCATTCCTTTGCGGCAAGAACTGTCAATCCCTAGCTTATCGCAAAGCTCGGCCCGATTGTCAATGATGGCGTCAGCGGTAATTGTTAAACCGGCTAGGGCATCATGATACGGGAGTATTTCCTGCACAGATTCAGGAGTTATATGCTGGGCGTGGCAGCCAAAAAACACTCGTCCCTCCTGCCATGTGCCCACAGAATCGGCTTGATAGATGCCCAACTCCCGCATCATGGCCGCACCCGTTTCCTGTGCAACCGGTCTACCATCGCAGTAAAAGATACCGCATATAGCACTCATATCCTTGTCCGTCACCTTCTTTCTCAGCTAATTCAATTAAATAACAAAGAATTCCACCCTGCGCCACTGTAATTTTCCGCCTTACTCATATCATCCCTTGCGATTCGAAAACGCAAGCCTGTGAAGTCAAGAAGTGGCGCATCACAGGCTTGCGCAATCAAAAAAGCGGTTCAAGCCCAGCGCATGGTACTAGAGGACCTCTTAGTTAACGCCCTACCACCATCTATGCGCCAAGCTAGAACCTACATCATCCTACAAGTTCTCATCGAAGCTTTAGTGCCTGAGTTTACGAGCAGCATGGGCAATCAAACCAATCAGACATTCCAGGCTTGTCAAGATCACCACTTCCTGATTTTTTCACTTGTACTTCTGTCATTTTAATTGAAATCTCTGCTATTTTGGGCGCGAACCATTGTTTTTTCATATTGTATCACCTCCTTTCTGCATCTCCTTTGTATTCATATGGTCAGCAAACTTACCAACCATGGTGAACCGTTCCCGCCCTTGACGGCCGGTTATTATCGTATCACCACACCTTAGCCATGCATGGGCCACAAGGCTGTTTCCCGCATCTCTGCCCACTCCGAGGTACAGCGTATTCGCTATTCCGTACTGCCGGAGCATCATTTTGCCTACGATGGCCTGGACTAGGCATTTACTCTCCCACGGCGTATAGCGACTCACCGTTTCAACCCCCCAGCCAATCAGTCCTGCTAGTGCAGCCTCTGCAACACCCTCCTTTATGGGTGATTCTTGCATATGCTTCCCCAAAACCATTGACATCCAGCGAAAAGGCAGCAATAAAATAACTAACCGCGTAACCCCCGTCAGACAGAAGGCTTCTACACATATCCATTGCTCCTGCCAAGAAAAACCTAAAAATCTTCTTACCAGTCTAATCAATTTGAATAAGACCTTGGGCAAAAAGTTGGTTCAGAAATGTTAATACATCATCTTGGCAGGTTTTTTCTTCCACATCGTATTCTTTTAATAGGCCTACCACCACCATCCGAACCGTGTGCGGCTTTTCAATTAGCTCCCAAATGCGACTGCCGATACCATCTAGTCCAAAGTAAGTACCTTTTTCAATGTTTAGCATGACCGTTTCCCCATCCATATCGGCAGCTATAAGCCCTGGGGCTTGGACAACAATAGTATCATCGAGAATTTCCTTGGGTAATACCACCTTTACACCCCCTGTTTGAATTAGATATTATATGCCCCAGCACACATTCGCCCTAAATCCTGTTTCACAAGGTGTACCTGTTCCTCCAGGGAAAACACCCCTTCAGGCCTAGTCAATCGTGAAACGGTCACTCGCTTTCCTATTGCCGCACATTGTTTAAAATGCGCTACTTTCAGACCTAATCCGTCAATCAGCCAGGGTCTGTAGGTATGGTTTATTAACACTGACAGTTTATCTAAACCCGAAAAAGAATTAATGGTTACATTTTGAGACTGTCCTACTTCTAGTTCATAAACAGCAACAAGCGGCATAGGTGATTGCCAAAATCGCTTGTGCACCGGTATAGTAAACTTGTCCTTATTGACTCCACTATAGACGGGTACAAGAGAAACTGTGTTGACGCCTAAAGTATCCGCACTATCTCTCCACAATTTTTGTTGGGGGTAGGCGGGCTGTACCCATGGAACACCGTCAGCATCCAAAATCACTGCAGCAACATCATCTGTTAAAAAGGAATATCCCTGTTCTCTAAAGGCTGCTAACAGAGTTGATTTCCCAACACCCGATACTCCGGTAAAAACCACACATCCCCCGTTAATAACCACGGCACTACCGTGAATAGGGAAGCTACTCCGTTGCATAAGCAGCGCACCAAGGGCAGTGCCTAGTAGAAATAGTCGAACAAAACATTCCTCTGCGTGCTCGGCTGGCTGTACAGTGATTGAGTTCCCCTTTGTGACATAGTAACAGCCTACCCCTGGCACTTGGAAAAGAAATTGGTTTGCTGCAATTTGGTAGCTTTCAGTCTTTTCTACGGGTTCAGAAATGCTGGTTGGTGTTTTGCCAAGACTAATATTGACCCAGGAACTATCTCCCCCCTCAGTATCGATAAGAAGCTCAGGCAGTTGAATATCGGACATAATGTGAAGACCAAATACTTTGTAGCGATACTTACCGGTTCTTTCTTCTCGATTAATCTCCAGCTCCTCAGTTCTAAAATATGCAGCTTGATTCGCAAAAGACATTAAAGCTATCCTCCCGACGCATCATAACCTCATAAGCTACACCATTATACGCTTTTCTTAATGGTAATTATTACCTATTTCGGAGATAATTATCCCTTAATTGAAATTAACCTTCCAAAATAATTATAGAAGGAGTCCTAACAATCTATTCTAAGTATAAATTACCAAAATTATCCATGCAATATTTGGAACATGAGTTGCACTTATCTTAACCTAAAATGACCGAGTGATGTTCCTAAGAATGTTGGATTGCTCCTTTGCACTGTTCAAAGCCCCTGAAGGTTCTATTTTTTTGGCTGCATAAGTGTATTATTTTTACTAAGAAATGCCGTGTTTTACCCTCAGCGTTTACCCAGCCCCTTGTATAGGAAAGACGCCCTTGCTTCTGTTCTGTTCGGCGACAGTAGCACTAGGGGCGTCCACCAAAAATTTAATATGATCATTGTAGGTGCTGCTGCCTTCTTCAAGCACCAGATGTAGTCTATTGGCTTAAGTAACTCTACTACTACGAATCCTATTTATCGTTTATACTGTTGTTAATTAGCCCGGATTGGAGTGTATTAAATGCTTCCACTTGGACACATGGGAATAACGCTCTCCATAGTACGAACCGCAGCTTGGTTATTTAGAATTAATTCACTGGATTACAGGGTATTGTTAGTTGGCTCCATTTTACCTGATTTAATTGATAAACCTTTAAGAATCCTATTTGCCACTGAACCCATATTTGGAAAAGGCTTCGGGCATTCCTTTCTCTTTTTAGTTTCACTTTACAGCGTGGGTAAACTTTTACGAAACAACCAGCATAAGACTACTCTCTGGGCTCTCTGGATAGGTGCAGTAATACACGACGTTTTTGATCTTATGTGGTTCTTCCCTAAAATTTTTTTTTGGCCAGCTTTCATACCGAATTTACCTAAAGCCCCCTACGAACCCTGGGGTCAAATAATACACTTTTATGGGGTCCCTATTCGCCAGGTATTTGCACTAGAAGTTGTAGGCGGAGGTATACTTCTAGTTTCTTTTATAATATTGGCCTTAAATAACAGATTGGTTAGATTTCTAAAGACTGGTAAGCTATCATATACTCGCCGCGATGGCCTATCTTCATAAAAGTCATTTGAAGATAATTAGGATATTGAGAGAGTGTTACTTTACCAACGTATCATTTAAGAATTTCTTGTTTCGAAGGCGCAGAGTTAACGCTACGCACTGCGCCGATTAATGTACATAGTCGATTATAGGGTAGTCGGATTTGTTCCCTTGTCCAGGGTTCGATATAGTTAGCAACAAACCAACTTATCCCCATAACCATTGCAATCGGAAGCAGAGGAATTAAGATTCCATACACTAAGGGTATTTGATGACCCATTTTTATGATCATTGCGACCATCATATTGTCATGTAGCAAATACAAAGGGTAACTAATAAAGCCTATAAAGAGTAAGCTAGGACGAGTTAACAATGCCTGTACTCGCGTATTCGTAATCGCAACCGTAAAAAATACAACAATGAGAATCACAAAAAACGTCGGTTGCCAGCCGAGACCGCTGTATCTTGGATGCCACTGCACTTCTACCAGTGCAGAAATGAATCCAATTATCATAGCGTATAATAACAGCGTCGTTCTTTGTTCACGGAAGTATTTATAATAGAGAGCACCAACCGCGAACCACCCATAGTACCGGGCATCAGCAAGACCTAATATTTTACTCATTAGATGCATGTCCAAAGTAGGAGCAGCTTTTTTTACTACCACGATAATCGTTGATAAGCAAAAAAAACCAATCAGAGCTACTAGCGCTTTCCGCCAACCCGCAACAAAATACAAGGTTCCAAAGATAACATAAAATTTGACTTCTACATATAAGGACCAAAAAGAGCCCTCGATACTCCTTATTTGAAATCCAAGTAACTTCGCCCACCAATCTGGTGCAATGAAAGTTAGGCCAGGTAATAGGTCACGATAGAATACTACTCCGGCCGGCCTTTCGGGCAAAAAAGGTGCCGTCCCCAAAATAATAATAGAACAAATTAGCATGGCCGGGAAAAGACGAAGCCATCTGCGCAAAATAAACTCTTGAAAACTATGACACTTTTCCAGTGTCATAAATATTACAAACCCTGAAATTATAAAGAATAACTGAACTCCTAGCCATCCGTAAGCGAAAACGGGAAACTTAGCGAACGTATCCCCAAACGGAACAAGGTCTGGCCGATTGGCATATGCATGAAACAGGACAACAAGTAAAATAGCAACACCACGCAGCCCATCCAGAAAAGCAATCCTGGAGTCGTTTTTTACAACTTTCACTCTTAATCTCCTCCAATAAAGTATACCGCTCACCGAAGTTTTTATAACCGACGAACATGTACTGATGTTTCTCGTAAATTATTTCCAAATTTTTACATATACCTTTTTCTACATAGGGACGACTTATCCCTCTTACCATGATGTATTTTTTTTTCAAAAGCCAGCTCTCAACATCAAGAGCCACCACAATTATTATGTGGTGGCTCTTGATGTTGAGAGTTATAGCTTCCCTTCACTTGTAAATACAGCGGTTTTATTTCCGCGATAAAGCCATACTATCGTTCCATCGATGACCGTACCGCGTCCTGCTGCCGGAGCGGATGCCGCTGTAGTGCCGGCGCCTATGCACTCATAGATGTTATTTCCAGAAGGCCACTTAACGAATGTTCCAACAGCGTAAGCGGTGGAGTTTTCCCTTGTTTTCGAATAGGCAAGACCATCCGTTGTTACCAACCAGGACTTAGGCGAACCGATAGCAGGAGTGATGTTCATGATTCGTGTTCCCAACGCATAACTACCTTTTACCGGAACACCTGATGAATCTACAGTTGTTCTCACGGCATATCCACCAATATTATTGCCGCTGTTTATATCTGTTGAATAGTAGTTCACATCAAAATAATTGCAGCGGTTAAATGTATTTACAGCGTCTCCTGTAGGCAATATTACATTAATTGATTTGCTGTGATCACTGTTAAAGAATTTGTTATTGGCCAGTTGCACATTTCCATCACCATATCCAAGAGAAAATAGCGTAACATCTGTTCCCAGTGGAGTAATATTGAAGATACAGTCTTGAATTTTTGAATAAAACCCATCTGCTGCTTTTGTGTAACCTTTAAAAAAATAGGAACCAGTATTTAGAGTTATGTTTATAATAACACCTTGCAAACTAAATTGAGAACGATAGGGCGCAAAAAGTCGTGTTGAAGGGTATAAATACGCAGATATTTCGCCGCCAATCATATTAATTGACGGGCCTAAATTTGTACCCACTATTGGTTCGCTGAAAACAAGAGTACAGTTATGGAGAATGCCTTTACTGTTATTAATAGTTGAATTTTTTATGACTAGATTTTCAACTAGTCTTTTTTGGGGTATCGCAAAGTCAAAATCAGGAACTATATTTATTATTGAATTGTGTATTATATCCCCTAAAGAATTACCCTCATTTGCCGCATAAGTAACCTTCTTTGTAGGGATTCCATCATTTCTAATTACATTTCCTGTACTAAATAGTTGTCTAGCCGTTACCATGTAATCGCCGTTAATCACCAGATTATTAGTTGCCTTTACAATCGGACCGCTTAACATTAGTTTTGTATTTTCAACTATGCACCTTTCTGCTAAAGTTGTAGCAACAGGACAGTTTATGCCGCTATTACCTTTTTTCCACACCACAGTTCCGTCTGTTAACAATAGTTCTTTTGCTAAGTCAGTAACTCTTGGTTCTTTATCTCCTGTTGAACAATTCCCGAAGATAATGTTGTAGGGCTGTCTAGATACATATTGCCAAGTCGTTCCTGCTATATTTACTTTGTCATTTAGATTCTTAGTCATATTTGGCGTCCAATCGGGAGCATTAGCATCAAAAGCTACTTTTTTTATTCGCGATGTAGATGCATGAGCAATGAGGATAGCATCAAAAGGCAAATCCTTTAAAGTCGGCTCAGCAGCAGCTGTTGTTCCGCCAGTTACACATTCCCATATCGTATCGTCACCCCACCAAATAAGATCACCTTCGGCATACACCGCGGAGTTTTTCCTATACGTCTTAGGAAATACATTGTCTACAATTTTCCAGGTAACATTGCCATCTGTTATAGTATCACCTAAATACTTTCCGGTTGTATTGGGAGCAGATGCTCCACTGCTTCCAGTAACAGTACAGACAACAGCTGTTCCATCTGACAATCTTACTTGATTGCCTACGCTGTATGCTCTGTTGTTTTCCCTACTATTGATTGGCAACGCTGGTAAAAATGGCTGCGCTGATGGAACAACCCCGCCACCATCACCATATGAATAAAAGTTATCTGAATGTACCCATTCAGTGGTACCATAAGTATAAACTATACCTAGCAGAGATGATTGAATTTCTGCTGGGGGCCAATTATTTTTTCTATTCATCGCCCCGGAGGTACTACCTGCCTTAATGCAAGTAAAACCTTCACTAGTTATCGGATAATCCAACCTTGCTCTATCACCAACTGCATACGCCTTACCTGGAGTTAAAAGATACGGATATTTTTTGTAGTAATCGACATAATCCTGGTTATCAAATGTACAGTCCTTTATTTGAATCCCATAAGCTGGATGATAGCCCAAACCCTGCGTAAACGTACAATTTTCCAATACAAGGTTTGTTCCACTTGCGTTAATGAGGCCACCCCGGTTGTTTTTAGTAAATCTACAACGTCTAAATACAATATTGGTAGATGAATAAGCCGCCTCAATATCAACTCCGTATTCGGGAGATTGCCCATTAGAACCGGAAAAAACGCAGTCCTCAAAAACCATGCTGTCGCCACCAACAATACTCATACCCTGTCTCATGTTGTTATCACAAACAACATTTTTCATGTAAATATCGCTATTCATGCGATACATACCCATATTGTCTAAAAGAAGAACACCATCGCCGCCATGATTAACAAACTTTGTATCATAAACCTTTATATTTTTTGACCGTTGCGCCACTAATCCATGATTCATACCGCCTATTCCATATCCAGCGTAGTAAGTGAATAAATGGGTATCTCTGTCACCGGCTATTTGACCGCCAATTATTGTTACATTATCCTTATCGCATATCGATATCGAAACAGTTACATGAGCGTTATTAGGATTTGTCTTTATAATACAATTCCTGTGCATTTCAAAAATAGAATTACTGGCAGGTTGTATACCTCTTTCGCCGCCTTTCACGGATGACGCCGGAAAAGGCAGTGGGACCCCTCTCGCGCCGGTTTTATTTACAGGATCAGCATAGTACGTTGGTTCGATTAAATACATCCCCTCTTTTAAATATACACCTTCATAACCATTATTTTTCGCCCAAATTATAGCAGCGTTTATTCCTTTTTCCGTTTCACTCGGATGTGTTCCGTCATTGTAAATTCCCCACGTTGTCAAGTTTATCGCGTAAAGTTTATATGAGATAGCCGCTAAAACTGCTTCACTTGCTCCGTTTTCAGCAGCCATGCTCGATTCTCTGGATTCATTAGCCCTGTTTGCAGCTTGAACGACATCAATTTTAGGGTCTGACAATTTAAATCCCCCCACCCTCTATCCATTTCATACCGGAGTCTTACATGGCTTTGACTATATGTCTCTTTTTATGTATATGCCGGATATAAGAGTTTTGTGAGAATCATTAGTCTATTGTTGAGGCTTTCTCAAGCACAGGGCTAAGTTTTCTCGCAAGCAACAAATAAGCCCCACCTTGATAACAAGGCAGGGCAATTAGAAACTCAAGCAAGTGGACAAGTAACTTCTTACCTTGCACTTAAGGGCCGAAATCTCCAGATTACGAGCCCCCAATTAACCATGTAGTTGTGCAACTAATCTTCTTGCAAAACTAAACATGAAATCGAACGTAAACTTTAATTCATTACTTCGCCTAAAAATAAGTAATATGGTCATTATGGAAACAGCACAAGATAGCCCAGCTTTAATAAACCAAATTCCCCAAGAAGCTGACTCAAAATTTTGGCAGAATGAATTACTAATGAAACCAGCTACAAAAATGACAACTATAAATTTTAAATATTCAATAAAATACATCTTCAGTTTTAGTTTAAAACCATACTTATACAAAATATACGGTTCCCACCAAAGGGTAATGGCAGCTGTACTAATAAAAGATCCTAACAGTATACCAGGAAATCCGATTACATCTAGCAAAAGAACGGACGCAGCCAAATTAACGACAACAACGATTAGAGGCCGATAACGATCTTCATAAAATAGCCCCATAGTATTTCTAAATATCATGACAACATGACGAACATTCATTATATAAAAATTAACAATTATTAAGTTGATACAAAAACTGTCTAACATATAGCTTTGACCTAGCCACAAATTAATGAATTCATTTAGTAAATTCAATAAACATACTGTTGCCGTTGAATATAAAACAGCATTTAAAAAAAACATCTTCTTAAAAACATCATAGCTTTTATTTTTGTCTGATGTAGCATTTAGATGTCCAACACTTGCTGTTGCAGAATTAAACAATAAGCCGATACCAGTTATTAAAGTTCCAGTAACTAATAAATAATTAGAATATAATCCGACATAAGCTACGCCAACAAAAGCTGCGATTAAAATATTAGTTGTTCCAAATACTGCAACACCGCCTAATTGATGATACATCATGGCTTTCATATGCTTATAGATTATTTTTTTTTCAGCATCATTTATTGGGGATATATTTTTATCACTCAAGTATGGATAGAGTTTATCAACCTTCATATTAATACTGATATTAGATAATGTTGTTATAATGACTCTTAGAAATAAATATAGAATAAAATTATGAGTAAACACTAAAATTATGCAGTCAACAAAAGCTTGAATAATTGTAAATACTTGTCTATTCAGTGTATTTATGTATTCTTTCTGATCAGCAATCACTAATGACCTTTTATGAGCGCAAAAATATGTTGATATTGTTCCTGCGAGATATAATAAATAGATGATTTCCAAATCAGGTATATCTGGCTTATCTTTAATGAGTATATCCAAGAAAGGAACTAACGAAATACCTAATATTAAGATAATAGTGGCAATAATCCGGTATGTTTTTTTATAGAAATTCACCAGCTGTTTTATTTTGGTGATATCCTTTTCAGCTAAAGGTTTGTAAAGATTAAAAACAATTGCTGAACCAATACCTAATTCTGCTAACGAAAGAATCATAAGTATATTGCTGAACAAACCACTTACACCCAGATAGTGTATTCCTAAAAAATATATAAAGATTGTTCGGTTTACAAAGCCTAAAACTTGGGTTAGAAGCTGCACCGCAATAGCAAACCCGGTATTTCTCAGCGTATTATATGTTCGCATTAACTCATCTGTCCTCGTTAAACATTTTTCCAATTTTATTTTTGATTGTAAAATAAGTCAAAATTACTGTAATAGATTGAGTTTTTAATAAGAGATAAGTTAGTATCTTTGCCAAATTTATATTTGATGGAATTTTTTCTGTATATTTTTTTACCAAATAATCCTGCAGAATTTTCCTCATTTGAACCTTAATTAAATGTTTATTGCTATTGTTTTTTAAAATCGCCAAACTACCAATTGTATCATTTAGTAAACTACCGATCTCATTTGATAAATCATAATCAATGTTCTTTTTACAGATGAATTCCTCTATTACTGTATAAAGATGTTTTTGGATAGTAAAATAAGAAATAGAAGTAATCCTACTAAGCGAAGAGTTTGATTTTATATAGTGATACAAAGGTAAATTGCAGAGAAAGCAGTTATTACAAAAATATAAATAAGCAATATTAAAACACAAGTCTTCACCCAGTGACATATTGGGGTCAAATAGAATATGGTTTTCTTTAATTATTTTCAATTTATACATCTTATTCCAGGGTGAATAAAGCAACCTATTTTTAATAATGTTTTTAAAACAATCTTTAATTACTCCTAAGTATTCAGCAGGCAATGTTTCATCGATACATGCTAAATCTCGCTGGTTATTATAAACAGTATAATAACCACAAATAGCAATATCTGCCTCTAACTCATATCCTTTATAAAGCCTTTCAAGATAAGTTTTGCCAACATAGTCATCGCTGTCGACAAATACAATATAATCGCCTTGGGCGTGGTAAATTCCTACGTTCCGTGCAATACTGACTCCACTATTGTTCTGGTGTATTACTTTTACACGAGTATCTTTTTCCCTATATTGATCACAAACGCCCGGACAGCTATCAGGGGAACCATCATCCACTAAAATCAGCTCAAAGTCTGAAAAAGTTTGAGCAAGAATTGAATCTATGCATTTAATTAGATGTCTTTCCGCTTTATACACTGGCACAATCACACTAATTACCGGCATCCCTTCACCTACTCATTCTTAATTTTTTATAATGGTATAACACCTGATACATTTTATATTTGCACATAAAGTAAAATAATTTTTGACCTTGTGTCATTAAATTACTCTTAATTCGTTTAAATAGTCTGGTAGTCTCCGAATGGTCAAGAATACTTTTAATTTCAGCCAATGACAAATTCTTATCATTAGTAATTCTACATGCATTTTCAATACCAAAAGAAATACTGCCAAACAAATTAAAATCCAAGCGATCTTTAGCTTTTTCACTTAGCTTATTTTGTTGACAATAATCGACATAAAAATAATAGCGATTTAATAACAATTTCCATAAGTTTTTTCTATACTTATTTGTGAGCGATTGTAAATTTTGCCAATAGTAATATAAAGGTATATTAACGATAGCAATTCTTTGACATTTAGGAGCAATAAGTAAATTGAAAATAACGTCTTCCGTGTAAAATTCCCGTTCAGATACAAAGCATTTTTTATCTAATATTTCTTTCTTAAAAAGTCGTAACCACAAAAAACCCGGCAAATTAATATAGCCGAGCGAATAAATATGTCCAATTATTGGAAGCACAAAATTACTGGTTATTTCGTCTTTTTGAATTATATTCGTATCAAATGGCAACTTATGCGCTTTAGCTTGATTATCATTTGCTGTGTAATAGCCACATAATGCAATGTCGGCATCTTCGCTGACGCAAGATGAGTACAGTTTTTCAATCATACATTCGTCTAAATAATCATCACTATCAGCAAAACATATATAATCTCCTTTTGCCAATTGAAATCCGGCTAATCGCGCACTGCTTAAGCCACCATTTTTTTTATGTATTACTTCTATTCGCTTATCACTTGCTGCATACTCGTCACAAATAGCCGGACATTGATCCGGCGAACCATCATTTACAAGAATTAGTTGGTAATCGGTAAAGGTCTGCTTTAAGATTGAGTCTATGCATCTTCGTAAATATTCTTGTACATTATAGACAGGTACTATAATTGATACTTTTGGCATATTTTCACTCCATTAAACTTTTTAGCAGCTCGAAATTGCATTTTGTAAATATGTTAATGAATGTTTTCTAAATTCCCGCATTTTTCGATTCACTTCTTTATAATCGAGATTCAAGATAGTCTCTATATCGGGTAGTGTATCGGTAATTATCCGATGTGATAAGTTAAGCTTCTCTAAAAAATCAAATTTCCTGCTATCATTATTATTGGCAGCATTTGCGTCCTTAGCAACAGAAGTAAAAAATGGCTTATTAAATATTGCAGAAAAAGCGGTGCCGTGAAAGGAATTTGTATATATCAAAGACGCGTTTTTAAATAGCCCAAGAAATTCACCAGGCCCTGCATCAATAGCGTACTGGTAGGGTTTAAAATAATCGCGAATATATTCATTTAGAACAATTACATCGAAGCCAGTTTTTTGTTGTAAGTAATCCAACATGCTTCTATCACCGTGATTGTTTGATAAAAAGTAAGATAGGATATACGGTTTTTTAACTTTTGGTTCAACAATAATTTCTTCCCAACATTGTTTTTCTAGTAGAACAACAGGATCACATACGACCTCAATACTTTTATTAGTCAGTGTTCTTAAGAATTCAGCTCCTTGTTTTTCTCTGACAGAAATATGATTAACGTTTTTCAATAATTGGGATATACGTTTTACTGTCTGCTCATCAAATTTTGTTTTTCCCAGGCTTGGGGCGTAAGCTATTTTATTGACATTGTTTTTAAGAAAATCTAAATAGTACGCTGTATCAAAGTCAGGGCAAGCTGGGTTCCATATTTGATCGCTGCCACAAACATATGTATCATAGTCAAAGTTTTCTTTTGCTAATTGTTTACCTGTTGTATATTGTTTTTTTGTCGTCGGCAATGTGTTAGCAATGAAATCTTCATACTTATCAAAACGTTTTTTAAGTTTAGTATAAATTAGAGCCGTAAATGCAGTTCGGATCGCACCTGCTATACCAGTCTGTGTTCTAAAAATCTTATATTTTTTTTTTTGTTTTTCAACACGCAAATTTACAATTTCGACTTGATTCCCCATCAGCATAAGTTGTTTGGACAATGCGTATGCTTGCAAAACAGAACCATAATTATGCGAAGCATGAAAAGTCAATATTCCTATATTTTTCATAAAGTCCCCCCTCTATCCACTTATTAGTTTTTATTTGTTGTTTCTTTTTCAAGGATATTTAACATCACTTCCCTATGGGCATCGCATTGCAGAAGATTTTTTACAACCATCAAGTTTTTTGTTGAATATAAAGATTCTATTAATTTATTACAAAAAAGGCGGTTTAATTTATTAAAAACTCTTCCTCGCCCCAATACAAGCGGTAAGTATAAAGCTTTCTGTTTTTCACAAAATTCATCCCATTTTTCTTGAATGACTCTTTCATCGTGCAGAATACTTGATTGCTGCATGATGTCATCTATTCTTTTTAAGGTATCATTACTTTCCAAAAGATGAATTCCATCCTTTTGAGCCTGGAAGGGAATATAGCTAACCTCATATTTCTCTCCGTTAAGCTTGATTTCTACTGCAAGACCTTCATTCCAACATTGCTGTTTTTCCCGATATCCATATATAGCGTTCCCCTGACCATACACTATGGTCGCACCTTCGAACTCTTCTATAGTACCTATGCAGTGGCTGTGCTGACAAAGAATAACATCCGCACCTGCTAAGGACATCATTCTGCATCGCTGCTGTAATCGGGGAGATGGATACGGATGATATTCAATTCCACCATGGTACAGCAGAAGAAGAAAGTCACATTTTTGTTTTGTTTCCCGGATTAGTGCGATTGTTTCCAACGAATCATAGACATTGGCTCCCGCACCAATATTTGTGGCAGAATTGAACTCTTTTTCAGCGCATGCAATTATACCAATGGTTTTGTTCTTAATAGATACGACGTACGGCTTAGATGCACTTTGCTTGTCTTTGCCAGCTCCTAGTGTCCCAATATCCTCCTGATGGCAAAGTCCCAATGTACTGATAACACCGGCATTGCCATGGTCCCGGATATGATTGTTAGCCAGGGATAAAATATGTATACCTGCCTGTTTTATTAAGGCGAGGTCTGAGGGTTGTGCGGAAAGTACAGGACCACATTTCGTGATAGGCGACGGACTGCTGATTGCAGGAGCCTCCAAGTTCGCTATGCAAAGATCGGAATTTTTCAACACGGGGAGAACGTTGTGTAAAAGCACAGAAGGATCCTTACTGTCAAATAGACTTCTATAATCTTCGGTGGGACATATATCCCCCAATATCATCAATCGTACTTCATCCAGCATCCTGCGTAACTCCTATATATACCTGTTCCAATTTCTCTGCTTCCAATCGCATATCATATCCACTCAGTCTCAGCGCATCTCTAATCATGACCCGATCCTGAATCTTTTTCATACTTGAATTGATAATTGCTTTAGCCCAGATAGATGCATTGAAACCATTATGAAATTGCACTAAACCCATCCCAATGTCAGAGGTTTCTGGAAAACCCACAGAAAGCATGCAGGGTACTCCTGCCGCTTGCGCTTCAATAGCAACCATCCCCAATCCTTCGCGAAGTGATGCGCCAAGAAACAGATCAAATGCTGGGTAAACGTTTTGTACATCTGCAACACTGTTCATATAAAATACATAGTTCTGTAGGTTATATGAATTAATGGTTTCAAAGACACGATCCGCATAGTCCCTTTCTTGTTTGCTGCCAACCAGTACTAACACAGCAGGGTAATCTTGTAAATGAAGTTGATGCAGACATTCAATTAAAAACAGTGTATTCTTAACCTTTGCGATTCTGCCGACACAACCTAGCACTTTAATATCTCCACTTGTACGCCATTTTTTTTCGTACTCATTTGCTTTGGCTTTATCATACTCGACACATTTTTCCAGTATGAGAGCATTATTAACTACAAAAGCCCTCTTACTCTCCCTATTTTCCCTATTGAACAGACTATCCATCGCCTTTGGACTACACGCACAGAAGTCTGTTGCATACCGGTTAATTAATATTTTTTGATATAGTAATTCCGTATAGCTTCTTAATTTGAACAATAATGGCCCGTCGAATTTAAGCACAGCATGTGAATGCACAATAACCTTGGGAATACCACTCATATATGCAGCTTTGGCAATGACACCACCTTTGGAGTTTAAATGAGAATGAACCACGTCTACTTGGCCAATTTTTTGCATGATACTCTTAAATTCCGAAAGATATCGCCGTAAGCCTACATCCCACATGGCATCAATATAATGTATTTCTCCCCCGTAACATCGTATCAGCTCATCGTAATCTCCTATCGCTGTATCGCCCTTTTTTTTATTAATTAAAAAAACGAATTGATGTTTTTCTTTTAAGTAGTAAAAGACATTCATTATCATTGTTTCGGCGCCACCCCGATTCATCGTTCCAACAACCTGAACGATTTTCATGTTGCATCTAACTCCTTTACGCCAAGTGACAAATAGTTTCCAACGATCTCGTCATAGCATGCCGGTATAAAATCCGGCGCACCTCCTGCCGGAAAAAAAGTCAGCTCGCCAAAAAAAACTTTGCCATATACCTGATATAAATCTACACGAACATAGGAGAAAGGTTTTGATAGCGCTTTTGCAATTAACTTCATTTCATCAAAGGCGTTTGGACGTGGCACATCAACTTGGGAATTATGTGGAATTTCTTTACCGAAGGGCATAAGCTTCCAGCCCATATCATAAAAATTTCGTGTATTTGTCCCTGAGTGTCTTCCAACTTCTAATTGCATGAATCGAGGCTCGCCATTAAAACAATAAAATTTATAGTCTCGTAGCTCGCCTGTTTCATCCTCAAGGTATTTTTCGGCAATAATACGCGGTTGCGGATTCTTATATACCCACTCGCGGCCACTCCAATAGATATTTTGTTTTAACCACACTCGCATAATCAGTCGCCAAAGAAACCAATTAATCGTTCTTTTATCCTTTACAATAAGATTCCAGCCGCTACCGTGTGTCGCCTTAAGAACGAATTTATCAGGAAGTTCATCAATATTAATCTGGCTAGTGGTTTCATATACCCCATACAACGTGTTTAGTAAGTGTTCATAGCCACATTTTACAACATATTCGCGCACTAAGAATTTATCCGCGCACTGCACCTTTAGCGGATCTCGATCGTGTAATTTTAGCCATTGCAGTTTTTCGCTGAATTTTGTTGGATTGTTCAAATCTGGTATTTGACCTGACTTCATTAAATAATATCTGGTAATTGCCTGCTCGTCTGTATACTTTCCTATATGCCACTTTCCTTTGAAGTAATGATATATGTTTACGAGCAGAAATGTAGCCGGATTCTTCCGCAACCACTGCTTAATCATCAGCTTTCCTTCTCTCTAACTATTTTCACCTTTCAAATATCCACGTGAAATCATTCAAACTCGGATTAGCACTGACCTCTATATACCAGTAGATAGCGTAGCATGATACAATAATAAATTTTAGTATCATAGCTGTTTTTGAATCAAAACGCTCAAGTATTTTAGGCAACGCAATTGTAGTATATATCGTTGTATAAATACCAACACGGGCTAAGTACGCACTATTCATTGTTGCAGCCATTACTGCTGCATTTATGATTAACATGTTTAAGTAGAAGTTAAAATCCGTAATCATTTTGTCATTACCAGTTCGTAGTAACAATAATCCCAAAGGCGCAAAATTAACAGCAACACGCCAAATACTTACTTGTGTTGTCATATAAGAATCCATTTCGATTGTGCTATCCTTCAGAATGCCAGCTACTGTAAATAAGTAATCATAAGAAAAAATTAAGATGATAACGGCAAAAGTTAACAACAGTATTTGTTTAAAATCCACTTTTCGCGCAGCAATAAAAAAGAGCGGTAACATGATTATGGCACTCACATGGAATGCTGTAGCTATACCAACGACTAAAAGATATTTCAAAAAATTCCTTTCTATTATATACCTATGACCAGCAAATAAAACAGCGCAGGCCAAAAATTGGCGAACAGCATTAAAGGTCCCATTCCAGCTTCCGATGAAGATGAATAATAAAATACTGA
The DNA here is from genome assembly GCF_900176355.1 of Sporomusa malonica. Classification (GTDB taxonomy): domain Bacteria; phylum Bacillota; class Negativicutes; order Sporomusales; family Sporomusaceae; genus Sporomusa; species Sporomusa malonica. The sequence continues at coordinate 97,483 of NZ_FWXI01000016.1, read as the reverse complement.
AAACAAACATGTTGCTATTTTTCGCTATTGTGAAAACGAATAAACCTATTGTTAAAAGTGATGCTATGAAAAACATTGTTGCATAGTCGTCATATAAATATTGAGACACTACAGAGATAACTCTAATACCTATCTCAAATTGGACTAACTCTGTTAAATTGCTTGCTGAATATCCTGAGTAGTTTAAAGCGTATTGAAAGTAATCAGCTCCTACTCCCCATCGCAAGCCAGCTACCAATGCCAAAATTATGGCTGTGAAAAAAACAAAAAAGGACTTTAGCATTCGTTGTTCTGACAACTGAGCTATCCATGCAGCAATCCCGGTTGTTAAAATCGTTAGATAATATACACTCATAAAACTCCACCTTATTCTGCCTTATTACTATTTACCGAGAATTTCATGTTGTGGTACATATACATTAGCCGCTGTGGTATTATCCCAGCAATAATAGGTTTAAAAGCAAAAATATAATATCGAAGTGGATAATTAAGCAATCTATAGCCATACAAGGCAGTCTCTGCAGCTTGAAGTCTGGTTTTAAAAGTTCTACGTTTCAAATCACCAATACCCTCGCGCACCTTGTAAAGGGCTGCAGTCATGTTATAGCCTGTATACCCTGCCGCAAAAAATCTGAACCATAAATCATAGTCCTGACCACGCGTAGTTCGCGGTAAAACCACATAGCCATTCAAAGCATCATAGACACTCTTTTTCATAAGTATAGTAGCATGATTAAAACAAGGGTTTTTTAGCAGGTCATATTTGTTAGGTATTTCCTTGCTTATTCTCGGCTCGCGTTCTCCATTCTCATCAAAAGGAATCATAGCTGTACTAACAACATCGTATTCTGGATGAGTTAGCAAAAATTCCAGCTGTTTTTCCAACCGCTCCGGCAGCGAAATATCGTCACCATCCATTCTGGCAATATATTCGCCCTCGGCATACTGAAGACAATGATTTAATGAATAGGCAAGCTTAGAGTTTATTTTATTTTTTAATGCAATAATTTTGTTTGGATATCGTTGTTGATATGATAATACAATTTTATGAGTATCATCTGTTGAACAGTCATCACATATAATTAAGCTCCAATCTTGGTAGGTCTGTGCCAGGATTGACTCAATTGCCTCTGAAATTTTGTCTTCACAATTATAAACGGCCATGATAACTGATATTTTCACTTTATGCATTACCTTATATCCTCACAGTAGTTCTAACAAAATTTAAAAAACACCTTATTACGAACTATAAATTATTCTTGTACCACTCAATAGCAAGAACTGTACCCTTTGCAAAATCGTAGTCAGGTTCATACCCCAACAATTGTTTGGCATTCGAAATATTAGCATTCGAATGCTTGATATCTCCAGCTCTGTCAGGGCCAAATATTGGATTGACTTGTCTATCAAGAGCTCTGCACAAGTCATAATAAATATCAATTAAATACTCTCTGCTTCCGTACGCAATGTTAAAAGCTTGTCCTGCCGCTTCACTAGGTGCGAGACAGGCTTTTATGTTTGCTTCGATTACATTATCGATATAGGTGAAATCTCGTGACTGCCTACCATCGCCGTTGATGATAGGAGTTTCATTATTGAGTAATTGCTTAAGGAATTTTGGAATAACGGCTGCGTAGGCGCCATTTGGGTCTTGCCTTCGCCCAAATACATTAAAATATCTCAGCCCAATGCACTCAAGCCCATATACGTGGGTATAAAGAGCACCGTACTGTTCATTCACTTTTTTGGTTAACGCATATGGGGATAAAACATTTCCCTCATCACCTTCTGCCTTGGGTAATTTCAATGAGTCTCCATAAACAGAAGATGACGATGCATAGATAACACGTTTTACTCCGGCCAGTCTTGCTGCTTCCATGATATTGGAAGTTCCTTTGACATTGTTATCTTCATATATTAATGGATAGATCATGGAACGCGGGACTGACCCTAATGCTGCCTGATGTAGTACATAGTCGATATTCTGACACGCTTCCCTACATACATTAAAATCCCTGATGTCACCTTCAATAAACTCATATAATGGATTGCTAAGAAGCTCTTCTACATTCTCTTTTTTTCCGGTGGAGTAATTGTCAAGACCACAGACTTTATGTCCCAGGCCAAGCAATGCTTCTACAAGATTGGAACCGATAAACCCGGCTGATCCTGTTACCAAAAACCGAGTCCCAGTGGGTAATTCCACTCTGCCGTACCCCATTATAGCCTCCAGTAAACATAGTTCATGTCTTTTGCTTGTTTGGAACTAAAAATCCCCTTCACATCAATAAGAACACACTGTGAACTAACAAAATCGTTGCTCAGTGTCGCAGCTACCTCATTGTATATATCAGGACGTCCAGTTTTATATAATTTTTTCAGGCTCTCCAACTCCAAGGTTATAAACTTATCATGAGCTACGGCAAGAATAATTGCGTCTACCTCACCAATCTGATCGATGCTGCATAGAGACATACCATATTCGCTCTTAACTTCTTCTACGTCTGCAACAGGATCGACCACTACTGTTTGGACGCCATAATTCTGTAATTCCCGAATAATATCGATAACTTTTGTATTGCGGCTATCTGGACAATTCTCTTTAAAAGTAAAGCCTAATACCGCTGCCTTGGCTCCTTTAATATGTTTGTTAGCCTGAATCATCTTTTTAACGGTGATTTCAGCAATATACTTTCCCATCTCATCATTGATCCTTCGTCCTGATAAAATGATTTGGGAGTGATAGCCCAGTTCTTCCGCCTTGTAGGTCAGATAATAAGGATCAACGCCAATGCAATGCCCCCCTACAAGGCCAGGGGTAAATTTCATAAAATTCCATTTCGTACCAGCTGCTGCCAATACTGCTTTTGTATCAATACCCATTTTGTTGAAAATAATGGATAACTCATTCATAAAGGCAATATTGATATCACGCTGGCTATTTTCAATCACCTTTGCTGCTTCCGCAACTTTAATACTTTCCGCGCGATGCACACCAGCCTGTACAACTAGCTCATAAACTTTTGCAATAATGTCCAGTGATTCTTCGTCTATACCGGCAACCACCTTGACTATCGTTTCCAGTCGGTGCAGCTTATCTCCAGGATTAATGCGTTCTGGCGAGTAACCTACTTTGAAATCAACGCCACATTGGAATCCGGATTCTTGTTCTAAGATCGGAATACAAATGTCTTCGGTGACTCCTGGATAAACAGTCGATTCAAAAACCACTATCGAGCCTTTTGTGAGGTTTCGTCCAACAACCCTGCTTGCGCTCTGCAGAGGTGATAAATCGGGAGTTTTATCTTTATGAATTGGCGTCGGTACCGCAACAATGTGGAATTTTGCTTCCCGTAATTTTGCTTCATCATATGTAAATTCCACTGTCGTATTTTTAATCGCTTCATCACCTATTTCATTCGTCGGATCAAAGCCACTTTTATATTGCTCGATTTTGTGCTTATTCACATCAAAGCCAATAACATCCACTTTTTGAGCGAAGGAAACCGCAATGGGCATACCAACATATCCAAGACCAACAAGCGATATTTTTTCTTCCCGCTTAACAATTTTCTCAAAGAGACTCATGCCGTTTTCCCTCCAAGCTGTTGCCTCGTAATCCCTGTATCAACCAGTTTCGGTTTTCTATTATCTTCTTAAGTAAAATTTTGCTATCAAACCTTGCCTCAACGAGTGCTCTACCTCGATTACCCATTGACAGACGCAAGTTTTCATTACAAATTAAAGTTTCAATCTTATCAGCTAATGGTTCTATTGTTTTTACCGGCACAATAAAGGCAGTTTCATCCACTACTACCCCATCAGTAGGCCCTGGTACATCTGAAATAACAAGCGGCAGGGCCATAGCTTGCGCCTCTATGACTACATTGCCGAATCCCTCTCGGTAACTAGGAAAAACAAATAGATCCATGGCTGAATAATAACGTTCCGTATCAGGTACGTTGCCTACTTTTATAATATCAGTACACTCATAGAAGTATGTTATGAGTTCAGGATTCTCGTTGTAGGTTCTTTCTGTGGGACCTACAAAAAGCATTTTTAAGTAAGGATATTTTTCTTTAAGAAGTTTAAAAGAACTAATCAATTCATCAAAGCCTTTATCCTTCATAAGCCGGCCCAAGTATCCGATTACAATATCATCTTGGGAAATTTTATACTTAGCTCTTATTTCTTGTCTAAACTGTTTCTTTTTTGATATATCAAACTTAGTTAAATCAACTCCACAAGCACTGCCATTCCAAACAACTCTACTGTTTTTCTCGTTATAGAAATTCATTTCTCGGCCAAGATATAGGTTACCGTGGCTAACCGGCTGCACATCAGTGGACAATCTGCATATTACTTTTTCAATACTTTTAAATATAGATCTCCTTAATCCAGTAAAAGAAACAAATATCATACCCCATTGACAATAAAGTCTAATAGGTACTCTTGCAAAAAAACTAGCAATACTTGCATAAAAAGAAGCATTAGGAGTAGAGTATTGAACTAGATTGAACTTCTCTTTTTTGAAAATTTTATACATTTCTAGAGTTGCTATTATTCCAACAATACTAATACCTCTTTTCATGGAAATATGTATTGGGTTCACATATTCCGGTAATGACTTTACAAATTCATCATCCATATCGCATAAAATACTGACATCATATCCACTAGTATGAAATTCTTCAAAGCTAAATCTAATAAACTGGTTAATAGGTAAAGACGTAGTGGTAACAATACATATTTTTTTACTCATTAACTACACCCTTTATTATTTGAGAAATCTTTCTGGCACTCATGCCATAATAGTCTCTTAAAAACTGCTGAGTGCCGACTATAGAGGAATATGTATCATTTAAGCCTATCTTTAACATTCTCGCCTTTCTGGACTTCAACTCTGCCAGCACCTCGGCTACCGAACTACCGAAACCGCCAACAATGTTATGTTCTTCCACAGTGACAATCAAATCATACCGTCCTGCACATTCCCTAATTACTGCCAAATCAATGGGTTTGACCGTGGGGAAGGTATAAAAGGCAGGTGTAATACCACTTTTTTTCAATATGTCACACGCTTCGTGCACTTCATCAACAATAGCGCCTGTAGAAAATAACACAACCTGCTCTCCCTCCAGTATTTTGATGGCTTTGCCTATTTGGAAGTTATCAATTCTATTGTGTATCCGTTTTTCACCGCCTCGCCCCAGTCGCAAATAGCAGGTTCCCGGGTACTCATATATTGCCTTAGTGGCACATTCCGCCTCAACCAAATCACCGGGAGCCATTACAACCAAATTCGGTAATGCGCGCATCATTGCCAAATCTTCGGTGGCGTGGTGGCTCATACCTAACGATCCATAGACAAAACCGCCGCCGACACAGACTATTTTCACATTCGCGTTATGATAGGTGCAATCATTTCTAATCTGCTCTATACACCGTAATGTAGGGAAATTACCAATAGAATAGGTAAAAACAGTTTTTCCTTCGATCGCCATACCGGCTGCCATTCCAGTCATCGCTTGTTCCGATATTCCAGCATTGATAAATTGGTGAGGTAGTTCTTCCCAAAAGCTTTTGAGAACGCCGAAACCTAAATCACCGGTCACAAGTACTACATTCTTGTCTTTTTCTGCTATTGTCTTTAATGTCGCTGTAAATTGGTCTCTCATGGACGTTGACCTTCCAACTCCACAACCGCGGCATCATATTCTTCGCCTTGGGGCGTACGATAATGCCAAAGAATGTTGTTTTCCATAAATGAAATTCCTTTCCCCTTTATGGTATTGGCAATGATGACTGTCGGCTTGTCTTTATTATGACATGTAGTATCATAGGCATTTTTTAGTGCACTATGATCATGCCCGTCTATGTCGAGCACATGCCAGCCAAATGCTTCCCATTTGTCGGCAAATGGTTCAAGCGCAATTGTGTTTTCACAAAAGTCTAAGCTTTGCATTTTGTTATTATCGATAACTACACTTAGATTATCTAGTCTATAATGATGTGCAATCAGAGCGGCTTCCCAAACAGAGCCTTCATCACATTCGCCGTCGCCGCAGATAACAAATACCCGATGATTCTGATTATTTTTTTTTGCCGCCATGGCCATACCGCAGCCAACTGGCAATCCATGACCTAGTGATCCTGTGGAAAACTCTACCCCGGGAACACCTTTATGGGAGACATGACCGGAAAGGCGGCTACCGTTGGCATAGTGGGTTTTTAATTCTTCAACATCAAAAAAACCACATTCTGCAAGAGCGGCATAGATGGCAGCGCCGGCATGCCCTTTGCTGAGGATTACCCGATCACGTTCTTCCCATCTTATATTTGCTATGTCGTATTTGAGAATATTTGTATATAAAACTGCTATAATATCAGCTACTGATAATATAGAACCAATATGTGATCCTTTTGAAGTGTGAGTCATCTCAACTCCGTGGCGTCTTATTCTCCAGGCAAGTTCCTTACTATTCACGCTATCTCCCACCAATCTATTTTTTTACTTGATGATATACTCTATCTATAATGTCTCTATCGACATTTTCATCAAATTTTCTTGCAAACAAATACCTGCTATTTATTAAATCTTCAAAGTCAGACGAACGAAATACATATGGTGTGCCTCTTTTCCAATCTATATAACGCATTGATCCATTTTTCAGATCTGTAATATCAAAAATCTTATCTTTATAATCAGAGTTGAATGCCATAGTCTGTATAAATAATTCGTCAGGTGCCATTGCCTTTTGAAACATCTTGGCAATAGTATTTTCTTGCTCAATAAGGTAGCTAGCAAAACTATGACTAATAGAGAACCAAGTCCAACCGTTATAAATATCTAGCTCATAGTATTTGAGCCGATTAATTTGACAAAATTGCTGTATAAGTACTAGTACGGCGACGAAGGCTTTTAAAATTTTAGAATTTCTATAATATCGATTATCTAAAAATGGAAAATAATATTTAACTCTTCTGATGGAATACCAAAATATCCGAGGTACTATACCCACAAATTGACAGTCTTTATTTCTAAAAAAATCATGTATATAGTCCTGTGATTTAATAGGTAAGTCTGACCCTGACAATAGATGATAATAATGATATTGTTTGTTTTTAGTGGCTGCTCTTAATAAAGCCAAAGTAACATCTACTTGTGAGTAATCAGCCCAATAAACATTTCTTCTTTCAATAAAAAATATGTTTGAGTATATATTTAACTTGTCAAAATAGTTTTTATCAAAGTCGCTAGTTTTCTTGTCTACATGAACATATATATCGTTCCTGTTGTCGTCCAGTAATAAAAGCAATTTTTCTAACACATAAAAATTATTATAGGCCATTATTAAATAGGCATGTTTTTTCTGTTCATACATCCAGTGACACCCTTTGCAGTCTTTCTACAAACCTCTTATCTAGATTCCAGCCAAGCGCCTTTGTATTGGACAACAATTGCTGAGTATTCTTGATTCCAGTGATCACAACAGATTCAGGCAAGTAATCTAATATCCATCTAATTGCTATACCTGAAACAGGCTTATTAATCTCAGCAGATATTTTTCGCATTTCGTTGACTATCTCTAGGTTTTTTAACAACTTCCTGCCATGAAAGTTAACGTATATATCTCTAGAACGTCTGTCATCAGAGCTGAAAATTGCAGTCTCATCATACTTTCCGGTTAGGATACCTTGTCCCAGACTTCCCCATGTCAAAGGCGTTAGTTCAAGTAACTTCGTAATTTCACACACGTCCGCTTCGTTCTTCCTACAGGCAAGACTATATTCATCTTGAAAGCTAACAAACCTACCTGATTCGGACTCTAATTCGGCAATATCCCCGATATGTATGTTCGATAGCCCAAAATATCTAATCCAGCCTTTGTCTTTTAACCTTGTCAAGCTATCAATGACTTCACTAATAGGCGTTTTTCCGTCACGGTAATGAACTTGATACAGATCAATATAATCTGTACCTAAGCGTCTAAGGCTATTTTCAGCCGCCTTATTAATCCACTGGGGACTATTATCATAAAAAGTCTGACCGTTTTCAACTCGTACGCCAAATTTAGTGGCTATTACTGCTTGCTGTCGATTACTTGCTAGCGCTTCCCCTAATGTTTTTTCCGCCTCGCCAAGACCATAGGTATCTGCAGAATCAAAAAAATTGATCCCGATCTCTAGTGCCCTTCTAACAGTAGCAATTAGGTCACTTTTGGATACAGTTCCCCAACCGTATCCCCCCATAGGACATCCACCCATACACAAACGTGATACTGCTAGATCAGAATTTTTTAGCACTATTTTTTCCATGCCATACCTCCATCGCAAAAGCAACGCTTAAGGCTTTTTGGCTTGTCATATAGATAGTTTGAAAGAACAGCTTTACATCTGTCTTAAAAGAAACAGTCGTAGCATATTTGATTCTTAATTGGTTCTTCCTTTTAAGCACCTTATTTTCGTACACCTCATCGGCATTACTGCTGCCGACTATATCATCTAAATTTATAAATTCAAGGGAACTATAATCTGTAATCCCTGGGCGAACTTCTAATATATATTTTTCTGTGCCTTGATACTGATTTGTATATTTCAGAAGTTCTGGCCTTGGCCCTATGAAACTCATTTCACCCTTAATAATATTAAGCAGCTGTGCAGTTTCATCCAGCTTAGTCTTTCTAAGGAAACTGCCAATTTTAGTAATTCTGCTGTCATTTAGGGCTGTAGTTCCACCGCCAATTTGATCGGCATTCCGTACCATAGAACGAAATTTATAAATTTGAAACGAACTTCCTCGATAGCCGCCTCGATCAGCTTTGTAAAATATTGGAAACCCGGATTCAATAACAATTGCTATTGCAATTAAAATATATAGAGGAATTAATGGTACTAACAGCAAAATCGCAAGCGAAAAACCAATAACGCGCTTAAATACACGGTTATATACTCCCGCATAAGCGGCAGTATTAATATCATTGAAAGCTTGCTTCTCGCTACCTTGCTGGCCAACGCCTTCCATCATTTAGAACTCCCTACAATTTTTCTACCAACTCAAACCACGTGCCATATTTGTTATAACATTACGCGTTCTTCCATAAATCCACCTTATTGGCGATATAATATAATAGAGAAAATATAACCTCTCCGATAACAGGATCAGTTCTAAATCGTTTACTGACGGTATAAAACACCTAGAAATACATAATGCTCGTCCCCGCCATCCAGAATGTAAGCTATATTCATACCTTTTATGCTTATATAAAATTGAGGCCTTTTCCTTAAGTGTTATCTTCCTGCAGAGACCATTATCTTTTATAAAACGCAGTGCCATAACGGCCAAAGCTTGAGCTGCCCTATCCTTTTCAGCCAAATAAATAATCTCCTTGGGAAAAGATGTCTGTAAGAGTTCTCGCAATAAGATAATTGCTTGATTTAGGACACTCTTAACGCTCAGACTATCGGCTAGCAGGAATAACCTTTCCCAAGAAAAATCGCCTTTCCTAACAATGAGATCAATATCAACCAACCATTTAACGCGAAACCATGCGTGAACAGCACCATGTATAACCAAGTATAAAAGTAATTCTTCCTTGTCAAGAATATTTACAGACTGACCAAACATCTGCATTGAAGTCATATTATTTTTTACCACATTCAACGGGAAGTCCATACCCCAACTATCCAGCCGCCAGTGAAGCTCTATACATATTTCCAGTTCAGGGTGCCAGTACACTAAATGCTTATTGGATTCCATCCATTTTTTAAATCGCGCAGGTGTCGTATGCGCCAACGGATGTTTCCAAACATATCCGTTACTTTCGATTGCCCGTCTAGCCTCGTCAACATCTTCTGGATGTACAAGAAGGTCCAAATCTCTTGACATCCTTAGTGTTATGTCACCATAAAGCTGATACGCAAGAGGAAATCCTTTCATGACTATCGCGAAGATCTCCTTTTGTTCTAATGCCCGGAGTATCCTTACGAATTCTGCTGACATCTGCAAAGTCTTACAATCATTATCCTTCTTAAATTTGTACAAAGCCGCTAATACTTTATCCGGTACATTAGAATGCTCTAATGTACTCAGGTATCGATATACCAAGGGATAGACCCGATGGTGCAAAACTAAATGGATAAACATTGGCCAATTAATCCCACAGTCAATTAGCGTATCTATGGTGTCTTGGTCATTATCATTACGCTTTAAACTGGAACACAGTAATACCAACCTGAGTTCTGGCGATAATTCGTTATAAATATTACCCGCATCAAATTTCAATAGATCCCCCCCCTATATACCGCCAATATATTTAAGCCATTCTTATCGCTTGAATCAGTGTATCAATCCGGTTGCTGTCTGATATCCTCCCGTATACTCTTTGTTTTTAACCTTTGTTTCACTGTCTTGATTATTGACTTGCTTACGGTTAGATGAACTTCCCGCCGAATACGTTGGTACCATTCTCTTGATAATTTCGACTACGTCATCATCTTGAATTGCCTGTCTTAATGCGGTTAGCCACTGTTGGAACTGTTTATCATCAATAGTTCTTATATTCGCAATGAAAATTTTTTCATGTTTAGTTGCGTCGATGCCTTCTTCGGCAGTAAGCAATTCTTCAAATAGCTTTTCTCCAGGCCTTGTTCCTGTGTATTCAATTTTTATATCCTCGTATGGTACTAGCCCGGAAAGTTCTATTAGGTCATGAGCTAAATCGACAATCTTAACCGGTTTACCCATATCTAATACAAAAACTTCTCCCCCCCTGGCCATTGATCCAGCTTGGAGAACTAATTGTACGGCTTCGGGAATGGTCATAAAGTATCGCTCCATATCGGGATGAGTAATAGTGATTGGCCCACCTGCGGCTATCTGTGTTTTAAACAGAGGTATTACACTGCCCCGGCTTCCGAGCACGTTGCCAAATCGAACAGCAACAAATTTTGTATCACTAAGTTTACTGACGCTTTGAATGACGAGCTCAGCCACTCTTTTAGTAGCACCCATTATACTGGACGGATTAACTGCTTTATCTGTTGAAACCATGACAAAGACTTCTGATCGGGCCCTGTCTGCTGCTTCTGCGACAACTTTAGTACCAAAGATATTGTTTCGTACTGCCTCCTCTGGTTGAAGCTCCATAAGGGGAACGTGTTTATGAGCTGCAGCATGGAACACCACCTGCGGTTTATTAGCAACGAATACCTTATTGATTCTCTTGCGGTCGCGTACGTCCGCGATGATCGGCCTGATATCGATATTCGGAAATTTCATTCGTAGTTCTCTGTCGATTTCATAAATGCTATTTTCACCTTTTCCTAAAAGAACAAGCTTCTTAGGGGCTAGCTTCGCGATTTGGCGGCATAATTCTGAGCCAATGGATCCGCCGGCCCCAGTTACGAGAACATTCCTTCCGCTGATCAATCCAGTAATTTCACTCAAATCAAGCTGAACTGGATCTCTTCTTAACAAATCCTCCAAATTTACATCCCGCAATTGTTGGACCGTAACCTTACCATCAATAAGCTCATACATACCAGGGAGAGTTTTAACAGTGCACGCTGTTTGTCTGCATTCGCTTAATATTTCCCGAACTATGTTTCCACCGATGGAAGGCATTGCAATGATAATTTCATTCACTTGATACTCTCTCACTGTTTGTCTTATTACCGATCGATTGCCAATGATTTTAACTCCAAATATCATTTGGTTGTACTTATAAGGATCATCATCAATAAAACCGATAATAATTTTATTACCGTTGTACCTGTACTTTATTTCCCGAGCTATCATTGCCCCAGCATCGCCGGCACCGATAATTAGTACATTAGAAGTGTCTTTTTTGCCCTTTATCTGTCTCATATGAGAAATTATACGCACACATAATCTTGATAAACCAATCAGAATAATAGCTGAGAACCAGCTTATAAAGTGAACGCTTTTTGGTATGTCAGGGCCAATGAACGAGGTATACGTTACGATAATTACCGAACTTAGTGTCACTGCTGTGCCTATTGCTAGTAGCTCATTAATACTGGCATAACGCCACAAGCGATGATATAAACCGAAGGCATAGAAAGTTATAAGGCGAGCAAAGATAATCACTGGCATCAAAGGAAACAGAAATGTGATAAACAAAGCATCGAAAGCCGTTTCCTCAAAACGAATCATTAGCGCCAAAAGCGGTGTTAAGCTAACAATAGCTGTATCAATTAACAGCAAAATCCCTAAGGATAATTTGCGCCGCATTAGAACATCCCCCAACCGATCAATTTGCAGCTTTCTCTACGTTCTCACAATAATGATAATAAGCACTTTGCTCTACAAATGTGTCGGAACGGTTAATTATTACGCCTAATATATTGCCATTCACTGTTTCCAGGTGCTCCTTAGCCCTTAGAGCCATCTCAGGCTGAACCTTTCCCACTCCTACCACTAATATAATTCCGTCCACCTTCGATCCCAGAATACAAGCATCAGTAACCGGCAAAACCGGGGGACTATCGACAATTATATAGTCAGCTTGGCTCTTGAGTGAGAATATTGCTTCCTCAACTTTATCAGAGTCCAGAAGCTCAGATGGGTTGAACAGTATTGGACCACTAGTAATCAACCGAAGATTCGGGATACCGGTATCTTGTACTATATCTGATATTGAACATTCCCCATTCAAAAAGTTTGTCAAACCACGATTTGTTTTTCTTTTCTTAAAAATTTCATGTTGAACAGGTTTGCGTAAATCGCAATCCAGTATAATTACTTTCTTGCCTGTCTGCGCTAACACAACGGCTGTGTTAGCAACCGTCACAGATTTCCCCTCTCCCGCACTGGCACTCGTAAATAATATACTCTTTACAATACTGTCTTTTTTGGAGTGTAATATCTTTGTTCTAAACGCGCGAAACGCCTCAGCCCAAATAGATTTAGGACTATGATTTACAACCAACGTTCTGACATCCATCATTTAACATCTAACCTCGCATCCACAGTTTTACTCCTTACTCGTAAAGCATTTATACACTTTTCAGGAGATTATCTTTTTAATTTAAGCCTATCTAAGAAGAAGAATCTACGGACTTTATTCCCAAACGACTCTCTTGGAAAATTAATATCTGCTCCAAAATCCGGTATAATTCCTAGAACTGGCAATCCCAGAAGCCCCTTAGCCTCCTGATCATTAAGAATTGGCCGTTTGGCGTATTCAACTAAAAATGCTATTGCTGCTCCTACAAGTAGTCCAAGCACCGCCCCAATTAACAAAATTAGCATCTTTCGAGATTTAATCGGTAATTCAGGAGCAATAGCTGCATCCAGCACCTTGACGTCTCTAGGCTGCATTACCTCATTAATTCGCGCCTCTTCATAGCGTTTGTCTAGCATAATATATATTTCCTGAGCCACTTGCGCATCTCGCATCAACCGTGTTATCCCCTGCTCCTTAGCTGGAAGAGACGCCATATCCTTTTCACTATTGGCCAAGATGTTTCCGATGACCCTTTTTTGCGCCGAGGCAGCAGCTATATCAGCTTCCGCCATTATTTTTTCCTGCAGCAGTGCTTGGTTGATTGGATTTCCAGAAGCAGCTTCTGAGTTAAGAACTCGCGCCACTTCCGCATTCAGTTTGGATCTGGTTTCTGTTATAGCCGCCCTGAGCGACACTACTTTCGGATGATTATCTGCATATTTAGGAGATATACTTGCTAATTCTACTTCTAAATCTGCCAATTTGGACTTATGTTGTTGAATTAGTGAGTTATCGGCCACAAGGCCAGGTTTTTGTCCAGCTAATTGCCGCTCAGCATTGCCAAGTTTCGCCTGAGCAGTTACTAGATTCACAGTGTTTTCTGCTACCATTTTATCGAGCGCGGAAAGCTTTTCTGCCATAGCCCTAGACTGAATATCAGAACCAAGCATCTTTTGGTCTCGTTTATATTTTTCCAGTAATCCTTCCGCTTGCTCCAGTTCCTGCTTAGAATCCTTCAGTCGCTGACCGATGAATTCCCTGACTACGCCTTGTTCGTTTGCCAACAAAGAAACGAGAGTTTCACCGAGTGTGTTAGCAAGCAATTGCGCTTCCTTCGGTGAGCTAGACTGTACCGTGATGTATAAGATATCCGCTTCCTTGGCGGGCTTAATTGTGATATTGGGGATCAGCTGTTCATATTGGGGAGAAATACCTTTATCTTGGTAGATCTGGTCGATGGCTGCTTGTACAACCGTACGGCTCTTGAGCAGGGCTGCATAATTAGCCATGGCTTGTTTGATATTGAGATGTGATCCTCCTGCCATATCTGCAAGTAAGGGCACACCTTGGGACTGATTAACCCGCAGACTGGTTACAGCTTCGTATGTGGGCGGAGTGGTAAGGTTGACACTCAAAGCGAGAACCACTCCCAGCAAACAGGTAGTTAATATTAGGCCATATCTTTCTTTGATAAGCCATCTGCACTTTCGCAAATCGCTGATTATCTGAGTCATGTCACATTCCTCCGTGTGATTTTAAGCAATCGCGCGTACGCAAGCTAATCATCATTAAATTTCTTAATTTGATAGGCAACGCTGAAAAATGGCAGTATATCTCTACTAAAGTCGATCCGCCCGCTGTGAGCAAAATACACCACATCCCCATCATTTAACACACAGTTCTGAGTCATATCTCCCTGTCTTAGAAGTTTAATCAGGTTAATCTCCAGCGGTTGATTATTACAATCTTTATGCAGGATATAGACTTTCTTTTTCAAAGCGTCCTTGGTATAGCCACCAGCAGCTCCGATCGCATCAAGTAGCAAGTGTTGCTTTTCAAGCTCATACATCCCAGGCCTAGCTACCTCGCCTAAAACATAAACACGGGTCGTGCGAAATTTGGTTACGTTTACTGTAACCTTTGGATCATTTGTATAGTGGCTAATACCCGCCGTGATAGTTTCAGTTAACTCACTAGTCGAATGTCCACTGACTTGTACTTCACCGATCAATGGATATGCGATCTTGCCATCTGCCCTGACAACCAGATCTTCGACCTGCAGTTCATCGAACCCCAGCACGTTAATGGACAGTACGTCTCCCGGTCCTAGGCGATAATCCTCTGCCCAGGCAATATTGACTACACTCAGCATCATGAGAAGAGCTAAGGCAATACTCACTGTTTTCCTCATTGATGAACCTCCACAAACTTTTTTCGTCCCAGACCCGCAAATCCTATAAACTACATCTCCCCTTTGGTAAATTTTGTATATTTATAATTTTATTATAGATATACAAAATTTATGCCGCAAGCAATTTGGTATGAGTTGCGCTTATACAGTCATGAGTTGATTTACAAGATGCACTTATATCAGCATAAACAATTTAAAGATTATTAAGTGTACTATATTTCTTACAGTCAGTCCTAGTACGTAGTCCGACAATAGTCCTAAGCGTAGGGCTGAACTGCCTGCTGACCGGAATCTCTCTATTGTAGCCAGCGACCCTAGCAATCATGGTATTGTTTTCTCCTGGAATCATCTCTGCTAAATAGTCAGGATTAATAGCAAAACTTCGGTGGCAGCGCACTAATCTTTCACTGCCAACCTTATCTAAAAAGGCATTTAACGTATAATTGCTTTGATAGATTTTGTTTTCAGCCACAACAGTGACTTTGCGGTTCCCCTTTTGCAAGAAACAGCAGGAAATTTTTTCAATGCTTACCACTACAATCCGTTCTCCCTCCCACAAGGTTATCCGGTCAGGATTTTTTCGAGCGATTTGTTTATTTAGTCGCTCTTCCTTTACGTCAGTATTTTTAGACGATTCTAAAGCAGATTGGGCATGCGCCAATATAAGGACAGTTCCGGTATCCGAAGCGCATTTTAATCTCATGCAGGCTGCTTTTAGCCTATCGGTCTCAGGGGTTTCGCCACTAAAAGGCTTACCAGTTACTTTCATTTCTTTTATCTTTTCCACAGCTTCAAACAAATTGATAAAGCTACCGGCAATTTCTACTCGGGAACCTAGCTCGCATGCCAGTTCTTCCAACGAACAACGTGGATCATCAACTAATATGATGTTGACCATTTTTCCATCCCCCTAAATCAGCGGATATTCTTTCATGATTCAAACCCTGTAATACCTTACCTTTGCATCTGTAAAGGCCTCGCCCTTAAACGCTGGTAAACAGAAAGCCATTTGTCACGCTACTACTAGGACTAAACACCTATGTTCAGATGTTGCCTGCTTCGGTATAAAATATTAACGGCTTTTTATTTGGTAATAATTGTAAATTTATCCGGTGATGTAAATATTACTAACTACTGCGATTATTTGCAATAATTTTATTAATACCGCTTTCGACACTCTTTTAACTAACCTCTCAAAGTTATTAACAACTTACACTGGCTAGGACTTATATCCTATAAAACTAAAATCATCTCTTGTTAAAACTAAAAATAAATTGTCAGTTTTTTTTCAGGGCTCGGCAAACAAATTACAATTATCAGCATGACTTGAGCTAAAAAATAATTTGATAATAATAATAGAGCGATAACCAAAAATTTTAGTTGAAATAAAAAAGCACTATCCTCCATATGACAAATAGTGCCTTAACTCTTAATAAAATTCATCTCATGCCGTGGATCTCCACCACCGTCCCATAACAGCAAAAGGTTCCGTCAGCCTCCCAGGCCAGCGGAACCAGTTCCAATTCAATCAGATACACAATTGATTTATAGAAACTCTAATAAAAGATTAGAAGATTAGAAAATGCGCCCAAGTAGCACATTACGGCTTACTAAGGCGCATTGTTTCACTGAATCAACTCTAATTTTTTCAAAACTTCCACAAGCTTGTCAGTATCAACTGGTTTTGCAGCATAAGCCTCACAGCCTATGTCAAAGGAATGTTGTACATACTGGGTTTCGGCAAGCGCAGTGACCATGATAACCTTTGCACGATTTTCAGGTTTGACTCCCTTTTGCTTTTCAAGATCCCGAATGGCCTTTAGTGCTTTTACGCCATCTACTTTGGGCATCATAATGTCCAAGCAGATGAGGTCATAGGGTTGGTTTTCCTTTAACGCCAGCAAGTAAGCGTCAAGTGCCTCCAATCCGTCAACCGTTACATCACATTCACCATATTGAGACAAAAACTTTGC
This sequence comes from Sporomusa malonica, assembly GCF_900176355.1. Classification (GTDB taxonomy): domain Bacteria; phylum Bacillota; class Negativicutes; order Sporomusales; family Sporomusaceae; genus Sporomusa; species Sporomusa malonica. Next base: position 80,348 of record NZ_FWXI01000016.1, on the reverse strand, counting down.
TAAAAATTTTCTACTTGTTAAATCGTCCTCGGCAATTAGTATCCTCATTTTCACTCCTCCTTAGCATAATGATAGGTTCGCACTAATGTCGAAAAGTTGTCCAGCAACTGTGTTCCAACTTCAGTAATCTGTTGTAAATTCTCACGCCTAGCCGCAAGTTCTACCTTGAAGGCTAAATTTTTCAGTTCATCAATCCCCATTTTGTTAAACTCGTCTTTTAGTCTGTGCGCATATTCCTCAATTGCTGGAATATCAACACGCTCTAAGGACAGCCGGAATTGTTCTACTCGGTAGGATAGCTCTGCTAGAGAGAGCTTGTCTATTCTAGAAGTTTGCTTTGTTGTTTTAACAGAGTAAAACTCTCCCTGTTCGTTAACCTTCAAATCATTAAGTTCCTCTAGTTGCCCATCTTTCCGCCAAATACCATCGATCTCTTGGGCCAAGGCCAAAATCGAAGTAGGTTTTGCTAAATAGCCGTCCATACCCAAATCGATAAACCGCTCCTTATCACCATACAAAGCATGCGCAGTCAGAGCGATTATTGGCATATGTCCCCCCATAACTGTTTCACGGGCTCGAATAAGCGTTGTTACCTCTAAGCCATCCATATGAGGCATTTGAATATCCATTAAAATCAAATCAAACTGATTTTGATTACGCTCTAATAAGTCCAATACCTCTAGGCCATGATTAGCTACTTCAACATAATGCCCGATTTGTTTTAATAATCGCATAATCACATCTTGATTGACAATATTATCCTCAGCTAAGAGGATCCTTTTCGGAAATAACGTTTTATAAGATGCTGTAACCGGTTTTTGTCTTTCCTGAATTTTATCACCGATTCCACACTGGATGGTAAAGAAAAAGCTAGTTCCCTCGCCGACTTGACTTTTTACCCCAATAGAACCATGCATCATTTCTACCAACTGCTTAGAAATAGCAAGTCCAAGACCAGTTCCCCCAAACTTACGGGTAATCGACCCATCAACCTGGCTAAACGGCTCAAATAGCTTAGAAATATCCTCCGGTGAAATACCAATCCCCGTATCTGTGACAGAAAAAAGCAACTCGACCTCGCCGTTGTCAACAAGTGATCGTTTAGTTGATACAGTGATTTCGCCGGTTCTGGTAAACTTTATGGCATTGCTAATCAAATTGTTAAGCACTTGCCGCAACCGGTTAGGGTCTCCTATTAACACTGGTGGAATTGTTGATGCAAACATATAGTTTAAATCAATGTTTTTTTCTGCTGCTTTTATCGCATGGGCCCTAATCGTTTCTTCAACAATATCTTTAGGACAAAAATTAATGCTGTCGATATGGAGTTTTCCAGCCTCTATCTTTGAAAAGTCTAAAATATCGTTGATAATGCCCACTAACGAATTTGCACAAGACTTAGCCGTAATTAAATTCTCTTGCTGCTCGTTATCTAAGCCTGTCATAAGCGTTAAATCAATCATTCCTACAATACCATTGATTGGGGTACGAATTTCATGACTCATGTTGGCGAGAAACTCACCTTTAGCCCTACTCCCCGCCTCAGCGGCTTCCTTTGCTGCCTTTAGCTCTTGTTCCGCAATTTTTCGTTCAGTAATATCTCGTATGATACTTAGCAGAACTTCCTGATCTCCAATCATAGTTCCTTTTGAGCTTACTTCGACCGGGAAAATAGTTCCATCTTTTCTTCTGTGCATTGTCTCGAAGAATGCACCTTCTCGATAAGCAGCCAGCATTTGTTTTGTAATCGAATCCTTCAACTGCCGTATATCCCAAACGGTACAGGATAGTAACTCTTCTCGCGAATACCCGTAAGCCTGCACTGCTGCATCATTGGCGTCAATAATATGTCCATCCATTCCGACAAAAAGAATGATATCACGTGCTTTTTCTAAAAGCGTTTTATATCGGGTTAAAGATTTTTCTGCTGTCTTTCTATCATTTATGTCTAAACCCATGCCAATAAAGCCAGTTGTATTGCCCGCTAAATCGTAAAAGGGGCGGTTTATGCAATATAGCCATCGGTATTCTCCGCTTTTATGTAACATGCGAATCTCTGATTGATAGGTTTCCGATTTCAGCAGCGCTTGCAAAGATGCATCAAAATATGCTTTTCGGTCATCTGGATGGACAAATTCAAGCCAGCGAAAAAGAGCCCCCTCTTCTAGTTTGCGTCCAGTGAAATCTGTCCAGTAGTCATTCAAATATAGGTACTCCTGTTGCATTCCTGTACGCCAAACAATGGCCGGTATTCCCTCAAACATGGAAAAATAAAAATCCCGTGCCTCCGCAACAGTCAATTCGCGTTCCTTTTCATCCGTTATATTTACAATTGTGACAACAACATTCCGCTCACCATTAATAATCACCGGTGTAGCACCGATTTTCAGCCAAATTAGCTTTTTTTCATCGCCGCGTTTTAGCGTTTTTTGACACTCGATATTATCTACTGGAACGTTGAATTGATAAGATCGCCGAATGGCAAAATTGATCTCACAACTTTGACAATCAGGACTACCCCCACATTGGTTTGTACTATTCGCACACCGCAGTGCATTACCAAAGCACTCGCCTAATGCTTCACTCTTGGACTTATTGCTGACATTCAGAGCGGTCTTGTTTATATCTGTAATTTTGAAAGAGCTATCTAAAAGAACCATCCCCACTGGTGTGGAATTAAAAATATTGCGCAGGTTCTTCTCTTCATTAACACAATGCAGTTCCCACTTTTTAAATCTTGTAATATCACGCAAGATAGTAATCGTACCAATTGTTTTTCCCGTTGTATCGACAAAAGGGGAGCAGGTTGATGAAACATATACCAGTTCTCCGTTACGCAAGATAGACGCATGTTTTTCAAAACCCAACGCAGTATTAGTCCGAATTACCTCTAAAATCCGGCTGCGCATCGGCAGCCTGGTTTCACAGTGTATAATACTACAAACCTCGTCAAAGTCTCTACCAATGACCTCATCTGATTTTTGCCCAATTATCGTTTCAGCGTGTTGATTAATATATACGACATTTGCCAATAAATCAGACACGATAACGCCATCACCAATACTTGATAAAGCTAAAATAAGCTGATTATTATTTAAGAAATTGCGAACCATCTTGCGTGTCACCCGCACTTTCACAATAAAATTGGCTTTGGATTACGAGTCATTTACCATATCCCAGCATTGAGCAGATGACTTGCGGTACATTCTGTAGCGCAACCTGTTTTTCTACTGCGCCGATATTATAGGCGACTTTGGGCATGCCATAGACTACGGAAGTTTCCGCATCCTGTCCAATTGTTCTTGCTCCCTGCTTACGCATGGCTAAAAGCCCCTTTGCCCCATCAAACCCCATCCCTGTAAGGATAACTCCGACACTGTTAGCGCCAGCTTCCTGGGCAACAGAGGAAAAGAGTTCATCAATCGAAGGGCAGTGTCCGCTTACCTTTTCACCCTCATAGCATTTAACCCTAAATCCGTCACTATATCTTTTGATCTTCATATGTTCATTTCCTGGGGCGATCAATACCTCTCCTGGAGAAATAGTATCCCCTGTCCGAGCTTCCTTTACTTGAAATGCGGTTGAACCATTCAAACGCTCAGCATACATCCGCGAGAACACGGGAGGGATATGCTGGACAATCACAATACCTGGCATGTTGGGCGGCAATTGTTTCAATATATTATAAATGGCCTCGGTTCCGCCGGTAGAAGCACCAATTGCAATAATTTTACTGCTGTCAGGCAGTCCATGATTATTCAGTCTAGGCGTAGAACCCCCTGTTGATTTAAGCTGCGCTGGTTTTGCGTACACCGCCATTTTGACTTTGATAATCAATTCATTAATGAAATTCTCGACCCCTTTGGGGGACTGAATATCAGGTTTGGCCACGAAATCAACCGCCCCAACAGTAACGGCGTCAAAAACAGCCTCGCTAATAGAACTAATTACAATTACAGGCAAGGGATATTGGGGCATTAACCGGCGTAGAAACTCAATACCATTCATTTTGGGCATTTGCACATCAAGTGTCATAACATCTGGTCGAAATTGGATAATTTTATCACGAGCGTCAAAAGGATCGACTGCCTTAGCAACAACCTCAATATCCATATCTGCCGATAGTCCTTTTGCTAATACTTCGCGATATAACATAGAGTCATCAACAACGATCACTTTAATTTTACCCATCTTATAGTTCCTTTCGATACACAGCAGGCATTACGTATTGGAATTTTGACATCTCGCGATTAACAGACTCCGAATGTCCAATAAAGAGGTAACCACCGTTTACCAATGAAGCATAGAAGGCATTGATAAGTGCATTTTTGGTTTGTGCATCAAAATAGATCATCACATTCCGACAAAAAATTACGTGAAACTTCTTCTTAAAGGGGAACACCGGATTAATGAGATTAAACTTACGAAAGATAATTTCCTGTCTGATGCTGGCAACTACCCTGCTGCTTTCGTCATCTATCTTTTCAAAGTAATTAGCTTGCCAATGCTTAGGGAGCAATAGTAAAGCTTCATTACTATATATGCCTTTTTGCGCAGTTTCCAGGACTTTTGAGGATATATCTGTGGCTAAAATCTTTGTATCCCATAATTTCTTATTAGCGCCGAAATACTCATCAAGAAACATGGCTACCGTATATGGCTCTTCTCCTGATGAGCAGCCTGCACTCCATATCCGTAAATCCCTATCTTGAACAACACGTGACAGATAGGGCAACACTTTCTCCTTAAAGTAGACAAAATGGTCAGACTCGCGCATAAAAAAAGTATGATTTGTGGTAATTAGATTGACTAACAAGTTAGCAGACTTACCTGTTTTATCATTAATTACCTGGTCATAATACTCACTAAAAGAGCTCAGTTTGTCTCTCAGGAGTAAGTTCTGCAAACGCCCCACTACTAACGTTTTTTTGTGCTCAGGCAGGTGAATCCCGTAATTTAGCTTAATATAACTTGCCAACTGCGTGAACTCTTTATCAGTTATCGCCAGCATTCTATCACCCAACTTTTAAAATTGAGGAGAGCGAAAGCTCTCCTCAATTTGGTTTAATACTTTCCAAACTCCTGGTCACTTAATGCAATTTTGATTTTCTTTGAACCAGCCTCAGAATCAGTATCCTCAAAAGGCTTTTGCCGACGTTTCTTTTCAGCCATGGCTTCAAGTACCTTTAGCACTTCCGGATTAAGTTCACTATACCCTTTTTGAGAATACTTTTCTCTTTTGAGTTTAAATCGACTCACATTTCCCTTGAGCATTTCGGCTTGACTAGAGAGTTCTTCACTGGCTGCCGCACTTTCTTCAGAGGTTGCCGAATTACTTTGCACCACTTGTGAAACCTGGGAAATCCCCTGGTTAATTTGAGCAATACCGGCTGCTTGCTCGTTGGACGCTACAGCAATGTTATTGACCAAAGCGGCAACCTCCGTAACCCCACCGACAATTTTATTTAACGCCTGAGCCGTTTCATTCGCAATCTTAGTGCCGTCCTCCACTTTTTTAATAGAGCTTTCAATCATTGCCGTCGTTTCTTTGGCAGCATTTGCTGATCGAGCTGCGAGGTTACGTACTTCTTCCGCAACTACGGCAAAGCCCTTACCATGCTGGCCAGCGCGTGCCGCCTCAACGGCCGCGTTCAGCGCAAGAATATTTGTTTGAAAGGCAATCTCATCAATCACCTTGATTATTTTAGAAATATTACTGGATGATTCATTAATCTCTATCATGGCCTTTTGCATCTCTTGCATTTGCGAATTACCCTGGGCCGCATTTGTTTTTGCATTCTCCGCAAGTTCATTAGCTTGGTTGGCACTTTGAGCATTCTGCTTGGTCTGAACAGAAATTTCCTCAATCGATGCTGTCAGTTGTTCGATCGAACTCGCTTGCTCGGTTGCTCCCTGCGATAAGCTCATGCTCGAGTCTGAAACCTGTTTTGACCCGGCAGCCACTTGGTCAGCTGCGGATGAAATGTTAAGCATAACCTCATTTATTTGATCGACCATAGTGCGGAACGTTGAGGCTAAAGTACCGATTTCATCTTTTGTCGTTGCCTCGACAGTAATGTTTAAATCACCGTTTGCAATATGATTAGCCCCTTCAACCAATTGTCCGATTGGCCGACTAATGCTGCGAGCGATAAATATTCCCAACCCGACTGCGGCAATCACGGCAACTAGAATTACGAGTATCATAACGATAACCGTTGTATGCGTCGTTGCCGAATATTCGGCTGAGAGTTTTTCGCCACCGCTTTCTTTTAATTGAAATAGTTGATCAATTGCCTTAGAAACTTCGCCCGCCGGAGCGCCTGCTTCTGCCCAAAATAATATATACGCCTGATCTTCTTGATTGGCCAAAGCCATGGCAATGACTCGCTCTCTAGCAGCATTGTACTTATTGAGATTTTCTTGCATTACGGCAAAAATTCTCCGGCCTTCTTCTGTTTGGAGGGTCTTTTCAACCTGCTGCATTGATTTGGCAATGGTCCGATCATTCTCTTTAATTTTGTTTATATATTTGCTTCGATCTTTTCCTTTTTCGATGAGGATATCCCGTATTGCGCTACGATTATCATGGTAAGCGATACCCAGCTCTCCAATATCACCAGAGGCAACGCCATAATTAATAAATAAATCCGCAAAGTTATCATCAACCTTCTTAATATTAACAATCCCCACAATACCTACGACCCCAGCCAGAAAAGCAACTGCAATAAATGAGATGATGAGTTTTTTGCCGATCTTTAGATTATTAAACCAATTCATGCTGTCATTCCCCTCTTTTTATAGATTACTGAAATTAGTCGCTTCATCGTCAGTTAACAGTTTTTCACAGTCAAGCAGCAATTTAATCTCGCTCTCCACCTTACCAATTCCCTTAATATATTTATTTTGAGCAGCTTTCATATCAGGTGGCGGAACGATATTATTGTCAGGAATAGTTAATACTTCAGATACACTATCCACAATAAGTCCAATTGAAATATCTTTAATATCGATCACAATTATGCAGGTCCGGTCATTGTATTCCCGGAACGGCTTTTTGAAACGCAGCCGGACATCCATTACCGGCACAATTTTGCCGCGTAGATTCACAATCCCTTTGACATAGTCGGGAAGTTCCGGAATCTCAGTAATCGGTTGAATTCCAATAATTTCTGTGACATACGAAATTTCTAGTCCGTAATATTCATTACCTAAAGAGAACGTAAGAAATTTACCTTTTTGGGTATCTTCGTCCATTCCATCATTTGCTTGGCCAGCTATATCAGCCATTCTCCTGCTCCTCTCATTAAACCGCAATTCCGCCGGCATCTAAAATGAGGCTGATACTGCCGTCGCCTAGCAGTGTACAGCCAACGATACCTGGAATTGGCCGAATCCTCTTGATGTACAAAGGCAGCGCCTTTACAACTACCTGATGTTCACCGATTAGTCTGTCAGCAAATATGCATAGTGTTTTCTGTTCAGTTTCAACAATAACAATAATTCCATCAGCAATGTTTATAACATCGGCTTTGACTTTATACATTTCGTGTAACCTTACTATTGGGTAACAGTGCCCTCGTACCATCATCATCTCATTTCCCTCAGGATCACAAATAATGTCCTTCTCATGAGGCCTCAATGATTCTCGGATTGATGTAATTGGAATAGTGTAACGGGCTTGTCCTACACCAATTGTCATACCGTCAACAATCGCCAATGTTAATGGGATTTTTAGAGTAATTGAAGTACCTTTTCCTAATTCACTATCGATTAGTACCGTTCCGCCAATTGAGTTGATATTTTTTGTAACAACATCCATCCCCACACCCCTGCCGGAAAACTCTGTAACACTATCCTTGGTTGAAAACCCAGGGTAAAAGATAAATGAGTAAATTTCTTTATCAGTCAACTCACTTTCCGGTCTTACAAGCAGGTTCTTCTCTTTGGCTCGTTTAAGTATCTTTTCTTTATTGAGGCCGCGACCGTCATCGCGGATGATAATCAGAACTTCACTACCGACACTAACCGCTTCCAAAGTAACTGTCCCTTGTGCCGGTTTGCCTGCTGCAACCCTTTCATCCGCTTGCTCTATTCCATGATCGATTGCATTTCTTAGCAGATGCATGACAGGATCAGAGATGTTTTCTATTACGTTTTTATCCACTTCCGTGGTTTCCCCAATAATCTCTAATTCGACGTCTTTAGCAAGCTTTTTACGCATGTCTCTCACAATCCGATGCATCTTATGAAAGGTCGTGGATAGTGGTACCATGCGAATTGACATGACAGTATCCTGCAGCTCGCTGGTAATTTTCCTCAGTTGGCGTGCTGCTTTTTTGAAGTTATCGATATCCAAACCGTTGAGATCTGGGTTTTGCGTCACCATTGACTCTGAAATCACCAGTTCGCCCACCAAATCCATCAGCCGATCCAATTTAGCAACATTAACATTAATAATGTTCTGATGATTTGTTTGTGCCTGCAGTTCTTCTACCTTGTCCTCACTTTTTGCTGGAATATTAGGTATCTTCGGACCACTGTCAGCTGCTCCTAAGTCAATAAATTCTTTGCCAATGCCATTATCGAGCTTTGTTAATTCCAGTTCTTTTAGAAACATTGTGTTGTCTAACAAAACTTCCCGTACTTGCTCATATGTCTTTTCTGAGGCGAACGAGACCTTAAAGCCATTTTGACGAATGACTTCAGCAGTATCGTCGTTATCAAATATATCCTGCGGGCTATAGGCAATGTCATATACAATGTCGTGTAAACTATTCACCAAAGTAAACGCTCGAATGTTCTCCATTTCGCAGCCTTCGTCAAAGCGGATGATCCCTTGGTAATATTGCTTTTCTGTAGTGCTTGCTCTACTCGGCATAATAAAATATTGCTGTTGTTTCTTGGCTGGTTTTTCCATAGATTTTACTGAAGGATTTTCCCGTTCAAGATTCGCTAGAAACTCTTTAATCTTACAATTTAGTTCCTCAGCATGGCCATCGGCTGCTTGTCCAGCCTTCAGTTTTTCCATTTCTGCTTTAATAAAATCTAAGCATTCCAGCAAAATATCTGTTAAAACAATACAGTCTAGGTTAGTTATTTTATTTTCACGGATGAAAAAAAATACATCTTCGACTGCGTGAGCGATATTGCATACTTGATCGACTAGCATCATTGCAGAAGAGCCTTTAATTGTATGCATAATTCGAAATATCGCGCCAATAGCAGTTGAGTCAAAGCAACCTGAAGTTTCACTTGCAAGAATGGCCTGCTCTAATTGTTCGATCAACTGACTTGTCTCAAAGATATACATTTCTAGCATAGGCTCATAGGTATAGCCATCTGTCATCTTTTCACCACTTCTCTACATGTTGGCTACTTTTGTTAGAGTACTAATAACCTTTTCTTCAACTAGCGGCTTAACTAGAAAATGACTTGCCCCGTTCATTATTGCATCCTTGACAAAAGACTCTTGCCCCATTGCGGACACCATGACTACCTTGGCTTTCGAATCTTTTTGTTTTATAGCTTTAAGTGCCTCGATTCCAGTCATTTCAGGCATGGTGATATCCATTGTAATTAGGTCAGGCTGTAGCTCTTCGTACTTTTTTACGCCAATGGCCCCGTTTTCAGCTTCTCCTACTACCTGAAAACCATGTTTCTCCAGCATAGTTTTCAAGGCAAGCCGTATAAAGGCTGCATCGTCTACAATTAAAACTCGTTTCATTTAAACCACACCTCACTGAATTTATTATTTTGCCTTTAATAATTCTACAATGACATCAAGTGATGACAGCGTCCTGTCTCTTAAAGAGAAATTACGCCCCTCCATACGCCAAGTTAAACAAATTGTTCTAAAGCTGCCGATAATAATATCAACAAGTATTCTAGCATCAATAGTTGCCTTAATTTCTCCTGCATGTTGAATATCCTCGATAATCTGTTTGAGGTAACCTAGCCGTTTGCCATAAATATCTTTTACCTTGCTATTAAGTACCGCATCATAATTAAATACATCATATAGTTGAGCTACCGCGGTGATCGCTGGATAATTCTCATAGTAAGTAGCATAAGCATCTACCCAAAAACGAATCATATCAATAGCTCTTTCACTCTCAGCTCTACGCGCCAAGGTAGATTCAAAAATATCAAGATCAAACTTTGAGAAATGGTCTAAAACGGCAAGTATAATCTCATTTTTGCTTTTAAAATGTTTAAATAAGGTTCCTTCTGATATTTCCTGCCTTTTTGCTAACTCTTTGGTAGACAAACCTTGAATTCCCAAATCATCGATAATTTCAATAGCCGTCAAAACGACACTTTCTTTACGATGAAGTAATGATATCGCCATATTAGCCTCCATACGATTGCGAGCGAGCACTCGCCCTCTTGGTTAAATTTTACATAGAACAATAGCTCATGTCAATATATAAATAAAAAAATCACTGTACGAAATTGTATATTAAAATCGTACAGTGATATATTTTTTTGCTTTTTCATTATTCTAAATGGTAACTACTATTCCGGTTCCTTACTCCAATGAGCTACTTGTTTAATAGGCAGCTTTATAGTAAAGGTTGTCCCCACCCCTACACGACTAGTTACATTTATGTCACCATGATGTTTTGTAATAATAATATCGTAGGATATGCTTAATCCCAGACCAGTTCCTTGCCCAACAGGTTTGGTTGTAAAAAACGGATTGAATATCTTATTCACTTGATCCGCGGGAATTCCTATTCCTGAATCCGTAATTTCGCAATAGATGTTTTTTTCGTCACTATAAGTTTTAATACGGATCAAGCCAAGACTTTCAGTATTTTTGAGTTTAATAGCCTGAGCTGCATTAACGAATATATTCAGAAAAACCTGATTTATTGCCCCGCCAACTGCTTGTATTAACGGAATATTCCCAAGTTCTATCTCGACCTCGGCCCAGTATTTTATTTCGTTTCTTGCAACCAGCAGTGTACTTTCTATGCCTGCATTTACATCGTAGTCTTCGAAATTATTTTGATTATCTACCCGCGAAAAAGCTCTGAGTTCTTTTACGATCTTGCTAACGCGGTCAAGGCCATTGTTAGATTCTTTAATTAAGTCAGGCAGATCTTCTAAGATTAACTTAACCTTTTTCTCCTTTTCTGTTTTATCCAGCTTACTAACCCAATCCTGGATGTTAGGGTCTGAACTTTTTTCCATATCCGACTTCCAATCGCGGTAGACGGTTAATGTATCGCCAATTCGGTCTAAATATTTTGCAAGTGTATCAAAGTTACTTATTACGAACCCAAGCGGGTTATTGATTTCATGAGCTACCCCAGCCGCTAGCTGTCCTATTCCCGCAAGCTTTTCCTGTTGAATCAATTGAGATTGGGTACGCCCAAGCGTATCTAAAGTCTCCTGTAACTGCAGATTCGTCTTCTTTATTTCTTCTTCCATCTTCTTTCTTAGGGTTATATCCTCTTGAATGGCCACAAAATGGGTTATTTCATTACTACTGCTTCTGATAGGTGAGATTGACGCCCACGCCCAGTAGAGTTTGCCATCTTTTTTCCGATTGTACAGTTCGCCACGCCATTCTTTACCTGCGAGGACCGTATTCCATAGCGATTTATAAATCTCTTCAGACACCAAACCTGATTTTAGTAACCTGGTACTTTTCCCGGAGACCTCCTCAGAACTATAGCCTGTTATTTTGCTAAACTTCCTGTTTGTATATTCGATATTTCCGTGTACATCAGTAATAAGCACACCGCTAGAACTTTGATCTACAGCACGGGATAGTTTCAGTAATTGCTCCTCAGTTTGGCGTCTCTCAGAAATGTCTTCTACCATCTCAATTACTTCGCTAACAATGCCATCCCTACCCATTACAGGCCACGACACTACACGATAACACTTGGTCACCCCATCTACGACTGGCGTGGTTATCTTTTCATTAATACTTCCGTCATGAAAGGTTTTTGACACTGGGCAGTTCTCACAGATTTCAAACCTGCTCTCAAAAGCTTGATGGCATTTTGGGCGTTTATTAATGTCAATGTTAGGAAACCATTTTGTTAATTGGGTATTCGTTGAAATGATTTCCATATTGCGATTAATTAGTGTGACCCCAACTCCTATATTATCTACTAATGTTCTATACCGATCTTGTGTAGTCTGGAGCGCCTCCTCTACCCATTTGCGAACAAGTAATTCTTTTTGGACAGCAGTGTGCAAGGAGGCATTATTAAGGGCAATCGACACTAAGTCAGCAAACTTATTAAGCCATTCGATAACTGCGGGTGTAAAGTGGCGGCTTTCCTGAAAAAAACCTACACCGAGAACACCGGTTACCTTGGTCCCGGTTTTAAGAGGTATACCGATAGCTGACTTAGGCTTAGCTGCCAGCCAGTCAGCGTTGACATCTATATTGTGCTCTTCATTCGAGACATTTGTTAACCCCGAACTCCAAACAATGCCGCTAATACCTTGGGTAAAATTTGTGGTACTGCCGATTAGCTTGGAGTAAGCACCTACGCCAGTACGGGTAACCATTGCCTGTAATTCATCATCAAACAAATCAACAAACCCATCAGTCGCCCCAACTGTTGTCATTGCCCTTATCACTATGTCTTCAAGTAGATTATTTATGTCTAATTGGCTCATTATCTTTAGAGCAACCTGGTGAAGCGAGGTTAATTCGGCCATAATTATCCCCCACAAAAATTATAGACATTCATGCACAAAACAGATCCGATTCCGCCCTTTCCTTTTTGAATGATACATTGCAATGTCAGCAGTTCTAACAAGCTCCGATATATCCATTCCGTCGTCGGGGAATATACTCACACCAATACTTGCTGAAACAAATACTTTATTTTCCCTTATAATAAACGGTTTTCTACAAGCTTCCAACAGTCTTACAGCAAGCTGCTCAGCTTCCACCTTCGTTTTAACTTTGGGGAGAATGACCACAAACTCATCCCCGCCGATACGTGATACTGTATCCCCTGCTCGCACAGTACTCACAATTCGGTTTGCTAGCTGTTGTAACAACTCATCTCCCGCATCATGCCCGTAAGTATCGTTAACAGGCTTAAAATTATCCAAATCTAAAAATATTACTGCAATAAGCTCATTTTCTCTTTTCGCTTGCGCGATGGCAACTGACAGCCTATCGTCAAGCAGCCGTCGATTTGGCAACCCTGTCAGGTGATCGTGGTAAGCATATTGTTGTATCTGCTCCTCACTCCGTTTTTCTCGAGTTATATCAGACACTACAATTGCCAAGTACCCCTTTTTCGGGCTATAGATTGAAAGGCGCAGCCATTTTGAAAGCTGTTTCGAATAATACTCTAATAAAGTAGCTTCTCCGGTGTTAAGAACCTTATTTAAAGCCAAAAGCCACTCTGGTGTCTCATTGTTGGTAGAGGGTATAATGTCAGTTATCTTTCGATTGATTACTGCCTCTTTAGCTTGTCCAATAATCCCTTCATATTCTTCGTTAACATCAAGAATAATGAAGTCATACATTGCTTCATTATTCATAGGCGTTGCCTGAAGGAATACGAATCCGTTTATCATATGATTAAATAATAAATGGTAATGTTCTTCACTTTCTTTAAGCTTAGCCTCTATTTGCTTGCGGGCTGTGATGTCAAGAATGATCCCTACCAAACCTACCGAACCATCTACATTAGTAAACGCAGCTTTATTAAAAATGACACTCCGTTCGGCTCCTGCCGCATCCATCAGTTTATATTCGTATGATTGAACTTGTGAATTATCAAATACACGCGCATCCATTTCGTTATATTTATCTGCAAAGCGTGATGGTGAAATATCGCTGGCCGCTTTACCGATGATCTTTTCTTTGGAAAAACCAAGCAATTCAGCAAATGCCTTGTTACAGCCAAGATATATTCCATTTCGGTCTTTATAAAAAACCGGATTAGGGATAGCCTCAAGTAGCGTATCTTTAAAGTTCATTGCGATTTTAGACTGTAGCACTTGATAACCTAGATGTGCTATCGTCGATGCCAGTTGCGAAAAAAACTCAATTATGTTGGCAACCCTTTCTTCAGGGATGACCGGCACCCTTCGCAATGCGGCCAGATATTCGTCCTCGCTAAAACCAAATCTCTGCGCCTGGTCTCGAAAAAAGTCTTCGTTTGGTTCCTCGGTAAAGAACTGCCCCACAAATAGAGATGCCAAATGCTTGCCCTCGATTATAATGGGACATGCATAATCATTTAAACCGTTTTCACATTTATAACCTACATATTTCCCGTCAGATAACTGTCGGGATATTCGCTGATCGCTATCCCTGCACCTCGCCTCAGTTTCCGGAAAAACACGGTGAAACTTTTGACATATATCTTGCCAGCCACTCGCAGTTAAGATAGTCGCATCATTATCTAGGAGCGCAGAAGGTATTCCAGTTGCAGCATGCATGGCATCAAGCAGCTTTTGTAATTTGGTTATATCAACTAAATCTAAAAACTTCATTATTGATATTTCCCCTCTAACGTAGTAAAAATCATAACATTTTTTGATTAGTTCACTATCTTAGCTACGCAGTAAATTGCAAAAGCAACACCATATTTGCCCCCTCGATTTTACATTTAACAGTATTATAATTTACGCACTTGAATTCTGCAAATAAAATCCAACAAAAAAAGACACTTTTCTCTTTAAATTTTTTATTTCTGTAATTGACTGTTTTTTCTGCAATACAATAAAACAGCAAATCCTGGCATTGGATCAGGACTTGCTGTTTTATTGACTACTTTATAATGTCAGGATGCTTCAACATCACTTTTTACTATATTTACGCACTCGTCCCCTTATGCTCTTATTAAGATTAAGATTCTAACATGATTTTGATAATCTCCGTATCGGTTGCCCGCATACCATTATGGGCGATGCGGCCCACAGCAGCGATCGTTTCTTCCACATCGTCTTTTACAATACCGTTCCCTGCCTGATAATGCTTGCCGTTCATGGCAAGCACATGAGACATATAGGAGGCATCCAGGCAAGAAGCTATTTTAGCGGCACAGGATGGTTTTGCGCCGTCGCAGACAATGCCCGGAACATTAGCCAGCGTATTGCTGATTGTTTGATTGATTTGTTCAAGAGTGCCGCCTTCAAGGTAGGTAATAGCAGCGCCACTTGAACAAGACGCGCTGACAGCGCCACAAAAAGCAGATAAGCGACCGATCAATGTTTTCTGGTGAATTGTCAGTAGGTTGGAAAATAATAGCCCTCGATACAATTTTTCTTCAGGCAGGTCATGCTCTCTGGCATAAACGATGACAGGGATAGAAGTAGCGATACCTTGATTGCCGCTGCCGGAGTTGGTGACCACAGGCAATCCGCAGCCGCTCATCCTGGCTTCGGAAGCGGCTGCGGCATAGGCTTTAATCTTAGTCCGTACCGGCTCATCATGTCCAATATCAAGTAATGTGCGGCCGATATTTATCCCATAATCACCTTGCAACCCTTCCTCGGCAATACACATATTATAGTCAATTTGTTTAGCGATAAGATCGCAAACTTTTTCCAGGGGCACAGTATTAGCAAAATTATAAATGCCTTCCACAGTAAGGCTGGTGCGATCAGTAAATGTGCCTAAATGTTTGTCATTATCAGCAGCATTTTGATAAATTACCTGGCCGTTTTTTTCGATTTTACTGATGTTGATATGGGTGTGCTTAATCTCCACAGTCACATATTCATCCTTTGCCATTAAATGCAATAACAGATGAAGGTTGATATCTGTTGCTAGTAACCGCACTTCACAGAAATTACTATCTAGCAGATTTTTAACAGTAATAATATGCTCCGGGGTCATTTCGGCCAGGACTTCAAGTTGATTAGCTGCTTTGCCGCCAACAAGACCTGCCAGCATACTGGCTCGAAGTCCCGTTAGACCGCCGGCATTAGGAACGGCAACACTTTTCACATTTTTAACGATATTACCACTGCATTCCAGTACTGCTTTTTCTGGAAAACATCCCAATATTTCTCTGGCCTTGGCTGCGGCATAGGCAATAGCGATAGGTTCGGTACACCCTAGTGCTGGTATCAATTCTTCCTTCAATATCTCAATATAATTATTGAATATCTTTGTATCCATATAACTACGTTTACCTCCAATTAATAGTATTTCTATATCCTAAGCACTCTTTGCATGGCTACTCTAAGCCTAAAGAAGTGCTCCAATTAGCCATAATCATATGCAAAAATCGCGCCATTTTTTCAGAAGATGCTGTCTCATAGCATGAAAACCCGGCTTTGCTGGTTTAAATAATCAGCATAAGCCGGGTTTTCTTAATTTTTCTGTTTTTCGGGAAGATGCTGTAGTACCAAAATCCGCTCTTAATGCACTCTATAGATTAAAGCCTACCTTTTAGCAACTAACGTTTCGCAAAGTTAAGAATAAAACAATCGGAAATCGTCATTAAGTTATATAAAATACGCTTTTGCAATCATGCGAAACCCTTCTCATTTTTGCGAAATAAGCTATTATAGCTATTGAAGTTGATATTTCTCCAGTTTCCTATATAAAGTTGCCAGACTAATCTTAAGCCGTTGTGCCACTTGCTTTTTATCAGCCAAGGTCGCACCAGGTGGGACATATGTTCGAAGCAGCTGTTTTTCATACTCAGCCAATTGTTGTTCAAGGCCAAATTCCACACTGATCTGTCCTTCGTCCGTCATTAGGTTAGGAGGAAGTTCCTGCAGTGTAAGAACATCTTCTTTGGCAATGTTTACCAGATACTCGATCACATGTTCCAATTGTCTTACATTGCCAGGCCAATGATAATTCATCAGCCAGCGCCGGAGTGGTTCGTCTATTTTAAACGTTCCTTTTTGTAATGTTTTCGTGAACTTATCTAAGAAATAGTCTATATAAAGCGGTATATCTACCGATCGAACGCGCAGCGGCGGAATGGTCAACGGTATAACATTTAAGCGATAATACAAGTCTTCACGGAACTGCCCTTCACGCACCATCTTGTCCAAATCTCTGTTGGTCGCAGCGATAATCCGCACATCAATAGGCATCGAATGGTTACCGGCAATACGTTCTATCGAACGTTCCTGAATGGCTCGCAATAGTTTGGGCTGTAATGCCAAGGGAAGGTCACCAATCTCATCCAAAAATATTGTACCTTTATTCGCAAGTTCAAATTTCCCTTTTTTGCCGGATTTATTAGCGCCGGTGAATGCGCCTGCTTCATAGCCAAACAGTTCACTTTCCAACAAATTCTCCGGTATTGAAGGGCAATTCACCACCACAAACGGTTGATTTTTACGCCCGCTTTCCTCATGAATGGCCTTGGCCAATAGCTCCTTGCCAGTACCGCTTTCTCCCTGTATTAGAATTGTCGAGTTACTTATCGCCACTTGCTGCGCTTTTAGTAATAGCTGGATTAATTTTTTATCCCGCCCAAGCATGTTGCCTAAAGCAAATGTCTGATTTACTGTCTCCAGTACTTCTTGAACCTGATTTTGCAGACGCCATTGGTCATCCAGCATAATCAGCTTGCTTTCCAGCAGACTGCTCATATGACTGAGAAATGTAAGAAACTTTGCCTCATTACGTTCTAGACGCTCTTTTTGTTCAACAGTAAAGGCAATAACGCCAATAACACCGACGGTCTGACCTTGCTTACTAATCGGGAAGCCCATCGTGGCAAGTTCCTGGCAGCAAACAGAGGTATCACAGTTTTGGCAGGCGCTTTTACTAACTATGTCATGGATAAAGCCAGGTTTACCGGTTGCAAGCACCTGCCTGAAAAACGATCCACAGGGTATCGGCCTGCCGATGCTGTCGGCATGAGGACCTGTGCCGCCTATTCTGATGCATTCTTCGTCAATGATGGTAACATACAATTCCAGGACATCAGTTATTGTTTCCGCGTATTCTTGTACAAAAGGTTGAATGTGCGCAATGTTGGAGATTGCTTTCTTCATAAAATATTCCACCTTCAGGATTATTGCTGATCTAGAAATAACTACAGCCCTTTGTAGTGAATCATTATGGCGGCGAGAATTTCACCATAAAAGTAGTGCCGGAATTTCCTGTTTTTACATTGATTTTGGCATTGTGCCGGTGGGCGATACTGTAACATATCGGTAACCCTAAGCCGGTGCCATTTTCTTTGGTTGTCAAAAATGGCGTGCCTAATTTCTGCTGCAGCTCTGGGGGAATACCAATGCCCTGATCTTGAATGAACAAAACCACTTGTTCATTTTCTGCAAAAGTACCTACCGTCAATTGTCCACCTGGCAACATGGCTTCCAGTCCATTTCTGGAAAAATTCAGCAATAATTGACGCATTTCCTGAACATCCAACCAAACATCAGGGATGTCGTCCGATAATTCCGTGACAATCAACATCCCTTTGAGAAGCGCATCAGACTCCATTAATGGCAGCAGGGTTTCGATAATAGCATTAAGACTCTGCTGCGACTGATTGACCGGTTTGTTCCTGGCAAGGGAAAGATATTCAGTAATAATTGAGTTGGCTCTATCCAGTTCTGAAATCATCAAATCCAATTGTGCATTATACTGTATGAATTCCTTTTTTTGCATGAAGAATTGTAAAAAACCTCTTACTGTTGTCATGGGGTTCCGGATTTCGTGGGCAATACCGGCGGCCATTTCTCCTACTAGATGCAACCTGTCCATGCGGGAAATTTCTTTTTCCATAAACTTGCGCTCGGTTGTGTCGGCAATAATAGTCCTGTATTGTAAATCATGACCACTGGTGTTTAACAGCTGCATACTAATAAGCTGAGCATCGGTTACGGCGGCATTTGGGCTTGCAAGCTTTAACTCCGTAGTTACCCTTTTCCCGGTTAGTCTGCATGACCGCAGATGATCAAAAAATTTTTTGCAACTATCTTTATCAACAAAAACAGCCATCGGCATACCAAGCAATCGCGATCGCTCCATGCCAAAAAGCGCCGCGCCGGTGAGATTAATCTCCCGGATACAAGCTCTATCATCGAAGGTCACATAACCTACCGGCGCAAAATCATACAAAGCGGCATAGCGGTTACGGGATTCCTCTAACTCCCCCAAAATATCTTGCATGGCCTGGCACTGGATTTCCAAGTCCAATTCCCGATCCTGCAGTTCATATTTTAGCCATTGAGCTTCCTGTGTTCCGGCATTGTCCGGAGATTGGATCGGCTTGGCAAGAGCAATAACTTCACGCTTACCGCTTTCATCAGATCGTGCCATATATCCACCCCCTGCAGGCTCGCGCGCCTTGCTTCACTTGGTACGCTGTAAATATCCCCCTTGCATTATCCCCTCAGGTTGTTATTGGCTTATTCGATTTTTCAATATTATTGCGGTTTTCCTATCTGTGGAGCAATGGTTTCGAAGGCCAGGAGAATCCGTTTTGTCTTATTGTGCGCATCTACAATCCGTCGGGCATTAATTAGCATCGTTTGTTTGCCGATATCGGGAAAATCGCAGCTGATCGCAAAACCTTCGAAAGTAGTATCATGCTCCAGAATATCGGTCAACAGGGTGTGCAGTTCCGGAATGTCCCACTGACCGCCTTTCATTGGGAGAATAGATTGACCGGTCATTTCCTCCGGGGTCAGCCGAAAGGTCTGATAAAAGGCCTTGTTGGCCGTTTTCAACCGCAAATCGGCGTCAAGAACGATTAAAGGATGCCGCACCGTTTCCACAATCGCCTCGGCATATTCACGGGCCTCTTGGACAACAGCAAAGCTTTTCTTGACTGTGTTGATATCGGCGAAGCTAATAATTACACCATTGATCTTGTTATCCACAGTCTTATAGGGGCGTATTTGCATGGAATACCAGTGTCCCCACCGGTCCTGCACTTCTTGCTCCTTGCTGTTGAGAGTATCAATCACTTCCAGGCTCGCTTGTTCCAAATCTGGAATATCGATGTTTGGCTTAATATTATTGATGGGTCGTCCCACATCAGTGCTTATTAAGTTAAAGGCCTTTTCTGCAATGGAATTGAACCGTCGAATGCGCAAATCGCTGCTAAGAATGAGAACTGGAATGCTGATGCTGCGCAACAAATTAAGCATATCGTCGTTGACCTGGCTTAACTCCACATTGCGGGTTCGCAGTTCTTCATTCAAAGTCATCAATTCTTCATTGGTTGACTGGAGTTCCTCTTTGGCAGTCTCAAGCTCTTCATTCATGCTTTGCAACTCTTCGTTGCTTGATTGTACTTCTTCGTTGGCATACCTGATATCCTCATTGGCAGCTTCATGCTGGTCGATGATGGATTGAAGGTATTCCTTCGTGGCGGCGATCTCCTGTTTCAACCCCAGGATCTCACCGGGGTCCTCCGCCTTATAAAAATCTTGCCGCGCCAGAGCACCGCTGTCAGGGTTACTCTCAGTCAGATGATGCGAAACAGCATCTCTGAACAATACCAGGAAGTATTCGCCTTTTTGAAATGGCCCATTGATAGGAACAACATCTACGTTGACCGGGAGAGAATGACCATTCTTCATGACGTGTAATCCTTCTTTTCTGACAAGTACATTCTCTTTTCTGGCTTGGTTGACGGCTGCCCGCAGTGCGAGAAACAGCCCATCCCGGGCCATCTTTAAGAGGTTCACGCTCGGCATTCCGGGCGCCGGTTCAAGATAAACGCCGGTACGTCCCCGATACTGGATAATGTCCAGCTTGCTGTTGATAATGACACCAGGCGGAGCATACTTATTCACAACGATCCGATCAGCCTCTTTTTGAATGTCCAACCAGGACCCGCCGTTCGGACTGCCTTGATCGTCTTTGTCATTGTTTTGTGCCGACGCCGCATGTTCAGCAATGGCAAAGTCAGACATTAACGGGGTGGCTACCGCCTTTTTCGTATAAATCCTGTATTTTTTATCCACCAAGTCAAACAAGTCGGCAAACACACCTATGGACTCCGATGCCCCCAAGATAAGAAACCCGCCAGGATTCAGAGCATAATGGAACATCGGAAACATTCTTTTATGCAATGCCGGCCCAAAATAGATCATTACATTGCGGCAACTGATAAGGTCCACCCTGGAAATGGGCGGGTCCTGTCCCATGTCTTGCCTGGCAAATACGCATATGTCGCGGATGGTCTTGCTGACTTGCCAGCCTTGTTCCACCTCGACAAAGAAGCGACTGAGCCGCGCCAGAGAAACATCTGTCATGATACTTTTCGGATATATACCGGCCCGGGCTTTCTCGATAACCGTTTCGTTAATATCGGTGGCAAAGATCTGGATTGGCCTATTGAGGGCATTGTCCTCCAAAAACTCCAACAAAGCGATTGCCAGTGAATAGGCTTCCTCACCGGTTGCACATCCGGGCACCCACAACCGGATGGGCGTGCTGGAAGTAGTATTACTAACGATTAATGGAAAAGCCGTAGTTTTCAGGGTACCGAAAGCTTGTGGGTCACGAAAAAAATTCGTAACATTGATCAGCATATCTTGCTGCAATGCGGCAAGCTCTGCGCCATTTTGCCGCAGATAAGCAGCATAATCCTCGAGCTTGTCCAGCTTGTGTAAGACCATCCGGCGCAAAATACGCCGTTTTACGGTAAGTTGCTTATATTCGGCAAAATTAATGCCGCAGGCCTTACGTAGTAGACCAATAATCCCGTCAAGCACGCCAGCCCCGTCTGGGAACAACTCCCGAGCTCCCGTTATTGAGCTGGCAATAATTCGTGATCGGCTAATCCGCGAAATTTCACCGGCGATCTCCGGTGGCGTTAGCACAAAATCCACCATGCCGGTAGCTATTGCACTGAGCGGCATGCCTTCGTATCCCGCTGACTGCGGCTCCTGGGCAAACGTAAAACCGCCTGCTGCTTTTATCTCCTTTAATCCACGCGAACCGTCTGCTCCGTTTCCCGATAAAATCACGCCGATTGCCTTGCTTCCCTTATACTCGGCCAGCGATTCCAGGAAAGTGTCAATTGGCGTATACCGTCTCACTCCATTATTTTGCGGCCCGACGGTCAGAACCCCGTGAGCGATAGTTAACTCGGAGCCGGGTGCAATAACGTAAACGTGATTCGGCCTCGCGACCGTGCCATCTTCTGCTTCACTAACAGCCATACTTGTAACGTTGGCCAAATTGCTGGCCAACGTGCTTTCATTTTTCGCATCCAGATGCTGAATGACTACAAAAGCCATGCCTGTCACTTCCGGCACACTTTCAAACATCTGCAACAGGGCCTGCAGACCGCCGGCCGAGGCCCCTACACCGACTATCGGACAGTCCTGCCATTCCGAGCCGGAATTATTCTTTTCCAAATTAACCTCCACTGGTATAAATCCAAGCGCCACTACACACCAATGCCAAACAGCGGCAGCTAAACAAATCTCTATGCCATAGCTTTACATCTGAAAGCAAACAATCAAAATGTCAATTTTAAATTTCTTCTGTAAGTATTTGTAATTCAACGACCTAAGGACGATTCCTCCTTGTTTTCCGTTAATATCAAAATTATACCCCAAAGTAAAAATGACCTGGAACCATCAAGGCTTCCGGTCATCTTTCACTGCCGCCAGCGGTAGTAATTATTTGAGATAAGCAAATCTATTCCACTTCTTTATCGCTATCAGTTTTAGTCTCCAAAGGCTTCATAGCAGGTTAGGAACTGCCCTTCGGCGTAAAGGCCAGGCATGGCCGGCCAGATGATTCCAGGACAACAGCCGAGGGAGTTTTGTAGCTCTTGAAGCCCATTGCCTTACAACCATAAGGGAAAGTCTTATCCCAGGTAATCTGATAATGCTGGCATTTTATGCATCTCGGTTTATCGTTCATGGCAACATTTACAGTCTCTACGCCAGTGTGTTTACTAAAGAGCCTAGGTTTTCAATAGTGACAGTTACCGTATCACCGGCTTTCAGCCACTGTTGCTGGTCTTCGGGATAACCCAGAATTACACCGCCAGGGGTGCCGGAGAAAATAATATCGCCTGGCTGTAAGGTCATGTAGGTTGATAGATAACTGACAATAGTGGCACAGTCAAAAATCATATCCCGGGTATTAGCCGACTGGCGGACAACACCGTTTACGCTGCAGCTAATATCCAGATTACGCGGGTCTACCTCGTCAGCCGTTACCAGGCAAGGGCCAATAGGAGCAAACTGGTCGCACGTCTTGCCTAGCAGCCATTGCCCGGTACGAAATTGAAGATCTCGGGCGCTTAGATCATTGCCAATAGTGTAGCCGAACACGTAAGACAAAGCATCATCAGTTAAAACACTGGCTGCCTGCTTACCGATAACAATAACTAACTCAGCCTCATAATCAAATTTCACGGCCGTTTTCGGCAGGGTAATCATTTCTTTATGGGCAGCCAGCGCGTTATTAAATTTGCTGAATAAGACCGGTGCTGCCGGCGTCTCGATCTGGCATTCATCGCGATGACTGACATAATTTAAGCCAACGCAAATAATTTTTTCGGGATTGGTAACACAAGGAGCATAGACCAGCTTGTCTTCGGGGATGACCATAGGCTGCTGCTCAATTAAAGCAGCCAACTGCGACTGTCCTGCCTCACCGGCGGCAATGACCTGTTCAATCGTGCCAGGCACTTTGAGGCCCTGAGCGGCGGCAGTTGCTTGTACATCGATAATCCCACGCTCACCCTTAATTCCCAGGTGAATTTGGTCTCCAACCTTAAAATTAACGAATTTCATGGATGGCTCATCTCCTTTTACTATATCTTAATTGTTGACTCAATTATCCAGCACATTTATCAGACTTATCATTGTCCGCTGACCGGACATTAACTTTAACATCATAAAAAGTACTACCCCGCCCCTGATCGGTGAGACGTTGCGAGGTAAGTGCATTGACCGAGCGATTACCGGGGGCATGTTCCAGCCACCATACGCCTTCAGTAACAACAACACCTGCCGGCACGCTTGTTGTAACTTCCAGAATAAAAGTTACTTCACCGCGTTCATTATAGGCAGTAACTAACTGTCCGTTCTTGAGTCCCTTGCCAGCAGCATCCTCCGGGTTCATCTTAAGCAGCATTTTATTGGTTTGGGTCAAGTCGTCCCGCTCATTAAATGACGAGTTTAGTAATCGCATATCAGGTGCATTAACCAGCCAGAAATCGGCCTTGTCGCCATGTGGCTTAACGAATTTGGGTAAAGGCTCGGCTTCATTTTCATTTAGAATCTCGATCTTACCTGAAGCAGTTTTGAACTCAGTCTTATAGCCAACTGGCAGCGGCAATTCAATCGGTTGCCCGGCACGCAATGCTTCCAGCTTACTGCTTGCCAGCCAGTCTGAGGGCTGGGCCAAGATACTGTCAATTACATCATCTGCCGACTGAGTAAAGAAAGGGTGCTTAACCTCCATCGCCTCAGCCAATAGGCAAAATACCTCCCAGTTAGATTTAGCCTGCCCTACCACCGGAATAACCGCCCGGGTACGCTGTACGCCATAATGACCATAAGACCGGTAAATATCACTATGCTCCAGAGAAGTCGTTGCTGGCAAAATAATATCGGCATATTTAGCTGTGTCAGTCATAAAGCGCTCATGAACAACAGTAAACAAATTTTCCCTCGCCAATCCCTGTAATACCCGGTTCTGATCAGGCGCTATGGCCGCAGGGTTGGAATGATATACATACAAACTCATAATTGGTGGGTTGTTTACCTCATTTAGTATCTGGCCCAGCTGATTCATATTAAGCGTTCGCGCCGGCTTGTCTTGAAAATCCTCACGGGTTATGCGCTGCGTATCGAAGGCGGCACCGGTAGAAGTACTGGCAAACAATCCGCCTCCGGGTTTAGCCCAGGCTCCAACTACTGCAGGCAAACAAGTAATAGCACGCACTGTCATGGCCCCATTACTATAACGGGATAGACCGCTGCCTAAATGAATATATGGTGCGCGGGCCTGCGCATACAACCTGGCCATTTCTTCAATGTCAGCAGCAGCAATCCCGGTTAGCTCACTAACTGCCGCCGGCTCATAGTCAGGTAAGACAGTTGTGTTCAGTTCCTCAAACCCTTTAACATATCGCTTGATAAATTCCCTGTCAGTCATGTTTTCCCGTGCGATTACATGCATCATTCCCAGCGCCAGGGCACCATCTGTCCCCGGCCGGACGACAATCACCCGGTCGGCAATTTTGGCAGTCGGATTCTCATAAGTATCAATCAGCCACACCTTGGCTCCTCGTTTTTTTGCACTATTGATGTCATGCATAATATGAATATTAGTTGCCAACGCATGGATACCCCATAGAATAATGAGGTCGCTGTCATGGATTTCATTCGTATGTAATGCCATTGTCTGCCCCATGACTGCGTTCCAGCCGCAGCCCTTGGCAGGTGAACAGATTGTGCGTTCAAGCTGTGACGCACCCAGACTGTAAAACAACGGGTGCCCGGCATTGCGCTGAACAAGCCCCATCGTCCCAGCATACGAATATGGCAAGATTGCTTCTGCCCCGTATTGAGCAATAATATCCTGCCATTGTGTTGTTATGCAGGCAATCGCCTCTTCCCAGGAGACTGGCACAAATGTGGCACTCCCCTTGACACCGCTTCGCCGCAAAGGCGTTGAAATCCGCTGTGACGAGTGAACAGTTCGCTCATAATGAGCCATTTTAGGGCAAAGTGTGCCCCGGGTAAAGGGATGCTCAGGATCTCCCTGGACTTTGACAACCTTATTATCTTCTGTCGAAACAACCAGACCGCATGCGTCAGGGCAATCATAAGGGCAAACCGAGCGTACAACTTTCATAATCTATTCCTCCTTACGGTTCTCCCAAGGACATCGTTCAGACACTATTGTCTCCCCCGGTTGAAGATTTCAATCTGTATATCTTCAGCTTTTTCCATTGAATTCCTGCCAAGCATCATAGATTTTACTTAGATAAAAAAGGCAGACCTGCCGGGAACTCCCAACAGGTCTGTCGTAGCGGCTAACCGCATTTACTAAATCCGCAGTGCCGGCAAATAACGCAACCACCTTCATGCTCTACCGTCTTACCACATTCGGGACAAGCATTAATTGCTGCCATAAACATAGTATTGGGTTCAACCTTATCACCATTTTGGAGTTTCATCACTTTTTCTATAACCTTGCCAATTGCATCAGGACAGGACAATACCTTCAAGTCTTGTTGTCTGATTGTCGAATGACACCTTATTCCCTTTAACTGATCAATAATAGAATGTGCGTCCATTCCAGATCTCAAAGCAATTGAGACTAACCTTGCCGTCGCCTCAGATTGGGAAGGGCAGCCACCGGCACGACCAGTATTGGTGAAAACCTCACAAATACCATGTTGATCATAATTAACAGTAATAAATATAGTGCCACAGCCTATCTTAACTTTTTCCGTAAAGCCGGTAGTAATATCAGGTCTGGATCTTGGAGCAAAAAAGCCTTGTTTAGTTTCCGCCGCCGTGCTTTCCTGTGGCAGTGTTTCTTTGCCTTTAACTTTACCGATATTAAGCACCTGCAAATCCCTGCTGCCGTCCCGGTAGATTGTTACACCCTTGCACCCTGTCTCATACGCTAAGTTAAATACATCCTTAACGTCTTCCCGCGTAGCCTTACTACTGAGATTAACCGTCTTAGAGACAGCATTGTCGGTGTATCTTTGAAATGCAGCCTGCATTTTCACATGCCATTCTGAGGAAATGTCATGTGCGGTAACAAAAACATCCTGAATTGATACCGGAATATCAGCCAAACCCTTTATCGTCCCTTTGTTGGCAATCGTCCTCATTAATGGTTCAGTATAAAATCCACCGGTTATAGCCACTTGTTTAAAAAATGGGTTTGTCTCCATTAATTCGTCATTATCCATAACATTCCTAATGTAGGCTAAAGCAAATAACGGCTCAATTCCGCTGGAGACACCTGCTAATATACTTAACGTACCAGTTGGTGCAATTGTCGTTGTGGTTGCATTTCGTACCCTAATCCCCTGCTGTTGATAGGTACTTTTTTCAAAATGAGGGAATACGCCCTTTAGTTCTGCCAGTTCCATTGACGTTTTTCTTGCTTGCTCCCGAATAAAGCACATCACCTGTTCCGCAAGTGCCAGTGCCGCCTCTGAGTTATACGGGATATTCAACCGGAAAAGCAGGTCTGCCCAACCCATTACACCTAGCCCAATTTTTCTGGTGCTTTTTGTCATTTGATCAATCTGGGGCAGGGGATATTTATTCACATCAATGACATTGTCCAAGAAATGAATGGCTTTTTTTACAACAGTGCCAATTCGATCAAAGTCGATAACAGGCTCGGCTCCCGTATTTGTTATCATCAGGCTTAAATTTATCGAGCCAAGATTGCAGGATTCATAAGGAAGCAGCGGCTGTTCACCACAGGGGTTGGTGCTTTCAAACGCTCCCAGTTCAGGGGTTACATTTCCCTGATTAAGCCTGTCTAAAAATATAATTCCCGGCTCGCCATTACTCCAGGCCATGTCTACAATTACATCAAATACTTCTCTTGCGTTTAATTGCCTGATTGCGGTCTGATGATGAGGGTCTATTAAATCATATTCCTTATTGCCTTCTACCGCTTTCATAAATTCTTCTGTAATGCCAACACTTATATTAAAATTTGTAATATCGGCGTTATCTTTTTTAGAAGTAATGAAATCCATTATATCAGGATGATCGACCCTGAGAATGCCCATATTGGCTCCTCTTCTCGTTCCACCCTGCTTTACCGCTTCAGTAGCCGCATTAAAAACCTTCATAAAACTAATCGGACCGCTGGCAACACCACCTGTGGAATTTACAGCAGCACCTTTAGGCCTTAATCTGGAAAAACTGAAGCCTGTTCCACCGCCGCTTTTGTGAATCATGGCGGCATTTTTTAGTGTTTCAAATATACCTTCCATTGTGTCTTCTATCGGTAGTACAAAACAAGCACTTAATTGCCCTAACGGCCTGCCTGCATTCATGAGTGTTGGTGAGTTTGGCAGGAACTCAAGACTAGACATCATTTCATAAAATTCATTCTCAATAGCCTGCAGCTCAAAGGCTGAAACATACGGAGCATCTGCACTGGCAACAGCTTTAGCAACCCTGCGAAACATCCCGTCAGCATCTTCTAATAGCTGGCCATTTTCATCTTTTGACAAATACCGTTTTTCAAGAACCTTAACAGCATTATCTGATAAGTTCATATAATAACCCCCTGACACAACACAATATTTAGTGTTTAACAACCTGTTCTAATACAATATATTGTATCGATTATTCTTAAACGCGTCAAGAAAAATATGGATTATATAAAGAATACACAGCTTGCGCCGAGCCTCTGGCGAAAGCGGAAGCCGATATTGGTCTTATCTAGGCGAAAAGTTATACTTTCCAACAGGACAAAATGCTCCCGCCATATTGGCAGGAGCATAAGCTTACTCTTTATTGTTGTTGTAATCCCTGTCGTTAAAATAATTTAACCAGGAAGAAGTTCGATGCAAATCCCAATTGCAGGGCGGCATATACTTAGCCTTCATCCGTTCTTCTTTGCCGCGTCCCTTAAAGCCTTCATACATTGTTACGAAAATGCACTTTTGTTTGCCGGGATAGACCTCACACCACCCGTCGCGGCTACCACCACAGGCGCCATTGCGTTGTTGCTTGGGACATTGGGACATCGGGCAGATAAAGCCAAGTTCATGCATAGCACAATCTCCGCAAAACCGGCATTCGTTAGTCATTGTCTTAGTGGTGTATTCGGCAAGAGTAAACGGCTGCTTCAGCCAAGACTTATCAATAAATTGGGCAATTGCTTTGTTTAATGGGTAAAGTGGAGCCTTATGGTCAAATGCCACCTCATGCACCACGTCCATCAGCGACTGTTTCAGTGAAGAATTTGACGAACCCGTTTGGCTGCGGTTGACAGGCTGACAAGTATTAAGTCCAGTTGCAGACTCTTTTTCAAAGAAATAGAAGCCGCCATCCTGTGGATGGTCAAAATCGTCTGCTGCGATTTCCTGCCAGTTAACGCTTAGCTCCTCACCTTTTTCTATAATATATTGTACATCGATGTAGCTAAGACCATGACCGCCGATATTTACGCCATTATATTTCAGCCCCTTAAGTACTGCATACAGCTTGGCGGCCCGTAGTAATTGCAGCTCTTTTTTATTGCTATAAGTCGATTCCTCCTCCAGTTTGGCCACCAGTGAGTCGGTAACCACACAGCCAGGAATCAGGTTCTTATTCATTAGTTTAGCCACAGGCAGAGACAAAACAAAGATATTTCCAATCAACGGTACGGTCAAGGTATGAGTGTCAACATATTTTCTTAGCTCATCAAACTTTCTGGCATCATAGCCCAACTGAGTGATAATAAATTTTGCCCCGTTGGCGATTTTTTTATGTAGCTTATAGTATTGAGCCATTATCTCTGCTTCAGTGGATTTAAAAGGGGAAACAACGGCTCCGGCAAAAAACTTAGTGGCAGGCAGCTTAGTATAGGCGCCTTCATTCATTTTAGTTATCATCCGGAGAGCGTGAACCGCATCAAGATCAAACACCGGCTTGGCACTACCCGCATACCCAGCACCTGGATAATCGCCAGTCATAACCAGTAAATTTTGAATATCGGCTCTGTCCAGAGCATATAGCTCACTCTCCAAGGCATTCCTGTTTTTGTCTTTGCTGGTAAAATGGACAAGCGGGTCAATACCCAGTCGCTTAGCTTCAATAGCCATCGAATAGGCCAAAATAGCTGATTTTCCCCCTGGATTGTCAGTGACGGTTATGGCGTTTATTTTGGGGTCCTTAGCGGCCAGTTCAGCCATTTTTACAAAATGTTCCTGCGCCTTTTCCCGAGCTCCCCGCCCAGGCACCAATTCCCAGGTTACCGACAGTTGCGCCGGATCAGCCAATGCTTCACTAAAAGAACGTTTAGTCGTCATGATATTCTCACCCCTTGCCGCGTTTTATCTTGCATTCCTTCTAAGCTTTTTAGATTATTCTCATTAGTAGTAATTTTATCTATAAATGCGTAAAAACACAACCTCGCATCTATAAAGTAAACACGGCTTGCGCCGAGCCTTTGGCGACAGCGGAAGTCGATGTTGCCCTTATCCAGAGAAAGTTATACTTTCTGTCAGGATAACAAAACCGCTTGCAGCAAGGTAAACTACAAGCGGCTTGCTATGGCTTATTAAGAACACCGGGGCTTTCTACTAAGGTTTAGCGGATTTCTTCGGTTACTTTATTTCTATATTCCTGAACCTCATTGGTTAATCTGTATCCACTCTTCTTTAGCACAGCAAGATACCCAATCATGGCTTTTGAGAAACTGCCATGATTAACATCAAACATAGTTTCCAAATAAGTTTGCTTAGCCTCAGGTACCATTTGCTTGGTATCGTAACTAAATAACGGCGTATTATTTGCACCATATAGAGCAAAAGTCGCATAACGCTTCAATAGTTGCCGCATATCTTCTATTTTCGCTGAATTATTATACTCCTTGATAAACCGTTCCTGCGTTGTTGCTCTTTTGAGGATTTCAGCCCAGCTTATCATGAGTCCTGCATCCTTTATTGGAGTTTTATCTGATTCAATAGCCATGATATCAATAAATGCAGCAATGTCTCGCGTCACGGCATTTTGGTACTTCTTGTAGAAAGAATAGTCGATAACAGGAAAATACATTCCTTCGGCTGTTTCTACCTTATAACCACTATTTTGACTCTCTACCAATAGATCTTTTACATCCTTGTTTTCAATACTGCTGATAGAGTTAACTATTCCATTTTGATAGCTTTTCGCAATTATTTTTTGGACTGCTTCGTTATCGGCAAACTTGTCTTGCATTTTGGTCAGCTTTTCATGTTGAACTTTCTCAAGCCCAATAACCATAGTTGATGCATTGGCTTTAGATACAGCAGCAATATGATCATCATTAAACTTAATTATTTCCGGAATAGTGACATCTTTTTTCTGCATTAGAGCATTGAAGTTATCCATAACAGCTTTTTCTTTGTCTGCTGCATTTTCAACTGCATGTTGCTTAGTAGGTTTTTGTATAGGACTAGCTTCCTTATTAGCACAGCCACTTACCGCTAAAACCAATACAATAATGAGGCTTATATTGATTATTTTTCTTACTAACTTCACTACTTGATCCTCCTTCATTATGAAAGTATTTCTATATAGAGTTTAACGGCTTACTATCTTGAAAGTAACGAAAATAACGTTTACAATTTTTTCATCATCCATGATGGTAAAATTTGACCTAGTTAGCTATTCTTGACACAGAACCTTTATGGTATAATATTACAATTGATGTACTAGGGCTATTTATCACATACCGGTGCGGCAATTTTCTTGAAAACAAGGCTATTTTCAGCATGGGAGGAAATGACATGATTGCATTAACAGGCGGAAAAATCTTAACCATGTGCGGTAAAAACCTCGATTACGGCACAATACTGGTTCGAAATAACAAAATATGGGCAGTCGGCAGAAATCCAGACATCCCGCCAGGCTGCCGGGTTATCGACGTAACCGGCAAGATCATAACCCCTGGCCTCATTGATGCACACACACATTTAGGTGTTGAAAGCGAAGGTATGGGCTGGGCCGGTACTGATGTCAACGAACGCAGTGAACCTATCACCCCTGGCATGCATACACTTGATGCGATTAACCCGGCTGACCTGGGCCTTCTTGAAGCCTACCAAGGAGGAGTAACTACTGTTATGGTGGCTCCTGGCAGTGCTAACCCCATTGGCGGACAATGTGTAATCCTCAAAACAGCGCCGAAACCCATCGTAGAGCAAATGCTGCTGCAACGATATGCCGGGCTCAAAATTGCTTTTGGTGAAAATCCTAAGCGCGTTTATGGGGCAGACCGCCAAAAGATGCCTGTCTCGCGCATGGCTACTGCTGCCTTAATCCGGGAGGCATTGTGGAAGGCCCGTCATCACTTGGCAAAACAAGATGATAAAGACTTTAACTATGACCTGGGGCTGGAAGCCATCGCCAAAGTCCTGCGCAAAGAGATGCCGCTCCGGGCACATGCCCATAGAGCAGACGACATTGTCTCAGCCATACGAATCGCCAGAGAATTTGATGTCGATCTCATTATTGAACATGGTACAGAGGCTTACCTTGTCGCCGACATGCTGGCCGCCGAAAAAATCCCCGTAGTTTTAGGGCCAACATTATCGACCAGATCAAAACTGGAACTAAAAGATAAGACCATGGAAACGCCAGCCCTTTTATACCGGCATGGCGTACCTTTTGCCATGATGAGCGATCATCCGGTAACTCCCAGCTGCTTTCTGTCTGTGTATGCCGGCTTGGCTACCCGGTACGGCCTCCCAGTACATCAGGCTTTAAAAATGGTTACATGCGACGCCGCCAGAATTTTGGGCCTGGATGACCGCATTGGCAGCCTTGCTCCCGGTATGGACGCCGATTTGGTCGTATGGAGTGAAGATCCGCTGATGCTTTCTGCTCGCCCAGAGATCGTCATGGTCGACGGCCGAATAGATTTTTTACAGGAAAAAGCACTTGCTGAATAGCTATTGACTCCAACTGTTAATGCATTTACAATATTGCTAGTATGTTAACAATTGAGCTTGGGGGGTCTGACAGAAATCACGCACAATGATATTTCGGACCGTTATTTTTCAATACGTACGCTGATTGAACTGACAGTATTCCAGGATAACTTAGATGATGTTTTGGAGATGCACTTTGCCCGGTATGGTTTGTCCAAGGCTAAGTTTAATGCTTTAATTCAGTTGTTCATGACAGGTGGCCAGGGGCTGACCCAGTCAGAATTAGGTAAAAAGCTACTGGTTTCCAGGGCGAATATTACCAGACTGATTGACCGCTTAGAAAAAGAAGACCTGGTGGTTCGTAAGGCTGACCCCGCCGATAAAAGGGTTTTTCAACTTTACCTTACAGACCGGGCCACTATGCTCATGAACGCTTTCGTTCCTATTCACAATCAATATGTGCATAAGCTCATGTCTACGCTTGACACGGATGAAAAAAAAATGCTTATCTCCTTGTTAGATAAGCTAAAAAAAGGATTAGAATCCGTTTAATTTTCTCCTTCAATCTGCAATATCCATTTTACCCTGGGTATCTTCTCCCCAAATTTTAATCAATACCTTGCCATTATCTCTAAAACCATGGGCAAGCTCACAATGTCTTAATGTTGCAAAGTTCCTTTCCATCTGTATCTTAGATAAGCTGAATTTATTCATAATTTGCTCAGCAGTAACCGGGCCTTCTTCTTTAATGTAATTGTAGATGTTTTTTTGCAGTTCAGTCAGCCCGTCGGTTCCTTCCTGCCCCGCCATTTTACGAGCCAATTTGGCACCATGCACAGCGGCAACGTCACAGGTACGAGGGGGCTCCAGCATTTCAAGATAACAATCCTCACAAAGCATCTGCCCCCGGTGCAGACATTGCTCTCCCTCAGGGATTTCACTGTTACATTTAGTACAGATCATGATTATCCTTCCTTCCATTACCTATTATCTTTTGTAATTCCACACAGTTTGATATAAATGTCCCTGGATTCAAAGCCACTATTGCAAAACGTTAATATGCTAACAATAAAATGTTAATATATTAACGTTTTATTGTCAATGTTTTTTTGGTGATAGTACCATTATTGTGTCTTTCTGGGGACAGCAACAATATAGATGTTCTTCACTAGATGTCCTGGTTTGATATACTGGGCATCAAACCACATATCGCGGAACCGCCAGGCGTTGAAGGAAGATATTCCGTCCGGGTTATTGACAGTAGTCCAATGCACCGCTGGGTCGGCAAAAAAGATAGTGTCGACACCTTTCTCCGGTGATTCATAGGCTGCATAATAACCGGTAACAACTACCCAATGGCCTCCCCAGTCAATCCATTCAATAAGGGTAGGGATTCCCTGCTTCAGGTTTTCCCGGAGCATCTCCAATGTTCCGTTATAACCAAGCCTTACCTCAAACCCGTTTTTCTTTAACCAGCTTTCCATCTGCTGCGGGGTAGTACCAGGGTATTTTGAATCAATATCCCCGGTCCCCATCTCTTTGGCAATCAGCATTTCAGTAGCCTGGTTCATTGATTGGTCATTCAGAACCTTGTACCAATGCAAAAGTGACATGACGGCAGCCGGCCCGCATGTATAATCAGTCGTCTGTTGATAGCCTTTGACCCCAAGGGATAGGTAATACTGGTTTGGGATCATTTCATAATAGTTGGCGGCACCAGTTGAATTTGGCGGTGGCAGGATGAGTTCTTCCCCAACGAGGCTTGCCGTGGTAAAGCAGGCAAGCAAAATGAACCCATACATAGCAGTCTTCCACCGGTTAACGTTTCCCAGTTTGATAAACATGCAAACCCTCCTTAGCCATAATAAATTCTCTTACTATAAAGATAGTATAAGGACAGGTTTGAAATAACGCCTCTCTAATTCATTCTTCATATTTTTTCTTTATCACATATTTGTCACGTAATTGTCATAAATTTGGGTTATAATGGTTATAAAACTAGCCAAAGGAGCGGTGTTATGAAAAAACTTACTTTCTTAATGGTTATCACATTTGTTCTGGTTATGTTCTCAGGGAGTGCGCTAGCTTGGAGTGATCGTTCTGAAGGACATCCGGACCAATATAATGGTGAGCTTGGGTTCAGAGATCATCCATCTTGGTTCGGTTCAAGAAACCATTCTGAAGGAAATCCTTTCTTTCGTTTTGGTAAATTAAATGGAAAACCCGGTTTATATGTTTGGCATGATCGTAATGATGAACTCCATTTAAGAGCATCTAATAACACGGGCCGCCAGCATGTGTTCTCTGGTGTGATTCAAACTGATGGACGTTTCTATAACATTGAGGAGAAACAACTTGAGAACGGTGATTATGTTAAATTAGATCGTGAACGGAACACCATCCGGTTTCGTTTTACTGGCCGCGGCATGGATGGAATTGATTTCAAGGTTCAAGGCGGAGATACTGTCGACTTTGACTTATATAAAGATGGCAGGGAGATGCCTACGAACGAAATTTGTATAGGTAAAAAAAGCTGGCACCCTTGGCACAACAATTTCTATTTGGAGAGATAGCCCTCCCCAATCATCCGTCAACCCGAGAGCAGCGTAGGCTGCTCTTTTTTTGTTGTTCCCGGCCCAAGCACTAAAACCAACACTACAGTAATAACAACTCGTCTAATATTAAACTTTCACTAAAAATGACGATATAACTAATAAGAGCATTGAGTAAAACAAGGGGGATGATTTTTATGAGTACTACTCCAATTTCAAGATCAACCCAAAACGGGCTCACCAGTTCAGCGAATATTGCCACCACCACTGCTGCCAGTGTGGTTACCTCTGATACGCCACAGACACCCTCAGCCGGAGAAGCTGCCGTTTACGAAAAGTCAGATCAAACGGCTGCCAGTACAAAAACTACATACACTAGAGATACAGCTACATTGAGCGAGATTACCAAACAAGTCGAGGCAAAACTAGCTTCTTTGCGCTCAACAGTAGAAAACCTTTTCAACATGCAGGGTGTGAAAGCAGGCGAAGCGCAGGGATTAAGCTATGATCAGATTATGGAAAAATACGATGGCAAACTGAAAGAGTTTTATCAAAACCTGGAAGTCGATGACGCAACCCGCCTAAATGCACAGCAAGAGATTGCTGAAGATGGTTTTTGGGGTGTTAAGCAGACCTCCGAACGGGCGATAGAATTTGCAAAAGCAGTTTCAGGTGGCGATCCGTCCAAGATCGCTTTATTAAAAACTGCCATAGAAGAAGGCTATAAAGCCGCCGAAAAAGCATGGGGCGGTGAGTTACCGGAAATCAGCAAGCAGACACAAGAGGCCACACTGAAAGGACTTGACGACTGGGCAAACGAAGTTAATCAAACAAACAATCAGTAACCACTGATTAGGCACATCGAAACCCCTTATAGCGCTTGGCGTTATAAGGGGTTTCGATGTGCCTAACTCTACTCTATAGTCACGACTTTGGACCGCTTCAGCTTGTTGCAGGATTTCTCGCAGCTGTTTTAGGGACAGTGTGCCACTCTGCCAGGGGCTGCCCCAAATAAACAGTGGTCGCACTCGAAGGTCCACTGGTAGGTCAAGAGGATGTACAATGCTTTTATATAGTTATATTTACGTTTCTTTTTTTAACTTTTTCTTTTTTTGCCTTTTTACAAGCAGCTTCTTCGATGTTAGCTTTCAATTCATTGTCTTTCCGCCTGCGGGCGACTTCGGCTGCTGCTATCCCAAGCTCCACAGATTCTTTAAGGTCTCGTTCTATCTCATCGACCTTTCCTGTCAAGCTATGTGGCGCATTTCCGATGTTACTTGGCTCTGAAGACGGCTGGCTAAAGGAAAATGTCATTCCCAACCCGTCCATAGTATTAACCTGTGAGCTTTTGGTAGCAGCCGAAAGCAGTTTACTCATACTGGCGTTACTTAAAGCATGTTCATGCTTGGCTAAAGCCTTTTCCCGCTTACGCAGGGTTTCTGCCGCAGCTTCTTCTCTTTTCAATCTCTCAAGCTCAAGTTTCCTGGTTTCTTCTTCATATATGGTTTGCTGAATCTGTTTATCTGCCGCTTGCAGTTCTACGATAACTTGCTTACTATCAGTATTGTTATTATTGTCTTGCTTAGCAAGCATTTCTTTATTGCCATTGGCTGTTTGTTCAAGCTTTTTTTGTAACCCATTGCGATATTCTCTCAACGCAGTTAAATTGCTCTTGGGGTACAAATTAGCTAATAAGTTATTTAAGCCCATTTGATCTATAGGCATTATATTCACTCTCCGATAATCATATTTCATCAAGATAATTCCTACACTATATATGTATCGAAAATTATATGGAAAAAGTTAACAAAAAAAAATATAAAAAGCGCCCCAAAGTCGCTGTATATTAGGCTAAACAATTAGTCATCGCTCAACCATAAGAAAATAGAATAGATTTATTATTTGTTTTGCGATTTCCAGAAGAGATAGTGAAATTTTTTAATTAATTGAAGGATTTGGATAATTTTCATAGAAGTTAATAAATTGTCAATATAATACAAAAAACAACTAAGAAGGGAGCGAGTCAAAAGAATGAGGAGAAGATTAATGGTGTTGCTTGTGTTTTGTATCACGCTAATGATGGGCTTAGCTATGAGCGCACAGGCATCTGCCAGCGATGGCGCAAAGGTTAACTTAGAAAGAGCTAAAAAGATGATAGCCGCAGCCGAAATTAAGGCAGCCGAAATTGGGGTTCCTATGGTCATCACGGTTGTTGATGAAGGTGGCAACATGATCGCTCAGCATCGCATGGATGGCGCCTTATTAGCCAGTATTGCAATATCGCGTGATAAAGCGTATACTTCAGTAGCGCTAAAAATGTCTACCGAAACGGCTGCAAGTGTAGCTCAGCCTGGGCAATCTTTGTATGGTATTAATACAACAGATGGTGGTCGCTTGGTTATATTTGGCGGCGGGCTGCCGATTGTTGTAAAACAAAATGTAATTGGTGGAATTGGGGTTAGTGGCGGGTCAGTTGAGCAGGATGTTGCTGTTGTTAATGCTGGTTTAGCTGCCTGGAAATAATCTGATCTAGGAGCCTGTTGCTCGATAATCCGAACAACCAGCCTGTACCGGTAAAAAAAGTTCTGAACCCTTGAAAATGTAAGGGCTCAGAACTTTTTTTACCGAAGAGTGCCGGTTGTTGATTTTGCTATTATAAAAATTGACCACTAGCGCGAAAAATGCTAGAGAAAAAGTTGACCACCTTGATCAATAAACCTGCTAAGCTAGAGTTTACTGTGTGCGACACGGGGACGGTTCGTCGTTGTAGCGTATATTCTTCCACACGCTCATTGCCATTAGCTATCTTAAAATAACACTAAACCGTCCCCTGTTGCCCACCTTGTATATATTCTTCCTGCTAATGGAAAGAACACCACCCCCGAGTCTAATTGGGTGATGTTCTTTCCACAATTTTTTTTAATGAACCTCATTGCTCACAATAGGTCGATATCTAATTCTCCCTACTTACGGCTATCCGACGCTACTCCACCAGACTTAATTCCGATAACCGGGAAGTTCCAGCCGTATTTAATACAACAAATGCGCAGACCGGTAGTAATTGCAAAACAAAGGTATAACGGGATATTGCCGGTAAAGTAAAATTGTGAATAATAAAAGCTGATGGCACCGGCAATAGTGGTGATGGCGTAGACTTCCTGTCGGAAAACATACGGAATTTCTTGGACAAATACATCCCGCATGATGCTGCCGCCGATGCCGGTTATTACGGCCACTGTTGTTACAATAAACAACGAGTCTAAATTATGCTGCAGTGCGAGGTTAGCGCTGGTCGCGGTGAAAGCGCCTAAGCCGATGGCGTCAAATATCTGGATAGTATGTTTGAATTTATCCAGCCAGCGATAGGTAAAACAAACGCCAACAGTAGCGATTGAACTAATGATGAAAAAGGTTGGATCGCGAAAGGTAAGCGGCGGAGTATTGCCAATAATGACATCCCGCAGAATACCACCACCTATGGCAGTAGTTATCGCCAACACCAGGACACCGAAGACATCTAGCCTCTTTTGTATTCCGGTCAAAGCTCCTGAGATAGCGAAAGCGATGATACCTGTAATCTCAAATACATTCCAAGCGGTCATAATCTATTCTCTCCTACAATCAACTATATCTGTTACCTACTGATCAAGCAAATCGAAACCCCTATAACGACGTTATAGGGGTTTCCTGCTGGATACTTATTCTATAATCTGGTTTATTGCTTAATATTTTGTTGGCTATTCTACTCTACAGTCACACTCTTGGCCAAGTTACGAGGCTTATCAACATCGCAGCCGCGTGTAACCGCAGCATAATAGGCCAGAAGCTGCAGCGGAATGACTGATAGAATCGGGGTGAGGAATTTATTAGTGGCTGGGATAAAGATGGTGTGATCAACATATTTTTCGATTTGCTTATCGCCTTTGAGACCAATGCCAATGACGACAGCATCGCGGGCTTTGACTTCTTTGATATTGCTGAGCGTTTTTTCATAAACGTCATGCTGGGTAGCCAGTGCAATAACTGGTACGCCCTCGATGATGAGTGCCAGTGTACCGTGTTTGAGCTCACCGGCGGCATAG
Source organism: Sporomusa malonica (assembly GCF_900176355.1). GTDB lineage: Bacteria > Bacillota > Negativicutes > Sporomusales > Sporomusaceae > Sporomusa > Sporomusa malonica. Next base: position 41,192 of record NZ_FWXI01000016.1, on the reverse strand, counting down.
GCTTCAGCATGGATATAGGATATCTCTTTGAGCTTTAATGAGCCTTCAAGGGCTACCGCGTAGTCCAAAGAACGACCGATGAAGAACACGTCTTCGTTGAAGCCGTATTGCTGGGCAAAGGTTTTGATTGGCTCAACATCTTCTAATAGCTCATGAACTTGGTTAGGCAGCTCGCGAAGAGCATTGCACAGTTCGCTTACTTTTTCCTGAGCAAGTGTCCCTTTAATCGCCCCCATATAAGTGGCCAGCATTGCCATAACAACCAGTTGGGTAGTGTAGGCTTTAGTTGAGGCTACTGCAATTTCAGGGCCTGCCCAGGTATAGATCACTTGATCAGCCTCACGAGCGATAGATGAGCCAACAACGTTGGTAATAGCTAATGTGCGGGCGCCTAGATTTTTTGCTTCTTTCAGGGCGGCGAGGGTATCAAGTGTTTCGCCTGATTGGCTGATAACAATAGCCAGCGTCTGATCATCAACCAGCGGCGAACGGTAACGGAATTCGGAAGCTACATCGACTTCTACCGGAATGCGGGCCAGGTTTTCAATTAGATATTTACCGACAATACCGGCGTGATACGCAGTGCCGCAAGCAACTACGGCAATCTTTTTAATGCCGGCAACATCGTCTTTGGTCCATTTGAGTTCGTCAAAGGTTATGCCGCTGTCGTCTTTGGCTACACGGCTGGTCATTGTTTCACGAACGGCTTTAGGCTGTTCATAAATTTCTTTAATCATAAAATGCTCATAGCCGCCTTTTTCAGCTGCTTCGGCATCCCAGTTGACTTCAAATACTTTTTTGGTTACAGGCACACCCTGGCGATTCATGACCCATACCGACTCAGGGGTAACAATGGCCATTTCGCCATCACTTAAGATATAGGTTTTGCGGGTGCGGCTGATGATTGCCGGGATATCGGAGGCGATAAAGTTTTCCCCTTCGCCAAGGCCGATAACAAGCGGGTTGTCCTGCTTAGTGCAGATGAGTTTTCCTGGCTCATCCTGGCACATAAACACCAGTGCATACGAGCCCTCAATTCTTCCAAGTACTTTCTTGACAGCGGCTTCAAAGTCGCCTTCATAGCACTCTTCAATCAGGTGAGCCACTACCTCAGTGTCAGTTTCTGAGGTAAAGATATGCCCCTTGGCAATGAGCTCTTCTTTCAGGTGCATATAGTTTTCAATGATGCCGTTATGCACAACAACAAATTTACCGGTGCAATCGGTGTGGGGATGAGAGTTGGCGTCAGACGGACGGCCATGTGTTGCCCAGCGGGTATGGCCAATGCCAAGACTGCCTTTGAGCGGGCTGATTTCTACTTTTTTTGCTAGCACGTTCAGACGGCCAACGCTTTTATCAACATGTATTTTACTACCGTCAAACACGGCAATACCTGCCGAGTCATAGCCACGGTACTCAAGTTTGCTCAGACCTTCCAAAAGAAACGGCGCTGCCTGGTCAGGGCCAATATAGCCTACTATTCCACACATATATATGATCCTCCTAATTATCGATAGTCAAACATTTGAGATTGTTGCCATTCTATCACCAAGCGATGACAATAGCTATAAAGTCTGCCTGCCGCCGTTTTGTCCCGCAGGTCGCCCTGTGGCTTTGTCGGCTTAGCTTACGGCCGCAGTTGCCGAGAGGTATCCGCTGACTGCTCGATAAACCTCTTCCTCGTCTGCTTAGCATCTAGCTAAGCACCAGCGCTTTTTCAATAGTTTTTGTCGCAGTAATAGTTATTATCCTGTCTTATTTTGCTTTATCCTGTCATTCTCACCCCCATTATCGGATAACTATACATATGCAAAGGAGCACTATATAGTGCTCCTTTGCCATATTCTATCTTATTGTAATACAGTTTACCTCATTGGTCAATAATGCTGGTCTTGTTCCTGTCTTATTACATCAGCAATTGTGCCAACAATACGTTCAAGGTCAGGCAGTGACGGGCCTTCAGCCATGACCCTGATTAGGGCTTCAGTCCCAGAGGGCCGCACTAGTATCCGGCCATTGTCACCTAATTCATCATCACCTGCTTTGATGGCGGCAGTAATGTTAGCGTTGTTTTCCCAGCCCTCTTTGCTCTTGACTCTGACATTAACTAAGAGTTGTGGAAAGCGTGTCATTACTTTCGCCAAAACGGACATCTTCTTACCGCTTTGCTTGACTGCGGCAGCAAGTTTCAGCGCGGTGATAATACCATCACCTGTTGTACTGTACTGGTTAAAAATAATATGGCCTGACTGTTCTCCCCCAAGTACCAGGTTGTGCTTTAGCATGGCTTCAAGCACATAGCGATCACCAACTGGTGTAACCAGGACTTTGCCGCCGGCATTTTTAATGGCTTGATGCAGACCTAGGTTACTCATAACAGTGGCTACCAGCGTATTATCAGGCAGCGTATTTTGTTTTAGCATTTCTAATGCACAGATCAGCATGATCTGGTCACCATCAACAGTCTCGCCGGTTTCGTCAACAGCCAGACAGCGGTCAGCGTCGCCGTCATTGGCTAAGCCTAAATCAGCATTGTGATGAGCTACAGCAGCCTGCAGCTGTTCCAGATGGGTTGAGCCACAGCCAGCATTAATATTGATGCCGTCCGGATTGTCGTTAAGGACAATCACCTCTGCACCCAGTTTTCTGAAGGCAGCCGGGGCCGCCTCATAAGCAGCACCATTAGCGCAGTCTACGACAATTTTTAGCCCGCTTAAGGAACTCTTTATCGTGCCAACAGCATATTCCACATATTCATCAAGTAAGTCATGTTTTGTAGTAATGAAACCAACGCCGTTTGCCGTAGGCCGGGGCATCAAGTCTGCTTCTGCTTCGATTAACTTTTCCAGTTCATCTTCGACAGCATCAGGGAGTTTATAGCCTGTCCCGGCAAAAAACTTGATACCGTTATCAGGATAGGGGTTGTGGGATGCCGAGATAACAACTCCGGCCTGAGCCCCGTGTTTTCTGGTTAAATAAGCTACTGCAGGGGTAGGGACAACGCCTAGCAGCACGGCTTCGCCACCGGCTGAGCAGATACCTGCTGCCAATGCCGATTCCAGCATCTGCCCGGAAATCCGGGTATCGCGTCCGATGTAAAACACCGGGCGTTTATGTTCTTTGCCAAAGTAGTAGGTTGCAGCCCGGCCCATTTTAAAGGCCAGTTCAGGAGTAAGTTCGACGTTAGCTAAACCGCGCACGCCATCAGTTCCAAACAGTCTTGCCATATATGTTAAATGCTCCTTTCGGTTATCCAGTTAAGTTATGGTTTATATGCCCCAATAAAACTAATGGCCGCATTCATCCCGTCAAGCGCTGCGCTCATGATGCCGCCAGCATAACCGGCACCTTCGCCAACAGGATATAGACCTGCAGTGTTAATTGAGACAAAATCCTGGCCGCGCGTGAGCCGAACAGGCGCTGAAGTCCTGGTCTCCACACCGGTCATGACAGCACTTGCATGATCAAATCCTCTAATCTTCCGGCCAAAATCAGGCAACGCCTTAGCCAGCGTAGTAGTGACAAATTCGGGTAAACACTGCCTGAGATCAGCAGGTGTTACACCTGGGCGGTAACTAGGTTTGACCAGATATTTCGAACTGCCGCTTTTGCCTGCCAGGAAATCTCCGACTGTCTGCGCAGGTGCAGCGTAGTTCTGACCACCTAATTCAAAGGCCAAGCGTTCATAGCGGCGCTGAAATTCAATGCCATCAAGCACATGTGGGCCATAATCAGCCGGGTTGACAGTCACTGCTATGGCACTGTTGGCAATCCCGGAGTCACGCTTATATAAGCTCATACCATTGGTCACTACGCCACCGGTTTCAGAGGCTGCAGCCACGACCAGGCCGCCTGGACACATGCAAAACGAATAGGCCGCCCGGCCTGTTGCCTTATCCTGGTATACCAGAGCATAATCAGCCGCCCCCAGACGGGGATGACTGGCCGACGGGCCATACTGAGCCTGGTCAATCAGTTCCTGCGGATGCTCAATACGGACGCCTATCGCAAATGATTTTGCTTCCATGGCAATATGATGTTCATATAACATCTGATAGGTATCACGCGCACTATGGCCGATAGCTAAGAACAACGCTTCGCATGGTATAAACCGATTATCATTTATCGTGATGCCGGTGAGCCGTCCATCCTTGGTTTCAACGGCTGTCATCCGGGATTCAAATTCAACAGCTCCACCCAGTTTGATAATCTGGGTTCGGATATTCTTGACAACTTCCCGTAATTTATCTGTGCCAATATGTGGTTTATGGAGATATTTAATCTCCGGCGGTGCACCGGCCGCTATCATAATATCAAGTACCTCAGCCATACGCGGGTCTGTTACCCTGGTAGTCAGCTTGCCATCGGAAAAGGTACCGGCTCCACCCTCACCAAACTGAACATTGCTGACTTCATCAAGCTTGCCTGTACGCCAAAAATCAGCGATATCCCGGGCACGCTGTTCAACATCCCGCCCCCGTTCAATCAGTAACGGCTTATAGCCGTGCTTGGCAAGCATATAGGCAGCAAACAAGCCAGCCGGCCCTGCCCCTACCACTACCGGCTGACTACTTAGCGATTTATCACCAGGCACAATTTCTTCTTTCGCTGCCGGAGCTGTAAGAACAACATCTTTATCGCCGGCTAAACGGGCTAACGCCTGCCCTGGCGGAATCTTTACCTCAACTTCAAGGGTATATACAAAGTTAATACTGTGTTTCCGGCGGGCATCAATCGCTCTGCGGATAATGATCACTTGCTTAACAATATCAGCTGCCAATTTTAAACGTCTGGCAACAAGCTGCTCAAGCGGCGTCTCATCGGCTAACGGTACGCGAAAGTTACTAATTCTAAGCAATAGCTCCTGTCTCCTTTAACGGGGTCCGACTCTAATGTTGACGATAACTGTTCCCGGGGTGCCAGTAAGCCCCTCCTGCAACTCAAGCTTAACTTCCCTATCGGTATCTTTACCGATATTGCTTAGATCGACTGGCTCAGTATAGATGGTTTCAAGCTTATCAACACCCTTGCCTGGCACGGTCTCACGTACCTCTACTTTATTCGGCTGAGTGACAATACTCTTAATGACAAGGCCTGCCGGCAATTCACCCTGGGTAACAGGTTTTACGTCAAGGACTTTCTTAGTTATCCCGGCAGTCAAGCTAATAACAACCCCGGTTTTATCTGGGTAAATGGTAAGTCCCTCGACTTCCTTGCCTTCGCGGGTTACCGGCACCAACGGCGCACCTACCGTAAAGTCAGTATTTTTGCCTGACAAATCGGCGACAGCAACAACCTTTTCTACCGTACCCACGAGGTTTTTTGGCCCTTCAAGGGTCACCTGATCATGAGATGCGGCCACTTTTCCTACCACAGCCCCTTTGGCAGGGGTGCCACTCAGCCTGACCTCAACAGGTACCTGGCGGCTAATCGTGGTATCAAGTCTCAGTTGAATTTTGTCAGGGTTGATTTCGACCAGTTCCAGACTTGCGGGCAAAGCTGCACTGACTTTGATATTATGCCGCCCTTCAGTTAAGCCTTTGCCATCAATATAGGCCTTGAGGTCCTGGTTAAGCACTCCGGCCACAATGCTGCGCGGGCCGCGAACTTTTACCCTGACTGTATCAGGTGCATCAACAACTACATAGCTTGTGGCAACATTACGGACTTCCAGCGGAATAGTAAACGACGATTCAATCGGCGGATTTTGCTCGTTCATGACATACAGCCATAATACAACCGCCAATATAATGGCAAAAATTTTAGGTGTAATATTTTTAGTTTCTCCTGATGCTTTAAAAAACTTGTCAAACATTATGACGGCCTCCAGCTGAATAACTCGCTAAGCGAAGAGGTTTTGGCGATAAATAGCGGCGCAAGCTGTTCCTTGAGTTTTTCAGCATCCATATACCGGTGCAGTCTGCCGCCCCTGGCCAGCGAAATGATACCGGTCTCTTCGCTAACAACAATGACAACAGCGTCAGTTTGTTCGCTGATGCCAATCGCCGCCCGGTGTCTTGTGCCCAGTTCTTTGTTAAGGCTCCGGTCGTCAGACAAAGGCAATAAACACCCTGCAGCCTGTACCCGGTTGCCACGGATAATGACAGCACCATCATGGAGTGGCGTATTCGGAATAAAAATGTTAATTAAAAATTCGCTTGATACCAGCCCGTCCACTTTGATGCCTGTTTCAATATAATCATTAAGTCCGGTTTCGCGCTCAATTACCATAAGCGCCCCTATTTTGTTTTTTGACAGATCTGTGACCGTTCTGGCCAGTTCGTCAAATAAAGTTTCCTTTTCCTCAGCGTTTAATTGAGCGCTATTGTGGAAAAAGCGGCCCCGTCCCAGCTGCTCAAGTGCCCGCCTAAGCTCAGGCTGGAAAACAACAGGCAGCGCGACAAGCACAACAGTCATTGTCTTCTGGAGCAGCCAGTTAATAACATTAAGGCCCAGCCATTTGCTGACAAGCGTCGCCAATAAAAGGACAACAAGACCTTTCAGGAGCGCTACAGCCCGGGTGCCACTAATCATAATATAGAGTTTATATAAAAAGTAAGCGACAATCACCATGTCGATAATATCTAGGAAACTTATTGTAGAAATTATTCCCCGTATTTGCAATAACATGCTACACACCTCAAGCAGGAGTAAAACCCCAGGTTAACTATATTTGTATTCTACCCAATATCAGGAAAACCTTTAAGCTAATTGGCTGTTATAAAAAATTTATATAAAAAAGTGCAATGAAAGTTAGATATTAAATTAGGCTTGTGCCTGGGCACAAGCCTAATTCTCTCACAAGTGTATACACCCAGTTTACAGCTTAGTAACTTCATCAACCCAACCGAACTTGTCAGCTACACGCCCTTGCTGAATACCGGTAATGTAGTCAAACAATTTTTGCGAAGTCTCGCCTGTTTGGTTATTATTAATGACGATATTCTTGCCATTCCACGATAGCTCGCCAACGGGAGAGATAACAGCAGCTGTGCCTGAACCAAATACCTCTTTCAGGCGACCTTCTGCGTGGGCGGCAAATACTTCATCAATAGAAATGCGGCGTTCGGATACTTTCATCCCCCAGTCTTTAGCAACCTGAATAACCGAGCGGCGGGTAATGCCGTTCAAGATACTGCCGTTGAGTTCCGGGGTGATAATTTCGTCGTCAATCTTAAAGAAGATGTTCATGGTGCCCACTTCTTCAACATATTTCTGTTCAAGCGCATCAAGCCACAGCACCTGGGTGAAGCCCTCTTTTTTGGCTTCTTCCGAGGCTTTCAGGCTAGCAGCATAGTTGGCCGGCGTCTTGGCTTCGCCGAGACCACCTTTAACTGCGCGCACATAATTCTCTTCAACCTTAATTTTGACAGGTTTGAATCCTGAAGCGTAGTAAGCGCCGACTGGTGAGAGAATAATGAATAATTTGTATTGATCGGCTACCTTTACTCCAACAAAGGGATCAACAGAAATGACGAACGGACGGATGTACAGCGAGGTTCCCAGTGATTTTGGCACCCACTCTTTATCAATTTCGATCAATTTCTTCAGCCCTGCATGAAGCAATTTAACATCCATTTGCGGGATACTCAAAATATCAGCCGAATTGTTAAAGCGGTTTAGGTGATCAACGGGGCGATACATCGTCACACGGTTATCTTCCGTGCAAAAGGCTTTCATACCTTCGAAGATTGCCTGACCATAATGCAGCACCATAGCAGCCGGAGAAATGTCAAAGTCGCCATATGGAACGATGCGGGCATTGTACCAGCCTCTGCCTGATTCATAGTCCAGCACAAACATGTGATCAGTAAAAATCTTACCAAAACCAAGTTTGTCATCAGAGGGAAGTGTGCCGCGTTTATCAGCCAGTGTAACAGCAATATCAGTCATGTTAACAGGCCTCCTTGGGTTGTATATTTATGGATATTATAGTTTGATTTTTGTATACATGTCAAGGCGTTTTTGTTGTTTCTCCATAATGGACTTGGCAACAGTGACAGCTTGTCCAACCTGAGCGGGCGATGTGCCACCTAAGGAGTTACGGGCCGACACACAGGTTTCAATCGTAATGGCATCTAAAATAGTGTCGTCAAATAGCGGCGAAAACTGTTTAAATTCTTCTAGCGTCAAATCTGTCAGTGTTTTTTGTTCTCCTAAGCAATAGGCTACGCATTTACCGACAACTTCATGCGCCTGACGGAAGGGTAAACCCTTTTTAACAAGATAATCAGCCATATCTGTTGCATTGGAAAAATCAGTTTTGAGCGCCTGCCGCATTGTACCAGAATTGACCTTCATGCCTCTCAACATGGCAGCATATACTGTCAGGCTGAATTTGACAGTATCTATAGTGTCAAACAGGCCTTCTTTATCTTCCTGCAAATCTTTGTTGTATGCCAGTGGTAAACCTTTTGCCACTGTCAGCATGGCCATCAAATGACCGAATACCCGACCGGTCTTGCCTCGCACCAACTCGGCAACATCCGGGTTTTTCTTCTGCGGCATAATGCTTGAGCCAGTGCAATGGGCATCGTCAAGTTCTATAAAGGAGAACTCGGTTGAAGACCACAGAATGATTTCTTCACTTAACCGGCTCAGATGCATCATTAAGATTGACGCAAACGACAAAAATTCCAGGATATAATCCCGGTCACTGACAGCATCAATGCTGTTCTCATAGATTCGTCCAAACTTTAGATCATTCGCAACAAGTTCCCGGTCAATGGGGAATGTAGTACCAGCCAAAGCGCCTGCTCCGAGCGGCATAATATCGGCTGACTCCCATACCCCGCCCAAGCGTCTGAAGTCACGCTCAAACATGAAGAAGTAGGCCATCATATGATGGGCAAATAGTATGGGCTGCGCCCGCTGCAGATGGGTGTAGCCTGGCATAATTGTTTCAGGGTATCTATGGGCAGTATCCAGAACGGCCTGTTCTAAGTCAAAAAGCAGCGTACCAATCTCGGCCACTTGCTCACGCACATACATATGAGTATCAAGTGCTACCTGGTCGTTACGGCTGCGTGCTGTATGAAGCCGTCCGCCAGCCGGGCCGATGCGCTCGGTTAGGCGTTTTTCAATATTCATATGGATGTCTTCAAGCGACACTTCAAAGCTGAAGTTACCTGCTTCAATATCTGCGAGTATGCCGGTTAGTCCGCCAATAATGAGCTTGGCATCCTCCTGGCTGATTATACCGCACTTAGCCAGCATGTTAGCGTGGGCGATGCTGCCAGCAATATCCTGGCGGTACATGCGGCTATCAAAAGAAATGGAGGAGGTAAACTCCTCCACCATAACATCAGTGTTTTTGGCGAAACGTCCGCCCCATAGTTTACTCATCTGTTTTCTTGGCCTCAGCTTTCATCATGGCCCGGACCTTGAGCGGCAGTCCGAACAGGTTAATAAAGCCCTCTGCATCGCCATGGTTATATAATTCTTCGCTATCGCCAAAAGTTACAATTTTTTCGTTATAGAGTGAGTATGGCGATTTAGCGCCGGCACTCATGATGTTGCCTTTGTAGAGTTTCATGCGGACAGTACCGGTAACAGTCTGCTGCGTGGAGTCAACAAATGCGTCAAGCGCTTCACGGAGCGGGGCAAACCACATGCCGTCATACACTAGTTCAGCATATTTAATCGCAACTTGTTCTTTATAATGCATAGTGGCCCGGTCAAGGGTTAAGTACTCTAATTCGCGGTGGGCATAGTATAAAATAGCTCCGCCTGGATTTTCGTACACACCCCGGGATTTCATACCAACAAGGCGGTTTTCGACGATATCGGCAATACCAATACCATTGGCTGCCCCAATTTCGTTAAGTTTGGTGAGAAGGGCTACTGCATCCAGCTTAACACCGTCTACAGTTACGGGGATGCCTTTTTCAAAGCCAACTTCAATATAGAGGGGCTTGTCAGGAGCTTTTTCCGGCGGGGTAGTAATCAGATACACATCATCTTGCGGCTCATTGGCTGGATTCTCCAAGTCAGCGCCTTCATGGCTTAAGTGCCAGATGTTACGGTCCATGCTGTAAGGGCGAGCTTTGGAAACAGGCACAGGAATGCCATGCTTTTCGGCGTAATCAATGGCATCTTCGCGGGAGCGGATGTCCCACAACCGCCAAGGAGCAATGATTTTAAGGTGAGGAGCCAGTGCTTTTACGGTAAGCTCGAAACGCACCTGGTCGTTGCCTTTGCCTGTTGCACCGTGACAGATGGCATCAGCGCCTTCTTTCAAGGCAATGTCAACAAGAGCCTTGGCAATAATGGGACGAGCAAAGGAAGTACCTAACAGGTATTTGCCTTCATATACTGCGCCTGCCTTAAGAGTCGGCCAAACATAGCTTTCAACAAACTCGGCAGTCAGATCTTCAATATATACCTTGCTGGCGCCCGACTTAATCGCCTTTTCGCGGACAGGAGCCAGTTCGTCTCCCTGACCAACATCAGCGCACATAGCAATAACTTCACAGCCGTAGTTTTCTTTGAGCCAAGGGATAATAACCGAGGTGTCCAAGCCACCGGAGTAGGCCAGTACAACCTTTTTGATGTCACTCATTATGGTTTGCCTCCTATTGTCTATATGGTTTCCTAGGTTTTCCTATTGTAAAGTTTACAGGAATCAGGTGAAATTGTCCAGTTACAATGGGTTGTTTACTATAAACTGTTAGTATGTCAAAGGAACCGTCCCCGTGACAGAGATTGCCACGCTTTCGCTCGCAATGACTGGCGCTGGAGTTTGGGTCGGTACTCCCGTAACCAAAATAGCTATGAATAGCCGGAACTTGTTAGAAATGTCCAGATGCGAGGCGCGACGAGGAGGCGAAGCGCGGCGTACACGTAGTACGTAAGCGAGCCCCCGCAGGAGCAACGAAGCAGATGGGCGTTTATAACAAGTTCTATTGTACTTGCTAGTCAGCCATCAACAGGGCCATGATGGCTTTTTGCACGTGTAAGCGATTCTCAGCCTCATCAAACACTACCGAGTTTGGCCCTTCAATAACATCATCACTGATTTCCTCGCCACGATGAGCTGGCAGGCAGTGCATGACAATGGTGTCTTTTTTAGCGGCTTGCAGGATGGCATTGTTGATCTGGAAACCGGCAAAGGCCTGCTTGCGGATGGCTTGCTCGCCCTCTTTGCCCATGCTGGCCCATACATCGGTGTATAGCACATCGGCGTCTTTTGCAGCGGCAAACGGGTCATCAAGAATAGTTATTTTACTGCCAGACAGTTTGGCAGAGACTGCAGCCTGCTCAACAATGGTAGCGTCAGGTGCGTAGTTAACCGGAGTGGCCACACTAATATCCATACCGACCTTGGCACAGATATGTAAGAGTGAGTTGACCATATTGTTGCCGTCGCCAATATAGCACAGCTTCCGGCCTTTTAAATCACCTTTATGCTCAAGGGCGGTAAAGATATCTGCCATGGCCTGGCAGGGGTGGAGGAGGTCTGTCAGCGCGTTAATAACCGGGATGGTTGCATGCTCTGCCAGCTCTTCTACTTCCAGGTGAGAAAACGTCCTAATCATAATGCCGTCAACATAGCGTGACAATACCCGAGCCGTGTCTTTAACCGGTTCGCCCCGGCCGATTTGCAGATCGTTCGAAGACAGAAACAGTGCCATACCACCAAGCTGCCACATGCCGACCTCAAAAGATACCCTTGTACGAGTAGAGGACTTTTGGAAGATCATGCCAAGTGTCTTACCTTTTAACAGCTGGTGTGGTTCACCGGCCTTTTGCTTGGCCTTTAGTATTTTAGCAAAATCGAAGATTTGATATATCTCATCTACTGATAGATCATTTACTGATAAAAAATCTTTCCCTTTAAGACTCATTCCCTATACACTCCCCCATGATTAAAGTTGCACAGCCGCCAGTGTTTTTTCTAAGATGGCGGTCATTTCATCTACATGACCTTTTGTTATATTAAGCGGCGGCACAAACCGGAGTACATCGCCAGCCGTACAATTTATGATAGCGCCTTGGTTCATGCAGCTATTAACAATCTCCCGCCCTGGAATGGTAAGTTTGGCACCAGCCATCAGACCTTTGCCGCGCACCTCGCTAATCAGCGCTGGATATTTTTCTTTAAGCGCGTTGAGCTGTGCAATCAAATATTCGCCTATTACCTGGGCATTATTAATCAGCTTTTCTTCTTGAATAGAATTGATTACAGCGTTGGCTGCTGCACAGGCCAGCGGATTGCCGCCAAAGGTTGAGCCATGGTCACCAGGGCCAAAGGCAGAGGCAACTTTATTGCTGGCAATAAACGCGCCAATGGGCACGCCGCCAGCTAGCCCTTTCGCCAGGGTAACAATATCAGGCTTAATGCCATAATGCTCATAAGCAAACATTTTGCCAGTACGGCCAATTCCTGTCTGAATTTCGTCCAGGATTAAGAGTGCGCCGTACCTATCACATAGTGCTCTCACTTTTATAAAGTAATCCTGGTCAGGCATATTTACGCCGCCTTCTCCCTGAATGGGTTCAAGCATGACAGCGCACGTTTTATCAGACATAGCTGCTTCAAGTGCAGCGATATCGTTAAATGGTACATAATCAAAGCCGCCAGGCAGTGGTTCATAACCATGCTGATATTTAGGCTGGGCGGTAGCCGTTAGTGTGGCCAGTGTCCGGCCGTGGAAAGAGTGTTCAGCTGTAATGATTTGAACCTTATCCGGATGAATTGCCTTGCCATATTTACGAGCCAGTTTGATGGCCCCTTCATTGGCTTCAGCACCACTGTTGCCGATAAAAACTTTATCAAGGCCACTGGCGGTTGCCAGTGATTTAGCCAGCATGGCCTGGCCTTCAGTGTAATAAAGGTTAGAGCAATGAATGATCTTGCCAGCCTGTTCAGCAACTGCTGCAACCAGTTTGGGATGAGCGTGCCCGAGAACATTAACAGCAATTCCTGCCAAAAAATCTATATATTTTTTGCCTTCACTATCATAAACATAGGGTCCTTCGCCATGGGTAAGGACAATGGAGTATCTGGCAAACACCGGCATGTAATAATCCCGGTCAACGTCAAATACCGTTTGTTTATCCACTGATATACCTCCTATATTTGACCACTTCGGTACCAATACCCTCGGTGGTGAAGATTTCGAGCAGCAGTGAATGCGGTTTGCGTCCGTCAATAATATGAGTCTTGGCTACCCCAGCTGCCAACGCTTTTACACAGGCCTCGACTTTGGGAATCATCCCACCGTCAATGCTGCCTGATTTAATCATCTCCTGGGCTTCAGCCAGTGACAGGGTAGAAACAAAGGTGCTCTTGTCATTGTAGTCACGGTAGATACCTTCAACATCTGTAATCAATGCCAGTTTCTCAGCACCCAACGCAGCTGCCAGTTCGCCAGCCACATAGTCGGCGTTAATGTTGTAGGTAGCGCCATCTTTGCCAATGCCAATCGGTGAAATGACCGGGATATAGCCTTGGTCTAAGAGGTTCTCAAGTATACCAATGTTCAGTTTAAGCACATCGCCGACAAAGCCGATATCGACTTCTTTGATTTGACCGTCTTCACGTACTTTAGCCAAATGCTTAGAAGCAATAATGAGGTCAGCGTCTTTGCCGCTTAAGCCGACAGCCTTAGCGCCGAGGAAGTTTAGGAATTTGACGATCTCGCTGTTGATCTTGCCGACTAGCACCATCTCGGCGATGTCTACCGTCTCGGCATCTGTTACTCTCAGGCCGCTGACAAACGTGGATTCTTTGCCAAGTTTCTTGAGCATTCCGGTGATTTCCGGGCCGCCGCCATGTACGACGACAGGACGGATACCGGCATATTTAAGAAAAATAATGTCTTGCATTACGCTTTTCTTGAGTTCGTCGTTGAGCATGGCGTTGCCGCCGTATTTAATGACAATGGTATTGCCGGCAAACCGCTGCAGGTATGGCAGAGCTTCTATGAGCACAGCCGCTTTTTCTACCGAATTAATCATGTACATCATCCCTTCCCATTTTAACTACGCCTGTCGCGGGGACAGCTTAGGTGTATTGGTTTTATGTTCCTGTTAGAAAGTATCCCTTTCCGTCTGGATAAGGGCAACATCGACTTCCGCTGTCGCCAAAGGCTCGGCGCAAGCCGTGTTTTCTTTACAAAAGAACCGTCCCCTTGACATTGTTAGGTTGTATATTCACCGTTGATCTTGACATATTCATAGGAAAAATCGCAAGTCCACACAGTGGCCGACGCATCACCGAGACCTAAATCCACGGTGATCGCAATATCTTTGGCTGCCATAACTTCTTTGAGCTTAGTGGTATCAAAGCTAGCCGCTCCCTGCCCATTGACTACAATGGTCAGGTCACCGATGGCCAGCGATGTTTTGTCAGGCTGCGTTTTAGCGCCAGAATAACCCACAGCACAGAGGATACGCCCCCAGTTAGGGTCTTGACCAAAGAAGGCTGTTTTAACAAGCGGCGATTTAGCGATCGCCATTGCGGCGCATTTGGCATCGGCAAACGATACGGCCCGGGTAACATTAATCTCCAGGAATTTCGTCGCTCCCTCACCATCACGTACAATTAGCTGCGCCAGTTCGGTACACACTGTTTTTAGGACTGAGTAAAATTCTCGATAGGTTTGGCTGTCAGTCGAAGTAATTAACTCATTACCCACTTGGCCGTTGGCCAGTACGGCAACCATATCATTCGTACTGGTATCGCCATCTACTGTGATCATATTAAAGGACAGCTCAACCGCTTGGCTAAGCGCCTGTTTTAGCAGTGAGGGGGCAATGGCGGCATCGGTAGTAATAAAGCATAGCATTGTCGCCATATTGGGGTGAATCATGCCAGCGCCTTTGGCAATTCCGGCGATTTTGGCTTGTTTGCCGCCAAGAGTAAACTCATAGGCGCAGGACTTGGAAAAGGTATCTGTTGTCATTATGGCAGCTAGTGCCTGTTCGTGCCCGTTCTCCGATAATCCGGCTGCTGCTTGGGTTATCCCAGCGGTTACCTTATCCATAGGCAGATTGACACCGATTACCCCGGTTGAAGCTACCAGTACTTCACAGTCGTCAACGTTAAGGGCTTTGGCTGTTTCATGTGCCATTACCCGGGCATCTGTCATCCCTTGGTCGCCGGTGCAGGCGTTGGCGCAGCCTGAGTTAATGATAATGGCTCGGGCTTTGCCGTTCTCTATCACCTGGCGCGAGACGATTACAGGCGCAGCTGCCATCTGATTGGTGGTGAACTGTGCTGCTGCTGCTGCTGGAACTGTGCTGTAGATTAAACCGATATCCTCTTTGCCATTCTTTTTTATACCGGCATGGACACCGGCTGCTTTAAACCCTTGCGGTGCAGTAATGCCGCCAGAGATTTTGGTTAACATTCTTATTCCCTCCTTAATGTAGGTAGGCTGGTTCAAAATGTTCAGATGCTAGGCACGACGAGGATTGTGCCGCGCCGCGTACGCAGTTGGTACGCAAGCAAGCAACCGCAGGAGTAACAACGCAGATGAGCGTTTTCAACCAGCCTACGGATAAAGTGGAGCGTTGTCTAGTCCTGTCCGCTCCTCCATCTTAAACATAACGTTCATATTCTGTATTGCCTGACCGGCTGCACCCTTAACCAGGTTATCGATTGCGGCTATTGCAATGACTCGTCCGGTTCGTTTGTCAATATGCCAGCCCAGGTCGCAAAAATTGGTACCACGCGTATTTTTGGTGGCAGGATAGCCTCCCCGCCCTAACAATCGAATAAAATATTCACTGCCATACATTGAGTCGTATGCCTCATCAACTTTTTCTGGGGATACACCCTCCTTTAAGCGGGCATAACAAGTACTCAGAATACCTCTAGGCATAGGAATCAGGTGCGGTGTAAAGCTAATAACAAGCTCTTCACCAGCCAGTTCACCCAATACGGCCTCAATCTCAGGCGTATGTCTGTGGCCTGCCACGTTATAGGCCTTGACGCTCTCAAACACCTCAGTAAAATGTGACCCCAGGCTTAAACTGCGTCCGGCGCCAGATACGCCTGATTTGGCGTCAACGATAATGGAGGTCAGGTCAATGAGTTTATGCTGAACCAGTGGTGCCAGCGCTAAGATGCTGGCGGTGGTATAGCAGCCTGGGTTACCGACAATAGCTGCCTCACGAACTTGGCTGCGGTTTAGTTCTGTCAGCCCGTATACCGCTTGGGCTTCCTTGTGCGTATGGGGCACTTTATACCACTGTTCATACACGTCATGATTCTTAAACCGGTAGTCGGCTCCTAAATCAATAATTCTTATATTAGGATTAGCGGCAGTCGCTTTACGGCCGACTTCCATGGCATGGCCATGAGGCAAACCAATAAAGATGACGTCGCTCTCTATAGCAATTTTATCCAGATCAGCCAAGCTTGCGAGTGTTTTATTGTAAAAACGGGTTAAATGAGGATATACTTCGTTAATGTCAGTACCTGGCTGGCTTTCTGAGGTAATATACAATACTTCGGCAGCTGGGTGGGATGCCAAAATACGTAAGAGTTCCGCACCGGTGTATCCGGTAGCTCCTACAATGCTTATTTTCATGGGCTTCGCTCCTTTTCTTATTTGTAATTATACATTATTAATGAATATTAATGCAAGTATTTTTTGTATTCATGTATACATCAGTTTATTTGTTGGGATATTTTGGAATAAATGCCATAAAAGAAAAAAAGAGGCCACAGATTATTAGCAGTTGCCTCTGCCGTTAAAACTTGACTTCTCCTGTAATTGTGATACTGCTCCCGCACTGGGGGCAGTTTTTTTGGTTTAACTTGCTATACCTACCTAGACGGTCAATTACTTTATAGCCACACTCTGGACAGTATGTATTTGCGCCATCGCCGCCCACATTGCCGATATAAACATAGTTGAGAGATTGACGGGCAATTTTGTAGGCCAGGTGCAGTGTGCTGACAGGGGTTGGCGGAGCGTCCATTTTGTAGTTGGGAAAGTATCTTGAGAAGTGCAGCGGTATGTCCGGATTTATGCCTGCCAGCCATTCGGCCAGGCCAGCTATTTCGGCTTCAGAGTCATTGAGCCCGGGAACGACTAACGTGGTAACCTCCACATGACAGTGCTTAGCTGCCTGTTCGACTGTCTGTTTAACATGCTCAAGCTGTCCGGCACACACTTTCTCGTAAAAATCCTTATTGAATGCCTTTACATCAATGTTCATGGCGTCAATATACGGCAACAACTCAGTGAGTGGCTGCTGATTAATAAATCCATTAGAAACAAGCACGTTTTTAAGCCCGGCTGCTTGTACCAAGCTGGCGGTATCTAGAATATATTCATACCATACGCTGGGTTCAGAATAAGTGTAGGCTATGCCGATATTCCCCTGGCCGACAAGCTGACTGGCTAACGCAGCCGCAGCCTGGGGTTCAAGTGTGGTAACAGGCGGTTTTTCTTGGGCAATATGCCAGTTCTGACAAAACTGGCAGGCAAAGTTGCAGCCCCAGGTACCAAGTGACAGAATATAGCTGCCAGGATAAAAATGATATAATGGTTTTTTTTCGATTGGGTCAAGCGCCTGGGCAGTTGCCTGCGCATAATTTAGGCTGTAAAGCTTGCCGCCAGTATTCTGGCGTACCCGGCAAAAACCAGTCTGCCCCTCACTAATGATGCAATTCTTCGGACATAGGCTGCAGGCGGCTGCTTTGCCCTGCTGCCGATAGTGGAGTGCCTCGCGCACTTAGTTCACCTGCTTTACGTTACTTATACCGGGTCACAGTAAAACGGTATAGATCAATATCTTCGCCCGGACGGATACCGGCCTTCTCCATTGCAATCGCCACCTGTTCATTAGCTGTATCAACGCCCTCAAGATCAGGCAAGAGCAGCCCTGAACGCCGGCCCTTACGTACTATGACCCCATATTTTTTGGGTTCAAGCTCAGCCAGGCTATCTATCTGTTCTGGCGCTCCCAGTATGTCAACTGAAATCTCAAGTTCAGGGAGTTCAGACAACCGAACCGGTGGAAAACGCGGGTCCTCAGTCCCAGCGCTAACAGCGTTCTGAATAATTTCTTCCCCTATGGTAGGCTGGGTAGGAGCAAACGTACCAATACACCCACGCAACTGACCGCGCTTTTTAAAAGAGACAAATACCCCAGCCGTTCCTTGTAAAATTTCCGGTAGCTTGACAGGTTTGTCCATAAGCCGGCCATGTTCAAGATAATATGTAAGACTTTCTTGGGCAAGCGCTACCGGCGCACTTTGTTCATACATACTATAGCCCCCTATTTCTTACCTTTAATCTTATAAGCGACAACAGCATAGCCTACACCAAACGGGCCTTCATAGGACGCACTTGTCACTTCCACATCAAGTCCGCCCATAACGCCCATAAGAAAGAAAATTGGTCTAAGTCCGCATTCACCAGCCGCTTCGATCAAATTTTTATCCATACTAAGCAGTGCTTTGACATCTGCATTTTTGAGCGCCTCCACTACCTGCTTGTCAAATTCAGCCCCGTGTGGGTTATAACCGGCTGGGGCATCGGGGGTGAGGCGATGTGACAAGTCACCTGATGCGATGACGGCGACCCGCTTGTCCAGATTACCGATAGCCGCCTGGACGGCTTTGCCGAAGGTATACATTTCCTCATAGGCCAGCATGCCCATGGATAAATGCACAATCTGCCCTTTAAACCCTGCTTTAGCAAGATAATAGAGTGGTACAAACGCGCCATGATCAAGATTTAATGAGACCCGGTAATTTTTTGCCACATCGTCAGTTAATTCCATTAAGTTAATCCCAAGCCGCTGACAGCTGCGAATGACATGCTTTATTAATAAATTATCAGTCTCAAAGGCAAGGGCTACATCAGGCGCACCAAAACTGGCCATGCTGCCCCGCAGGCGTGGGTGAATGCTGACAGCAACCGCATCTTCAAATACCGGTCCGTGTGGAGTAATGATCACAACAGTCTGCGGATTGCTTTGTTTTAACATCTCAGCCACTTGGTTAGCGGCTTCAACAGTAGTTTTAACGGTATCGAGTTCAGCTTTTCCCACTTCGGGAATCATAAGCGGCGGATGCGGCATAAGCGCACAGCCAACCAAGTTGTCCATAGAATCGCTCCCTTCAGTACGTCATGCGTTTCTTATCTTCCCACATTCTGGCTGAAATGATACGCCAGCGCTTTGGCGATATACTCAGCCAGCTTTTGCTGATAAGCCTCGCTATTAAGGCGCGCTGCCTCTTCTGCATTACTGATAAAACCAGCTTCAACTAGCACGCCTGGTACATTTACAGTTTTCAATAAAATGATATCAGAATCCTGCTTGATTTGGCGCTTGTTGCCAGCAGGAAAACTTTTTAGCGCATACTGCATACGCTCCGCCAATTGTTTATTTTCTTCAAGCTTCGGATTATAGAACACCTGGGCACCTGACCAGTTAGCGCCTCTGATGGCATTGCAATGGATACTGACAAAAACGTTAGCTCCAGAGCTTTCAATAATTTCAGCTCGTTTTAGCAGGTCATTACGTTTGCCACCTTTCCCCTTAGTGTAATAGTCTACATCACCCTCGCGGGTAAGTACTGGCGTCGCTCCGTTGTCAGATAGGATACTTACTAGTTTTGCAGCAATTGCCAAGTTAATGTTCTTTTCGTCAATACCATACCATTTTGCGCCATCGTCAATCCCGCCGTGCCCAGCATCAATGGCAACTGTCTTACCTGCAAGCACTGACAGATTGACATTCTCAATATCATCCACAACCAGATAGCGCAGTGTCAGGAGGTTTAATACCACTACTGCAATGCTGAAAACCACCGCGCTTAATACTCTTCGCCGCGGCACTGCCCATACTCGCATGTTTATCCCTGCCCTTCTTTCAGCCTTTGCTACTTACACTGTATTCTCTATTGCACAATTAAATGCTAAAATATAGATGAGTGTTCAGCTTTAAGGGAGGTGAGATGTTGAACATTTCACGGTTACGAATAGGCAGGCTTCTAGCCTTATTATTGATCATCTTTACTGTCACCTTTTGGTGGGCAGGCGGCGACCTACTCCTTCGATCGGCTATCCCCAAGACCACTATACTGCCGGCAGGAACTGCAGATACAGCAGCTAGTGTTAAAAGTGCCTGGGATCGAGTCCACCGGGTAATCTTTCTTAAAAGCGCGGTTGACGCTAGATTAGACAAAAAAAGCTATGTACGTCTGAATGATATCCCGCTCCCCCTGCAGCAGGCCATTATTGCTGTTGAAGATAACCGGTTTTATCAACATATGGGGTTTGACATTGAGGGTATTCTGCGGGCAACATTAGTCAATGTTCAAACTGGCTCCTATGCCGAAGGCGGCAGCACAATTACCCAGCAGCTTATTAAGAATCTTTTTTTATCACAAGAACGCACACTCGGCCGCAAGCTTGAAGAGTTTATCTTAGCAGTAAGTATCGAGCTGCGCTATTCCAAAGAAGAAATTCTTGAAATGTACCTAAATACCATCTATTTTGGCTCCGGCGCTTACGGGATTGGCGAAGCCTCAGCCATTTACTTTGGAAAGCCGCCATTTCATCTTAACTTAGCAGAATGCGCCATGTTGGCTGGGCTGCCGAATGCCCCCTCGCTTACATCACCCTATGTTGATTTTGCGGCTGCTAAGCAGCGCCAAGCCATTGTGCTTGCTGCCATGGCCCGCCACAGTTATATCGGCCCGGCACAAGCTCAAGAAGCTAAACTCACACCAATACTACTCGCTAAATAGAGAAAACACGGCTTGCGCCGAGCCTTTGGCGACAGCGGAAGTCGATGTTGCCCTTATCCAGACGGAAAGTTATACTTTCTAACAGGATAGAAGAGGTCCGGCGCAAGCCGGATCTTTCTTTACGTTTCAAATGGTAATCTGTGAAATCGAATGCTGCAAAATAAAAAACCCTGCCAGCTGGGCTGACAGGGTTTTGCATTTTGCAATAAATATTAACGTTTGGAGAACTGGGAAGCTTTACGGGCTTTCTTGAGACCGTATTTACGACGCTCTTTTTCGCGCGGGTCACGAGTTAAGAAACCAGCTTTCTTAAGAGCCGGACGATATTCTGCGTCAACCTTTAAGAGTGCGCGGGAAATGCCGTGACGGACTGCGCCGGCTTGGCCGGATACACCGCCGCCCTCAACTTTTGCCAGAACATCATATTTGCCGACAGTGTCGGTAAGATTAAGCGGTTGAGTCACAATAATTTCAAGGGTCTTAAGACCAAAATATTCGTTAAGTGGACGTTCGTTAACGAGGATTTTGCCTTCTCCCGGAACCAGACGAACTCTGGCAACCGAGGTTTTTCTGCGACCTGTGCCGTAGTAAGTAACCAATGCCATGTATATGTTCCTCCTTTCCGGTATTACCTAATATTAAGTTCCAGCACTTCCGGCTGTTGAGCGGAATGCGGATGATTTGCACCAGCGTAAACATTCAGTTTACGGTACATATTACGGCCAAGGGTGTTCTTAGGAAGCATGCCTTTAACGGCCATCTCAATAACACGCTGAGGCTTGTCAGCTAACATTTTGCCAGCTGGGGTGAAGGTAGTTCCGCCCGGATATCCGGAATGACGGAAATATGTCTTCTGTTCAAGTTTCTTACCAGTTAATACAATTTTATCAGCGTTTACCACAATTACATGGTCGCCGGTATCAACATGGGGAGTAAAGGTCGGTTTATTTTTGCCGCGAAGAACTTTCGCGACTTCAACGGCCAATCTACCAAGGGTTTGACCCTCAGCATCCACGACATACCATTTACGCTTTATGTCGGCCGGGTTTGCCATAAAAGTTTTCATTGTCTATCCTCCTCGTACAAGCTAAAGGAATAAAAATTATGAGAGACAAGTTGTGATTATTAACCTTGAATTCCGGGGCTAATGGAAGCCATGGCAAAAATCTCATAAAGTTATTGTAATAAATTAGATAAAGGATGTCAAGCGTTATCCCTTGCCAGAGAAAATTTATTTTTGGACAATCTCGTTTTCATACTTAACCTCAACTAAATACAGTCCTTGCGCAGGCGCTGTCATACCTGCCGCGCGGCGGTCTCGTCCTGCCAGAATTGCACCAAATCCACCTGGCGTCAGACGGTGCCGGCCAACCTCAACAAGCGTTCCCACCATGTTCCGTACCATATGGTACAAAAATCCAGTCCCCCAGAATTCAAGCTCAATCACGGAGTTGCCCGCATCCCGGCAAGTAGCAGACATAATCGTGCGCACGGGGGTTACCGGCGGACCGCCAGTCGCGCGAAAAGCCGAAAAATCGTGGGTGCCAACAACGGCTTGCGCCGCCTCATGCATAAGGGCTGTGTCAAGCTTGGCGATACAATGCCACGCATAATTGCGTTCAAATGGATTAGGTAAACGCGTGTTAACAATCCGATACCGATAAATCTTACTCTCTGCCGAACGACGGGCATGAAACTCCAGGGGCTCTTCACTGGCTGCCACCACCACAATATCAGGTGGCAACAGGGCTTTGGCCGCCAGGGGGATACGCTCTGCCGGTATCGTCCCTTGTGTGAAAAAGTTAATAACCTGACCGTAGGCATGCACCCCAGTGTCGGTACGGGCTGAGCCGTTAATTTTAAGTGGGTGCCCAAAGAGTTTGGTCAGCCGTTCTTCTACTAGCTGCTGAATGGTCATGGCGTTAGCCTGGCGTTGATAGCCATGATAGGCGCTGCCGTCATAAGCTAATATGAGCTTAATGTTTCTCATATTGTTATTGTGTATGCTCTAACAGCTACTAGCACCACGATTAAGAGCCCGATAGTGATAGCTGCCATTATGTCCTGTACACCCAGTTTTAGCTCTTTCATGCGAGTGCGGTTTTCGCCCCCGCGATAACATCTTGCCTCCATAGCTACGGCTAGTTCATCCGCCCGGCGAAAAGCGCTGATAAACAGCGGCACCAATAGTGGCACCATATTTTTAGCCCGGTTTAAAATATTACCTGATGTAAAATCTGCCCCCCGGGCCATTTGCGCTTTCATAATCCTGTCGGCCTCTTCGAGCAATGTGGGAATAAACCGTAGCGCAATGGTCATCATCATGGCCAGCTCATGTGCAGGAACTCCCAGGCGCTTGAAGGGGTTTAACAAGCGTTCAATGCCATCAGTCAGGGCAATCGGTGATGTGGTAAAGGTCAACAGTGACGATACCGCAATAAGAAGCGCCAGCCGCAGGGACATGAGTATCCCCATGCGTATCCCTTCTTTAGTGACTGACAGCGGCCCAAGGTTATAGAGCACTGTACCTGGCGTACTAAAAACATGAATGGCTAGTGTCAGGATGATGATAATCCACAGCGGCTTGATTGATTTGATAACCATCCTGGCAGGGATTCCTGAGATAGCAACAGCCATGGCGGCAAACGCGGCCAGTATGCCATAGGCCAGATAATCCTCAGCCAAAAATATGGTGCTAATATAAGCAATAATACCCAGTATCTTGGTGCGGGGGTCTAAGAGATGGATCGGTGACCGGCCGGGAAAGTACTGGCCCAAAGTGATATCAGTTAGCATGTTTTGGCCCCCTGACGGCTTCAAAAATCTCTTGAGCCGCTACTTCTGCCGTCATCGCAGTATTACTAACCTGTAAGCCTTTAGCTTGAAGCGCATCAATGAGCGCCGTTAACGGCGGCACATCAACACCAGCGTCTCTCAGTTCTTGACGACCATTGCCAAAGATTTCTTTAGGTGTGCCATCAAGACTGATTTGGCCGCCGTTCATGACCAACACCCGACTGGCAAACCGGGCAACATCCTCCATATTATGTGACACCAGGATGACAGTGATACCTGTTGTCTGATGCAGCTTAACAATTTGACCAAAGATTTCATCACGACCCCGGGGGTCAAGCCCGGCCGCCGGCTCATCAAGTGCCAGGTAATCAGGCTCAAGGGCGATGACGCCGGCAATAGCAACCCGCCGCATCTGCCCCCCGCTTAGGTTAAAGGGAGAGCGGTCTTTAAAGGCTTGATAATCAAGTCCGACAAAATCCATAGCCCGCCTAATACGACTGTCAAGCTCTTCTGCCTGTACTCCCAAGTTTTTTGGGCCAAAGGCAATATCTTGGTAGATAGTTTCTTCAAATAATTGGTGTTCAGGATACTGAAAAACCATCCCTACCCGCCGCCGCGCGTTGCGGGCCGCTTCATTTTTGGCCTTTAAGTCAGCACCATCTACGGTTACTTGACCAGAGGTAGGTGCAATAAGCCCATTCATATGCTGTACCAGCGTAGATTTTCCTGAGCCAGTATGGCCGATGATCCCAATAAATTCGCCCTTATTGATCGTGAGGTTAATATTCTGTATGGCTGTCCGCTGGTAAGGGGTGTCTGGCATATAGGTATAAGTAACATTGTCAAAGACTATGGACATAGTGCCACCACCAGTTGTTCATCGCTTATTATATCGTTCTCCAGCTTCATTCCATGACTGCGTAGGTAAGCGGCCACTTCCGCAGCAGCAGGCACATCAAGCCCCATACCTTTTAGGTGCTCTACTTGGCTAAAGATCTCAGCTGGCGTCCCTTGCATGGTGATTTTACCCTGCTCCATGACCACTACCCGGTGGGCAGCAACGGCTTCTTCCATGAAATGAGTAATATAGATAACAGTAATTCCTTCCTGGTTCAAACGGCAAACAGTATCGAGCACCTCTTTGCGCCCACGCGGGTCAAGCATGGCTGTTGGTTCGTCCAGGACCAGGCACTTGGGACGCATAGCCAGTACGCCGGCAATGGCTACTCGCTGTTTCTGTCCGCCAGATAAGAGATGCGGACCATGGTACCGATAATCGGACATATTGACAAGTGCGAGCGCTTCGGTAACTCGCTGGGCAATCTCAGTAGGTGCTACGCCAAGGTTTTCCGGGCCAAAGGCTACGTCTTCCTCAACGACAGCCGCCACAATCTGGTTATCAGGATTTTGAAATACCATGCCGACTTGCTGGCGTATATTCCATACGTTATCGCCTTCAGCAGTATCCAGACCGCCGACCAGGCATGTACCGCCTGTTGGTAAAATCAAGGCATTAAGGTGTTTGGCCAATGTTGATTTGCCTGAGCCATTGGTGCCAATAATCGCAACAAATTCTCCCTGACTGACAGTCAGGTTAATATCAGTAAGCGCAACTACCTCCTGGCCTTCGTAACCTGGATAAGTGTGGCGCAAGTTTTCAATCTTAATAAGTTCTCCCATATTGAGGCTTGTACACCCCTTTACAAATGTCTATAAGAATAAAGGCGACCCGCTGGGTCGCCCTTGTCTTTAAACCTGTTACACTAATTCGATAATCGCCATAGGAGCAGCATCGCCCCGGCGTGGTCCCAGTTTAAGTACCCGGGTATAACCGCCTTGACGCTCAGCATATTTTGGGGCAATTACGTCAAACAGTTTTTTCACAACTTCTTCGTCGTAGAGGCTTGATAGCACTTGTCGGCGGGCATGCAGGTCGCCCCGCTTAGCCAAAGTAATCATTTTATCGGCAAGGCCGCTGATTTCTTTCGCCTTAGCTTCAGTGGTTTCAATACGCTCATATGCAAAGAAGGAAGTCAACATACTGCGAAACAGCGCTTTGCGAGCGCTAGTATCCCGTCCTAACTTTCTGTAGGCCACAATTCTTCCCTCCCTTTATTCTTCGTGCTCCGCAAGGGCCAGACCCATTTCAATAATCTTCTTCTTAACCTCTTCCAGTGACTTACGCCCTAAGTTGCGAACTTTCATCATGTCGTCTTCGCTCTTTTGGACAAGCTCAGCCACTGTGTTGATTCCGGCCCGCTTTAAACAATTGTAAGAACGTACCGAGAGGTCCAGGTCTTCAATGGTCATTTCCATTGTCCTGTTTTTACCCTCTGCAGGTTCTTCAGGTACCAAACCTTGACCCTCATCCTCTTCAGGAGGTTCTCCGGCAATATTTTGAAATAATTTCAGGTGCGACACCATTATGCCAGCAGCTTTGCTGACCGCCTCTTCGGGACGCATACTGCCATCTGTCCATACTTCTAATGTAAGCTTGTCATAGTTGGTTACATTACCAACACGCGTATCGGTAACATTATAGTTGACGCGTACAATAGGCGAGAAGATGGAGTCAATAGGAATAATCCCGATTACATGGTCGGGTTTTTTGTTTTTATCAGCCGGTACATAGCCTTTACCTTTTTCCACCATGATTTCCATACGAAGTTTACCACCGGCACCAACTGTCGCCAAGTGGAGATCTTCGTTCAAAATATCGATGTCGGCATCGGCTCTGATATCGCCTGCAGTGACTTCGCCTTCTTCAAACGCTTCAATCAGTAAAACTTTCGGCTCGTCACTATGCATTTTCAGACACAGTTCTTTTAGGTTTAGAATTATGTCGGTGACGTCCTCCCGAACACCGGGAATCGTGGCAAATTCGTGAAGCACACCGTCAATTTTAACCGAGGTTACAGCTGCACCAGGCAATGAC
Organism: Sporomusa malonica; assembly: GCF_900176355.1. Taxonomy (GTDB): domain Bacteria; phylum Bacillota; class Negativicutes; order Sporomusales; family Sporomusaceae; genus Sporomusa; species Sporomusa malonica. The sequence continues at coordinate 14,739 of NZ_FWXI01000016.1, read as the reverse complement.
GATAAAAGCACCCTTCTTAGACTGTTGCCCAGCGTAATGCCAAAGCCCCGGTCAAGTGGTTCCCACACGAATTTGCCATAACGGTTATCTTCACTTACTTCCACGATCTCGATTTTCGGCTTTTCGATTTCAATCATCCGGAAAAAACCCTCCTCATTTGCGCGAACTCTTAAGTTACGCCATCGCCACGGGTTGAGGGCAGATTATCTCGAGTACAATTCTACAATTAGATGTTCCTGAATAGGAATATCAATTTCTTCCCGGGTGGGGTAGCGCATAATTTTACCGCTCATATCGGCAGCCGTAAGTTCCATCCAAGCTGGAGCTTGCTTATGACCAAGCGATTCAGCGATTTTCTTCATAATAGGTGATTCCTTACTTGTTTCCCGTGCGGCAACAACGTCGCCAGCTTTAACCAGGAAGGAAGGAATATCTACGCGTCGACCATTAACATTAAATAAGCCATGACGTACAAGTTGTCTTGCTTGGTTGCGGCTTTCGGCCAGACCCATGCGGAAAACAACATTATCAAGTCTTCTTTCCAGCATAACCAAAAGGTTTTCGCCGGTAATGCCTTTTTGGCGTTCAGCCTTTTCAAAGTAGTTCCGGAATTGACGCTCAAGCACGCCGTAGATACGACGAGTTTTTTGTTTTTCCCGGAGCTGAATGCCATACTCGGAAACTTTTTTACGGGCTTGACCGGCGCCATGCTGGCCGGGAGCAAAACCGCGCTCTGTGAAAGAGCATTTATCGCTATAGCATCTGTCGCCTTTGAGGTACAGTTTTGCGCCCTCGCGGCGGCACAGTCTGCAAACAGGACCTGTATATTTTGCCATTCTTACCAAACACCTCCCAATTCCCTAAACTCTTCTTCTTTTCGGCGGACGGCATCCATTGTGCGGAATGGGTGTTACGTCTTTTATCATATTCACTTCAAGGCCTGCTGCCTGAAGGGAACGGATAGCAGCTTCGCGGCCGGCGCCAGGTCCTTTTACAAATACTTCGATTTGTTTAAGGCCATGTTCCATAGCAGCTTTAGCAGCAGTTTCGGCTGCCATCTGGGCAGCAAATGGGGTGCTTTTGCGCGAGCCTCTGAAGCCGAGGCCACCGGCGCTAGCCCAAGAAATAGCATTGCCCCTGGTATCAGTGATGGTTACGATGGTGTTATTGAAAGTCGAGCGGATGTGAGCAACACCATGTTCTATATTTTTACGTTCTTTACGTTTGGGTCTGGAAGCAACTTTCTTAGCAACCAATGGTTATCCCTCCTTTACTTCTTCTTCTTAGCGCCAACAGTCTTTTTCGGGCCTTTACGGGTACGGGCATTAGTCTTAGTACGCTGACCGCGTACAGGCAGACCCATGCGATGCCGTTTGCCACGATAAGAGCCGATCTCAATGAGCCGCTTAATATTTAGAGCTTCTTCCCGACGGAGGTCGCCTTCGACGCGATAGTTTTTATCAATAGTTTCGCGAAGTTTAGCAACTTCTTCCTCAGTTAAGTCCCGAGTCCGGGTATCAGGATTGATTCCTGTCTTAGCAAGAATCTCTTTTGATATTGTAAGACCAATACCAAAAATATATGTTAAAGCAATTTCAATGCGTTTGTCACGCGGTAAGTCTACACCGGCAATACGTGCCATGTATTAATACACCCCCCTCTTTTTTAGCCTTGTTTTTGTTTATGTTTGGGATTTTCACAAATCACCATTACTCTGCCATGGCGTTTGATGATTTTACATTTTTCACATATAGGCTTAACCGATGGCCTTACTTTCATAATTAAACCTCCTTATCGTGCGTCCGCCGTCCGCCAGTCCGCGTTCGTTCATCGACTTGACTAACGAACTTACGAACCCACGAACACAAGCTATTTAAACCTATAGGTAATACGGCCTCGTTTCAAATCATACGGTGTAAGTTCAATTGTGACTTTATCGCCTGGTAAAATTCGAATAAAATTCATCCGAATTTTACCTGATACATGCGCCAGTACAATATGACCATTTTCCAGTTTTACCTGGAACATGGCATTAGGCAAAGCCTCGATGACCGTACCTTCTACTTCGATTACATCTTGTTTGGACATGAGCTATCCCTCCTCGTCCGCTTTTAACAGCTTATCCGGTCGCCTCAATGTGGGCGAGGGCCTGACGGATCTCTTCATCGGTGATTGTTAGACCACCAGCTAAAACTTCCGCCACATTATTAGCAATAGAATGCCATTTGACGTGCTTCACGTTCTTTTTCTTAGGACTCACGACCTTACGTCCGCGTCCGTCAGCTACCAGAAGAGTTTGCGGCTTATACCACCCGAGTACCACATAGGCGTGGCCAGCATCACGTCCTGCTGATGATATCACAATGTGCCCTGGGTTAATAGTTCCATCTGGCACAAGCCGTCTCCTCCTATAGTTTTGTTAATATTTCCGGACCATCGGCCGTAATAGCAATGGTGTGTTCAAAATGGGCCGAACGCTTGCCGTCAGCAGTCACTACTGTCCAGTTGTCGCTCAAGGTCTTGACCTCATGAGTCCCAGCGTTAATCATAGGTTCTATTGCTAATGTCATACCAGATTTTAATCGCGGGCCGCGTCCGGGAAGCCCATAGTTAGGTATTTGCGGGTCTTCGTGCATGTTTCTGCCGATGCCATGCCCGACGAAATCGCGCACCACACCATAACCGTGCCCCTCAGCGTAGGTTTGAATACTATGGGAAACGTCGCCTAAACGACTTCCCGCTATAGCTTTTTCAATCCCTTTATATAGCGACTGTTCGGTAACTTCGATAAGTTTCTCAACTTCGGCATCAACTTCGCCTACTGGCACGGTAATCGCAGCATCACCGCAATAGCCGTTTATGATGGCGCCAATGTCAATACTTACATTATCTCCATTTTTCAACCTTTTTAATCCAGGAATGCCATGTACTACCTCTTCATTAACTGAGGCACATATGTTGCCAGGGAATCCGTGATAGCCTTTAAAGGCCGGCACTGCGCCCTTGCTCTTGATGTACTGTTCAGCAATCCTGTCAAGTTCCAGTGTAGTGACTTCAGGTTTTACCGCTTTTTTGACTTCATTAAGCGTTTCGGCCACTATCCGCCCGGCATCACGCAGGTAGTTTAATTCCCTTTGTGATTTTAAGATTATCATACTTGCCCGCCTCTCAGGCTAGCGATTATGTCTTTGAGAACATCATCGATTGGCTGCAGACCGTTGATTTCGGTGTACAATCCTTTGTCCTGATAGTACTCAATTAAAGGCTGGGTTTGAGTCTGATAAACCGTCAGGCGGTTAACTACTGTTTCTTCTTTGTCATCATCCCGCTGATACAGTTCGCCACTGCACTTATCACAGACACCGCTTGCTTTAGGTGCATTAAAAGCCACATGATAAGTAGCGCCGCAGCTTCTGCAAATCCGGCGGCCTGTCATACGGCCAACCAGTTCAGAGCCAGGAGCAGTAATATTGACAACCCGGTCAAGTTTGATGGTAAGTTCGGTTAGCGTACGGTCAAGGGCCTCTGCTTGGGCGATTGTACGGGGAAAGCCATCAAGGATAAATCCTTTTTGGCAGTCATCTTTCGCCAAGCGCTCTTTAACAATGCCGATGGTTATACTATCAGGAACCAATTGACCAGCATCCATGCAGGCTTTAGCCTGTTTACCAAGCTCGGTACCTTCTTTGACTGCAGCCCGAAACATATCACCGGTTGAGATATGGGGAATTTTAAAGTTCTCTACTAGTTTGGCCGCCTGAGTGCCTTTGCCGGCGCCAGGCGGTCCCATTAACAGAATAAACATGACCACTACCTCCTACTTCATGAAGCCTTGATAGTGACGCATGAGTACCAGCGCCTCTATTTGCTTCATGGTATCCAGAGCCACACCTACTACGATTAAGAGGGCAGTTCCACCAAAGTAGACCCCTTGGAGGTTAGTCGCTGCACCAACAAAATTCGGTAGTATTGCGATTATGGCCAGGAAGATTGATCCGGCCAGGGTAATTCTGGTCATAACCCGGTCTAAATAATCGGCGGTAGGCTTACCTGGCCTAATACCAGGGATAAACCCGCCGTGTTTTTTCATGTTCTCTGCCATATCTGATATGTTCATAGTAACCGCAGTGTAGAAGTACGTAAAGAACACAATTAGGATCGCATACAATATTGTTTGTAGCGGCGTGCCCCACGCAAACCACCCTGCCACTGTTTTTACCCAGGGTACATCAATAAACTGGGCAATGGTTACCGGGAACATCAGCACAGATGACGCAAAGATTATCGGAATAACGCCAGCTTGGTTCACTTTAAGCGGAATGTGCGTAGAATGACCGCCATACATCTTGCGGCCCACTACCCGTTTGGCGTACTGTACAGGGATTCGGCGTTGACCTTGTTGTATCGCAATTACAAACACAATCATGGCCACAGCGATAATCAGGAACAAAAATACATTAAATATGTTAATTGTCCCAGCTCTTACATACTCATAAATGGTATACAAGCCATTTGGTAGGCCTGAAACGATACCGGCAAAAATGATTAGTGATATGCCGTTACCAATACCTTTTTCAGTAATTTGTTCACCCAGCCACATCAGGAATACCGTTCCTGCTGTCAGGGTAAGTGCTACAAGCAGTATGGAATCAAACCCTGGATTAATAATCGCCACTTTCAAACCAAATGCCATGCCAATTGCCTGGATAAAACCAAGCAGGACAGTACCATAGCGGGTAATTTGGGTAATTTTCTTACGACCCTCATCGCCTTCTTTTGCCCACTGTTCAAACTTTGGCACAACAACGGTAAGTAGTTGCATGATAATTGAAGCGTTAATATACGGGGTGATGCTCATGGCAAATATGGAGAACTTACTTAAAGCACCACCAGAGAACATATCTAAAAGCCCAAATAGATTACCCTGGGTAAACAGCTGCTCGATAACAGAGGCATTTACTCCCGGTACGGGGATATGTGTACCTAGTCTGAATATCAGGAACATAACCAAGGTGAAAACTACTTTCTGCCTTAGTTCAGTAATCTTTAAGACGTTCGAGAGTCCTGCCAGCAATTAAATCACCTCGACTGTACCGCCGGCAGCCTGAATTTTTTCAGCGGCCGACTTAGTAAAGCCATTGGCTTTAACTGTTAAAGCCTTGGTGAGCTCGCCATTGCCTAAGATTCTAAGACCATCAAGTACTTTTTTAACTACGCCTGCGTCTACCAAAGCTTCGAGATCAACAACTGCACCGTTATCAAAGCGGTTGAGCTCAATTACGTTAATTTCGCTGTATTCTTTAGCGAATTTATTGGTAAAACCGCGCTTAGGCAGTCTTAAGTACAAGGGCTTTTGGCCGCCTTCAAAACCAGGACGCACACCGCCGCCGGCACGAGCATTTTGGCCTTTGTGACCTTTACCAGCAGTTTTTCCTAGACCGGAACCAAGGCCACGGCCTACACGAGTGCGAACTTTTTTTGAACCAGGCGCTGGAGCTAATTCATGTAATTTCATTAACAGCACCTCCTTGAACTAGTATGTTGGCTATTGCCACTAGAAATTTTATTCTGCAACTTGCTCTACGGTAACAAGGTGTTCTACTTTGCGAACCATGCCTCTGATTACCGCATTATCTTCTTGAACTACAGAGCTATTGGTTTTTTTGAGACCGAGTGCTACTACTGTTGCACGCTGATCTTCAGGTCTGCCAATCACGCTGCGAGTTAATGTAATTTTAAGTTTCGCCATTGTGTTACCTCCTTAACCCAACAATTCCTGAACGGTCTTGCCGCGCAGGCTAGCAACTTGCTCAGCGCGTTTTAACTGGCTAAGACCAGCGATTGTAGCGCGAACCATGTTGTTGGCGTTAGATGAGCCAAGCGATTTGGTCAGGATGTCGTGAATGCCAGCAAGTTCAAGCACAGCACGAGCTGGGCCGCCAGCAATTACGCCTGTACCTTCGGAGGCAGGCTTTAACAGCACTTTACCGGCGCCGAACTCACCCATGATTTGATGAGGAATAGTGGTGCCGACAATAGGAACTTTAATCAGGTTTTTCTTGGCGTCTTCTACGCCTTTACGAATAGCTTCCGGCACTTCAGCAGCTTTGCCCAAGCCGAAACCTACATGGCCGTTGCCATCGCCGACAACTACCAGAGCGCTGAAAGAAAAGCGTCTACCGCCTTTAACTACCTTGGCAACCCGGTTGATAAATACTACTTTTTCCTTAAGGTCAAGACCGGTGTGATCAATTCTGGCCATTAATTTCCCTCCTTTTCTTAGAATTCAAGTCCAGCTTCGCGTGCAGCAGCAGCCAGGGCGGCAACGCGGCCGTGATAAATGTAACCAGCACGGTCAAATACCACTTTAGTGATTCCTTTTTCGAGGGCCCGTTTGGCGATTGCCTCGCCTACAGCTTTAGCTGCATCAATGTTTCCACCGTACTCAACTTTAGCCAGTACCTCTTTATCCATGGTGCTAGCCGATACGAGGGTAGCGCCAGTTTTATCGTTGATAATTTGAGCATACATATGCTTCAAACTACGAAATACGTTAAGACGGGGGCGTTCGGTGGTGCCAATAAGATTTTTCCGGGCTCTTAGTTGGCGCTTTTGACGTCCGATGTTTTTGCTCGGTTTACGCAGCAAGGTGTTCACTCCTTTCGCTTGAATTGCCTTTTATGAGTTTATTTCTTGCCTTTACCGCCGGCTTTACCGACTTTACGGCGGATAACTTCGCCTTCGTACTTAATGCCTTTGCCTTTATAGGGCTCTGGCTCACGGTAGCCACGGATTTTTGCAGCAAGTGCGCCGACAGCTTCTTTGTCGATTCCGGAAACAACAATCCGGTTAGGCGCGGGAACATCAATTGTAAGACCTGCAGGCGGCTCAACCTCCAGCGGATGCGAAAAGCCTAAGGTGAGCGCCAGTTTTTGACCGGCTTTAGCGGCACGATAGCCTACGCCAGCAATCTCCAGGGTTTTAGCAAAACCTTGGGTTACGCCTGTTACCATGTTGCTAACCAGGGTTCTGGTCAGACCATGGAGCGAGCGGTGTTCTTTATTATCTGTAGGCCGCTTGACATTAATGACACTGTCTTCCAGTTCGATAATCATATCTTTATGGAACTGACGGGTCAGTTCGCCTTTAGGGCCTTTAACTGTCACTACGTTGTTTTCACCGATGGTTACGGTAACACCAGCAGGAACAGTGATGGGACTCCTACCAATTCTAGACATATTGCACCTCCTGTATCACTAGACTACCAAACGTATGCGATTACTTCGCCGCCGAGACCTTCTTTGCGAGCGGCTTTGTCAGACATGATGCCTTTGGATGTCGAGATAATCGCAATTCCGAGGCCACCCAGTACGCGCGGCAGTTGCTCTTTCTTAGCGTAAACGCGAAGACCGGGCTTAGAAATGCGCTTAATTCCAGTAATTACTTTTTCGCGGTTCGGTCCGTATTTCAGACTTACACGAATCATTCCTTGCTTGCCATCGGCAATTGTATCGTAGTCTCTGATAAAACCTTCGTCTTTCAGAATTTGTACTACAGATTTTTTAATTTTCGATGCCGGAATTTCGACTTTATCGTGAAAAACCGAGTTAGCGTTGCGAATGCGCGTAAGCATATCGGCAATCGGATCGGTCATTACCATGGTTTAGAACCCCCTTCCTATATGTTGCTGCTACTACCAGCTTGCCTTGGTTACTCCAGGAATGGCGCCTTTGTAGCTCAGTTCCCGGAAACAAATCCGGCACATTTCGAATTTGCGCATATATCCGTGCGGACGACCACAAATTTTGCAGCGGTTGTACTTTTGTACCTTAAACTTAGGCTCGTTTTTCCATTTCTCAATTAAAGCCTTCTTGGCCACCGAATTCCCTCCTTCTTATAAACTGTTCAGTACTCTATCTATGAACAGTTATGCGCTGAATGGCATACCCATTAATCTTAACAGTTCTCTTGCTTCTTCGTCGGTCTTGGCGGTGGTAACAATGATGATATCCATTCCACGAATCTTGTCTACTTTGTCGTAGTCAATCTCGGGGAATATCAGCTGTTCTTTAATACCTAAAGAGTAGTTGCCACGGCCATCAAAGGCTTTAGGGCTTACGCCGCGGAAGTCACGAACCCGAGGTAAAGAGATGTTGAACAATTTATCAAGGAATTGATACATCCGTTCGCCGCGCATGGTAACTTTAGCACCAATAGGCATACCTTCGCGGATTTTGAAAGCCGCGATGGATTTCTTAGCTCTGGTTATAATCGGCTTCTGACCAGCGATTAGAGTCATATCGCCTACAGCAGCGTCGAGAATTTTGGGGTTGCCTACTGCTTCACCGACCCCCATATTGATAACAACCTTCTCAACTTTAGGAATTTCCATAACATTTTTATAGCCGAACTTTTCCATCATAGCTTTGGCTACTTCATTTTTATATTTTTCTTTAAGTCTTGTATCCATATGTTTTACCTCCTTTCAGGGAAGATGGTTTATTACTTGTCTTTATCGATAACTTCGCCGCATTTTTTGCAGGCACGAGCAAACGAGCCGCTAGCGAGCTGAGTTTTCTTAATGCGGGTAGGTTTGCTGCAAGCAGGGCATACCAGCATAACTTTGGCAGAAGAAAGAGCAGCTTCCTTTACCAAAATGCCACCCTGGGGCGCTTTTTGGCTAGGCTTCGTGTGGCGCTTTACTTTGTTTACGCCTTCAACCACTACTTTGCCTTTTTTAGGCAGAGCTTCTACGATTTTGCCTTCTTTGCCTTTATCTTTGCCTGACAGTACAACAACTTTGTCGCCTTTTTTTACATGCAATCTTTGGGCTTCGGACACTCCGGACACCTCCTTAATCTAGATAACTTCCGGCGCCAGTGAGATAATCTTCATGAAATCTTTGTCCCTGAGTTCGCGGGCTACAGGTCCAAATATCCGTGTACCTCTCGGGCTTTTATCATCTTTAATAACAACTGCGGCGTTTTCATCAAACCGGATGTACGAGCCGTCCGGACGACGCAGTCCCTTCTTGGAACGAACAACAACTGCTTTAATTACATCGCCTTTCTTGACAACGCCACCGGGTGTAGCGTCTTTAACAGACGCAACGATAACATCGCCAATGTTGGCATAGCGGCGGTATGAGCCACCCAGTACGCGGATGCACATAATTTGCTTTGCGCCGGTATTATCAGCAACACTCAGGATACTCTGTTGTTGAATCATAGTGCTTATCCTCCTTCCTCATGTGACTCGATGCACGTTAAGAGCAGACGAGCCTTAGAAGCTTACTTCGTATTTGGGTTATTTACTATTGTGCTCTTTCCAGAACTTCAACCACGCGCCAGCGCTTTTCTTTGGACAGTGGGCGGGTTTCCATAATCTTAACGGTATCACCAATATGGCTTTCGTTATTCTCGTCATGAGCTTTAAACTTAACTGTTTGTTTAATGGATTTATGATACAGCGGGTGCCGTACTAAACGCTCAACGGCTACTACTACTGTTTTGTCCATTTTATCGCTTACTACTTTGCCAATACGGACCTTGCGCTCGTTTCTTTCAACGGTCACTCTACATTGCCTCCCTTCATACTCACTAGCATTGTGCCAACTTACTGAGCCTTAAGTTCACGCTGACGCTGAACAGTTTTGATGCGGGCAATTGTTTTCTTGACGGCAGGAATCCGCATGGGGTTATCCAATTGGCCGGTAGCGTGTTGGAACCGTAAGTTGAACAGTTCCTCTTTTAATTTGTTTAGGTTTTGGTCGAGTTCGGCTGCACTCATATCGCGGATATCATTAGCCTTCATTTACTTCACCACCTGCTTTAGCATTGGCACCAGGTGCGTCCATATCCAAATTAGCGGTATCCTCCCGCGTAACGAACTTTGTCTTAATGGGCAGTTTATGTGCGGCAAGACGCATAGCTTCACGCGCAGTCTCTTCAGGCACGCCGTCCATTTCAAACATGACACGACCAGGCTTAACAACCGCTACCCAGTATTCCGGCGAACCTTTACCACTACCCATGCGAGTTTCAGCAGGTTTAGCAGTAATCGGCTTATCTGGGAATATTTTAATCCAAACTTTACCGCCCCGTTTGATATAACGGGTCATGGCGATACGGGCTGCTTCGATTTGACGGTTGGTAATCCAAGCCGGCTCAAGAGCAACCAGACCGAACTCACCATGAGAAACAGTAATACCTTTTGTGGCTTTACCAGTCATGCGGCCGCGGAATTGTTTGCGATGCTTTACTCTTTTAGGAATAAGCATTATCTCTCGCCCCCTTCAGTGGCGGCGGCAGCGACAACAGTCTTTTTGGCTTCAGGCAGAACTTCGCCTTTGTAAATCCAGACTTTTACGCCTATACGGCCATAAGTGGTTGCAGCTTCTGCAGTGCCATAGTCAATGTCGGCACGCAAAGTGTGCAGGGGAATACTGCCCTCACGATAGCTCTCAGTACGAGCAATTTCAGCGCCGCCTAAGCGACCGCCAACCATTACTTTAATACCTTTTGCTCCCATGCGCATGGTGCGAGTTACTGATTGCTTCATTGCCCGACGGAAAGCAATACGCTTTTCGAGCTGAGCAGCAATGTTTTCAGCAACTAAAGTAGCATCAAGTTCGGCTTGCTTAATCTCGGCAATATTTACATCAACAATCTTGCCGGTAAGATCTTTCAGCCATTTTTTAATATTCTCAATTCCACTGCCACCGCGACCGATAACCATACCAGGCTTAGCAGTGTGTATGGTAACTTTCACTCGATTAGCCGCACGCTCAATAATGATCTTCGACACATTCGAGGTGTAAAGCTTTTCTTTCAGCATATCACGGATTTTGATATCTTCATGCAGGTTTTTAGCATAATCTTTGTCGGCATACCATTTTGCGTCCCAAGTTTTTACAATGCCAAGACGAAGACCATGCGGATTAACTTTTTGACCCACTAAATTTCCCTCCTTCGTCTTTAGCTTATCTTTCTTTAACAACCAGCGTTACGTGGCTGGTACGCTTTAAAATCTTGAATGCCTGGCCGCGTGAACGCGGATGAATGCGCTTCAAGGTTGGTCCCTGATCAACAAATGCCTGTGAGATAAAGAGAGCATCGGTATTCAGGTCGTAGTTGTGTTCAGCATTAGCGATTGCTGATTTGAGCACTTTTTCCAGAACTTCAGCTCCGACTTTCGGAGTGTATTTCAAAATTGCAAAAGCCTCGCCCACGTTTTTGCCGCGAATTAAATCAATAACTATGCGGATTTTACGGGGAGCAATGCGAATATGTCTGGCAATTGCTTTAGCTTCCATTGTTTAACCCCCTTCCGGCTGTAATCCCCGGATTTTTGCTAAGAATATGTTATCTTACCCCAGTAGACCGTTCAGAACCACTGTGGCCTTTATATGTCCGGGTCGGCGCAAATTCGCCAAGCTTGTGTCCAACCATGTCTTCGGTAACATATACCGGCACATGCTTACGGCCGTCATGAACAGCCAGTGTGTGTCCAACAAAGTTAGGCAGAATCGTCGAGCTGCGTGACCAGGTTTTGATAACTTTTTTATCATTTTTAGCATTAAGCGCATCAATTTTCTTGAGCAGGCTTTCTTGCACATAAGGTCCTTTTTTAATTGATCTTGACACCTAAATAGCCTCCTTTCGATGATTCATCCATCGCAATTCGAGATTATTTCCGTTTCTTAACAATCAGCTTGTCAGAAGCTTTGCTTTTACGGGTTTTTGCACCCATTGCGCATTTGCCCCACGGAGTAACAGGATGCTTACGGCCGATAGGCGAACGGCCCTCGCCACCACCATGCGGATGGTCGATCGGGTTCATTGCGACACCGCGGTTAGCAGGACGAATACCCAGCCAACGTGAACGGCCAGCTTTACCGATTGTGATATTTTCGTGTTCAAGATTGCCCACCTGGCCGATAGTAGCCCGGCAGTTAATATGAACTTTTCTCAGTTCGCCAGATGGCAAACGTAAGAGTGCGTGGCTGCCTTCTTTAGCCATCAACTGAGCCGAAGCGCCCGCCGAACGGACCAATTGGCCGCCTTTGCCGATTTTCATTTCAATGTTATGGAGTTGAGTACCTACCGGAATATTCTTAAGTGCTAAGGCATTACCAACCTTGATATCGGCTTCCGCGCCGCTCATGATGGTATCGCCCACTTTAAGACCGTTAGGTGCGAGAATATAACGTTTTTCGCCGTCAGCGTAGTTTAAGAGGGCAATCCGTGCTGAACGGTTAGGATCATATTCAATGGTGGCAACAGTTGCGGGAATACCGTCTTTATTGCGTTTAAAGTCAATGATACGGTATAAACGCTTGTGACCGCCGCCTTGATGCCTTACGGTTAAACGGCCTTGTTGGTTACGACCGGCATGCTTTTGGAGACGCTCGGTCAGAGAACGCTCGGGACGGTCTGACGTAATATCCGAAAAATCGGCTACCGTCATAAACCTTCTGCCAGGAGCGTATGGTTTAAAACTTTTAACTGGCATGTGTGCCCCTCCTTTTTAGGAAATTTGGTTATACACCTTCGAAGAATTCAATGCGCTCGCCAGGAGCCAGTTTAACAATAGCTTTTTTAAAGTCGCTGCGCTTGCCAAGATGTTTGCCCATGCGCTTAGTCTTGCCTAATACCCGGATGGTACTAACATCAAGAACTTTAACCTTAAAAATTTGCTCAACAGCTTGGCGAATTTCGATTTTATTGGCTGTAAGCGGCACAATAAAAGTATATTTGTTGTCAGCCATCATTGCAGTAGTTTTCTCTGTAATGTACGGCTTAATGAGTACATCGCGTAGGTTTGACATTATGCCAGCACCTCCTCAATCTTAGCGATTGCATCTTTGGTTACTAACACTTTATCATGATGCAACAAGTCGTATACATTAAGCCCCATGGAATTAATGGCTTTAACACCAGGAATGTTACGGGACGATTTTACGACATTGTCGTTTTGATCTACAGTGATAATTAGTGCTTTGTTGTCACTAGCCTCAAAATTACCGAGAAGTTTAACAACATCCTTGGTCTTAGGCTCAGCAAAGTTGATGTCTTCAACAACCATTAAACCACCGTCATTAACTTTAGCAGTTAACGCACATTTAATAGCCAGACGACGCGCCTTACGGGGCATGCTGAATTTATAACTGCGCGGATGCGGACCAAACGCAACACCGCCACCTACCCATAATGGGGAACGGATGCTGCCAGCCCGTGCCCGGCCGGTTCCCTTTTGTTTCCAGGGTTTTCTGCCGCCACCGCGTACCATCGATCTGGTCTTGGTTGCGTGAGTGCCATGACGCTGGCTTGCCAGCTGCATAACAACTGCCTGATGAACAAGGGCTTCGTTTATTTCTACGCCAAATACGCTATCATTGAGTTCCACTTCACCGGTTTTTGCACCGGTCATATCATATACTGCCACTTTAGGCATATAGCACATCCTCCTTTCGATGCTCGCAACCTGCGCTCTACGCCGTGGCGCAAAGCCACAAGCTGCGATTACTTATTGGGTTTTACTGTATTTCTAACAATCACAAAACTGCCTTTAGGTCCGGGAACAGCACCTTTAACCAGAAGAAGGTTGCGGGGTACATCTACGCGGACTACTTGCAGGCGCTGAACGGTTACTTTTTGTCCGCCCATACGACCTGGGAGTTTTTTGCCTTTAAATACTTTACCGCCGCCACCGCTCATCCGGGAACCAATGGTACCAGGCTCACGATGGGATTTAGAACCGTGGGCCATAGGTCCGCGGGCAAAGTTATGTCGTTTAATGCCGCCGGCAAATCCTTTGCCTTTAGCAGGACCAGTTACATCAATAAGTTCACCTTCGCTGAATACATCAGCGTTCAGAACTTGACCTACTGTATATTCAGAGGCTCCAGGCAGGCGCAGCTCACGGATAAACTTTACTGGTTTGACGTTGGCCTTAGCAAAGTGACCCTTTAACGGTTTGTTAACCTTTTTCTCTTTGACAGCGCCAAACCCTAGCTGGACTGCATTGTAGCCATCATTTTCAACTGTCTTGTTTTGCACTACGACATTGGGACCGGCTTCAATAACAGTAACCGGAATAACTCTACCCTCAGCCGTAAAGATTTGGGTCATACCTAGTTTTTTTCCTAAAATTCCTTTAGCCATTTATCGCACCTCCTCCTACAGCTTGATTTCAATGTCCACACCAGCCGGCAAGTCGAGACGCATTAAGGCATCAACCGTCTTGGGGGTCGGCTCCAGGATGTCAATAAGACGCTTGTGAGTCCGCATTTCAAATTGCTCGCGGGAGTCTTTATTGACATGGGGTGAACGCAGAATAGTAAAGATATTTTTCTCTGTAGGAAGCGGAATAGGGCCAGAAACCATGGCGCCAGTACGTTTTGCGGTTTCAACAATCTTGGCCGCACTTTGGTCAAGCGCCTTGTGGTCATATGCCTTAAGGCGGATTCTGATTTTTTGTTGTTTAGCCATTTATTTATTCCTCCTTATCGCCCAGTTTCTCTGAACGGACATTCTCGGTGGAAATTTCCCCGCGCGTGCGGGCCACCTTCCACGTCATCGCCGGTCCTGTCTGGCTGTGAGGCGACCGAAGCCGCCTCTGCCAAACATATATTTAAATCTAATTACTTAATAATCGCGGTAACAACACCAGCGCCAACAGTACGGCCGCCTTCACGAATAGCGAAACGCAGACCTTCTTCGATAGCAATCGGTGTAA
>NZ_FWXI01000047.1 GCF_900176355.1 Sporomusa malonica | reverse complement strand
TGCGCAATGCTTTTCTTCTGTGAAGTTTTCAGGGAATATACCTTAACCGGATATTCACCTGTATATCCAGTGACGATAGCTGTGGGGTTCCACCTGTTCCCATACCGAACACAGTAGTTAAGCCCATAAACGCCGAAGGTACTTGGCTGGAAACGGCCTGGGAGATTAGGAAGTTGCTGGTTACGAAAACACCTACTAAATATGTAGGTGTTTTTTGCTGTCTCAAAGTTTAGACCGTTCAGAGTGCTCCAGCTGCAAGGCGGAAGCGAGGACGTCTCCGTAGTCGTACTGGAAGTACGTCGGAGGGGACGCCCGCAGTGACAACGAAGCAGATGGGGTGCTATGGACGGTCGTAGTAGCCGAAGGTACTTGGCTGGATTGGCCTGGGAGATTAGGAAGTTGCTGGTTACTAAAGTACTCACGAAAGTGAGTGCTTTTTTGTTATATATAGCGAAAAAGCATAGACCGTTCAAATAGCTAATTGACATACCCTAAATCCTGGCATATAATAAGAATACAAGAAAAAACCCCACCCACTATTCGCGGGTGGGGTTTTTTCAGGTCGCGGAAGTAAGTAGCATTTGTTTAGTTACTTTATTTACGAAGGAATGGTATTAGAATGGAAAAATATCAAAAGCATGGTATTAACCCTTTTCTTATCAGTGTAGCTACAGGTCAGGATGTAGATAGTATACTGTTGCGTCCGACTGTTGCCATGTTGCCTGGCAAACATCCTAGACATATCTATAAACATATCAAAGAGATAAATAGGGAGTTTCCCGAAAACATTTTTAGACTGACATGTAAGTCCTGTGGTAAAAGTGGCGATTATGACTTTGGCACTATGGTGCTATCAGCAATACCCGATAAAAGTAAGAATATGGCGGACAAGCTTCAGGCAGTCGGCTATTTTCGCTGCAAGCATTGTAATAGTGCGGGTGAGTGGGAACTATCTCAACATATGCAAACAGTGCTTGCAGGGAAAATGGCGGCAGCTGCTATTACGGGCGATAGCGGCGTAGTCTTTGGTCAGGCGCTTATTGATGGCGAATTTGCACCACGTTGGGGCAGTGATGCCGAAAATTATTTTTTAAATAAACTCTGCAAGAACCCGAAAGACTCTTATATTTGGAATCGATTAGGGAATATATACTACAAGGGCAAGCGCCCGGAATTAGCCGCTTGTGCATATGAGCAGGCACTATTGACCGATATGGGGCAGGTAGAGTCTCATTTTTCTCTGGGGCAAATGCTGCTGGATTGTGGCGAGCTTGAAATTGCGGCAGAACATCTGAGGCAGGCGGTGGCTTTTGCTCATCAGTATAAATCACTGCCGGCTGTTGATCTTAGAGAACTTGTTGTTGGCGCCTTAACAGTATTGCTTACT
Organism: Sporomusa malonica; assembly: GCF_900176355.1. Lineage (GTDB taxonomy): Bacteria > Bacillota > Negativicutes > Sporomusales > Sporomusaceae > Sporomusa > Sporomusa malonica. The sequence continues at coordinate 9,075 of NZ_FWXI01000047.1, read as the reverse complement.
ATCTATAATCAAAGTAAGAAAAAAATTGATGTGTTGCCAAGCCCTAATGAGTTAGCTTTAGCTAGCTTTACTAAAAGTGAAATTGCCGCGACAGCTAAGTTTGATTTTGAGATTGATACAAACCGCCGCGAAACCCTTTATCCGCTAGCTGAAGTATATTTGGGCGCACGCCGGGATGAATTGTCTCCAGAGGAGCGAACTGCACACATTCCTCGCCCTAGGGCTGCCTGGCCGGTAGGGAGTAAAGTCAACAAACAAAAGCCCTCAAAGAAAAGTAAAAAAAGAAGCTAAAGATAAGCAAGTAGGTCATCTTCTTATGAAAAAAGACGATGACCGATTTTTTCTTTACAATCAAAGCAATTTCTGGATAGCCGTCAAATAGAGAAGGATTTGCCGGTATTTTGTTGAATACTTAATGCAATGTTAATACTAAGGCCACCAAATAAAGATAATTGTACGTGACAGGTGGCAGTCTACTATCAGGAGGAGAAAATTTTATGTCGTTAAAAAGCAATATAGTCAAAAAAGGCTCAACCCGGGCGGCTCACCGTTCGTTATTTTATGCTATGGGCTATACTCCCAAAGAATTAGAAAAACCAATGATCGGAATTGTTAATGCTTTTAATGAAATTATCCCTGGACATATGCATCTTAGAGATGTGGCCGAAGCTGTAAAATTGGGTGTGGCTGCAGGCGGCGGCATGCCGGTAGAGTTCCCGGCCATTGGTATTTGTGATGGCATTGCCATGGGGCATGAGGGTATGAAATATCCGTTACCCAGCCGTGAGCTTATTGCCGACTCCATTGAGGCAATGGCTATTGGCCATAGGTTTGATGGATTAGTGCTTATCCCCAACTGTGACAAGATTGTGCCAGGTATGCTGATGGCAGCTGCCAGGCTGAACATACCCTGTATTGTAATGAGTGGTGGTCCCATGCTTGCCGGGCGTTATCAGGGACGGGATATCAGTGTCAGCAGCATGTTTGAAGCTGCCGGACTTTTTGAAGCGGGTAAGATTACAGCTGGCGAGTTAGATCAGATGGAGAAAGCTGCTTGTCCAGGCTGTGGCTCATGCGCCGGGTTGTTTACAGCCAATACCATGAACTGTATGACAGAGGCACTCGGTATGGCCTTGCCTGGTAATGGCACTATTCCGGCAGCTCATTTTGGTGCTCGGCGGATGATGGCCAAGCAAGCAGGAGAAATAATTGTTGATTTAGTGGAACGGGACGTTAAACCACGTGAAATTATGACGATTGATGCCTTTAAAAACGCCATGACTGTTGATATGGGGATTGGTGGTTCCTCCAACACAGTGCTTCACTTGACCGCGATTGCCTACGAGGCTGGTATTGAATTACCATTATCGTTATTTGAAGAGATTAGTGCCAAGACTCCTTACATCACCAAGCTGAGTCCAGGTGGTACCTATCATATTCAGGATCTTAACGAGGCTGGTGGTATTGCGGCGGTTATGAAAGAGCTTTCTAAAGGCGGTGGTATTCATACTGACGCACTGACGGTGAGTGGTACAATCGCTGATCGAATTGAATATGCCTCTATTTATCGGCCTGAGGTAATCAAGACAGTGGAAGAGCCATATCGCAAAACAGGTGGTATCGCTATTTTAAATGGCAACCTGGCTCCGGAAGGCGCTGTTGTAAAAGAAAGCGCAGTAAAGGAAGATATGCTCACATTTGAAGGAGTTGCGCGCGTATTTAACTCTGAAGAGGAAGCTATAGAAGCCATTATTGGCAAAAAGATTAAAGATGGCGATGTTGTGGTTATTCGCTACGAAGGCCCTAAAGGCGGTCCGGGCATGAAAGAAATGCTTAATCCGACAGCCATAATTGTCGGTATGGGACTTAAGGTGGCGCTCTTGACCGATGGACGTTTCAGCGGCGCTACCCAAGGTGCATGTATTGGACACATTTCCCCTGAAGCTATGGAAGGCGGCCCTATTGCGCTATTGGAAGACGGAGATATCATTGATATCGATATTCCGGGGCGCAAACTGGAGGTCAAGGTAAGTTCGGAAGACCTGGCTAAGCGTAAAGCAGCGTGGGTTAAACCTGCACCCAAAGTCACTACTGGATATCTGGCCAGATATGCTAAACTGGTTTCTTCAGCTAATACCGGAGCAGTACTTAAATAAATTATTGAATAATAAAGAGCAGTCCCGCATGGGGCTGCTTTTTATTTTCCTGATAGAAAGTATAACTTTCCCTGGATAAGGCAACATCGACTTCCGCTGTCGTCAAAGGCTCGGCGCAAGCCGTGTTTTCTTTAGCAATCTTATTTGTATATAGTGCAAATTTTTTGCAAACGCGAGCAGGAATTTCGAAAAACACGTAGTAATATACCAGTAAACGTTTACGAAAACGTTTACAATAGGAAATGTCTCTGGTGCAAATACAAACTTGATGCGGTTTCAAAGGCTCAACAGGAGATTAAAAAATGAAATACGGGAAAACTACAACAACAATTAAGGATGTCGCCCGAGCGGCTGGAGTTTCGATAGCTACAGTTTCTCGAATCTTAAATGGCAATGCCGGGGTGTCAGAAGAACTGGCGGCACGGGTAACGGCGGCGGTAAACCAACTGGAATATCGACCCAATGCCGTAGCTAGAGCGCTCAAAGAAAGAAAATCACGCAGCATCGGGCTCATTATCCCCGATATTGAAAATCCATTTTTTCCAGCGTTGGTCAGAGGTGTTGAAGATGCTGCCAGGCAGCATGGCTATGCTGTGATTTTATGCAATACTGACGGTAAGCCGGCTGAAGAGGAACGTTATATCCAGTTTCTATTTAGCAAGCAGGTGGACGGAATTCTATTTATTGGCGGTGCGGACAGTGAAGGTAATTTAGAGCTACTATCGGCATTACCCATGCCTGTAGTCACGCTGGATCGGCGCTCAGCCGCCACCAAATTGAGTGCTGTGGTGTGTGACAACTACGAGGGCGCTATGTTGGCTGTTAAGCATCTTATAAGTCTTGGTAGGCAACAAATTGCTTTTATTGGTGGACCGGTTCGGTCTTCATCGGCGATTGACAGGCGACGGGGTTTTTTTGATACCCACAGCCAACAGAGAATGCCGGTAAATGAGCAGCTGCTGGTTGTTGGTATATACTTTTGACAGCGGCTATAAAGCAGCCATCGCGCTTATTGACAGCCAACAGTCGTTTGATGCTATTTTTGCTGCCAATGATATGATGGCTATTGGTGCTATCGAAGCTTTGACTGAGCGTGGATTAAAAATACCTGAAGATGTGGCTGTTGTCGGCTATGACGACATCAGAATGGCGGGGTGGTATAAGCCGGCGCTTACCACTGTACGCCAGCCTGTATATGACATGGGGTTGGCTGCCGTAGAGATACTTCTTAAGCAAATAACCGGCGCTAAAACAAGTGTTTGTGAGCAAAAGTTTATGCCGGAGTTGATTGTGCGCAAATCTTCCGGCGCTAAGGAGGGCTAAGATGAATCAGAAACAAACTGAGAATATTCCAGTAATGGTGGTTGGCAGTCTCAATTTGGATTTGGTGGCTACGGCAGATAGGCTTCCCGTGACCGGCGAAACAGTGTTTGGCAGAGAGTTTGCTACGTTTCCTGGCGGGAAGGGCGGCAATCAGGCTGTAGCTGCAGGTAAATTAGGGGCTAAAGTAACCATGGTGGGTTGCGTGGGCCAAGATGCTTTTGCGCAAGAACTGATAACAAGCTTGAAGCAAAACAATGTAGATACGGCCTATGTCCGAAAGGTTGATACATCTACCGGCACGGCGCTGATTACTGTTGGTGCGTCTGGAGCCAATACGATTGTGGTGGTGGCTGGAGCGAATGCCTATTGCAGTAAAGCAGATGTGGATAAGGCTTTGAAAAGCTTTGCCAAGCCGGGAATTTTGCTGGTACAGCACGAAATCCCGCCAGAAACTGTACAGTATGCTATCAAGGTGGCAAAAGAAGCTGGCTGGACAGTAATTTTAAATCCGGCTCCTGCCTGCGCAATTTCCGAGCAGACATTGGCGTTAGTGGATATCATTACTCCTAATGAAACCGAAGCTGCCGTAATTACCGGCTGTCAGGTAAATTCGCCCGTTGAGGCGATTACCGCTGGCAAGAAGCTGCTTTCCCTTGGTGTTAAGGCTGTGGTGGTTACCTTGGGCAGTCTGGGGGCGATTTGTATTACGGCTAATGAAATAGTTCAAGTACCGTCAATTACTGTTGAGGCAGTTGATACAACAGCTGCCGGTGATGCCTATACCGGTGCTCTGGCGGCGGCATTATCCGAGGGCCGCGAACTGAAAGACAGTCTACAATTTGCTGCTGTGGCCGCCGGGCTGTCGGTAACCCGCAGGGGAGCTCAACCAGCTCTGCCGTGGCGGCGGGAAGTCGATCAATATATCAGCCAGTTGGAGGTTAGTAAATGAAAAAGCTAGGAACGCTCAATCAACCGATTAGTGAGGTCATTGCCGGTATGGGGCATGGCGATATGCTGGTTATTGGTGATGCCGGCCTGCCAATACCGTCTGGTGTTCGTCGTATAGATTTAGCGCTGACGCAAGGAGTTCCAGAGTTTTTGCGTACTCTTGAGGTTATATTAAGCGAGCTGCAAGTGGAAAGTGCGGTTATTGCCAGTGAAACGGCTGCGGTCAGTCCTGAAATTTATGACGGTATCAAAGCTCTATTATCAGCTACTCCAACCGTGTTGGTAAGCCACGAAGAATTCAAACAGCTAAATCGTCAGGCTGTGGCTATTATCCGCACAGGTGAATGTACGCCATATGCCAACATTATTTTAAAATCTGGAGTAACTTTTTAGGAGGCCGATGTGAATAATCATGTGCTTCTTGAGATGCGAGGGATTATCAAAGAATTTCCGGGTGTAAAGGCTCTGAAAAGTGTCAACTTTTCCCTTGCAGCCGGTGAAATTCACGCCCTTTTGGGTGAGAATGGTGCCGGAAAATCAACACTTATGAAAATACTCAGCGGCGTGTACCAAAAAGACGCTGGTGAAATAGTGCTTAATGGCCAGACGATTGAGATAACCGGCCCTCGTCAGGCACAGGAACTAGGGATCGGGATTATCCATCAAGAACTCAATCTAGTGCCGGAACTTACTGTCATGGAAAATATTTTTCTTGGGCGAGAACCGCTTCGCGCTCTTGGCTTTGTTGACTGGAAGACCATGCGCGAGCAGGCGGCGCAGGTGTTGGCACGTCTCTGTTCAGATATTTCTCCAGACACCGTTGTCTCAGAACTGAGCATTGGTGAACAGCAAATGGTGGAGATAGCAAAGGCCTTGTCATATGAAACCAAAATACTCATCATGGACGAACCTACTGCTGCTCTTACCGGACGTGAGACTGAGCATCTTTTTGGCATCATACGCCAGTTAGCAGCAGGCGGTGTCGGTATTGTCTATATTTCGCACCGGATGGAAGAACTGTTTGCCTTAAGCAGCAAAATAACGGTGATGCGTGATGGCGCCTATATCGGCACTGTCAATACGACTGAGGCTACATTTGATCAGTTGGTAAAAATGATGGTCGGGCGAGAAATGACTGCCCGGTTTCCCAAGGAGGCGGCGTCCCTGGGCGCTGAAGTACTTAGAGTTGAGGGCTTATCCCGCCAAGGAGTGCTTGATAATGTCACTTTTTCCGTACACGCAGGGGAAGTAGTCGGGGTTGCCGGACTTATGGGTGCAGGCCGCACGGAAATGGCCAGAGCGGTATTTGGTGCTGACCCAGTAGACAGCGGTACTATCAATGTTGCCGGCAAACCGACCACGATAAAAACTCCTGCCGACGCCATCAGGGCAGGAATTGGTTTAATTACCGAAGACCGGAAACATCAAGGCTTAATCTTGTCGCTGTCGGTAGGAGAAAATATTTCGCTGGCTGCCCTGGATACCGTAAGTAGCCAGACCTTCGTTTCTAGTAAGGCTGAAGCCGGGATTGTCAACAGCCAAATTGATAGACTAAGAATCAGGACACCAGGGGCGGCAGCGCTGGTAAAAAACCTGAGTGGTGGCAATCAGCAAAAAGTGGTTATAGCAAAATGGCTGTCAACCAGTCCTAAAGTATTGATTATGGATGAACCCACGCGGGGTGTGGATGTTGGCGCCAAAGCCGAGATTTATCAAATCATGAATATGCTGACAGCTGCCGGGGTGGGTATTTTGATGATTTCATCAGAACTCCCTGAGGTGTTGGGAATGAGTGACAGGGTATTGGTCATGCATCAAGGCCGTATCTTGGCTGATATGCCGGTTGCCGTAGCAACCCAGGAAAAAATAATGGCTTATGCGGCCGGAGGGGAGTAATTTTGTGGCTGCAGAACAGTTAAAACCGAAACTTAGTGCTACTATAATTCGAAAAATGGGGCCGCTGTTAGGCTTGCTCTTAATCAGCCTGGCACTGGCGCTCCTGTCTGACCGATTTTTAACAGTAAACAATCTGCTCAACGTAACCCGACAAGTTTCATTAAACGCCATTATCAGTGTCGGCATGACGCTTGTCATTCTCACCGGCGGTATTGATTTGTCGGTAGGCTCTATTGTGGCCATGGCTGGGAGTATTACCGCCGGACTTATGGCTGCCGGTCAGGGTATGGGGACAGCGGTAATTGCCGGTATGGTCGTCGGCAGTATATTGGGTTTAATTAACGGCCTCTTAATTACAAAAGGAAAAATACCGCCATTTATCGCCACCATGGGTATGATGACAGTAGCCAGAGGCTACACGTTGGTGTATACCGAAGGACGGCCGATTACCGGTCTGACAGAAGACTTTCGCTGGCTGGGCGCCGGTTATATCATGGGGATTCCTGTGCCTGTTGTCATTATGGCACTCATCTTTATTTCCGCCTACTTTCTCCTTAAGAAAAACCAGCTAGGCCGCTATATTTATGCAATTGGTGGTAATGAAGAAGCAGCTAGGCTGTCTGGCATTAGCACTAAAAAGATATTAGTCACGGTATATACTCTCTCCGGGCTCTTGGCTGGGCTAAGCGGAATTATTCTTACTTCGCGTCTTAATTCGGCACAACCCACTGCCGGCATGGGGTTTGAGCTTGATGCCATTGCTGCCGTTGTTTTAGGTGGCACAAGTCTCGCCGGTGGATTAGGCACAATAGGCGGTACGCTGGTAGGAGCCATGATTATCGGGGTTCTTGATAATGGGCTCAACCTGCTTAATGTATCCTCTTTCTATCAGCAGGTAGCCAAAGGAGCGGTTATCTTGCTAGCAGTATTACTCGACCGCAAACGCGATAAATGAGACTTGATTCAGATGGGGTTCTAACCCCATCTGAATCTTAGTCGAATTATCCAGGGACTAACCCGTTCTAATACTCCCTCCTGCAGAGGACGGGAGTATTAGAACGGGTTAGTCATCGGATAAATAGCCAGAATACAGCTGTTTGCATTTGCCTGGCAAGAAGGGAGGGGAGTTCAAGGCAATCGCCGGTTTTCGATTTCCATTCTGACTAAAATATCAAGGGGGAGAAAAAATGTTTAGCAATCTGCGTAAAAAGAGTGTTTGGGCTTTACTACTAGTTATGGTTATTAGCATGAGTCTCATTGCCGGCTGCGGCGGCAACCAATCCAAAGAGCCGGCTCCGGCTGCAAAAAAAGCAGTGGTTGGTTTGGCAGTATCCACGTTAAACAACCCATTTTTTGTTGACCTGAAAGACGGGGCTAAAGCTGCTGCTGACGCTAATGGTCTTGAGCTTGTCGTTATGGACGCGCAAAATGACGCTTCCAAACAATTGGCCAACATTGAAAACCTTATTCAGCAAAAGGTAAGTGTTATTATTGTTAACCCGGTTGATTCCAAGGCGATCGTTCCCGCTATCGAAGCTGCCAACAAGGCAAATATCCCGGTAATCACTGTTGACCGCGGCGCTGCCGGCGGTACAGTTGTAAGCTCCATTGCCTCTGACAATGTTGCCGGCGGAAAAATGGCTGGCCAACTCATTGTTGACAAACTGGGCGGCAAAGGCAAGGTTGTAGAACTTGAAGGTATTCCAGGAACTTCGGCTGCCAACGATCGTGGCAAAGGCTTCAACGAAGCCATCAAAGCAGCAGCAGGGATAACTGTAGTTGCTAAACAGCCAGCCGACTTTGATCGTGCTAAAGGTATGAAGGTTATGGAGAACATCCTTCAGGCCAACCCCGAAATCAACGCGGTATTTGCTCACAACGACGAAATGGCACTGGGCGCTCTTGAAGCTATTAAAGCCGCCAAACGTGCTAATGTAATGGTGGTTGGCTTTGATGCTACCGCCGATGCTGTTAAAGCTGTAAATGAAGGTGGATTAGCTGCCACTGTAGCTCAGAAACCAAAGGATATGGGAAAAATCAGTATCGAAACAGCAAAAAAAGTAATTGCTAAGGAAACTGTGCCTGCTGCAATACCAGTCGCGCTTGAGCTGGTAGTAAAAAAATAGATCATGATAGAAAACACGGCTTGCGCCGAGCCTCTGGCGAAAGCGGAAGCCGATGTTGCCCCTATCCAGGCGTAAGTTATACTTTCTAACAGGATAACAAAGAGACAGGTGTAAGCCTGTCTCTTTTGTTCGGTTTACCCTAACTAAAAATGCAATAATATCCGATTCTCCAAGGCTTAATTCAAACGGTGAATTCTTTGTTTTTTCAAAATTGCGTGAATAATAATTGACATGCCAGGTTACAATATGCTACGATAGAGTGGCCGACAACCCCTTAGAGCGCTACTACTTATAGGGAAACTGCGTGCAGAATGTATTGACACGATATAATAGGTGTGTTAACATAAGTAGATTGTCAAGCGCGGCGATAAGATGTAAGAAAAAATATATTGACACAGCTTCGAAAGTCGTGATAATATATAAAAGCTGTCGCTGAAGAATGTGACACTAAATACCAAGAATAAAGATGTTGACACGATGAAATAAGCGTGATAACATATAAAAACGTCGCGGCACTGAAGCCAGTGCGAACGACAACAACTGTTCCCTGAAAACTGAACAATGTAAAGTAATGCATCATAAAAAATGCCAGATGTGCGTGCGTGTCGCAAGACACAAACCAAAAA
>NZ_FWXI01000005.1 GCF_900176355.1 Sporomusa malonica | reverse complement strand
AGCGAAACGCATAAACAAGCTCTCAGTTCGGATCGGAGGCTGCAACTCGCCTCCGTGAAGTCGGAATCGCTAGTAATCGCAGGTCAGCATACTGCGGTGAATACGTTCCCGGGCCTTGTACACACCGCCCGTCACACCACGAAAGTTGGCAACACCCGAAGCCGGTGGGGTAACCTGCGATGGAACTAGCCGTCTAAGGTGGGGTCAATGATTGGGGTGAAGTCGTAACAAGGTAGCCGTATCGGAAGGTGCGGCTGGATCACCTCCTTTCTAGGGATAAGCAGAGAGCCAGGTTTTTAGGAGCGAAAGCGACGCGGAAACCTGTGCGAATCGCTTAGTTCTGAGCGAAAGCGAAGAACATCATTTAAGCGAGCTCAATTCTAGGTCGGTACATCTTGGCAGATGCATTACACTTACATTGTTTGGTTTTGAGGGAATGCAAGTTACCAACACTGCTTCATAAACAATAACATGGGGATATAGCTCAGCTGGGAGAGCGCTTGAATGGCATTCAAGAGGTCAGCGGTTCGATCCCGCTTATCTCCACCAGAAAAATCAAGCCTTTGCAGGTTTAACTGCAAAGGCTTTTTATTTTAAATGTAGCAACTGGAGAATAAATGAATAGATAAAGCCTTCTACGTTTGCACGTTTACCCATCTTTCACACACCTACATTGCGGATAATTTATGCTTTTTCCTGATTTCCAGAGGTATACGATTTACTCGATAAAGTATTATCGGTAGCTAAAAAACCATGCCACCGTCTTCTGCGTTAGACAAAAGATAAATATTACACTGATCCAGGTCCAGTACCACTCCCACCCAGTATAATTGATCAGCATAGTATATCGCTCCAAGACAACCTCCGTTCCGGTCAAAAGTAGGCTTACACCCGCGAAATATGCCGCTTTCATCGGTGCAGACGCGTGCCAAGGATAGTGATTATTCAAATGGACGCACACTACTGGCAAAGCCAAATATTCGAATATAAAACTGGTCCTGTTAACACTAGCTAACTCCCGGTAAGGATACTCCAAAAGCCCCATCTCCACCGCCGACAGGCCGAGCAACCAAGTGGGAAGCTGTACGAAAAGAAGGATAAACTGCATCTGCAGCACCTTGTCTCTCGGGGTGAAGGCAAGAGATATTAACGAAACTACGACCGCGGCGTTCAAAATCATGCCTTCCAAGTTCATCATGAATTACTCGACCTCGCTTTCGCCAATTTTTCAAAGTACCAATCGGCATAGATACGTAATACGTAATTCGATACGATACCCATCAACCACAGCTTGTATCCCGAAAATGCGATATAGACCAATAAGTTAGTATATTTTTGTACAGCGACATGGATTAAGGTGCCGATTCCCGCAAACGCCAGAGTATGTGCGATTTGGACAATACGGCTCTTGTTCCGGGGATAATGCCAATAATACGCAACGTATACCGTCGGGAGGAAAACAAAAGCCAATATAAAATTACTGTCGGTGGCATTCGGAAACAAACGTATGGGACTTTCGATTTTCCCCGCAAAAACCAGGAGAATAGTGGCTGGCCAGGTCACTGTTTGAGCCATTAGCAAAAGGAGCAAGCTTTCCCGTGGCTTGTCCCTGCGGCCAAAAACCGTCAATAGCAAAATGCTGGCGATGGCCAGCGCGAGGATAACCCAATATTCCTTGCTCATAATGCTTCCACCTGAAGAATCTCCTCCTGTATTGTTTACAACAGACTATCACATGATTGCAAACCGAGAAGCTATTTATTATCGTCCTCTTTATAGTTACCATTTTTAGGCCGTGTCAAACTAGAGTCGGGAGACATTAAGAAACACGTATATAACTTTCCGCCTGGATAAGGGCAACATCGGCTTCCGCTTTCGCCAGAGGCTCGGCGCAGCCGTGTTTTCTTTATGTTTATTGCATATCCTTCGTTGCTTGAGTCTGATAAGGTTTGGCAATGGATAGTAAAACAACTTGTACCATCAGTATCACTGAAAACATCTGAAAGCCAGCTTGATAGCTGTTGGCTTGTATGTAACCAGTTAACATCAAAGGCCCCCAAAACATACCTATTCCCCAGAAAACATAATAGATTCCTGAAATAGCGCCTTTAAAGTTTGCAGGTACTTTTTCATTTAAAAAAGCCATAGAAGCAAGGTAATAAGCTCCTAAACCAAAACTGGAAAAGCATAAAATAACGGTGAGTGCAAGATGGTCAAAGTAGATGGATATAGCGGTTCCTGTTGCTGCGATTAACATACCAAGCACCATAAACAATAGACGCCCTAATCTGTCAGACAGCCAGCCAATTGTTATTTGAGCAAGGCTAATTGCAACATAAAATAGTGAAAAAAATATATTAATATAGGATTGATTATAGCCTTTTAGAGTAAGCAAAAAGGCAGGAATAAGAGTCATAAATATACCAAATCCTGCTCCGTATAACGTAATACCCCAAAGCACAGCCAAAGTCTGTGGGTTTTTCATTAGAGTTAAGCAGCTGTTGATATTCATAGTCTCTTTTACAGTACTTTGTCTTTCCAATTGGTTTCTCATGCTACAACAAATGATGATAGCTCCAATGAGGCACAATACGGCATAAAGTAGAAATATTTGATGATCAGACCACCCTTGGAGTAGCACTACTCTGAGGAATGGTCCTGCTGTAAGCCCGAGGTAAATGGAAGCATTATATATGCCAATCGCTTTCCCCTTATCTGCAGAATAGCGGACTGATAATAAAGCTGGTGCTAAGCTTAGTAATGGTGCCTCGGCAATTCCCTGCAACACTCTTCCCCAAAATATCAAGTTCACGTCATTTGTGAAGTAAAATAATAATCCTGCGATGAAGCTTAGAACATACCCAAGCAGTACAAAAAATTTGGGACCCCATCGGTCAGAAAGCATCCCTATAGGAAGTTGTGACATAACCTGAGCCAACGCATAGGTGGACGCCAAGTACCCAACATATAAGTTTGAGTTGGTCAAAGAGATCACTGTTTTTGGCAATAAAGCCAATACCATTCCGTCCCCTAACATAAGCAAAAAAACAGAGATGCTCAATACTAGCAACTGACTATGCTTAAACACTCCAGATTCTCCTTTCTAATCAAAATTGTGAAATAAAAAAAAGTAAGGCATCAGCCTCACTTCATTATAGCCACGATAAAGAGGGTACTTTTGACCGTATTCAAGATTATTTTTACTTATTTATGGAACTATTGCGATAAGCACTGGGAGTCATGCCTTCAGACTGCTTAAAGATTCTGGTTAATGATGCTTGATGCTCATACCCAACTTGTTGGGCAATGGCTAAAATACTATAGTTCGTTTCCCGGAGTAATCGTTTGGCTTCCTGCAGCCTTAGCTTTTGCAGGTATACCTGCACACTAACCCCCATTTTTTTCTGAAACCACTGGCTATAATAGCTAATGTTATAATGTTCCAAGATAGCTAATGTTTTGAGCGGAATACTGGTATGATAGTTCTCCTGAAGATAACGAATTGATGGATACTCCTGGTTTTGCTGGATCAATTGAAAAGAATAATAGAGTAGTTGATTCATTGCTATCGTATTCGTTTTTTTGTTTTGGCATTCGCTCAGCATCAGAAAACGTAATGCACGCCAACGGGCATCTAACTCTAAATACTTCACTTCGTCAGCACAGTTATGTGAAAGCATAGTATACGGAATATAAAATACTAAAAATTCATTTCGTTCTTTGGAATAATAGCTATGCTCACATTCCGGAGGCAAGAAAAGAATATGCTGATAGTCAACAATTAACGACCGCTGCCTCGTTTTCAGGTTTAGAGTACCTTGTAATGGCAGGACTAAATGCCCGAAAGAATGGACATGAGTATGCTCAATATCAATAAAATGCATTTTTTCTGCAAATGTAGAGTTAACCTGCCGCATTAGTTTTCACCCCGTTATTTTAACTAACCTCGCTTTGAACGAGCCTAAAAACTCACTAGTACTAAATTTAGTATATAGCGGTTAGTCAATTTGTGACAACCATTCCTTTTAATAATTTTGATGCTGGGTAGAAGTGTAGATCTGACAGATTAAGATAATGTTTAGCTAGAATAATTAAAGGCTAGTTTTCTGATGAGGAAATAGGTATGATATTAATAATAAATATAAATACTGAGCGATTAGCGTGGAGATAAATTACGATGCTTTTGGGGTTGCTGCCCTCAACAGGTGAGGGCGACAGTGACCACAACAAATGGTCAATAGCATTTTGAATTGTGAGGATACTGCAATGGCAAAAATAGAGAAACATTTTCAAACATTATTTGAATGTATGGCTGATTCGATTAAAAGACCGACCTTATTTGAAAAAGATATGTTTTTATTTTGGGATGATCCTTATATTTCTAAGAGCTTGCTTGCTGCGCATTTGAATCCTGAATTTGACGGTGCAAGCCGAAAACTAGCAACTATCAAGAAAACAGTTAATTATCTTATAAAAAATTCTTTGTTAAAACAAGGTGACACAGTATTAGACCTGGGATGTGGTCCAGGGTTATATAGTAACAGGTTCTGTCAATTTGGTATAAATATGACCGGTATTGATCTATCAAAAAGGTCAATAGAATATGCGCAGAGAAAAGCCAAAGAACAAGGACTGAAGATCGAATATATTCAAGGAAGCTTTTTTGATATTAACTATGATGGAATGTTTGATAGCGTTTTGCAAGTATATGGAGAAATCTGTACCTTTCCTAATGAAGAACGAGACCGGTTACTTAGAATTATTCATAAAGCATTGAAAACAGACGGTTTATTCATTTTTGATGTTTCTACCCGTGAATTAAGAAAGCGTGAGGGATTAAAGAATAGATGGCGGTTTTTGGCATTCAGGAAAACATATTGTATTAGAACAGGGATTTGATTATCCAGAATATGATACATGGGTAGATCAGTATACGATTATTCGTGAAGATGGGGAATGGAAAAGATACCATATGTGGTTTCATGATTATTCATTACAAACGATATCAGAAGTATTAACCAATAATGGTTTTAAGATTGCACATATATGGAATAGTCTAACTGGGGAAGAATATAAGGTTGGTGGAGATTGGATTGCCGTAATAGCACAAAAAGTATAGACGGCTAAAGCTATCAGGATAAGGGGGGAACAGTACTTGTACTTCCACTGTAATATTATGTGGAAGCATAGCCCATTGCGGACTAAGTGGTTTTAGGGTAAAATAAATCAAATTGATATAATATAATCTAAAAAGTGAAATATTTCACCAGCGGTGTTAAGGTATAATAGATGTTACTATTGAATGGATTTAAGCGAGCATTGGGAGTGATATTGTGGTAAAAGTTGTTGTTCCTTTCGGTAACGGCTGCCAATTATGTGAATCATATGGAATAATAACAGTGTTACGGGACCTGTTTAAAAACAACAATATTGACGGATTCATAGAAATTGAAGAGCACCATTGTTCGGGTAAGTGCAATCAGGGTATCACATTAAGGATTGAAGGCGAGAGTATTAATAATGCCTCGGTTAATAAAATACCTGATATTTTTTCGAAGAAGATAATGACAAGAATTTAGTGAATGCAAACTTTTGTAAAATTGCACTTTGCCAACTCCTTACTAGATATGTTACAATATTGGCGATTCATAGTCTGAGAGGAGTATTACGATGTCGGGACATTCAAAATGGGCCAATATTAAACACAAAAAAGGCAAAATGGATGCCATACGCGGCAAGGTTACTACCAAGATTAGCCGCGAGATTACAATTGCAGTAAGAATGGGCGGCTCTGACCCGTCCGGTAACATGCGCTTAAAGTTAGCGCTGCAAAAAGCGAGAGAGAATAATGTACCTAAAGAGAATATCCAACGGGCAATTCAAAAAGGCGCGGGAGCGCTTGAGGGCAGCAGTTATGAAGAAATAAAGTACGATGGTTATGGCCCTGGCGGTGTTGCTATCATGGTCGAAGCCATGACTGATAACCGTAACCGGACGGCTGCCGATGTAAGGCATTTATTTTCAAAATACGGCGGCAATCTAGGTGAATCCGGCTGTGTTTCCTGGATGTTCAAACAAAAGGGTGTATTTATTGTTGAACAAGACGGGATAGATGAAGAGGAATTAATGCTCATGACGCTTGATGCTGGTGCAGAAGATTTTGAAGCAGCTGACGACCAGTTTGAAATAACTACTGCGCCTGATGATTTTGAGAAAGTACAGGAAGCATTAGAAAAAAATAATATAAAAACAGTGTTTGCCCGGATTACTATGGTGCCGGAAACTACAGCCAGTCTAGCAGGTGATGAGTCAGTAAAAATGATGAAGCTGCTGGAGGCCTTGGAAGATCATGATGACATCCAGGAAGTGTACACCAACTTTGACATTCCTGAAGATATGGAAGATTAGCAGCAGGCTCCGGCCTGCTTTATTTTATTGATTATTACTAGGGTGTTAGTGTATATTTTTTGTATAATTTGGTAAAAATATTGGCGACACTAAAGAAAGGAGTGTTGTCTGTATGTTATCTAAATTTATTGCAAAACTTTTCTCGCTACATCAGAACAAACTGTTTGCTAAATTGAGGCCTGTAGTAATCGGTGGTCTAATTTTACTATTGTCTGGTATTGGATATTATAGTTTTCATTCAAATGATGAAGTCAAGCGGCCTGTCCCTCAGCAAGAGAGCGAGGTTGTTAAACAGGATGGGAAGATTAAGATTTCAGCAAATACCAATGTCGTGCAAAAGATTATCTACACCAAGTGCAACGATGAAGAAACATTTCGAACTAAGCCGCCTGATAATTTGGTAGGTCTCAATTTTAATCAGGTGCAAAAGATCTATTCTGGCTGGTCTATTGAAAAGTTTGACACCAAAGAAGTTGAAATGACGCTGAAGGTGGATAGCTTATGCCGCGAGCATGCCAACAATATGTTTATTGGCATTAAAGACGGTTATGTAGCTGTTTTCTATGGAGTACCAGGAACAAAAGCCATCGTAAAGGAAGTAACAAAAATCTCGGTTAATGGTCTGATGCCGCAAGACGTGCAAGAGTTGCATCAAGGTCTGGTTGTGCAGTCTAAAGAGGAACTCTTAAAAACATTAGAAGGAATGCAGGCTCGCTGAAGAGAGGGAAACCTCTCTTTTTGCATTTAATTAACAGGAATACGAGGTGAAGTTGTCGAATGTAGCAGGGAAAAGGGGGCAACAAATGATAGCATTAGGAATCGACCCCGGCACAGCTATCTGTGGCTATGGATTAGTCGAAACACAAGGGAGCAAACTAAAACCGCTTACTTATGGCGTCATTGAAACTACACCTGATATGGAAGGCGCTATGCGGCTCAGAAAAATCCACCAGGAGATAGATCTCCTGATTAAACAGTATAAGCCAGATATCATGGGCGTTGAGCAGTTGTTTATGAATAAGAACGTGCGTACAGTAATGGCCGTAGGCCAAGCCAGAGGTGTAATACTCCTGGCGGCAGCACAGAATGAACTCAAACTTGCCGAATTTACACCATTACAGGTGAAACAGGCAGTAACCGGCTATGGTAAAGCAACCAAAGAGCAGGTTATCTATATGACGCAAAGGCTGCTCAATTTACCTAGCAAGCCGCATCCGGATGATGCCGCCGATGCGCTGGCGGTGGCCATCTGTACCATACACTGCGGAAGTATAAACAGGGTGAGGATAACGAATGATAGGTTATGTTAAAGGAATAGTTACACATCTGTTTTCGGATTATTGTTTTGTAGATGTGCAGGGTATTGGCTACAGGGTATTTATCCCCAATTCAACCAGGCAGAAATTAACTACAGGCCAACCTGCAACATTATTTACATATCTCAATGTGCGTGAGGATGCGTTAACCCTGCACGGATTTCATACTCAGGAAGAGTATGAACTTTTTCTGAGCCTTATTTCTGTATCGGGTATTGGGCCGAAAGTAGCTGCCGGTGTTTTATCAGCGATTACGCCGCAAAATTTCAGGGCAGCGATCAGTACAAATAATAGTGTTATGCTGACCAAATTACCAGGTATCGGCAAAAAAACGGCTGAAAGAATAATTCTGGAGTTAAAAGATAAAATCGGGGTTAGCACTGAGTTTGCTGCAGGTGTTCCTGGGCAGCCATCACCCGATACGAGCCTGCAGGGCGATATCCTGCAGGAGGCCATGCAGGCGCTTACAGCTCTAGGTTACAACCATGCCGAGATAACACCGGTCATTAAGAAAGTATATGAACGTGAAGGCAAAACACATACAGAACTATCATTGGAGCAATTGATTAGGGTTACTTTAAAGGAATTTGGCCGGAGGTAACTGGGAGGTATCGAACTGTTGGAAGAACGCGTTATAGAACCAGGCGAGCAGGATGTTGATTCGTGGCAATATAGCCTGAGGCCGCGGCGCCTGGTTGAATATATTGGACAAGAACAGGTAAAAAGTAATCTTTCTATCTTTGTTCAGGCAGCGCTTGCCAGAGGAGAGGCGCTTGACCATGTATTGTTATATGGTCCGCCTGGATTGGGGAAAACAACATTAGCTGGTATTGTCGCCAATGAACTTGGAGTGAATTTCCGGATTACATCAGGCCCGGCCATTGAGCGGCCTGGTGACTTAGCGTCACTTTTGACTAATTTGGGTGAAAAGGACTTATTGTTTATTGACGAAATTCACCGCCTGTCCCGGGCAGTAGAAGAAGTCTTGTATTCCGCAATGGAGGACTACGCGCTTGACATTATTATTGGTAAGGGGCCGTCTGCCCGCTCGATTCGTCTTGATCTGCCCAAGTTTACACTTGTTGGGGCAACGACCAAAGCAGGAGCATTGGCGGCGCCACTTAGAGACCGGTTTGGAGTAATCTGTCGTCTGGAATATTATGAGACAGAGCATTTAACATGTATTGTAAATAGAGCCGCCGAAATTCTGAAAGTGGATATTGAGCCCCGTGGAGCGGTGGAGATTGCCAGACGCTCACGCGGTACGCCGAGAATCGCCAATCGTCTTTTAAAGCGGGTACGGGATTTTGCCCAGGTAACTGGCGATGGTGTAATTACTGATGCCATTGCCGATAAAGCGCTGGAGCTTTTAGAAGTAGACAAGCGCGGACTGGATAAAACCGACAGGAGTATGCTTAATGCCATTATTAAAAAGTTTAACGGCGGGCCGGTAGGCCTTGACACGTTGGCTGCAGCCATTAGTGAAGAGACAGAGACAATTGAAGATGTGTATGAGCCATTTTTACTGCAAATGGGGTTTATTGCCAGAACGCCGCGTGGGCGGGTAGCAACCCCTGCAGCCTACGCACATCTCAATATTGCTTATGAAGATAAAGGTAAAAACCAAGAAAAACTTTGGTAGGTGACTTGTTATGCGCATGCTGCTGCATGTATGTTGCGGCCCTTGTTCTATATTTCCACTGAAACATCTGCAGGAAGAATATTCGCAGTATGAGATAACTGGGTATTTTTACAACCCTAATATCCACCCATACAAAGAGTTTGTCAGACGGTTGGATACACTTAAAGCCTTTGCAGAAAAAATAGGTTTGGACAATCTAATCATCGATGAGAGCTATACCCTTGAGGAATTTTTGCGGCAAGCGTTAGATGCTCCTGGCGGGCGTTGCCGTAATTGCTACGATATGCGAATGAGACAAACAGCTCGGTATGCAAAAGAGCATGGTTTTGACTGTTTTAGCACTACGCTGTTAGTCAGTCCTTATCAGCAGCATGATTTGATAAAAGCAGCAGCTGAAGCGGCAGCCGAAGCCGAGGGAATCAAGTTTTGCTATATAGACTTCCGACCAGGCTGGCAAGAAGGCGCTCTGCTTAGCCGAGAGCTTGAAATGTATCGTCAACCTTACTGTGGCTGTGTGTTTAGCGAGAAAGACCGTTATTACAAACCACGCAAGGGGCAAAGCTGATGTTTGGAAGTTTTGACTCGCTTGGTAAGATACTAATGCTATTTGGTATAGTCCTATTGATTGCTGGGGCCGTATTCCATTTCGGTGGGAAAATTTTTAATTTTGGCCGTCTGCCTGGAGATATACATATTGAGCGGAGCAACTTTAGTTTTCATTTCCCGATTGTTACGTCTATTATCTTAAGTATTCTTTTAACAATAATTTTGAACCTGATATCAAGAAAATAGCATCGGAGGTATGCGAGTGCATAAATATATGCTAAAATGGTTAATGCTGTTTGTTCTTGTATTCCTACCACTATGCGGATATGCCCAACCGTCTAATGCGGATGAAGTCGTGTCATTTTTCGAACCAAGCCTGCGTGTGGGGATTTTAACTAACCAGCAAAGTGTACAGGTTTCCGCAGATGCCAATTTTGATCTTGTTAGCGCTGGAGCTGGTAAGGTATTGGGAAGTTTCCGTGCCAAGGATATAGTAGCAATAACTATTAAAAATGGTGAATTTGCTATCAACGGCCTACCAACAACAGCTGCAGGTGTGGACGTTATTATTAAAAAAGATGAGTTTTTGTTTTATGTTGAACAGCATATCCAGGTTAATAAACGCCGGTATCGAGGCGATATAAGCATTCGCAGTACAATTGGAAAATCCGGTATGACTGTAGTTAATACACTGCCGATTGAACAGTATCTATATGGAATAATTAAAAATGAAATTTCACCTGAATGGGCACTGGAAGCGGTAAAAGCTCAGGCTGTAGCTGCACGTACCTATGCTTTAGCAAATTACAATAAACATAAAGCAGATGGCTTTGATGTATGTGCAACTACCGACTGCCAAGTGTATGGCGGGAGGGAAAGCGAAGCCCCTAGAGCGCTTGAAGCAGTAGATGCGACACGTGGTTTGGTGTTGACCTATAATAATAAGTTGATAACAGCCTACTTTCATAGTAGTTCAGGCGGGTATACTGAAAACAGCGAAAACGTCTGGTCATCATCGCAGCCCTACCTTCGGGGTGTGGCTGACTACGACCAAAACAACCAGTATTTTAAATGGGAAAAAAAGCTGACAATTGCTGAAGTTAACCAAGCCATTAGTAAGGCTGGATATAATATTGGCAGCCTTCAGGCTATCGAATTATCACCGCTTGGTCCCCCGCCAGTTGTTAGCGTTGATCGTGGTGTATCAGGTCGGGTTAAGAATGTCCGTCTGATAGGAACAAGCGGCAGCGTCCAGGTATCTGGTGAAAAATTGAGACGTATGTGGGATTTGAAAAGCACACTATTTGACATTAATACTCTCGCCAATGAGGTTAAAGAATTTGCTATGCCTGTTTTTGCCGCTAGCGGAAAAGGAATTATGCAGCCGCGTCAGGGGATGCTATCGTTATCAACCACCAAGCAAATCTTTGATATTCGTCCTGTTAATGGCGAACCAACTGACTTTGTCATTATTACTGGATTTGGCTGGGGACATGGTGTTGGCATGTCCCAGTGGGGAGCTAAAGCTATGGCGGAAAAGGCTCCGCCTGAGAACACCGAATATTTTAAGGATATATTGAAACACTACTACCAAAGCGTACAAATTAAAAAAGCCTATTTATAGGCCATAACGAGGGAGTTACATGCTGGTTTCAGATTTTGATTATTATTTGCCTGAAGAACTAATTGCTCAGCAACCGATAGAACCGCGCGATCAATCTCGATTGTTGATGCTTGACCGAAAAACAGGTGTTATTGAGCATAAGCAGTTTTATAATCTGCCGCAATTTTTACAACCAGGGGATACCCTGGTTTTTAATGATACCCGGGTAATACCAGCCAGATTGTTCGGAGTTAAGCCTGAAACAGGCGGCAAACTGGAAGTATTTTTATTAAACCGCACAACTAAAGATGAGTGGGAAGTGCTGGTTAAGCCAGGAAAGCGGGCTAGGATAGGTACAGTCATTGAATTTGGTGAGACTTTACGCTGTGAAGTGATCGATACTACTGATTTCGGCGGCCGTAGAGTCCGATTCAATTATCAGGGCATATTTGAAGAAATCCTCGATACTTTAGGGGAAACCCCATTGCCGCCATATATCAAAGCTCAGTTGTCAGATAAGGAACGCTATCAGACTGTCTATGCCCGGGAACGGGGGTCAGCTGCTGCCCCTACAGCCGGGCTTCACTTTACCCGTGAACTCATGGAAAATATTGAGAGTATGGGTGTCAACCTAGCCTTTGTTACTCTGCATGTCGGTTTAGGGACATTTCGGCCGGTAGCCACCGAAACCATTACAGAACATATTATGCATCGGGAATATTATTCTGTACCTGAAGAAACTGCTGCTATCGTAAATGCAACAATAGCAGCAGGCAAACGGGTTATTGCAGTAGGTACCACAGCGGTACGTACATTAGAGACGGCAGGGACTAGTGGGCAATTGGAGGCTAAAAGCGGCTGGACGGAGATATTTATTTATCCAGGCTATGAATTCAAAATTGTCAAAGCACTTATTACCAATTTTCATCTTCCCAAATCCTCATTGCTCATGTTGGTTAGCGCATTGTCTAGTCGCGAACATATATTTAATGCATACAGGGAAGCGGTAGATAAGCGTTACCGTTTTTTTAGCTTTGGTGATGCCATGTTTATTAGTTGATTTTTTGATTTGGAGGTGTAATTATGGCCATTACATATGAACTTATTAAACGTTGTTCGAAAACAGGGGCGAGGGTTGGCCGGTTATATACGCCGCATGGCGTATTTGACACGCCTATTTTTATGCCTGTCGGCACGCAGGCTACGGTGAAAGCCATGTCACCTGACGAGCTTAAAGCTATGGGTGCAGGCATAATTTTGAGTAATACTTACCACTTATATTTACGTCCAGGTCACGATTTGGTCGCCGAAGCTGGTGGGCTTCATAAGTTTATGCAGTGGGATCGTGGCATTTTGACTGACAGCGGCGGATTTCAGGTGTTTAGTTTAGGGCCCCTTCGCAAAATAACCGAAGACGGAGTTACATTTCGCTCGCATATTGACGGATCAAAACACTTTCTATCTCCAGAAAAAGCCACTGAAGTACAAATGGCGTTAGGCGCTGATATCATCATGGCTTTTGACGAGTGTGTTCCTTACCCGGCTGATCATGAATATGCCCGCCAATCCACTGAACGCACAACACGGTGGGCTGAACGCTGCAAAAAAGCCCATACCCGTAAGGATCAGGCTCTATTTGGCATTGTTCAGGGAGGAATGTATAGAGACCTTCGGGCTATGAGTGCCAAAGATCTCATTTCTTTGGATTTTCCCGGTTATGCTGTTGGTGGTCTGAGTGTCGGAGAACCAAAACCACTTATGTATGAAATGTTGGAGCACACTGTCCCCTTATTACCCGAAAACAAGCCGCGCTATTTAATGGGAGTAGGTACGCCTGATTGTTTGGTAGAGGGTGTAATGTACGGCATTGATATGTTTGACTGCGTTTTCCCAACAAGGGTGGCGCGTAACGGCACTGTGATGACAAGCCGCGGACGGCTTGTCGTCAAAAATGCTGAGTTCGCTAGAGATTTTCGGCCAATTGATCCGGATTGCGGCTGCTACGCCTGCCGTAACTTCTCGCGCGCCTATATCCGGCACTTATTAAAAACAGAAGAAATTTTTGGTATGCGCCTGACAACCACTCACAATCTGCATTTCTTACTGAATTTTATGAAAGACATGCGCAAAGCCATCCTTGAAGACCGTTTTTTGGCTTTTAGAGAAGAGTTTTGGGCTCATTATCGTAAATAATAAGAGGATTTACGGCGATTGTGTGGAATATACTGGCTAACAGACAACAGGAGGTGATTTATAATGCCAGAGTTTTCACCCGAAATAATGCAAGCCATTCAAGCTTCATGGCCGATTATTTTAATGGGCGTGATCTTCTATTTCTTGCTTTACCGTCCACAGAAAAAGGAACAGCAGCGCCGCCAGGAACTTTTAAATAATCTGAAGAAGGGCGAACGGATCGTAACAATCGGTGGTTTGTACGGAACTATCACTGCACTCAGTGAAAAAACCGTCACAATCAAAATTGCCGATAAAGTGGAAGTCGATGTATCACGTTCCGCTGTAAGCCACCACCAGAATCAACCTAAGCCTTAATAATTATCGCTGTCACCCATACTTACGGTTTCGTCCTAAGGACTTGGTGCAACGCCAAGTCTTTTCTTAAAGGAGGGGGGAAAGCATTATGGAAATGAATAAAAATGCCAAAATGGAACTGCGCAAAAATATTTTAGCTGTTAGACGGGGAATGACTCCTGAGGAAGTTGCTGCCGGCAGTGAACGCTTTGTTGAGCATTTGTGTGCTTGGCCTGTCTATCAAGCCGCTAAACATATTATGATGTATCTGGCAATGCCTGATGAGCCTCATATGGAAAAAGTTATCTCACACGCGCTGACTGCCGGTAAAACAGTATGTGTACCGCATATGCGTGAGACTAGAGGCCTGATGGATGCTGCTATTATTGCCGATCTTGATGATTTGGTAGTAGGTCAGTTTAATCTTTTAACTCCCAATCCGGCAACCTTAAGGCTCCTGGAACCAAGTGAGCTTGACCTTATTATTGTTCCTGGAGTGGCTTTTGACAAAGATGGCCGACGATTAGGGATGGGGGCTGGTTACTATGACCGGTTCTTGATTAAGGCGAACAAGACCGAGCTTATTGGTGCGGCTTGGGCTGCGCAAATACTTGAGATGGTCCCCACTGACGAGCATGATCGGCCAGTAAATTATTTAGTTACTGAAGAGGGCATATTTACGTGCAGGTAAGGCAAAATGTAAGTAGTTGCATTTGCCTTTACACTGCCATTAACTGAATATGGCTACGAGATATTTGGCAGTGGAGGGCAAAGGCTAATTTTTTTGATAAACGGAGGAATTAGTCTATGTCAGTAGCTACTGATGAGCGTACTCTTACTATTGCACAATTAAGAGCAGACCACGAAGTAAACGTTTATCTTACCCGTAGTACTCAATATCTCGGGAGCCTCGGTTTCACTGAGCATGGTCTCAGACACGCGGGGATTGTTTCAGCCTTAGCCTATAAGGTATTGCAAGAATTGGAGTATCCGGCGCGAGAATGTGAGCTTGCGGCGATCGCCGGTTATCTTCATGACGTTGCGAATATGATTAACCGGTATAATCACGGCGGCTCAGGTGCAATAATGGCCTATAATATTCTTACACGTCTGAGAATGCCTCCAGAAGAGATTGCTTTGGTTATATCAGCTATCGGCAACCATGAGGAAGAGCGCGGTAACGCCGTTAACCATGTGGCTGCAGCGTTAATTCTCGCTGATAAGTCTGATGTCCATCGTGCACGGGTTACTAATCGTGATTTTGCCAAATTTGAGATACATGACAGAGTAAACTATGCTGCCGAAAGTGGCAAGCTGCTGGTTGACAAAGCTTCCCGCACTGTAACGCTCCATGTCACTATTGACACGGAAATCTGTCCTGTCATGGAGTATTTTGAAATATTTTTATTACGCATGGTTATGTGCCGGCGAGCGGCCGAGTTTTTAGACTGTCGTTTTAAGTTGGTAATCAATGACTATGACTTACTCTAGACATAGTCATTTCAAAAAAACACATACAAGCAAGATTGGGGGATAACTTTTTGAGGTGGGGGAATTTAACGAAATTTTTGGCTGTGGTCTTAGTAATTCTTGCTGCTGCTGGCTATTATATGTTGCCGCTGGCCCTATCTATCAAACAGGGTCTTGACTTACAGGGCGGAACACATGTTGTACTGGAGGCTTCTGACACTCCCGAAGCTCAAGTTAACGAGGATGCCATGCAGCGGGTTGTTCATATTATTGAGCGCCGGATTAACGAACTTGGGCTTACCGAGCCAATTGTTCAGCGCCAGGGTGAACGCCGGATTATTGTTGAGCTTCCAGGTGTAAAAGATCCGGAAAAAGCTATTGAAATGCTCGGCAGAACTGCTCTTATGGAGTTTCAGGATGAGAGCGGTGCCGTAGTCTTGACTGGTAAAGACTTAAAGGATGCCAAAGCCCAGATAGATCAAAACGGGCAAAAACTGGTTTCCATTGAATTTACCGACGAAGGTGCTAAAAAGTTTGCTGATTTGACTGCCAAAAATGTGGGTAAACATATCGCGATTCTGTTAGATAAGCAGATTTTAACAAATCCTGTTGTGCAGGAAGCTATTCCTAACGGTAAGGCAGTAATTTCAGGTAATCGGTCCATCGAAGAAGCTGAACGTCTGGCAATACTACTCAGATCAGGTGCTTTGCCAGTTAAGGTTGATATCTTGGAAACGCGAACTGTTGGTCCGTCTTTAGGCGAAGATTCTAAAGCTAAAAGCATGCAGGCATTTGTCATCGGTATTGCCTCCATTGTCATCTTTATGCTGCTTTTCTACCGCCTTTCAGGTTTTGTGGCTAATGTCACGCTGGTTTTGTATGTAATGCTGCTGTTATTTGGTTTAAAAATGCTCAATGCGACGTTAACATTGCCAGGTATTGCGGGAATAATCCTGTCTATGGGTATGGCCGTTGATGCCAACGTGCTTATCTTCGAACGGTTTAAAGAAGAATATCGCAACGGAAAGACGTTGCGGGCTGCCATGGACGCCGGATTTAGCCGGGCTTTTGCCACTATCTTAGATTCTAATGTGACTACTCTCATTGCAGCTGCAGTACTGTTTTTCTTGGGCACAGGGCCTATTAAAGGCTTTGCCGTCACTTTGGGGTTGGGCATTGTTTTAAGTATGTTCACCGCAATTACAATTACCAGATATGTATTAAGAATGCTCATTCATGCCAATGTATTTAAAAATAGCAAGTTTTACGGGGCTTAGGGGGGAGAAGGACATGAAATTCGATATTGTCGGTAAACGTAAATGGTGGTTTATACTTTCAGCGCTCTTCTTAATCCCCGGCCTGATCTCTATGATGATGCAAGGTTTTAATCTAGGCATTGATTTTACCGGCGGCACTTTGCTTGACCTGAAATTTGCTCGCCCGGTCACAGTTGCGGAAGTCAGGGATGTTCTCAAGGATTATCAGTTAGAAGGCAGTACCATTCAGCTGGCTCTGGCCGGTCAGGAAGATAGGTCACCTAACGTATTTGTACGTTCCCACGTGCTCAATGAAGATGAGCGACGGACGGTACTTAAAGGTTTTGAAACTAAGTTGGGTGCTTTTGAAGTGCTCAGGATCGAAAAGGTTGGAGCCGTTATTGGTTCAGAGCTTACCCGGCAGGCGATTTTTGCGCTCTTAATCTCCTGGGTGCTTATGATTGTCTATATAACCTATCGGTTTGAGTTTAAATTTGCTGTTTCTGGGATTGCAGCACTACTTCACGATATATTGATTGTGATGGGCTTGTTTTCAATTCTGCAAAAGGAGATTGACGCTTCCTTTGTTGCTGCTATTTTGACAATTGTCGGTTTTTCGATTAACGATACAATCGTTATTTTTGACCGTATTCGCGAAAACCTGAAAACGTATAAAAAAGCAGATGGTCTTGAGGAACTTGTCAACCGCAGCATCTGGCAGACTATGACCCGCTCGATTTATACCGTGCTTACGGTGCTGTTTGCAACAGGAGCGCTCTATCTGTTTGGCGGCGAGACTACGAAGAACTTTTCTTTGGCGCTTTTGATTGGTTTTGCCAGCGGCGCATACTCTTCGATATTTAATGCCAGCCAAATTTGGGTTACCTGGAAACTATATGAAGACCGGCGGCGGCTTGAGATAAAGACAAAAGGCGCCAAGTAAAAAGTAGCCTGGGGCATATTGCTCCAGGTTTTTTTGCACCATCGAGGCCCCTGCGCATATCCTATAAGCAAGGCAGGGGGCGATACATATGGGCGTAATACTACCGGCGCTGTCATTGGCTATTGTTCATATTGCAGGCGATAATGCAGCAGTTGTTCCGGCCATGGCTTCGTTAATAGGAAATGGTATTTATGCTACAGTTTTCTTGGCTTATATGATATTTGGCTCAGTGCTAGCGGGGATGTCAGCCTGGATAGGTGTAAAGAGCGGGCGCGAATTGACAGCAGTAGTAAAACGGTTATTTGGCCTGCGAGGTAAGCAGATACTGGCGTTTTCCGTATTAGCCGTGTCGCTCCCCGCCAGCGCGTTAACCGGCGGCTATTTTGCTGGGCAGTTAATTGAGAGCTTGACTGGCATCCCGTATATGTTTGCCGCTGCACTATGTATAGCAGGATGTTCTATGCTGGCCGCCGGTTATGGTCGAGAATTGCTGCAGATTTCTAATTATCTGGCGCTTCTGTTTATTCCGGCAACAGGCATTATGCTGGCAATGCTGTTAGATACTATCCAAGTTATACCGTTAAATAATATCATTGCACTCGATCAGATCAGTTGGCCCTTAGTCTTGGCGCTCATTGGCTATAATGCCTGTGGCATGCGTTCAGCGCTAGTAGTAGAGGCCGGAACTTATTTTGTCACCAGAGATTACACAGGGGTGTATCTAGCAATATTGGCTAAAATTTTTGAAGGTTGTTTTACCCTATTCTTGGCTCATCTGGCATTAGTTGGTGGAGCTTCCGGACTCATGGCGCTGCCAACTGTTGCTGATAAGGTCCTTGGTCCTTGGCTGGCAACTGGTTTTAACGGTATTTTGCTATGTATATTTATTAATACAATGGTGCCAGCAATGCTGGTCAATGCAAAGCAGCTCAGTGTATTGACCCGATTAACTCTGTGGCCTGCATTGACACTGTCGGGGGCTCTTATTTGGGGTGGCAGTTTTATCTGTTTAGATTTGATGCTCATGCTCATGAGCGGTACAGGTTTGATCATGATGGTTTTCATTTGTTATACAGCTTACTCCCTACATAAACAAGGTGCCAACAAGTCACAATAACGTTACCAATAGTACTATACTAGTGCGAAACGGGGTACATGACTTTTGTTGGTTAAATTTCTAGTCACTTTTATTATGCTGGTCGGTCTCTTATGTACGATCTCAGCTAAGCTGCCTGGAACGTTAATCATTCTGCTGGGAGCAGCGCTTTATGGCCTGTTTGCTGGTTTTTTGACTTTCGCGCCATGGATTATCGTAATGCTGATATGTCTGGTTGTAATAGCCGAGTTGGGTGGCAGGGCATTAAGAATATATTTGACCCGAAACTATCCAGTTTCTCGTGTATTCAGCGTCAACAGCGTAATCAGTCACGTTGCCGGCATGCTAGCTAGTGATGCATTACTAGGGCCCGTTCTTGGGCTAGTAGTCTGGGAGTTAGTTGCTGGCAAAACACTTATTCCCCGTAGTGATAGCGTTTTATCCGTACTCTACCGGTTAGCCGGGGTGGCTCTACTCAGATTTACCTGTGGGCTTATTATGATCGTGCTCATTAATATGTATATCATGTGAATTTTGATTTGTAGATTAGCAGGCGCTCAGCCTGTTTTTCTTTATATTGCTACTTTTATTTGCCTATTTTATCAAATTTAAAGGATTATTCCACTTTTTACGAGAATAGTAACTTGATAACTATTTATGGGTGTGATAGAAAAATGATTAACTTATTGCTTGCCTTTATTTTCGCGTTTCTGGTGGCTATTTTTGCTGTCCAGAACTCACTGCCGGTTACTGTGACTTTTTTGACATGGGGTTTTCAAACTTCACTGGTTATTATCATTCTAGGCTCTGCTACCTTTGGCGCTATGATCATCTTATCGCTTGCTATGCTGGTACAATTTAGACTTAGACGTGCCCTCCGCAAAGCACAGCAGGTGCAGCAGCAGTTGGAAGCAGAAAACCGTGAATTGCGAGCCGGACAGGAAACCCAGCCACAAAACCAGTAAAAAACAAGATAGATTTAGGTCAAGTTGCAAAATATTACACTGTATACTACAATTATCTAGTATAGTATTACGGAGGTCTTTATACAGTCTATGGCGAGGCTAAAAAAGGCATGGAGACTATTTCCTGCTAAGCGTGAACTGGCTAGTGAGCTCAGCCGGAAAATGAATATATCAGAGTTTATTGCTCAAACGTTAATTAATCGCGGTGTTACCGACGAAAAAGCAGCAACTGAATTTTTGTCTGCTAGTTCAGAATATATCGCAGACCCATATCTCCTTAAAGATATGAGTATTGCCGTCGGGAGAGTTGTTCAGGCTATTGCAGCGCATGAAAAGATTACTATTTACGGTGACTATGATGTTGATGGAATTACATCATGTGCGGTAGTTTATAAAACATTAACTCGGCTTGGCGCTAGTGTTGAGTTTTATATTCCAGACAGGCAAAGTGAAGGTTATGGCTTGAATGCTGCCGCTTTAGACAGCCTTATTCAGACAGGAACCAAACTTATTATTACTGTCGATTGTGGAATTAGTGCGGTAAAAGAAATTTCTGCTATATTGGGGCAGCTAGATATAATTATAACAGACCACCACCAGCCACCGGCAGAACTGCCATCTGCTTTGGCGATTATTAATCCCAAACAGCCGGATTGTCTGTATCCTGAAAAAAACTTAGCCGGAGTCGGTGTCGCATTTAAGTTATGTCAGGCTTTGTGGCAACACTACTACGGGACAGATAATAAGTTTTTTGATTACCTCGATATCGTAGCGATTGGCACAATTGCCGATATTGTACCTCTTACCGGTGAAAACCGGGTTTTAGTTAAAACTGGTTTAAGGCAGTTAGCAACTACTTCTAATATAGGCATCAATGCTTTATTAGAAGTATGTGGATTAACTGGTAAGGTGGTTGACAGCGGGAGTGTGGGGTTTGTTATTGCACCGAGGCTAAATGCAGTAGGACGTGTGAGCCAAGCAACGGCCGGTGTGGAGCTTTTAATCACTAATGACTTAAACTATGCGCGTGAACTGGCTGGCCTCTTAGATGCTGAAAATTCAGCCCGCCAAGCAATAGAGAAGCTGATTTTGGCCAAAGCTGAAGAGCAGTTGTCCACGCTAGATATAAGTGCTGCCAACGTGCTGGTTCTGGCTGGCGAAGAATGGCATTCAGGGGTCATTGGCATCGTAGCTTCGCGGTTAGTAGACAAATTTTATAGACCGGTAATCATGATTAGTGTACGTGACGGATACGGCAAGGGCTCCTGCCGCAGCATACCGGCATTTGATATGTACGGAGCGCTGACTCGATGTTCTGATTTGTTAACCCAATTTGGCGGTCACCGTCAGGCGGCAGGCCTAACAATTCCTGTTAACAATATACCCTTTCTTCATGAGCGATTAAATGCTATTGCTTCGGAAAACCTATCAGAATCTGACTATATTCCTGTCCTTACTATTGATTCTTTTTTGCCGCTGGCAGAAGTCAATGCGGCGTTTATTGAACAATTAGCTTGCCTTGAACCATATGGATTTGGCAACCCGAGTCCGGTGTTTGCCTGCCGAAATGTTGAGTTTTTGGAAAAAAGGCTGATCGGGCAGCAGAGCCGACACTTGAAGCTTAAGTTAAAAAATACTGCAGTTAATGATGTAATTGCCTGGAACATGGGAGAATTATCAGATACGCTTGCCTGCAACAAAAAAATAGACCTGGTATTTGTACCTAAATTTAATGAATGGCAGGGAAAAAAAAATCTGCAGTTGACAGCGCATGATGTGCGACAATCGATTGTCAGTGAAGACAAAGAGAGTCTGGATAAACTTGCACCTGACCGAGAATGTATTGGGTATATCTATTTGACTGTTAAAGAATTTAATAAATTGGGACAATGTAAATTTTCTCTTCAAGATATCGCCGATATAATTTTAAAAAAGTATAAAATTACTTTACCTGAGAAGGTTGTTGATATGGCAATAACCATACTATGGGAACTAAATTTATTAGCCAAAGAAGTAACTGCTGAAGGAACACTTAACATTGTACTGGAGCCATCTCCGTTGAAAAAGCTAGAGCTATCAGATTCACCTACATTTCGTGAGAGTGTACGAATGCGTGAGGAGTATTTAGCTGGATATACTCAGTTTAAGGAGGTTCAGTAATGAATCTACGGGAAAAAATTAGAAATGTACCTGATTTTCCACAGCAAGGAATTGACTTTAAAGATATTACTACACTACTTAAAGATGGAAAAGCATTTCGAGTAGCGATTGATATGTTATCAGCACATTATCAGGATAAGCACATTGATGTAGTGGTTGGACCAGAAGCGCGCGGGTTTGCTGTTGGTGCTCCGGTCGCCTATGTTCTAGGCGCAGGTTTTGTGCCGATCCGTAAACCAGGAAAGTTGCCTGCTGAGATAATCAGTTATGAGTATTCATTAGAGTATGGTAAAGATGCCCTTGAAATTCATAAAGATGCAATTGAACCAGGAAGCAGCGTGCTGATTGTCGATGACTTGCTGGCAACCGGCGGTACTACCATGGCGACAGTCAAGATGGTTGAACGGTTAGGTGGCAAGGTGGCAGGGCTGGCGTTCTTGATCGAACTATCCTTTTTGAATGGGCGCCAAGTTTTGGCTGGCTATGACATAAACTCTTTGGTTCAATACTAATTAGCCAAATCAAGTACAGCTATATATAATATATTAGCAGCAACAGGGTAAGAGGTGGGTCATGGGCAGCGATGTGCAAGAAAAAAAAGGGAAACGGCCAAATATTGAAGATATAGTGGCTAAAATTAAAACTTATCAACCTGACGCGCCATTGCAGTTAGTTGAAAAAGCTTACCAATTGGCCCATAGCTCCCATGCTGGTCAACTTAGGGTATCTGGCGAAGAGTATATTTATCATCCGTTAGGGGTTGCTAATATACTGGCTGATTTACAGATTGATGCTGTTACAATTAGCGCCAGCTTGCTTCATGATGTGGTGGAAGATACTGAAGTTACATTAGAGAAACTGGAAAAAGAGTTTGGCAAAGAAATTGCCATGCTTGTTGACGGAGTCACTAAATTAAGTCGCATTGAGTATAAGTCCAAAGAAGAACAGCAGTTGGAAAACTACCGCAAGATGTTCTTAGCCATGGCTAAAGATATCAGGGTAGTACTGATAAAGCTTGCTGACAGATTGCACAATATGCGTACGCTTAAGTATATGGCACCACATAAACAGCAGGAGATATCCCGTGAGACACTTGAGATATTTGGACCATTGGCGCACCGGCTTGGTATTTCTAATGTTAAGTGGGAATTGGAAGATTTATCTTTTCGGTTTTTAGAACCAGACAAGTATTATAAGCTTGTTGAACAAGTTAAACAAAAGCGTAAAGAGCGAGAGAAAATTATTACCGATGCCATTGCGCTGATGAGTGAACGGCTTGAGGGTGTCGGGATTACAGCGGAAATCCAAGGGCGTCCAAAACATTTTTACAGTATCTATAAGAAACTAAAGAAAAGTCACAAGCAGGATGTTAGTGAAATATATGATCTATCAGCCATTCGGATTGTTGTCGATTCTGTAAAAGATTGCTACGGTGCTCTCGGTATTGTTCATACTTTATGGAAACCTTTGCCTGGTCGATTCAAGGATTATATCGCAATGCCGAAATCTAACGGCTATCAGTCACTACATACTACTGTTATTGGGCAATCAGGTCAGCCACTTGAGATTCAAATTCGTACATTAGACATGCACCGGATTTCCGAATATGGTATTGCCGCTCATTGGAAGTACAAAGAAGGCCCAAAAGCAGCCAATAAGGACACAGACCAAAAACTAGCCTGGCTCAGGCAGCTTTTAGAATGGCACCGTGATTTGCGGGATCCGCGCGAATTCATTGAAACGGTAAAGATGGATGTCTTTGCCGATGAAGTATTTGTGTTTACACCGCGGGGCGATGTCGTTGATTTGCCTGCTGGTTCAGTACCGATAGATTTTGCCTATCGCATTCATACCGATGTTGGTCATCGCTGTGTTGGGGCCAAAATTAACGGCAGAATTGTCCCGCTTGAATACAAGCTCACTAATGGCGATATTGTTGAAATCATTACTTCCAAACATAACAACGGGCCTAGCCGTGATTGGTTAAATGTGGTAGGATCATCGGAAACCCGGAATAAAATCAGGTCATGGTTTAAGAAAGAAAAGCGAGAAGAGAATGTTGCCAAAGGCCGGGAGATGATCGAACGCGAGAGTAAGAAACTTGGCTATGAATGGCGTGATCTGGTAAAAGGCGATCGTTTAAGTGAAGTCGCTAAACGCTTAAACGTTGTAAGCGAAGATGACTTGTTTGAAGCTTTGGGTTATGGTGGAGTTACCCTCCATGGGGTTATGGGCAAGCTGATGGAAGCTCATAAAAAAGAACTAAAAAGCACTACACCTCCTGATGTTACTGCTATATTGGCCGATCTTAAGCCTAAACGGCCAAAGAGTAAAGTCAGCCATGGTATTTTGGTAAAAGGCGAATCAGGACTTATGGTCAGATTGGCCAGGTGCTGCAATCCGCTGCCAGGTGATGTCATCGTTGGGTATATTACTAGAGGACGGGGAGTATCGGTTCACCGTGCGGACTGTCCTAATATATTGAATAATCCCGAGGAATACGAGCGCATGATTGAAGTTAACTGGGATATGCCTGGTGATACACTCTACAAGGTTTCCATTGAGATTGCAGGCGGGGATCGTCCTAACCTGCTGTCAGACATTATGATGGTCGCAGCAGATGCTAGGATTAACGTAAGTTCTCTGAATGCTAGGGTACAGAAAAATAAAACCGCTATTATTAACATGGACATTGATATCGGCAATCTGGCCCAACTAGAGCATATTATGAATAAAATACGCAGGGTTTCGGATGTGTTCTCTGTACACCGTATGACCCAATCCTTAGGAGGAGTCTAATGCGGGCTGTTGTTCAACTCACAGATGCCGCCAGTGTAACGGTAGCAGAGCAGGAAATATCTAATAGTAAGACAGGGCTCACCGTGTTTCTTGGGGTGGGCCAGGAGGATACTGAGCAAGATGCCAAATATCTTGCGGAAAAAATTGTTAATTTGCGAATTTTTCCTGATGATGCGGGAAAAATGAATCTGTCTGTCAAAGACATCAACGGAGATTTGTTAATAGTTTCCCAGTTTACATTATATGGCGATTGCCGTAAAGGCCGCCGGCCAAGTTTTGATACTGCGGCTCCGCCAGCGCAAGCCTTGGCACTTTATGAGGCTTTTGTGGAATTATGCCGCAATATGGGTGTGAATGTGTCGTGTGGGCAGTTCCAGGCCGAAATGATTGTTCGTTTGAGCAATCATGGACCGGTAACCATGCTGCTTGACAGTAACCGGTTGTTTTAATAAGGAGTGTGATTATGTGAAAGTAATTCAACTGCAAGTAGGCCATCTTGGAACTAATTGCTATGTAGTGTATTGCGAGCAAACATTAAAAGCTGGCGTAATTGATCCTGGCGGAAGCGCCGACGCCATCATCTCTGAAATTAATAAAGCTAATCTTAAGGTTGAGTATATTATCAATACACATGGACATGCCGATCATATTGCGGCAAACGACGCGATTCAGCAGGCTACCGGCGCAAAAGTTCTCATTCATCATGAAGATGCCGGTATGTTGACAAGTGCTCAGAGCAACCTATCTATGTTTATTGGCGGCGGTATTGTTTGCCAGCCTGCTGATCAGCTACTAAGTCATAATGATACTATTGCTGTTGGTAACATTAAATTGAAAGTTTTGCATACGCCTGGGCACACACCTGGAGGTATTTGCTTGCTGTCAGACAAAGTGCTAATTGCTGGGGATACATTGTTTGCTGAATCAATTGGCCGGACTGATTTTCCGGGCGGTTCTCATAGTCAGCTAATCAATAGCATCAAAGATAACCTGCTGAACCTTGAGGATGATGTTACTGTCCTGCCAGGCCACGGCCCAGAAACCACGATAGGCTGGGAACGTACACACAATCCCTTTGTTCAGTAACTTGGATTACGTATGATGAAATCACTTGCCGTTTGGATAAAAATCGTCATTTTAGCCTCTGGATTATATATGCTCAGCCAGGTAACGGTTATTTATCTACCTATTATTGTTGCTATTATCGCGGCTTTTGTGCTTAATCCACTAGTAAATGCTCTGACTGACGTACCCATGGGTACGAAGAAATATCATTTACCCCGTGAAGTAGCTATTTTACTAGCTTTTCTGCTAACTGGCCTGCTCCTGAGCGCTATTACGATGTTTGTCTTATTACCATTTATCAGTGAGTTTAATAACTTTGTTATTGACCTGCCCAAACTGGTTAGCAGAATTAACAAGCTAACTATGTTGATTGAGCAACAGGCAAATTCTGCACAAGTTCCTGATAATATCCGCTCGCTGATTACTGATGGACTGACTGGAGCAGCTTCTTATGGCGTAGGCTTCATGCGTAATATTATTAATGCAGTATTCGCTTTTGCCACACAAATCATTGAGCTGGTAGTTGTACCTGTTTTAACTTACTATTTTTTGAAAGACTGGCGAAGTCTCAAAGCTGATGTTATTACCCTTTTTCCTCCTTTATCCCAGCCCCGAGCTGTCAGCATAATTGAAGAATTGGCTATGGTTGTGAGCAATTATATTCGCGGTCAGGTACTGATTAGTGCCATAATGGGTTTAATGGTATTTAGCGGCATGTACTTTTTGAGAGTGGACTATCCGCTTGTATTGGGTCTCCTGGTTACTTTGACTGAGACACTCCCAATTATCGGGCCGATAATTGGTGCTATTCCTGCTATCTTGCTAGCTTATTTGTCATCACCCGTGTTAGCAACAAAAGTGGCTGCTTTTTATATAATCCTTCATCAAATTGAAAACCACATAATTGTTCCTAATATTATGGGGCACACCATTGATTTGCATCCCGTATTGGTAATTATAAGTTTGTTGATAGGCGGCCAATTGTACGGAATCGCCGGAATGATTCTGGCCGTGCCTGTTGCCGCATTATTCAAGGTTGTACTCCGGCACCTCTGGTATTTGGATGAAGTTCCGAAGGACAGGTGAATTATATGAGTATTGATTTGTCTAACTTGCGTCAAAAGTTTCGGGAACGGGACTATAAGCTGACACCCCAACGCCAAATTGTTTTGCAGGTTTTTATCGATAATCAAGACAAGCATTTAAGCGCTGAAGACGTTCATAATATTGTGCGGCAGCAGTCGAACGATATTGGGTTGGCAACAGTATACCGCACGCTTGAATTATTGAGTGAACTCGATGTTCTGCAAAAAATGGATTTTGGTGATGGCCGCAGCCGATATGAAATTAATGAAACAAGTACGCCCCATCATCATCATCATCTTATTTGCCTTGCCTGTGGCAAGGTGATAGAGTTTGAAGATGATTTAATGGACGAGCTAGAAAACGTAATTGCTAAAAACAGCAATTTTACCATCGTAGATCATCAAGTTAAGTTTTACGGATATTGTCAGGAGTGCCGCAAAAAACGTGAAGATTAATAATTTTTTCTTTACTAATGCTGGTGCCGGCGTTGATATTTCTTCTGCTATACGTGATACTATGCTCCTGTTTAATGTTGATGCTGCGGGCGTCTGGCCGGAAGGGGCCCGCTTAGCTGATCTTAAGCCTGGCAGTCTGCTTATAGTAAGTTCAGTCAGATGTGAAGAGGATCAAGTAAGTATAAAAATTGTTATTAGCTTTTGTACCCCAGCAGCTGAAATCGAATCTTTGACTGAATATGAGTATCGTCCTATGCCGCTGGCGCGCACTAAGAGTGAAGACAGTGAAGATGTAACTGGGCTGGTCAGGCGACTGGTACGTCTTACTGTTCTTCGGCTTATGCGGAAGTTAACAGGAAGTAACCCAGCACCGTGGGGAATTCTTCGTGGTGTTCGTCCCACGAAAATAGTCCATCGTTTGTTGGATCAAGGTCTTATTCGTTCCCAAATCACTGCAAAACTTGTGCAAGAGTATGCGTTAGAACCCGCCAAGGCTGCACTTGTTACCGGTATTGCCATCCATCAGCGCCCCGTGATCGTTAGCCCTGATAATCCAGTGAACGAAAAAAAAATAAGTATATATATAGGAATACCCTATTGTCCATCGAGATGTTTATACTGCTCATTCCCAGCCTATGTGCTGCCCGAGCGGCGAGAACAGCTTGATGCTTTTTTACGGTCAATTACCCGAGACATCGAAAGCACTTCACAGCTAATAGCAAGGTTTAATTTATCGGTAGAGAGTATTTATGTTGGTGGCGGAACACCTACGAGTTTGTCAGCAACTGATTTGGCCGCTTTGCTTGCTCTAATTAGAGAAGGCTTTAGGAGTGCGCAAACGAAAGAATTTACAGTTGAAGCTGGACGCCCTGATAGCATTAATAACGAAAAAATTGATGTTTTGCGGCAATATGGAGTAAATAGGGTAAGTATAAATCCGCAAACAATGCAAGATAAAACATTAAAACAGATTGGACGAAGACATACTGTTCAAGATATAATAGACATATTCGGTAAAATCCGCTATGCTGGGATACCCCTGGTAAACATGGATGTAATTGCAGGTCTGCCTGGTGAGACTGAAGCCGATATGGAGGATACCATGCGGCAAATTGCCATGCTCAACCCTGAAAATATTACGGTACATACGTTAGCCTTAAAGCGTGGCTCCATCCTGAAGGAGTCACTGAGTTCCGGCATACTATCAGGACAATCTTTGCCCAATGAGGAAGTAACTCAAGCAATGCTTAAGGTTGCTACCGATTACGCCACCAGCTTGGACATGCATCCATACTATTTATACCGGCAGAAGTATATGACAGGTAATCTTGAAAACATCGGCTATGCCAAACCGGAAACCGATTGCCTTTATAATATTCAAATAATGGAAGAAAGACAGACGATCATCGGCATTGGACCCGGTGCTGGTACTAAGGCAGTAAGCCCTAATCACTGGCGGCTTCAAAGTTCCTATAATGCCAAAGATGTTGTCTCCTACATAAAAAATCTAGATGTTTATTTAAACGAAAGAAATACACTGCTTTCAAGATTATATGGCGACTGTAAGGAGGATTAATTATGCTGACAACAGGCCCTCGGGGAACTAAGGATATATTGCCTGATACTAGTGGACATTGGCAGTATGTTGAAAAAACGATTCGTGAAGTATGCCGTAATTTTGCCTATCACGAGATTCGTACCCCGATTTTTGAGCATACAGAACTTTTTTTACGCGGTATCGGAGAGACTACTGATATTGTTGAAAAAGAGATGTATACCTTTACCGATAGAGGTAAACGCAATATTACATTAAGACCTGAAAATACTGCTTCTGTGGTTCGCTCTTATTTAGAGAACAAACTGTATGCTGGACCGCAGCCGACAAAATTATTTTATATCGGACCCATGTTTAGGTATGACCGGCCGCAAGCTGGCCGTTACCGCCAGTTTCACCAGTTTGGCATCGAAGCTATCGGCGCGCACGGGCCAACTATTGATGCTGAGATTATTAGCTTGGCAGTAGAGCTTCTTAACAAGTTAGGGTTAAATGAATTAAAATTGTTAATTAATTCGGTTGGCTGCCCAGAATGTCGTCCTGTTTACCGCACTAAGCTGCAAGAGTTTTTTCGCGATAAAGTATCGCACTTATGTTCAGACTGTCAGTCCAGGTATGATCGTAATCCTATGCGTATTTTAGATTGTAAAAATGAGACATGTGCTGAACACTCTCAAGGTGCTCCTCATATGGTCGATTGCCTTTGCAGTGATTGCAGTAACCATTTTACTGGACTGAAAGATCTTTTGACTGCTGCGGGGATTAGTTTTGTCCTTAATCCGCGTTTAGTGCGTGGCCTTGATTATTACACAAAGACGGCCTTTGAAATCCAGTACTCACCCTTAGGTGCGCAGAGCGCAGTATGTGGCGGTGGCCGCTATGACGGTCTGATTGCCGAATGCGGCGGTCAGCCAACGCCGGGTATCGGCTTTGCCATTGGTATTGAGCGGGTACTTTTAGCGCTAGAAAAACAAGAGTTATTGCCATTCATAAATAACGCGATTGATGTTTTTGTTGCCCCGTTGGGAGCTGAGACTCAGGCAGCATCCTTCGAGCTGTTAACTGAGCTTCGCCATGCAGGTATCGCCGCTGATATGGATTTTATGAATCGCAGCTTAAAAGCGCAGATGAAATATGCCAATAAATATCCGGCCAAGTTTGTGGCGCTTATTGGCCAGGATGAGCTGGCACAGAATAAAGTAATGTTAAAAAATATGGAAACAGGCAGCCAAAATTTAATTGATAGGGCTGAACTGGTACATATGATTATAGAGGAGATGGAGAAGTAATGGCACAAATAGAAACAGCCGATTATGAAACAATTAGCGCAATTGATACAATGCAGGGGTTAAAACGGACCCATGCATGTAATGATTTGAACCAAGATCACACAGGCCAGGAAGTTATTCTATGCGGCTGGGTTTCCAGACGCCGTGACCATGGCGGGCTTATCTTTATTGATTTGCGTGATCGTTCAGGTATTGTTCAAGTAGTATTTTCGTCTGATGTTAATAAGGATGCTTTTGTTAAGGCTGAGATGGTTCGCAATGAATATGTGCTGGCTGTACGCGGTACTGTAAAGGTTCGTTCTGAAGGTACTATTAATCCTAATATGGATACAGGTACAATTGAGGTATATGGCAGTGAACTGAAAATCTTAAATATGGCCAAAACATCGCCTTTTTATATCCAAGACAACATCGAGGTTGATGAAATTCTACGGTTAAAGTACCGTTATCTTGATCTGCGGCGGCCTGAGATGCAAAAAGACCTTATGCTCAGACACCGGGTGGCCAAGTCCATGCGGGACTTCTTGGATCAGCACCGTTTTCTTGAAGTTGAAACCCCCATTCTGACAAAAAGTTCGCCTGAAGGTGCTAGAGACTACTTGGTACCCAGCCGGGTAAATCCAGGCAAGTTTTATGCCTTGCCGCAATCGCCGCAAATCTATAAACAGCTGCTTATGGTTGCTGGGATGGAACGTTATTTTCAAATAGCCCGCTGCTTCCGGGATGAAGATTTAAGAGCTGATCGCCAGCCAGAGTTTACCCAGCTTGACATTGAAATGTCCTTTATTGACAGAGAAGATATTATATCTCTTATGGAGCAAATGGTTGCTCACATCTTTAAAGAAGGTATTGGCGCCGAGGTGCCTGCGTCTTTTGTGCGTTTAAGTTATGATGAAGCCATGGCACGCTACGGTTCAGATAAACCTGATCTTCGTTTTGGTATGGAGCTGGTTGATTTGTCTGGAATCTTTAAAGATTCCGGCTTCAAAGTATTTGATACTGTACTAGCTAACGGCGGTCAGGTTAAAGCCATTAATGTTAAGGGTTACGCCAACGCTCCCCGCCGTGAACTTGATGGTCTAGTAGACTATGTTGCCACCTATGGTGCTAAGGGATTAGCTTGGATATGCTATACTGACGAGGGCCTAAAATCGCCGATTACTAAATTCTTTAGCGAAGATACGATTAGTAAAATGACAGCTCTAACGCAAGCTGAGACTGGTGATCTGCTGCTATTTGTTGCTGATAAACCTAAAGTTGTGGCAGCCGCATTAGGGCAGCTCAGACTGGAAATGGGCCGTCGTCTTAACTTAATCGATCCAGATAAACTAACCTTCTTATGGGTTATTGATTTCCCCATGTTTGAATATGACGAAGAAGACAAGCGTTGGGTTGCTATGCATCACCCATTTACTTCACCGCGCGACGAGGACGTTCAATATTTGGGCAATGATCCAGGCAAGATTAAAGCTAAAGCCTATGATTTGGTGCTTAACGGAATTGAACTGGGCGGTGGCAGCATCCGGATTTATAACCGCAGCATTCAGGAAAAAGTATTTACGGCGATAGGTCTAACTCCTGAAGAAGCTATAGATAAGTTTGGTTATTTGCTTGAGGCTTTTGAGTATGGCACTCCGCCGCATGGCGGTATCGCCTTTGGCTTAGACCGTCTAGTTATGCTTATGGCCAAACGAGCATCAATTCGGGATGTTATTGCTTTCCCCAAAACACAAAGCGCTTCAGATATGATGATGCAAGCTCCGTCGGAAGTGGGACCGCGTCAGCTTAAGGAATTGTTTATTAAGTCTGATGTTGTGACTAAAAAGTAAGCGATTGTAAATGGAAGAATATTCCGGAGCCTAAACTCTTGCAATTGCGTGATTTATTTGATAATATAAAAACGAACAAAAGAATTGCTCATACCCTACTGTGTTCGTTTGAAGTCTATGTTTTGAGCCAACACATTTACTGCGGGAGCCTGTCTCTGATTATGGCCTGTATGCCCTGTATGTTTGAGGGGACACACAAAGTAATCAGGCGAGCACCCACCTGCCGGGGGCAGGTTCAAAACACAGACAATACGGCATGGTGGGGATTGAGCATTCATAGAGAGAGTTAATTTCTGCTAAGAAACATATTCGGACATCTTCCTTATATCAATGGGGACGATGTCCGAATTTTTTGTGTACCTTTACTGAAAGGATTAAAAAAACTTTATACTTTATTTCGACAAGAATTGACCTTTTATTCTATTTATGTTATGTTTGTTGTACATCTTTTTTATAGGGGGATATCATGAGCAACAAATCTGGTGAAGTACAAAAAATTTCCGAAGTCATCGCTGATCCTACTCCATTAGGCGTCTTTGGTCTGGCCATGGTAACACTGGTCGCAGCGTCCCAAAAATTAGGTTGGACGTCAGGCACTGCATTCCTTATTCCTTGGGCTTTCTTCCTTGGGGCTACTGCTCAATTTGTTGCCTCATACTGGGATTTTAAGCACAACAACCTCTTTGGCGCTACCGTTCTAGGCGCATTTGGTCTTTTCTGGTATAGCGTTGCAATGGCTTGGATGATTAAAGGCGGAGTATTTGGTGCCGCACTTGCTGCACAGGCTGATGTCAGTCAACTTGGTTTCGCATTTTTTGGTTACTTCATTTTCTCTGTATTTGCCACAGTGGCATCTTTGGATACTAACAAAGTGTTTATTGGTATTATGGTCTTAATTGATGTTCTCTTAATTTGCCTTGCCCTTGATTCCTGGGGTTTCCACTGGGCACATTCAATTGCCGCCTGGTCTGAGCTTGCTATCAGTATCCTCGGATTTTATGCAAGTGGCGCTATATTCCTTAATAAGTTTGCCGGACGGGTTGTTCTGCCAATCGGTAAACCGCTCGGCATCCTGAGACGCGCTTAAATTACAAAATTAATTACGACCACCGCATTCGATATTGATCGGATACGGTGGTCTGTTTTTTAACTTTACTCAAGGGTTTTTTGCTGTTTAGCTAGAATACTATACCTAATACCAGTAACATATTAGCACAAGCAGTAAAAAGGGTGATAGTGTGGACTTGTTTTCGCAGAATTTGTTTGAAGTTCAGTTGAAAGATAGTAGACCGTTGGCCGTTAAAATGCGGCCGAGAACATTGGAAGAATACATTGGTCAAGAAGAGATTATTGGTCGTGGGAAATTTTTGCGGCGAATGATCGAAGCCGACAATATACCATCAATTATTTTGTATGGACCGCCGGGGACTGGTAAGACTACACTTGCTCACATTATTGCACAAACGACTGGCAGCCATTTTGAAAAATTGAATGCGGTAGCTGCAGGTACTGCCGATATTCGCAAAGTGGTTGACAGTGCAAAAGAGCGGCTTAGGCTCCATCAGCGTCGAACAATTCTTTTTGTGGACGAAATTCATAGATTTAATAAAGGACAACAGGATGTCCTTTTACCCTATGTAGAAAACGGTACTATTATTCTAATTGGTGCAACGACGGAAAACCCTTACTTTGAAGTAAACTCGCCGCTTCTTTCACGCATGCGGGTAATTCGTTTAAAACGACTTGATGAGCAGGGTATTATCCGGATTGTAGAACAAGCGCTAACAGACCGTGAGCGTGGACTTGGACAAGCGGGA
The DNA here is from genome assembly GCF_900176355.1 of Sporomusa malonica. Lineage (GTDB taxonomy): Bacteria > Bacillota > Negativicutes > Sporomusales > Sporomusaceae > Sporomusa > Sporomusa malonica. Next base: position 242,458 of record NZ_FWXI01000005.1, on the reverse strand, counting down.
ATTACTTGTAGTGAGGAAACCTTACTTAAGATTGCGGCCTTAGCCGGTGGTGACGCTCGTACAGCCCTCAATATCATTGAACAAGCGGCAGCAATGCTTGAACCTTCTCAATCAAGCATTGTTACTCCTGAAATAGTTGAAATAGTAGCTGGGGAAAAACTACAGGCCTATGATAAAAAGGGCGATAATCACTATGATGTAGTGTCGGCGTTTATCAAAAGTATGCGGGGTTCAGATCCTGATGCGGCGCTACACTATCTTGCACGGATGCTGGAAGCTGGGGAAGACGTAAAATTTATCGCACGCAGGCTGGTTATTTGTGCTTCAGAAGATATCGGCAACGCAGATCCACAGGCTCTTGTAGTAGCAATGGCAGCAGCACAGGCAGTTCAATTTATTGGTATGCCTGAGGGGCGGATTCCGTTAGCCCAGGCTGTAGTGTATCTGGCCTGTTCACCTAAAAGTAATGCTGCGTACATGGCCATTGATCAAGCAATAGAGGATGTTCGTCGTATGGATTATGGAGCAATACCGCCTCATCTCTGCGATGCTCATTACCGTGGCGCCCGCGAGCTTGGCAGCGGGAAAGGCTACCTTTATCCCCATGACTTTAGCGAAGGTTTCGTTGCTCAACAATATATGCCTGATAAGCTTAGACAGCGAAGCTATTACCACCCTACGCGAAATGGTTTTGAAACCAAGTTTGCTGAGCGTTTAGAACACATTAAAGCACAAAATGGCAATAAAAAATAAGCTAAGCCCCCGCTGGAAGCGGGGGCTTAGCTTATTTAAATACTAGTTACTTAAAGATACCAAAAGGTTTGCCTGTGGGAAGAAACTGCTTGCCAAAATGGGTGTTAAGGGTGGAAGCGGCAGCGCCATAAAAACCGACTAATGCAATCAAGAGTTCAGACCAAGCTGCCATTGTGTGCCAACCGTGACCCCAACCTAAAGCATCTGCGGCAAGACCGATGAATAGTAAGTCAATAAGGAAGAAAATAATAAAAAGCACCTTGTTAGTTTCCATTGAACCAATAGTCATATACACAGAAAAAATAAGATAGCCGATAAATGCAACCCCAAGCTGTTTACCATCAACATTAGCAGCTAATTCTGGGCCGAAAGCGCCCATTTTAATGAGCCAGCAGGCAGCTACTGATAACCAGAACAGTCCGTAAGCGCCAAATGCTGTTGCACCAAATGTGTTGTTGTGTTTAAAGTCATTAAAGCTCGCAATCACTTGGGCAATAGCGCCGAGAAAGATAGCCCAGGGAATGACAAAAGAAAATCCTGTAGTCCAGCCGAGTTTCTGTGAGGAAGCTACTAAAGTAACCATTGCCAAGCCAAATAGACCCAGTCCGCCCGGATCGGCAGTCACGATTTTTACTGTTTGTGTGTTATTGGTATTAATACTCATGCAAAACCTCCTAAATATTTAGTATGTTTAAAAAATAACATAGTCTGCCATATAGTGTCAATCAAATAAATTACAAATAATTACTGGCAAATCGCCTTTGACAATTGTCCATAATTTTGGTAATATTTAAAGCAAGAAAACCTATCATAATACTCGGAAAAGCCGGAGTGGGAGATGTTGCAGTGAAACTGTCAACGAAAGGGCGTTATGGCGTGGCAGCTATGTATGATTTGGCATTACATTATGGACAAGGTGCCATTTCACTTAAAAGCGTGGCTCAGCGCCAGGGAATATCAGAACACTATCTTGAACAGTTAATGGGTACACTAAGGAAGGCTGGTTACGTAAAAAGCGTGCGAGGTGCCCAAGGCGGTTATGCATTGACTAAAGAACCGGCGCAAATCTCGGTTGGCGATATTATCCGGATTATGGAAGGTCCGATTGCCCCGGTTGACTGTCTGCTTTCTGATGAGGATGCAAGCAGAACTTTCTGTGCACGGGTTAATATTTGTGTGACCCGCGGCGTTTGGGCTAAGGTAAGAGATAGCATTACGTCTGTGTTAGATTCAATTACTCTTGCTGATTTATGCAATGAAGAAAAGAGACAAGGAGATGAGTAGCATGAAACGTATTTATTTTGACCATTCGGCTACAACACCGGTTGACCGAGAAGTTGCCGAACTGATGATGGAATATATGACCGAAAAATACGGTAATCCATCCAGTGTCCATGCGTTTGGCCGAGAAACTCGTAAAGCTGTTGAAGAAGCCCGGGAAAAAGTGGCTGCTTTGATTAACGCCACTCCAAATGAAATATTCTTCACCAGCGGCGGCACCGAAGGTGACAATCTGGCAATAAAAGGGGTTGCTTATGCCAATCGTAAAAAAGGCAATCATATTATAACTACTGCTATTGAGCACCATGCTGTGCTACATACTTGCGAATATCTTGAAAAACAGGGCTTCACTATTACTTATCTTCCGGTTGACGAACATGCGATGGTGCGTATGGAAGACTTGAAAAATGCGATTACTGATAAAACAATACTTATTAGTATTATGTTTGCTAATAATGAAGTGGGAACAATCCAGCCGATTAAAGAAATTGGACAACTGGCCAGAGAAAAGGGTATTTATTTCCACACAGATGCTGTCCAGGCTGCTGGCAACTGTCCTATTGATGTTAAAGAACTTAATATAGACTTACTCACAATGTCAGGCCATAAATTTTATGCCAGTAAAGGCGTGGGAGCACTTTATATCCGGCGCGGTGTCAGGGTTGAAGAAATTCAGCATGGCGGCGGTCACGAGCGCAATATGCGTGCAGGCACAGAAAATGTACCCGGAATTGTTGGCTTGGGTAAGGCTGCTGAAGTGGCAATGCGGGATATGGACAAAAAGGTTGCTTATGTTAAAGGATTACGTGACAAGATTATTGCTGGTATTACTGAAAAAGTGCCGCATATCAAACTTAACGGTCATCCGGATCTAAGAATGCCTGGTAATGTTAATTTTAGCTTCATGTATATTGAGGGTGAATCTCTTCTTTTGAATCTAGACCTTAAAGGGATTGCTGCATCAAGCGGTTCTGCCTGCACTTCAGGCTCGCTTGACCCATCGCATGTATTGTTATCAATGGGGTTAACCCATGAAGTGGCGCATGGATCACTTAGGGTTTCCCTTGGTCGCGGCAACACTGAGGAAGAGGTAAACTACTTTCTTAATGTAGTGCCGGAAATAGTCGAACGTCTCCGCAGCATGTCACCGCTTTATGGCAGTGCAGCTGACTTTAAACCATCGAATCCTTGCTCCAGTTGCCATCATCATCACTAATAATTTGTTGAGAGGAGAGAATACTATGTATACTGATAAAGTTATGGATCATTTCACTAATCCTCGTAATGTAGGCGAAATCAAAGACGCTGCTGGTGTTGGTGAGGTAGGCAATGCCAAATGCGGTGATATAATGCGGATTTATTTACAGGTCGAAAATGATATCATCACTGATGTAAAATTCAAAACCTTCGGCTGTGGTGCAGCGATTGCTACTAGCAGTATGGTAACTGAAATGGTTAAAGGAAAAACTCTTGATGAAGCCTTAGAGATTTCCAATCAGGCCGTTGCCGAAGCGCTTGGGGGATTGCCTCCGGCCAAGATGCACTGTTCCAATTTGGCCGCTGACGCGCTGCATGAGGCTATAAAAGATTACATTGCTAAAAAAGGAAAGTGATTAATGAATGGCTGACAAACCCCGCGTGGTTGTAGCCATGAGCGGAGGGGTGGACAGTTCTTTAACTGCCGCCCTTCTTGTTCATCAAGGCTACGATGTAATAGGCGCGACAATGCAAATATGGGAAAAAGATCAGAATGAAGATAATCCCGACAGTAGAGGGTGCTGTTCGTTATCTGCTGTCGATGATGCGCGTCAAGTTGCCAACAAACTGGGAATTCCCTACTATGTTCTTAATTTTCGGGATATGTTTCAAGAAACAGTTGTCGATTATTTTATGGCTGAGTATTCGGCTGGCCGGACACCCAACCCTTGTATAGCCTGCAATCGATATGTTAAGTTTGAAGGGCTGCTGTCCAAGGCGCTCGCTCTCGGTGCTCAGTATGTGGCAACAGGCCACTATGCTCAGATTATGTATAACGAGGAGCTTCAACGCTACATTCTGCGCAAAGGGATTGATCCTGCCAAAGATCAGTCGTATGCGTTATACCATCTTAATCAGCAGACTCTGCGCCATTTTTTAATGCCATTAGGCAGTTTTGAAAAAACTGAAACCAGAAAGATGGCAAAGGAGTTGGGTTTATCAGTTGCCGATAAACCAGACAGCCAAGAAATATGCTTTGTGCCTAATGATGACTATAAAGCCTTTTTAAAAGAGCGCATCCCTGAATCACTGAAGCAAGGTCTTATTGTCGATACTGCTGGTAAGGTTTTAGGCAAACATCAAGGCGTGCAGTTATATACTGTCGGCCAGCGCAAAGGTCTTGGGCTGGCAGTCGGTAAGCCCCTGTATGTAGTGGCGCTTGATGCTGAACGCAATCGGGTCGTTGTTGGTTCTGACAAGGATGTTTTTGCTTCTGAGCTCATTGCCGGTGATCTTAATTTTATTACTATTGATCAATTAGATGAACCACTTGCGGTCGAGGCTAAAATTCGTTACAGCGCGCCGCCGGCTCAAGCAACAGTAATTCCACTTGGCAACGGGCAGGTTAATGTCAAATTCGAGGTACCGCAGCGGGCCATTACGCCTGGACAATCAGTAGTTTTTTATCACGGTGACACTGTTGTTGGCGGTGGCATTATAATAAAGTAGTAAAGTAAATAGACGGATAAAATTTTCCTGCACTGCGGCAATGATATAAACAGCCTCGATTCTGGTCATACTAATACTACAATCTGTTGTGGAGGCCTAGTATGCATAAATTACGCGAATTATTTGGCTTGCCGGTACTGATTACTGGGACTGGCGCACAGATTGGAGAGGTAAAAGAAGTAATAGTTGATTTGGAACAGGCTTCCGTATGGGGAATTGTCCTTGCCGGTGCCAATTGGTTCACTAATGACCAGGGTATTGTGTTTGAAGATTTATTCAGAATAGGCAGAGACGCTGTAATGGTTCGGGCCGGTTATGCCGTACAGGAGTTGACACCAATCGCAACGCTGGGAACCAGTTATTATGTGCGCGATTTGCTGGACAAGCAAATTTATACAGATACCGGACTAAGTTTAGGCATATTGGTTGACGCGCTTTATGATGGTTCTACCGGTGAGATAAAGGCTTATGAGATTTCTGACGGCCTTATCACTGATCTGCTATATGGCCGCAGAATTATGCCGTTGCCGCAAGCACAAGTTGTTGGTCAGGATAAATTAATTGTTCCAGAAACTATGGCCAACCTTCTTATACCTGAATCTAAAGAGGTGTGAGGTGTAAGTTTCATGACAACTTGTCCTGTGTGCGGGCAGCGGGGAATCGGTAAGGTGGGTGCCGACCAGTACTATTGTTGGGATTGCTGTGTAGAGTTCACGGTGCGGGATCAAGATATAAGGATTTTCAATGTCGAGTCTGACGGCACATTGACTCTATATGACGATTTAATACAAGGTACTGTTAATTTAGAGGTACAAAAGGGGTGATATGATGCGCAGTAAGTTTTGGCAAGGGTTGGTTTGGGGTGGACTTGTAGGAACAGCACTCGGCGCCATCATAGGTCCCATGGCTAAACCACAGAAAAAGCCGCTGTTTGAATACAGTGCTGACACGGTCGCCGACACCACCCGTGATTTGATGAAGGGAGCGCGCCGGGCGCGCAAGCGGTTGATGAAAAAGCTGGATTAATATCCGGTAATACGGAGGCCTGTATGGTCTCCTTTTTTTTTGACAAGGAGGCAGCCTATGCAGTTAACGAAAAAGCATGTTCGCCTTGCTATCATTTTTTTGTTTTTATCAGCAACTGTATATTTTCTTTGGCTTGTTCGTAGTGGCTTATATCCGTTTATTATTGCGTTAGTACTCGCGTATTTACTCAATCCTGCAGTATGTTATCTTGAGAAGAAAGGGTTGCCCAGAGGATTGGCGATTACGCTTTTATATGTAGTTTTATTTACTGTAGTTATTTTAGGTGGAGCCCGTCTCGTACCTGTTTTTGTCAGAGACTTGGAGAATTTTGCCGGGGAACTGCCGCATATTCTGGATAAAGGCGAAGAGCTATTTTACCTTGTTCAAAGTCAATATCAAAACTCAGCATTACCATACTCGATGCGGATTGGTATTGACGATGCAGTATTATCACTGCAAAGAGAAGGTCAATCTTTTGCTCGTGAGTTAGCCAATGGTATTATGGGATTAATTACCCATTTTATCGGGTTTGCCATTACTCCCATATTGGCTTTTTATCTTTTGCACGATTGGCGAGAAATAAAAGAGGCTTTTTTGCTTTTGATTCCATGTAGTTGGCGGCATGAATATACCTTAGCGCTTAAGGATATTGACAAAGTATTAAGTGGGGTAATCAGAGGCCAAATAACAGTGGCAATTATTGTTGGCATTTTAGTAAGTTCTGGTTTATATTTATTTAATGTTCCGTTTGCTTTGCTTATTGGCATAGCTGCCGGCTTACTTGATATTATTCCGTATTTTGGTGCGTTTATTGGTGCAACTCCAGCCATAACACTGGCGCTTCTAGAGTCACCAATGTTGGCTTTCAAGGTAGGTTTATTATTTTTTGTGATTCACCAATTGGAAGGCAGTGTCATCGGCCCTAAAATACTGGGGGAAAGTGTAGGACTGCATCCGCTTACGGTAATCTTTTTTCTATTTGCTGGTGGTGAATTATATGGCGTGGTTGGCATGTTATTGGCTGTGCCGGCAGCTGCAGTGGGGAAAGTGCTGCTTAAGCATGGTCTTAGATTGTTACTATAGTTTCTTAAAAACAAGCCAAAGATTGACACTAAATCTTAAATCGTAGTATAATTCCAGAATAATGGATTAAATTTAGCACATTGGAGCTGATTAAATTGAAACAATTAGCCGGAAACGAACTCAGAAAGCTGTTTCTGGATTTTTTTGCTAGCAAAGACCATTTGGTGCAGTCTAGCTATTCACTCATACCTGAAAACGATCCGACCTTGCTCCTTGTTGGTGCCGGCATGGCTCCGTTTAAACCCTTTTTTACGGGGAAAATGAAGCCGCCACATCCTCGTATCTCGACAAGTCAAAAATGTGTTCGTACCGGTGATATTGAAAACGTTGGCCGAACTGCACGCCATCATACTTTTTTTGAAATGCTGGGTAACTTCTCTTTTGGCGACTATTTTAAAAAAGAGGCCATTACTTGGGCCTGGGAGTTTTTGACTGAGTATTTGGAAATGCCTAAGGATAAGCTCTGGATTACTATACATACTGGCGATGATGAAGCTTTTGAGATTTGGCATAATGATATTAAAATACCGGCTGATCGTATTATTAGAATGGAAGAGAACTTCTGGGAAATTGGCCCTGGCCCTTGTGGTCCGTGCTCGGAAATTCACATTGATTTAGGCGAAGAAAGAGGTTGCGGCAAACCTGATTGTGCAGTTGGCTGCAACTGTGATCGGTATCTGGAGATTTGGAATCTGGTATTTACACAATTTGATCGGGACGAAGCGGGGAATTATACGCCGCTTGCCAAGAAAAATATTGACACAGGTGCAGGTCTTGAGCGGATTGCGTCTGTTTTGCAACATAAACGTTCTAACTTTGAAACCGACTTGCTTTATCCTATTATCGAATACACCGCCAACGTTGCTGGTGTCTCATATGGACAATCAGCCAAAACGGATGTATCGCTAAAAGTAATCGCCGATCATGGCCGCAGTATGACTGTTATGATTGGCGATGGCGTGTTACCGTCTAATGAAGGACGGGGCTATGTGTTACGAAGAATTCTACGCCGGGCTGTTCGTCATGGCCGTCTTATGGGCGTTGAAAAGCCGTTTCTTACCGATATTGTTGATGTGGTTGCCAATATTTTTGCACAGGCTTATCCGGATATTAGTGACAAAAAATCTTATATTAAAAGAGTTATTCAACTGGAAGAAGAACGCTTCCACAATACCTTGGCACAGGGGATTGAACTGTTAAGTAAGCATGTTCAAGATCTTACTCAAACAGGGCAGGCTGTTCTTGACGGCGCAACAGCATTCAAACTTTATGATACATATGGCTTCCCATGGGAACTCACTGAAGAAATTTTAAGTGAACATAACATGACTCTCGACAAGCAAGGCTTTGATCAAGCTATGGCTGAGCAGCGCGAACGGGCTCGGGCTGCCCGGCAGGACAGCGAAGAAAAGGTTGTTATGCCTGATTTATCAGGTGTGGTGACAGATGCTCTTAGCTATAAACCGGATGCTGAAAACGCCAAACTGGTTCTGCTATTAAAAGACGGTAAAATTGTGGAAGAAGCCTTTGATGGGGACGAAGTTGCCGTTATTTTAGATGTTACGCCGTTTCACGCCGAAGGTGGCGGACAAGCGGGCGATACTGGCGTAATTGCTAGTGCACTTGGTAAATTGGAAGTGGCCAATACCCGCAAGCTCCCTGATGGAACTATTTACCATATTGGTCAAATAAGTGAAGGGTTGCTTAAGACAGGTGAAGCACTAAAACTTACGGTTGATTACGCGAGGCGCCGCCATATTGCCCGCAATCATACAGCTACCCATTTACTTCATGCTGCCTTGAAACAAGTTTTGGGCGAGCATGTTAATCAGGCTGGTTCTGCTGTTGATAGCAGTAGACTGCGTTTTGACTTTACCCATTTTGCACCTGTTACTGATGAGCAACTCTCTGAGGTTGAAAAGATCGTCAATGACGTTATATTAGATAATACCTGTGTAGGCATTATCGAGACAACGCAGGATGTAGCCAAAGGTATGGGGGCAATGGCTCTCTTTGGCGAAAAATATGGCGACCAGGTACGCGTAGTTGTAGTAGACGGCTTTAGTAAAGAATTGTGCGGCGGCACCCATGTTGGCTCAACTGCCGAAATTGGTTTGTTTAAAATTATCAGTGAAGCCGGCATTGGGGCTGGTATGCGCCGGATTGAGGCTGTTACGGGATATGGGGCTCACGGATACTTGAAGGCACAGAACGAGCTCATTAAAGAGGCTGCAGCAGCACTGAAAACTCGGCCGGAAGAAATCGTGGCTCGAATTGATGTGCTCAACGGGCGTGTTCGCGAATTGGAAAAAGAAGTAGGAACGCTAAACAGCAAACTGGCTAAAAATGAGGTACAAGATCTTTTAACAGGAGTTAAAGATTTTAACGGTGTTAAAGTAGTGATTGGTCAAGTAGCGGCAGCAGATATGGAGAACCTGAGAGCAACCGGTGATATGGTACGTGATCGCCTACAGTCAGGCGTTATTGTGCTTGGTGCTGTTAATGGAGACAAAGTAAATTTTGTAGCAATGGCTACAGCTGACTGCGTTTCTAAAGGTGCGCATGCTGGTAACATTATCAAAGAAACTGCCAAAATTGCCGGTGGCGGCGGTGGAGGTAGGCCGGATATGGCCCAAGCGGGCGGTAAGCAGCCGGAAAAAATTGGTGAAGCGCTGCAGGTGGCTGAACAGATAATCAAATCGCAGATCAATTAATTGTGTTTTACAGGCAGGCGTTTTGTCCTGTAAGAAAGTATAACTTTCCGTCTGGATAAGGGCAACATCGGCTTCCGCTGTCGCTAAAGGCTCGGCGCAAGCCGTGTTTTCTTTAGTCTACCAGAATTTATAACGCAATTCTGTTGACATAAGAACGACTAAGGCTTCTGCCGGCGTCCTGAGGGACTTGGCACAAGCCAAGTCTTTTCTTATCTGCCTGTAAAAATTTAATAATCTTACAGGAAAAATCTAGTCCGAGTAGAATATATATGGTAATACTTTGTAGATAATATAAGGGAGGAGGAGGCTTCATGACCAACATATCTCAGGAAACGATGATGTTTAAAGTCAATAATGACGACACCAACGCAGCCGAAGTAATCCTGACTACTGTTTATCAATCTTTAAGGGAAAAAGGCTACAATCCCATAAATCAGTTGGTCGGGTACCTTTTATCCGGTGATCCGACATACATAACCAGCCATAATAATGCCCGTAGTTTAATTCGCAAGTTAGAGCGCGATGAAATTATTGAGGAGTTAGTGCGGGCCTATCTTAAAGGCAAGTAAATGGAGTATCGCACACTTGGCCGGACTGGTCTCAATGTATCCAGACTATGTTTTGGCGGACTTACTATTGGCCCCTTGCAGTCTAATCGGCCGTTGGCCGAAGGTGCTGCCGTTATTCGGTCAGCCTTTGATGCGGGGGTCAATTTTATTGATACTGCTGAATTATATCGTACTTATCCTTATATTCGGGAATCCCTTGTCGGCGCCAAGCAGGATGTAATTGTTGCTTCCAAGTCCTATGCTTACACCTATGAAGACATGCGTTTAAGTGTCGAAACTGCCTGTAGGGAAATAAATCGCGACTATATTGATCTGTTCTTACTCCATGAGCAGTCATCGCGTATGACGCTCAAAGGACATGCTGAAGCGCTGGCGTATTTATGTGATGCTAAGCGCCAGGGAATAATTAGGGCAACAGGGATATCAACACATACCATCGATGTTGTGAGGGCAGCGGCTTTAATTGAAGAAATAGATGTGATTCATCCCATAATTAATATTAAAGGTATTGGTATCACCGACGGTACTGCCGAAGAAATGCTAACTGCGATTCGCTTTGCGGCTGATTGTGGTAAAGGCATATATGCCATGAAAGCATTAGGCGGCGGTCACTTAAATACTATGGCTGAGCAGGCCTTTTCCTGGGTACTGGCCCAGTCAGGCATCACATCAATTGCTGTTGGAATGCAGACAATTGATGAGGTATTACTCAACACCGAAGTCTTTTCAGGACGAACCCCAGATAGTCGGCTTTGGGCCAGTGTGGCCAATGTGACCAGACGGCTCTTGGTCGAGGATTGGTGTGTCGGTTGCGGTCAGTGCGCCTTGCATTGTCCAATGAAGGCAATAACCGTTAAGAATGGAAAAGCAAGTGCTGATTCTGGTCAGTGTGTATTATGCGGCTATTGTGGTGCGTATTGCCCGGAATTTTGTTTGAAAATTATTTAATTTAAATATATTGGTAAAATAATATTTTTTGCTAATAATCTGGAGGAACTATGCGCATACTAGCACTTGATGTTGGGGACAAAACCATTGGAGTGGCAGTCTGCGATGAACTTAAGCTCACAGCACAAGGAGTCGAAGTTATTAGGCGGACATCAATTGCTAAGGATTTCGCCAGGCTTAACGAACTTATCGCTCAGTATCAGGTAGGGCTGGTTATTATCGGATTGCCCAAGAACATGAATGGCACTATCGGACCGCGAGGCGAGCTTGTAAAAGAATTCGGAGAAACTTTAGTTCAAGCAGTTCCAAATGTCGAGATAAAATTCTGGGATGAACGCCTTTCTACTGTGGCAGCGCAAAAATCACTGATAGCTGCCGATGTCAGTCGGGCTAAAAGGAAGCAGATCATAGACAAAATGGCTGCCGTTTTCTTCCTGCAAGGCTATCTTGACAGCTTACCGCGAGGACAGTAGCCTTTCCATAGGTTTCCTTGACAGGACATGTTTTCTAGGATACAATTACATTGCGTATGAGTAAAAAGAGGTGAAAAAAATGGCAGATAACGAACAAGAAGATATTATGGAGTTTGACGATGAGCCGGTAGTAGTCATGACTGATGAAGAAGGCAATGAATACTATTATCGCGAAGATATGATTGTCCCTGTGGGCGATAAGCGCTTTGCCATCCTGGTACCAATCGACGTTGACGAGGAAGGCTGCGAGTGCAGCGATGATAGCTGCGGTTGTGGCTGCGGCGAAGAAACTGATGTATTTATCGCCCGAATTGACGTTGATGAGAGCGGCGAAGAGATTTACGTCGATCCAACTGACGAAGAATTTGAACAAGTTCGTAAAGCGTACGAAGAAATGGTTTTTGAAGAAGATGAAGAAGAAAAAGAAGCCGAGTAGGCTTCTTTTTTCGTTAACGTCATTTGTCTACATGGGTATTATCGATTATAATGTAATAGCTAAGATTAACCGAAAGGGGGATAGTGATGGTAATGCTGAATTACTCGATTACCAAAAAAGCAATTGCCGGAATATTGGCAGTTGCAATTGTTGGTATTGGTGCTATGCTTGGCTGGACGATGACTCAGCCTGTAGATAACGTTGGGGAACCGGTACTTGTTACAATTAAGCCAGGTACTCCGACCAAAACAATTGCTGTAGAGTTAGAAAAGCAGAGATTAATTAGAAATGCACTCGTATTTAGGGTTGCAGCCAAGCTTCAGGGAGTGGAAAATTCGCTGCAAGCTGGCGAATATGCTATTAGTCCTAACATGCCGGTAGAGCGGATGCTTCTTATGATGTCCCAGGGCCAAACTGCCTATCAGCAATTTACTATTCCAGAGGGGTATACCGTTGACCAGGTTGCCGAACTGCTTGCTGAGAAAAAATTGGCTAATGCTGAAAAATTCAAAGCTTTAGCTAAGAATTTTGCTCCATTTCCCTATATGACCTCCCATCCTGACAGTAAATATCGTGTCGAAGGGTTTATTTTCCCAGATACTTACCGAGTATCTAGAGGAGTAAGTGAGGAAGAACTACTTACCATGATGGTCAAGCAATTTGATACAAAACTGACGCCTGACCTCAGACAACGTGCTTCTGACATGGGGCTTTCTCTGCGTGAAGTTGTCATTATGGCTTCGCTGGTTGAAAAGGAAGCCAAGATGAGCGATGAGCGGCCAGTAATTGCCGGGGTATTTGCCAATAGGGTAAAACAAGCAATGCCTCTACAATCATGTGCTACAATACAATATATCCTGGGTTATCCTAAGCCTGAACTTACAATCCATGATACTCAAATACCTTCACCATATAATACCTATCAGATTATGGGATTGCCGCCAGGCCCTATTGCCAATCCGGGCACTGCTGCTATAAGGGCTGTGCTTTTTGCTAACAATACTGATTATTTATATTTTGTTGCCGACAAGCAAGGAAAGCATCATTTTAGTAAAACGTATGAAGAGCATTTAGCAGCCATTGATCAGGTGCAGATTTAACATGGATAACGTTAAAAGTATATTAGACACAATGGAAGAGTATGCTGCCGTGCAACATGTGCCAATCATCAGCAGAGAAGGCGGACAACTACTACAGGAAGTGGCAGCTGCGGTTAAACCTGTAGCTGTTTTAGAGTTAGGGACAGCTATTGGCTATTCAACATTGCTGCTGGCAACTACTTTGACGATAGGCGGAAAGATAACAACTATTGAACAGGATGAAAACCGAATAGCTATTGCTAAGCAGTTTCTATCAGACGCTGGTGTATTGGGGCAGATCAAATTTATCGCTGGCGATGCTGGGGAAGTTGTGCCCCAACTTGTCGATAAGTTTGACCTAGTATTCATTGATGCGGCCAAAGGCCAATATCTTGATTATTTGCATAAAGTTATGGACAAACTCTCTCCTGGAGCTGTTGTTATTGCTGACAATGTGCTGTTTAGGGGTTGGGTACTTGACGATAAAGCTGCGCCCAAACGTTTTCGCACCATTGTTAAGCGACTTAAGGCTTATCTAGAATTTGTTGCTAATGATTTTCGGTTCAAAACGACAATTCATCATATTGGTGATGGTATGGCTGTATCTTATTACCAGGGAGAGACGAATCAGTGAAAAAACCAGAGCTTCTAGCCCCTGCGGGCAACTTAGAAAAACTTAAAATGGCACTTATTTATGGCGCAGATGCTGTGTACATGAGTGGCAAGGCTTTTGGCTTAAGAGCGTTTAGCGATAATTTTGAACAAGAAGAGCTTAAACAAGGCATTGATTTTGCCCATAGGCTTGGCAAAAAGACCTACATAACAATTAATATTTTTCCGCACAATGATGACCTGACAGATTTACCTGATTACATCAAATCTGTCGCCGCGATGGGCGCTGACGGCATCATTGTATCTGACTTAGGCGTGTTCCGTATTGCCCGCCAAGTAGCTCCGGCACTACCAATTCACATTAGTACACAGGCTAATAGTACCAATTGGTCAACTGTCGAGTTTTGGCAGGAGTTAGGTGCATCGCGGGTAGTGCTGGCTAGGGAGCTATCGCTTGCCGATATACGCCTGATCAGAGAGAAAGTTGATCTTGACTTGGAGGCTTTTGTGCATGGTGCTATGTGCATGTCTTATTCAGGCCGGTGTCTGATAAGCAACTATCTGACAGGGCGTGATGCTAACCGGGGTGAATGTGCCCAGCCGTGCCGATGGAAATACCATTTGATGGAAGAAAGCCGTCCTGGAGTCTATTTGCCTGTACTTGAAGACGAACGTGGTACATACATTTTTAATTCCAAAGACTTATGTCTGCTTAATCACCTACCGGAGTTAATTGAAAGTGGCTTAAATAGTTTTAAAATTGAAGGCCGGATGAAAAGTGTTCACTACGTGGCTACCGTTGTCAAGGTGTACCGCGAGGCCATTGACAGTTATGTCAGCTCACCAGCAAATTTTCATGTTAAACAGGATTGGCTTGAAGAATTGCAAAAAGTCTCACACCGAGAGTATACAACTGGTTTTTACTTTAATAAAACCTCTGAACAAGATCAGATATATACCTCATCTAGTTACATCCAATCGCATGACTTTGTGGGGTTGGTAAAAGATTACAATCCAGCAACCGGAATGGCTGTTATTGAACAACGTAATAATATGAAGGTTGGCGAAGAAATAGAGATAATGCAACCGGGACAAGAAACCTTTATACAATCAATTAACGCAATGTTCGATGCTGATGGTACTCCCATTGAAGTAGCTCCTCACCCGCAGCAGATTGTGACTATGCCGGTCTCTAAACCGGTCGTCCCATACGCCATGCTAAGACGCCCGGAGAGATGGCAGGGCCGTCCATGAGCGATAGAGTAGCCAAGCCAATTTATATTCAAATTGAGCCAAAGAACGTTAATTATGTAAATCGAATAATGGAAGGGTACGAATATCTAGGGGTTGTCAGTACACTGGATCGTACTACTGGGATCTTAGTAATCCGAGCAACGCCAGATACTGCTGGTGAAGTTCATGAGATACTGGCTAATCTTCCGATTAAAGTCCAATACATAGAACATTTTGAGCACCCTGAATAACTGCTTGCCGCTATAAGCCATACTATAACCATCTAATAGCATTAGAAGGTGACGGTATGGCTTATTCCAGTAGACGTATGTATCGGCTGGTTTTATTTTTTTTGAGTCTGTCCGGCCTGCTGATCATGCGTTTATTCTATCTTCAGGTTATTCAAGGCCCGCAACTGGCTTTGGAGGGTCTTAATATTCGCGTTCAAGAACTGCCGGTAGATGTTGCCAGAGGTGAGATATTGGACCGTAATCACCTGCCGTTGACTAATACCGCCCAGCAGTATAGTATTGTTATTTTTCCAGGCCAAGTAGAAGATAAGCCAGTAATGCTTACCAGAATTGACAGTATTATCGGCTTGCCGCATGATTTGCTTGAAGCCAGTTTACGGCGTTTAAACAGTAATGAATATCCTTTTCGATTAATTGGCGGCATAGCGAGTAATACTGCTAAACAAATTAACGACATGCAGATCCCTGGTGCTGTGGCTGTCGCTGAGAAGGTACGCTATGGTCATGGCGCGCTAGCCGCTCATGTGGTCGGATATATCAATTCGGCTGACAACAAAGGAGTAAGCGGCATTGAAGGCATGTATGATGAACTCTTACGAGGAAGTCAGCCTGAGTACGTGGCAGCGATAGTGGATGCCAGCCAGCAGCTTATACCTGGTTTGGGTTATAAAAGGATGAAGCTGACGGCAGGTAACAGAGAAACCAATATTGTGTTAACAATTGATAAGCAAATCCAGCAAAAAGTCGAGCAAATTATGGATCGCACTATTGTCAAAGGCGCAGTGGTAGTAATGCGCCCTAATACTGGCGAGATCCTGGCTATGGCTTCAAGACCTGCCTTTGACGCCAATAATCTTAGCCATTACTTGGAGCAAAATAGCGCTCCACTACTTAACCGGGCAGTTTCATCCTATCAACCTGGCTCGGTTTTTAAACTGGTAGTAGCAGCGGCGGCACTTGAAAATAAGACAGTGAAAATGGATGATGTATTTTTTGACCCCGGCTATATTGATGTTAATAATACTAGGTTTCAGGGGTGGGACTATGAACGCGGGCCAAAAGGGCGACTCACAATTACCGAGGCTATGGCTCACTCCAGTAATCCGGTATTTATTGAAATTGCATTAAAAATAGGATCTGACAAACTTATTGTCATGGCCCAAAAGCTAGGTTATGGTTCACGAACTAAACTGGAGTTTTTAGGTGAAAGTGAAGGTAATTTGCCGGAAGCTGATCAGCTGTATCCTGGTGATTTGGCCAATTTGGCCATTGGTCAGGGATTTTGCGAAGCCACTCCGGTACAAATAGCACAAACGGTGGCAACAATTGTTAATGATGGAATTAAGATTGAGCCATATATTGTTAGCAGTCTTACTAGTCCAGAAGGTATTACTGTCAAGAGATTTCATGAGTCTCATCCAAATGTGCGGGTCATGTCACGCCAAACAGCTGAAAGACTGAGGGGAATGATGGCTGCCGTCACACAATACGGTACTGGCCAAGCAGCCAATGTGGAAGGTTTGGGCTCAGCTGGCAAGACAGGTTCGGCTGAAACTGGACGCAAAAATATAACTGGGCAAGGGATCAATCACGCATGGTTTGCCGGCTATGCTCCGCTTGAGCATCCAAACTATGTCATTGTGGTATTTGTAGAGGAAGGAATGTCAGGCAGTAATGTTGCCGCTCCGATTTTCAGAGAAATAGCGGCAACTATTTTAAAGAATTAAGCCCAAATACCTTCTTATCTCCGGGAAACTACGAGTGAGTTTTCTAGTAGTCAAAATACGAAATATGTGCTAAAATGTAAAAGCTAGTGCATATATGCATATTTTGCTAATATAAGCAAATCGTGGCTTGCTTTTTCGAAGACAAACGCTGGAGATGATGGAGTGGAAGCCTCTACAGAGAAAGTCTTGATCATTCATGGACCTAACCTAAATTTGCTTGGAAAGCGTGAGCCGGCAATATACGGCTCGACTACGCTTGACGATATTAACACCAGGCTAAATGAGCGGGCAAGGGAGCTTGGGCTACAACTGACTATTGTCCAGACTAACCATGAAGGTGTTATGATTGACACGATTCAGGAAGCTGAGGACAAGTTTGCCTGTATTATCATTAATCCGGCCGCTTTAACTCATTATAGCGTTGCTGTGCGTGACGCGCTGGCAGCTGTAAGTGTACCTGCCATTGAAGTGCATTTATCTAATATTTACCGGCGCGAAGAATTCCGCCATCATTCAGTAGTATCGCCAGTAGCGCTTGGTCAAATAGCTGGGTTTGGCGCAAACAGCTATTTGTTAGCACTAGAGGCGGCATCATGTTTGATAAGGAGCGCATAATCGATGATACAGCAGCGTTTAGCAAGACTTCACGAACTGATGACTGAGATTCATCTTGACGGCATTGTCATAACAAAACCGGAAAATCGGCAGTATTTTAGTGGTTTCGCTGGATCATCAGGCATGCTGGTTATCAGCAGACAATCACGAAAATTACTGACTGACTTCAGATATATTGAACAAGCTAAACAACAAGCACCATTATATCAGGTTGTCCGGCACGGTAATGCTATCTATGAGAGTTTGGCAGGTGCTGTGAAGGAATTGGGGCTTGTACGCATTGGTTTTGAAAGTGATTTTGTAACTTGGGAAGTTTATCAAAAGCTTGCTGATTCTCTTAATGGAGCAGATTTGATACCTGTCAAGCTTGACACACTGAGGATGGTTAAAGATCCACAAGAATTAGTTGTGCTTACTAAGGCTGTCGAAATTGCTGATTCAGCATTTAATCAAGTGATAAAAATCCTGAAGCCAGGCTTAACCGAATTGGAACTTGCGCTTGAACTGGAATATCAGATGCGCAAGCTTGGTGCGGAAAAAACAGCATTTGATACTATTGTAGCCTCAGGAGTCAGAGGTGCGTTGCCACATGGCAAGGCCTCAAATAAAGTTATTGAAGTCGGTGACTTTGTAACTATGGACTTTGGCGCAGTTTACCAAGGCTATCATTCGGACATGACGCGAACAGTTGTGATCGGAAAAGCTAATGATAAACAGCGTACCATCTATAATATTGTATTGTCAGCCCAGTTAGCAGGAGTTAATGCTGTGAAAGCTGGTAAGAGAGGCAAGGAAGTTGATCAGATTGCCAGGCAGGTAATTACTGATGCGGGTTATGGCGAATATTTTGGGCATGGTTTAGGGCATGGCGTTGGGCTGTTTATCCATGAGGACCCCAGATTGTCTCCGGCTGGCGATATTGAGCTGGCTGAAGGTATGGTAGTATCTGTCGAACCAGGAATTTACCTTCCTGGCTGGGGCGGAGTGCGTATTGAAGACTTAGTGGTTGTTTCTGCTGCTGGTTGCACAATTTTGACCACTAGCAGCAAGGATTTAATAGAAATAGGCTAATTGACCGAACAATGGGGAGGCTTATCAATGATTTCAAGCAATGATTTTCGTACAGGGGTAACAGTTGAAATTGATGGCGATGTCTGGGCAGTGGTTGACTTCCAACATGTAAAACCAGGTAAAGGCGCTGCATTTGTCCGGGCTAAACTTAAGAACGGCCGTACTGGTGCTGTCGTTGAACGGACCTTTAATGCCGGAGAAAAATTACCGAAGGCACATGTTGACCGTCGTGAAATGCAGTATCTGTATGAGAGCGATGGCATGTTCAACCTGATGGATAACGAAAATTACGAGCAGATTGCTTTGTCTGCAGAGCAATTGGGTGACGCCCGCAAATTCTTAAAAGAAAACATGAATATTGCCGTATTGTTCTTCCAAGGCAATGTGATCGGCATTGATTTACCAATGTCTGTTGAATTGACAGTCGTTGAAACCGACCCTGGCATCAGGGGTGATACTGCTACCGGCGGTACAAAACCGGCTAAACTTGAAACTGGACATGTTGTACGTGTACCTCTTTTCATTAATATTGGTGAGGTTCTAAGAATTGACACCCGAAGCGGTGACTATATCGAACGTGCATAACAACTGCTAGCTAAAAACCCCCGAAAAGTTATGTTTTAATAAGCATTGGACATACTACAAATAGTGTCTAATGCTTTGAACATAGCTAAAGGGGGTTTAATTTTTATGAGAAACCTTAAGGAAAAGGTTGCCTATTTACATGGGTTAACACAAGGGCTTAATGTTAACGAACATTCATCTGAGGGCAAGGTTTTGCTCAATATTATTGACGTGCTCGAATCGTTTGCCGATGAAGTCCAAAATGTCAATTTGGCGCAGATGGAACTTGAGGAGTATGTAGAATCAATTGACGAAGATTTGACTGACCTCGAAGAGCAGATATATGAAGAAGATTTTGATGAAGACGATGCTGACTATGACGACGACCTATATGAGGAAGCTTATGAAGACGATATCGTCGAAGTGGCCTGCCCGGGCTGTCATGAGCTAGTAACTTTTGAATCAGACATCTTAGACGAGGATGACGATATTGAGGTCACCTGCCCATACTGTGGCGGCGTAGTCTATGATAATGCATTGGATATTACTGCTGATAGTTTACATGACATGAGAAGTTCCGGCCATATTATGCACCCCGGCGTATAACGATATTTTAATAAGACATCTTGCTATCCCGAGGCAACCCTCGGGATTTTTCACTGACTTGGCACAAAAGCCAAGTCTTTCTTTTTTGGCATAAATTTATTTCTTAAACATATCTATGTAAAGAAAGGGTAATGCAGAGACTTGAGGACAAGTCACCAACGAATAATGAGGATGAAAAAAGCATGGAAAATTTTCAAACTGTTTTAAACCAACATATTTGTCCTATTTTACCTCCTCACATAGCAAAGCTACTCCTAACATTACCTGCCATTGTTTTGCATAAGGTCACTGAAATCCGCATTAGGGTTAATCAGCCATTATTACTAGTGCTGAGTAATCATGACATCACAGTTCCTGTGTCTGGTCAAACAGAAGGTAAGCCGGAGCCTTACCGCTGCAATAGCGAAGATTTGGCCAGAACTTTTCAACTGATATGCAAAAACTCTGTATATGCATTTGAAGAGGAATTAAGGCAGGGGTATTTGACCGTCAAGGGTGGGCATCGAGTCGGTTTAGCTGGACAGGCAACAGCTTTTGACGGAACAGTTAAGACACTAAAAAATATTAGTTCACTAAACATCCGTTTAGCAAGAGAAATGCTCGGCTGTGCTGACTGCATCCTTCCTTTTGTAGCGGCCAATAGCCGAGGCTGTGTATCTAGCACCTTAATCATTTCGCCGCCGCGTTGTGGTAAGACAACAATTTTACGAGATTTAATTAGGCAGCTGAGTACAGGAAACCCTTTGTTGGCTATTGCTGGCATACACATTGGCTTGGTTGATGAGCGCTCAGAGATTGCCGCCTGTCAAAATGGTATTCCTAGTGTAGACTTAGGGCCGCGTGTTGATGTTCTTGATGCTTGTCCTAAAGCCAGCGGCCTATTAATGCTCATCAGGTCTATGGCACCGCAAGTAGTAGCAACAGATGAATTAGGCCGCGCTGAAGATGCTGCAGCCGTACGTGAAGCCGTTCATGCCGGTGTAAGCGTAATTGCGACTGCCCATAGCCGGACAATTGATGAACTCTGTAACCGTCCCTACATTGGCGAGCTAGTGAAGCAAAAGATTTTTGAGCGGTATGTTATATTAAGCAACCGGTTAGGTCCAGGAACTGTTGAAGAAATATTTGACTCGCGTCAGGAAAAAGTGATGTATACCTGTATGAATGAGGTGAAGGTATGTGGCTCAAAATCTTTGGTAGTTTAATGATTGTTACTGCAGGAGCATGCATTGGGTTTAATCTAGCGGCGCGATATGTGGAACGCCCAAGGCAAATTCGCCAGATCATCAGCTGTCTGTTGGCCCTTAAATCTCACATCAATTATGTAGCAGTGCCGCTACCTGAAGCCTTATCCCAATGTACCGGTGGAATCACCGGGCCGGTGGCTGATTTATTCCATATTATGTCAGAATTATTAGTTAATAACGGTTGGTTAACGCCTCAGGCTGCAATGAGTCAGGCGTTAACAGAAGTAAACCTGCTTGTTTTAAAAAAGCAGGAAAGGGAAGTTCTCGCTGTGTTTAGCGCCAACTTAGGCGGAATGAACCGAGAAGAACAGCATAAATCTTTGGATTTAGTGCATGAGCAGTTGTCCAGAATTCAGTACGAAGCTGAAAAGCTTTGTGAGCAAAATGTAAAAATGTATCGCTATTTGGGAGTTTGTGGAGGCTTGGCGGTAGTCATAGTTTTGGCATAAGGAAGGTTAGCTGTTCAGCATTAGAAAGGAGAGAGTAAGAAATGGGGATAGATATGCTGTTTAAAATTGCTGGGGTGGGTATCTTAATTTCAGTTTTTCACACAGCTTTGAAACAGGCTGGTAAAGAAGACATGGCTCATTTGTGCACGCTTGCCGGCTTTGCCATGGTGTTGCTCTGGGTAGTGCAACTGTTGGGCCGGCTGTTTAACACCGTCCAGGATGTATTTAAGTTGTTCTAAGGGGTGTAACACCATGGAAATCATACAAATTATCGGTCTAGGGTTTGTTGTTACGCTTTTAATTTTAATCATCAAACAGCAGCGGCCCGAGCTTGCTGTACAGCTTGGCTTGGCACTATCGGCCATCATTTTTTTAATGGTGCTTAGCAAACTTAACGTTGTGCTAGATTTATTCCGTGATTTAGCAGAAAAGGCCAACATCAGCCAAATGTACTTAAATACCATCCTTAAAATTATCGGTATTGCTTATGTCACAGAGTTTGGAGCTCAAGTATGCCGGGATGCCGGCGAAGGCGCAGTAGCTGGGAAGATCGAATTTGCCGGTAAAATATTGGTTATGGTTATGGCCGTCCCTATAATTGCATTGGTACTGGAAACAATCGTGAGACTCATTCCTTAAGGTGGAGTGCACGTGAAAAAGTTAATTATTACAATATTAGTATGTATTTTTGGTATTAATATCGCTTGGGCAGCACCTGATGTTAGTCCAGATTTGCCGATAGATTTGCTGGACAGTTCATCAGTTAATAATGTCAATCATTTTATTCAGGTAGTCAATAAAGAGCTGAATGAAGATATACCGTTATTGACTACTGAAACAATCAAAGACATTGCGACTAAAGGACTTGCTTTCAACTGGCAAACCATTGCTAATAAGCTGATTTCCTATTTATTTAAGGAAATAGCAATTAATATTCACCTGATGGGGAAACTGCTTTTTTTGGCAGTGTTATGCGCGCTGCTACAAAATCTGCAGAATTCATTTGAACAGTCGACTATTTCCTTACTGGCCTACAGCGTATGCTTTATCTTCTTATCGGTGATCGCGTTGAGTGCCTTTTATCAGGGACTGACACTGGCCAGAGAAACTGTAGGCAATATGGTCGGCTTTATGGAAGCACTATTGCCATTGTTGTTATCCCTATTAGCCGGGGTAGGTGCGTTAACATCAGTGGCGTTGTTTACTCCGCTTATGCTGCTAGTTGTCAGTGTGACAAGTGTCCTTGTTAAAGACATTATTTTACCGTTACTATTCTTAACGGCTATTTTAGAGTGTGTCAACTATCTCTCCGGTAACTATAAGCTTAGCAATTTGACCGGAGTACTCAAACAGGCTGGGATGATGACACTAGGTTTAGTATTGGTAATATTTATTGGTATTGTCAGTATCCAGGGAGTGGCTGGCAGTGTTGCTGATGGATTGACCTTGAGAACGGCGAAATACGCAACCGCTACTTTTATACCTGTAGTCGGCAAAATGTTTGCCGACACTGTCGAGTTGGTTATGGGTGCATCGCTGCTTTTAAAAAACGCAGTAGGTATCTTCGGAGTATTAGCAATTGCCCTATTGTGTGCGCTGCCGCTCGTAAAACTGATTTCGCTGGTAGTAGTGATAAAGATTGCCGGGGCTTTGATCCAACCCATGGGAGATGAAAAAATGGCCAAGTGCCTGGATGCTATGGGCAATAATCTGCTCTTGGTGTTTGGTGCGTTATTAACAGTTGCATTGATGTTTTTTTTAGTAGTGACTATGATTATCGGTGCCGGCAGTGTTGCCATGATGTTGCGTTAGCGAAGCCTTTGCGGTAGGTGATGATATGATAGATTCTATTACTGTATGGGTAAAAAGTATTATATTTGTGGTATTATTTGCCTCGTTTTTGGAGCTTTTACTGCCAAACAACAGTATGCAGCGCTTTATAAGGGTGATTATGGGTTTGTTTATCATGCTGGCTATTTTAAATCCAATCATCAGTGTTATTGAAACTAGGCTGACAGAAGATCAAATTCCAACATTAGCAACTCGGGCTGAAAGTGATTTATCTGATGGTAACATTTTGAGCGCAGCCAATCATGTTACCGGTAAACGCAATGAATTGGCCCGTGAGCTGTATATAAGAGACTTATCCAAACAAATTAGGGCAACAGTACTGGCCATCGACGGTGTCGCTGATGCTAAAGTAACAGTAGCTATCGCCGATGCGGCTCAGCAGGAAAATGTGGGTAAAATCAAGAGTGTAGTAGTTTATATTGAACCAGGAATTATTGCCGATGAACGAAAAATTGCCAAGGTTGTAATTAGACCTGATGTAGTTGAGACAACAAACAAATCAGACAAGTTGTCTCAATCAGTAATTGACAAAGTCAAAAGGGCAGTAACTGAGTTATATCAGCTTAAGTCTAATCAAGTTGAGGTTAAACGAAAAAATTAGGAGGTAAAGGGTTATGAGTGCGTTAGGAACTTCCCTGAAAGGATGGCTGTCTGGAGCCAAAAAGGTTGTGCCTGGCCAACTTCTAAAAGATGGTGTGCTAAATGCCAGGCTGATATGGCTCGGATTGCTTGGTATTATGTTATTGGTAGTTGGTGGAGTATATGAACCAGTTTCGGAAAGGCCTAAGCAGTATGCTCCTGTTGAAACAGCTAAAAATGCTCCAGCTATTGGGCGTAGTTACGAAGAAGCATTGGAAAGCAAACTAGCCAACCTGTTGGCACAGGTTAAGGGAGCCGGTGCTGTATCTGTAAGCATAACGTTGGAAACCGGTGGTATGCAGGAGCATGCTAAAAATATTACAAAAGAGACTAAAACTGTACAGGAAAAAGATAATACCGGCGGCATCCGTACAACAACTGAAACCAAAGAGTCGGAGCAAATATTATTAAGCAAAGAAAACGGCGCCGATCGGCCGGTAACGGTAAGGGAATACAAGCCGTTAATTAAAGGTGTGCTAATTGTCGCTGAAGGAGCTTATGATTCAGCGGTTAAGGCTAATCTGACCAGAGCTGTAGAATCCGGTTTAGGAATTCCTCCGTATAAAATTACAGTTCTGCCGCAGAGAAAGTGAGGTAAAAAGAACATGAGAATAATTTCGGTTTTTTCGTTAAGTAAAATTGGGAAACTTGCCATTTTTGTAGTACTTGCAGGCATACTTTCACTCATTATCAGTGGTGCCTGGAACTGTGCACAGGATATACTCCAGACGAGAGCCGACCGATCGAATGCGATGCAGGTAACTAAACCGGTAGTTCCTGATCAGGTTGTGCCTGCAATGGCTCCCGACTTTTTTACTGAATATCGGCTTGAACGTGATAAAATCAGAAGTGAACGCTCAGACCTTTTACGTGAAATTATAAAAAATGCTAAAACCGAGGATTCTAAGCAGCAGGCTCAAGAAAGCATCCTTAAAATGACACTTGAAAAGCAACGGGAAGCTGAAATGGAAAACTTAATTAAAGCCAAGGGGTTTGGGGATGCCCTGGTATTTGTTCGCGATAACTCAGTCAGTGCAGTCGTTAAGACGACAGCACTGACTCGGGAAGAAGTTATCCAAGTGGCAGAAGTAATTAGTCGCACTGCTGGGGTTAAGCCGGAAGATATTACTGTTAGTGCCAAACCATAAGTGGAGCTTGTCGGCTCCCCTTATTTTTTTCGTCTAAAATTGTAAAATTGGAAAAAGCTTGGTATAATAATAAAGTTATAAGATATCTATATATATAATAGAATTTAGTAATCAGGAGATTTTTTTTGGGGGGGTTGGAATGGAAAAGCGAGAGCGTATGGAAAAAACTGAGCATAATGATGTAGGTTCTATTCGGATTGCTGACGAGGTTGTTGGCATTATCGCTGGGCTTGCAGCAACCGAGGTAACCGGAGTCGCTGGGATGAGTGCTGGCTTAGTAGGCGGCATTGCAGAGATGTTGGGCAAAAAAAATCTTTCCAAAGGCGTTAAGGTTGAAGTCGGTGAACGCGAAGCGGCAGTAGATCTATATATTATTGTTGAATATGGTGTACGTATTCCCGATGTAGCACTAAAAGTCCAGGAAAATGTTAAACGGGGTATTGAATCCATGACAGGCCTGGATGTTGTCGAAGTTAACATCCATGTCCAAGGTGTAGGATTTTCTCCAGAAGGTAAAGAAGAAGATATTAGGGTAAGATAATTGGGAGAGGCCAAGGAAAGGAGAACACTATGGGGATCATTGACCGCATTATCCTATCTATTTATACATTTTTACTGGCGTTTTTGTCATTTGCTGTTATTCTCCTGTCTTTACGCCTTATTCCTTTGGAATGGGCGGGGACGAGCCTTGCACATGTGTATGGTCAATGGGAAGCTTCGCTGGTTGGTGCAGTGTTTTTTCTGGTGAGCATCAGACTGCTTTTAGCTGGTCTTCGTTCCCGTAAAGCGAAAGATACCATTGTTCATCATAATGATATGGGGGACGTGCATATTTCCCTCGATGCAGTAGAAAATTTGGTAGAGAAGGTAGTACGGCACATGCGCGGCGTTCGCGGAATCAAGGTAAATGTGGCGCTTGCTGCTCAAGGGATTACAGTACGTATAAAAGCAATCGTAAGCCCCGAGAGTCATGTTCCAACTGTGGCTGGTGAAATACAAAAGCGCGTTCATGAATATATCAAAAACACCGTAGGAATTGAGTTGGCTGATGTTCAGGTCATAGTGGAAAGCATCAGCAATGATTTCAAAGCAAAACAGCGTGTTGAATAGGGGTGGCGGTATTGAATTCAAAACTATTTGAAGAAATCTGGCAGCACCATAGCGGAAAACTTCTAGGGGTGTTGTTAGGCTTTCTCTTTGGCATTCTTGTCATAACTTTTGGTTTTTTCCGTACACTATTTGTAGTTTTCTGCGTTGTGGCCGGTTATGTAGTTGGTAAACGTATTGACCAAAAAGAAGATATCATGGAAATATTAGATAAGCTGCTGCCACCTGGTTACAACCGGTAGAAGCTTTAGAAAGAGGGAAATTATGAGCCGCAGAAAGGCCCGTGAAATGGCTGTTCAAGCTTTATTTCAGTTAGATTTTAATTCAGGCGTTACCAATGACGAGGCGATCAACTCAGTATTTAGTGAGCGGGAAGATATTAATGAGAGCACCAAGCTCTATGCCAAATCGTTGGTAGAAGGCACATACTATAACTTAGCTGCCATTGATGAATACATATCCGAGTTATCACGGGAATGGAAAATTGATCGTATGGCCGGTGTTGACCGCAATATAGCCAGAATGGCTATTTATGAAATGAAATATAGTAACGAGCGACTGCAACCAGGCGTGGCTATCAATGAAGCTGTTGAATTAGCAAAAACTTTTGGTACAGAGGACTCCAGTCGCTTTATTAACGGAATATTGGGGTCAATTGTAAAGAATAAAGAACTGTCATGAGCTATACGTTAGGAATAGACACTAGTTGCTATACTACTTCAGTGGCTATATTGGATGAGCAGGGGAAGCTTGTTGCTGACTGCCGGAGAATCCTGAAGGTTAAAACCGGTAGTCGAGGACTTCAACAATCAGAAATGGTGTTTCAACATACACGTAACTTGCCAGAACTGTTTGCTGAGGCATGCTGCAGTATTGCCAAACCAGTTCATTTTAAAGCGATCTGTGTGTCCGCTTTTCCTCGACCGCTACCTGACTCTTATATGCCCGCATTTTTGGTCGGAGAAGGCTATGCTAGGGTATTGTCGCTGAGTCATAATGTACCGCTTTATCGCATCAGTCATCAGGAGAATCACATTTTTGCCGGGATATGGTCTGCAGGCGGCCCACAGGCAGCTGCTTTCTTGGTTGTCCACTTATCTGGTGGAACGACTGAAATTGTGAAAGTATCGCCGGATATAGTCGCAACAAATTCAGGAAGGCTATCGATGGAGATACTTGGCGGCAGCCAAGATATTCACGCTGGTCAACTTGTTGATCGAATAGGGGTTCTTCTGGGGTTGCCTTTTCCCGCTGGAGCACAGCTCGAGGCTCTTGCGGCCCCTAATCGTGACCAAGCTGTTAAAGTACCGGTAACTGTCAGAGATGCCTCTGTCAGTTTTGCTGGGCCGGAAACTTACATCCGCAAGCTTGTTGCCCAAAGCACTGATATGGGGGGGATTGCCGCCAGTGTGGAACTTTGTATTGCCCGCGCTGTGACTGCTATGATAAAACATGCAGTTACCCATACTGGTCTTGCTGAGATATTATTGGTGGGCGGAGTAATGGCTAACAGATTTATCCGGCACTACCTAATAGAGCAACTGGAACATCAGGGCGTGGCTCAATTATACTTTCCGGACAATATTTATAGCCCCGATAATGCAATCGGCGCTGCTTACTTTGCGCTAATCTCGTAATAATTGCCTTGCAATTCACCATAGCTGCCTCCTTTGCATATGATACATAAACCATATGCCGGGAGGTGACACCATGGTACCCTATATTCTAGCAGGCGCAGTCATCGGCTCAGTTGTTGGACATCTGATTCCCCCTGGATATTTCTTTTGGTTCGTGGTGGGAAGTGTAAGTGGATATTTAGCACAACGCTATTTCGGAGCCAGATTTTAATTGCCATATCTTCTTTACCCAGACTTATGTCTGGTTTTTTTTGCATTTATAGGTTATTATTATAAAGAAATATAAGAAAACACGGCTTGCGCCGAGCCAAAATTATCATGTATATAATCAGGTGGAATAAATATGAGCAATATATATACAGTCAGTGACCTTACTAAATATATTAAAGGTCAGTTTGATCGGGACGCTAAATTAGTTTCGATTTTCATCAGGGGTGAGTTATCTAATTTCAAATGTCACTATTCGGGCCATTGTTATTTTACACTTAAGGATTCCGGGTCTCAAATAAAAGGGGTAATGTTTAAAAGTCGGGCTCAATTTTTGAAATTTGAACCAAGGGATGGGCTTAAGGTAGTCGCGTATGGTCAGGTTACAATATTTGAAAGAGATGGGCAGTACCAGCTATATGCGGACCAGTTAATACCTGATGGTGTAGGTGAGCTAAATCTTGCCTTTAATCAACTTAAAGAAAAACTGGCAGCAGAAGGTTTATTTGACGAAAGCCGCAAAAAAACGCTTAACCTTTTGCCAAGAGCGGTAGGCATCGTAACATCCCCCACAGGCGCGGCTCTGAGAGACATTATTACAGTCGCCAAACGGCGACACCCAGGTATGCCGCTTATCCTATATCCGGTTCAAGTTCAAGGCCTTGAGGCGCCCGGGCAGATCGTACAAGCTATTCAAGCTTTTAACAGCCTTAATAACGTAGATGTTATTATTGCCGGTCGTGGTGGAGGTTCAATTGAAGAATTGTGGGCCTTCAACGATGAGCGAGTAGTACGGGCCATTGCAGAATCTAACATCCCAATTGTATCGGCTGTCGGACATCAAACAGATTATACATTAGCCGATTTTGCAGCCGACTGCAGGGCAGCAACGCCTTCACAGGCTGCCGAACTTGTTGTGCCTGATATTCATGAATTGAAGCGGTACATAAAAACACTGCAAACCATGCTGGAAAATAATATACGGACTTACATTAAAGAGCAGCGGCAAGTGGTTCGACAGCTCAGAGATAACAAAGTATTTCTGCAGCCGGAAAAGTTTTTCGCTGACAAAAGGCAATTAACAGACTTGTATGTTGAAAGATTGGGACAAGCAATGCGAAAAATTATTCTCTCCAAACAGCATACTTTAAAAATTTATGCTGAGAAGTTATCAGTGCTAAATCCACTTGATGTTCTAGGGAGAGGCTACAGTCTGGTGCGTACCGCCGAAGGAAAAGTTGTGAACAACACCAGCCAGGTAACACCAGGTCAGCCGCTGGAGATTATTTTAAGACAAGGCCGATTGGATGTTGGAGTCATTCGGGCAAGGGAGGACAAAAATGGCTAGTAAAGCAAGTAATAAGCAAAATAATGTATGTTTTGAGGACGCTCTTGGCAAATTAGAAGTAATTGTAAAACAATTAGAAACAGGTGATCTGTCGCTGGAAGAAGCGTTAGATAAATTCGGCCAAGGCATCTCGCATGCCAAGCTGTGTTTTGAACGTCTCAATGTGGCAGAAGCACAAGTGGATAAAATACTGCAGCAGGAACAGGGCCGTTTGGTTGAGAAGCCACTTAATTTGGTGGAGGGTGATTGATTGTTATGACAGAAAATTCACTCAGCCAATACTGCCAGAGTAAAATTAAACTGATTGATGAGGCTCTATCTGAGCATATCCCTGGTAACGCCTATCCGCCAGGAATTTATGATTCTATGCGCTACAGTCTGTTTGCAGGCGGAAAACGATTAAGGCCGATAATGCTTATGGCTGCGGCTGATGCTGTTGGCGGCCAGGGCTCTAATTATCTGCCTGTGGCCTGCGGCCTAGAGATGATCCATACTTATTCGCTGATTCATGATGATTTACCGGCGATGGATAACGACGATTACCGGCGCGGTAAACTCACCAATCACAAGGTATATGGCGATGGTATGGCTATTCTGGCAGGTGACGGGCTCTTAACAGCCGCTTTTGGTACAATGTTGTCACAGCCTAATGTTGATTCAGCAATATTAGTCAGGGTAGTTAAAGAAATAGCCGATGCCGCCGGAGCAGCCGGAATGGTCGGCGGTCAAGCGGTTGACCTTGCATCAGAAGGACAAACTATTGATGCAAAGACTTTGAAGTTTATGCATCAGGCCAAAACCGGAGCCTTATTTAAGGCCGCCCTGCGAGCAGGCGCCCTGCTAGCTGGAGCCAGTGAGAAAGAAGTTGGAGCACTCACATATTACGCCGAGCAGTTTGGTCTGGCCTTTCAAATTACTGACGATATTCTTGACGTGGTCGGCAGCCAGGATAAGATCGGCAAACCGGTAGGCAGTGACATTAAAAATCACAAAGTAACCTACGTATCACTCCACTCGCTTGATGGCGCTAAACAATTAGCACAGAAGGCGGTAGATGATGCACTTGGTAGCTTAAGCGAGTTTGGAACAGAAGCAGCGATATTACGTGCGTTAGTGGAGTATTTAATCATTCGTGAAGCCTGAGGTGTAGATTATGGCCGAATTTATGGCTGGAATCGGAAAAAATATTATATTGATGACAGCCATTACTGCATGGTTTACGGCACAAGTGCTAAAAACCATGACTTCTTACTGGCGGCATGGCTCGTTTAATGCAGAGCGGCTTGTTGGTGCCGGTGGTATGCCTAGTTCGCATACTGCGTTAGTGGTGAGTCTGGCCGTTGGTGTTGCACTAAGGCAAGGTCTGGATTCAGATTTGTTTGCCGTAGCCGTTGTATTGGCTGGAATCGTTATGTATGATGCTGCTGGAGTACGCCGAGCTGCAGGCAAGCAAGCTAAGGTAATTAATAAATTAGTACGTGAAATGCGGGTCGAACACAAAGTACGGGATACCCGACTTAAAGAGTTATTAGGGCATACGCCGCTTGAGGTGTTGGGTGGAGCCGTTCATGGTACTTTGATTGCTTATGCGTTTTATGTATTTTATAGATGAATGTTAGTCTTTAAATATGCTATAATATGTTTGGGAAAATGGACATCACCATTACACCAACCTAACTGACGCTGTCAGGGAAAGCGGGGAACTTAGTTTGGGGAAACTGCTTGATGGCATTAATGGGCCACAAGACCTTAAAAACTTTTCTATGGGCCAACTAGAAAAGCTCGCAGGGGAAATCCGCGAGCTTCTTATACATACAGTATCTGCTAATGGAGGACATCTAGCACCTAACCTGGGTGTTGTGGAGCTGACGCTTGCTCTGCATAAAGCCTTCGACAGTCCTAAAGACAAGTTTATTTGGGATGTAGGACACCAGGCCTATGTACATAAAATTTTAACCGGCAGACGGGAAACCTTCTCTACACTCAGAAAAACCGGTGGTATTAGCGGTTTTCCTAAAAGATGTGAAAGTCAGCATGATGCTTTTGGCGCCGGACATTCGAGCACCTCAATATCCTCAGCTTTGGGGATAGCGTTGGCTCGTGATATCTCAGGCGATAAATATAATGTAATCGGCGTAATTGGTGATGGCTCACTTACTGGCGGACAAGCGTATGAAGCGCTTAACCATGCCGGTCATCTCGGTATAAATCTCACAGTTATCTTGAATGACAATGAGATGTCTATTGCTAAAAACGTGGGTGCGATGTCAGAATATCTGGCAAAAATGCGCACCGCTCCTACATATTCGAAAGTCAAACATGACCTAGAATATTTACTGCGCCGCATTCCAGCGATTGGTGATACTGTTGCCAAAACGGCAGAACGGGTAAAAGACAGCTTAAAATATCTTTTGGTTCCAGGGATGCTGTTTGAGGAATTAGGCTTTACTTATTTTGGGCCAATTGACGGCCATAATATTCCCTCAATCTTGGATGTGCTTGATAAAACCAAAAGTGTTCAAGGCCCAGTTCTTATTCATTTACTGACACAAAAAGGGAAAGGGTATACGCCGGCAGAGTGTAACCCTGACAAGTTTCACGGCGTAAATCCATTCTGTATTGAAACAGGGGAAGTCATAAAAACAGAAGGAGCGCCCTCCTATACCCAGGTATTTGGTGATACCTTAGTCAAACTAGCTGAGCAAAACCCTAATATTGTTGCAATAACGGCAGCTATGCCTGAGGGAACAGGCCTAAAAAAGTTTTGTGCCAAATACCCTAAACGGTTTTTTGATGTCGGCATTGCCGAACAGCACGCCGTTACCCTGGCGGCTGGTATGGCTACCCAGGGAAAGAGGCCGGTAGTTGCCATATATTCCACTTTTATGCAGCGCGGCTATGATCAGATATTGCATGATGTCTGCCTACAAAATCTTCCGGTTATATTTATGTTAGACCGGGCCGGTATAGTTGGCGAAGACGGGGCAACACACCACGGTGTATTTGACTATTCTTTCTTACGGCATATCCCAAACATGGTAGTCATGGCTCCCAAAGATGAAGATGAACTGCAGCACATGTTGTATACTGCAACCAAGCTTAATGAGCCTGTTGCTATTCGTTATCCACGAGGCAACGGTCTTGGTGTAGAGTTAAAACAGGAATTTACTAGACTTGAAATTGGGAAGGCTGAGGAACTGCAGCCAGGCAAAGACGTAGTTTTCTTGGCTGTTGGCACCATGGTAGAAACATGCCGTTCTGCAGCCCGCCTGTTAGCCGAAAAGGGTATTGCTGCCAGTGTAGTCAATGCACGGTTTGTCAAACCTCTGGACGGACAGGCTATCCGCCAGTTAGCAAGGGATATTGGTATTATTGTTACTGTTGAGGATAATGTTTTGGCCGGTGGGTTTGGTTCGGCGGTACTTGAATATATTAACTCGCAGAATCTCAATTGGGTAAAGGTGCTGCGGCTCGGCCTGCCTGATAAGTACATTGAACATGGTCCACGCAGTTATTTACTGACCCAGTATGGATTAGATAGTCAGGGAATTACCACAAGTGTCGAAGCTTTTGTTCGTCAGTTTGGAGCAAAGAAATGACAGGAGAGCGTACAAAAGAGCGTATTGATATTTTATTAGTGGAAAGAGGATTGGCAACCAGTCGTGAACGTGCTAAAGCTTATATCATGGCTGGATTGGTAACTGTTGATGGCCAAAAAACAGATAAAGCGGGAACTGTTGTGCCTATAACCGCCAACATAGCTGTTCATGGGGACAGCATTGGCTATGTCAGCAGAGGCGGACTTAAGCTGGCCAAAGCGCTGGAGCAGTTTCGTCTTGAATTGACAGGCAAAGTCATGGCCGATGTTGGTGCGTCTACAGGTGGCTTTACTGATTGCGCTTTGAAGAATGGTGCCGCAAAAGTTTACGCCATTGATGTCGGCTACGGTCAATTGGCATGGTCGCTGAGAACAGACGAGCGGGTCATCAATATGGAACGAACCAATATTCGTAACGTAAAACCGGAG
Source organism: Sporomusa malonica (assembly GCF_900176355.1). Taxonomy (GTDB): domain Bacteria; phylum Bacillota; class Negativicutes; order Sporomusales; family Sporomusaceae; genus Sporomusa; species Sporomusa malonica. Next base: position 209,051 of record NZ_FWXI01000005.1, on the reverse strand, counting down.
GATTTGGGCGAACAATTAGATTTTGTCTCAATTGATGTAGCCTTTATCTCACTTGATAAAGTGTTACCTGTAGTAAAGACATTATTGTCACCGCAGGGGACAGTAATAGCGCTAATAAAACCGCAGTTTGAGGCAGGACGGGAAAAAGTCGGCAAAAAGGGTGTTGTGCGGGATCCTGCTGTTCATCGTGAAGTTATTAACAATGTTGTACATATGGCTGAGTTACTTTCCCTTAACCCATTAGGACTTACTTTTTCGCCGGTGACAGGACCAGAAGGCAATATTGAGTATCTTTTATATCTAACAAATGTTCCGGCCAATGCTGCAGTAGACGAGGCAATCATTGCTGCCGTTGTCGCTGACGCCCATGCCAATTTGACGGGATGACGGAGGAATACGGCGTGTTGACTGTAGGGCTGTTTCCCAACACCAAAAAACAAAGCATCAGTACTGTGTTGGGGTGGATTGTTCAGTATTTTAAAGAACGAAATGTAAGAGTGGTTTTGCCAGAAGATGCTGCTTTAGAACTGAAGTGTTCTCACTTAGCTGGAAAATTGGAATGTGTGAAGAATGATATCACATTTGGTATTACCTTAGGCGGTGACGGAACACTCTTAAATACTGCTCGGGAGATTGCGCCGTTCGGTATCCCTGTCTGCGGCGTAAACATGGGGAACTTGGGGTTCTTGACTGAAATTGAGCTGCCTGATTTAAGTTCAGCATTAGACAGGCTGGTTCGTGGCGATTATTATATTGAGGAACGTCTTATGCTGGATGCTGTTGTTATCCGTAAAGGCAGTCCTATCTATATCTCACCTGCGCTTAATGATATTGTTGTTGCTAAAGGCGGGTTTTCCCGCATGATAAAACTAAAATTGTTTATCGATGAGGAGCTTACCGCCGAATACCCTGCCGATGGGCTTATTATTGCTACTTCCACTGGTTCAACGGGCTACTCTTTATCCTCAGGCGGCCCCATCGTCAATCCTAAGCTGAAAGTAATTGTTATTACTCCCATCTGTCCGCATACGTTGCATTCTCGTGCGTTGGTCATTTCTGAAAAGGAAGAGATAAAAGTGCGGATGCAAGCGACTCATGATGATATTGTTCTTACTGTTGACGGTCAAACCGTGTACAACTTACTGCCTGATGATACCGTTGTTGTCAGGCGCTCGCCTTTCCGTGCACGTTTTATCCGGTTTACCGGCAAGAGCTATTATGAAACCTTGCGAACGAAATTAAGACGAGGCGACCGGGATGGAAATTGCTAATGCAGTGGTAATGGCCCAACGATTTTTAAGCCCAAGGCTGGCTGCGGCTTCTCTTGTTGTTGATGCTACAGCCGGTAATGGTAAAGATACTCTATTTCTGGCAGGCAATATACCCCACGCGGCTGTCGTATTGGCGTTCGATATTCAGCAGCAAGCACTAAGTAAAACACACGAGATACTAACTAAATATGGGCTTGAGCACAAAGTCCGCCTTATTTTAGACAGTCATGCGCATATAACTAAGTATATTAACCAGCCAGTAGATGCAGCTATGTTCAATCTGGGCTATTTGCCAGGGGGAGACCATGCTGTAAGCACTTACCCAGATGCTACCATAGAAGCAATAAGCCACACACTACCGCTGCTACGTACCGGTGGCATCGTTACTATTGTCGCTTATCCAGGTTATGATCATGGCAGGCTCGAATGTCAAGTTGTTCATAAGTATTTAGCTGGTTTAAGTCAAAACCAGTTTGCGGTTGCCTGCTGGTCAATGGTAAATCAGAAAAATAGTCCGCCGGTTCTATACATAATCGAAAAAATAGGGAGTGAATAGCTTGAAAGCTCTACGTCACTCGAAAATTAAAGAAATAGTGGATCGCTATATTATTGAGACTCAGGAAGATTTGGCAGAAGCTCTAAGCAAACAAGGTATTGATGTTACGCAGGCTACCGTTTCGCGTGACATTAAAGAGCTTATGCTCATTAAGGTTCCAACAGGCGATGGACGGTATCGATATGCTTTTCCGCCAGAACAGAATATTATTATGTCGCAAGCTCGTCTTGAGCGTACTTTTCAGGATTCAATGGTAGCTATCGACTCCAGTCAAAATATTGTTGTTCTTCGTACCCTACCCGGCACAGCTCAGGCAGTCGCTTATACCATTGACTATGTAAAATGGCCTGAGATTATCGGCACTGTAGCTGGTGATGATACTATTTTTGTATTGGTAAAGCCTATGGATGCTGTCCCACAAGTTATTTCTAAATTCCAGTCGTTAATGGGTAGTGGGATAGGCAGGGAGAGGTAGGAAATGTTAAAATCACTCACTGTCATCAATTTTGCGCTTATTGACAGCGCTCATGTGGAGTTTGTACCTGGCCTTAATATCCTGACCGGAGAAACAGGGGCAGGCAAATCTATTTTGATTGATGCCTTGTCAGCGATTATTGGTGGAAGAGCCTCTGGGGATTCTATCCGTTCAGGGGCTGATTATTTCCGTGTAGAGGCAGTTTTTGACATAACAGGTGTGAGTTCTATTCTGAGCCTTTTGGACGAACAGGGGATTGCGATTGAAGATGACGGCACCTTAATTATTGCCCGTCGCTTGACCAGGCATGGCAGGAATGCTATTCATATCAATGGTTGCCAGGTAACGCTGGCCGCTTTGCGGAAGCTGGGTGAAATGCTTGTTGATATGCATGGTCAGCATGAGAATCAAGCATTATTAAAACCTGAGGTGCATCTGATGCTTACTGACGCTTTTGCGGACGGCATCAAGCCTAAACTGGATCAATATCGCCGTGCATATAAGGTCTGGCTAGGAGCTAAAAATGAGTTGGCCTCGCTTGCTCAAGACTCGCGGGAACGTGTGCAGCGAGAAGAGATGCTTACCTGGCAAACGCAGGAGATTATCGCTGCAAGTCTAACGCCTGGGGAAGAGGAAAAATTGGAGAGCCAGGTCAAGGTTTTGGCCAATGCGGAAAAAATTATCAACGCAGTATCCCGTTCGTATTCACTCTTAAGTCAGGGAAATAAGGGTTTTAGCGGTATAGTATCCTGTCTTGCTGATATTAAAAACGATCTCGAACTGGTGGCTCGCTATGACCAGAAGATTGAACAGCAGTTAACTGTTGTGACTGAATCACTCTATCAATTAGAGGAAACCATGGGTGAGCTTAGGGATTACCGCGATAATATAGATTTTAACCCTGCTAAATTGGCTAAACTGGAAGACCGGCTTGATGTAATCCACAAACTTAAGAAAAAATATGGGGCAACAGAGGAAGAGATACTAGCCTATTATGAACGTGCTGCAGCAGAGCTTGCTGCAATTACGCATTATGATGAGCGTTTAAGCAAGCTTGAGCAGCAGGAGCTCGAATATAAGCTCAAAGTAGAGCAACTGGCCGCCGAACTTGACAGCCTAAGGCGTCTGGCCTCCCAGGAAATGGGACAGCAAATATCAGTCCATTTGGCTGATTTGGGAATGCCCAAAGCGCAGTTTACGGTAGATGTTAAACGCAATGAACAATATACTTTGAACGGCGCTAATGATGTTGTTTTTTTATTTTCAGCAAATCCAGGAGAAGAACCTAGGCTATTACATAAAATTGCATCAGGTGGCGAGTTATCACGCATCGCCTTAGCGATAAAAACGGTGTGTTCAGAGCGTGAAGAAACAGCAACCATGGTATTTGACGAAGTGGATGCTGGGATTGGCGGACAAACTGCGCAAAGGGTAGCTGAGAAAATTGCCAGAATTGCTGCGTTTGACAAGCAGGTACTATGCATTACTCATCTGCCGCAAATTGCGTCCATGGCCGATTGCCATATTTATATTGAGAAAATAGTTGAAGATGAACGAACAAATACACAGGTAGCCAGACTGAATTCTGACGCCCAATTAAACGAATTAGCTAGAATGGCATCTGGCGATATCACACAACTTTCCATTGATAATGCAGCTCAGATGCTCGAAATGTCTAAGCTAAAAAAAGCAAATTGGAAATATAAAGCGTAAGCGTGAGCTTGCGCTATTTTTATCAAGAAAACGGTGAAAATTCAGCTTCCAAGGCAATACATGCTAATAATTCCGGAATAATCCCCATTGAATTCGGGAAATTCTAAGTTTGCAGCCGGTTGAAAGCAATAATTAATTTAGATGAAAGGCGGAGTGGCAATTTTGGGAAGAATGTAATAGGGAGTGATGGAAGAAAACATGACAAGATTTAATCGGCTACTGAGCAGCAGGCTGATTTGGGCAATGTTGATTATCAGCGCCATCTTTGCATTTTGTCTTTCTCCCCAATTCCGAAGTATTTACGGTCTTCCCATGCATATCCGGATTATTGAAGGTGAGACGGCTCTGTTTGACGTCAATTTGCCGCTTACCGTAAATGTCAGGCAAGACGACGTCAGCATTCGTGTACAGACTTATGAGTCTTTACCGATCATTGCGTTGTCGCGCCCAGTATCACTTGAACCTGTCAAGCTCGGTCAATCCACTGTAGAATTTAAGTTATTCGGAATAATACCCTTCCGCACTGTTCAGGTAGATGTACTACCGCCTATTAAACTGATTCCAGGAGGCCACTCCATTGGCGTAGTGCTCAGATCTCAAGGTGTTATTGTTGTCGGTAATTCACCAGTACTAAATATGCAGGGCCAGTACGTGACTCCTGCAAAAGATGCAGGAATAGCAATAGGGGATGTTATTATTAGTATTAATGGCATTCCTGTTCAAAGTGATACCCAAGTAGCCGAAATTATCGATGAAAGCGGCAAGAGTAAACGTAGTGTCGACATTTTGCTCAAGCGAACAGAAGGACAACAGCATGTAAGTGTATCGCCAGCACTGTGCCATGATACCAAACGCTATCGTATAGGCCTTTTTGTACGTGATAGTGCGGCCGGAGTAGGGACACTATCTTTTTATGAGCCGGAATCAAAAATATATGGAGCTCTCGGTCATATTATTACTGATAGTGACACTAATCAGCCCATAGATTGTGAGCAAGGCAAAATTGTCCTAGCGACAGTATCTGGGATTCAACAAGGAAAAAGAGGCCATCCCGGGGAGAAAATCGGTGTTTTTATCGAAGAAGATCAACTGTTAGGCAATATCAGTAAGAATACCCCATTCGGAATTTACGGTGAGCTTAATTCCAAACTACTAAATGAGAGATATCCTCAGGCAATTCCAATAGCCTCCATGAGCCAAATCCAAGTGGGACCTGCCGAAATGCTGACAGTAGTTGACGGGCAAACAATTGAACAATTCACTATTGAAATCCAAAAAATCAATCTGCAAGAGGCACCCGAAAGCAAAGGATTAGTAATCAAAGTAACTGATCCAAAACTAATAGAAAAAACCGGCGGCATAGTGCAGGGAATGAGTGGAAGTCCTATAATTCAAAACGGTAAAATCGTCGGTGCCGTTACACATGTATTTGTGCATGATCCAACAAGCGGCTACGGTTGCTTTGTAGATTGGATGCTAATGGAAAGTGGTATCATTCCAAAAAAAGGGCGGCAAACTGCCAGAAAACTATTTACGTTTTCTGGCAGTTTTTATGCATTATATATTTTTTAACTTATTCGGCATTCAGAAATAGCGTAAAACTACTTGTCACAATCTACGACTGTCTATATAATTAAGATAAGATTTAGAATTTTGCTTAAATAAATTGGTTTTTTTTTCCAAACAAGGAAGGAATTGACGAATGCTTGTCGAATAAATTTAATTATACAGATATACGAAGTTAGCAGGGAGGATTCCGATGGTAATGGTAAGAGAGACAATCAAGGTAGCTATCGCTGACGACAACAAAGAGTTTTCGGAAATTTTGCAGGAGTATCTTAACCGAGAACCTGATATTGAGTTAGTTGGTGTGGCATTTAATGGCGAACAAATGTTATCGATTCTCGAAGAAAAATTGCCGGATGTCATAGTTTTGGATATCATTATGCCGCACTTAGATGGCATTGGCGTATTAGAACGTATTAATGCGTCACATAGTAAGCGTCCTAAAATTATAATGCTTACTGCATTTGGGCAAGAGAGCATAACCCAGCGGGTAGTAGAACTAGGTGCAGATTATTATGTGTTAAAACCTTTCAATATGGATGTGCTTATCAATAGAATCCGGCAACTGGCTGGGACCATAATTACCACACGCCCTGTTGCCGCAGCTACTATGCAAGTAGTTAAGGCTCGTCCTATGGACGTAGAAGTAACCAATATTATTAGAGAAATTGGTATTCCCGCCCATATCAAAGGTTACCAATATCTTCGTGACGCAATTATGATGATAATTTCTGAAGTTGAATTATTAGGAGCTGTAACCAAAGTTCTCTATCCAATGATTGCTGAGAAATACTCTACTACACCAAGCCGGGTAGAACGCGCTATCCGTCACGCCATTGAGGTCGCTTGGAACCGTGGAAATATTGAAATGATTAATAAGTTGTTTGGGTACACGATCAAACTTGATAAAGGCAAACCTACTAATTCAGAATTTATGGCCATGATTGCTGACAAACTACGCATGGAAATGCGGGCCAGCTAGCTAAAGAGACAAACCTTGCTAGACAAACACGTCTGCAGGGTTTGTTTTTTTGTCCTGTTAGAAAGTATAACTTTCCGTCTGGATAAGGGCAACATCGGCTTCCGCTTTCGCCAAGGCTCGGCGCAAGCCGTGTTTTCTTTATTGCAGGATTTTTTCTCCCGGCAATGAATAAAATAACTATTGTCATTTAAAATTTGGATATGGAGGCTAACTATGCAGCAATATAAGATATTAGCAATTAACCCAGGTTCAACCTCGACCAAAATAGCTGTATATACGAATGAACGAATAGAGTTTGAACAGGTTATACGCCATAGCACTGATGAAATTAAGCCATTTATTAAAATTTATGACCAATATGATTATCGGCGGCAATTGGTTGAAAAAGCGCTGGCGGATCATGATGTTAAGGTCAGCACTTTGTCAGCCGTTGTCGGACGAGGCGGGCCCCTGAAACCCATGGATAGTGGTACATATAGCGTTAATGACACTATGGCCGATGATTTAAAAGTTGGTGTACAAACCGAGCATGCCTCAAACCTTGGTGGTCTCTTAGCAAGAGGGATCGCCAGTCGGTCGGGAATACCCGCTTTTATTGTTGATCCAGTGAGTGTAGATGAATTCGAACCGTTAGCCAGGATTACAGGATTGCCCGAGATGTCTCGCCGCAGCCTGTTTCACGCCCTCAATTTAAAAGCGGTGGCTCATAGGGTGGCCAAGGATTTAGGAAAAGATTATAATTCCCTCACCTTTATTCTAGTTCACCTTGGTGGTGGAATTTCAGTTGGTGTGCAACGTGGCGGTCGCATGATTGATGTAACAAACCCTAATGACGCAGGCCCTTTTTCACCAGAGCGCGCTGGTGGATTACCTACACATGAGTTGGTCAAAATGTGTTTTTCCGGTAAATACACTCTTGATGACATTAAAAAGAAACTGGTTGGCAATGCTGGTCTGGTAGCGCATCTTGGTACCAACGACGGGCGTGAGATAGAAAGCCGTATTGAGGGCGGCGACGCTCACGCAGCACTTATTTACGAAGCCATGGCTTATCAGGTAGCTAAAGAGATTGGTGCAATGGCGACCGTGGTACATGGCAGTGTTGATGGTATTGTTTTAACTGGCGGATTGGCTCACTCAAAAAGATTGACTAATATGATCCAGAATCGTGTAGCATTTATAAGTCAGGTACTGATTTATCCCGGGGAGGACGAATTGCAAGCACTGGTGGAAGGCGCTCTAAGGATTTTGCGAGGTGAAGAGCAGCCTAAAATATATGAGTAGCAGGTAGGGAATTGTATGGAAGATAATCGAATAACAATTTTTCTAGGGGAATTTGGCAGCGGCAAGACAGAACTTGCCGTCAATTATGCTCTTAAACTACAACAGGCAGGACAGCAAACAGCCATCGTTGATATGGACTTGATAAAACCCTATTTTCGCACCAGGGAAAATAAGGAGTTGCTTGAAAAAAACGGAGTTAAGGTTGTTGCCCCTGATTCCCGTTTATCTCATGCAGATCTCCCTGTTATACCACATAATTTAGTCGAGATTTTCTCACAGACTAATACTCAGGTTGTTATGGATGTTGGCGGAGGGGAATCAGCCATTGCATTGGGACAATTAAAACGTTATTTTGATCAATCCAGCTATCAGGCGTTATTGGTTGTTAACACGAAGCGGCCGTTTACCAGTAGTACGGAGGGTATTATCAATATACTGCGCCGTATCGAACAAGTTTCACGGCTCACAATCAGCGGTTTGGTCAGTAATGCGAATCTTGGCCCTGAGACAACTAGTGAACATATACAAGAAGGATTGGTTATTGTTGAGCAGGCAGCCAAAGCGATGACCTTACCTGTTAAATGGGTTGTGGTCCCTGATTGGCTTGAACAAACTGTTCAAGCCAGCGTGCCGCTATTTATTCTCAAACCTTACACTCATTATCCATGGATGGATTAATATTAATTAATGCATAGTTTTGTTAACAACATCCCGCAAATTAATATACTCTTTGCTTAGATTGCGTAATTCTTTCAGTAAATCTTTAATTTTTCCGCTAAAATATAAGCCGTTTTTGGCAACCATTTTCATTGGACATCCCTCCCTATGGAGGTAATATATGATCGTTACTGGTGTTATATACCATAAAAGTTGGAGGTCAGTATGCCGCATACTAAAACAGATTTTCATGAAACACTGATAAATTCGACCCGCCTCTTTGAGGGGAAAATTATAAATCTAAGACGGGATGAAGTTATGCTTCCTAATGGAAAAACCGGAACGCGGGAAGTGGTAGAACATCCAGGAGCAGTTGCCATTGTACCAATAACTAACGATGGCAGGGTTATTCTAGTTCGGCAGTTTCGTCATCCGGTACAACAGGTAATGCTTGAGGTTCCTGCTGGCAAACTTGACCCAGGTGAAAGACCAGAAGCTTGCGCACTCAGGGAACTGGCAGAGGAAACTGGTTTTGTTGCCAACAATCTTCGCAAGTTGACAGCAATGTATACAACACCCGGTTTTTCCAACGAGGTGATCCATGTATATTTAGCTGAAGGTTTAGTCGAATCTGATAAACAGCCTGATGAAGACGAGTTTATCAATACCGAAACCTATACTTCGGAACAAATTCGAGAAATGATTATTAGTGGCGAAATCTGTGACGCTAAGAGTTTAGTTGCATTGTATCTGGCGGGGATATAACTGCATGCTTAATCAATATTTTGCCGACCTGCACATTCATGTTGGGATGAATGAAAGCGGTAAATGGGTCAAGATTCCTACGTCCCGCCGGTTAACAGTACGCGGGATTTTACAGGAAGCAGCTGAACGCAAGGGGATGGATATCGTCGGCATTGTGGACGCGTTATCCCCGCTTGTACTTGCAGATATAAAGCGGCTGACTGATGAAGGGTTACTTGTTTCTGTTAGTGGCGGTGGTTATCTCTATAAAGATAGTACATTGCTTGTACTTGGCGCTGAAATTGAAACAAGGGAACCAGGTGGTGGCTTAGCACATACGCTGATATTTGTTCCTGATATTCAGACAATGTCGGCTTTTTCGTCCTATATGAGCCAGTTCATCCGTAATATCAGTCTTAGTTCGCAGAATGCTCATATGCCACTAAAGCAGCTTATCAATATCGCCAGTAGTTTTAACTCGCTCATTGTACCGGCTCATGTCTTTACACCCCATAAAAGCTTATATGGGGTATGCTGTGACCGGCTGGCACATATTCTGTCTGATCAGGAGATGAATAAGCTGGCCGCTATTGAGTTGGGGCTAAGTGCTGATAGCGATATGGCGGACAGAATTAGCGAGTTGTCTGGGTATACGTTTATAACTAATTCGGATGCTCATTCTTTAGATAAAATAGCTCGTGAATACAATGTTCTTGCTATGTCCGGATTGTCTTTTCAAGAGCTGTCCTGGGCTTTGGCCCGCACAGAGGGCCGGAGAATTAAAGGTAACTATGGTCTTGATCCGCGTCTGGGGAAATATCATCGTACTTTTTGTACCGGTTGTGGCTATATTGATACTGGTGGTTTTACCGATCACCAATGCCCAGAGTGTGCTGGCAATAGCTTGGTTAAAGGGGTGTTTGACCGGATTAACCAGATTGCTGATTACCCAGAACCTCATCATCCGCCTCATCGACCATGCTATTTCTATCAGATACCGCTAGAGTTCATACCTGGTCTTGGGAAAATAAGTATAAATAAACTGCTAGCCGAGTTTAAGACAGAAATGAATATTGTGCATTATACCAGCCATGCCGAATTAGTCAGAGTCGGTGGCAGTAAAATAGCAGATTTTATTATTAGCGCTCGGGCTGGGACAGCCACTATTGCTGCCGGCGGCGGCGGCATTTATGGGAGACTGGTTAAAATGTAATAGCAATAGGTCTAAACAGTTTTAGTGGGACATATATTGTAGCAGGTACTGGCAGGGAGGTACATGCATGCTAAAACTTCTTCGCAAGAATGCTGCCGATTATGTCCGCGCGAATATTGTTGCTTATTTTTTTATGATTCTTATTTTTGTTATTGGGATAGTTTTTGGAGCAATGGCTGTAAAGACGCTGCCTGATGAACAAAAAACCGAGCTTATCGGTTACTTGCGGGTTTTCTTTCAAGGATTAGTCGAGCCTCAAAATACAGCAGGTGATACTCAATCACTATTAGCTGGTGTATTGATTAATAACATGAAAGTAATCGGTCTTATGTGGCTGTTAGGTTTTACAATTGTTGGAATACCCTTTGTTTTGTTTTTGGTTTGTTTGCGGGGGTTTGTTATTGGTTTCACTGTCGGTTTCTTAGTTAATGAGTACATAATGAGAGGTTTATTATTCGCCGTAGTTTCAGTGTTACCTCACAATTTTCTCGCTGTACCAGCTATTTTAGCGACAGGAGTATCGGCGACAACTTTTTCATTGATGTTGGTGCGACGCAATAGAAGTAAAGATAATCTATTTTACAACTCGATTGCGTATTCGATTTTTTGTCTAGCCATGCTTGTCGTAATGCTAGGCGCTGCTCTGGTAGAAGTATATGTCTCGCCAGTGTTTATGAAAACAGTGGCGCAAATGATTGTCAAGTAATAAGAAGGCTGCATTATGTGCAGTCTTTTTTATTATTTATTATAGTAAGCTTTCAAAGTACGAATAAACCTTCTATTTGATGAATAAGTATGATATTAAGTTAAGACAGAGCTCGTGAAAGATATACTCGGAGGGGAGGGAGGTAGAGGCGCATGGTAGTGACATTTTCTTTGCGCAGTATCATAAAAAAGTCCAAGTTATATGTAAAAATCGTCCTATTAACGCTTATTATCTTCTACATTCTGCCCAAACTGATGACTATGTTTTGGGAGTTAAATAATCCAGGTCTAAAGATACGCGACCAGCACCTGTTGGAAAAACCATTACGGGTTATGGCGATTTCCAATTCGGTAAATTTATAGCGTGACATAATTTAGCAGTCATTAACAAAAAATTACTAAAACTTTACGAAACAATAGAGACAAATAAAGGAAAAGTAAACTTCATGTTGAATAGAGTAGCTTAGACCAGATACTGTAATTGTTAGCTGGAAATCTGGGAAGAAAAAAGGGTGGTTAAAAAAATGGAATCGTATGTTAATGAATTTATTAACTATCTTGCAGTTGAGCGGGGATTAGCTCAAAATACGCTCGAATCATATGGACGGGATTTACGGCAGTTTCAAACATATTTGCAAAATAGTCAATTAGATTTTTTACAAAATTCTAACCGTGACACCATCCTAAACTATCTAAATAATCTTCAAGTAAAAGGTCGGGCTGTTTCCACGATATCCCGCAATCTTGCTGCGATAAAATCCTTTTATCAATATCTTGTGAGAGAACGCCATCTAGAAAAAGATCCTGCTGTAAATTTAGAGTCACCCAAGCTTGAGAAAAAACTGCCGAAAATTCTTAGTATCACCGAAGTGGAAGAATTGTTAAAGCAGCCCAATACCTTTCAGCCTACCGGTCTTAGGGATAAAGCTATGCTAGAACTGTTATATGCCACCGGCATCAGAGTCTCTGAATTGATATCGCTCAATATATCTGATGTAAACCTTGATATGGGATATATTAAGTGTTACGGAAAAGGCGCCAAGGAGCGTATTGTGCCACTAGGCTCAATTGCTGCTAAGTGTGTTCAGGAGTACATAGCTAAAGGCCGCCCCAAACTAGTACGTACCTACGAAGAAGCATCACTCTTTGTTAACCATCATGGCAACAGACTGACTCGTCAGGGCTTCTGGAAAATTATTAAGAAATATGCGATGGAAGCAAATATTACTAAAGAAATTACACCTCACACTCTGCGCCATTCATTTGCTACGCATCTTCTTGAAAATGGAGCAGATTTGCGCTCTGTTCAGGAAATGTTAGGGCATGCAGATATATCGACTACCCAAATATATACTCATGTAACTAAAAACCGTTTGAAAGAAGTATATGATAAGACACATCCTCGCGCATAATAAGGTTAGAATACTTTACAGAGGAGCCGTAAACCTTGTTCAAACGAATATTTGTTATTGTCCTTGACAGTGTGGGTATCGGAGCTATGCCTGACGCTAACGACTATGGCGATGTCGGAGCTAATACGCTGGTGCATGTCGCCGATGTTAAGGGCGGACTCAATTTGCCGATATTGGCAAGTATGGGGCTTGGTTTGATTGAACCCTTTGCCGGTATGCCGGCAATTACCCACCCTATTGCTGCTTTTGGTAAAATGGCTGAACTGTCTAAAGGCAAGGATACAACAAGTGGTCACTGGGAATTAGCCGGATGCCCGCTGTTTACCTCTTTTCCGGTCTACCCTGATGGATTTCCGTCTGAAGTTATTGAAAAATTTAAAATTTATTCAGGCTATGGCGTTTTAGGTAATAAAGCGGCATCTGGAACCGAGATTATTGCCGAGCTAGGAGAGCAACATATGCTAACAGGCCAGCCGATAGTGTATACATCGGCTGACAGCGTTTTTCAGATTGCCGCTCATGAAGAAGTTATTCCACTTGCACGGTTATATGAATTATGTAAAATAGCCAGAGAACAGGTTTGTATTGGCGAGCACGCCGTAGGCCGGATTATTGCCAGACCGTTTATCGGGAGATTGGGCAGTTTTACCCGTACTGCTAACCGCCACGATTATAGCTTAGAACCGCCGGCAGCAACAGTGCTTGACATACTGAAACAAGCCGGTTTTGCCGTCATTGGCATTGGTAAAATTGCTGATATTTATGCCAACCGCGGGTTGACACAATCATATCCAACGAAGTCTAATAAACACGGTATGGAGATTATAACCGATTTGGCCGGACAGAGTATGCCTGATGGCCTTATTATGGCAAACCTTGTTGATTTTGACAGTGTCTATGGACATCGTAACGATGCTATTGGTTATGCCCGAGCTCTTGAAGAATTTGACTCTGCACTAGCTGTCTTTAAATCTAAGTTAACTAATAGCGATTTATTAATTATTACAGCTGATCATGGCTGTGATCCAACTGTTCAGGGAACTGACCACACTCGTGAATATGTGCCGCTTTTAGCTTATCACCATGGCTTAGCACAAAGTCAAATGGCAGTCAACTTGGGGGTAAGAGGAACTTTTGCAGATATTGGAGCTACTATTGCGGCTAACTTTTCCTTGCCACCTTTGACTTATGGGCAATGTTTTTTAAACGACCTGCTTGAGGAGAATGAATAGTGCGTGCTACTGATATAATTGCAAAAAAGCGCGATGGTATTGAGCTATTAGACAGCGAAATTGAGTGGCTAATCAAGGCATACACCGCAGATGAGATACCTGATTACCAGATGTCTGCTTGGCTGATGGCAGTGTTTTTCCGAGGTATGACAGATCAGGAAACAGCCGCGCTCACTATGGCTATGGCGAAGTCTGGTGAGATGGTGGATTTAAGCTTAGTTCCAGGAATAAAGGTGGACAAGCATAGTACTGGCGGGGTAGCAGACACAACTACTCTGATACTTGCGCCACTAGTCGCGGCTGCTGGGGTGCCGGTGGCTAAAATGTCAGGGCGGGGGCTGGGATTTACTGGTGGTACAATTGATAAACTTGAGGCTATTCCCGGCTTTAAGTCCACGCTTGAACGTCATGAATTTATTGATAATTTGAAAAAATATAGTATTGCAGTAACCGGCCAATCAGCCGCAATTGCGCCAGCTGACGGCAAGCTGTATGCCCTCAGGGATGTCACGGCTACTATAGAGAGTATCCCGCTTATTGCGTCATCGATTATGAGTAAGAAGATTGCTTCAGGCGCCGACAAAATAGTCTTGGATGTCAAAGTTGGCAGTGGCGCTTTTATGAAAAATAAAGCTGATGCGATTACACTGGCCGAGACTATGGTGCGAATTGGTCAACTTGTTGGCAGGGAGACGGTTGCTGTATTAACAAGTATGGAAGAGCCTCTGGGAGCAGCTATCGGTAATAGCTTAGAGGTCAAAGAGGCGATTGAGGTATTGTCAGGACGTGGTGAGCCAGCCCTTAAAGAGGTTTGCCTTGTACTTGCCTCGCAGATGCTGGTACTGGGCGGTAAAGCGCTCACGCCGGAAGCTGCACGTGGTCAGCTTAATGCCCTCATTGACAGTAAGCAGGCCCTGGCTAAATTTGGCGAATTTATTTCTGCCCAAGGTGGTGAAGTTGGGATAGTAAGCAATACCGCTAATTTACCACAGGCCCGCTATGCTTTGGAGGTTACCAGTTCCTGTCAGGGTTATGTCAAAACTATAAATGCTGCCCAAATTGGCTATGCTGCCATGCGGCTGGGGGCAGGTAGAGAATATAAGGGACAGGCCATTGACCTAGCTGCAGGGGTCATACTAAAATGCAGGATAGGCCAGTATATCAGTAAAAATCAGCCATTGGCAACAATATATAGCAATGATGATTCCCGCTTGGAGCAAGCTGCATTAGTCGTAAAACAGGCTGTTAGCATTGACTCCCAGACTGTTGCCAGGCCGCCGCTGATATTAGGATTGGTTGCTAAAAATGGGTTCGTGATCGACTGACATTATGTCAGTCGATTTTTTGTTTGAATTTCCCTGTTTAAGTGGTTTTAATATGGGAAACTATAACTTTAAAAGAAAGGAGTGTTATCATTGATTCGAAAAACTGCGCTGGTGACGTTACTGTTCTTTGTTTTGGCTGTTACAACTGCTTTTAGTGCACCGGCAGCGCCGGTAAAACCACAATCTAGCACACAATTGGATACTAGTGCTGTATCGGCTGTGGTAATGGACGAAAACGGTACCGTACTTTTTGAAAAAGACCCGCATAAGCGACTGCCTCCTGCCAGTGTAACTAAAATTATGACTTTACTCTTGGCTGTTGAAGCTGTTGAACAAGGTCGCATTAACCTTGCTGATGAAATTTATGCAAGTGAAAATGCCTGGCGGCAAGGAGGGTCGCAGATCTGGCTCGAACCTGGTGAAAAAATGACTGTAAAAGATATGATGGCTGCTGTGGCAGTTGTTAGCGCTAACGATGCCGCCGTTGCGCTAATGGAACATATCTATGGCAGCGAGCAGTCTGCAGTTGAAGCCATGAATAAACGAACTGAAACTCTTGGTCTGGCAAACACTCACTTTAATAATGTGAATGGTTTGCCAACAACTGACCATTACATGAGTGCTTATGACGCCGCCTTAATTGCCAAAGAGGCGGTAGCCCATCCACTATACATGGATATGTGCGGTATCAAAGAAACATGGCTTAGAGATGGAAAAAATTGGCTAGTAAATACTAATAAACTACTATGGTGGTATAAAGGAGGCGATGGTCTCAAAACCGGCTGGACTGAAGAAGCAAAATACTGTTTTGTCGGAACGGCCAAACGCGATGGTTTACGGCTAATTTCGGCAGTTTTTGCTACACCCGAACCGCGTTCTCATTTGCGGGAAAGTATGAAACTTCTTGATTGGGGTTTTGCTAATTTTTCAGCGGTGCCCATTGTCACCCAAGGTACAGTTGTTGAACGGCTCAAAGTCAATAAAGGCGTAGATAAAGAAATTCAGTTGGTAGCAGCTCAAGATTTAAATTTAATCATTGGTAAAGGGCAAAACAAGAATCTGCAAAAGAAGATAGTTGCAGAGCCTACTGTAAATGCCCCAGTGGCAGAAGGTCAAAAATGCGGGGAACTTATCGTCCTTAAGGACGGTAAAGAAGTAGGCAAGGTTGATTTGCTTGCCGAAAAAGCAGTAGCTAAAGCTAGTTTGATGAGAATTTTCCAAAATATAATTACGAATATGTTTAATATCTCATAAGAAAAGACTTGGCTTGTGCCAAGTCCTTCAGGACGCTGGCAGAAGCCTTAGTCGTTCTTATGTCAACAGAATTGCGTTATAAATTCTGGTAGACTAAAGAAAACACGGCTTGCGCCGAGCCTTTGGCGACGGTGCAAGTCGATGTTACCCTTATCCAGACGGAAAGTTATACTTTCTAACAGGAAAATAAATACCAGGAAGATTAATTGCGCTTTCAAACTGTGGGAAAAATTACCCACAGTTTTTTTATGAAATTTGCAGGAAAATATTTCCTTTTATCGAATTGTTTATTTATAAGGTTAAAGTAGGAGGTTATGTAGTGAAAGTCGTTACAGTTATGAAACAAGGCGTCCTGGTAATCAGGCTTGAGGGCGAATTGGATGTTTGCGGAGCCAATCAATTCCGCGCGGCAGTTGACAAGGCATTAGACGAGACTGGCGCCAAACATATTTTGCTCAATATGCAGGGAGTTGCTTTTATTGATAGTTCAGGGTTAGGTGTTATACTCGGACGATATAAGCGAATTGACCAGTTTGGTGGTAAAATGGTTATTGCTCACCTCGAACCGCAGGTACAGAGGATATTTGAGCTAGCTGGTTTGATGAAAATTGTAACCATTTACGAATCAGAAGAAGAAGCCTTAGAGCTGATATAAGGAGGCATTGCCAGTGGGAACGCGAATCAAAAACCAGATAAAGTTCACTATATTAAGTCTCAACGAGAATGTTAGCTTTGCTCGAGCTGCTGCTGCGGCTTTTGCGGCGCAAATTGATTTAACACTAACTGAAATTGATGAAATTAAAGTCGCTGTTTCGGAGGCGGTGTCTAATGCCGTAATCCATGGCTATGGCGAAGATAATCAGCAAGAAAACTATATTGAGTTAATCATGATCTTATATTTGGACAAGCTTGAGTTTACTATCATTGATCGTGGGAAGGGAATCGCCAATATTGAGGAAGCCCGTCAACCCTCATTTTCGAGCGATCCTGAACGTATGGGTCTGGGATTTGTCTTTATGGAGTCATTTATGGATGAGCTTGAAGTTAAATCTGAAATCAAGCAGGGTACAACGGTGAGAATGGCCAAAATGCTTGCGCCAGTCACCGAGCATTAGGTGAAAGATATGCTCAAAGAGGAAGAATTTAAGGAATTACTGATTAAAGCTCAGTCAGCAGAGCCTGAGTTACGGGAGGCGGCTACCGAAAGTATTCTTGAGCACAATGTAAATCTGGTACGAAGCATTGTTTATCGGTTTTCCAACCGCGGATACGAATGGGACGATTTGTTCCAGATAGGCTGCATGGGCCTTTTAAAGGCGATTGAACGATTTGACATTAATTTTAACGTTAAGTTTTCTACATACGCAGTTCCTATGATTATCGGAGAAATCCGTCGGTTTATAAGAGATGATAATCCTGTCAAAGTGAGCCGCCCGTTAAAAGAGCTGGCATATCGTGTCTATAAAACACAAGAAAAGCTGCAAGGATCTTTGGGGCGGGAGCCAACAATTGGTGAAATTGCCAAAGATTTAGCATTAGCACCCCAGGAAATTGTTTCTGCACTTGAGGTCCTCCAGCCGCAAGTATCTATATATGAGCAGGCATTCCAGGGAAGCGACGGCGGCGACACAATTCACCTACTTGATCAGTTAATTCATTCAGACGGTCAGGACACCGCCTACTTCGAAAAGTTGGCCTTAAAAGAGGTGCTGGCACGATTACCAGTTAAAGAACGTACTGTCATATATTTACGCTTTTTTGCTGATAAAACCCAAGCCGAGATCGCTGCAATAATCGGATTATCCCAGGTACAGGTATCACGGATAGAAAAACAGGCGTTAAAAATAATCCGTGAGTTACTACAGACCTCATCATGAGGTCTGTTTTGCATTTCTAGTCCTGTTAGAAAATATAACTTTCCTCCTGGATAAGGGCAACATCGGCTTCCGCTGTCGCCAAAGGCTCGGCACAAGCCAAGTCTTTTCTTATATTAAATATAATTTAGGGGCATAATAAAATAAGAGGTGATAGACATGAGTAACAGCGTAGTTAATAAGTTGAAAATCAGAGGAATTATTTACCTATTTCTCGTGTTTTTACTAATGGCAGGCAGCACGGCAGCTTGGTTATATTTTGGATCAGATCTTCCTAAAAAAACTCCTCTTAGAGCCACGCAGGTTTTTATTTGGCATAACAATCTTAATACTGCACAGACTATAACTGTTAATAAAACATAATCAGTAACAGGGGGTAGTAATAATGGTTGTAAAAGTAATTGAACTTGTGGGGACTTCCCGCCATAATTGGACTGATGCTGTAGATAACGCTGTGTTAGAGGCAGCCAAAAGTGTTGATGACATCCTTGGCGTTGAAGTAACAAACTTTACTGCTAACGTGGACAATGGGCATATAGCCGAATATAAGGCTGATGTAAAAATTGCTTTTCAAGTTCATCACTAATTAAATAAGTGTTACAAAGAGTGCCAGCTGGCACTCTTTGTCGTTATATGAATTAATCAGTTTAGGGATGGTCAAAATATAAGCGAACTCAGTCCTAACTTATCTTGTCCTGTTAGAAAGTATAACTTTCCGTCTGGATAAGGGCAACATCGGCTTCCGCTTTCGCTAAAGCTCGGCGCAAGCTGTGTTTTCTTTATCAGATAACGAGCTATTAAATGCATCTATGCCAATATCGGAGGTGACACAAGTTGTTTGATAGCAAAGCTAGTCCGGCTGAACAGCAAAAATTCCAGGAAAAGTTTGAACAAGTAAAACCCAAACCGCCATTGATGAAAAATGTAATATGGGCATTTGTTGTCGGTGGATTGATTTGCATGCTGGGACAGTTTTTTCTAAATTATTTTGTCAGCATAGGATTTAGCAAAAAAGAAGCTGCAGGTCCTACTTCTATCTTATTAATATTTTTGAGTGCCCTGTTCACAGGGCTAGGCATTTATGATGAGCTAGGACGCAGAGGTGGTGCTGGATCGATTGTGCCGATCACTGGTTTTGCCAATTCCATTGTATCTCCGGCGATGGAGTTTAAAAGAGAAGGCTATGTTTTCGGTATAGGTGCTAAAATGTTTGTTATTGCTGGACCCGTATTAGTGTATGGTATTTCAACAGCTGTGCTTATTGGTTTTATTTATTGGCTAAAACTATAAGAAAAGACTTGGCTTGTGCCAAGTCCCTCAGGACGCCAGCAGAAGCCTTAGTCGTTCTTATGTCAAAAGAATATATTTGTAAATTCTGGCAAACTAAAAAAAGGAGAAGGATGGGCATGAACAAAAAACGGGGGCAGCAAAGTATTGTTTTTGCCTCTCCGCCGGTTATAACAAGTACGGCCAATATTGTCGGGCCCATGGAAGGGGATGGTATCTTAACCGAATTTTATGACCGAATACTTAAGGATAATCTTGACGATAACTCCAGTTGGGAAAAATGCGAATCAAGCATGATGGAATGGGCTATAAAAACAGCAATCGCCAAAGAATGTAGTGCAATTGATGATATAGATTATGTACTTGCAGGAGATTTGCTCAATCAGTTAATGGGTACGCATTTTGCTGTAAGAAACGTTGGACGTCCCTTCTTGGGGATGTATGGGGCTTGCTCGACATTAGCACTAAGCATGATAATTGGAGCAACTCTTATTGATGGCGGTTTTGCTAGTAAACTTGCTGCCGCGGTTTCCAGTCATCATGATACGGCAGAGCGGCAATACCGGTTCCCAACAGAGCTTGGTGTCCAACGGCCGATGATATCGCAATGGACAGTAACTGGATCAGGTGCCATGGTAATTTCGGCTAATGGGGATGGACCGCGAATTACGGCTGCAACGGCGGGCAAGATTGTAGACATAGGTTTAAAAGATCCTAACGCTATGGGTCCTGCCATGGCTCCAGCAGCTGCCGATACGTTATGGCGGCATTTCAATGACACTGGTCGCCAGCCTAACTATTATGACATGATTTATACTGGAGATTTAGGGAGTGTCGGCAAAGCTTTAGTCATAAACCTATTTAAGGAAAAAGGAATTGATTTGTCGACAGTTTATGAAGATTGCGGCTGCATGATTTTCCGGAAAGAACAAGATGCTCATGCAGGAGCCAGCGGTTGCGCCAGTTCGGCCGTGGTATTTACCGGCTACATTTATCAGATGCTGATGCGCCAAAAATTACGCAAGATATTGCTTGTTGGCACTGGAAGTTTACATAGTACAACGTCCTATCAGCAAAAGGAATCCATTCCCTGTATTGCTCATGCCGTAGCGGTGGAAATGTAAAGGAGGCAGCCCATTTGCAGGCATATATAATGGCATTTGTCATCGGAGGCCTGATTTGTGTGATTGGGCAGTTGCTCATGGATCTCACTCCGCTTACACCAGCTCATGTTTTAGTACTCTTTGTCGTATTAGGTGGTATTTTGAGCGGATTAGGGCTATACCAACCGTTGATCGATATTGGTGGCGCGGGAGCAACGGTTCCGTTGCCTGGCTTTGGCCATTCTCTGGTTTCCGGTACAATTGAGGAAGTCAATAAAGTAGGCTTCTGGGGGATCTTTAGTGGGGCTGTAAAGGCTACAGCCATGGGAATAACGGCAGCAGTTGTTTTTGGCTTAATTATAGCTATAGTCTTTAATCCGAAAGGATAGGCGATACAAAAGCATATGGTTTCAGTAGATATAGTTGGTTTGATTATTTCCATAGTTCTCGTCAGCATCCGGTATCCGCATCATGCGTTGGCAGCAGCATTAGCTAATGCAATAGGGCAAGTGCTTATAGCCGTTTTTTTCGCAGGAAATATTGAAAAAATTGTTACGGCCGGAGCTTTTAGTTCAGCAGCCATTACCAATCTTAGCGAATTTAAAGCTGTGTTATTTGTAGTGAGCGGCCCATTAACAAATTTCATCATCAGTAAAATGGCTGGTGGTATTGAATTTGTCAGCACAGCGCATTTAGTCAACCCCGCAGCTGTGTTAAAACATCCATTTGCTGTAATAAACCTTAGGTTTGCGGTCATTTCTTTGATTTTAAGTATTTGTCAGTTCTTTTAGTAAACTATGGAGTGATGAGTGTGCCAAAACGAGTTTCCAGTAAAATATCAAGTTATATTAAGCCCAGCCAATCAAAGTTTCAGAACCAGGAACGAGAGCAAGTAGATGATGAAAATCTAATTGCTGATATGGCAAGAAGCTTTATGCAAGCTCAAACAAAGCTATCCAATGCGTCTCAGCAAACCAATTCACAAGAAGTTGTGGACTTGCTAAGCAAAATTAACAGTCAGCTGGAAAACCTGCAAACTTCTTTAACCTCAAGCAGTCAGTTAGTTGGACAGTCCCAGCAGATCGGGCAGCAACCTGCCCAGCAGCCACAGCAAAGTCTCGCTCAGCAACCTCAACAAGTACAGCAGCAACCAGCAAGTCCGCAGGCCGAAGCTGGCGTATCGCAGGAGTTGAGAAATCTATTTAGTTTGCTTCTGCAAAATGACAGTCAACAAGCCAATCCACAAGGCAACAGTCAAGACCAAAACCCGTCACTGCAACAAAAACAAAGCCAAAGGCAGGATCAGGGTCAAGGTAGTGAAACAGTTAATACGCCTAATAGGAATAGCTCAATAGCAGTGCAGACAGCAGCACAAGTACTTGCTCAAGCACAGTATGAACTCTCTAATGAGCTTGAAACCAGTTTGAAAAAACTAAAGCAGGTCATCAGCGAAAGCGAGAAAATCGCTAACAAGATTAGTAATTTATTGGGAGAAGAAAATAGCCAAAAGTGATGAGGTGATTAAGTTGGAGAAAACCCAAGCAATCCATAAAAAAATACGTGTAATTCTTGTTACCGATGGAGATAGGGTAGCGCAGCAGGCTGTCGAAACCATAGGTACTTCACTAGGTTTACGATGTATTTCAGCTTCGGCAGGCAACCCAACACCGATTAGTGGTGAAAAAATTGTTAAATTGCTAAAAACCGTGCCATTTGATCCGGTACTGATAATGTTTGATGATAAAGGGCTTAAGGAAAAAGCTCAAGGTGAACGAGCTCTCGAATATGTTGCTAATCACCCTGATATTGAAGTGTTGGGAGCAGTAGCTGTAGCTTCTAATACGACCGGCATTGACGGGGTACAGGCTGATGCCTGTATCGACTGTCAGGGTCATGTAATTGATTTATCTGTAGATAAAAAAGGAGAGATTAAAGAGAAAGAAGACTGTGGCTGCAAGCCGGTTATTACCGGAGATACTGTTGATGTACTCAATGATGTCGAAATTCCAGTCATTATCGGCGTAGGTGATATTGGTAAAATGGACAAGCATGATGATTTGAGTCGGGGCGCCCCGATTACCCGTAAAGCAATCGAAGAGATATTGAAACGGAGTGGCATTAGTTATGGGCGATGAAATAAAAATTGAAAAAGAGATTGACAAGAATATAAATTATATTAAAGACTATCTAGGGGTAGGAGAAACATTTGATGTTATTTTCCGCGAATTTAGAGTAGGACGAAAACGGGCTGCATCATTTTCTATAAATGGTATGACAAATGATGTTGTATTATCAAATGTTTTCGAAGAACTGACTGCCTATAGGCAGGAAGATTTGACAATAAACACTATGCAAAAACTCTTTTATTCTCGCGCGACTCATTCTCAAGCCAAATTACTTGAAAACATGAATGATGCTATAACCAGTCTGCTGTCTGGCGAGCTGCTATTTTTTGTCGATGGCGAAAGTCAGGTAATGGTACTGGATGCGCGCTCTTACCCGGCACGAATGCCGGCAGAGTCAAATATTGAGAAAGTAACAAGAGGCTCTCGGGACTCCTTTGTTGAGACAATTGTATTTAATACTGCTTTGATCAGACGTCGCTTACGTGACCCTAATCTTAGGTTTGAAATTGTTAAAGTAGGAACACGCTCTCAATGCGATATTGCGGTCTGCTATATTAAAGATATTACCAACCCCGACCTTGTTAAGACAGTAAAAGACAGAATAAATAATATAAATATTGACGGTATACCGATGGCTGAAAAGGCTATCGAAGAATATATTGTCGGCGGTAGTAAATGGAATCCACTGCCTATGGTTCGATACACTGAACGTCCTGACGTTGCCGCAGTCCATCTTTTAGAAGGACATGTTTGTATAATTGTAGACACTTCGCCCAATATTATGATTTTGCCGACAACCTTTTGGCATCATGTTCAGCACGTCGAGGAGTTTCATCAAAACGTTGTCATTGGTTCATATTTGCGGCTTGTTAGACTAGCAGGCGTCATGCTTTCGCTCATTTTGCCCCCTTTATGGCTGGCAATGGTGCTTAACCGGCAATTACTGCCAGAGTCTCTCGCCTTTTTAGGACCGCGTGAGCCAGGTATTATCCCTATTGGTATCCAGTTTATTTTAGCTGAATTTGGAATAGAACTGGTACGGATGGCCACCGTGCATGTGCCTACGGCTCAGTCAACAGCGCTAGGTTTTATTGGGGCGTTTATGTTAGGCGATTTTGCTACCAGAGTAGGGCTATTTGGTAACGAAATTATTTTCTATACAGCGGTTGCTGCAGTAGGAGCTTTTGCAACCCCAAGTATGGAGTTTGCTATGGCTATGCGACTGTTTAGGGCAATACTTATTGTGTTAGTAATGCTGTTTAAATTACCCGGATTTGCTGGCGGACTGGCTGCCGTATTTCTCTTGCTGCTAACCTCACGGTCTTTCGGAGTCCCTTACCTATGGCCGGCATTACCTTTTAATTTTGGCGCTATGAAAGATGTGTTGTTCCGCCTACCCATTCCCAGCAAGATATTGCGCCCAGCTGTTTTAAAACCTCAGGACAAAGACCGTCTGGAAAGTGCAGGTGCTAAAGAAGACAACCAAAGTAATAATAAAGACGAAAAGAAAGAAAAATAGATAGTTGCCGCCCATAATGGCGGCAACTATCTATTTTCCACGGAAGAATTCTCTGACACGTCCCATACTCTCATTTATGTTGGCTTGTTGTTCCATAAATGAACCTTTATTTTCGGCATTAACAGAATCTTTCATCTGATTTACGGTTGAGTGAACTTTGGTTATTTCTCCTAAAATACCGATTTGTTCCATGCTAGGCTTTACTTGTTCCCATGTTCCCTGAAGCTCTTTTACTTTGGCTGCTGCCTTTTTCCAGTCCTTATCCTCTACATAGAAACTGACATTGCGGATAGCGTTACTAACTGAGATAATATCAGCTACCGGTGACAACTTATAAGATTTGCCAATGTCGCTAACACTACCCATAAATTTTATCAAGCTTTCGTAGGAGTCGGTAATTTTTTGACCATTAATAGCGGTTTTTAGCTTCCCCATAGCTTCATCTGCTTCCTTAACGCCCTTTTTGTCGCCAACCGCAGCTTTAGCCTGTTCCCACAAGGTCTGTAAATTGTTTAGACCGGCCTGAGCCTGAGCCCAGTCTTCTTTATTGATACCTTCAAATACAACTCCGGCTGTTGCTTCCAGATCATAAAGCTCAGTCGGAGCAGAATAAAACCTTTCGATAAATGGAGGATTAGGCTTTGAATCCACAGGTTTGCCGGCTGGGCCAATGTCCGGTTTGGGAGCTGGACCTGCAAGCAACCCGCAGCCGCTAAGGCTAAAAGATAGAATAACGACTGCAACTATGAATGTCTTGACAGGGGTGATTACACGCATGAAGTATAAACCTCCTTTCAGTATTGGACAAGATTCTATTAGATGCCTCCAGATACATTTATTCTGAGCATATGTGGGTGTTTTTAGTATGGAAATAAATCCACTATTTCATTTTGCTTTTTATAGCTTTTTTAGTATAATTTAGTAGTATGCTGACCGAAGTGATAAGGAGGACATCCATTTGTTAGGTTTTGATGCCGACATGATATTTAGAATACCGGCACTGTTAATTGCTTTGACTGTACATGAATATGCGCACGCCCGAGTGGCAGTGGCCTTAGGTGATCCAACACCGCGGTTTATGGGGCGGTTAACTCTCAATCCTGTAGCGCATCTTGATCCCATTGGCTTGCTAATGCTATGGCTGTTTAAATTTGGTTGGGCCAAACCGGTGCCTATAAATCCCAGCTACTTTAAAAACTACCGCCAAGACATGTTAATGGTATCACTAGCTGGTCCGGTTTCCAATATGATATTGGCACTGATTACTGCCTTTGCTATTGGCATTCTAGCTAAAATGCAATTATTAAGTGGGGACTGGGTCAAGGTTTTGTGGATGACCTACAGCTATAACATCATTCTGGCAATTTTTAATTTGGTCCCAATACCACCGCTGGACGGATCAAAAGTATTGGCAAGCATATTGCCCGGCCGGCAGGGCTATGTATTTGAACAGATGGAACAATATGGCCCGTTTATACTGATGGCGCTCGTGTATATCGGAGTGATTGGTATGGTTACTTACCCGCTTGAAAGAGGTTTAGCCTATATTATCAATGCAATAGTTATGACAATTTTGTAACAGGAGGAGATACAATTGACTAAAGGACGCATTTTCAGTGGTATGCAGCCGTCAGGAAAATTTCATATGGGGAACTATCAGGTGCTTAACAACTGGATTAAGCTCCAGGATGATTATAACTGCATTTATTCCATCGTTGACTGGCATGCACTTACGTCTTCCTACGAAGATACCAGCATGATTCCAGAGCGCATAGAATGTATGGCGCTTGATTGGCTGAGCGCTGGTCTTGACCCTGAGAAAAGTATCATTTTTGTTCAGTCCCATGTGAAGGAACATGCTGAGCTGCATCTTTTATTATCTATGATGACGCCCCTATCCTGGCTAGAACGAGTACCTACCTACAAAGATAAACTGCAGCAACTAGGGGATATGGGCAAAGAAATTAATACTTACGGTTTTCTCGGGTATCCTGAACTGCAGACGGCTGACATTATACTATATAAGGCCAATGCTGTGCCGGTAGCCGAAGACCAGATACCACATCTTGAATTGGCTCGGGAAATCATCCGTCGTTTTGCTAATTTGTACAAGCCGGTATTCCCTGAACCACAGCCTATTTTAAGCCCACTTCTGCCAGGTATCGACGGCCGCAAGATGAGTAAATCTTATGGCAACGAAATTCCCTACGCAGCCGAACCTGACGAGCTACAGGCACGAGTAAGATTAATGATTACTGATCCGCAGCGAGTTAAGAAAACTGACCCAGGCAACCCTGATATTTGCACAGTATACACCTTTCATAAAATTTTCAGCCCAGAACAGGCTGAGATTGCCGGTCACTGTCGTAATGCTAGTATTGGCTGCGTAGACTGCAAAAAACGGTTAGCAGAGAAGATGGTCACAACGCTGGCCGATGTCCATGGCCGGCGCAAAGTAATGAGTGGAAAACCTGATAAGTTAAAGGAAATATTAGCCTATGGTGCTGAACGGGCACGCAAAATAGCGGCAACTACCATGGAGGAAGTCCGAGCCGTTATGAATTTGTCCTAATACATTATGTCTGATTATACACTTAGGCTGGAAACCTTCGAGGGACCATTAGCCTTATTAATGCACCTGATCGAAAAACATCAAATTGACATCTATAATATCCCCATAGCAGAAGTAACCGGACAATACCTGGATTATCTCACTAACATGGAAGAATTTAATATCGAAGTGGCAAGCGAATTTTTGGTTATGGCAGCTACGCTGCTGCAGATAAAATCACGGATGCTATTGCCACGTCCGGTTACGACCGATACAGTTGCTGAAGAAGTTGATCCGCGTCAAGAGCTGGTTGAACGACTGATTGAGTACCGCAAATTTAAACAAGTCTCTGAAATACTGAGCCAGCTTGGCGGTGAACGGGATAAGTACTTTACACGATTTCCCCAGGAGTTTGCGCAACAGTTTGCCCTGCCTGAAGGCCTCTCACTTGACGATTTGCTAAAAGCCTTTGTTACTCTCTGGGAAAGCGCGGTCCCCGACTTTGCCTTAATTGCTCCCGAAGAGATCAGCGTTAAGGATAAAATGCATGATATTATTACTTTACTTAGAAGTAATAACGGTCGCTTAGAGTTTAACAAGACGATTATCAGAACCGGCTCACGCACCGAAGTAATTGCTGGTTTTTTAGCTTTATTGGAGCTTATCAGACTAAAACGGATTAGCGTTCACCAGCTACAGCCATTTGCACCTATCCACCTTACTTTAAAGGAGTGAAGGGCGCTATGTTTTACCGGCATTTACAGGGTCCTATAGAAGCCCTGCTGTTCGCTAGCGGGCAGCCGCTGCCGGCAGAAAGAATTGCCAGCATGTTAAATATACATATCGACCATGTCCATACGCTGATTGCTGATATGGTAAATTCGATGATGGCCGAAGAACGCGGTTTGACAATTGTTGAGGTAGCTGGTGGCTATCAGCTTTGTACCAAGCCTGCTTTTTCTAATATCGTCAGCAAATTGGCTGCTGTCCAGGAAAGCAAATTATCGGCAGCCGCATTAGAAACATTGGCCATTGTAGCTTTTAAGCAGCCGGTAACCAGGCAGGAGATTGAGAGTATTCGCGGTGTGAATGTCGATAGGGTTGTTACCACACTCTTAGAACGGATGCTAATTAAGGAAATTGGACGCAAAGAGGCGATTGGCCGTCCTATCTTATATGGAACAACTATTGAGTTTCTGCAGTGTTTTGGCCTGAAAAGCCTGGAAGATTTACCTGATATTTCCAGGTTGCTCCCGGACATCCATCCAGAGGAATGAAGACAGTCTACGCGACTGTCCTTTTTTCTTTTTAATTTATCCACGCCATGCTGATGCATACAGATTGGAAAAACTGTAAAAATTAAATATGTTATGCATAAAGAGGTGGAAAGCATGAGCAATTGGATTATATTCTCAGTAACTTCTAGCATTCTGATGTTGATGCTTTCGCGAATAAATATTTATATTGATATTCATTTTTGTCGGCGTAAAGATGATGATTATATAGAAGTTAGCGTCTCTGCTCTGCGACCATTGTTAGTTTATACCATTAAAATTCCTGTTATTGAGATTGTACGGTACAATGATTTACCTTGGATTACTTCAGAAATTAAGGCGCCACAGGGTGGAGCCGAGACCCATATTGCGCGTGAGCAACGTTTTGTAAAAAAAATTGCCGAGATATTCGTAAAAAATCCGCAAAAATTTAAAAAGCTCATGAGAGCGGTCAAACGGTATATCCGCATTTATCGTAAATATATAAACAGTCTGGTAGCCTCAATCCATTGCGAAAAGCTAGACATACGAGCCGTATATGGCTTTGATGATGCGGCTTTTACAGGACTTATGATGGGTGCCTTTGGCGCAGCTAGAGGCCTTTTATTGGCGTCGCTACATAACCGTCTAATATTAGAAGCAAAACCGAATATTAATATTACGCCAGTATACGGTCAGAGTCATTTTGAGATTGAGTTCAGGTGTATATTCAGAATAAGACTTGGCAATGTTATTACTGCGACTATGGCTACTTTAACAAATTCATTGCACAGGGAGGCGACTCGCAGTGGCTGAGCATCCAATACAGGGTTTGATGAAGACTGCTATGGAGAGTATCAAAGGAATGGTGGATGTTAATACCATTGTCGGCGATGCGGTAGAGACTCCGGATGGAACAGTAATTGTTCCTATTTCGCGGGTGGCATTTGGCTTTGCAGCAGGAGGCGGCGACTATGAAGCAGAAGATACGGCAACTGCCCAGAACCACCCTTTCGGCGGTGCCAGCGGTGCCGGAATTAGTGTAAAACCAGTAGGTTTTTTGGTATGCTCACCAATTAATGGTGTACGCTTTATGTCAGTGGAAAGCAATCTGTTTTACGATCGGCTTATTGATATGGTGCCGCAAATTATGAACAAAATTGAAAATATGTTCGGTGGCGAGAGCGATGAAGACGCTAACCTCGAACAGCTTGCACAAACAGCAGAAACTCAACCGACCCATCAGCACTCTGGACACTTATAAAATCGCTTACAAGATACATGAAGCGTCTTAAAAACCCACACATGATTGTGTGGGTTTTTGCATATAAATCTTACTGATGTAATTATTGAACCAAGCCATCCAGTTTGTCTTTAATCTGAGTAGAATGTAGGGCTTCAGCTTCGGCGAAATGTTTGAACATTTTAGCTACTTCTTTGTCATTAATGCGATCAGCGTAAGACTGATAATCGCGCACAAGCTCTTGCTTTTGTGTAAGAGTGGTGCGTAAAGCTGTTTTGATATCAAGCATTTCCATGTTGATTCACCTCCTTGAATTTGTTATTATTATCTCCGGATAAGGTTGAAATAATGCCAGGATATTATTTTCGAAGACTAATATGGCTCAATTTGGAAAAGATATATTTTTGACCTCAGGGGAAATTAATTATATAATAATGTTTGGTTTATCCTAAACGAAAGGATTGGATTAATGCGACAACTAACTAATCTTGGAAGAATATTTTTGATGTGTCTGATGTTTTTGCCGACCGTTAGTCTAGCATCAAACGCTCTGCCAGATGTAACGGCAAAGGCGGCAATTGTAATGGAAGCATCTACAGGGAAAGTGCTATATGAAAAGAATGCTGAAGAACGGCGCTATCCGGCCAGTACTACCAAGATTATGACACTCATTACGGCACTTGAGTATGGGAAATTAGACGATGTCGTTACAACCAGCGCGAATGCTGCAAGTACCGACGGGTCGTCACTGTGGCTTACGCAAGGTGAGCAACTTAAAATGTTGGATATGTTATATGGGATAATGCTTGTTTCTGGTAATGATGCCACTGTAGCAGTAGCTGAGCATATGTCCGGTTCAGTGGAAAAATTCGCGACATTAATGACAAACAAGGCCCATGCCATTGGCGCGGTAAATAGTAATTTTACCAATACCAGCGGTCTTCCTGATGAAAGACATTATAGCACAGCCTACGACTTGGCTAAAATCACAGCATACGGGTATAAGAAACCGCTGTTTACCCAGATTGTTTCAACTGAACATAAGGTTGTTCCTTGGCCTGGCAAAGACCATGACCGCGATTTATACAATGAAAATAAAATGCTATGGCTATATGATGGAGCCAACGGGGTTAAGACCGGCTACACGGATGCTGCAGGACGTTGTTTGGTTTCGGCTGCTAACCGGAACGGCATTCAGTTGATTGTCGTTGTATTAGACAGCGAGCATATGTGGGACGATTCAATTAAGCTGTTGGATTATGGCTTTACCCAGCTTAAACAGGTGCCAGTTATTAACCGGAATGACATTTTGAAAACAGTTAAAATAAAAGACGGAAAAACTGGGGATATAAAGCTGATCGCAGCAAACGATATAAGCGTACCGATGGCTGAAAGTGAACATGACAAGTTCTCTACTGTGATTGATGCTCCGAACAAATTAGATGCCCCTATTACCTCTGGGCAGAAAGTAGGAACAGTAAAGGTCATGTATAATAATGTTGAAGTTGCCAGCTCTGATCTGGTGGCCGACCGGTCGGTAGATAGAAAATCATTTTTCGGATTGCTTTGGGGTTCAGTATGGGGGTTCCTGACCTTTGTAATCCGCAATTTTGCATGAGGACGCATTAGTGCGTCCTTTTCCATCCTGATAGGAAAGTATAACTTTCTTCTGGATAAGAGCAACATCGACTTCCGCTTTCGCTAAGGCTCGGCGCAAGCCGTGTTTTCTTATGTTCTAGCCTAATAACATCTGTCATACCATCATAATGGGTGATATTGACGATGATTAATGTAATCTGGCTGATTCTCATGACAAGCGGTATTGTTTATGCGGGTATAAACGGGCGAATTGAATTTGTTACAGCCAGCGCTATCAATGCAGCTACAAATGCGGTAGAGTTGGCTATTAATCTAATTGGCGTTATGTGTCTATGGCTGGGTATCATGAAGATCGCTGAGTTATCAGGACTTATTAAAGCCGTCTCCTACATATTGAATCCGCTTGTAGGCCTCTTGTTTCCCAGCATACCAAAAAACCATCCAGCTATGGGGGCAATTATTTTGACAATCAGTGCTAATATGTTGGGTTTAGGCAATGCAGTAACCCCGCTCGGGATTAAAGCAATGCAAGAACTGCAAACTCTCAATTCCCAAAAAGATACCGCCACACCAGCCATGTGTACCTTGTTGGCTTTATGTACAACAGGGTTTACGCTAGTGCCGGCGACTATTATTGCATTACGTTCAGCAGCAGGGTCGGTTAATCCCACCGAGATTGTCGGGCCGACTCTTGTTGTCAGTTTGTTTGCCACAATCTTCGTGCTTATTGTTGACCGGCTATGTAGGGCGGTGTGGAAACGGTAACCAGGAGGGAAGTCTGATGCTGATTGAATTATGTGAGAAACTGTCGGTTTGGGCTATTCCTGCTGTACTCTTTTTCATCCCAATTATTGGTTATTTACGGAAGGTTAAAGTGTATGAAGCCTTTGTCGAAGGCGCTGGGGAGGGCTTTCACACGGCTGTCCGTATCTTGCCATGCCTTGTGGCGATGCTGGTAGCCATCAGTATATTCCGCGCCTCAGGCGCCATGGACGCCTGTGTGGCCTGGATGGGCCCTGCCTTAAGTATGTTGGGAGTACCCTCTGACCTCGTGCCTTTGGCCGTCATGCGGCCGCTGTCAGGCAGCGGCTCGTTAGGGCTAGCAACTGAAATCCTAAAAACCTATGGCCCAGACTCATTGGTGGGACGAATTGCTTCAACAGTATTAGCAAGCACGGATACCACGTTTTATGTACTAACAGTGTATTTTGGTGCGGTAGGCCTTAGTAATCCTCGCTATGCTGTATTAGTCGGTCTTTCTGGCGACATTGCCAGCTTCCTGGCCTCAGTTTACATATGTCAGTATCTATTTGTACAATAACTGGTAGCGCATTGTTACCAGTTTTTTCTATGCCGCTGCTTGTGGCACATTGAAGGTGAACGAATACACTGTAATGTGATTTAAAGCAGGGAATGGAGGGGGAAGTCCATGATTAAAGTGGTAGTGGTTGGTGGTGGCTGGGCTGGTTGTGCTGCAGCGTTAACAGCGGCTAAAGCTGGGGCACAGGTAGTTTTACTTGAGCGCACCGACTTATTACTAGGAACCGGACTAGTTGGCGGCATATTCCGCAATAACGGACGGTTTACAGCAGCTGAAGAAGCGATTGCCATGGGCGGCGGGGATTTATTTGTGGCAATGGATGCTAATAGCAGACACCGGGGGATACACTTTCCTGGACACAGCCATGCTTCATTTTATGATGTAACTACTATGGAACCTTTGGTAAAAAAGATTCTACAAAACTACGGCATTGACATTAAAACTAGATTAAGGGTATCCAGCGTAGTTAAATATGGTAAAAAAATTCAATATCTTACCGATGATAATGAAGAGACCATTAAAGGAGATGCTTTTGTTGACACTACCGGTACATCAGGCCCTATGGGCAATTGCTTAAAGTATGGCAATGGCTGCGCCATGTGTATTCTTCGCTGTCCGACCTTTGGTCCGAGAGTAAGTATTACGGCGAAGGCTGATGTCAAGGAAATCATGGGTAAAAAAGCTGACGGCACCTTCGGCGCCATGAGTGGTTCATGTAAGATTAATAAAGATTCATTAAGCCCCGAACTTAAAGACCGACTGGAAAAAGAGGGCATGGTAGTCATTCCATTGCCAGAAAACCTGAAAAAGACAGGAATGCTTGGAAAAAAAGCGTGCTCACAGTATGCTATTGCCGATTACGCTGAAAACATTGTCCTCATTGATACCGGCCATGCCAAACTAATGACGCCATTCTTCCCGCTTGACATGTTAAGAACGATACCCGGTCTGGAACGGGCCCGGTATGAAGATCCGTATTCAGGCGGCATAGGCAACTCTATTCGGTATTTGGGGATTGCACCCTGTGGCAGCTCGCTAAAAGTAGAAGGAGTAGACAATTTATTCTGTGCGGGTGAAAAAGCCGGTAGCATGGTCGGTCATACTGAAGCTGTGATCACCGGTTTATTGGCTGGCCACAATGCAGTACGCTGTTGTCTAGATATGCAGTACCTGGAATTACCGTCTGAACTGGCATCTGGAGATTTTATCACCTTTGTTCACGAGCAAATGGCTACTGAAGAAGGGATTAAACTCAGATATACTTTTTCTGGTTCTGTTTATCTTGAACGAATGAAAAAGCTTGGGTTGTATTCGGCGCAGCGAGGAGAAATTAACGAGCGTGTAACTAAAACCGGTTTAACAGATATCTATAATATCTGTCTGGTATGAGGAGGGGTGAACATGCTGCACAAACTGTCCATGAAGTGTATTGACATTAACTCACCCTACTGTCCGTGCCTGTTGTCAGAAACCAACCATTGTACTTTTTGCAGTCATCTTAAAGGTGAACCTGTATGTGATTGCAACTGGAGCGGAGTGTGCATACTATATGAAAAACAATGGCAGCAAAAAAAACATAGTTGGATCCTGGGCGCTGACATGCCTGTCCGGCTAGAGTCTGATACCGAATTTATTGTAAAACAAAAAATTACAGAACAAACATACCTGTTAGAATTTGAAGTCATTCCCGACCTTGCCCAGGCACTTAACAGATGCGGTTCATTTGTGTTTATGCGCCGGCCGACGGACCAGCATTTTTATCATTTCCCAGTGGGAGTCATGAAGGTTATCGGTAATACTCTTCAGGTCGTTGTCGAGGCCATCGGACCTAAATCTTCTCGCTTATTTACAGATAACAACAAGCAGGTAATGGTTCGTGGACCATATTTTAACGGTATTTTGGGTCAACCCTGGATTGACAATGTAGATAATGGTAAAATATTATTAATAGTTGGAGGTATGGGGCAGCCACCTGTTGTGCCGATCGCTCATAAGCTTCTTGAAAAAAGCAACAGCGTCAAGGCCATCATAGCGCCAGGAAAAATCGGCACGGTGTTTATTGCCGGAGAACTAGCCGCACTTGGCATAGAGGTACAGGCGGTAGCATCCATGCGTCAATTTGGAATGCACGCTATCAGAGAGTTATTAGCTGATAGCAAAGGACACCCAGACCTAATAGTGAGTGCCGGTCCTGACAACCAGCATTATGGTATCATCGCCGCAATGCAGGCAGCTGGAGTAAATATACCTATGGCAGCTACCAATAACGCCACAATGTGCTGTGGTGAAGGTATCTGCGGCAGTTGTGAACGGCTAACCAAGGACAACAAGAAGGTGCGTACCTGTAAAGTGCAAACTGATTTTAGCCAATTTATCCAAGAATAAATATAGTAAGGAAAGTAGGAATCAAATTCTATGTTAGAACGGTTGCAGAAAGTAATTGCTCAAGCCGGTATTGCTTCACGACGGGATGCGGAGGAACTAATTACCGCTGGTCGGGTCACTGTTAATGGGAAAGTAGTGACTGAGCTTGGCACTAAAATTGATTCAAGGCGGGCTCGTGTCACAGTTGATGGCAAACCGCTTAAAGCCGAAAAGTATGTTTATATTTTGCTAAATAAACCGAAAGGTGTAGTTACTACGCTCGAAGATCCCCGGGGGCGCAAAACGGTGGCTGATATTGTTGCCAAGATTCCGGAACGTATTTATCCCGTTGGAAGGCTGGATTACAATACTGAGGGACTACTGATCATGACCAATGATGGCGACGTAACACATGCTTTAACTCACCCTAGTCATGAAATCGCCAAAACCTATTTGGCCAAAGTCCAGGGGTTTCCGCCTGAAGATAAACTTGATAGACTGCGTGTCGGTATTAAGTTGGAAGATGGCGTTACCGCTCCGGCAAAAATTAATGTTGTGGATATTGATCGTGAGAAAGAATTAACAACTTTAGAAATTATCATATACGAAGGGAAAAACAGGCAGATTCGCCGGATGTGTGAAGCAATTGGCTATCCGGTCAAGAACCTTAAACGAGTTCAATACGCATTCTTAACGTTAGAAGGGCTTCGTCGGGGGCAGTATCGCCAACTGCTTGCCAGTGAGGTTGAAGAACTCAAACGGCTTGGTAAGAAAAAAAACGGATAAGTTTTTTTACCCTTATTTCAAAGGAAAATAAGGGTTTTTTTACTACGACAGTAACTTGAAAGTGAGTGTGATACGCATGCAGCAGGTTCTCATTATCGGCGGCGGTGCTGCCGGTTTAATGGCCGCAGTCAGCGCCGCGCAGCATGGCGCTAGAGTGACAGTACTGGAAAAAATGAAAGATATTGGCCGCAAACTGCTTATCACTGGCAAAGGTCGCTGTAATATCACCAACAGCTGTGACCTACCTGAATTGGTTAAAAATATGACAGGCAACGGATTGTTTTTATATAGCGCGTTTAATGCGTTCAGTAACCAGGATTTGATTGATTTTTTTGAACGTGCCGGCTTGCCAACCAAGGTAGAGCGTGGAGGTCGCGTCTTTCCAGTCAGTGATCAGGCGAGAGATGTAATTAAAACATTTGTCAAAGAATTATCCAAGCTAGATGTTGATGTAAGAACAGGACAAACAGTGAAGAACCTAATCATAGAAAACGGGCGCGTTGCCGGTGCAGTAACTGCCGAGGCTGAATATCGGGCCGACGCCGTCATTATAGCAACAGGCGGTGCCTCTTATCCAGGAACCGGTTCTTCAGGTGATGGCTACCGCCTGGCACAGGCGGTCGGACATACTATTGTACCTATTAAGCCGTCACTGGTACCGCTCGAAGTCGAAGAAGAGTGGGTAACTGAGCTACAAGGCTTATCACTCAAGAATGTAGCAGCAACAGTTTTTTGCAGCGGCAAAAAGGCAGCTGATGAATTTGGTGAAATGCTGTTTACACATTACGGCTTATCAGGTCCCATTATTCTATCGCTAAGCAAAAAGGTTTCTGAGTTGTTCCTGACAACTCCAGGTCAAGAAGTATCTATTGTAATTAACCTCAAACCGGCGCTCTCTGTTGAGACGCTGGACAAGCGCCTGCAACGAGACTTTACTAAATTTGCCAGGAAGCAGTTAAAAAACTCACTTAATGAACTATTACCAACCAAACTCATACCTGTAGTGATTGACCTGGCTTTTATTGATCCTGATAAGTTTGTCCACCAAATTACTAAAGAAGAACGTGTCCGTTTGCTTGAGATACTTCAGCACCTTACTTTTACAATTTCTCGAACCAGACCTGTAGCCGAAGCCATAGTAACAGCTGGTGGCGTCAGCACTAAAGAAATTAATTCACGTTCGATGGAATCAAAAATAGTGACAGGTTTATTTTTTGCCGGTGAAGTAATTGATATTGACGGGTATACCGGCGGATTTAATCTTCAGGCAGCATTTTCTTCCGGTTATGTGGCCGGCAAGTATGCTGCTGCTCAGGATTAATACAAACCACAGCAAAGGGGGGGGTTGTATGGAAAACAGGAATCACAAGTTCCGCCGCAAGCAATTCCTTACTGTCGATCGGCTGCTGATAAAGCTATCGACAGCTGCTGTTGTTTTGTTATTAGTGGTTCAGACACTCCTCTTAAATGGAGAAACCCGTAAGTATCTTTCATTGGTCGATAAGCTGGAAGGAGAACAGATAACCTCTCCGGCCACTATGTATGCGGCTGATGTTCCCTGGCCTAATCCCGATACAACCATGAATGCTGTGCATAAAGTTGTCGCCAAGTCGATCCGTACCCTTAGACCTAGTAAAAATATCATAATCCGAATGATTAACCCACCAGCCAACATGGATGCCGTTGTTACAGTTAATGGGGAAGTAATGGGGCACTTCGGCAAAGGAAAAGTTGAACTAACAATTTACGACGGAGACTATATAGAGATTGACGCCATTAATATAAAAGCGCCAGCCCAGTTTATTATTGACACACATCATAGTGATATGGTATTCCCTATTGATGGGATTATGCTTGAAAGTAAGAACAATATGATTGTGGTGGGCAAAGTTGTATTTAAACGTTAAGCTGCCAACTTTCTGTAAATATTGAAATATTTACAGAAAGTTGGCAGTAAAGTATTAATATTAGAGGAAATTTTCTTTATGCAGGGAATTATAAATAATACATTTTTGGATATTCGTGGAGGCCTGCTATGATTATAATGATGAACGCGCCCACTATTGACCAGATTAACCGCGTGTTGGACAAACTTCGTCAATTGGGACTGGATGGGCATTCGATAACCAGCTTAGACAAAACAATAATTACGGCAAGTGGGGATTTATCAGCCTGTCGCCCTGAATTATATGAAAGAATGCCCGGGGTGGATAAGGTTGTTATTGTTGAAACACCGTATAAATTGGCAAGCAGGGAATTTCAGAACAGTAATACTATCGTCACTGTGGACAAGGCTAGCTTTGGCGGCAGCACCATTCCGGTGATTGCCGGACCGTGTGCCATTGAAAGTTATGACCAGCTTTACCAGGCTGGGATTAGTGCAAAAGCGGCAGGCGCGTCGATGTTGAGAGGTGGGGCTTACAAGCCGCGTACTTCGCCCTATAGCTTTCAGGGTCTGGAAAAAGCCGGATTGGAAATTATTAAGACAGTTGGCAGTGAAGTCGGGTTGCCAGTAGTCTCTGAGGTAACCGACCCGCGCAAAGTCGAGCTTATTGCCGAACATGTTGATATGCTGCAAATTGGCACCCGCAACATGCAAAATTTTGTCCTGCTCAAAGAGGTAGCTCTAACAAAAAAACCAGTCTTGCTTAAGCGCGGTCTTGCCGCAACAATTGAAGAATGGCTTATGGCGGCCGAGTACATAATGTCTGGGGGGAATAATCAGGTTGTATTGTGTGAACGAGGCATTCGCACCTATGAGACGTATACCCGCAATACCCTTGATTTGACGGCTGTTCCGGTAATAAAGCATTTAAGCCATTTACCTGTCATAGTTGACCCCAGCCACGGCACGGGCAGTTGGCGATGGGTGAGTCCCATGGCTAAGGCCTCAGTGGCTGCCGGTGCGGACGGTCTTCTAATTGAAGTCCATCCCTGTCCAGAGGAAGCTTTATCTGATGGCCCGCAGTCGCTGACTCTCAATAATTTTTCCCAGCTTATGGCAGAGCTAAATACTTTAGCCACCGCACTCGGACGTTCGTTATAGGAGACAGAAAAATATACAGCAAAGAGGGATAGCTAGATATGGAAGAAATCATTAAACTAAGCCCTGCTGACGGTTTAGCAGGAACAGTCAATATTCCAGGTGACAAGTCAATATCACACCGCAGTGTAATGTTGGCCGGACTTGCTGATACACCGGTAAAAGTGACGAATTTTCTTCACGCTGCTGACTGCAGATCAACCATTGGCTGTATGCGGGCACTAGGTGTTACGGTAGAGCAAGATGCAGCCGGGGTGCTGGACATCACCGGACGGGGGTTTTATGGATTAAGCGAACCATATGATGTGCTTGATGCCGGTAACTCGGGTACAACCATGAGGCTGTTAACAGGTTTATTAGGTGCACAGCCGTTCTTTAGCGTAATGACAGGTGATGCTTCCTTGCGTAAACGTCCTATGGCCCGTGTGATTACGCCGCTGGCCAAAATGGGCTTAAACATAAAAGGCCGTGAAGAGTCGCGTTATGCTCCGCTGGCTATTACGCCAGCCGAACAGGTTCACGGAATCGAGTATGATATGCCGGTTGCAAGTGCCCAGGTAAAATCAGCCATCTTGCTGGCTGCGTTATATGCCAATAGTCCGACCATTATTACCGAACCCTTGCCTTCACGGGACCATACTGAGCGAATGTTTGAAACCTTTGGTATCCCTGTTAAGCGAATAGGCAGCTCCATTAGCATTGAGCCGGTGAAAAAACTTACAGCTCCAGAGTTAATCAACATACCTGGAGATATTAGCTCAGCTGCTTTTTGGTTAGTTGCTGCTTCCATCATCCCCAATAGTCAGCTTACACTGGTGAATGTTGGTATTAACCCGACACGTACCGGAATTCTTGATGTTTTAAAACAAATGGGTGCAGATATAACTATCACTAATGAACGGTGGAGTGGCTGCGAGCCAGTAGCTGATATAGTTGTACGATCAGCTCAACTAAAGGGTATTGCTATTGGCGCGGAAATTATTCCTCGGCTAATTGATGAGATTCCGGTGCTAGCTGTGGCTGCTTTATTTGCCGAGGGACGAACTGTGGTGCAAGGGGCAGAAGAGCTGCGGGTTAAGGAAACTGATCGTCTGCGAGCAGTCGCACTGGAACTTGGCAAAATGGGAGCGGAAATTACTGAAACTCCTGACGGCCTGATAATTGAGGGACCGCAGAAACTGAATGCTGCTGTTTGCCATTCTCATGATGACCATCGCATGGCTATGGCGCTAGCTATAGCAGGCACTGCTTCACAGGGGGTTGAAATTGAAGAACCTGACTGTGTAAAAATTTCGTACCCTGATTTTTATGCTGTGCTCGCAGGATTAAGACGGGATTAGCAGGGAGGCCACTTATGAAGCGCTTAATTATTGCAATTGACGGACCAGCAGGAGCAGGAAAAAGCACAGTAGCCAAACTGGTTGCCCAGCGGCTTGGCTATACTTATATCGACACTGGGGCGATGTATCGTGCTGTAGCTTGGCAGGTATTAACTGAAGGTATTGATCCCGCCAGTGAAGCAGTTGCCAATTTGGCTCATAAGCTTGATATGAAACTAACCTATGTTGACGGCAAAACTGAGGTATTTCTCAATAATCAGGATATTACAGATGATATCCGTACCCCTGAAGTCAGTCGACTTGTACCCAAAGTAGCACAAGTACCGGAACTTAGAGCAGTTATGCTTACATTGCAGCGCGATATGGCTATCGCAGGCGGGGTTGTTATGGACGGCAGGGATATTGGTACACATGTTTTACCTAATGCTGACTTAAAGTTATTTCTGACAGCATCAATTAAAGAACGCGCTAAACGCCGGTGGCACGAACTGACTAGCAAAGGCTATACTATAGATTTAGCTGAACTGGAAAATGAAATTGCCTGCCGAGATAAAGCCGACTGTGAACGGGAAGTTGCCCCGCTAATCGCCGCTACCGATGCTGTTATGGTTGATACCACCGAATTATCCATTGATGAGGCAGTTACAGAAATATTAGAACTTTGCAAGGAGCGACAGACCCATGTATAACTTATTACGTTTTGTACTGGGTATTATTTTTTCGTTTTTTTTCCGGTGGAAGGTAATTGGTGCAGAGAACGTTCCGTCCTCTGGCGGTCTGATTATTGCATCAAACCATGTAAGCCTCTGGGATCCGCCGGTTGTTGGCACCGCCATACCCCGGCGGATCCATTTTATGGCTAAAGAAGAATTGTTCTCCAATCCAATATTTGCTCGTATCATTTCAGGACTAGGTGCTTTTCCTGTCAAGCGGGGGATAGCTGACCGGACGGCAATCCGTACAGCTTTGACACTTCTGGAAAACGGTTCAATACTTGGTATCTTTCCCGAAGGTACCCGCAGCAAAAATGGGCAATTGGGCTCGCCTGAACCAGGTTTAGCCATGCTGGCCGTAAAGGCAGGTGTCCCGGTTGTTCCCACCGCAATCATTGGTACTAACAAAGTCTTTCAGCAAGGTCAGTTCTTTCCTAAATTTAAAGTGATATTTGGCAAGCCTATTATGCTAAGTAAGGATGACGCAAAAAAAGACGGCTTGGAAGTGCTTAGCCTAAAGGTTATGGATGCAATCGGCCGCATGCTAGAAGAAGATAATCATACCAATGAACAAAGTGTGTAGGTATCAAGATGGATAATAGTTCAATTGATATATTAGATACCAACCTATCTATCATTTTAGTACAACGTATCGCCATCATTGCCGTTTTTGCCTATGTACTATCACATACGCAGGCGTTTCGCCTGATATTTAAAGAAAGCACTACTGGACGAGAAAAGCTTACCCTAGTATTTATTTTTTCCCTGGTTTCAATTGCAGGCACTTATTTCGGGATACCGATTGAAGGAGCATTGGCAAATGTCCGGGATACTGGTACCATTGTCGCCGGTCTCTTAGTTGGCCCGCTGGTAGGTACGGCAACTGGTTTTATTAGTGGTTTGCATCGCATTTACCTTGGCGGATTTACTGCTGTGCAGTGCGGTGTTGCTACAATGATAGGTGGTATGCTGGCAGGCTATATCCATATACGAACAAAACCAAAAACCCCAGAATGGATTACCGGGATCATAACCGGTGTCAGTGTCATTCTTATTAGCATGGGGCTTATTTTATTGTTTGCGAAGCCTTTTGACACAGCCTGGTCGCTGGTTAAGAAAATTATCATTCCCATGTCACTGGCCAATGCGGTCGGTATCGCTATTTTTATGATTATTATTCATAATGCCAGACAGCATCAAACAAAGATTGCCGCTCTGCAAACACATAAGGCACTTAAAATTGCTAACGCAACCTTGCCGCATTTCCGGCAGGGACTTAATCCGTTATCGGCTGAAAAGGTGGCTGTGAATATACTAAATATGACTTCGGCAGCCGCTGTAGCCATCACTGATCTAGAACGAGTCTTAGCCCATGTTGGTTTAGGCGACGATCACCATACTAAAGGGATACAGGTATTTACTAGGCTGACAAAAGCCTGCTTGGCACAAGGACAGGTTACCGTTGCCCAAACCCAAGCCGAGATTGGGTGTAATGTTCCGGCATGCCCGCTTAAATCTGCAGTTGTGGTACCACTCTATTGTCGGGATGAGCTTGTTGGCACTCTAAAGATTTATTATGCTCGTGAGGAAGTGCTAACAGCACTTGATATTGAATTTGCACAGGGTCTTGGCCAGGTATTCAGTACTCAGCTCGAATTGGCTGCCCTACAGCATAAGGCTGAACTGACAGCAAAGGCTGAGCTCAAAGCGTTGAGAGCCCAAATTAACCCCCACTTTCTCTTTAATGCGCTAAATACTATTGTTTCTTTATGCCGTACCAACCCAGAAAATGCGCGCAATCTGTTAATTGAATTGAGCGAGTTTTTCCGACGTAGTCTTAAGGCTGCCCGCGATTTTGTAACCCTTAAAGAAGAACTTGAGCATGTTGATTCCTACCTTACCTTAGAGCAAGCGCGATTTGGACAGCGGCTAACAATTGAGCAAGATATCGAGCCCAGTGTGTTGGACGTATTAATTCCGACCTTTACTCTGCAGCCTTTAGTTGAAAATGCGGTAAAGCATGGACTTTTATCAAAAGCGGACGGTGGTACTGTTAAGATTTGTGCAAAACAAACTGGTAAATTAATCGAAATTGTCGTAAGCGATAATGGACAGGGTATCCCGCTAGACATTCAAAAGCAAGTGTTGGAATTTGGTTTCGGCAAAGGCGCCGGAGTCGGTTTAACCAATGTCAACGAACGACTCAAAGCCATCTATGGACCAAAACATGCGCTCATGATTAGGAGTATGGAAGGGCAGGGAACAACAGTAATCCTTCAAATTCCTATTGATGTGGAGGAGGTTGTTGTTAATGGCTGACCAATTACGTACAATTAAGGTGATGATGGTCGATGATGAAGAACCGGCCCGCAGCGAGTTGCGCTATTTACTAGAGCAATTTGAGGAAGTCGAAATTATTGGCGAGTTTAAAAGCGGTGAGGAAGCCAGTAAGGCCGTACTGGCTCTTCGGCCGCATCTTATTTTTATCGATATTGAGATGCCAGGGCTAAATGGTATTCAAACAGCCGAAAAAATTAATGCTAACAACGTACTACCGCTACTTGTTTTTGCGACTGCTCATGAAGAGTTTGCTATAAAAGCTTTTGAGCTTAATGCTGTAGATTATTTATTAAAGCCTTTTTCCGCAAAAAGGGTAGCCAAATGTATCGAGAAAGTCCGTACCTTACTAACTGAAGCTGTACATACCACACCTAGAAAACGCGACATAGAATCAAATCAACTTTACATCTTTCAAAAGCTGGCTATAGAACATAATGGCAAGGCATATGTCATTGATACAAGGGATATCATTGCTGCGTACTGCACTGAAGGACAACTATCTATACATACGGCAGATAAAACCTACTACTCTAATATGCCGCTACAGGACCTCCAGTCTCGGCTGGATGAACGATTGTTTTTTCGTACTCATCGTGCTTATCTTGTTAACATTGAAAAGATCAGAGAGATTATTCCATGGTTTAACGGAACATATAACCTGATTTTAGAAGGATTTGAGAGAGAAGTTCCTGTTAGTCGTCAGCAAGTCTCCAAGCTGAAAAAACTGTTTGGTTTATAATTATCCCTGTAACTATGTAAACAAACTTGGTGCTATTGACCAGGATGACAGTGTATTTCATCCTGGTTTTTT
The DNA here is from genome assembly GCF_900176355.1 of Sporomusa malonica. GTDB lineage: Bacteria > Bacillota > Negativicutes > Sporomusales > Sporomusaceae > Sporomusa > Sporomusa malonica. The sequence continues at coordinate 165,389 of NZ_FWXI01000005.1, read as the reverse complement.
GTCATTTCACGGCATACATATTGCTAGCCTATGCGGTATAATGTATTATTTTAAATATAAAGAAAAATTGGTGAAAAGGAGGTAAAGTCTTTTATTTTATAACTATTTTGGAAGGGGGACTTATTCATGAATTCAGTTAGTTTATTGGTTATTGCCGTATGTGTTTATGTCTTGGCATACCGCTATTATTCAGCATTCATCGCCGCAAAGGTATTAGCACTAAACGACGCTAATATTACCCCAGCATACCGCTGCAATGACGGTCGCGAGTTTGTACCCACAAATAAGTGGGTACTATTCGGTCACCACTTTGCTGCGATTGCCGGTGCAGGTCCGCTTGTCGGCCCGGTACTTGCCGCGCAGTATGGATGGGGACCTGGTTTTATGTGGATTCTGCTAGGTTCTGTTTTTGCTGGCGCAGTCCACGACTTCATCATCCTCTTTGCATCAGTTCGTCACAATGGCCAGTCACTGGCTGTTATCGCTCGGCGGGAAGTTGGTCCGCTGACTGGTGTAACTACTTCCTTAGCTGTACTATTTATTATCATTGTCGCACTTGCTGGTCTGGCTATCGTTGTTGTAAACGCTCTATTTAAAAATCCATGGGGCGTATACACACTGTTTATGACCATTCCGATTGCAATTGTTGTTGGTCTGTACATGTTCAAAATTGCCCCTGGTTCTATCCGTTCCGGTTCAATTGCCGGTTTCCTCATGGTATTGGCAGCAGTATTTACCGGTCACTGGCTGAGCCCTGGTCAACCGTGGGCAGGTATAGCCGACATATTTAACCTTACTAAACAGCAACTGTCAATTGCGTTGCCTGTCTACGGCTTCTTTGCAGCTGTTTTGCCGGTATGGCTTTTGTTAGCTCCGCGCGATTACCTCAGCTCGTACATGAAGATTGGTACTGTATTAGCACTGGCTTTGGGAATCCTTATAGTACAGCCTAGTATCAATATGCCGATAACCACCCGCTTTATTGACGGCGGCGGGCCGATTATCCCTGGTCCGTGGTGGCCGTATGTATTTATCACCATTGCCTGCGGCGCTATCTCAGGTTTCCATTCACTCATTAGCTCAGGTACTACGCCTAAGATGATTGAACTTGAATCCCAATCCCGTGTTATCGCTTATGGTGGCATGCTTACTGAAGGTTTTGTTGCTGTAATGGCTCTTATCTCGGCGGTTGTGCTTATGCCTGGCGACTATTTCGCCATCAACAGCCCGGCTGCTGTATTTGCGAAACTGGGTATTCCTACCGTAGAAATTAAAGAATTGTCCCGTTTGGTACAAATGGATGTTGCGCATCGTCCTGGTGGTGCAGTTTCGCTGGCAGTTGGGATGGCACATATCTTTTCCAGCATCGGCGGTATGCAGCACCTGATGAGTTATTGGTATCAATTTGCCATTATGTTTGAGGCTCTGTTTATTCTTACTACAATTGACGCTGGTACTCGTGTAGCCCGTTATATCCTCCAGGATATTCTTGGCACCTACTTGTATTCTCCACTCAAACAAACCAACTGGTGGCCAGGAATTCTTTTCACCAGCTTTTTGGTCACTTACTGCTGGGGCTACCTGCTTTATAGTGGTGACGTAGCTACTATTTGGCCGTTGTTTGGTGTGGCCAATCAGCTATTGGCTGTTGTTGCTCTGGCTCTTGGCACAACCATTATCCTGAAAATCGCTCCTAAGAAATCGTACGCCTGGGTTACTTTTGCCCCACTTTGCTTCTTGTCAGTTACTGTTATTACTGCAGGTATAATGAATGTGCAAATGTTCTTCAAACGCGGTGATGCCTTAGGCAACACGAATGGCACAGTAAGCATTATCCTAATTGTCCTGGTAATTATTACTCTGCTTGACTCCATTAGGTTGTGGTTACAACTGCTTAAGAATGATAAACCAATTGGCATGAATACCGAAATTTCAGCCATGTCTTGCCCCGTGAATACCACTAAGCCTAATATTCCGAGCTAATAATTTGTAATAGGTCAACTAAATTATAAAGAAAACCGCCGCTATTTCAGCTTTAGCTAAATGGCGGCGGTTTTAGATTTGAAACGTTGGCGCAAAGGGTTTATAATAAATAAGGTGAATATACCAAAGACTACCAAGCAGGAGGCTGTTATGAAAATAGTTATGGCCGAGCACCGGGGGTTTTGCTATGGAGTAAAGCGAGCTGTCGATATGGCCTTGGCTTCAACTAATGCAAATTGCCCGGTCCATACTCTAGGCCCGATTATCCATAATCCGCAGATGGTAAGCCACCTGAAAGCGCAGGGTATCGATACTGCTAACAAACTGGATGAGATACCGGCAGGCAGAGTCATCATCAGGTCACACGGTGTTGGCCCTGAAGTATATCATCAGGCTGAAACCCAACAGTTGGAAGTGGTCGATGCCACATGTCCACATGTAAAAAAGGCCCAGCAGGCCGCTCATGCGCTTTTGACAGTCGGCTATCAGGTAGTTATTGTCGGCGAACAGCACCATCCAGAAGTCCAAAGTATTATTGCCTGGACAAATCATAAGGCTCAAGTGGTGGAAACGCCAGCTGAGGCAGAGGCGCTGCCATATTACCCGCGAATCGGGGTAGTAGCTCAGACAACGTTTGCCGCTAAGGAGTTTGAGGCTATCGTTACAGTTGTAAAGACCAAATGTGAAGAATTAAAAATTGAACGCACTATCTGCACGGCAACAGATCTTAGGCAGCAGGCAGCTATCGATTTAGCGAAAAAGGTGGATATCATTATTATAGTTGGCGGCAAAAGCAGTGCCAACACCGCCCGGCTCGCCAGTGTCTGCCGTGAGGCCGGCTCACTGGCTTATCATATTGAATCAGCCAATGAGTTAAAACCTGAATGGTTTACGGGTGTACAAGTTGCAGGGATTACAGCTGGTGCGTCAACGCCCGATTGGGTGATTGAGGAGGTATATAAAAAAATGGAAGAAATGAATGTAACTGATGTTGTTAAATTGGAGGCTGGCAGTATTGTAAAAGGTACGGTTGTTGGCGTCCGTCATGATGAAGTGTTCGTAGATATCGGCTACAAGTCTGAAGGCGTTATTCCGCTAGCTGAACTGGCATATCCAACACCGGAAACGGCCGCAGACGTTGTTAGTATCGGACAGATCATTGAGGTATTGGTGCTTGATGCTGATAGTACTGACGGCCAGGTCAAACTATCAATGGTGCAAGCTGATAAAATAACTGCCTGGGATAAACTTGAGCAGGCCTTTGCCACTAAACAGCCAGTAGATGCCCAAATTACTGAAGTTGTTAAAGGCGGTGTGGTTGCTGCCGTTTTGGGTGTGCGCGGCTTTATTCCAGCCTCACAGGTTGAACTTAGATTTGTTGAAGATTTACAACCATTTGTCGGACAAACTGTTCAGGCAGTGCCTATTGAAATCGACAGGGAAAAACAAAAGGCCGTTCTTTCCCGCAGACAAGTGTTAGCACAGGAAAAAGAAGTCAAAGAGAAAGAACTATTTACTAAAATAGCAGCGGGGCAGACGCTTACCGGTAAAGTAAGCCGCCTGGCTAACTTTGGCGCTTTTGTCGATGTAGGCGGCATTGACGGGCTTGTTCATATTTCTGATTTATCCTGGCAGCGTATCAAAACACCTCAGGAAGTTGTCAATGTTGGCGATGAAGTGACTGTCGTTGTGCTCAAGGTTGACCCTGAAGCAAAAAAATTGTCGCTCAGCCTAAAAGACGTTGAACGCGACCCATGGTATACAACGATTGACAGCCTGACAGTAGGTGCGGTCATGACTGGCACGGTTAGTAAGATTGCCAAGTTTGGTGCGTTTATTGAACTCAAAAAAGGCATTGAAGGGTTGGTACATATCTCTGAAATGGCGGAGCGGCGGGTAGCTAATCCTGAGGAAGTTGTAAGCACCGGACAAGAAGTGGCTGTTAAGGTGCTTAGCATTGATAAAGAAAGCAAACGGATTGGGCTTAGCATGGTGCAGGCCGCACAAGATAAGGAGCGGGCCGAATTCAGCGATTATCTCACCACGCAGGCTCCGCCATCTGGAGTTACGCTTGGCGATAAGTTCGGCCATTTATTTAAACGGGAGGACTAGCAAGTCGCATGATACGGCAGTCACGTAAACTGGAACATTTAAAGTATTCCATACTCTTAGGCGATGGCCCGGCGGCTGCCGGATTTACAGATTTTCATCTGGTGCATAATTGCCTGCCAGATTTGGCATGGCGGGATATTGACATCAGTACGTCAGTCGCAGGCATAACGTTGCCGCAGCCAGTTATCATTAATGCAATCACCGGTGGTGCAGCCGATGTCACACAGGTCAACCGGGAGCTAGCTGAATTCGCTCGTCTTACAGGGGTGTCCATGGCGGTGGGGTCGCAGTATTCTGCCATTGAGAACCCGGCAGCGGCTGAATCGTATAAAGTTGTACGCAAAACTAATCCTAACGGTGTGGTATTTGCAAATTTAGGCGCATATGCTGCCCCAGATGCTGCTTGCTACGCTGTAGAGATGATTGGTGCCCAAGCCATTCAGATTCACCTCAACGCCGGACAGGAAATCATTATGAGTGAAGGTGACCGTGATTTTAGCGGGTATCTGTCTAAAATTGAAGCCATTGTAAAAAAAGTTAACGTGCCAGTTATTGTTAAAGAAGTGGGGTGCGGCATTGCTCGTGAACAAGCGGAGGCACTGGCCGGTATTGGTGTCAAGGCCATTGATGTAGGCGGCACTGGCGGTACCAACTTCCTGGCGATCGAAGCGGCCCGTGGGCGAATAAACCTGGATGAGGAAATGATCGCCTGGGGGATTCCTACCGCAATTGCGGCGGTAGAAGTAGTGGCTGCAACTGCTCCTGCCGTTGATGTGGTCTTGTCAGGCGGCGTCAGGACACCGCTTGATGTTGTCAAGGCGCTTTCTATTGGTGGCGCGGCCACGGGGATTGCTGGTCCAGTGCTAAAAACGCTCAGGCGTAAGGGATTGGACGGCACGGTCCGCTGGTATGAGAATTTTGCTACAGATATACGGCGCTTTATGCTCCTTGTGGGCGCACAAAACATCAATGATCTACGGTCTACACCTATAGTTGTTACCGGCTTTAGCCGAGAGTGGTTATCTGCAAGGGGAATTGACACTGAGCAATTTGCAAAGCGTAAAAAAACACGGTAAAAGCATGGCCAACTGGCCATGCTTTTTGCATTAATAAGCCGACAACAGTACAAACTAGGATTAATACGTCAACATTACAAGGCTATGAGGTGAGACAACATGATGAATATGCCGCTAGGAATGATTTTGCTTTTAGTTGTCAGCGTGCTGGTTTATTTCGGGTTAGCTCAGCGAATTTTAGACCGCATGCGGATGACTGATAAACAAGCGCTGATGTTTATTGCCGGTATTGTTGTCGGCAGTTTTATCGACATTCCCATAATGCGTTCCCCTATGGAAATTACCATCAATGTCGGCGGCGCGGTGCTTCCTATTTTGCTCAGTATCTACCTAATTGCCAAAGCCGATGAAACTGCCGAAAGAGTACGAGCCGTTGTTGCAGCAGTACTTGTTGCAGGCGCAGTATCGCTAGGATCGCGTTATTTGCCTTACGAACCGGAAAACATGTTTCTTGATCCCAAACTTATCTATGGGGTATCGGCAGGTCTTATTGCCTATCTTGCTGGCCGTTCTCGGCGCAGTGCTTTTATCGGCGGTGTACTGGGCATTGTTCTCAGCGATATAATCCATATTGTTACCCTTTCTGGCTTAGGCATTCCAGGCACTACCGCAATTGGTGGAGCAGGAGCATTTGACGTTACTATTATTGCCGGTATAGTAGCTGTAATGATAGCCGAACTGGTCGGTGAGACCAGAGAAAAACTGCAAGGCGGTCCGGTATTAGGGCCTAATCGACCCGAAGGATTATATGAGTTTAGTAAAGAACTGCATCCCAAAGAAAAACAACAAGCAGGGCAACAAACGCCGAAGCAGACAGGAGCTAATACTAACACCTCTGATAATGGGGGTGAAAACAATGAAAAGTAGGCTCCTGGTAACTATCCTCGTGGGCTTGCTCCTAGTTACGACCAACATTCTTGTTTTAGCCAACGAGCGTAATGACGGAAGTTATTCAACAATCGTTGATGAAGGTGGCAATACCGTTTACATGACAGGATGGCGTGTACAAGCAGGCGATCAGGTGATTACCGAGAATAACCGTCGATATGAAGTCGTACGCGTGGATGGTGACACCGCTCATGCCAAATTTATTGGCGAAGTTAATCTTTCCTTATACTACCAAGATGCAGACAAAAGCGTACTGGCTAGGTTAAGAGGGTTGCTTGAACCAACTATCGCCAGGGCTGAAGGCGGTGGAAAAGTAGCAATCTACCATACTCACTCTGACGAATCATATGTACCGACTGACGGCAAAGAGAGTATTCTCGGCGCTGGTGGCATTTACAAAGTAGGTGCTAAATTTTCTGAATCACTCAAAAGCAAGGGCATTAATGTGGCTTTTTCTGAAGCAAAACATGATCCCCATGACGATATGGCCTATGAACGTTCGCGCCGTACGGCGCTTAACCTAATCAAAAAAGAGCAGCCAGATGCTGTTTTCGATCTTCACCGTGATGCTGTGCCGCCACAAGTGTATAAAGGCAACATTGACGGTCAAGATGTCAGTAAAATTCAACTCGTCGTTGGAAAGTACGGACCTACCGGCAAGCAAATCGAAGATTACGCCATACAAATTAAAGCAGCATCAGATAAAAAGCATCCAGGCCTGGTAAAGGGTATTTTCTTTGCCAAAGGCGGTGACTATAACCAGGATTTACACCCGCGTTCCATGTTGCTGGAAGTAGGTGCTCATACCAATGATCGCGAATCGGCTGAAAAGGGGATTGCGCTATTCTCCGATGTTGTGCCAACAGTTTTAGGCAAATCCAGCGCTCCTACAGGTCCTAATGCCGCAGGAACCACTGGGGCGGACGGTAATACCGGGCTGGGCTCGGCGGCTGGCGGTGCATCAGGTGCTACCAAATCTATGGGTTGGATTGTAGGGCTCTTGATTGTAGGCACTGCGGCGTTCTTATTCCTAAGTACCGGCAGCATGAAAGAAGCCGGTGCCAAACTTAAGAACTTTGCTTCCACTGAATTTGCCAACTTCCTTGGTCCTAAGACCAGAAAGCGTCGTAAAAATCCATCAGATTCTGAGCAGTCTGAAAAACAGGACGATAACAAGTAATGCGCATCAGGCAGGCTTATGTCCTGCCTTTTCTTATTTATTTTGTCGTTTAACAAAACACTTTGCAGGAAAATATAGCTACTAACGGAATATTAAAGGAAGGGGGGAATACTTTGACATATAAAGCGATTATAACAAATGTTAAACCAGATAGTATCGGCGCTGAAATAGGCCTCGCTCCCGGCGACCAGCTGCTAGAGGTAAACGGAGAAGCTGTTCAAGATATTATTGACCTCAGCTTTGCGCTGGCCGAGGAAGATGTTGAGTTGTTGGTTGAACGGAGTTCGGGGGAACAGGAACTAATTACTCTGGAGAAAGAGTATGACGAGGATCTGGGGCTGGAGTTTGAAAGCGCGGTATTTGATAAAGTACGGCAGTGTGCCAATAAATGTATTTTTTGCTTTGTTGACCAGATGCCAATCGGCATGCGAGATAGCCTGTATATCAAAGACGACGATTATCGTTTGTCCTTTTTGTACGGCAATTTTGTTACACTGACTAATTTGGGGCATCAGGACCTCAGCCGTATTGCCCGATTGCACTTGTCGCCACTATATGTCTCAGTTCATACCACAAATGGTGAGCTTAGGGAAAGAATGTTGGGCGGTAAACAGGCAGGCAAGATTATGGAGCAACTTAGCAAGCTGGTAGATAAAGGCATTGATGTGCACACTCAAGTTGTCTTATGTCCAGGATTTAACGATGGTAAGGAACTTGAAAGAACCATCAGCGATTTATACGGCATGTATCCTTCTGTTCTCTCGCTAGCCATCGTACCTGTTGGACTTACCCGCTACCGTGATAACTGCCACCCATTGACTACGTTTACCAGTGAAAAGGCTGACCAAGTGATTAAATTAGTTCATGCATGGCAAGAAAAATGCCGCAAAGAGAATCAGGAATCCTTTGTGTATCTGGCTGATGAGTTTTATTTGGCAGCTGGTCAGGAGATTCCCAGTTATGAACTTTATGACAGCTTTCCACAGCTAGAAAATGGTGTTGGCATTGTCCGGAGTTTCCTGGCAGAATGGGAGGAGCAACCAGTCGTTGAGATGGGTTATGATGAGCAGCATTATATAGATGTTGTCTGTGGCGTATCAGCCGAAAAGATTTTAACACCGCTGCTGTCCAAATTGTCTCTACCCAATCTTAAAGTACGGGTAGTTGCTGTAGAAAACAAGTTTTTTGGTCATAATGTGACAGTCACCGGTCTCTTGACTGGCGGTGATATTATTGAGAACTTGCAGCAGCTTCCTGGTTCTCGTAGCGGTATTATTATACCAGGCGTGGCGCTCAGAAAAGGTGAACACGTTTTTCTTGATAATACCACACCGGAAATAATAGCCGCCAAGCTGGGCGTACCGGTACGTACTGCCTACTTTGCCAAAGATTTAAAGGAATTGCTTTGCGCGTGGCGGTAATTAAAAATAACCGTGAGGGGGCTATAATGTGGGAAAGCATGATAACTTTGGCTTAATCCAAGTATATACAGGCAACGGTAAAGGAAAAACTACTGCTAGCCTGGGTCTAGCCTTTCGTGCCTCCGGACATGAGTTCAATGTATGCATGATTCAGTTTATGAAAAAGAATGATGAGTACGGCGAGGTAAAGGCGGCCCTCAAAATTCCAAACTTTAAGCTTATTCAGGTCGGACGCGAGGCATTTGTTGACCTGAAAAATCCTGAGAGCATTGATTACAAACTGGCTGAGGAAGGCTGGGAACTAGCCAAGTCGGTCATACTGTCAGGGCAGTATAATATTGTTATTTTAGATGAAGTCAATGTCACTATGGCGGCAAAATTATTGGATGCTTCTGTTGTGGCCGCCTTTTTAGCTGAGAAGAAGAATAATACAGAGGTTGTTTTGACAGGCCGCTATGCTCCGCCTGAGATAACAGCCATTGCACACCTAGTTACCGAGATGCATGATATTAAACATCCATTTTCTATTGGCGTCCCAGCACGTCAGGGAATCGATTTTTAGAAAGATACAAGGTGGTATTCGATGAGTAAACCAATTGTTGCAATTGTTGGCCGTCCTAATGTCGGCAAATCGACCATATTCAATTATATAGGCAGAAACCGTTTATCGATTGTTGAAGATATGCCAGGCGTTACCCGTGACCGCATCTATATGGATGCTGAATGGCTGGGTCGTAATTTTACTATGATTGATACCGGTGGTATTGAGTTTGAAAGCAATGATAAAATCTACACAGCCATGCGTAATCAGGCAAAGTTGGCTATTGACGAGGCTGATGCCATCATGTTTGTTGTTGATGGTAAAGCTGGACTGACCGCAGGGGACGACGAAGTGGCTACTATTTTGCGCAATACCAGAAAGCCTGTGCTGCTGGTAGTAAACAAAGTTGACAACATGAAAAACGAAGCCGATATCTACGAGTTTTATAATCTAGGTCTAGGCGACCCGATTGCCATTTCTGCTACCAATGCGCTGAATCTCGGTGATATGCTTGACCTGCTAATCGAAAGCCTGCCTGAAGAACAGGTTGAACCTGAGGCCAACGATCAGATTAAGGTGGCCGTGATTGGCCGTCCTAATGTCGGCAAGTCTTCGCTGGTAAATTCTATTATTGGCGAGGAACGGGTCATTGTCAGCGACATACCCGGTACAACCCGCGATGCCATCGATACCCATTTTACTAAAGACGGGCAAACTTACGTCATGATTGATACAGCCGGGATGCGGCGCAAAGCCAAAGTTGACATGCCGGTTGAGCGATACAGTGTTATCCGCTCACTTCGGGCTGTTGACCGCTCGGATGTTGTTCTTATGGTTATTAACGCCGAAGAAGGCGTGACAGAACAAGATAAAAAAATTGCCGGCTATGCACACGAGGCTGGTAAAGGCAGCGTTATTGTCGTTAACAAATGGGATCTGATTGATAAAGACGGTAAAACCTCGCTCAAATTTACCGAAACCATTCGCGAAGAATTAGGCTTTATGCAGTATGCGCCGGTTTTGTTTACTTCAGCGCTCACCAAACAGCGCATTCACCGGGTAACCGAGCTTGTCAAATATGTGGCAGACCAACACGCTATGAGAGTAGCAACAAGTGTACTAAACCAAGTTATTGAAGACGCTACAGCCATCAATCCGCCACCTTCAGACCGTGGTCGAAGGCTCAAAATCTATTTTACTACCCAGCCTGATGTCAAGCCGCCTACCTTTATTTTCTTTGTTAATGACCCTGAGATCATGCATTTCTCTTACTTGAGATTTTTAGAAAACAGATTAAGAGAATCCTTTGGCTTCGAAGGGACTCCACTCAAACTGGTTGTTCGCGGACGTAAAGAAAAAGATGAGTAAACTGATTCAGTGAGTGGGGGAGTGGGAGAATGGAGTATGTGCTGGTTATTATCACCAGCTACCTAATTGGTTCAATTCCTAATGGCCTGATCATCGGACAGTACTTCTATAAGGTTGATTTAAGGCAATTTGGCAGTAAAAATATTGGGGCAACCAACGCCTACAGGACACTAGGCCCCCGGCCAGCCTTCTGGGTATTTTTAACAGATGCCCTTAAGGGCGTAGCCGGGGTGCTCTTAGGCCAATATATTGCCGGAACAGCGTTGGCCGAATTAGCCGGAGGAATTGGGGCTATCGCCGGCCATAACTGGTCAGCATTCTTGAAGTTCAAAGGTGGGAGGGGTGTGGCGACCGGCCTGGGCGTTATTGCAATGATTGCCCCTAAAGTGACACTCATTGTTTTCGGTGTATGGGCAATTATTGTGTATTTTACGCGCTATGTTTCACTGGCCTCAATCGTGGCAGCCGCCTTGGTTCCAATCAGTATGTGGCTACTCCACGCCAGGCAGGAATTTTTTTATTTTGGTATATTGGCTGCCTTGTTTGTTATCGTGAGGCACCGTCCGAACATTGAGCGCCTTTTAAAAGGGGATGAGCCAAAAATCAAGGCCGGAGGCACACCTGAATCCGGCCCCGAGAAAGAGAAGTGACAGTTACTAAATGCAGATAGCAGTCATTGGCGCTGGCAGTTGGGGTACCGCCCTGGCCGCCGTTTTAGGCCAGAAACACCCTTCAGTTGCATTATGGGTGAGATCGCCAGGCCTGTCCGAACAAATCAAGACAACCCGCGAAAACGTAAACTACTTGCCTGGTTGTAAATTGCCGCAGTCTGTTACCGTTACTCACAAGCTCGGCGAGGCCGCCAATGGTGCACCGTTAATTGTGCTGGCAACCCCATCTCATGCAATACGGCAAACAGCGGCAGAGCTAGCGCCATATATCAGGGCTAATAGTGTCATTGTGAGCGCTGCCAAAGGCTTGGAATTAGCCAGTGTTAAACGCATGTCCGTGGTTATTGCTGAGGAATTGCCGGTAATCGCCGGTCAAATAGCCGTACTTTCTGGTCCCAATCATGCCGAAGAAGTGGCATTAGGCCATCCGACAGCCACTGTAGCTGCAGCAACGTCGCGCAAAGTAGCCGAATATGTTCAGGATACGTTTATGCTGCCGTATTTCCGTGTCTACACCAATCCTGATATTAACGGCGTAGAACTGGCAGGTGCGCTGAAAAATATTATTGCGCTTGGCGCTGGTATTGCCGATGGGTTAGGTTTCGGTGACAATGCCAAGTCAGCACTTATGACACGCGGACTGGCTGAAATTGCTCGTCTGGGAATAGCGATGGGCGCCAACCCGCTAACTTTTGCAGGGTTAGCGGGTATTGGCGACTTAATTGCCACATGCACCAGTGTACACAGCCGCAACCGACGGGCTGGGATTATGCTGGCGGCAGGTAAAACAGTAGATGAAATCCAGGTTGAGACATCCATGGTAGTGGAAGGCATCCGGGCTACCAAAGCGGCCTATCAGTTGGCTGCCAACTATGATGTTGATATGCCGATAACTAGCGAAATCTACCAAGTATTACATCAAAATAAGTCTCCTAAAGACGCCGTCCTTGAATTGATGACCCGAAGCCGCACCCATGAGGTTGAGGAAGTTGCCCTTAACAATTTGCACTGGAATTAAATAAACTTGGCATAAAATGGTATGGTGACTAATAAAGTAAGATATACTTACTTTTTAGTTACCATGCTTTTTTTATTGTAATATTTGGAGTGGCCTGTCATATATTTATTAATGACAATTATCGTAATCAGGGAGGGAGACGCCAGATGGAAAAATTCGACCTGTTTAGAGATATCGCCGAGCGGACTGGTGGAGATATTTATATTGGTGTAGTCGGGCCGGTCCGTACTGGTAAATCTACGTTTATCAAACGCTTTATGGAGACCATGGTACTGCCTAATATCGCCGATCCATATGACAAAGAACGTGCTAAAGATGAGCTGCCACAAAGCGCTGGCGGTAAGACTATCATGACAACTGAACCTAAGTTTATTCCCAATGAAGCCGTGGAGATCAATGTTAAAGACAATGTTAATGTTAGAGTGCGAGTAGTAGACTGCGTCGGTTACACTGTAGAAGGCGCACTGGGATATGAAGAAGAACAAGGTCCCCGCATGGTACTCACACCCTGGTTCGAAAATGAAATCCCTTTCCAGGAAGCAGCAGAAGTGGGCACACGCAAAGTTATTGCCGAGCATTCAACCATTGGTTTGGTTATCACAACTGATGGCTCAGTGACCGACCTGTCTCGTGATAAATACATACCGGCTGAAGAACGGGTTATCAATGAACTCAAGGAGTTGCAAAAGCCATTTCTGGTCATTCTAAATACTGGTAAGCCAAATTCCAAAGAGACGCGGGAACTTGTAGCCAAACTAGAGGGCACGTACGATGTACCGGTTATTCCGGTTGACTGCGCCCAACTGTCCCACGACGATATCTATGGTATTTTACAGGAAGTACTGTACGAATTCCCTGTAAAAGAAGTCAATATTACACTGCCGAAGTGGGTAGAAGAGCTGGATAAAGACCACTGGTTGCGCCAAAAATTCGAAGCCGCTGTTAGTGATGTTGTTCAATACATCCGCCGCTTGCGGGATATTGACAGGGCCATTGATGATTTGTCTGGTTATGATTTTGTCGCTGACGTTATTCTCCATGATATGGACCTTGGCAGCGGTATTGCTGTTATCGAAATGACAGCCCGTGGAGACCTGTTCTATAGTGTCCTAGAAGAGCTAACAGGATTTACCATTGCCGGCGAACATCACCTTTTGCGGCTGATGAAGGATTTGTCTGTGGCTAAACGGCAATATGACAAAATATCGGCCGCTCTTGAAGATGTTGAACAAACCGGCTATGGTATCGTGCCGCCGCAGCTTGACGAAATGATTCTAGAAGAGCCGGAAATTATCCGTACCGGCAACCGTTTTGGTGTAAAACTCAAGGCTTCAGCGCCGTCCTTACATATTATCCGAACTGACGTTCAAGCTGAGATCTCGCCGATTATTGGTACTGAAAAGCAAAGCGAAGAACTAATTCAATATCTCATGCGCGAATTTGAAGGCGAACCAGAAAAAATCTGGCGAACTAACCTGTTTGGTAAATCTTTGAATGAACTTGTCCGTGAAGGCATTCAGAATAAATTAACAAGTATGCCTGAAAATGCACAAATGAAACTGAAAGATACACTCCAAAAAATCGTTAACGATGGTAGCGGCGGATTAATATGTATCATTTTTTGATAAAAACAACATTATGTAGTAGTTTTGAGGTCAGTCTGTAAAGGACTGACTAATTTTTTTGTATTTTTACTTGTAATTCCAGGCAAAGTGATGTTATAATGTCTACCATATACAGATATCCATCCGCAACAGCAGTACCGAGGAGGGGAAACATGGTTACAGGCCAAAAAGCTGTTTTTTATTTAGTTAGGGAAGAAATTTTACCTGAAGCTATTAAAAAAACTATTAAAGTAAAAGAACTATTAAAACGCGGTGAAGCAAGAACAATTAATGAAGCTGTAGAAAAAATGGAATTAAGCCGTAGCGCCTATTATAAATATAAGGACTATGTTTTTCCGTTTTATGAAGCCAGTAAAGAAAAAATTGTTACACTTGCTTTACTGCTTGAACACAAATCAGGAGTACTGTCCCGTGTATTAAATACTATCGCCAATGAGCGTGGTAGCGTACTGACAATTAATCAAGGAATTCCGCTTCAGGGAGTTGCCAACGCCACTATATCAATCGAAACAGCCGATTTGGCAATCGATTTAGAAGCTATGCTTGACAAACTAAGAATGGTGGATGGAGTAAAAAGGTTGGAAGTTCTGGGTCAGGCTTAGGAGGGAAAACTATGAGTGCCATCAATATTGCCCTATTGGGAATGGGAACTGTGGGTACCGGTGTTGTTAAAATATTAGCCAATAATGCCCACAATATCGAACAAAAAGTGGGCGCTCCGGTAGTTATTAAAAAGATACTTGTTAGAAATCCTGGCAAAGTTAGAAATGCTCCAACCGACGCCAAGATAGTTACAGATATTGATGAAATCCTGAATGATCCTGACATAAAGATTGTCGCCGAAGTTATGGGTGGTGAAATGCCCTCGAAGGATTATATGTTGGCTGCGCTGAAAGCTGGTAAACATGTAGTGACTGCCAATAAAGATGTTGTAGCCAAATACGGTCGTGAGCTATTTGAAGCTGCCGAAGCAAACCATACTGATTTTCTTTTTGAAGCCAGTGTGGGTGGGGGTATCCCTATAATCCGTCCACTTAAACAGTGTCTAGCAGCTAATCAGATTACTGAAATTATGGGCATTGTTAACGGGACCACTAACTATATGCTCACTAAGATGACCAACGAAAAGATGGACTATGCTGACGTATTAGCTGAAGCTCAGGCCAAAGGTTATGCTGAGTCTGATCCAACAGCCGATGTCGGTGGTTTTGACGCAGCCCGTAAGATTGCCATTCTGGCGTCAATTGCGTTTGGCGCCAGAATTACGCTAGATGATGTCAACGTTGAGGGTATAACAAATATCGCCATCGAGGATATTGAATACGCACGGGAATTAGGCTTTAACATTAAGCTGCTGGCTATTGCCAAGCAAGACGACTGCGGCATTAATGTCCGGGTGCATCCGGCTTTCCTGCCGACCAGCCATCCGTTAGCTTCAGTAAACGATGTGTTTAATGCTATATTTGTCAAAGGTGATGCTGTGGGTGAGACAATGTTCTACGGCCGCGGCGCTGGCGAATTGCCGACAGCCAGCGCCGTTACTGCTGATATTATTGATGTAGCTCGCGACATTCGTCACAATGTCAGTAGCCGAATTTTGTGCACCTGCTTTGATCATAAACATATTTATCCTGTCAGTAAGACCGAGTCACCATACTATATTAGACTGCTTGTCGAGGATAAGCCCGGCGTATTGGCAGCCATTGCCGGTGCATTTGGAGCTCAGCAAGTCAGCCTGCATTCCGTTATTCAAAAACGTAAAGTAGAACGTTCTACCGAGCTTGTCCTTATCACCTACCGGGTATCTGATGAAAATATCCGTCTGGCCATGAACACCTTGCTTGGCATGTCGGTAGTAAGTAAAGTAGGAAATGTAATTAGAGTAGAAGCAGAACAAATCTCATAGGTCAAAAGGTGGAGATACCATGGCAAACACCGTAAAAATCCGCGTGCCGGGAACAACCGCCAATTGCGGCCCGGGGTTTGATGCGGTCGGTATAGCATGTACAATATATAACGACCTAGAACTTACTTTAAGTGATCAAGGCGGGATATCACTGGAGGTAGCCGGTGAGGGCGCTGGGGCAATACCGGCTGATGCATCTAATGTTGTGGTTAAGGCAATTCAAATGGTGTTAACCAAAACTGGTTATCCGGCTAACGGCATTAAACTTAACATGGTCAACAATATTCCGCTGGCGCGGGGGCTAGGGAGTAGCGCGGCTGCTATAGTCGGCGGGCTAGTGGCGGCCAATGAGCTTACTGGCAATCGACTTACCAAAGAAGAAATTTTAGATATGGCGACAGCCATTGAAGGCCATCCTGACAATGTTGCACCAGCCATCTTTGGCGGTATCACTGTAAGCATTATGGACAGCGGTACTGCTAAATATCTACGCTTCCTGCCACCTAAAAACTTTTCCATGGTGGCTGTAATTCCTGAATTTAACCTGTCCACCAAAGCAGCTCGTAAGGTGCTTCCTGATTCAGTACCCTTTGCAGATGCAGTATTTAATGTCAGTCGTACAGCGCTCTTAATTGGGGCGCTGTGCACTGGCGAGTTAAAGCTGTTACTTCATGCTCTGGAAGATAGGCTGCATCAGCCGTACCGTGAGCAACTTATTCCTGGTATGGCGCAGGTTCTGGCGGCAGCCCGTCAAGCTGGGGCATTGGGCGCAGCGCTGAGCGGCGCTGGACCGTGTCTGTTGGCCTTTACCGCCGATAATTCTGATGAGATAGGGCAGGCAATGGTCAAAGCATTTAACATACATAAGGTGGATGCGAGATATCAACTTTTACAGATTGACACTCAAGGTGCTATAATCGTATAGCTAGATATGCTAATTATACAGTTCCATAAAAAAGAAAACCCTGTTCGCACTTGTAGCGAGTAGGGTTTTCTTTTTTGCATATTTGCTGTTTTTCACGGCACAATATAAAAGAATCACAGCATTAATTCCGTTATGAAAGAAGGTTAGACGTGTGTCCGACCCTTATGCCCGCAAAATGTTTGGTTCCTTTAACCCCTATTATGCCAAACAACCTGTTATTGGCAGGCTAGTAGTTGTTTTGGATGGAGTATACGAAAACCGTGGGCTGGAACTCATTAAGCCTCCTTCGCGTGCGTTACGGCAAACGGAGATTCATGAATTAATTATAACCGATGAAGAAGCCCAGCCTGGAAGCAAAGTCAATAATATTGCTTATGTCGGTTTTTTCGAAATCAACCAGGGCGGGGTCATAGTCGTTGGCGATGAAGTCAAAATCGGTAAAAAAATACTCGGTAAAATTGCAGGGTATGATGAAACGCATATGCCCAATCACCTAAACATTATCATGACAGGCAGCAAAACTACCGGAAAAGAGTTTAGTTTATCTGTTGCGGACGAGGTCACCATTGGTTAGCACCATAAAATAATGGAGGGATATGTTTGAGCTACGAAGCAAAATTGAAAGAACTGGACATTACCGTGCCCGATGCTCCCAAACCCGTGGCAGCTTATGTTGCTGCTGTTAAAGATGGCAACTATGTGTACACCTCCGGGCAGATCCCGTTTATTGCTGGCGAATTAAAATTCAAAGGCAAGCTTGGTAAAGAATTAACAGTGGAAGAGGGGTATGAAGCTGCCAAAACCTGTGCTATCAACTGTTTGGCAGCCATCAAAGGGCAAATTGGTTCGCTGGACAATATTGAAAAAGTGATAAAAATCGTCGGCTTTGTCAACAGTGCACCAGAGTTCTATGACCAGCCTAAGGTAATTAACGGCGCATCAGAACTAGTTGGCTCAATTTTTGGCAAAGCGGGCGAACACGCGCGTTCTGCTGTCGGTGTAGCTGAGCTGCCGCTTAACGCCGCCGTAGAAGTAGAAATGATTATTAAGGTGAAGTAGCTACTGCCGTCAACAAATCACATTCAATACTAATTCACACATACTAAAAGGGAGGCAACCAAATGTCAACACACAAATTTAAATTCCAGATGTACCGCGCTCTTCAACAAAACATTTCCAATATTTACGCAGACGCTCGTAAAGCGGCAGATGAAATCAACATTCCTAAAGAACTCAAAGGCAAATTTGGTTTAACCGGTGCTATCTCCGGCTGTCCAGCCCCCCTTCGCGATGATATCATGGAGTACAGCGAGCATGGTGCAAAAGAAGTAATTCCTTTGGCTAAACTGGTTGACGACATTCGTGAATTGGTTAAGTCTGTTTACGGCGA
This sequence comes from Sporomusa malonica, assembly GCF_900176355.1. Lineage (GTDB taxonomy): Bacteria > Bacillota > Negativicutes > Sporomusales > Sporomusaceae > Sporomusa > Sporomusa malonica. Next base: position 147,285 of record NZ_FWXI01000005.1, on the reverse strand, counting down.
CGAATATGACGCCTGCCCAATATCGACTTGTGAAGCAGGTCTTTGGGTAACATTTGACAGCTTATTCAGCCCTCCAATGATGGGACGTGGTGATAACTATCGTGCTCGCTATATTGCACCTTATGAAAAACATCTACATCACCAAGGCGCTTATGGTCGTCCATTTCCGGCACGGTTTAAAGACATATTTGGCGATCGAGGCACCACTGCGGGCGAACTTGGTTTCTACGGTAAACGCCAAAATAACCTTGACACGATAATCGTACCATTAGCTGGTGCACGATATGACGTACATGGCATCAAATATCATCCTGTTCCACTCTTAACCGGTGTTGATCCTGAGGAATCTCTCGATATTTTAAGCGAGCATGCGAGCATTCACGCTCCGTTCTTAACCGGTATTACCGGCCTTGGCTATGAAACTCCAGGCTATGGCTATGCCGTAAAAGACGAAGAAGGCACTCCGATTCTGCAAAAATATCTTGCGGATTTAGCGCATTCCTATGATATCCCTTATGTCATTGATAATGCCTGGGGTCTGCCGTTCGTAGGCTGCAACCCAATCAAAACTGGCGCAGATGTTATTATCTACAGCATGGACAAAGCCACCGGCGCAGCTACCAGCGGTCTCATCATTGGCAAAGAAGAATACATGGTACCCATCCGTCGCGCCATGGGTATGCATGGTGACCGCTATGGTACTACAGCTGCTTATGGTAAGGCTGCTTATGTAGGTTTTGACCCTGGTAAAGAAGCACTCTTAAGCCAAATCCAAGCTCTTAAAGTACTGCGCGATAATCCGCAAGTCTTGACCGACCCAGTTGATGTTCTCGAAAAAATAGTTAAAGAAGAGTTTGCAAAGATTAATCTTCCTGCCCGTCTTAAAGATGGAATCATTATCTCCAAATCGTATAACTCGACCGCTGTTGAGGTTAACTACGAGAAAACTTGGGAAGGTGGCGAACTAGGTATTCCGATTTTCTCGATTGAAGACATGTATGCCGGCAGCAATATCTTCCAAACAGGTATGGCACAAATGGGCGTAATACCGACTGTCGCTTATGACGGCAATATTTATATTTCCCCAGGCCTTGCCACTGTTGACAGTAAAAACCGCCTGTTAGAAGATGTTACCCGTTATGCAGTTCAATGCTTAGTCCGCCTGATTGAGATCACCTGCCGTTACGCTGGCATCGCTTAATATAAAGAAAACACGGCTTGCGCCGAGCCTTAGCGAAAGCGGAAGCCGATGTTGCCCTTATCCAGGCGAAAGTTATACTTTCTAACAGGAAAACAAGGGAGGAATCTCTATGGCTAGAATAGTTGTCATTGGTGGCGGCTGGGCCGGCTGTGGCGCAGCCATAGCCGCCAAAAAAGCCGGTGCTGACGAAGTAATTTTGTTAGAGCGCACTGATATGCTTCTTGGCACTGGATTAGTTGGCGGTATTATGCGCAATAACGGCCGGTTCACTGCCACGGAAGAAGCTTATGCTATGGGCGGCGGTGATTTATTTGACGCTGTTGAAGAGGCTGCCCGGCATCGGAATATAGAATTCCCTGGCCACAAACATGTTACCTTGTACGATGTAGCCAAGATTGAGCCAGCCGTTAGACGTGTTCTAGACCGCCTTGGCATCAAATACAATCTAATGGCGCGTGTCCGAGACATCACAATGGATGGCACAAAAATCAAGTCAGTTATTACAGACAAAGACGATGAAGTTTATGGCGACGTCTTTGTCGAAGCCACTGGCACCGCTGGCCCGCAAGGCCATTGTAGTAAATATGGCAATGGCTGCGTTATGTGCATTATTCGCTGCCCTTCGTTTGGTCCACGAATCAGCGTGGCGGCCCGAGCAGGCGTACAAGAAATGATGGGGCGCAAAGCTGACGGTTCCTATGCCGCTATGAGCGGCTCATGTAAACTGCATAAGGAATCGTTGTCAGAGCAAATTGCGAAAGAACTTGACAGCAAAGGTGTTGTTGTTGTGCCCATCCCTGAAGACCTAAAAAAAGCCGAATCACTATCAATAAAAGCTTGCCAGCAATACGCGCTAAAAGAGTTTGCTGACAATATAATCCTGCTTGATACAGGTCATGCTAAGCTTATGTCGCCCTACTATCCACTGGACAAGCTCCGGAAAATTCCTGGTTTCGAAAACGCCCGTTATGAAGATCCATATGCAGGCGGAATAGGAAACTCCATGCGTTTTACCGCACTTTCACCGCGTGACAACGCGCTTAAAGTGAATGGTGTTGATAACCTATTCTGCGGTGGTGAAAAAGCGGGACTCTTGGTTGGACACACCGAAGCGATTGTCACAGGCACTCTGGCTGGACATAACGCCGTTCGCCATGCATTTGCCAAACAACTGCTAGTTCTCTCTGAAACATTGGCTACCGGCGACGCTATTGCCCATGTCAGAGAACAGATGCAAACCGAAGATGGTCTGAAACTAAAATACACCTTTTCGGGCGCGCAATACTTTAAGCGCATGCAGGAAAAAGGCTTATATACCACCGATGTCCAGGCGATTAAAGAGCGTGTCGAGAAAGCCGGCTTAACCAGCATCTATGCCCGCTCTGCTAAGGAGGCGGCGGCATGTCGGTAACTTTGACGACCGCTCACTGGCTGTTTCTATTCTGGGTCGGTGTGGTAATCATCGTTATGGGGTTCCGTAAAGACCCTTTGATACCGTGCCTCTTAGGCTTACTTACAGTCGGCTGGCTGTTTAAGAAAAGCTTCCTTGGCGGCGTTACCAGCGTGTATAACGCATTAATTGTAGCAGGCAACGAGTTCTGGGGGATAATTGTTATTATCTCCCTCATCGTAGCCCTGTCAAAACTACTAAGTGAAACCGGGGCCGACTACTTGGTTATGAGTCCAGCCGCGCGGCTTATGGTTAACGCCGATGTTGCCTATTGGGTTATTGGTATTGCCATGATGCTGGCTTCCTGGTTTTTCTGGCCGTCGCCTGCGACAGCACTCATAGGCGCCATTATGTTCCCGGTTGCAGTACGAGCTGGCCTACCGGCCATTGGTGCCGCTATGGCGATGAACCTTTTTGGTCACGGCATTGCTTTGTCTACAGACTACATTATTCAAGGCGCGCCGACCATTACAGCCAAGGCTGCCGGCTTTGCAAACCCGAGCCCAGTTATTCAAGCCAGCATACCACTAGCGCTGACTATGGGTCTTGTAACCACCATTGCTGCGTATATTATTATAAAAAAAGATATGCGTAAAAACCCCGAAGCTTTGGCCGCTGAACGCGAAGCTATTGTGGGCAAAGAAATAAAAAGAGAGATCAACGGAGTATCGTATTTCCTGGCTGTAGTAACCCCGCTGGCATTCGCCCTTGACGTAGCAGCCATGTGGGTATTACAGCTTAGAGGCGGGGATGCTACTGCTCTTTTAGGTGGTACGGCTGTACTCATTCTTGCAGTTGGCACCATGCTCAAATACGGCTGGGAAGGCTTAGAGAAAATAACCGACTTCGTGCGGGACGGATTTATGTTTGGCATCAAAATCTTTGCGCCTGTCGTAATTATTGGTGGTTTCTTCTTTCTCGGTAAAGGAGAGCTTGCCCAAAGCATTCTAAGCGACAAAGCCGCCACCGGTTTCCTTGAAGATTTTGGTGTGGCATTATCACAGACAGTGCCCCTAAATAAAGTATTTGTCGCTCTTGTCAGCCTGGCAACAGGGATCGTTGTCGGTCTGGATGGTTCAGGGTTCTCACCGCTGCCATTAGTCGGTAGCGTAGCCGCAACCTTCGGAAAAGCAGGTTTTGATACAGCTACACTAGCTGCGCTTGGCCAGATCGCCGGTGTGTGGACAGGGGGCGGGACCATTATTCCCTGGGGATTAATCCCGGTTGCCGCCATCACTGGTGTTAACCCCATTGACCTTGCACGCAAAAACTTTATACCAGTTATATTGGGCTTTGCAGCAACGACGATTGTTGCAATATTCCTCCTATAATAAGGGCAAACTAATAGAGAATACCTTGACATAAAGAAGGTGATACTTGGTATCACCTTCTTTAGTCTACCAGAATTTATAACGCAATTCTGTTGACATAAGAACGACTAAGGCTTCTGCCGGCGTCCCTGAAGGACTTGGCACAAGCCAAGTCTTTTCTTATTATCCAACAAGGAGGGAAAATATGATTCAGCCGTTAGAGCAAGTTATGGATGCCCTTGATGTAGAAACTTTTTTTGTTTGCGATAATGAACAGCAGGGACGTAGTCTCATGCTTGGACTCCTCAAACAATGGGGTCTTACTGATGTTGACGTGGTGTTTGCTCAGCATATGGGTCCTGGAATCCGAGTAAGGGGAAGAGCATATATCCACCGACCAGCTGACAAATACAGTTGGATTATCCCCGACGCTGAACGGAAGTAGAGGTGCATCTTTCATGAAAAAAGTACTATTGGCCCCTATTGATCCAGTACATGACATCGGTCTTAAAATGATAGCCAGAGGCTTAGAACAAGCAGGACACCAGGCTATATTACTGCAGCCGGATTTGTCTGCCGAAGAAATCGTCCAGCAAATCCTCCGCCACCAGGATGTCGAAACACTACTCTTAAGCCGAACACTTGGCTATGGGGTAGGAGAACTTTTAGCCCGGTTTATTGACCTCACTGATGCAGCCGGTGCAAGAGAGCGGGTTAAAATTGGCATCGGCGGAATGGCTATTCGCCCAGAATTGGCGGCAGAACTTGGATTTGACGCTGGATTCGGTCCTGGAACAACCGTAGAAGAAGTCATCTGTTTTGTTGAAGGACGCGAATATAAACCGGATTTGAACCGTACCAAGAAGAAAAAGACAGATATGACAGCCGATTATGATTATCACTATGTTTCACCTAACATCGGAAGTAAGCTTGATAAAGTGTCAAATCTCATCTTGGACTGGGTAAAAGATAAGACCTCATCCGGTGTTGAACGCGGACGCGTCCGCGATGAGTACTGGGATGTCGAACGTTGGCGTGATCGCCTGGGTAATGGCGATCTAGACAAATATTACCCTGGGATTTGCAGTGAATTACCACAGAAATTTTATAATACAGGTGAGCTGCATCCTAAAACCAGACGGTTTACAAAAGGCGAAGTAGTTGGATTAGAAAAATATCTTGAAGAAACAAAAGCGCGGATGTCGGTTGTCAAACTACAACATACTAGAAAAAAGCCACTTGTGTTTAATCAATATGGAACAGGCTGTCCGTTTATGGACATTGCCCATATCCTTGCCAGTGAAGCCTGGGGTGCTGACGGCGTGGTACACTTTGATCCATCCTGGGGCGCTAGAACAGAGGGCTTCCTTGATGGTTTCCTAACCCACCAGGAAGATGGCACCGTTATGACCCCAGCTAATCTTAACCGTATACAGATGGCATTGGAAAAATCAACACTCTGGCAAATCCGGGCTCATCGTGGTCTAAATACCCCTGAGACAGTTGTCTTGGCCGGAAAAATCGGCGCTGACTTGACTAAAATTAACATATGCTATGGAGCACTTGGTGCTGGTACTGATCCAGAACGTATGACGGTTGATGGCTATCATGCCATAAAATATGCCCAAAAATATAAACTGCCGTTTGATATTGTTACCAATGAAGAACTGGCAGGTGTACCAGCACATAAAGCCTTTGCCGGTATGTTAATCGTAGCTGACTTGGCTATCAAATTGGGGGCAAGACCCATTCTGCAACCGTTATTCGCCTATTCACCAGAAGTCATGATCAACGACCTCATGGACGATAACTACATCAACTTTAATGCGGCCAAAATCTATGCTCTTCGAAACATCATCAACGCACCCATATGGCCGGGCGCACCCATCGGCTTCCTAACCCATACCGAAGACCGAGTTCAATCATCCATGACCACCACACTGCACGCCTGTCTGGCCATGTCGCTTGGCGTGGATGCCATTTCGATTGCGTCCACCGATGAAGCTTATTCCGGAGGACCCATCTCGGTTCCGGCTAAGGTTGATACACTCCGTGCAGTTCAGGACGGCTTTCGTTTCTTTGGCCATGCCAACATCACACCAACTGAACAAGCCGATCATTATGCAGCACAAATCGTTGACGGCATCGAAGGTGTACTCGACAATGTCATTGCCGAAGGCGACTTCGTCGCCGCCATTCATAAGGGTCTATTAGGCAGCAGGGAAGAAGGCGCATATCCCGGTCGCACTGGCAAAGACACAGTTCAGACGAAAAAATAGAGTTTCCATAAAAATTCTAATAATAAGTGTTGACAATTACCTGTAAATTGAGTAAAATAGATTTTGTCAGTCAGACAGAACATCTAAATGTAACTGTCTGAAGGGTGAAAATGTCGGGGCGTAGCGCAGTTTGGTAGCGCGCTTCCTTGGGGTGGAAGAGGCCGTGAGTTCGAATCTCGCCGCTCCGACCAAAAAACACCAGTTAAACCGAAGGTTTATAGACCTTCGGTTTTTAATTTTATGTAATCTTGTCCCCTACGACGTTTTCAAAAGAACAAAATAATAATTGTGCATAAAAAAAGGACAGGCGTTAAGCCTGTCCTTTTTTTATTTCTGGCTTTAGTGTTTGTAGAATTCCTGCATGACATTAGCAGGATGTTCAAGAAGGCCCCCTCCATGGCAATATTAAAGCAGGCGTAACGCAGCAGAAAAAAATGGCCAACCCCAAAGGCCAGCCAGATGATTGAACTACATTTTTACTATTTTGCTTGATCTACGAATTGCCATTAAAGCCTGATTCACAATTTCTTCAACCTGTCGTTTGCTTAATCCTAAGGGGCGAACCATATTTTTAACTTCATTTCTAAATTTTTGTTCATCAAAATCAATAACCAAAGTATCACCACCTTATAATCCTGGTTGCTTTATTATACGGATTATGTTGTTAGGAGGTGCAAACAAAGGTGCAAGAATGTGTAAGACCGATCCGTGTCCACCTAAGGACGTGTGCGTGAAGGAGTTAGAGTGCCAGACGTTTGAGCCAATTTTCTTTAACCAGTGCATGAAGCATGAATTCTAATCATAGAATGTACAAGCAGCAGGCTGAGACATTCGGCTAATCATGTGTGACTGCTAGGAGGTTAAGCATGACAAACTTTAAACGGTTAATTATTGGCACGGCCTTATTAGTAACTGTAGTAAGCTATGGAAGCGGCAGTGATCCTTCTGGCGTACTAATATCAGAAACATATACAGTCAGAACCGGAGACACGCTATGGACTATATCGGAACAGTATATACAGAAGAATACTTACGGCCCCAGAGACATAAGGGAGTTTTATCACGGGATTATTGAAATTAACCAGGATGTACTTGCTAGTAGAGAACCCGGTGAAATTCATCCTGGAGACAAGTTGACAGTAAATTACTGGGCAAAGGAGTGACCATAAATAAAAAACAGGCCATACGGCCTATAGGGAGAGATTCTAGTATCTCCAGCTCACAGCAATTTGACACGATTCAATTGGATTATGAATGAATGTTAGGGTCGCGGCGGTTACGTAATTTATCTTGAATTGCTCCGCTTGTCGCAGGATTATTGTAATTAACCACTGCTTGCTCTGACACATTTTTATTAAATATATCCTGTTGCGTTGCGCCGCTATCTCCTTTAGCCATTCCAACACCTCCAATCAAGTTTTGTTTTAGTTTTTACAAAATAGCAGTAGATTATCTTGAAATTTTTTGGAACTAACTAGATAACTTTTCAAGTTTAAACATTCACCTAACGTAGCGTAGGCAAAAAAAGATATCTTTATACTTAACGGAGAGGCAAACCATGAAAGCCACAATAATCCGTTGCTAGTGTTCATGAAATTATTGTATTGATGTGATTTAAAGAAAAACGTTAAATAGAGGAATTATTTACCTTTTGACGAATGACGCATAAAAATGGTACAAGGGAGATGCTAGCATGGTAGAGGAATCTGGACATTTTTGGATGAGCATGGATTCATCAGAGCAACTAGTAATTGGAAACGGAGAAGTTCTGTTGATCAATTCTAAAACTGGAGAATCAACTAGAATCGGGAACACTGTTGATGAGGCGAGGACTAAATTAAAAGAATTAAGTAAAGATGAATTTTTTCCTGATTTTATGACTGATTATAACTTTTAAGCCGTCCAAATAGGGCGGTTTTCTTTTTCCCTCAAATGTAAGTGATACGAGTGCTACAGCACATCATGATAGTTCACGATGTTGCCGACCATCACTCAATACGAACAAGTAATGAACTGGAAGGATCTTTTGCTTTTCTTTACCTATTACAGAATATTTTCAACTTTATCTATTAACAGAATATAATTTCACATTGACAATTATTATCGATTATAGTATGTTGATTTCAAGGAAACATTTAACATATATCTCAAGGGGATGATTGTAATGGCCAACACCTATTGCTATAAAGGGTATTGTGATGGTGCCCACGAAGAAGGCAAGATAAAACTTTTAGATAAATTTTTAATAGCTGGCGGCTATATTTTAGCTATGTTAGTTCTTTCGGCTCTAGTTTTATTTGGAGCATCTCAAGGAATCTACATAGATCCAGCTTTACTTCCATAATTTCAAAAGCCCCGATCTTGATTTTTGCAAAGGCTTGAGCTTCTGCGCATGTTCAGAATGATAGATTCTAGCCGCCTGACGGGTTCGTCCCTGATAGGTGGCTTTTATTTATTCTAAATTAATTCTAAAAATTGATGATTATTATATTACATATGAACTCAGAGCGTTAACGTCTCTGTCAATATAACAACTCTTATCTTAATATCATACCTAGTTTTTTTGATTTAGCTATCCTTGGAAATAAATACATGTTATAATAAAGAAATAATAAATCTTAAATAATAATATTTATGAAAATCGGAGTGATATTGAATGTTTTTGGTTCATGAATTAGCAAAACAGCAAATCGGTCAACAGGAACATAAGTCATGGCCTATAAAGGGGAGTATAGCAGTTTTCCTAGGTTTGGCGTATGTTGCGCTAATGCTGTCACATATTTAAAGCTTTGCCGCTTCTCCTTATAGATGGGGCAGCTTTTTTGGTTTATAGTGAATCATTTGTAAATCGGTAAAGGGTATATTGAGAAATAAATTACCCCACCAAAGCCCCCTTGCGTGTACTGGGGGCTTTGGTGGTTTTTTATTGTGCTGTTTCGGGTACAACAGGTTTAATTGGACTTATATTAACTTCCTTACAAAACGTTTCCATGCAGGCTTGCGTTGCTTTAGCAAACGCATTTACAGAGCTAGGCATACCGATTCCAGCAGAACTTTTCCCATGGCCCATAATGTTTTGCCGGTATATATATTGTGCGGTAGCAACATCGACAACCTTGGCCTGTAAGTCTACGTCGATGTCGTAATTTAGGGCCCAAAAATTCATACCAGACCTGCCGTGGCCCATGCCCAGTATTAAAGAAATGACATAATCAAAGTTGCGTTCTTTTCCAAATTTGGCGAGTTGACCTTTCTTTATTTGCGAGATGTCAGTAACTTCTTCGTCTTCTGCAAAAATCAAAGCATCTTGAACTAACTTGCTGTCTGTAACCAGATTGAATTTTGCTTTTGGGAATTTTTCTTCAAGTTTCTCTTGGATTATTTTCATGGCCTTTTCATTGCTTCGTATGGCGCCTTGGCCACCAACCAAAACAGCGATAGTTGGTTTGGATTCGGGTTCGGTGGAACTAAAACTAAACTCGGCCTGTACGGGTAACGCTGATAGTGAGATTATAAAACAAATCAGGATAGATAAAACAGTTTTCATTTTGCACACTCCCAAAGGTGATTTTTATTATTATATAAAATACCACAAATTAACATTATATTCCTGCAATCATATAAATTATATTGAGAAATAAAAAATAACGTGGTTTTATATTTTTAATCAAATGTTTACAAACTCTTAACCTAACCGCAACATCATTATTGTATTATTAAATTAACCTTTTAGTAAAACTCTCCCATTTTATAATACCGTTTACTTGTGAGTAGACGGTACTTTTTTTTACTTGTGTTAGCCTCGTAAGCCCAAAAGATTTGCCGATACCTTAGGCTGCGTAATCGCATGAAAAAAGAAGGGATAATAAACATGGAGCTTAAACTAAAAAATGCCTTGCAAACAACTATTAGCGACTATTACGCTATTGAACAGGAAATTCGTAATCCCGATATGACACCGGCGAGGGGATTGCAGTTGTTTGCTGCTAAGGAAGCTCTCTATCAAGTTTTGCAGCATTTCACGAATGCTGAATACATTGAGTATATTAATGGGCGATGGAGAATAAAAAGAGTGGTCATGATATCTAATCTATCTGGTACGCGAGAACAGGCAAAAGATGAGTTTGATAAAGCGAAATGCACAAACATCTCTTGGGATAGTGATGAAGAATAGGCAAAATACTCTGCCGGGTTGCCGTATCCTCGAGGCGGCTTTCCCTTTCATGTCAAAAGTTAATGTGATTGTTTTTGCTAAGTAATTAAAAGGAGAGGGAGCCATGACAGAATTAGATTGCGCTATAAGATCAGCTACTGTGTATCAACATCTTGTTCCCATAGACTGCTGTGTAATGATTTGCAATACAGAAGGTGTCGTAGTTAAGTTCCTACCAGCAAAAACTTTTGATATGCGGGTTAAGGAAGGCGATACAATTCCAACCAACGGAACTCTAGGCGACTGCCTAAAAACGCACAAAGAAGTTTTCAAGACTCTGCCCAAGGAACTGTACGGCGTTGCAATTAAAGCAATCGCATATCCAGTATTTGAAAACGGTGTATTAGTTGGAGCTAGTGCGATGGGTTTTTCTTTATCCTCACAGCAAACGTTAATGGAATCAGCTCAAAACATAGCAGCTACAAGTCAAGAAATCACGGCAACTACTGAGGAGCTTGCAGCATCAGCTACCTCTTTGGCACAGCAGCTTGACGACCTTAAATCAAGAGGGGAACGAGTAATACAGGAACTTAAGAAGACCGATGATATTCTTAAGTTTGTCAGTGACGTTTCTACTAATTCTAATCTACTAGGACTCAACGCTGCTATTGAAGCCGCCAGAGCCGGTGAACACGGACGTGGGTTTGCTGTAGTGGCGACCGAGATAAGAAAGATGGCTGATAACAGTAGCCAGGCAGTGAAAGACATTAAAGCAGTACTTCAGGCTATCCAGCGAGATACGACTGGGATAATAACGGGTATAGGAGAGACGGCCATTATTGGTGAGCGTCAGGCCGCTGCAAGCCAGGAAATATCAGCGTCAATGCAGCAATTGGCGTCATCGGCGACCGATATAGAGAAGGTTGCAGAGATAATATGAAGTTTTAGAGCCCTCGGGAAACTGGGGGCCTTTTATTTTGGGCAAATATTTCTCCCGTCATCAGTTTTAATCCAGATTTAATGTTTCTTACCATTATAATCCGAGACTTTTCCGCCCGCATTCCCGCCCTGTTCTGAGAGAATAGAGAATGGTGCAGTGAATTTAATTCTGAGGAAAAATTTTATTCGGTTAAATTTTGAAGCATTTACAACAATACGCAGGGAAAGAAGCAACCCCAAGCGAATTTGTATTGGGTAATTTGCCAAAAGAGTAGAACACAGGAAGCAATAATCATAAATCAGTAAAGGCAAGTGGACTGAAGATGATAAAAAAATCAATTTTACAAGAAATTCAAGCTGCGGTTATTCAATATGCAAAAATTATTGCTCATGTCATTCGTGTGGATGTAGAAATTGTAGATGCGGACTTATTCCGCATTGTTGGCACCGGCATCTATGACAAGGGAATTAATGAAGACATGTCCCGAGAGGGATTTGTCTATAAGCATGTACTGGCTACCGGACAATCCCAGCTTATTGAAAACCCAGGCGAGCACGCCCTTTGCATTATTTGTCCCAAACAAGGTTGCTGTGATGAAAAACTAGAACTTTGTACTCCCATTACCTTGGGAGAGGAGATCATCGGGGTTATTGGTCTGATTTGCTTTGAGGAAGCACAGAAGAAACAGCTGTTACAGGATTTAAACTTTTACCAGCTGTTTCTGGAGCAAATTGCTGACTTTATCAGTGCTAAAGCATATGAGCGACAGGAAAGCCAACGTAATCAGCGCATGATGGAGGTGTTATTGCAAGTCGTCGACAATGTAGACAAAGGGGTGCTAGTGCTGAACAGCAGCAACCACATTGTTCAGATTAATGACAGTGCACGCAAACAACTCCAGCTCACTGTTGATTGTATGAAAAAGCCGGTTTCCATGGTTGCTACCAGCGACTCTATGCTGGGCGTGGACGAATACAAGGTAACTATTGATAATACCACCTATTTTCTTATGGGCGACTTATTATCTGTATCACCAGGTTTATCTTCCTGTGACCGGATTTTTATCTTTAACGAAATAAAAAATGTAAAATCCGGTATTTATGACTTGACCAAGGTGCCTATAGCAGTCACTTTAGATAATATTGTAAGCTGCTCACCGGTAACCCAGCAGCTCAAGGCTAGGTTGACGAAAATTGCAGATTCCAATTCCACTGTTCTTGTAACCGGGGAAAGCGGTACCGGCAAGGAAGTTATCGCTAGGGCCATTCATGCTGCAGGCAATCGCAATGACCGGCCTTTTATTGGCATCAACTGTGCCGCCATACCTGATACGCTACTGGAAAGTGAGTTGTTTGGTTATGTTAAGGGGGCTTTTACCGGTGCAGACCCCCGAGGAAAAATCGGTAAATTTGAACTGGCTAACAAGGGCGTTATCTTCTTAGATGAAATTGGGGATATGCCCCTGTATCTGCAAGTGAAACTGCTGCGAGTGCTTCAAGAGCGCAAGCTGGTGCGCATTGGTTCTAACCAGCTGCTATCTCTGGATGTGCGAGTTATTGCCGCTACCAACAAAGACTTAAAAGAACTTATTAAGGAAAAAAAGTTTCGGGAGGATTTGTATTACCGTTTAAATGTAATTCCCCTTGAAGTGCCTCCTCTACGCAAACGGGTGGAAGATATCGAACCGCTTGTGGATTCTATGATGGGAAAATACGGCGGCTTGTTTCGAAAAATAATTCGCGGAATTGACCGAGAGACTATGGAGTTATTGAAGCAATACAGTTGGCCGGGGAATATCCGGGAGCTGGAAAATACCATTGAGTTTATGATTAATATGGCTGATGATAACGGTTGGTTGACCAGGGATACTCTGCCGCGAAGTTTTTTTGACAGCTGGGCAGTTCAATCAGATGAGCCGCGGGCGGGAGAGATCAAATCTTTGCGCCAAGTAGAACAAGACCACATTTTACAAGTTGTTCGGCAATTTGGGGATACAACCCAGGGAAAACTAGCTGCTGCCAGACAACTGGGAATTGGCATTGCCACTTTGTATCGAAAATTACATGAAATAGAAGAAGCGCAGATTACAATCGGAGTTGCTGCGAAAGCTATACCTGACTGATACGTTAGTTGGTTCAGACCAGGTATTCATAGAAACTGATACATCCTTTATATCTCTTTGCTGTTGAGATATAAAGGATGTATTTTTTATATTTATCCTGTAAGAAAGTAAAACTTTCCGTCTGGATAAGGGCAACATCGGCTTCCGCTGTCGCCAGAGGCTCGGCGCAAGCCGTGTCTTCTTTATCATTTTGATAAATATAAGTTATTGATTATAGGACAAATGCAAAGCAGAAAAATAGTGTGCTTTATAGGAAAGGACAAAAGTAGAAGTTAGAGGACGTAATTTATCAAAATGATAAAAATTATCATTTTGATAAGAGAAAACTGGAAATTAAAAAATATAATAGGTAGATTTTAAGAACTAGGTGGGAGACAAAGAAAAAATATTTGAAGTCAAACTTCAATATATTATATGGGAATATAGGGTCTTTTACCCATCAGAACAAGCTATTTCTATGGGATAGTTTAACATGGCATGGTTTTTGCAAGATATTGGTAATAGAATGTGCAATAAACCAGAAAAGAGGGACTAGGAATGAACCAAAAAATTAAATGGATTAAGAACCAAATGATGGAGAAGCAAGAGAAAGTTTCTATTGATTTTTTGAGTTGTCAGGAAATCAGCAAGGTGAGGCAATTCCATAAAAGCTTTCCTGAATATAGCGCAACCCCGCTTCGTCAGTTGAATGATTTAGCCGCCTATTTGGGAGTAGCAGGTATGTATGTAAAAGATGAATCTTATCGTTTTGGCTTAAATGCCTTTAAGGTACTAGGCGGCTCTTTCGCTATGGCCAAGTACTTAGCTAAGCGTCTGAGGAGAGATATAAGTCAACTGGGTTATGAACGGCTGACCTCCGATGAAGTTCGTAAAGAGTTGGGGGAAATTACTTTTACCACAGCAACAGATGGCAATCATGGACGGGGGGTTGCCTGGACGGCTAACAGATTAAAGCAGAAATCTGTGGTGTATATGCCCAAAGGCTCTTCCCTCACTCGTCTAGAAAATATCCGGGCTGAAGGGGCAGAGGCTTCTATTACCGACTTGAACTATGATGACGCGGTACGCTTGGCTACAGAAAATGCTAAAAAGTATGGCTGGGTGGTAGTGCAGGATACGGCCTGGAAAGGGTATGAAGAAATTCCTACGTGGATTATGCAGGGCTATGGGACTATGGCGTTGGAAGCTTTGGAGCAACTTAAGGCAGTAGGTGTGGAAAAACCCACCCATGTGTTTGTACAGGCGGGGGTAGGTTCGTTAGCCGGCGCGGTACAGGGGTTCTTTGCCTCGGCCTGTGAAAGCGACCGTCCGGTAACGGTAATCGTAGAGTCTGACCAGGCCGACTGCTTATATAAATCAGCTCTGGCCAATGATGGTGAACCAAGAATTGTTAACGGGGATTTAGCAACAATTATGGCCGGTTTAGCCTGTGGCGAGCCGAATACCATTGCCTGGAACGTTCTCAGGGATTACAGCAATATGTTTGCTTCTTGTCCTGACTGGGTGGCAGCCAAGGGTATGCGTATTCTGGGAAATCCCTTAGGTATTGATGCCCGGGTGATTTCCGGAGAGTCAGGAGCCGTTACCGCCGGTCTTGTGGCAGAGCTTATGACTAACCCGGATATGGCAGAAGCCAAAGCAAAGCTGGGTTTAAATGAGAAATCGAGAATCCTGCTGTTTAGCACCGAAGGCGACACCGATCCGGTCAAATACCGCGGTATTACCTGGAATGGAGAATATCCTGTCCCATCTATATGAAATAGGTGCGGGAGATGCCATCATTAGGTTGGGTTTACGTAAACATTCTCTGGTAACATCAGCTTCCGCTTTCGTCAAAGGCTCGGCGCAAGCTGTGTTTACTTTATTAGGTGGCAATTGATTTAAAGGAAGGAGATGATAGAGGCAGGATTCCTACAAATCTATAGGTCGGTGGAAACCGGGTGATTTTAAGGAGGAGATAAAATGGACCAAGGTATACTCGACCGGATGTTTAAACTCAGTCAAAAACAAACCGATGTCAAGACGGAAATGCTGGCAGGCTTGACCACCTTTGTGGCCTTAGCCTACATCATCTTTGTCAACCCCAACATTTTGGCAGATGCGGGAATTCCCAAAGAAGCGGCCATTGCTTCTACCATATGGGCCACCGCTTTAGCAACAACCCTTATGGCTGTGTGGGCCAACTTCCCTATTGCCGTAGCACCTGGCATGGGACTAAATGCTTTCTTTGCCTACTATGTAGTAGGAGTGCTGCACCTTTCCTGGCAGGTTGCTCTGGGAGCGGTATTTTTCTCCGGTATTTTGTTCCTGATCTTAACCATTGGCGGTATTCGGCAGGCCATTATCAAGTCTGTGCCGATGAACTTAAAATGCGCCATCGGCGTAGGTATCGGTTTGTTTATCGCTTTTATTGGGCTAAAAAATGCTGGCATCATTATTGCAGATAAAGCAACATTTGTGACAGTAGGTCACTTAATCGATAAAGAACCGTTATTGGCCTGTTTTGGCTTGATTCTGACCGCCGTTCTCATGGCCAGAAATGTTAAAGGTTCTATACTCATTGGGATCATAACCACCACTATTTTAGGAATGATTTTCGGTGTTGTGCCGGCTCCTAAAGGGTTAAATGATATTATTAGCTTTAATATTCCCAGTATGGCACCTACCTTTATGCAGTTAGACCTGATGGGTGCCTGGCAATTCGGTATATTCTCCATTATCTTTACCTTTACCATTGTGGAACTCTTTGACAACATGGGAACACTCATTGGCCTGACCCGTAAGGCCAAACTGATGAATGACAAAGGTGATATCGAAAATCTCGACAAGGCCTTGACCACCGACGCGGTAGGAACGCTTACCAGTGCTATTTTTGGCACCTCCACGGTAACCTCATATATAGAAAGTGCCGCTGGTATTGCCGAAGGCGGTAAAACCGGTTTGACAGCCCTGACAGTGGCCGGCTTGTTTGTTGTTTCCCTGTTGTTTGCTCCACTAATCGGTTTGGTGCCCGGCTTTGCTACGGCACCGGCCCTGATTCTGGTAGGAGCACTGATGATGGCTGAGATCGTCCATGTAAGCTTTGCTGACTTTACCGATGGGTTTCCAGCTTTTATGACTATTATTATGATGCCTTTGACTTTCAGTATTGCCAACGGTTTTGCCTTTGGTTTTGTTAGCTACACCTTTGTAAAAGTATTGTCCGGCAGAGGCAAAGAAGTCAGTCTCATTATGTGGCTTGTCAGCTTGGCCTTCCTCGCTAACTTCTATATGCGTCTACATTAGTCCGTGCAGTATGTAGCCGCCGGGGAAGGGCGACATCCTTCCCCGGCAAAGAAAGGGGATGTAGCGTGAAACCGGTACACAAACTGGTGGATACGGCTTTAGGACGATCGGCAGCCGATTTGGTGCTGAAAAATGCCCAAGTATTTAATGTATTTACAGGCACTTTTACCAAAGGGGATGTGGCCATTGTCAATGGCTATATTGCCGGGATTGGAGAGTACAGCGGACGCAAGGAAATAGATGTAGCAGGAAAATACATAACGCCTGGCTTTATTGACGGACATGTCCACCTGGAAAGTTCCATGGTAAATCCCGCGCAGTTTGCTTGTGCGGTGGTGCCTAACGGCACAACAACGGTAATTGCCGATCCCCATGAGATTGCCAATGTGGCAGGTTTAGAAGGCATTCGCTATGTGCTCAATGCTACCGAGCAGCTTCCCTTAAATGTATACGTGATGCTGCCGTCTTGTGTGCCGGCTACCCCTTTGGAACATTCGGGTGCTACACTTTCGGCCAAGGATTTGGAGGAGTTTATTCATCATCCACGGGTACTTGGTTTGGGCGAAATGATGGATTATCCCGGAGTACTCCACAACTCTAACGCCGTCTTCGAAAAAATCCAACTGGCCCAGGGCAAGCTGGTTGACGGCCATGCCCCGGGCTTAACGGGAAAAAATTTGACCGGTTATATTGCCGCCGGGATTTGCTCTGATCATGAATGCGTTACTCCTAAAGAAGCAACTGAACGACTTGCGCAAGGCATGCATGTCATGCTCAGGGAAGGATCGGCAGCCAAAAATTTGTTAAGTCTGTTACCTGCGATAAACCAGTACACGGTAAAACGCTGTATGTTTGCTACCGATGACCGTCATCCGGCGGATTTAATTGAACAAGGCCACATTAATCATATAGTTAATGTGGCCGTATCAGCAGGTACCGATCTGGCTTGGGTACTGCAAATGGCCACCATCAATGCAGCTAATTATTTTCGAATTAGTGACTTGGGAGCGGTTGCCCCTGGATATCGGGCTGACTTACTGGTATTTGACAATCTGAAAGATTGGCGTCCGGTTATGGTGTTTAAAGATGGACAATTGGCAGCGGAAGATGGAAAATCCCTGTTCAAGAACTTCTTCGTGGACGACAAAGCGATACGCAATACCCTTTCCCTGGGGCCAATCAGCCGAGAAAAGCTACGACTTCCGGCCCATTCTTCCATAGCCAGAGTGGTTGGCTTAATGCCCCACCAGTTGGTTACCACTGCCTTAGAGCTGCCTATGCCGGTAGTTCAAGGGGAGTTTGTTCCCGATACCACCCGAGATATTCTAAAACTGGTAGTTTGGGAACGGCATAAGGGCACAGGCAAGGTGGGGGTGGGACTGCTCAAGGGCTTAGGCCTCAAACAGGGGGCTATAGCGTCGACCATTGCCCATGATTCCCACAATCTGGTGGTGGTCGGAACAGACGATGCAGCCATTATGCTGGCCGTAAAGGCAATTGAACATATTCAAGGCGGTTTGGTCATTGCCGCTGAAGGGGAAATTCTAGGTACTCTGCCCTTACCGCTAGCTGGACTTATGACCGATCAGAATATCAGCGAGGTACAGGAAAAGTTGGCCGCCCTGCAAAAAATAGCCCGCAGTCTTGGGGTAAAAATGGAATACGATCCCTTTATGACTTTAGCCTTTTTAAGTCTGCCGGTTATTCCTGCCTTAAAGTTAACAGCTGGCGGCCTGGTAGATGTCACAACGTTTCAACTTGTATCGGTGTCCGTGTAATCAAGGTAAGCAATTGTGCTCAAGCACACAGAAAGTACAATGAGAATAAAACGAGGTGATGTAGAGTGACAGAGAATACACGTCATCCAGTTGATGAAATGCTGCCACCGGGGCAACTGTTTATCTATGGTTTACAGCATGTATTGGCCATGTATGCCGGGGCTGTTGCCGTCCCGCTCATTATCGCCAATGCCATCGGATTAAGCAGAGAACAATTAATCTTCCTGATTAATGCCGACTTATTTACCTGTGGTATCGCCACCCTGATTCAGACTCTGGGCATTGGCAATATGGGGATTCGGATTCCCATGATTCAGGGCGTTACGTTTGCGGCCGTTACGCCCATGATTATTATTGGTAAAACCCATGGTATGCCAGCCATCTACGGTGCCATTATTGTAGCCGGGCTTGTTACCTACCTGGCAGCACCCTATTTTAGCAGGTTGATTCGTTTTTTTCCGCCGGTAGTTACGGGTACTATTATCACCATTATCGGCGTCACTTTGATGCCGGTTGCTGTCATGTGGGCCGCAGGCGGCAATCCGACAGCCAAGGATTATGCCAGTCCGGAATACATTGGCCTGGCGTTTGTGGTTATGATGCTGGTGCTATTCTTCTACAAATATTTTACCGGCTTCATAAGTAACATTGCCGTTCTCTTAGGCTTAATCTCTGGAACGCTTCTTGCCATTCCTCTGGGAATGGTCAACTTTAGTCAGGTAGGAACTGCCGGCTGGGTGGGTATTACCACGCCCTTCTGGTTTGGATTGCCAACTTTTGATATTGCTTCCATCGCGGCCATGGTGCTAGTTATGCTTGTGGTTATGACCGAAACCACCGGCGACTGTATCGCTATTGGCGAAATTATTGAAAAACCCATTCATAAGGAAGACTTGGCCAGATGTTTGCGAGCCGATGGCTTCTCAACTGTACTTGGCGGTATTTTAAACAGTTTCCCTTATACTGCCTTTGCTCAAAACGTAGGCTTGGTAGGGTTAACCCGGGTAAAAAGCCGGTTTGTGGTGGCGGCTGCCGGGGTTATCTTGATAGCCCTTGGTCTAATTCCAAAGCTGGCCGCTATGGTTGCAGCCATACCGCATCCGGTACTAGGCGGCGCGGGTATTGTCATGTTTGGTATGGTAGCAGCCAGCGGCATTAAGACTTTGTCTAAAGTCAACTTTGATGGAACGCACAACATTATGGTGGTAGGCATTAGCATTGGTATCGGGATGATTACTTTAGCCGTACCTAAATTTTATCACGGTTTCCCCAGCTGGCTGCAGGTCATTCTGCACAGCGGCATTACCGCCGGCAGCTTGGCCGCCATTCTCTTGAATCTCCTTTTAAACGGTAAGGAAGCACCTCATGATGTTACCGACAAAAAAGAAGTCTCAGCCAGAGGATAGGAAAAGGGGCAGGAACAATAAGATAAGCAAAACAAGAAAGGGGCAATTATTTTGAATCTGGATTTTGAAAAAATAATGAAACTTGCGAAAAAGTATGAACCGGAAATGAGTAGATTTCTACGCGATATGATTGCCATTCCTAGTGAAAGCTGCCAGGAGGAAAAAGTCGTCCTGCGGATTAAGGAGGAAATGGAAAAAGTAGGTTTTGATAAAGTGGAGATCGACCCGATGGGCAACATCTTAGGCTACATTGGTCATGGTAAACACCTTATCGCCATGGATGCCCATATTGACACAGTTGGAGTCGGCAATCCGGAAAACTGGCAATATGATCCCTATCAAGGGTATGAGGATAAAGAAATCATCATCGGCCGAGGGGCCAGCGACCAGGAAGGCGGTATGGCTTCCATGGTTTATGCCGGTAAGATCATTAAAGACCTTGGCCTAGAAGACGACTATACCTTAGTTATGGTTGGATCAGTTCAGGAAGAAGACTGCGACGGCCTTTGCTGGCAATATATTATTCAGGAGGATAAACTGCGTCCTGAGTTTGTGATAAGCACTGAGCCGACAGACGGCAAAATTTATAGAGGCCAGAGAGGACGTATGGAAATCCGGGTAAAAACCACCGGCGTGAGCTGCCATGGCTCAGCGCCCGAGCGGGGCGATAATGCCATCTATAAAATGGGACCCATTCTTAGTGATCTAAAAGCCCTGCATGAAAACCTTATGGATCACAACTTCCTGGGCAAAGGCAGCCTGACGGTTTCGGAAATTTTCCATACGTCTCCTTCACGCTGCGCCGTGGCTGACAGTTGCTGGATTTCCATCGACAGACGGTTGACGGCCGGAGAAACCGGCGAATATGCCATTCAGCAGATAAAAAACCTTCCTTCGGTAAAAGCAGCCAATGCCGAAGTCACCATGTATACCTACGAAAGGCCTGCATATACCGGCTTGGTATATCCGACCGAGTGTTATTTCCCAACCTGGCTTATTGAGAACGAACATCCTGTATGTCATACCCTGGTAGATGCTTTCCAAGGTTTGTTCAAAGAAGCACCCAAAGTCGATAAATGGACCTTTTCCACTAACGGCGTTTCCATTATGGGGCGTTTTGGCATTCCTTGCATTGGCTTTGGACCCGGCCATGAAGACCAGGCCCATGCCCCTAATGAACGCACCTGGAAGAAGGAACTGGTAAACTGCGCCGCCATGTATGCGGCCGTTCCGCTGATTTATACCCAAAAATACGCTGACAAAATGACGGAACACACCGAAAATCTGGTGTAACCTTAGCGATAGTTATGGTAACTACACCATAATATATAAAAACATGAAAATTTTTAGGGAGGAATTTACAATGCAATCTATTTTCAGAGGAAGACATTTTATTAACTTGGAAGATTTCACTAAAGAAGAAGTAGATACCATGCTTGAGGTTTCACTAGATTTGAAGAAAAAATTTGCCATGGGTGTTCCCACTCCCTATTTGCTACATCAATCCATGTTTCTCATGTTCTTTGAACAATCCACTCGTACCAGAAACTCCATGGAAGCCGGGTTTGCTCAATTAGGTGGTCATGCAGGGTTCTTAGATTCGAGCAGCATGCAGATAGCTCACGGCGAAAGTGCCAAAGACACGGCCATCATACTATCCCGCTTCGGTCATGCTATTGCCTGTCGTTATTGCAACTGGGGTTATGGCAACAAATACCTGACCGAAATGGCCAAATGGTCCTCAAAACCCATTATGAACCTGCAATGCGACCTATATCATCCGTTCCAGGCATTAGCCGACCTCATGACCATGAAGGAAAAAATCGGCGATTTGAAACGGGTAAAAGTGTCCATCATCTGGGCCTATGCCGAAAGCCACAAAAAACCCATCTCCGTACCGGTATCCCAGGTATTGCTGTTCCCACGTTATGGTATGGACGTTGTCCTGGCCCATCCCAAAGGCTGGGAACTGCCTGACTGGGTCATTGCCCAAGCCAAAGCCAATGCTGAAAAATACGGCGGTACCGTTACTGTTACCAACAATGAAGCCGAAGCCTACGAGGGCGCTCATATCGTGATTCCGAAAAACTGGGGCAACTGGGTAAATGACCAGACTGGCGTGGCTGCTTCCGGTGCCGTAGCCGTAGTGGATGACAAACTGAAAGCCCAAAGATCATGGAAATGCACCAAGGAAAAAATGGCTACCGCTGATAAAAATGTAATGTATATGCATGCATTGCCGGCTGACCGTAACAACGAAGTAGAAGATGCAGTTATCGACGGACCACATTCTATCGTCTATGATGAAGCCGAAAACCGCCTGCACACAGCCAAAGCTGTTATGACACTGTTAATGGGTGGCAGATAAGTATGACCAAATTAGCTGTTATCGCTATTGGGGGCAACTCCTTAATTCGGGATAACACGCGCCAGACGGTAGAGGATCAGTATGATGCCGTCTGTGAGACTGCTAAGCATATTGTTGGCATGATGGAACAAGGGTATGAGGTAATTATTACTCATGGCAACGGACCTCAGGTAGGTTTTATTCTCAGGCGGTCAGAAATTGCAAACGAAGTAGCAGGAATGCATTTTGTACCCCTGGTAGCTTGTGGAGCCGATACCCAAGGGGCTATTGGTTATCAGATTCAACAGGCTATGGATAATGAGTTTAAAAAAAGGGGCATGGATAAATCGGCTATTACCCTGGTTACGCAGGTAGTGGTAGACGCCAATGATCCGGCCTTTCAAAAACCGACCAAACCGATCGGCTCTTTTTACACCCAGGAGCAGTCAGAAAAAATTCAAAAGGAGCATCCTGACTGGGTTATGGTAAGTGACTCAGGGCGGGGTTACCGCCGGGTAGTGGCTTCCCCTTTGCCCCTGGAAATTGTCGAAAAAGACGTTATTCATAAATTAGTACGAGAAGGTTACTGCATGATTGCAGTAGGCGGCGGCGGTATCCCGGTCATCCGGCAGGAGGATGGCTGCTTTAAAGGCGTCGATGCTGTTATAGACAAAGACTTTGCCGCCAGCCTGCTAGCCACACAGATTCTAGCAGATGAACTGATAATCTCAACCGGTGTGCCCAAAGTATACTTAAACTACGGCAAACCGGAAGAGAAAGCCTTAGACAGAGTCACTCTTGCTGAACTAAAAGAATATGTAAAAGAAAATCATTTTGCACCAGGCAGCATGCTGCCCAAGATCCAGGCTGTAATCAAATTCCTGGAAAACGGCGGCAGCAAAGCCATTATTACCAATCCGGAGTCCTTGGAAGAAGCAGTAGCTGGAAAAACGGGAACTCACGTGCAACTATAGAAGCAGGTAGAGATACTCCCGCTCGGGAGTATCTCTACCATAATCTTAATAACGGCAGCCAATCGGTTTTGATTGTCGAAATCTGACTGAGATTGAAAATTCGCGAAAAAGACGTTTATCAAGCTTCAAGCTGAATACGTCATCCGCTGCAATAAAAAAAATTAAGAACATAAAAAACCACAGCAAAAATGAACTTTAAAGCTGCATAACCTTTCCTAAGCAGGAGGGATTACCATGTATAGTTTTATATTAAACGGTCAGCCAACAGTCTGTGACAAGGAAATAAACTTGCTTGAGTACCTGAGAGAAGTCGTCCGTCTTACTTCGGTAAAAAACGGCTGTGCTGAAGGAGCCTGCGGGGCCTGTATGGTGTTATTGGACGGAAAAGCTATGCGGGCCTGTGTGCTGACAACTGCCAAAATCAACGGCAAAACGCTGTTAACAGTTGAAGGTTTGTCCGAGCAGGAAAAGTCCATCTATAGCTGGGCGTTTGCCGCTGCCGGTGCCGTGCAATGTGGTTTCTGCATACCAGGCATGGTGATTAGCACTAAAGCTTTACTGGATAAGACGTTAGACCCCTCTCAAGATGAAGTAAAAAAAGCGCTCCTCGGCAACATCTGCCGCTGCACAGGTTATGTTAAAATTGAGCAGGCCGTACTGCTGGTTGCCAAAGCCCTGCGTGAAGGGTACATACCACCGACGAATGTTAACTATAAAGTAGGCGACAGAATGCCGCGTATCGATGCCAAAGACAAAGTGTTAGGATTGGCCGAGTACGTGGACGACATGTATGTCGAAGGTATGTTGCACGCCGCCGTCTTACGGGCACCTAGCGCCCGCGCTCTGATTAAAAGTATTGACACTTCGACCGCACAGACATTGCCTGGTGTTGAGGCCATCATTACCGCCAGGGATATTCCCGGTCGACGCCATCAAGGGCATATTGTTCCCGATTGGCCGGCCTTTATCGCCGCCGGGGAAGAAACCCGCTATATCGGTGATGCACTGGCCGCAGTAGCCGCTACCAGTAAAAAAATTGCCCAAGAGGCTATCAAGTTAATAAAAGTCGATTATGAAGAGTTAAATCCGCTAACCTCTCCCAGCCAGGCGCTAGCTGACAATGCGCCGCAGCTTCACCCCAAGGGCAACCTGCTGGCTAAAACCGTGCTTAAACGCGGCAATGTGGACGCCGCCATTACCAAGGCCACGCATGTCGTAACCCAGCACTACACCACCCCGGCCACCGAGCACGCCTTTCTCGAACCTGAGAGCGCCCTGGCTGTACTGAATGTTGACGGCACGCTGACCGTGTATACGTCAGGGCAGAACGTCTACGACGATCACCACGCCCTTGTTTCCCTGCTGGGGGTGGATGAAAACCATGTACGCATTATCAGCAAAGTGGTGGGCGGCGGTTTCGGCGGCAAAGAAGACCTATCTGTGCAGCATCATGCTGCTCTCTTAGCCTGGCATACAAAAAAACCGGTGAAAAATACGCTGGCCCGTCAGGACAGCATCAATATCCATCCCAAACGGCATGCCATGGAGCTGGAATTTACAACCGCTTGTGACGAAAATGGCATCATCACGGCCGTAAAAGCCCAATTAATTGCCGATACCGGAGCCTATGCCTCGCTGTGCGGGCCGGTATTGCAGCGGGCCTGCACCCATGCAGCCGGACCATATCAAATTGAGAATGTAGATATTGTCGGGTTGGGCGTATATACCAATAATCCTCCTGCTGGCGCCTTCCGGGGGTTTGGCGTAACCCAGTCCTGCTTTGCCATGGAAACCAACATCAACCTGCTGGCTGAAAAAGTCGGTATATCCCAGTGGGAGATACGCTGGCGCAATGCCATTGAACCCGGCAAGGTTTTGCCAAACGGTCAAATCGCCGACCAGGGCACCGCCCTGAAAGAAACCCTGCTGGCTGTCAAGGCAGCATTTGACGCCAGTCCCTACGCAGGTCTTGCTTGTGCTATGAAAAATGCCGGAATCGGTGTTGGGCTGCCAGACATTGGTCGGGCAAAAATAAAAATCGAAGATGGTAAAGCCGTTATTCTTACAGGCGCCGCTTGTATCGGTCAGGGCTTAGCTACAGCTATGACCCAGATTTTGTGCGAAACAACCGGTCTTGATTATTTCCAAACCGCCATGGCTGTACCTGATACCTATCTTACACCTAATTCCGGTACCACAACAGCCTCGCGTCAGACAGTCTTCACCGGCGAGGCCGTCCGCCGGGCGGCGCTCAAGCTCAGGGAAGCACTGGCTGCAACCAAGATAAGCGAGTTGGAAGACCGTGAGTTTTACGGCGAATATTCAGGTATAACCGACCCCATGGGGTCTGATAAGCTTAACCCGGTAAGCCATGTTGCCTACGGTTACGCCAGCCAGGTAGTTATCCTTAACGATGTAGGCAAACTGGTCAAAGTAGTAGCCGCTCATGATGTTGGCAAAGCCATTAATCCAATAGGGGTCGAAGGACAGATTGAAGGTGGAGTAGTTATGGGACTGGGGTATGCTCTAACCGAAGATTTTCCGCTGAAAAACGGGATACCGCAAGTTAAATTCGGAACTCTAGGTCTTTTCCGGGCCGGTAATGTCCCTGAAATCGAAAGCCTTCTTGTAGAAAAAAACCAGGCTGAGCTGGCCTATGGCGCTAAAGGCGTAGGCGAAATTACTGCCATTCCTACCGCACCAGCTGTTGCCGGTGCCTATTTCAGACTGGACAGAAAAATTCGTCCGGATTTGCCGCTTATCCAGACACCCTATAGCCGTAAGAAATAATTCTATGTTTAGATAGAATTAGAAGCCATTGCGCTCTGTTAGCCAACACGCACCACCTGTAAAACGTTCATTCATTGTATATATAGATGAAATAAATAGGAGGAGTCACTAATGGGAGACATAATGAGACCGGTTCCCCTGCTTGGACTTGTTGCACGGATTTTCCAAGAATATGCGGCCGACTGTTCCGTCTTTGGCTATCCTGCAAGCCATTTCTTTCGAAAGCAAAGCGGTAAAACATTTTCCCTCTTTGGTGAAACTATCGAGACTACCGTAGGGCCTGCTGCCGGGCCGCACACCCAGTTGGCCCAGAATATTGTGGTAGCTTACCTGGCCGGTGCACGCTTTATTGAGCTTAAGACTGTTCAGGAACATGAACCGCCTGTTGCTAAACCCTGTATTGATGCCGATGACGAAGGCTTTAACACCGAATGGTCAAGCGAGTTTACGGTAGAAAAAGCCTACGAAGAATACATCAAAGCCTGGGTGCTGCTGCATGTAGTGGAGGAAGTCTTTGGTCTCAGTCAAAGCGGCAAACGTTCCTTTATCTTTAATATGAGCGCAGGCTATAACTTGGAAGGCATCCAGTCGCCGCGTATGGACGCTTACCTGAACAACCTGCGTGATGCCTCCCGGCATCCGTACTTTCAGCAATGTCTGGCCGAAGTAGAAGCTCTTGTTGCTGAAGGCAGTTTCCTGAAAGGCACCGGCTTAGAAGAGCGCCTGCCGCGGCTTGGCGGCATCGAGGGACGCATCTCAGGCCATGTCTGTCAGTCAATTACCCTCTCTACCATGCACGGCTGCCCGCCTGCTGAAATTGAAAGAATTTGCGGATACTTGCTGACCGAAAAGAAAATTGACATGTACGTAAAACTTAATCCCACGCTGCTGACTTACCAGGGCGTGCGATCCATTCTTGACAACACTGACTTTGACTATGTCGAGTTGTCCGAAGACGCCTTTGACCATGACCTTAAGTATACTGACGCCATCCCCATGCTGACCCGGCTTAAAGAATTAGCTGGTAAGCAAGGCCGCTTTTTGGGCGTTAAGTTAACCAATACCTTAGGCTCAGTCAACTTTAAAGGCAAGCTGCCTGGCAGTGAGATGTACATGTCAGGCCGCGCCCTGTTCCCGCTGTCTATTACTCTGGCTGCCAAAATCTCGGCAGAGTTTCAGGGGGAAATGCCTATATCTTTCTCTGGCGGTATTACCGAACACAATGTATTAGACGTATTTGCCACAGGCATTAAGCCTGTCACAATGGCTACCGAGATGCTCAAACCCGGGGGCTATGCCCGTATGGCAGCCATTGCCACAAAACTTGAGACAGCTTCCGGCTGGGAAGTTGACAAGATTGATGTTGCCAAACTGCAAGCCCTGGCGGAAAAATCTCTTACTGCCGGCTATTCGCAAAAGCATTTCCGCGGATCTGCCAAAGCTTCAGTCAAGAGCCCGCTGCCGCTGTTTAACTGTACGGCCGCTCCCTGCAAAACAGCCTGTCCCATTAACCAGGACATTCCTGAATACATTCGGCTGGCAGGGCAGAAGCGTTATGCTGAGGCACTTGCGCTTATCTATGAAAAAAATGCCCTGCCAGGTATTACCGGGACCATCTGCGACCATGCCTGTCAGCACAATTGTACCCGCCTGGATTATGAAGGCTGTGTACAGATTCGTGAGGTTAAGCGCCTGGCTGTCGAACAAGGTTGGGATGAATATCGTAAAAATTATGTGCTGCCCCAGAGCAAAAACGGCGTCAAAGTGGCTGTGATGGGGGCCGGTCCGGCCGGTCTGGCCTCAGCCTACTTCTTAGCCCGCCAGGGCATTAGCGTGACGGTATACGAAACCCGTGCAAGTGCCGGCGGCACTGTACAGCATATAATCCCCAATTTCCGCATCAGCCGCGAGACAATTGACAGCGATATTAACTTTATCAAAGCACATGGCGTGGAGTTTGTTTTCAACTCCAGCCCGGATCTTACTCCCGCCGACCTCAAACAACAAGGCTACAACTATGTAATTGTAGCCGTAGGCGCTGGCGCAGAAAAAACCTTTACACTCAAAGTGGAAAGCGATAAACAACCGCAAATCATTCCGGCTTTAAAATTCCTGGCCCAATTTAACCAAGATGCATCTGCCCTCAAATTAGGAAAAACCGTTGTTACCATCGGTGCCGGCAACACTGCTATGGACGCCAGCCGCACGGCTTTGCGGGTAAAGGGTGTAGAAACAAGCGCCATTGTGTACCGCCGCTCCATTAATGAAATGCCTGCCGACCGAGCCGAATACGATCTGGCTGTAGCCAATAACGTAGACTTTAATTTTTTAGTCAACCCGGAAAAAATTGATGCCCAGGGCAATCTTGTCTGCCTGGTTATGCAGCTTGGCAAACCTGACGCCAGCGGCCGCCGTCAGCCTGAACCTACCGGCAAATACAAGACCTTTGAAGCCGACACCATCATTATCGCGATCGGTGAAGATATTAATACAGTCTTACTTGCCAAACTGGGTATTACTACACAAGGGCAGCAATTGACCAATCTAGAGAACGTATACTTAGCCGGTGATGTCCGGCAAGGCGCATCCTCAATTGTAAAGTGTATTGCCGATGGGCGTAGAGCGGCTGACGCCATCTGTCAAAAAGAAATACCCGGTTTTGAAAGCAACGCCGACAAAACAAGTAAAGCCCATTGTGAGCAGGCTAAAGAGATTGCTGCCAAAAAATTTGGTTTGACAAATGCTGCGCCTCTGGCGCACGAAGGTTCAGGTAAAGTCGATGTTGCCACAGGTGACAGAGAGTACAACCGGTGCTTAGAGTGCAACTATGTTTGCAACAAGTGCGTGGAAGTTTGCCCCAACCGCGCTAACCTGGCTATTCGCTTAGATAATGGCTTTGCCAACTACAACCAGATTATCCACCTGGATGCCTTCTGCAACGAATGCGGCAATTGTGCCGGCTTCTGTCCGTGGGAAGGCCGTCCGTTCTCCGATAAGCTTACAGTATTTAGCCGTCGTGACGACTTTGACCATAGTCAAAACAGCGGCTTTTTTGTGGAAGGCGATATACTAACTGTTCGCGCTAATAGTGAAGTTACTACCCATAAGCTTGAAAATGGCCTGATTCAGACAACCGGCAACACGACCTTTGACCAAATGGCCCAAGTATTTAATTACCTGTACAATAACCGGCCGACGTTGTTCGGGCGTGTGGAGGAATAAGGGGGGACCATTATGCTAGTTTTAAAAAACGCCACAGTTGTAGACTTTCATCCAGCTTCTATACAATCCGGTGTCGATATTGTCATTGACGGCAGCAAAATTGCTGCCGTCGGCGTAGGCGCCTCGGCCAATGTTCAGGCCAACCGCGTGCTTGATATACAGGGAAAAATAGTTATGCCAGGCATTGTCTGCAGTCACAACCATTTTTATTCCGGCTTAGCCAGAGGGATCACCGCCAATATTGCCCCCAGTCCCGACTTTGTGTCTGTACTCAGGAATCTATGGTGGCGGCTAGACTTGGCTATTGACGAAGAAATCCTCTACTACAGCGGAATGGTCTGCTCACTGGAAGCAATCCGCTGTGGCACAACCTCGGTAATTGACCACCACGCCTCACCAGCCTTCCTCAAAGGCTCGCTCAAAACTCTCAAAAAAGCTTTTGAGGAAACCGGCCTGCGCGGCATTACCTGTTATGAAACCACTGACCGCAATGGGGGACTCAGCGAAGTAGAAGCCGGGGTTCAGGAGAATGTCGATTTTGCCAAACTGTGCGAAAGTGACAGAGCGGCCACAGGCGGCAATCACCTGGTAGAGGCCATGATTGGCGGCCACGCGCCTGTTACTATGCCTAACGCTGCCCTTAGGCTGATGGCCGACGCTGTGCGTGAAACCGGACGCGGCATCCATGTCCATGTGGCCGAAGACCGTTATGATGTGTCCCACAGCCACCATATGTACGGTAAAGATATTATTGTCCGTTTGAGCGATTATGGCTTAATCAATGACAAAGCTCTCCTGGTGCATGGCGTATACCTGTCAGACCAGGATATTGAAATCATCAATGCCAAAGACGCCTTTCTGGCTCACAACGCCCGTTCAAACATGAACAACAATGTTGGCTACAGCGCCAAATTGCCCCTGTACAAAAACCTGGTGCTGGGAACTGACGGCATGGGTAGTGATATGTGGGAAGAAATGAAGTTTGCCTACTTCAAACATAAAGATGCTGCCGGTGCCCTGTGGCCTGACAGCTACCTCAAGTTCCTGTCTAACGGCAACGAGATATTGAAGCGATACTTTGCTGCCGATTTCGGCCGCGTGGCTGCCGGCTGTAAAGCCGATTTGACAGTGCTGGATTACCAGGCTCCCACACCGCTTGTGCCTGGAAATATCGGCGGTCACATTGCCTTTGGTATGGACTCCCGTGATGTGACTACCGTTATTATCAACGGCAACATTGTGCTGGAAAACAGACAGTTTACTTTTGACGTCAGTCCGATTTATGCCAAAGCCCGTAAGGCCGCCCAGCGTCTATGGGACAACATGGATAAGCTGCCGTAATAAACCGATACAGTGAACCTCCTGCTAAACGAGTTCGATGTTACCGAGATTAAAGGATTTCCAACAAACGGATAGAAAAAAGCAATAAAGAGCATGACTCACATCAGTATCGCCTAGTGTCTTGACAGAGAGTGGTTACGGTGTTTAGATGAACGATAATGGTTTTAATTGTTATTGAATTTCCTATGGCAAGGAGAGGTTTTTATGGGAATTGTTTTGCGCGGCGGCACCATTGTCACCGACGCGGACTATTATCAGGGCGATATTCGTATCCAAGGGGAAATCATTGTCGCTGTTGGTGATCAGGTAACGCACGCGGAAGATACTGTGTTGTCAGCAGAGGGATGTTATATATTTCCGGGTGGCATCGATGCCCATACCCATTTTGACTTGCCTGTAGGGACTTTGTCTACTGCCGATGATTTTGCCAGTGGTACCAGGGCCGCCATCCTCGGCGGCACCACCACCATAATTGATTATGCCACCCAATTCAAGGGTGAGACCTTACAGCAAGGTCTGGAAAACTGGCACCGGCGGGCAGACGGCAAATGTTATTCAGACTACGGTTTTCACATGGCCATCACTGATTGGAATGAAAATGTCGGCCGTGAAATGCCCTGGCTCAGTCAGGAAGCCGGTGTAGCTTCAGTCAAGCTCTATATGGCCTACAAAAATATCATGCAGGTGGATGACAGTGCCCTATTCCAAGTGTTGGAACGCAGCCGGGACTGCGGTATTCTAACCTGTGTTCACTGTGAAAACGGGGATATTGTCGATAATCTAACCCAGCAGTTTCGCCGGCAAGGTAAAACTGCGCCATTTTACCATCCGCTGTCCCGTCCGCCACGAGTGGAACAGGAAGCGGTAAACCGGTTGATGGTGTTGGCTGAGCTGACTGATGCCCCTGTTTTTGTTGTCCACTTAAGCTGCCGGGAGGCTCTGGAGACGGTTGCGCAGGCCAAAGCCCGGGGTATTAGAGTATTTGCTGAAACCTGTCCTCAATATTTAGTGCTTGACGACAGTGTATATCAGGATTTCACTTTTACCTGTGCAAAATACGTTATGTCGCCCCCGCTTCGGGCCAAGGAAAACCAAGATTATTTATGGAACGGGCTGAAAACCGGCATTTTGGACACCGTCGCTACCGACCATTGCTCGTTTAACCTCCGTGGTCAAAAAGAGGCGGGACGAGATGACTTTAGCAAAATACCCAATGGCGCTCCCGGTGTAGAGCACCGGTTGGGTATTTTATATACCTATGGTGTCAAGGCCGGAAAACTTAGCCTTTCCCAGTTTGTTGACAAAATGGCGACCCAGCCGGCAAAACTCTTTGGACTTTATCCCCAAAAAGGCGTCATTGCTCCGGGCAGTCATGCTGACTTGGTGATTTGGGACGAAACCCGTCACTTGACCATAGGTGCTTCTTCCCATGCGCACAAAGTGGACTACAGTCCCTATGAAGGGATAGAGCAGCAAGGGCAAGCCATTCATGTTTTCTTAAGAGGCCGGCAGGTGGTGAAAAATGGGCTGGTTTGTGAAGACGATCCCCAAGGTCAGTATCTCTTCCGTAAGCCCTTTTCCCCAAGCGAGAGGTAGCATAAATACATGAAGTGGCTGTTATATACATGGAGTTTTCGGTCTCATCCTGATTTATTAGTTTAGATGCAGTAGTTATGCGGCTTAGCGATGTTGAAATGCTTATTCTTCAATGTATGGGAGGCGCGGTATGGAAAAGATTAGTGAATGGACAAAGAAAAAAGATCACGACGCTAAAATAAGCGGTCGTGCTCTTTATGTGGATGATCATGTACTAGACGGTATGCTTTATGGCAAACTATTGCATTCGGCAAAGGCCAAAGCTCGCATCGCCGACATTATTTTACCTGAATTGCCTGAAGGATATTTGGTTGTTGACAAGAACGACGTAGCCGGTGTAAACCGCGTCCATATTGTTCTTGATGATAGCCCGATTTATGCTGAGGAAACTGTGGAGTATGTCGGTGAACCAATTTTGATGGTTGTTGGTCCTGATTGTAAAGAAGTGGCAAGAATTTTGCATGAGATTGTTGTAGTATATGAAGAACAAGTTCCACTGCTTGATATACTCACATCGAATACTGTTTTTTTCAACTACAACTACGCCAAAGGTGATATTGATAAAGCTTTAGCAGAAGCCGAACAGGTTTTTATCGAAACCTTTCAGACCGGGTATCAGGAACAGGCTTATCTGGAAACACAGGGAATCATTGCATATCCTCATGACAGACGTATGACAGTACGCGGCTCGATGCAATGTCCATACTATGTCCATGGTGCTGTCGCCAAAGCATTAGGTTATGAGGAGAAGGATGTTCAGGTTATCCAGGATGTTACAGGTGGGGGCTTTGGCGGCAAGGAAGCCTTTCCTTCTATATTGGCTTGTCAGACCGCAGTAGCAGCCCAAAAGGCAAACAAGCCGGTAAAGGTTATATTTGACCGGCGGGAAGACATGGAGTTTACCTCAAAACGCCATCCATCCATTTGTACCTATAAAGTAGCCATTAAAAACGGTGAAATTACCGGTATGGATATTGAAGTCTTATTTAATAGTGGTGCATATACTACCCTTTCTCCCGTTGTTTTGCAGCGTGGCCTGATTTGCGCAAACGGTGTATATCGCATAGATAATCTTCGGGTTACCGGACGCGCCGTGAAGACAAATACTGTACCTTGCGGCGCCTATCGCGGCTTTGGGGCGCCACAGACTTTCTTTGCAGTGGAAATGATGATGGGGCATATTGCCAAGGAGCTGGGGATGGATTCTCTTGAACTAAAAGAAAAATACATCGCCAAACAAGGAGATGCCACTTCAACCAGCGGCAAATATCATTTCCATGTACCATTGCCGGAAATGATTCAGCGTTTGGATGAGCTTTGCGATTACCGGGCAAAACGCAAGCTATACCAGAATCAAACAGGGCGATACCGTAAGGGGATTGGTATGTCCATGTTCTTTCATGGCTGTGGTTTTACCGGCAGCGGTGAGCGTGATATTATTAAGGCTATCGTGAAAATCAGGAAAAACGCCAATGATACGGTAGAGCTTCTCACAAGCAATACAGATATAGGTCAAGGTCTTAAAACAACTTTCTGTAAGATTGTGGCCGATACGCTTGGTATTGCGTATGACCATGTGCATATAGATAACCCGGATACCGATAGAGTGCCAGACTCGGGTCCTACAGTAGCCAGCCGGTCATTGATGACTGTAGGGGGATTGCTGCAGCGAGCCGCAGAGAAGCTAAAAAAAGAATGGCAGCCAGGAGTGGAACAAGTTATCGAAGAACACTTCGCTGAGCCTGATTTTGTAATTCCTTTTAATCTGGAAAACTTCAAAGGAGATGCCTATCCGACCTATTCCTGGTCTGTTAATGCCATTGAATTGGAAGTTGACACACTTACTGCCACATCAAAAATTCTTGGGGCATGGGGTATTTATGATGTAGGTGTTCCCATTGATTTAAACATTATTCAGGGACAGATGCAGGGCGGATTCCTCCAGGGAATTGGTTATGCCTCGATGGAGCAGATGGATTACAATGATAAAGGCATAATTCGTAATACCAGTTATAGTGACTATATCATTCCGACAGCAGTCGACGTCCCGAATCTGGTGACTGAAATTATGAATAATCCATATACCCACGGTCCCTATGGAGCCAAGGGGGCAGGTGAGCTTCCGCTTGTGGGTGTGGCTCCGGCTTATGCAGAAGCAATGGAAAATGCTCTTGGAGCTAATATAAATAAGGTGCCGTTCACACCGGAAGATACCATGAGAATTTTGCAGGAGGCGAAAAATGATGATAGAATTTATTCTTAACGGCCAAGAGGTTACATCATCAGCCAAAGCAAATGCACGCTTACTGGATGTACTTCGCAATGAGTTTACGCTCACCGGTGTGAAGTGCGGCTGTAAGGAAGGGGAATGCGGTGCCTGTTCTGTCATCCTCGATGGCAGGTTAGTTAACTCCTGCATGGTAGCTATGGGGCATATTGCAGGAAGTACGGTTATGACTATAGAAGGTTATCGTGAAACAGAGCGTTTCGCAGTTTTGGATAAGGCCTATGCTTTTGTCAGTGCGGTACAATGCGGTTTTTGTATTCCAGGTATGATACTTGCATCCGAATGTATTCTTGCTAAGAATCCCAACCCTACCGAAGCTGAAATTCGCGAGGGCATTTCCGGTAATCTTTGCCGGTGCACCGGCTATAATGCTATTGTGGAGGCCATTAAATTGGCAGCAAAGGAGGGGAGAGGTTTATGGTAAATGGTTATCAGGCTGCTGCTTTGAACGAAGCATTGGATATCCTGGCCCAAAAAACGGTAATTCCTTACAGCGGCGGGACCGATTTGATGATTGAGCCAGATGATAACGCGATATATCTGTTTCTTAATAAAGTACCTGAGATGAAAAAAATTGTAGAAGATACCGAATATATCCGGATTGGAGCTGCCTGCACCTTTACTGACATTCTTGAAAGTGAGCTGACTCCCGCTATTTTAAAGGAAGCTGTTTCTCAGATTGCAGCACCGGCCATCCGCAACCTCGGTACCGTTGGCGGCAATATTTGCAATGGATCGCCTAAAGCAGACAGTGCCCTGATCTTTGTTGCAACAGACGCTAAACTACGTCTTGCCAGCAGCAGGGGCGAACGGATAATTCCCATTACCGAGTTCTATCTTGGTAGGAAGAAGACTGCTCTGGCAGCGGATGAACTCTTAGTTGAGATTCTCATGCATAAAACAGGTCTTGGTAATTACTACTATAAGAAGGTTGGGGCAAGAGATGCTTTAGCCATTTCCCGGGTATCCTTTGCGGCCATTCTTAATGTAGCCAAAGGTAAGATTGTTAACTGCATGACTGCCTTCGGTGCAGTCAGTGACGTTATCATCAGACGGGCAGAGCTTGATGCTATGCTGACCGGCAAGACGCTTGCAGAGGCAAAGGCTGTCAGGGAAGCGTATCTTACAGCCTATAATCAGGCCATTGTTCCTATCAGAGGCAGAATTTCGGCAGAATACAGAAAGGCTGTCTGTATGAATTTACTGCGTGACTTTCTTGAAAGCAATGGTATCTGATCCAAACGATCTTTCATTATTTTGCGAAAGTAGAGGGCGATCGTGAAAAAAGAAAACATTCTTATTCTTAAAGGAACAATTATTTTTACTCCGGACAGTGCGGGGTTTGAAGTTCGTCAAGATAGTTACCTTGTTGTACATAATGGCATCATCAGCGAAATTTATAAACAACTGCCCGCGGAGTATGCTGGATGCAGGATAATCGACCATGGTAATCGACTAATCATTCCTGGCTTTGTCGATCTGCATACCCACGCAGCACAGTTTAACCAAAGAGGTCTTGGATTAGACCTTGAGCTGTTGGACTGGCTGAATGAGTATACTTTTAAAGAGGAAGCCAAGTTCACGGATACAGGCTATGCAGCACAAGTATATGAAGCTTTTACCGAAGAGTTGATAAGACAGGGGACGACACGGGCCGTTCTATTTGCCACCATCCATAAAGACAGCAGCAACCTGCTTTGTGACATTTTGTCTAGAAGAGGACTGGGAGCTTATGTGGGAAAGGTCAATATGGACGTTAATTGTCCTGATTTCTTAAGAGAGGATACGCAACAATCTTTAAGAGATACCGAGGAATTTTTTGAAAGATGGAGTAGTACTTCGCTGGTAAACCCCATTATTACTCCCAGGTTTGCTCCGACCAGTACCGGTGAACTTCTTGCCGGCCTCGGCAAGCTGGCGGTTAAGTATAACGCGCCGGTTCAATCACATTTATCTGAGAACCCGGGTGAGGTAAAATGGGTGGCGGAGCTGTTTCCTGACCAATCGGACTATCATCAGGTATACAACCACTATGGATTATTCGGGCAGACACCAACCTTGATGGCTCACTGCATCTATTTAACGCAAGAGGCTATCGAGTGCATAAAAAGCAATCAGGTGGTAACTGTGCATTGCCCTGATTCCAATATAAACCTGGCAAGCGGAATTATGCCTGTCAGAAAATTGTTAAATGCAGCAGTGCAGGTTGGCCTGGGAAGTGATGTAGGAGCCGGACACTCTTTGTCGATGACGCAGGCTATGGTTAAAGCCATCCAACTGTCCAAAATAAACTATGTTTTCGATCATCAGTGCGATCCGTTGACGTTGTCTGAAGTCTTTTATATGGCAACAAAAGGAGGAGGGAAGTTTTTTGGCCGGGTAGGGAGTTTTGAAAAAGGTTATTCCTTTGATGCTCTGGTGATTGAGGATAATACGGAAATGGCACAAAAAGCTTCACCTGTTGAAAGATTGCAACGTTATATATATGCCTTGGATGCTTCTAACATAGTTGCCAGATACATTGCAGGGCAGGAGATACAAAGTAGAATATAGTAGATTCCTCCGAATGAAGTGGGGTTTTAAGACCAGCTATATGGCTGGTTTTTCCACATTTATAAACTCATATTGCATTTGTGAGTTTATAAATGTGATGTTATAATATATTCACAATAAGTTTGTGAGTTTACCGGTTTTACTACGTTCTTCACTCACACACAATTCTATGAGTACAAAACGTTAATCTCCAGAGGTGAATGAAAATGAATGTTGAAATTCGCAAAAATGGTACATTTTATTTAAAAAATAGCGTCTATAATCCCGAAACAAAACTCCCCAAAAATACATCTATTTATCTTGGCTCAAATCCCATACAGGCTAAGGAGAAGCTT
Source organism: Sporomusa malonica (assembly GCF_900176355.1). Lineage (GTDB taxonomy): Bacteria > Bacillota > Negativicutes > Sporomusales > Sporomusaceae > Sporomusa > Sporomusa malonica. The sequence continues at coordinate 109,916 of NZ_FWXI01000005.1, read as the reverse complement.
AAATCGCTAACTGACAATTTAGAACTTCTCGCACAAATACCTGATATCCACCCCTATGAGATTGAACTTTATAAGGCAATCAAGCACCTGCAAAAATTGAACGGCTTGCAGACAGAAGGTATAACTAAACTTATTAAAGATTATTTAAACGAGCTGTTAAATGCAAAACAGTTTATAATTTCGGCACAGGAAGGGATTGTTGTTCCTACCGCCGATTGTCCTGGTTGCCGCTTTAATAAAGCAAATCAATGTGGCCATTTTAAACAAAATTTTACGAGTGGAAACGGGAAGTATAAAGACGGGAAGCCAATAAGATGCCTTGCCTATGAATTCGGGCAAAACAGACCGACTATCGGTTCAATTAAGTTTCCTCGCGACTTCAGAGCTCAATAAAGCATTTGCAAACATAAGTTCGAAATATCTACCGAACATACTTGCGCAGAACATATGTACGTGCTATAATAAATATGAATCGAACATAAGTTCAGTGAGGTGTTTATTATAATGAGAACCCTATTCATACTCTCCCTAGTTCTTGCTTTATTGACAATTACTCCCTTAGCCAGTTCGAGTGCCTTTTTCGGTTCTTTTTCCTATGAAACAGTCTATGTGAAACCAGGGGATACCGTTTGGAAAATTGCTGCTAACTACATCACAGACAAAGATGATATCAGAGAAAAGGTATTTGCTATCAGGCAATTAAATAAATTAAATAATAATGCGCAAGTGTATCCCGGGCAAGCCTTAAAGGTGCCGGTAAGTAGATAAAATAAGTATTCCAATATATAGCTGCCGAAAGGCAGCTTTTTTGCTTTTATTGCTACACTTTGGCTATCTGGTATAAATCTTTACTTATCTGCGCGATGAACGGCGAAAGGGTATCTGTATAATACAGGTACAAACGATGCAACGCCCGTGTGCAAATGGTATATAAGATATGACGGTCCTGCTCATGGCTGTAATTGACTAAGTCTGCATTCAGTACCAGTACGGCGTCAAATTCTAAGCCTTTTGCCAGATAGGAGGGAATAATAACGATGCCGTGATAGAAGTCATCTTCTTCCTTGGTTACAAGGGTAGATCTAACGGAATCTCCAAGCATGAGATATACAGCCATGGCTTGAGCTGCATTCTTGGCAATAAGTCCGATTGAGCGCCAGCCTTGATCCAACATAGACTGTACAGTTTCAGCAATAACCAACGCCATTTCCTGTGGGTTTTCCACTTGGGTAATAGTGGGCAGTGGGCCAGGACGATTAACAGACTGTACTTGCTTCGCATCAGGCAGTAATGACTGGCAGAAGGCTTGTATCTCTCTAGTCGAGCGGTAGCTTTTTGTCAGACGGAAAAGAAGTGTCTGCTCTCCACCGAGGATATAACCAGCCTCTGCAAAACTTGCCAACTCAAAAAAAGGTTGAACCAATTGCGCGGGGTCGCCGACTACTGTCCAAGAGCTGTGGGGAAACAGCTGCGCAAGTATCTTATAGTGAAGGGTTGTGTAATCCTGTGCTTCGTCTATTACAACATGTTTAATATCTGCTTTAACTGGAAAGCCTTGCAGTACACCCTGAAAGTACAGAAACGGCGCTATATCTTCATATGAAAGCAGTCCTTGGCATATAGATCTAAGCGTTTGGGTTTTAATTATTTGCCACTCATCGGGAATGGGTATTCCCGTTTTCAAATATAGTCTGTCATCTTTAAACATGCTTTTGAATTCGGATACAATATCTAGTGTAGTCAGTTGTTCAATTTGGTCAGTGATTGGCCGCAGCTCATCTCTAGCCTGGATTCTCGCCAATGCTTTTATGACTTTTTCGTTAACCTCCTCACCAGAGGCCGCCAATTTCTCCATTTTCTCCTGGCGGATAGCATGAACCAGATCACGCATTCGATTTTGCAAAATTGTTCTTATTTTTTCCAATCGTAATACCGGAGGCATCATGCAAAAGCTGCCAGTATAATAGTGCCGCCATTCGTCCTGACGGAAGATGGTTTCTCCCTGTACCATGAGGGCAGGATGTTCATTAATCCAGTCTGACGCCAACCACTCCAAATATCGGGTGAGTACCTGGGCAAACCTGCTTGAAGATTTGAACCTAATATTAGCCGCCCGTTTTCTACTGGGATTGGCCGCCAGCATGCGTTCTAGATAAACGGTACGGGTTTCAAACTGGAGGGGGATTTGTGCTGTTGACCGGGACACATAGTCCTGGAATGTCATTTGCAGAACATTCTCTTCGCCGATTTCCGGCAGGACGTTGGAGATATAATCACCAAAGACGTGATTAGGTGACAAAATAAGGACATTTTGAGCGGTTAGTTTTTCGCGGTCTTGATATAGCAAAAAGGCTACCCGATGCAAGGCGACCGACGTTTTACCGCTGCCAGCCGGGCCTTCAACAAATATCACTTTATGGGTTTGATCGCGGATAATCTGGTTTTGTTCGCGCTGTATGCTATTAACGATAGTGTGCATTTTGTCATCAGCACTTTTGCCTAGTATCTGTTGGAGGATTTCGTCATCAATCTTCAAATCAGAGTCAAACATATACTCTATCTGACCATCTACTATTTTATATTGACGTTTGAGTATAATAGCGCCTGCGATAGTTCCGGCAGGGCAGTGGTACGAGGCATGGCCCCGTCCGTAATCGTAAAACATACTGGATACCGGTGCGCGCCAGTCGTAAATGAGAAAGTCTCCTGTTTCAAGATCCGCCAAACTGCCAATACCAATATAGATTGGCTCTGCCTGGCAAAGGTCAGCTTCGGCAAAATCAATACGCCCAAAATAAGGAGACTTCTGCATTTTGCGCAGTTGGCCGACAGTCTGATGAACATGCGAAGACAGCGCCCGTTGTCTGTTCATAGTTTCGATAAGCTGCGCCTCGTCAGTGGAACTGCCGCCGCCTGCTTTCCAATATTCCTTCATAGTAGCCTGTAGTGAATGACGGTGTTTGTTAGACGTATGCTCACTTATTTCAATCTGCTGCCGCACCTGACAGAGTGTTTCTGCTAGTCTTGCTAGCTCAATTTGTTGTTCTTCTTGGTCCATGGGACCTCCTCATATGTATTGGGTTGTGCTTACGATTGTGCCTGAGTTTATATTGTTCATTACGTAGTCGCTCATTCATGGAAAAGGCTGTTAGCTAATTATAATATTTTAAAGGTTATGCTAGTACTTTATCGCAAAATAACATAGCGCCTACCAGGACAAACCTGATAGGCACTAGATTCTTTAATGATCGCTGTGGGCCATTAATCTTGCTACTTTATTGGCAAAGCTGATGGGATCTTCAGGAGTGATTCCTTCCAGCAATAAAGCTTGGCCATAGAGTAAATCGCAGTAGTCTTTAAAGGAGTCAGAATCAGGAGTTGCTTGATGCAATTTTTTTAACACCGCGAAGATTTCGTGTTCAGGGTTGAGTTCTAGAATCCTGTTGGCTTTATACATGTTTTTGTTCATTTCTGATAAAATCTGCTCCATTGAAAGGCTAATCCCAGCATCGTCGCTCACTAGACAAACGGCGCTGGATTTTAGGCGGCTGCTGATTTTGACATCTGAGACCTTACCGCTTAGATGCTCCTTGATAGCCTTAATAAGTGGCTCATTTTCCTTCGACAGTTCTTCAGAGTCCTTTTTAGTTTCAGGAGACGCAATATCGTCAAGCTCCAAACTACCGCGGCTAACTGACTGGAATTTTTTCTCTTTATACTCATGCAGGGCATCGATGGCAAATTCGTCAACCCGGTCAAAGAGGTAGATGACTTCAATGCCTTTTTCCCGCAGCAGTTCCATCTGCGGCAAACGCTCAACTGTGGAACGGTCTTTACCTGTGGCATAATAAATAACCTTTTGGTTTTCGGGCATCCGCTTAGTGTAGTCTTCCAGGCTGGTCAGTTCTTCTGCAGCATGAGATGAAGCGAATAGAAGTAAGTCTTTCAGCTTGTCCCGGCTGTGATAGTCAGCATATACGCCGGTTTTGATAGCTTTACCATACTCTTGCCAAAATTTCTCGTATTTTGCTCGATCTTTTGCCAGTAGATTCTCTAGTGTTTTTAAGACGCTTTTCTCCAGGTTTTTGCCAACTCGCTTTAATTGCTGGCTATGCTGAAGCAACTCTCTTGAAATGTTAAGGGAGAAGTCGGGAGAATCAACTAACCCCCGTACAAAACGTAAGTACTCTGGCAACAACTCCTGGCAGTTATCCATAATAAAAACATTTTTGGAGTAAAGCCTGATGCCTGCCGCAGACTCCCGCTGGTAGAAATCAAAGGGGGCATGGGCAGGAATAAATAACAGACTGGTGTATTCCACTGCACCTTCTACTTTAGAATGGATTATTTCCAACGGATCTTGCCAGTCTTGGAACAGATTTTTGTATAACTGATAATATTCTTCCTGAGTGATGTCGTTTTTGTTCTTGGTCCAGAGGGGGGTCATTGAGTTTAGGGTGCGAACTTCAATGGTCTGGGTGGGCGAGGCATCTTCGATAACTTTGCCATCGGCATCTAGCGGTTTTTCTTCCTTAACAAAGTTCATTTTAATAGGGTAACGAATATAGTCAGAGTATTTTTTTATTAAATTTTGCAGAATATAACGGTTTAGAAAATTTTCCTCAGGATGCTCGGAAGAGAGATACTCCTCTTTAAGGGTCAGGATAATGGTGGTGCCCCGGGTATCTTTGTCACACTCTTCTATGGTGTAGGTACCGTCGCCCTTCGACTCCCACCGGACGCCCTTAGACTGACCGGGGGCACGAGTGAGCAGCACCACTTTTTCAGCCACCATAAATGCCGAGTAGAAACCAACACCGAATTGACCAATTAATTCGGTATCAGCCGATGAGTTGGCAGCTTTTACTTTGTCAAGAAAGGCTTTTGTACCTGATTTGGCGATAGTGCCAATATTTTCGACGACTTCGTCAAAGGTCATACCCATACCGTTGTCTGAGATGGTTAGAGTATTGGTTGTTTCGTCAGGAAGGATAAAAATTTCAAAATCAGAGTTTCCCTCAAGTAAGGCGTGATTGGTTAGCGATTCAAACCTGATTTTGTCAATGGCGTCTGAGGCGTTAGAGATAAGTTCCCGAAGAAAAATTTCCCGGTTGGTGTAAATAGAGTGCACCATGAGATCCAGCAGCTGCTTGGTCTCGGCTTGAAATTCTCTTGTTTGTTTGCTAATTGCTTCTTGGCCCATTAAGAAACCTCCAATAATATCAGTAAAGTATCTTATTAGCACTCTAGACTATTGAGTGCTAACGCTATTTAAATGATAACTAAATTAGTCACTAAAATCAACTACCTTATAATACGAAAACGAAAAACAGCAACCGTAATTTTACCAATCATGTAAAACAACTCCTGCGTGGTGACTTTTACATAGTTTTTTTTGCAATCTTTGTTGTAAAAATTTAACATTGACATTGTTCTGAATGCCAGCTATAGTATACTTAATTAAATAATCACTCCTAATCGTAGGGGAGTAACTGCTAGATAACGTCAACATACGGTGCCTTATTGGCATCTGGCGCTATCGTTGGTAATTTACCAATAGTGAGACCTTCGGTATGTATTTTATGCGTACCTGAGGTCTCTTTTTATTTTGCACTGGGGGAGGGAGAAAGCTCTTTTTAAATATTTCTTAGCAGTTATACAGTCTGCTTTCATGGTGATACTAATAAAATGAAAAAATATAGGAGGCAACATAATGGAGTTTTTTGGCACAATTGGACCCGAGTGGTTTATGGCTTTAGGCAGCATACTTCTAATCAACCTGGTATTAAGTGGTGACAATGCCGTCATCATTGCACTAGCAAGCAAGAACCTTCCTCTCTCGCAGCGGAAGCAGGCAATCATGTGGGGGAGCCTTGGGGCAGTTATCTTACGAATCATTTTGACATTTGTGGCTGCATATCTTCTGGATATTCCATATCTGCAATTTGCTGGAGGTCTCGCGCTCTTATACATTGCAATCAGCCTGTTAAAACAAGATAGCACAGAAGGGGAATACGGCGAAGCCACATCCTACCGTGAAGCCATTAAAGTTATCTTATTCGCCGACCTCATCATGAGTCTCGACAATGTGTTGGCTCTGGCCGCCATCTCGCAGACTGTTCCATCAGGCAAATATGGCCTAATTACGGTTGGCCTTGCGACAAGCATCCCGTTAGTCGTATTCGGCGCTCAGATTCTAATGAAACTCATGGACCGTTTCCCGGCCATCATCTATATTGGAGCAGGCGTACTGGGCTATGCGGCAGCAGAGATGATCATCAGTGATAAAGCAGTTGGACCGTATGTTAGTGATTACGCACTATTCCTGGAGGTAGGTCTTTCTCTGGCAGTTGTTGTTGCCGGCTATCTCATGAATTCTCGCAGCGCTAAAGCCCCTAGTTAATAGCCCGAAGTGATTGATAGTTTACCCTAGTTATTATCTAGCTCCAATTATCGGGCTTTTTTAAACATCCAACATTTGTTGGGTGTTTAATTTTGCTCTTCTGGCTCGTCTCCGTCATATTGTCCTAATACCTTAATCGCCTCAGGTACTGGCAGCTGCTCTACATCTTTGAGTTTACGTTCGATGGCTCTGGTACGTACAGCGGCGGCGTCAAGTTGTTTGCTGGCTTGGTCAAGTTTTTCCTTTGTTTTAGTAAGTACGTCGCCAAACTTACCGAACTCTGTTTTAACAGCACCGAGAAGCGCCCAGACCTGGCTGGATCTTTTTTCAATGGCCAGTGTCCGAAAACCCATTTGAAGGCTGTTTAACAGTGCCGCCAGCGTTGTGGGGCCAGTGATATTAATTCGGTATTCTCGCTGCAAGCTGTCACACAAGCCAGGGCGACGTAACACTTCGGCATAAAGCCCCTCAACAGGCAGGAATAAAATTGCGAAGTCGGTCGTATTGGGTGGGTCGATGTACTTCTCTCTGATGGTTTTAGCTTCGTGACGAATTCGCGTTTCCAGGCTGGCGGCGGCGGCAGCTGCCAGTTCGGCATTTGCTTGTTCCTGCGCTTCTATGAGCCGCTGGTAATCCTCCATCGGAAACTTGGCGTCAATAGGCAGCCAGACAGCCGCATCGTCACTATCTTTCCCTGGCAGCTTAATAGCAAATTCTACCCGATCCTGGCTGCCGCGCTTTGTGGCCACATTGACTGCGTACTGTTCTGGTGTCAGTACCTGTTCCAAAAGGGAAGCCAGTTGCATTTCTCCCCAAATGCCGCGTGTTTTAATGTTGGATAGGACTTTCTTAAGGTCGCCAACACCGGACGCTAGTTGCTGCATTTCACCCAATCCTTTATGCACCTGTTCGAGGCGTTCGCTCACCAACTGGAAGGATTCACCAAGCCGTTTTTCTAGTGTTGCGTGCAGTTTTTCATCTACAGTTACTCTCATTTCGTCGAGTTTTTTTGTATTGTCGTTTTGAATGGCCATGAGTTTCATTTCAACTGTTTCGCGGAGCTTGTCAAGTTTCTGTTCATTCATTTGGGTAAGCTGGATGAATTTCTTGTCGTTTGCATTGGTAAAATTATGTAACTGCAGTGCTAATTCTTCGCGCAGCACTTTAGTATTAAAAGTCAGTTCCTGCCTGTTTTTCCCCAATTCATCCCGCAGCATAATCTCCAGGCGTTCCTGGTTGTAGGCCAACTGCTTAAACGGCGCTAAATCCGGTTGACCGGCTTTATTTACTTTTATCAGTAAAAGCAGGAGCAGGCCACCGTTAATGATGAGTAAAAGAAGATTAATTACAGCGAATATGTCGTTCATCAGATACACCGTCCTTGTTTTAGTTCAGTTCTCTCATATTCAAGACTGACGGTTCCAAACCCTTTTATTAGGCAGAATGCACTTCTAAGGGGTTAAATGAATAAAGAAGGAATTTTTTTGATATAAATAGAAAATAATACCATGATTAAGTTTATTACTACATGCGCTACTTGCATAGGAGGGTCTGGTATGTCCGATAAAGAGCAAATGATAAGCCAAACTATTGATAAGTATGAAAAGTATATTAATCCAGCCATGGCTAAGCTGTTCCGGTTTATGGGGCTGTCAACCATCGAGTGGGAGGCCCAGGGCAGTATCATTCGTGATATTGGAGGCAAAGAATATATCGATTGTCTGGGCGGCTATGGGGTATTCAACTTAGGACACCGCTATCCCGCGGTTGTTGAAGCTGTTAAAAGCCAGCTTGATTTGATGCCATTATCCAGTAAAGTATTATTTAATAAGCCCATGGCCGATTTGGCGGAGCTCATGGCAGAGATAACGCCTGGAGATCTGCAGTATAGTTTCTTTGTCAACAGCGGTACTGAAGCCGTTGAAGGCAGCCTCAAACTGGCCCGGGTACATACAGGGCGCAGCAAGATCGTGTCCACAACTAATTCTTTTCATGGCAAGACATTAGGAGCATTAAGTGCGACTGGACGGGAGATGTTCCGTGAACCGTTTCAGCCTCTTCTCTCTGGGTTCAGCCATGTTCCCTTCGGCGATATTGATTCCCTGCACCAGGCCGTAGATGGTGAGACTGCAGCCGTCATTATCGAACCGATTCAAGGTGAAGGCGGCATTATTGTTCCTCCAGAATCTTATCTACCGGCCGTACGCGAGATTTGCAATAAAACTGGCGCGCTGTTAATCTGCGATGAAGTGCAGTCTGGGTTAGGCCGCACCGGTAAGATGTTTGCCGTCGAACACTACGGTGTAGTACCTGACATTATGGCGACTGCAAAAGCATTAGGCGGCGGAGTTATGCCCATCGGTGCTTTTACGGCACGCCCCCAGATTTGGGATAAGTATATTACTAGCCCATTTTTGCATACCTCAACCTTTGGCGGCAACCCGTTGGCCTGCGTTGCCGCAATCGCCGCCATCAATGTTATCCGGAATGGGGGGCTCGCTCAGCAAGCCGAGAAGAGCGGCCACTATTTTATCGGTAAACTGATCGAATTAAACAAGGCGTATCCTGATGTCATCAGGGAAGTGCGTGGCAAGGGTCTCATGATTGGCATTGAACTGACCAAGGAAGGCATTGGTGGCTTAATCTTGTCAGAAATGATTGATCAGGGTGTGCTTATTGCCTACACGCTCAATAATCCCAAGGTCATCAGAATTGAGCCGCCACTTATTATCGAGCAGCAGCAGATCGACTATGTCATAAAGGCCTTGGCAGGCGCGCTGGAGAAAGCAAGAGATATCCTGGAAGACCTATAATCTTGAGCAGTTGTTATCTGAAAATAGGACAGGAGGAAATAAAAGATGCCATACGTAGAAGTCACACTGCCGGTAAATGCTGACCGCAGCAAAATTTATCCCATTTTAAAAGATATGGAAAAATACCCAGAGTTTATGGCAGATTTGATTAGCGTTGAGGTGCTTGAGCGCAAAGACAAGACCACACTGACCAAATGGGTATCCAATGTAGACGGCCGGATCATCAAGTGGACTGAGCTGGATACCTTTGACGACGTCAACATGCATATTAGCTACAAACAGACTGAAGGCGATCTCAAGAAATTTGAGGGAGAATGGATATTAACATCGATTGAGGGTGGCACTGAAATAAAACTAACCGTAGATTTTGAGTTTGGTATTCCGATGATTGCGGGATTGCTCAATCCCATTCTTAAGAAGAAGGTACGGGACAACAGTATGAATATGTTGACCGCCATCAAGGAACGCATGGAAAATCGGGCGTAAATGGCGGTTGTTAATTATAAGTAAATCACTTATAATTAATTATAGATTCGGAAAGAGGAATGGAGGAGCGATGTCATCTTTAGCTAGTGTGTAGTTACTTAAGACTGTAATGTTTAATATTATAGAGGCAATATGCCATGGAGGTGTCTTAATGAACACGCTAAAGACTACGATTTTACTTGCTGCGTTGACAGGGTTGCTGGTTGCGGTAGGTGCCTTTTTTGGTGGCACCAAAGGCATGACGTTTATGTTTGTTATCTCAATTCTGATGAACTTTGGCAGCTATTGGTTCAGTGATAAAATTGTCCTTAAAATGTACGGTGCACAAGAGGTTACACCGCAAGATGCGCCTGACTTAATCCGGATGGTAAGCAACTTGGCCCAAAAAGCCAAAATGCCTATGCCTAAGGTGTATATTATCAATACCGAAGTGCCTAACGCGTTTGCTACCGGCCGTGACCCCGAGCATGGTGTTGTGGCTGTAACAACCGGGATCATGCGTGCGCTCAATTATGAAGAACTTGAAGGCGTTGTCGCCCACGAACTTGCGCATATTAAAAATCGCGATACCCTGATTAGCACTATTGTCGCCAGTGTAGCCGGTGTTATCACTATGATCGCTAACATTGCGCAATGGTCAGCCTTTCTGGGTTTTGGCCGCAGTGATGACGAAGAGGGCGGCATCGGCGGTATTGTCGAGTTTATCTTCCTCGTAGTCCTGGCACCGCTGGCAGCTACACTGATTCAACTTGGTGTTTCGCGTTCACGTGAATACCTGGCTGACCAAACAGGTGGTACAGTGTCCGGTAACCCACTGGCTTTAGCCAGCGCCCTCAAAAAAATCGAATACTATGCCAAACATCAGGTAATGCCTGAAGCCACGCCGGCTACTTCGCACCTCTTTATTGTCAATCCGTTCAGCGGTGCAGGCGGCATGATTGTCAGCCTGTTCAGCACCCATCCGGCAACAGCTGACCGTGTGGCCAAACTTGAGGAACAGGCAAGGAAAGTGCGTTAAAAGATAATCGTTGGACAAACTATTAACATCATTGAAAATCCCTCTGAAATTTGTATTCAGAGGGATTTTTTGCAGGATATGAGCAGACATGTATGGAAAAAATATACGAGCTTCTAATTCAAGTATTATAAAGAAAACACGGCTTGCGCCGAGTCTTTGGCGACAGCGGAAGTCGATGTTGCCTTATCCAGACGGAAAGTTATACTTTCTAACAGGATGAATAAACTCACGTTGGTAAGGCAAACGAACGGTAGTTGTGAGTGTAAAAAAGGAGTTGATGCAAATTGGGAGCCAATATTTTTTCGTATAAAGGACTCAATCCCCAGATTGACAACACTGTATTTCTTGCCGCAGGGGCAAGAATCATTGGGGATGTCTCCATTAGTACAAACGCCAGCATTTGGTTTAACGCTGTTATCCGTGGCGACGTCCAACCTATTAAAATTGGTCAATATACCAATATTCAGGATAATTGCACTGTGCACGTCTGGTACGATTTCCCCACTACTATTGGCGAATATGTGACTGTGGGCCACGGGGCCATTCTCCATGGCTGTACAATTGGCAGCAACTGCCTAATAGGCATGGGAGCAGTCATTTTAAACTACGCTGAAATCGGCGAGAACTGCATTATTGGTGCAGGCACTCTTATTCCAGAGCGAAAAAAAATTTCGCCAAATTCACTTGTCATGGGATCACCTGGCAAGGTTATCCGTGAAGTTACTCAACAAGAAATTGAATCCATTCGGCAATCTGCACTGGTCTATGCCCAGGATGCCTATTGCTATTTGGAATGAGGACTTCTATGAGTAATATATCTGAAAATACACTGGTTCTATTAAAACCAGATACCGTCCTGAGAAAGCTTTGCGGCGAAATCCTTAGCCGGTTTGAGCGAAAAGGTCTTACGTTAACCGCACTTAAGATGCTCAAGCTGACACCCGAAATGGCTGCCGAACATTACCGTGAGCATATTGGCAAGCCCTTCTACCCAGATCTTGTTGAATTTATTACATCCGGCCCCATAGTCGCTCTGGTGCTGACAGGACCGAACGCCATAAAAACGGTCAGAACTATGATGGGCCCGACTAATCCTGTTGACGCCCCGCCGGGAACCATTCGCGGCGACTATGCTACAGTTATGTCTAATAATATTGTGCATGGCTCTGACAGCCTAACCAGCGCCCAACGTGAAATCGCTATTTATTTTACTGACCAGGAAATGTTTTAATATCCACTTTGGAGGAGGACTGCAATGAGTAAAGTATATACTAAAACCGGCGACAAAGGGACGACCGGACTCCTAACTGGTGAACGGGTCAAGAAAACTGGCGCCAGGGTAGAAGCCTATGGTACTGTTGACGAAGTAAACTCAGCCTTAGGGCTGGCACGAGCCAACTGCACCAAACCTGAAGTGAAAGAAGCAATATTTAAACTGCAAAAACTCCTTATGCTGTTTATGGCCGATTTGGCCAGCGCAGGTGGGAAAACGCAGTATGTCACAGAAGATCATGTAACATCCCTGGAACAACTGATCGACGAATTTGATGCCAAGCTGCCGCCATTAAAGAACTTTATTGTGCCTGGTGACACAGTAGGGGCGGCTGCTCTTGATTTGGCGCGCACTGTTACTAGGCGGTCCGAACGCCAGACGCTGAGGCTCAAAGAAGAAGCAGAAGATGAGATAAACGAGAATCTGCTGATTGGCTTAAACCGCTTGTCTGATTTGTGTTTTGTATTGTCCCGTTTTGAATCAGAAAACAGCAAGCAGATTTGAGGGTGTAAATAAATTTGCTGAAGTTGGGAGATATAGCACAACTTTGCGTAACCCGCATAAACTATATCGATAGCTTAAGAGTGCGATAGCATTTACAATAGCTAAAATGAGGGGGCGAGCATAGTGAACTTCCGCTTCTATGTCATGTCACTGCCTGGACCGCTGCGTAAACTGATGCGTATGTTGTTGAAAGTATAATACGCTATACATACAAAAAGAGCTATTGTGAACAATAGCTCTTTTTGTATGTATAAGTAACACAGTTTGCCTAAAAAAATTTTCCTTATTGCATATTTTCTGGGAAAATTTTATAAGTATGGAATAAATAGTTCCAATTATGCTCATTTTAAATTAAACAAAATAGACGGAAAAGAAGGAATATTTACAGTAAACAGAGAATTAAAAAAGTAATATGTCAGTAATGAAATTAACCATACCACAACAGGAGGGGACTAGCCATGAAAGAGTACAAGAGCGACAAGTTAAGAAATGTTGGAATTGTAGCCCACGGAGGAGCCGGCAAGACATCCTTGACAGAAGCCATGTTATTTAATTCTGGCGCGGTAAACCGTCTAGGACGTGTTGATGATGGTTCGGCAACAACTGACTTTGAACCGGAAGAAGTTAAACGCAAGGTTACCATTAGTACAGCGTTGGCCCCTTGTGAATGGCACGATCATAAGATAAATTTTGTGGATACTCCCGGCTACGCCGATTTCGTAGCCGAGGTAAAGGGCGCTCTGCGAGCTGTCGACAGTGCGCTCATTGTGCTGTGCGCCGCCTCCGGCGTCGAGGTGGAAACCGAAAAAGTATGGAATTATGCTGCTGAATTGGGCTTGCCACGCATAGGTTTTGTTAATAAAATGGACCGGGAAAACGCCGACTTTTATAGTGTTGTCGAAAGTATGAAAGAAAAATTCGGCAACGGCGTTGTCCCGGTTCAATTGCCGATTGGCGCTCAAGAAAGCTTTACAGGCATTGTGGATGTACTTAAAATGAAAGCCTATTTATCTAAGAAAAATGCGAAAGAGTACACTGAAGCCGACATTCCCGCCGATATGCTCGAAAGATGTGAAGAAGCACGGATGGCGCTTATCGAAGCTGCCGCCGAAGGCAATGACGAACTTTTAACCAAGTACCTTGAAGGGGAAGAATTGAGCGACGAAGAAGTGAGAGCCGGATTATTGACTGCCATTGCCCAAGCCAAGGTATTTCCAGTGCTCTGTGGCTCAGCCGTCAAAAACATAGGCATCCCGCAGGCGCTGGATTCTATTGTCAGCTTTCTTCCGGCCCCTGGCACAAGCTCAGTTATCGGATATCATCCTGTAACCAAAGATCCGGTAGAAAGAAATTCCTCTGACCCATTTTCCGCCATGGTATTTAAGACTACGGCAGACCCCTTTGTTGGCCGTCTCAGTTATATCCGCTTATTCTCAGGCAGCATGAAGCCTGACAGCACACTGTATAACGCCACCAAGGAAAAATCCGAACGCGTCGGCACAATTTTTACACTTCGCGGTAAACAGCAAGACCCCGTGACTGCCGTGCATGCTGGTGATATTGTTGTAGTGGCTAAGCTTCAGGAAACAGGCACGGGTGATTCACTCTGCGATAAAGATAAACCGATTATGTTTGAGCCAATTTCATACCCTAAACCTATGTTTGTCAGAACTATTGAGGCAAGAAACAAAGGTGACGAGGATAAGATTGGCCAGGCATTAGCTCGACTCATGGACGAAGATCCCACCTTCAAAGTACGTAAAGATGTAGAAACCCATCAGTTACTCATCTCAGGTATGGGTGAACTACATTTGGATATTATGTCCGAGCGCATGAAACGCAAGTTTGGTGTCGAAACGCTGCTAGCCAACCCTAAAGTGCCTTACCGCGAGACCATCCGCGGCTCAGCTAAAGTCGAAGGCAAACACAAAAAACAGAGTGGCGGTCACGGCCAATATGGTCATGTATGGCTGCAGCTTGATCCGCTGGCACCAGGCGCCGAATTTGAATTTGTTGACTCCATCTTCGGCGGCTCAGTTCCACGCCAGTATATCCCAGCTGTCGAAAAAGGGGTTAGAGATGCGTTAGCTGGCGGCCTGCTTGCTGGCTACCCCATGGTTGATGTCAAAGTCACCCTGACTGACGGTTCATATCACACAGTTGACTCATCAGAAATGGCTTTTAAAATCGCCAGTGGCATGGCACTGCGCAAAGGTGTGCTGCAAGCCAAACCTGTGCTTCTTGAGCCAATCTATTCAATAGAAGTCCTTGTACCCGAATCATATATGGGTGACGTCATCGGCGATTTAAATACCAAACGTGGCCGAATTCAAGGCATGGAACCTATCGGTGGCGGCTTAGGCCGGGTTAAAGCCCAAGTACCGCTGGCCGAAATGTTCCGCTACAGCATTGACCTTCGCTCCATTACCCAGGGCAGAGGCTCATTTGACATGAACTTCTCACACTATGAAGACGTGCCGCAGCGCATTGCTGAGTCAATTATTGCTAGTGCTAAGAAAGATAAAGTAGAAGAAGCGTAAAAATAGGACATGTAAAAAGCCTTGGTCTGCTCAGTTCAGGTAGCAGGTTACCAAGGCTTTTACTATTTTACTGTCTCTTTTATATTAATAACTTATTGTATACTTTTACTGTTTGTTATATATTTTAAGTAAAATAGGAGTATCATTATAAAGAAAACACGGCTTGCGCCGAGCCTTTGGCGACGGTGGAAGTCGATGTTGCCCTTATCCAGACGGAAAGTTATACTTTCTAACAGGATAATAATAAACAATAGTCTTACACGGAGGTTCTAAAAAATGGGAGACTTTGTGTTAAAACACAGCACAAACGGCGTTTGGTTTGGGGAATTCACCATTTTATCTGCAAAAGGTATTAAGCACGGTATATCAACACGACTAGGTGGGCAAAGCACTCTGCCCTTTGCCAGTCTCAACCTGGGACTGCATATTGGCGATGATGCCGATGCAGCATGGAAAAACAGGCAGGCTTTTTGCCACGCCGTAGGACTGCCCGCAGAAAAAGTTATCACCGCCGAGCAAGTACATGGCGATATGATACAGAAAGTATTTTTACAGGATGCCGGGCGTGGTGCTCAGCATTATCATGAATCGATTAAAGGTACAGATGCTCTTATCACCAATGTGCCAGACTTACCACTCATGCTGTTCTTTGCCGACTGTGTGCCTGTAATAATTTTTGACCCAGTAGGCAAAGCCATTGGTATCAGCCATGCTGGTTGGAAAGGTACCGTTGCTAAAATCGGGCAAAAGACCGTGCTTGCCATGCAGGAGCAGTATAACACCAATCCGGCCGACTGCCTGGTGGGGATTGGCCCATCCATCGGCCCTTGTTGCTATGAAGTAGATGGGTTTGTAATCGAAAAGCTGCAGGCAAGCTTTCACAACTGGGAAGAGCTAGTTACTCCGAGCGGCGACCACTGGCAGCTCAACCTATGGGAAGCTAATCGTCAGCAGCTTAGAGAAATTGGAATTGCGGACGACAATATAAGTGTTAGTGGCATATGTACTGCCTGTAACACTCAAATTTTTTATTCTCACCGTGCTGAAGCCGGCCGTACAGGTCGCATCGGTGCAATTATTGCTCTATAGATAATGTGTAACTTATAGTTTGATGGAAGAACATCTTTGTTCTTGAAATTATTACAATAGACCATTATAATAAAAGAAACGTCAAATATCTGACACAGCAAAGACGCTGCTGTCTCCTCATCAGGAGACACTGCGTCTTTTTGCCTATAAGGAGGTGGTACTACGTGCAATCATTACGCGTAGAAGATGTTGTTGCGAACAGACTCATTCTAATGGACCCCTTATTACCGGTTGCTGATGTTGCCGCTCATATCGGCGGTGATAATCAGGCCGCCGTCATCGTGTGGGCTGGTAATAACTTGGGCTATATTACCGCTAAGCAACTACAACGTACCGGAAGTTATGCGCAGGATATTGCCTTGTTCGATGCTGTTATCAAACCAATCACCCAGTTGTCGCTATTGCTTGACAGTCCGCCTGCTGAACTTTTAACCCAGGCTATATTATTTGAAGCTGAGGGTAAAGTAGTAGCACTCAGTACGCCCGAACTAGTATTTGCCGCGTTGCTTGCCAAACATTATCTTCAGCAAACACAAATGGCAGCTGTGCTGGACACTGTCGGCGAAGCGGTGTGTGTTATCGATAAAGCCAATCAGGTTGTTATCTGGAATAAACGTGCCGAAAAACTATATGGTATTGTGGCTGGAGAAATACTAGGTAACCGCATTGATAATTTTTTCACAAACTTATTAGTGAAACAAGTAGCTGCTGAGCAACTAACTGTCAAAGATCAATATCATAAACCCTGTTCTAATACGCATGTACTTATTAATGCTGCTCCTATCCTGCTAGAGGGAAAGGTTGTTGGCGGAGTGTGCGCCGAACGTGACATTACGGAGGTTGTAAACCTTAATCAGGAACTCTCGCGAACCAGCCGGAAAGTGCAGTCACTAGAAAACGAAATTGATAAAATTAACACAGGCACTGACGCCTTTGCCAGTGTCAGCGGTCATAGCGCCGGCATACTGGCAGCCGTCGGTATGGCCAGGCGGGTCGCGTCCACCAATGTGCCACTGTTACTCCGCGGTGAAAGCGGCACAGGTAAAGAAGTATTTGCCCGCGCAGTACATATTGCCAGTGGACGAAAAGGTAGGTTTATTGAGATTAACTGTGGCGCTATTCCAGCTAGCCTGTTTGAGAGCGAGCTGTTCGGATACCATTCCGGAGCCTTCACCGGCGCTGATAGAAAAGGGAAAGCCGGTTTAGTTGAACTTGCTGACGGCGGAACACTCTTTCTTGACGAAATTGGGGAAATGCCGAAAGAAATGCAAGTAAAATTACTTAGAGTATTACAGGAAAAGAAGTTTTACCGGGTGGGCGGCGATAAACCGGTACAAGTGGATGTTCGCATCATTTCGGCGACACACCGTGATCTGGAAGATATGATTGCCAGCGGCGATTTTCGCGATGACTTGTATTATCGACTTAATGTAGTCTCGTTACAATTGCCGCCCTTACGCTCGAGACGAGAGGATATCCCCGAGCTAGTCTATCGGGGACTTAAACATTTTAGCGCCCTTCACAATCCGGATGCAGCCATTAATAAAGTAGAACCAGCTCTCATGGCCGCGTTTTTAGAGTATGATTGGCCGGGAAATGTTCGCGAGCTCAACAATATTTTAGAACGCCTGGTTATTCTTGCTGACAGCGATACCCTAACAACAGGCAGCCTGCCAACCAACTTCAAAGCCGGATATCACCACAACAAAACTATCGACACTGCCGGACTGACAACAATCCCTGAACTGACAACACTTGAACGCGATCTAATTGAGCAGACCCTTAAAGAGGCCAACTTCAACAAAGCAATAGCCGCTAAAAAACTTGGAATTCCCCGCAGTACTCTATATTATAAAATGCGTCAACTTAATCTCGCTCTCGACAATGTCAATTTATTGACGTCAACGTCCAAAAATTGACACTAGAAGAGGGCTTAAATGGACCACAAAGAGTACTTCTAAGCTGCGAATTCGTCTTGCTCTTATTTATAACCCAGTCAAGCTAATTATCTTGATAAATAGGTAAAAATGCCAAGATTGCCTCGTCGTACGTGCTCGCAACGCCATCTGCTTAGCATTATGAGTACCGATGAAGCAATCTTATTTTTCCGTATTCAATCCTTGGCATGCTTCTTGCAATAATAAAATAGCAAGGAGGTGCAGTCATGCGCATTAGCAATCACCCAATCTTATCATTTCCTGAAAAAAATAAAGTACAGTTTAATTTTAACGGACAGCAACTTGAAGGCTATGCTGGTGAGCCCATTGCAGCCGCACTACATGCCGCTGGCATTACAGTGCTCAGACACAGTCACGAACTTAACCGGCCGCGGGGGCTATTCTGCGCAATCGGCAACTGTTCGTCCTGTTTAATGGTCGTCGATGGTATGCCTAACGTGCGGGTATGTGTGGAACCGCTCCAAGAAGGGATGACTGTCGAAACTCAAACAGGAAGAGGTAAACTGCCATGAACATAGATATTGCCATTATCGGCGCCGGTCCTGCCGGACTTATGGCAGCCATTCATGCCGGAAAACTAGGCGCTCGTGTGTTACTTATTGAGCGTGCTGAATATTATGGCGGCCAGCTTATCAAACAAACACACAAATTTTTCGGTTCGAAAAGCGAATATGCCGGCGAGCGGGGAATTGATATCGCCGCACTACTGGTCAAACAGGCGCTGGGCATTCCTAATGTAACCGCTTGGAATAACGCCACCGTACTGGGTTACTACCAAGAGGACGGCATATTAACTGTTAAACATCAGGATACCTTTGTCACTATTAACGCAAAAAAAATCATTGTTGCTTCAGGGGCAGCGGAAAAAACGTTAGCATTTCCAGGCAACGACCTGCCAGGCGTTTACGGTGCCGGTGCTGTGCAGACACTTATGAATGTTTATGGTGTCATGCCAGGCAAACGCCTACTGATGGTGGGTGCAGGCAACATTGGTTTGATTGTCGCTTACCAGCTACTGCAAGCAGGTGTTGAGGTTGCCGGCATTATCGAAGCAGCCCCTAAAATCGGTGGTTACCTGGTGCATGCTGCCAAAATACGGCGAGCCGGCATCCCTATTTACACAAACCATACTATTAAGGCTGCTTATGGCTCACCGGCACTTACCGGAGCAACCATCTGCCAGCTTGATACTAACTGGCAGCAAATACCCGGGACAGATCTAGACATCCAGGCTGACGGCCTATGTCTGGCTGTTGGTCTGACGCCGTTAACTGAACTATTGTGGCAAGCAGGCTGCAAAATGGCCTATGTGCCAGAATTAGGCGGTTATGTACCTTTCCGCAACTCCAGTCTTTTGACTACTCATCCCGATATATATGTTGCCGGTGATGTAGCAGGAGTTGAGGAGGCATCAGCTGCCATGGTTGAAGGCAAATTGGCCGGGCTGGCGGCAGCCGCCAGTTTAGGGCAGACAGCAGCCGCTCTATCCGAAGACTATGCCGAAGCAAAAAACCAACTAGCTGCCCTCAGAGCTGGCAATGTTAGTGCTAAAATACGCTCAGGCCTTGCCAAAGTAACTATAAATGACCATAGTGAAGCCTTAAGCGAGGTGATATGCAATGCTTGAACAGACAGGAGTACCTACCCCCACTGATGTCAGCAGTATCTTACCAGGGTCAGAGCGCCTAAGTCATGGCCCAATAGCTATATTTGAATGTTTTCAAAACATTCCCTGCAACCCCTGTGTCGAGGCCTGTCCGCGGGGAGCCATATCAATCGGTTTAGACATTAATGAACGGCCTGTACTTGACGAAACCAAGTGCAACGGCTGCGGCATCTGCCTAGCGCATTGTCCAGGACTATCTATTTTTGTTATTGACCACTCTTATAGTACAGATGAAGCTCTGCTTAAACTGCCTTACGAGTATTTGCCCCTGCCTAAGTCTGACCAGACTGTAGATGCCTTAAACCGCAAAGGGGAACCAGTCGCTGTCGCTCAAGTGAAAAGGGTGCAGCAGAATACAAACAAAACAACCGTAGTATGGGTGACTGTCCCCAAAACGCTGGCCATGGACATACGGGGCATTGCCATACGGAGGGAGGGCTAACACATGACTGAACCGGTCATTATCTGTCGCTGTGAAGACATCACACTTCAAGACATCCACGAACTCATTAAGCAGGGAAAACACACCCTGGAAGAACTCAAACGCGAATGCCGGTGCGGCATGGGCCCTTGTCAAGGTCGCACGTGCACACCTTTAATAGCACAAGAACTTGCCAAAGCTTTAGAAACCAACACCGGCAATATTGTTTTGCCGACTTTCCGCCCACCGACAGCCCCGATAACCTTAGGTGCGCTAGCTGGGGGTGCCAAGCATGATTAAACAGGCTGATGTCGTTGTTATCGGCGGCGGCGTTGTCGGCTGCGCCATTGCTTACAACCTGGCAAAAGCTGGTGCCGGGCAAGTAGCTGTAATAGAGCGCGGCTACCTTGCCAGCGGCGCAACAGGCCGGTGCGGTGCTGGTGTCCGGATGCAGTGGGGTACAGAAACCAATTGCCTGCTCTCCCGTGAAAGTGTCAAAATGCTGGAAAATTTACCTGAGCTATTAGAGGTCGATGGTGACATTGAATTTAAACAAGGCGGCTATCTCTTGCTCGCTTATACTGAAAAAATGGTTGAGCAGTTCAAGAAAAATCTTAAGCTACAAAATTCACTCGACATCCCAGCCCGCTGGACAACACCAGCAGAGGCAAAAAAAATTGTACCTCACTTAAATACTGAAGCACTCTTGGGAGCTACTTTCTGCCCTAAAGATGGCCATGCCAACCCGTTCAAAGTAACTAGTTTGTACGCTAAAGCCGCCGCTCTGTTAGGGGTTAAGTTTTACACCTATACTGAACTCACCGGCTTAACCGTCGAAGCAGGAAAAGTAACGACTGTTCACACTGATAAGGGTGATATTGCTACCAACACAGTTATTAATGCTGCAGGCGGTTATGCTAAAACGGTTGGCCGGATGGCTGGCATTGAGTTACCAATTTTTCCTGAACGGCATGAAATACTTGTTACCGAACCGGTTGAACCTCTGCAAACTCCGATGGTCATGTGCTTTTACCATAATCTATATTGCCAGCAGACACCTCATGGCAGCTTTATTATGGGTATTGGCCATCCCGACGAGCCTGAGACCTTTAATACTACATCAAGCTGGCAGTTTATGACTGAGATGGCTAAGCGCATTACTAAAATACTACCGCCGCTCGCTAATTTAAACGTTATCAGGCAATGGGCCGGTCTCTATGATATGTGTCCGGATCGAACACCAATCCTGGGACAGGATGCAAACATTCAAGGCTTCTACACAGCTGCTGGTTTTAGCGGCCATGGTTTTATGATTGCCCCTATGGTTGGTAAGCTTATGGCCCAAACCGTCCTCGGACTGTCAACAGATATTCCCATCAACATGTTTAGTGCCGAAAGATTTGCTCGCGGCGAATTGTATGTTGAGCCATCTGTAGTCTGATTATCTAAATATTAGGAGGTAATAACAATGTTAGTAGAGTACAAAAATGAAGCACTCGTCAATTTTTCCCTACCCGAAAATCGCACCGCGATGGAACAGGAGCTTGCCAAAATCGCCACACTAAAAGGCCGTCACTACCCGCTAGTCATCGGGGGGAAAAAAATCGATACCGAAGCTCGAATAACTTCAGTCAACCCATCTAATTTCGAAGAGGTCATCGGTACAACTGCCAGAGCCAATACTGAACTGGCTGAAAGCGCAGTCCAAAGTGCCCTGTCAGCCTTCGCTGAGTGGCAATATGTCAGCCCTGAAGAGCGGGCTCGCTACCTGTTTAAAGCTGCCGCTATTATGCGCCGTAAAAAATTCGAGTTTTCAGCATGGCTGGTGGAAGAGTCGGGGAAAAATTGGGTAGAAGCTGACGCAGATACCGCCGAAGCCATTGATTTCTTGGAGTACTATGCTCATCAGATGCTCCAGTATGCTGCCGGTATGCCAGTTGTACCTAATGCAGGCGAACAAAACGAGTGTTTTTACATTCCGCTGGGCGTTGGCCTTATTATCCCTCCTTGGAACTTCCCTTTAGCAATATTGGCTGGGATGACGGCCGCCGCTATCGTTACCGGTAACACTGTTATTATGAAACCGGCCAGCACTACACCGATCATTGCCGCCAAACTTATGGAGCTGTGGGAAGAAGTCAGTCTGCCGCCTGGAGTCGTCAATTTCTTGCCAGGCAGTGGCAGTGCTATTGGTGATTACCTTGTCAGCCATCCGAAAATCCGGTTTATCAACTTTACCGGTTCTAAAGAAGTTGGCCTTAGAATTAATAAATTAGCCGCCGATGTTGTACCAGGACAAAAATGGATAAAACGTGTGGTTGCCGAAATGGGCGGTAAGGACGCCATTATTGTTGACAGTGAAGCCGATATTGAAGACGCCGCCAACGGCATTGTCGCCTCAGCGTTTGGATTCCAGGGACAAAAATGCTCAGCTTGCTCTCGCGCAATTATTGTCGCAGACGTATATGATGAAATTGTTGCTAAAGTCGCCGCCAAAACCAAAGCCCTCAAAATGGGACCTGCCAGCGATCCAACTATCAACATGGGACCAGTAATTGACAAGAACGCCTATGGGAAAATACTTGAATACATTGAAATTGGCAAAAGCGAAGGCCGGATAGTGGCCGGCGGTGTTAAAGGAGCCGAAAATGGTTATTTTATTGAGCCAACAGTTGTTGCTGATGTTGACTCAAAAGCACGCGTCGCCCAGGAAGAAATCTTTGGGCCGGTCGTAGCTCTTATCAAAGCTGCTGATTATAATCAGGCTATTGCCATTGCCAACGACACTGAATATGGACTTACAGGAGCTGTATACTCCAAAAACCGGACCAAGCTTGAGAAAGCCCGCAGAGAGTTCCATGTCGGCAACCTTTACCTCAACCGCAAATGCACCGGTGCACTTGTTGGCGTTCATCCGTTTGGCGGCTTTAATATGTCAGGTACCGACTCCAAAGCAGGTGGTGCCGACTATCTACTGCTCTTTATGCAGGCTAAATCCGTAGCAGAAAAACTGTAAATAACTTCACAGTTAACAAAAATACCTCTTGCATATTTTAATAAACCGTAATACAATGTATAATCATAGGAAACAAAAGTATAATTGAATTTTTGGTACAAACAAGCAAAGTTGCTTTTTGGGGGGAGACATTTATTTGTTATTCTCTCCAAAAAGCTATTTTTTAACCCAAATTGACTTTTAACAAACGGATTTATGGTGGAGGTGATATGTAAATTACGGTACTAGGTTTCTTTATAATTTTTGCGTGAATAGGGGAGGATTACTATGAGTAAAATCGGATTAAAAATGGCGAGTCTATTAACAATGCTGCTAATGTTAGCTGGGCTAGTCACAGGTTGTGGTGATACCGCCAGCAAAGACCTCAAAATCGGTGTAGTTTACGAACTTACTGGCAATACTGCATCTTTCGGGACAGCAGCGGCTAACGGCGCTAAAATGGCGTTTAAAGAAATCAATGCCAAGGGTGGCGTACTCGGCAAACAAATCCAACCGATAATGGCCGACAACAAAGGCGAACCTTCCGAATCTTCCAATGCAATGACCAAAGTTATCACCCAGGATAAAGTTATTGCTGTAACCGGTTTCACCACCAGCTCTAACGGCATTGCGGGCTCGACTGTAGCCGAAGCCAACAAAATTCCATTTGTTGCTGCCGCTACTACCAACCCCAAAGTTACTCTAGATGAAAAAACCGGTAAAGCTAAAGACTATACCTTCCGCGTCTGTTTCATTGACCCGTTTCAAGGTACTGTTGGCGCCAACTTTGCTTTAAACAGTCTTAAGGCAAAAAAAGCTGCTATCATGATTGATAATTCCAGTGACTATAGCAAAGGTCTAGCGCAATTCTATAAAGACGCCTTTACTAAAGGCGGTGGTCAGATCATCTCAGAAGAAGCATACTTACAAAAAGATCAGGACTTTAAAACAATCCTGACAAAGATTAAAGCAACCAACCCTGACATTCTTTACGTACCTGGCTACTATGAAGAAGTTGGAAAAATCGTTAAACAAGCTCGCGAAATGGGTATTACTGTTCCGGTAGTCGGTGGTGACGGCTGGGATTCTCCAAAGCTTACTGAAATCGGCGGACCACAAGCCCTTAACAATACTTATTTTACTAACCATTATTCAGTAGAAGATACCAGCCCGCTGTCAAAAGCTTTTGTTGATAATTACAAAAAAGAATTCGGTCAAATGCCTGATGCCATGGCAGTTCTTGGTTATGACGCCGCTTACGTTCTTGTTGATGCCATCAAGCGCGCCAACAGCACCGAAGCAGCCAAAATCCGTGAAGCGTTAGCTGCAACTAAAGACTATAAAGGTGCCGCAGGCGACCTGACTTTAAACAGTAATCATGATGCTGTAAAAGGTGCGGTTATCATCGAAATGAAAGATGGCAAGCAAGTATATAAAGAGACTGTAAAACCATAACAAAAATTGTCGCAAGAATCGCCATCTGGGTTAAGCCAGATGGCGATTTTTTAACTTTGTTCACCCGCATTAAGCTAAAGGACAAAAATAAATTCTTAATAGTTTTTATGTTAAAAAGATAGAATAAATATATCATTTTTAGAGGAAAATTTTGTTTCTGGGCGAATAAACTATTAAGATGGAGGGTTTGCCATGTCTATAGCGCAAAACATTGCTGAAATACAAAAAAAAATAGATTTAACCAAGGTAAAGCTTGTTGCTGTCACCAAAAACCACAGCACTTCAGCCATGCTGGAAGCGCTGGCTTCAGGGATAACAGCTGTGGGGGAAAACCGGGTTCAGGAAATGCTGGCCAAGCATCCCGAAATACAGTCTGCAGGCAAATTGGCTGAGTGGCATCTTATCGGGCATTTGCAAACAAATAAGGTGCGTCAAGCAGTACCACTGGCTGATCTTATTCACTCAGTTGACAGCGAACGCCTGGCTATCGAAATTGACAAAGTGGCTGGCAAACTGGGCAAACGTCAGGATGTGCTGCTCCAGGTTAATATCGCCGATGAAGACAGCAAATCTGGCGTCGCGGTTGGACAAGCTCTGCCGCTAGCTAATTTAATTAGTCAGCTTGAGCATGTCAGGCTGTGCGGTCTTATGACAATTGCACCGTTTAGTGAGAATCCCGAAACAGTACGGCCGGTGTTTAATGAGATGTACCAACTGTTCAGCGAATTAAACACCATAAAATTAGCCAATACTGAAATCACTTGGTTATCGATGGGAATGACGAACGATTATATGGTGGCTATCGAAGAGGGATCAAACTTAGTGCGTATCGGTACTGGAATATTTGGCTCGCGTCAATATTAAGGAGGAGAGAGGCAGTTATGAAATTCATGGAGAAAGTGTGGGGCAGCCTTGGTCTGTTTGAACCATCAGAACAAGAGGAAGATCGTCCAAAAATAGAGGAAACCGAGTCGAAAATAAAACAGAAGAATAACAATGTAGTATCACTGCCGATGGCCCAGAATAACAGCCAGCAACAAGGAAAGCAAGTCAAAGTCATGGTTGTTGAACCGTTTTCTTTCGATGATGCTCAGCATGTCTCCGACTATCTGAAAAGTCGTAAACCGGTTGTTGTTAATCTTGAAAATACAGATCCGGACATTGCCAAACGCATGATTGACTTTATTAGCGGCACAACTTATGCATTAAACGGCCAAATTCAAAAAGTCGGCAATCATATCTTCCTATGTGCCCCTAATAACGTGGATG
Source organism: Sporomusa malonica (assembly GCF_900176355.1). GTDB lineage: Bacteria > Bacillota > Negativicutes > Sporomusales > Sporomusaceae > Sporomusa > Sporomusa malonica. Next base: position 84,026 of record NZ_FWXI01000005.1, on the reverse strand, counting down.
TTGCCTACAGTCCACGGGACGAAGGCAGTGACAAAACACTACTTCCTTGGACGAATAAATAGTTTTATCATACCAGACGGAGGATTTATGCTGACAAATAAACAGATAGGTTTTATCGGCGGCGGCGCAATGGCCGAAGCACTTATACGCGGCATCTTACATGCCGGCTTAGTGACGCCGTCACAAATAGTTGTAAGCGATGTTTCAACTGAACGTCTGGACTACTTACGCGGTACTTTCACAGTGTCGACGACGATTGACAGCCAGGAAATCGCGAAACAGTCAGACATCCTGTTTTTAACAGTAAAGCCCCAGGTTATCAATGGTGTAATTGATGGTATTGCGCCGGTAGTTGCCAAAACAACTGTTGTAGTTTCAGTAGCTGCCGGAGTAACCATTGCCACCTTCCAGGGTAAAATGCCAGGAGTACCTATTATCAGAGTTATGCCCAATACGCCTGTTGCTGTTGGCGAGGGTATGTCAGCTATGGCACTCGGTAAATACGCTACCAATGCCGTAAGTCAACCAGTAGCCGAGGTGTTTGCCTCAGTCGGCAAAGTTGTCACAGTAAACGAGGACGCCATGGATGCTGTAACCGGCCTCTCTGGCAGTGGTCCGGCCTACGCCTTTGTGTTGATTGACGCGCTCACTGACGCTGGAGTTAGAGTTGGATTCTCCCGCCAGACGGCAGTACTGTTAGCTGCTCAAACACTCATGGGCGCGGCAAAAATGGTACTAGAAACAGGCGAACACCCGGCCAAACTTCGGGATATGGTCACTTCGCCGGGTGGTACAGCCATTACCGGTGTCCATGTACTCGAACAGAACGGCATCCGTGCCGCGCTTATTGATGCTGTTGTGGCAGCCACAAACCGCTCACGCGAGATGGGGAGACGGTAGGTAGATGAGTGAACGCGATAAAATTTTGCGCTATTACCGGTCGTCTGGTGATGCTGAGCTAGCAGCCAAACTCTTAGACTTAGCAGAAGTAACGCTCAAAAACCGTAAATATAAAGTCAGTGAATTTCTTGACCCCTATGGTCAAAACATTGCTGAAACCATTGTAGCCCACTATGAGAGACTAACCATAGAAACAAATGGCGGCTACGCCGGTGCTGAACGGGTAAAAGCAGCTTTTGTTGATAGTGAATTTCTAGATTATGCCGGTTCACTTGATTTTGGCTTAGAAGCCCTAAATATACAATGGGACAGCCGCTATTATCGGCTGTCCCACCGTGATGTGCTTGGCACACTTATGGGTCTTGGGGTCAAACGCGAAATTATGGGCGACATCATCATGGCCGGTGATCAATGCTACGTTGTAGCTGATACAACCATGGCCGCCTATATCGTACAAAATTTGACCGAAGTAGGTCAGGCAGCTGTATCTGTTTCGCCAGTATCACTTGACAATATTCCAGCTAAGGAGGAAAAAACCAAGGAAATCCGCGCGACAGTTGCCTCTTTACGCTTAGACGCCGTGGCGGCGTCAGGGTTCGGAACCTCGCGTACCAGGATGGCTGAAGACATTGCAGCCAGCAAAGTAAAAATTAACTGGCAGGAAGCCAAAAGTTCGTCCCAAGCCGTAAAGGTGGGAGATGTCATTTCCATGCGCGGCCGCGGCAGGGTAGAGGTCATTGAGGTTCCCGGGCAGACAAAAAAAGGTAGGTACAGCGTTTTACTCAAACGATTTATGTAATTAGAATAGGGGTGGGGAGTTATGCTTACACCATTAGACATCCATAGTAAAGAGTTCAAGCGCAGCTTTCGCGGTTATAACGAGGAAGAAGTAGATGAGTTTCTTGACAGGGTTATTAAAGACTACGAAACTCTATACCGTGAAAATATTGATTTGAAAGAAACAATTGAACGCCTCAACAGCAAACTCGAACACTATCAGCATATGGAGCATACGCTACACAGCACGTTAGTCATTGCACAGGAAACAGCTGAAGAAGTCAAGCTCAATGCAAAAAAAGAAACAGAGCTTATGATTAAAGAAGCCGAAATACGCGCCCAAAGACTGGTTGACGAAGGAATGTCTAAGGTTCGTAAGATGACTGGCGAGTATGAGGAACTGAAAAAACAGTCGCAGGTTTTTCGCACCCGACTACGTACTCTTTTGCAGGCCCAAATGGAAATGCTCAACAGTGCTGAAGAGGATGAAAATTAACCTAAATTTGACTTTGTTCGCCAATCATGTATAATATATTGCGTACATGATAATATTTTTTATCAGTAATGACGGAGACGCGCCTGATGGCGGTTTACAGCGAACCAGGAATGGTGTAAGCCTGGTAACCAAAGTCATGGTTTCATATCGCTCCCGAACTGCGGACTGAAATACTTAAAGTAGGCTCCGCCGTCTGACGCCCGTTACCGCGTTATAAAGCGGCTACATTAGTCAGTAGGGTGGTACCACGGGAAACTTATCTCTCGTCCCTTTTCAGGGATGAGAGTTTTTTTATTTTTATGGAGGTGCTAATTTTGGATTACAGCAAAACACTTAACCTGCCGCAGACAGAGTTCCCTATGCGCGCCAATCTCCCTGAACGGGAGCCAAAAATGCTAGAATACTGGAGCGCCCAACAGATCTATGACAAAAAAATGGCTCAGAGTAAAGGCAAGACAAAATTTGTCCTGCATGATGGCCCACCGTACGCTAACGGTAATATTCACATTGGTACTGCCTTAAATAAAATTCTTAAAGATATTATCGTCAAATATAAATCACTTCAAGGCTTTGACTCCCCATACGTTCCAGGATGGGATACCCACGGACTGCCAATCGAACACGCTGCCATCAAAATTCTTGGCTTAAACCGTCATGAGCTCAATCCACTTGATTTACGCCGTGAATGCAAGCAGTATGCCCTCAAGTGCTTAGACTTGCAACGGGAGGATTTCAAACGCCTTGGCGTAGCCGGCGACTGGGAAAACCCATATGTAACTCTTTATCCTGAGTTCGAAGCCAAACAGATTGAAGTATTTGGCGAAATGGCTAAAAAGGGCTACATTTACAAAGGTCTTAAATCAGTCTATTGGTGTACTTCATGTGAAACCGCGTTGGCTGAAGCCGAGATTGAATATGCCGAGAAAAAATCACACTCTATCTACGTTAAGTTTCCACTTATTGATGATAAAGGCAACCTGCCTGTAGGCGTTGATCGCGAGAAAGTGTATGCAGTTATCTGGACGACAACTCCCTGGACAATGCCGGCTAACGTTGCTATCAGCATACACCCTGAGATTGAATATGCCTGGGTGGAGATTAACGACGAAATTTATCTCCTTGCCAGCGAATTAGTTGAAACAGTTGTCAAAGCCAATAACCTTGGAGAGTATACTGTTTTATCGACAATGAAAGGTGCTGCCATTGAGGGCATGGTGTTCAGTCACCCATTCTTTGACCGTGAGTCGCCCGTTATTCTCGGCGACCATGTTACGCTTGAAGCTGGTACCGGTTGCGTACATACTGCTCCCGGCCATGGTCAAGAAGATTTTGAAGTAGGTATGAAATATGGTTTACCTGTCATCAACCCAGTTGATCACGCAGGTAAATTTACTGCCGAAGGCGGTAAATTTGAAGGCATGTCTGTGTCTGACGCCAACGTACCTGTCATCAAAGAATTGGCTGGTCTTGGCCTGCTGCTTGGCAAAAGCTCGATCAAACACCAATATGCTCACTGCTGGCGATGCAAAAACCCCATTATTTACCGTGCTACTGAACAATGGTTTGCTTCAGTAGAAGGCTTTAGAAGCCAGACATTGAATACTATTGCTAATGATGTTAAATGGATTCCGGCTTGGGGCGAAGACCGCATTCACAATATGGTAGCAGACCGCCAGGACTGGTGCATCTCGCGGCAGCGGGTATGGGGTGTTCCTATTCCAATTTTCTACTGCACCAAGTGCAACGAGCATATAATTAATGATACGACTATCAATGCTGTCAAGGAAATTTTCCGGCGCGAAGGTTCGGATGCTTGGTGGGCAAGAAAACCAGAAGAAATTCTGCCGCAAGGCTTTACCTGCCCGCACTGCGCTCACGGTGAATTCCGCAAAGAAACAGACATTATGGATGTTTGGTTTGATAGCGGCTCCAGCCATGCAGCAGTACTTGAACAGCGCGAGGAGCTTCAGTGGCCAGCCGACCTTTATCTTGAAGGCAGCGACCAGCATCGCGGCTGGTTCCAGTCATCACTCTTAACCTCAGTGGCCACTCGCGGCACTGCACCGTACAAGGCTGTGTTGACCCATGGCTTTGTTGTTGATGGAGATGGCCGGAAAATGTCTAAGTCAATTGGCAATGTCATTTACCCACAGGAAGTTATCAAACAATATGGCGCCGATGTTCTCCGTCTATGGGTAGCATCAGCCGATTACAAAGCTGACATCCGCATCTCGAACGATATTTTGAAGCAATTAGCTGAAGTATACCGTAAAATCCGTAATACCTTCCGTTACATCTTAGGTAGCCTGCACGACTTTAACCCTGACACTGACAGAGTTGCCTATGACCAGCTTCTCGAGATTGACCGTTGGGCACTCATGCGTCTGGAGCAAGTCCGGGCCAAAGTCACCCAAGGCTACGAAGATTATGAGTTCCATCTGTTATATCATACTGTCCATAACTTCTGTGCTGTAGACTTAAGCGCCATCTATCTCGATATCCTGAAAGACCGTGTCTACACCGCACTGCCTGGTTCGATTGAACGCCGCGCTGCTCAATCGACCATGTACGAAATTCTCAATACACTAGTAGTTGTTATGGCGCCAGTATTGACCTTTACTTCCGAAGAGGTATGGCAGCATATGCCTAAAGAACAGGGACACCCTGAAAGTGTGCAGCTAACCAGCTGGCCGATTGCCCATCCAGAATATCTTGATGCAGCCCTGGAAGCCAAATGGAATAAAATCCTCGAGATGCGTAGTGAAATTACAAAAGCCCTTGAAACAGCCCGTCGCAATAAAGTCATTGGTCACTCATTAGACGCTGCTGTCAGCCTCTATGCTGCTGGCGAGGATCTCACCGCCCTTTCAGCCATCAAGGATGATTTAGCCACACTGCTCATTGTTTCTGACATAACTTTATTTGATACACTTGAACAAGCTCCAGGTGAAGCCTATCGTGCCGTCGACATGCAGCTAGCTGTTGCTGTAGCTCCGGCGCAAGGCGTCAAATGCGAACGTTGCTGGATTTATAGTCCTACAGTGAACCAGGACAAAGAGCATTCAGTTCTCTGTCAGCGGTGCGCTACCGTAGTAAAAAATATGTAAGCAAAATAAACCGGGAGTTTAATCCCGGTTTATTTTTATTGAGCAGGGTAATAATAATACAGGTGGGGGACTGTTTGTATGGACAATAAAAATCGGGTACATACTAGTAAGACTAACGAGCAGCAGCCTGAATTTGTAGCCAAACAATTAGAACGGCTTGTCAATCGGCTTGAAGCCATGCGCATTGCTGATTACATGGAGATGCTTGAGCGTCCGGCTAGGTTGATTTTTACGAATTTTGTGGCTGGTATTGCCCGCGGTTTAGGAATAGCTATTGGCGCCAGCTTGGTGTTTGCCTTGCTGCTCGCTTTCCTCAAGCAGCTGATCATGCTCAACATACCCGGCATTGGCGGATTTATTGCTGATATTGTCCGGTTTGTTGAAACCAAAAATGGTACATTCTAATCACAAATCCTGGGAGGCTGGCACATGACAAAAGACATCTTTGACTGCATTCGTGAAAGCCATAGTGTCCGTGATTTTAAATCTGAACAAATTCCCGAACCAACTTTGACAAGAATTTTAGAAGCAGGCAATATGGCTCCTAGCGCTGGTAACCTGCAGCCTTGGTACTTCTATGTAGTACAAGACTCATCAGTAAAAGAAAAACTGGCTTCTGCCTCCTTTGACCAATCACAGATCAATGACGCGCCCACCGTTATCGTTATTTTAGCCGACCCGGCCCGTTCTAACGAGCGATACGGCGAACGCGGCGCTCAGCTTTATTGTCTTCAAGACACGGCAGCTGCCACTCAAAATATTCTGTTAGCCGCTGAGGGACTAGGGATTGCTGCATGCTGGGTTGGTGCTTTTGATGAAAAGAAAGTTGAAGAGACAGTAGAAGCGCCACCACGTCTTAGAGCTGTAGCTATGATTTGCCTAGGCTATAGTGATGAGAAGCCAAAACAATATAAAGAGCGACTGCGTTTAGCCGAAGTCGCCAAATTTATTCATTGACAGGGGGGCTTATTCTTGCGCCCTGAACAATTAACAAAATTCAAGTCACAGTTGGAAGCTAAAAAGCACGATTTAATTCATACAATTATCGAGCTAGAAGATAACGGCCTTCGCTCAGCCTTGTCCAACACAACAGGTGAGTTATCCACCTATGACAATCATCCGGCTGACTTAGGTAGTGAGACTTTTGAGCGTGGCAAGGATTTGGGACTTCGGGACAATGAACGCGTGCTCTTAAGTAGTGTAGAACGGGCCTTGGAAAAAATCCACCTTGGCACCTACGGACGTTGTGACCACTGCGGCGCTGTAATACCGGCTGAAAGGCTTGAGGCACTGCCTTGGGCTACCCAGTGTATAGGTTGCCAAGAACATTTTGAGCAAACCGATGTTACGCCCCGCCCGCTGGAGGAAGAATCGCTTGAGCCACCGTTTCATAGGAGTTTCCTTGATTCGGCCAGATTCGAATTTGTTGGCTATGACGGTGAAGATGCGCTTCAGGATGTGGCACGATACGGCAGTTCTGATACCCCACAAGATATCCCAGGCTCATATGATTATAAGGCACTATTTCCCAATAGCAATGAACACCAAGGCATTGTTGACCTGGCTGATGCTATTCCAAACGAACCGGGCAGCACTAGCCGCCACGCCAGAAAACGCTAAAGAAAACACGGCTTGCGCCGAGCCTTAGCGAAAGCGGAAGCCGATGTTGCCCTTATCCAGACGGAAAGTTATACTTTCTAACAGGACAAGAAGAGAAAAAACAAACCGAGCGCTAAAAACCAGCCTCGGTTTGTTTTTTTAGTGCAGGATTTTGCTTACTTATGTTTAATTATAAAACATGCAGCTGGATATACTATTTAGGTTGATAAACTATTAGCACCACTAGCATCATTCGAATATTTTGTATAGAAATAGGGCATTTCAGGGAGGTACCTAATGGCCCGTCCAGAACCCAAGTACATAGCATTAATTAAAATTGGCGTTTTGGGACTAGTTATAGCCGCTTATTTGGGGTTGCCTGGAGTGCAGCAGTTTGCCAACGAGGGCATTACATATTTAAGATGCCGCAACTTTGAAGGCCTGCGCCAATTTATTCTGTCCTACGGCCTATGGGCACCTTTGACCACTATTGCACTTATGACCTTGCAGTCTATGATACCATTAGTTCCAGGGCTTATTATTACCATCACCAACGCCTGGATATTCGGCTGGCAGCACGGCGCGTTGTATTCCTGGGTCGGTGCATTGATTGGTGCCGCCCTTGACTTTGGTATTGCCCGTTGGTATGGGCGCCCAGTAGTCGAACGCTTCGTCAGTATTAAATATTTAAATTTAACTAATGTCTTTTTCAAACGACATGGTATATTGGCCGTGTTTATCACTCGACTGACCCCCATAGTTCCTTTTAAGGTTATAAGTTACGGAGCGGGGTTGACAAAAATATCACTACTTCAATTTACTATGGCTACCGCCATTGGCCAGACTCCAGGCATTGTGCTGTACTCGATACTAGGGCAAAATCTCACCCATAATCTTAAATCAGTCACAGTCATTACAACATTCCTTATTGCCTCCGGGCTAATCGTTTATTATTACCGAGACACCATTGAACGCTATTTTATTCCCAATAAAGATAAGTGAAGAAGCGTGGCAATCTTCGCCGCGCTTCTTTACGTTTGGAAAATTTTCCGGTATCATGTTATCATAGTTTAAGGCATTTGAATAAGGATAGGAGAGAATTTTGGTGCCGATATTATTACTAGGAACCATCGCAGTCGTCGTAGTCGTTATTGACCAGTGGGCAAAACAGGTTGTCCAGACCCATATGCTGCCTGGAATGTCATTACCTGTGCTTGACAACATATTTCATATAACCTATGTGTTAAACCCTGGCGCTGCCTTTGGCATTTTGGAAAATCAACGGATATTTTTTATTGTTATTGCGTTTCTTATGTTGGCGCTTACTGTTTATTTTTTTAAACATATTCCCGAGAATTTTCGACTTATGCGATTAGGATTAAGCCTTCTTGTAGGCGGCGCTATTGGCAATGTTATTGACAGAGTACAAACCGGATATGTGGTGGACTTTTTCGATTTTCGCATCTGGCCAGTTTTTAATGTGGCCGATGTTGCGATTGTAACAGGTGTTGGCTGCGTCATTTATACCCTTGTTTTTATGTCTTTTCCAAACGAAAACCAAGAAAATACAAGATAGGATGATATTGTGGAACAAAATCATTGTAACGTCAGCAATACACCAGTCTTTGAGGTAAGCGCCGAGGAACAGAGCGTCAGATTGGATGTTCTGCTAACAAAACGGTTTCCCGAAATGTCCCGCTCTCATCTGCAAAAATTAATTGCCGACGGGTTAGTAACAATTAATGGCAAGGCAGCTAAAGCCAATTATAAAGCACAGGCTGAAGACAGCATCAGTATAACCTTTCCAGAAGCTAAACCTGTTGAAATTATGGCTGAAGCTATTCCACTTGCCATTATTTATGAAGATTCCGATATTATTGTTGTTAACAAGCTGCGCGGCATGGTTGTTCATCCAGCAGCCGGTAACTATCAGGGCACATTAGTTAACGCACTGCTTGAACATTGCAAGGACTTGTCAGGCATCAATGGTGAAATTCGCCCTGGCATTGTACATCGCCTAGATAAAGATACGTCAGGTGTCATGGTGGCCGCCAAAAATGATCGCTCGCACCTTAACTTGGCTGAACAAATTAAAAGCCGCACAGCCAGCCGTAAATATGTTGCTATTGTACATGGGAATATTGCTGAAGAACAGGGGATTATCAATGCGCCCATTGGACGTCACGCATCTGACCGAAAAAAAATGGCTGTTACCTTTAGCAACAGCAAAGAAGCCGTAACCCGTTTCCGCGTTGTCGAGAGGTTTGTCAATTTTACACTTGTTGAATGCAAACTACAGACAGGCCGGACTCACCAAATCAGAGTTCATATGCAGTATATTGGCCACCCAGTTGTAGGAGACCCAAAATACGGCCCTGAGAAAAAACGCTTTGCCATTGAGGGCCAGGCACTGCATTCGGCCGAACTATCACTTAAGCACCCTGCCACTGGTGAGGCTATGGTGTTTACCGCCCCAATCCCGTCTGATATGTCCAACATACTTAAGCAGTTGGATGCTATAAAAAGAGAGGAGAGATAAATTATGGCTAAACATGTTAATATGGTGGATAAAGCTGTCATAATGGATTCCCAAGCTATCAAGCGTGCCCTCACCCGGGTAGCGCACGAAATTGTCGAACGCAACAAAGGCGTAAACGACTTAGTACTTGTCGGTATCAGAACCCGAGGTGTGCCACTTGCCCAGCGGGTAGCTGATGAAATAAAGCGAATTGAAGGTATTGAACTACCTGTCGGGATACTGGATATTACATTATACCGAGATGACTTATCAACACTGGCCTATCAACCTATAGTCCACGAAACGCTCATTCCATTTTCTATTAACGACAAAAAAGTTGTGCTTGTTGATGACGTCTTATTTACCGGACGTACAGTAAGGGCGGCGCTTGACGCCATCATCGACATTGGCCGGCCGTCTGCTATTCAATTGGCTGTACTTATAGACCGTGGGCACCGTGAACTGCCTATTAGAGCCGACTATGTCGGTAAAAATGTCCCGACTTCAGGCAAAGAAATAGTCAGTGTGCAACTGAGTTCAATCGATAGCGGTGAGCAAGTTGTCATTAAGGAAATTATTGAGGCTTAATTAGGGTTTGCACAAGTGTCTCGTCAGGCGTTACATAAATGGTACTTTGATGATCATAAATGACAAAACCGGGTTTAACGCCCGAAGGCTTGCGCACATAGCGGCGCTTAGTATAATCTACAGGCACGTTGGCCGATTGACGGCCTTTGCTGAAATAAGCGGCCAACTGTGCAGCCTCATTTATCGTCTGAGTTGGGATTTCCCGCTTTTCACTGCGAATAATGACATGTGAACCAGGCATATCTTTAGTATGCAGCCAGATGTCATCAGGTTGAGCCTGCTTGAAAGTCACTAGGTCATTTTGACGGTTATTTTTTCCAATAATAAGACTAAAACCGTCGCTGGTCTTGGCTGCTAAAGGTGACGACTGGACAACTGGGACACGCCGTTTTTCTGTAGTTCTTATGTATCCAGCAGCGACTAATTCCTGGCGTATTTCGCTCACTTCGACACTGGCGGACGCATGGGTAAGAGCTACGGCAATACTATCTAAATAGGCGATATCCTCCTGACATTCTTTAAGCTGACAAGCCAAATGCTCTTCAGAGCGTTTGGCTTTATTGTATCTGGTGTAATATCGCTGTGCGTTCTCCAGCGGTGACAGTGCTGAGTCAAGACTGATAACGATCTCCTGAGCTTCGGGCTCTTCACTATATATATCAAACAAGGCCTGTTCGTGCGCGCCTGGTGTAATAGTATACAGGTTAGCCATAAGAATATCTCCGCATTTTCTTAATTCATAGGCATTTTCCGCCTGGGCTAATTCACCTGTTAAGACAGCCTGTTTGCGGGCTAGCTTGGCTAATTCTGCCGTTAACAGCTTAGTCAGCAGTTCTTTTTCTGGCAAAGATGGACGGCCCTTGAATTTGTCAAAGAACTCAACAGCAGCGCTCATACTGGGAAATTTGTGAAGGTTATGGTGGGTAAGATGCCCGGGCTCGAAGGCAGCAATCGCCAGCGGCCGGTTCTGCCCCTCCACTACAACGGTGGGTGCTACCAGCCCCTCCTTGAGCGGCCCGGCAACACTGGCAACTGCTTCACTTAATGCGTCTATATCGGCGGCATCTAATTCACCTAAACTAATGTCCGATGAAAAGCCACCACGCCAGGTAATCTCGCGCGCAGTTAGTGGTCCCAAGCCGATTCCAGACGCAATTATGGCTTTGCTAAGTGAAGGGGCAGGAGCCGCTAATACCTGCCTGGCGAACAAAGCTGGCTCAATCTCTAGGATGTTCAGCCGGTCTTGCCCAGGAGGATAAACATACTCTTTACCAGGCAATACCTGACGGTGGCGGCTTACATGAGCGCTCACCCGCTTTATAGCATCGATAATGACGTTGTCCTGAGTCATGATAATATTACTGTGTTTACCCATTATTTCGATGACTAAACGTTTGGTAACAATAATTCCTCGATCACCGCGCACATCAATATTGATGTTGACAATACGGTCAAGGCTGTGCTGCTCAATGCTGCCAATTCGCCCGTCTTCCAGGTGCTTTCTGAGCAGCATACAGAAACTGGGAGCAACAGCTGGATTCTCTGGAGCCAATGCTGTAAGAAATAATTTAGGGCGCTCCGGATTCGCAGAGAGAAAGAGACGCAGATTTTCTCCTGGCTGACGCACCCAGAGTAAGAGCGAATAGGCGTCTGGCTGGAATACTTTATCAATACGTCCGCCGGCAAGAGCCGCGTTGAGCTCATTTACCAGCGGTGCAAGAGATAATCCGTCGACATTCATAACGTGACCTCCGTCAATTTGTAGAACTTGGACAATTTGCCAATAGTATAACACCCTTGGCAATTAGCGGTCAAACTCGGTCTAATTCACCATCCAGCAGAATAACATGGTTAATAAAGCAATACGCATGTTAGCGAGGTGGGCTGCATGGATAGGGAAAAATGGTATGCACGTACGCCAGATGAAGTAGTTCAATTCTGGCAAACAAGTTTTGTAGACGGGTTATCTTCTTCTGAGGTCAACACCAGGCTAGACAAATTCGGATTTAACGAGTTAGCAGAAAAAGAAAAAACAGCCTGGTGGAAACGGTTTTTAGCACAGTTTCAAGATTTCATGGTATTAGTCTTATTAGGAGCCACGCTGATATCCGCCTTTCTGGGCGAATATGCCGATGCCATCACTATTTTAATCATTGTCCTTATGAATGCCATATTAGGGTTTATTCAGGAATACAGGGCTGAACAGTCGCTGTCCGCATTAAAGAAGCTAGCTTCGCCCACCGCCAGAGTAATTAGGAACAGCATGGTGCAGCAAATTCCAGCCAGAGAGCTTGTACCTGGCGATATTCTAATACTAGAGGCTGGTGATAAACTAGCTGCCGACGGCCGACTTATTGATGTTCACAATATGGAAGTAGAAGAGGCAGCGCTAACCGGCGAATCCATGCCTGTGCGCAAAGTAGCTGACCGTAGGTATAGTGAAGACGCTCCCTTGGGCGACAGAAAGAACATGGTCTATGCTGGCACCAGTGTAGTCAGAGGCCGTGGCAAAGCTGTCGTATGTGCGTCCGGCATGGCCACAGAAGTAGGTCATATTGCCGGTATGATCCAGACAACAACCGAAGAGGCCACCCCGCTGGAACGGCGACTTGACCATCTCGGGAAATGGCTTGTTTGGGGCTGTCTATTTATATGTTTAGTCGTTGTCATTACCGGTGTGGCCAAAGGTGAATCGCTATTTCTCATGTGTATGGCTGGCATCAGCCTAGCCGTTGCCGCTATTCCAGAAGGCCTTCCAGCTATCGTAACAGTAGCCCTAGCGCTTGGCGTCCAGCGAATGATTAGGCAGCGAGCTATTATCCGGAAACTGCCAGCAGTTGAAACACTTGGCTGTACTACCGCAATATGTTCAGATAAGACCGGCACGTTAACGCAAAATGCCATGACAGTTCGGCAGTTATTTACTGACGGAAATAACTATGAAATTACCGGAGTTGGGTATGATATTAAGGGGAATATTCTACTTAATCAGCAGCCACTTGATATCAGTAAAGATAAAGCTTTGCACCAATGCCTCACCATTGGTGCCCTCTGTAATAATAGCACGTTAAAACAAAACAATATCGCTATAACCGGCATCTGGCGTACCAAAAACGAAACCGGCTGGTCAGTGGAAGGTGATCCTACCGAAGGTGCTATTGTTGTAGCTGCTGCCAAAGCCTCCATTTGGCAGGCTGAGGTTGAGAAAGTGCAAAAACGGGTGGCCGAGATTCCATTTGAATCTGAACGCCGCCGCATGTCTGTCGTGTATCGTGATGTCAACAACAATAATATTTTATATATCAAAGGTGCTCCTGACACCATACTCGAATTATGCCGCTATTACCATACGGCAGCAGGTCCTACTTCGCTAACCAGCGACCACATTGCTAAAATAAACAGTATTAACGATCAGATGGCGTCTCAGGCCCTCAGAGTACTTGCGGTGGCTTATCGCAGATTAACGCCGGCGCAAGCGCAAAACCCTGACGAAACTATCGAGAATGACCTGGTATTCTCGGGGCTCATTGGCATGATTGATCCACCGCGTGAAGAAGCCAAATCTTCTATTGCCCGGTGCCGTGAAGCCGGTATTAAAACAGTTATGATCACCGGCGACCATATAAATACGGCTATAGCCATTGCCCAGGAGCTACAAATCTATAAAGAAGGCCAGCATAAAGCACTCACCGGTAAGGATCTTGACGCCATGAGCGAAAGCGATCTTGATGCCATTGTCAACAAAGTCACAGTTTATGCTCGGGTTTCTCCCGCCCATAAGTTGAGAATTGTCCGGGCGCTTAAGCGTCAAGGGCATATTGTGGCCATGACGGGCGATGGCGTTAATGATGCACCAGCCATAAAAGAAGCCGATATCGGCATAGCCATGGGGATTACTGGCACCGATGTCACCAAAGAAGCGTCTGCCATGGTCTTAGCTGATGACAACTTTGCAACAATTGTCGCAGCAGTAGAGGAAGGACGCGGCATTTATGAGAACATCAGGAAATTCATCAGATACCTGTTATCCTGCAATATCGGTGAAGTTCTTACCATGTTTTTAGCCGCACTGTTTGGGTTACCCATGCCACTCCTGCCTGTCCAGATACTTTGGGTAAATCTTGTTACCGATGGGCTGCCAGCCATGGCACTTGGCATTGATCCCACTAACCCTAACATTATGCAGCGACCTCCCCGGCACCCAGGTGAGAGTGTTTTTTCTCGCGGCTTAAGCCGAAAAGTCATTGGACGCGGTATTCAAATTGGTTTAAGCACACTTTTTGTCTTTAGTGTGATATACTATCTACAGAATGATTTAGCGTTAGCCCGAACAGCAGCATTTGCCACACTGGTATATTGTCAGATGTTCCATGTATTTGACTGCCGGTCAGAAACAGCCACCATCTTCGAACTTAAATTTACCAGTAACAAATATTTACTTATGGCTGTTGCTTTTTCAACCATTATGCAACTTTCAGTCATGTATGTACCATTCTTAAGTGCTATTTTTTCCACCGTGCCGCTTTCACTGGGCAACTGGGCGCTGGTTTTGATAGTATCAGGCTGGACCCTCATATTAAACGGATTCAAGCATGTATTCAAGCGTCGTCCTGCGCGCCGCGGTTTTTTACCGCAAAATAGGTAACTACATTATCCTAGGGGGAAATATTATGCAGTTTACGAAGTGGCATGGATTAGGCAATGATTTTGTAATTATTAATGGGTTGAGCGAACATATTGTCGATTATCGTAGCCAGGCTTTAGCCGTCTGTGATCGTAATTTTGGGATCGGTGCTGACGGACTTGTCGTCATGTTGCCGTCAGATATCGCTGATTTTAAAATGCGTATATTTAATTCAGACGGCAGCGAAGCCGATATGTGCGGTAACGCTACACGCTGTGTTGCCCGCTATCTCTATGAAACCGGACTTACTGACAAAACAGTCATCACCCTTGATACTTTGGCCGGAATTATTACACCTGAGCTTATTTTTGAAAATGACAAACTATCAACAGTAAAGGTTGACATGGGTGAACCAAAGCTAACTCGCGGTGAAACCCCTATGGTCGGCAATGCCGGGGAACAGGCCGTCAACGTACCGATTGAAGTGGATGGTCAAACCTACCATGTCACCGCTTTATCGATGGGCAATCCGCATTGCGTCATCTTTGTTGACGATGTATCCAAAGTTAACCTATCTGCCATTGGGCCAAAAATCGAGACCCATAGCCTGTTCCCCAAAAAGGCCAATGTTGAATTTATCCAAGTCATTAACCGCGAAACACTAAAGATGCGTGTTTGGGAACGCGGCGCAGGCATTACCAAAGCCTGCGGCACCGGAGCCAGCGCTGCTTTGGTTGCCGCTGTTTTAAACGGTCATACTGATCGTCAGGCAATCGTAAAACTGGATGGTGGTGACCTGTTTATCCAATGGGGCGAAAACAATCATATTTATAAATCAGGCCCTGCCGTGGAAGTATTCCGGGGCACCTACCTGCTGTAAGCTGAAAAAAACCGGCTCACACGAGCTGGTTTTTTTACATAGCTTCTAAATTCTGAAAATAAAGGTTTTTTTTGTTCTTATGCGTAATATATATACGCCAGGACATTTTTGTCATCGGAGGTGTAAGGTGAGATTTCTATCTGGTGTTCTTAGCCTAATACTCCTGCTCTCAGTCCCTTGGCCCGCTGGGGCATTATCGTTGGTAAACAAAGAAGTCATCCTGGAAGCCCAGGCTTATGGCGTAAAAAGTAAACAACTGGCACTTACTGATTTCCTTGCGCCCTGGCTTGCTTATGAAGAAAAAGCTCCTATTCTCAATGAAACAACAGAGAAAGCTTATTTGTATACACCCTTTCTGTTAATAGCTAATGACGCACGAGACAAAATCAGGAGTAAACAATCTGTCGAGCTTGCTGACAGCGAAAAAATTTTAGCCGATTATGCCGGGTGTTTGGTCTTTAGTATAATTGTAAATGGTAATAGCTCGAGTTTTACTGAGGGTATCCAAGTAGTCCTTAAACAAGAAAAGAAAGTGATTAAACCCTATCACGTAGTAGCTAACCAGCCAGTTAAAACCCCCTGGTTTCCAGATGAACCTCAATATGCTGCTCATTCCCATTTTTATTTTCCTGACAAAGATGTCTTATTAAATAAACCCATCACACTAATAGTGACCACCAAAGACAAGCAGGAACGTCGCTTTTATTTCGATCTGCCGAATTTTAAATAATGTTCTGCTAAAAATGGAGTATATCTCCATTTATTTTTTTATGAAAAAGGGATTTAGGACAAGTAACGCGAAGTAACTGTAAAAATCTACGGTTAAAATTGTATGATCAGTCAATAATAAACATACGCAAAGGAAGGTGCAATTTTCGTGCTAAAAAGTATGACCGGATTTGGCCGGGGTGAATATATTGATTCGACTCATCGGATTATAGTTGAAATTAAAGCGGTAAATCACCGTTATAATGAAATTGTAATCCGCATGCCAAAAGCCTTAGGTAGTTTGGAGGACAAAGTCCGCCGCGGCATTGCCAATACCATTTTACGCGGCCGAGTGGACACCTTTATTACTGTCGACGAGTATGGTCAAAAGAAACGGACCGTAAGGGTTGACAAAGATTTGGCAATGGCTTACCATAATGCAATGGGAGAATTAGCCGGTCTTTTGGGAGTGCCTGCCAGCGATAATGTTTATCACCTTTCTAAGTACCCTGATGTGCTCAAGGTAGAGGAAATTTCAGAAGATGTTGAAAAACTATGGCCCAAACTAGCTACAGCTATTGAGTCAGCGGTTCTAAATCTTATGAAAATGAGAGAAGCTGAGGGAGCCAATATTGAGAATGATCTCTTAGCACGAGTTGAAAAACTATATACCTATATCGCTACAGTTGAAGAGAGAGCGCCGCAAATACTTGTTGAATACCGTGAAAAACTGCTAGGCCGTATGCGGGAATTATTAGCCGCCGTAGGAGCAGAGCCAGATGAAACCAGACTACTTCAGGAAACAGCCATATTTGCCGATAGGACTAATGTTACTGAAGAAATTGTTAGGCTTAAAAGCCATTTATCTCAATTTAAGGCGGCTGTTAAAGAGCGAGAGGCGGTCGGACGCAAACTGGATTTTATTGTTCAGGAAATAAACCGAGAAACCAACACGATTGCTTCCAAAGCAAATGATTCTACTATTGCCAATGTTGTCGTTGAAATTAAAAGTGAGATTGAGAAGGTCAGAGAGCAAATCCAAAACATAGAGTAATATAGAAGCTACGTCTAAATACCTATAAATGTATATAGGAGGAGTCTTAATGGACATAAAATTGATTAATATCGGTTTTGGCAATATAGTGTCGGCAAACCGGATTATTTCTATTGTCAGCCCAGAATCAGCCCCCATCAAGAGAATTATTCAGGAAGCGCGCGATCGTGGTATGCTTATTGATGCTACATATGGACGCCGGACCCGCGCAGTTATCATTACTGATAGCGACCACGTCATTTTATCGGCTGTACAGCCTGAAACAGTTGCCCACCGTTTAACCAGCAAAGACACTAGCGACGATACTGCCGAATAATACGACCTGAAAGGAGATAGGCTATGGCGCAGCAAGGAATT
The DNA here is from genome assembly GCF_900176355.1 of Sporomusa malonica. GTDB lineage: Bacteria > Bacillota > Negativicutes > Sporomusales > Sporomusaceae > Sporomusa > Sporomusa malonica. Next base: position 66,418 of record NZ_FWXI01000005.1, on the reverse strand, counting down.
TTAATCGTTATTTCCGGTCCTTCTGGCACCGGTAAAGGCACCATTTGCCGTGAGTTGCTGCGTAGCAATCCTCAGCTCAAATACTCCATATCTGCCACTACCCGCCAGCCGAGAGTGGGAGAAGTTGATGGGGTAAACTATCTATTCCTTACCCAAGACCGCTTTAAAACCATGATCGACAATCATGATCTCCTGGAGTGGGCTGAAGTCTACGGCAACTTTTACGGGACACCACGTCATTACGTTCTTGAACAACTAAATAACGGGTACGATGTCGTTCTGGAGATTGATACCCAAGGGGCCATGAAGGTAAAGGATAATTTTTCGCAAGGTGTATATATATATATAGTCCCGCCCTCACTTGATGAGTTGGCTGACAGAATTTACAAACGCGGCACCGATAGTCTTGATGCAATCCGAAATCGTTTGAGTTGCGCCAGCGATGAGCTTAGCCTGGCGCACAATTATCACTATATTGTGGTCAATGACCAAGTAGCTGAAGCTGTGCAAAGAATCGAAACTATTATTACAGCAGAAAAGTACCGAGCAGAGCGCAATACCGATTTGATCGATAGTCTCTGCCATGCAAATTGTATATGTAACGAGCACTTGGCACCTTCAAATAAAAGGCAAGGGGAGACACTATGATTAATCCGTCTTTAGATGTACTGGTACAAAAAGTTGATAGTAAATACACATTGGTCGTACTTGCCGCCAAACGAGCGCGTGAGATTATGGACGGTCAGCAGCCATTGGCTGAATCCAAGTCCAACAAACCGGTAACAATTGCCCTTGAAGAAATCGCACAAGGCAAAATTACCTACGAACGAACCAAAACCGGAATTAAATAGGAGGCAATAATGTCCTCAGGCCAAAATATTGTTATGGGTGTTTCCGGCGGCATTGCGGCCTATAAAGCGGTCGATATTGTTAGCCGGCTAAAAAAAGCCGGCTTCAATGTCAATGTTGTTATGACCAAATCCGCAACAGAGTTTGTCACCCCACTAACGTTCCGAGAAATTAGCGGTAACCCAGTTATCACTGACATGTGGGAAGAACCCAAAACCTGGAATGTACAGCACATCGCGTTAGCGTCTCGTGCTGATTTACTTCTTATTGCCCCAGCGACTGCCAATGTCATTGGAAAAATAGCCAATGGTATTGCCGACGATATGCTTACAACTACAATTATGGCAACAACAGCGCCAATTGTGCTCGCGCCCGCCATGAATTCCAATATGTACCTTAACCCGATTACTCAACAGAACTTAGTCAATCTGAAGAGCTTAGGATACCACATCATTGAACCTGCTACAGGCATGTTGGCCTGTGGTGTGGAAGGTCCGGGCCGCTTACCTGAACCAGCAACCATTGTGGAAGAAGTGATTGCTCTCTTACACAGCCGCCTGAGCATGGCAGGCAAACGAGTACTGATTACAGCCGCCGGTACGAGAGAGCCCATCGACCCTGTTCGATATATTGGCAACCGTTCCAGCGGTAAAATGGGGTATGCGTTAGCCCAAGTAGCGGCTGCACGAGGTGCTGAAGTCGTCCTGGTTTCCGGGCCATCAAGCTTGCCCAATCCACCATGCGTTACCGTCAAACGAGTGGAAACGGCTGCCGAAATGCGTGATGCCGTTTTAGCTGAATTTGATGCAGTTGATGTTGTAATTAAGGCGGCCGCCGTTGCTGACTACCGCCCAGAACTGACTGCCCAACAGAAAATAAAGAAAACCGAAGACATGTTAACCATTAATCTGATAAAAAATCCGGATATTCTCCGCGAGCTGGGGCAGCGTAAAAAACAACAGCTATTAATTGGTTTTGCTGCTGAAACAGAAGACCTGCTGGCACATGCGCAGGAAAAATTAATTAAGAAAAACCTAGATATGATTGTTGCCAATGATGTCACATTACCGGGGGCCGGCTTTAATATTGACACTAATATTGTCAAAGTCATTCACAAAAATGGGCAGGTTGAAGCACTCCCTCAATTGAGTAAATACCAGGTGGCCGAGATCATCCTAGACAAAATTTGTGCAATACTAACAAAATCTACTTGATTTTTCTTTGAAATTCGATTAGAATTTTTTTGGTGTCCTGTAAGAAAGTATAACTTTCCGTCTGGATAAGGGCAGCATCGACTTCCGCTGTCGCCAAAGGCTCGGCGCAAGCCGTGCTTTCTTTATGAAAATTACATATGCTATACTCATCAAGAGTTGGTGGAGGGACTGGCCCGATGAAACCGCGGCAACCATTTAGCAGTTTATCTGCTAAAAACGGTGCCAATTCCGGCGGCAAAACCGTAAGATGGGAGTGAAAAAAATCACCTCCCTTGCGGGGGTTTTTCTTTTTAGATCAAAACTAGGAGGAATAGTTATCATGGAAAAAAAACGCGTGCTCTTTACATCTGAATCTGTAACTGAAGGCCATCCTGATAAGATTGCCGACCAAATTTCTGATAGTGTGCTTGACGCTATTCTGGCTCATGACCCTTCAGCCCGGGTAGCCTGCGAAACACTAGTAACTACCGGTATTGTGCATGTAGTGGGGGAGATTACCACTAATTGCTATGTAGACATTCCCAAGATTGTTCGTGAGACCATCAAGGAAATCGGCTATACTCGTGCCAAATACGGCTTTGATGGCGAAACCTGCGGTGTTTTAACCTCGATTGACGAACAATCACCAGATATTGCTATGGGTGTAGACAAGGCGCTAGAAGCCAAACAGGGCGACATGGATGCGATAGAAGCTATTGGTGCTGGTGACCAAGGCATGATGTTTGGTTATGCCACCAACGAGACCGCCGAGTATATGCCGTTGCCTATCGCTTTGGCCCATAAACTGGCCCGCCGCCTCTCAGAAGTTCGTAAAAACGGTGACCTCAGTTACCTCCGTCCTGATGGTAAAACCCAGGTCACTGTGGAATATGAAGACGGTAAACCGGTACGCATTGATACGATTGTCGTGTCCACACAACACAGCCCAGAAGTTGACCGAGAAACCATTGAAAAAGACCTTATCGCCAAAGTAGTTACGCCTATTGTCCCTGGCGAGCTCTTGGACGCCAAGACTAAATACTACATTAACCCGACCGGACGGTTTGTAGTTGGCGGCCCGCAAGGTGATGCAGGGTTAACCGGACGTAAAATCATTGTTGATACATATGGTGGTATGGCCCGTCACGGCGGCGGCGCATTCTCAGGCAAAGACCCAACAAAGGTTGACCGTTCTGCTGCGTATGCTGCACGCTATGTAGCCAAAAATGTGGTTGCTGCCGGGTTAGCAGATAAGTGCGAAATCCAGTTGGCTTATGCCATTGGTATTGCCCGTCCAGTATCTGTTATGGTGGAAACCTTTGGCACAGCAAAAGTTACAGAAGCTAAGATTGTTGAACTCATCAACAAACACTTTGACTTGAGACCGGCTGGCATCATCAAGTCTCTGGATCTCAGACGTCCTATTTACCGCCAAACTGCCGCTTACGGTCATTTCGGCCGCACCGATGTTAACCTGCCATGGGAGCAGATTGATAAAGCGGAAGTTCTGCGTAAGGAAGCTAACATAGACTAATTAATTAATGGCCAATGGTAATACTAACAATGCTGGACACTCAATTCAGTAAAAAGGGAGGTATTTCATTGGCTACACAGAAAAATACCAAGCAATCCGTTTACCGTGTTGGGGGCCTCAAAGGCGACCATTGCCGAGACCGTATTGAACATACGCTGTCCCACCTTCATGGTGTTTCCTCAGTCAAGGTTGACTTAAATTCCAAGCAGGTTGCAGTCAATCATGACGAAACAGTAACTTCTAGCGGATATATTGAAGAAACCTTACAATCTCTTGGCTACTCTATTCAGGGTTAAGGAGTGCGTTTAATGAAGCTTCATTTTTCTCCGCTCAGAATGCGCCGAACTAAACGTTTTTTTAAGCGTTTGCCCATGGATACTGGCCTTGACTGGGAAATGGCCGCTCATTACCCTGACAAACCGGTAGCAGGTATTTGACAGTTAAAAGCGAATATATACTTTAGTTTAAAAGGGGACTGAACAAGTCCCCTTCTCTTTATTCGAGAATAAGTGGTGAAAACATGTCAAATACTGCCCAAATTATTGTTAATATTCCGGCTCGCAGCCTTGATAAGCCATTTTCGTATAATATTCCGATCAATTTACCCAATATCCAGGTAGGATCGCGGGTACTTGTACCGTTTGGCAACCGTAAGGTCGAAGGTTTTGTCGTTGGCTTAGCTGATGAAAACCCTGAAACCTTAAAACCCATTCTTGATGTTTTGGATGATCATCCCTGGTTTGACAGCAATATGCTCGCAACAGCCAACTGGTTGAGTGAATACTACCTATGCTCATTAGGTGAAGCCATGCGGCTATTTATCCCAGGTCAATCAGGCATTAGAACGCAAAAAGCTTATCAGGCTCCTGCTGAAACTGATATGAAACGGGTGGAAGCTTTACTAAGCTGCAAACCCGAAGAATACCGTACAACACTTACCTATATCTACGAGCGTGGTCTTGCTACATTGCCTGAGCTTACCAAGCTGACAGGCAACATGGGGGCCATAATAAAATTCTTTTTACAACATAAGCTAATTGTACACGCCGATACTGTCAGCAAAAGAGGTAAAGCCAACTCAACAATAATAATTAAGCTAGCAGTGAGCAGGGAGGTGGCTGAACAAATTGAACAGACACTGCCTAAGTCCAAAACAGCCCAACGCAGGCTGCTAAGCGCCTTGTTAGATACAGATACCCAAGAACTTACTGCAGCGCAGTTACGCAGCCTTTCTATTACCCTGGAAACTGTAAAAAGGCTAGCAGCGCAGGGTCTCGTCACCACCCGAAGTGTACCTGTATTCCGAAACAGCTATGCAGGAAGCCATCAGCGAACAACTGAGGTAACCTTGACCCTCGAACAATCGCACGCCTTACAGTTAATTACTCCTGCCATTCATTCGGGTATCCATAGATCATTCTTAATCCATGGCGTTACCGGTAGCGGTAAAACACTGGTCTATATAAAAGCAGTTGCCGAAGCAAGGTGTCTTGATCGCCAAGCTATAATATTAGTGCCAGAGATTGCACTGACAAGCCAGATTGTCGCTCGCTTCAAAGCAGAATTTGGTGATGACGTCGTTGTCATGCACAGTAAACTCTCAGTTGGCGAACGTCATGACGCCTGGCGCCGCCTGCAGACAGGTCAGGCGGGAATTGTCATTGGCGCACGCTCGGCGCTATTCGCGCCAGTAAGCCATCTAGGACTGATTATCATCGACGAAGAGCATGAATTCACTTATAAACAGGAGGAAACACCGCGCTACCATGCTCGGGAAGTGGCGTTAACCAGAGCTAGACTGTCTGGAGCTACTGTTATTCTGGGCAGCGCTACACCTGCAGTCGAAACCTATTATCAGGCGCTGCAAGGGGAGCATATTTTAATTCCTATGAACAACCGGGTGGACAATACACCTATGCCGCCAGTTACTGTTGTTGATATGCGCCAGGAACTAGCCCAAGGCCGCCGCAGCGTCATCTCGCAGTCGCTGCAGGACATGCTGACCGAAACATTAGCAAAAAAAGAACAGGCCGTTATCCTTCTCAATCGCCGCGGCTATTCAACCTTTGTCCTATGTCGTGAGTGCGGCCATGTCCTCAAATGCCGCCACTGTGATATTTCGCTTGTTTACCACGCTCCAGCGAATGTCCTGCGTTGCCATTATTGCCAGGAGCGTCACACTATACCAGATACCTGCCCAAAATGTAGCAGTCGATATATCCGTTATTTTGGCGCTGGTACCCAAAAAGTAGAAGAGGCACTGACTGCATTATTCCCATCAGCCAGAATTGTCCGAATGGACCAAGACACTACTGGTGGTAAGATGGCACATGACCGGATACTGTCAGCCTTTGCTGCCGGAACATATGACATTCTCCTTGGAACTCAAATGGTGGCCAAAGGCCATGACATTCCCAATGTGACAGCAGTCGGCATTATTTCCGCAGATACTGCTCTCAATTTGCCTGACTTCCGAGCAGCTGAAAAAACCTTTGCTCTGCTAACCCAGGCGGCTGGCCGAGCTGGCCGCGGCGCCAAGGCCGGCCAAGTGGTCATGCAGACCTATAACCCCGAACACTATGCCGTCACCGCCGGGGCCGCCCATAATTATCAAGCGTTTTATCAAGAAGAAATCGTTTTTCGCCGCCAGTTAGACTACCCACCTTTCTCAAATTTGATAAAAATAACTGTCCAAGCCGGCGATGAAATAACTGTTCACCGCAATGCTAATCTATTGGCGATCGAACTAACCCAGTCGCTTACTAAGACAGATTCAGCAATTATTGGGCCTTTTCCGGCTTCGGTTAATAAAATAAAAGATGTCTTCCGTGTTAATATTCTCATCAAAACTCAAGGGTTGTCCACTGTTACCAGACAGCTTTCAGCCTTAGGAATGGCTAGCCGCCGAGACCTAATTGTCGATATTGACCCTGTCAATGTGCTTTAATCTAAGCTAGCTACTTTCGTGACACACTAAACTGTGGTAAAATTTTTCTAATGGTCTCATAGGTAAGAGGAGGTATACACATTGCCCGTAATAGAAATTAGAAAAGCAGGCGACAAAGTTTTAAAAGAAATAGCTGCGCCTGTAGAAAAGATTGACCGAAAAGTTAAACAATTACTTGATAATATGGCTGAAACCATGTATGCCGCCGATGGCGTAGGTCTGGCAGCCCCACAAGTAGGGGTATCGTTACGCGTAGTCGTTATTGACGTTGGGGAAGGCATTATCGAGCTAATTAATCCTGAAATCATTATTAAAGAAGGCTGCGAAAACGGCACCGAGGGCTGCCTAAGCGTGCCTGGGATGTACGGTGAAGTTGAAAGATGTGCTACAGTTACCGTAGAAGCACTAAACAGAGCCGGCAAGAAGATTTGCATTAACGGCTCAGGCCTATTGGCTCGTGCACTACAGCATGAAATAGACCATCTGAATGGTATTCTATTCATTGAACTGGCAAAAACCATGCACAAGGGGTAGTTTTTATGAAAAAATTACGTACAGTATTTATGGGAACACCGGATTTTGCTGTTCCTTGTTTAGATATGCTATTCAAGGAAGGCTATGAGGTAGCAGCTGTTGTCACTCAACCTGACCGTCCCAAAGGCCGCGGCCAGAAACTGGCTTACTCGCCTGTTAAAGAAGCAGCGCTGGCATATAACTTACCAGTCCTGCAGCCTGGTAGTATTAAAAATGACGATTTTTACAATCAAATATTATCGCTAAGGCCCGACGTAATTATTGTTGTTGCCTTTGGCCAGTTCCTGCCCAAAAAGCTTTTAGACCTGCCAGCCCACGGCTGCATCAACGTACACGCCTCACTATTACCCAAATATCGCGGATCAGCCCCCATCCACTGGGCCATCATCAATGGGGAAAGAACAACAGGCATTACCACCATGTATATGGACGTCGGCATGGACACAGGCGACATGATTATAAAAGCCGAGCTGCCACTCTTGCCAGACGACACCACAGGTAGCTTACACGATAAACTTAAAGACCTTGGCGCCACTGTACTGTCAGACACTTTAAACCAGCTTTCAGCCGGAACGGCACCACGTCAACCACAAAATGAGGCTGACGCCACTTATGCCCGGATGCTTAACCGGGATACCGAACGCATTGACTGGCACCAGCCGGCAGTGGCTATCCATAACCTGGTTCGTGGACTCAATCCATGGCCGGTAGCGTATTGCAGGCTTCAAAATAAATCGTTAAAAATCTGGCAAACTAAAGTATATAATGCGTCACAGCCCTGCACAGAGCCGGGGAAAGTTGTACAAATAACCAAAGAAGGGCTTGTTGTCGAAACAGGTAAGGGTACAATAGAGGTGCTGGAAGTACAGCCTGAATCCAAACGTCGGATGAAGGCCAGTGACTGTGTTTGCGGCTATTGCCTGACAGTCGGTAACATGTTTGAATAGAAGGTGGCAGACGTGATAGAAATAGTACATAGGCCCCGCAAACGACTTTTTTTAGTGCTCATTCTAATTAGTTTGTTATTAGCAATCATATCAAGCTACGGCCTATGGGTTGTTAGCTTACCAGGCTTAGCTAATATCAGCAGCTATTTACCCATGATATTAGGTACACTGTTAGCCGCAGTCATTGTGGCTGCCGCCTGCGGTGTCACCGGCATTATCTTAGCCATTCTCGGCTTTAAGACACTAGGCATCTTTCAGGGCCTAGCCTGGTCGGCCATCAATCTGTTATTCCCGATCGCCATCTGTATTGGTAAACTGTTTGATGTTGATAAAGAACGAATTGAGCGATCATTCATCGAAGTCAGCAACCACTTGATCAGGCAAAAACATATAACCGTACAACCGGCCAAACTGCTAATTATGACACCACACTGCTTGCAGCAGGAAACTTGTCCGCATAAAATTACGCGCAATGTGTCCAACTGCCGCCGTTGCGGACAATGCCAAATTGGCGATTTAGCAGCACTTGCTGATAGCTATGGTGTCCATCTGGCGGTCGTGACTGGTGGCACCTTAGCAAGAAAAGTAATAAAAAGTATCCGTCCTCACGCAGTACTGGCCATTGCCTGTGAACGCGACCTAACAAGTGGCATTCAAGATGTCTTTCCACTACCTGTGATTGGTGTACTCAATGAACGGCCGTTCGGCCCCTGCTGCAATACACGCGTTGATCTCAGCAAAGTCGAGCAGGCTATCCAAAGCTTTTTAACTAACAATAATCAACGAAAAAATTAAAGATGGTGGCATTTACATGACTGAAAAAAAGTTTGACGCCAGAGAAGTCGCGCTCAAAGTAATTAATGATATTGAAGGCAAGGGCGCTTACGCCAATATTGCCCTGGCGCAAGAGATAAACCGGCGGACATCCCACGGACAACTTTCTGATCAAGACCGGAGGTTTATTACTGAACTAGTATACGGTACAATCAAAGCCGGCGCTACTTTGGACTGGATGCTTAGCAATTACCTGAGCCGTCCACTGACTAAAGTAGCGCCTGTTATTAGAAACATCCTGCGACTAGGCATGTACCAACTATTTTTTTTGGAAAAAGTACCGGCTTCGGCGGCATGCAATCAAGCCGTTGAGTTGACAAAAAAATATGGTCATGCAGGGACAGTCAAGTTTGTCAACGGTGTTCTGAGAAATGCCGCCCGCAGCCCAGAAAAGATCGTTTATCCTGACCGAGAAAAACAGCCAGTAAAATACCTGGCGCTCAAATATTTTCATCCCGAATGGCTTGTTGAGCGCTGGATTAAACGGCTAGGAGCAACTGCGTGCGAAGAGTTGTGCCAAATTAACAATAATACGCCGCCACTGTCAGTTCGCACTAATACTGTTAAAATTAAGCGTGACGAACTCATTCAGCGTTTGGAGGACGAAGGGGTAAAGTGCAAGATCTCAGACTGGACGCCGGAAGGTATCGTATGCTACGAACACCCGGGACTAGGCACACTTGACTCACTACGGGCAGGTCTATTTCAAGTGCAGGACGAAAGTTCCATGCTTGTAGCCCATGTCCTTGACCCGCAGCCTGGCGAGTTTATTATTGATGCGTGCGGTGCTCCCGGCGGTAAAACCACTCATATTGCCGCCCTGATGAAGAATACCGGACAGGTGTTATCTACCGATATTTATGAACACAAGCTGGCTCTCACCCAGGAGAACGCTGGACGTTTAGGCTTAATTAATATTGAGACAAGGGCACTGGATGCTGTTAATTTAGGCGGCATGTATCCGCTTAAAGCGGATAGAGTACTTGTCGATGCCCCATGTTCTGGACTTGGCGTACTAAGGCGTAAGCCTGACTCACGCTGGCGCAAATCAGAAGAAATCCTACAGGATTTACCAAAACTGCAGGCAGCTATCCTCGCAAGCGCCGCGCAATGTGTAAAACCAGGTGGTGTATTGGTCTACAGTACCTGCACCACCGAGCCTGAAGAAAATCAGGATATTGTCAATACATTCTTACATACCCATCCTGCATTTATCTTAGAACCAGCAGGGCAATACCTGCCTGGGAAAAAACGGCCTGAATCCATGGTGCAACTCTGGCCGCACACTGACGGCGTGGATGGTTTCTTCATCGCCCGCATGACGCGGCAACAATAAGGCGGTATAACCTATGACAACTCCAGCAAAAACTGAACTATTTGGTTTTATGGCCTCAGAGATTACCGAAGCCATAAAACCACTGGGCCTCCAATCATACCGTGGCAAGCAAATTGCTGAATGGCTATATAAACATGGGGTAGATGATTTTGACGCCATGACCAATCTCTCAAATGACCAGCGCGCCAAACTTGCCAACAACTTTACCATCATCAAGCTCCGGCAAAAGGCCGCACAGCACTCAAGCGACGGCCGGACAAGCAAATTTTTATTGGCCTTCTCTGATGATATGGCTGTTGAAACTGTTCTAATGCGTCATTCCTATGGTAATAGCGTCTGCATCTCTACCCAGGTTGGTTGCGCGATGGGCTGTACGTTCTGTGCCTCGACACTAGGTGGACTGGCCAGAAACCTCACCTGCGGCGAAATACTGGCCCAAGTGCTGTATATTAATGAGCAGTTAAAGCTAGAAGAGCGTAAGGTTGATTCTATTGTAATCATGGGCTCAGGAGAACCTTTAGCCAACTATGACAATGTTCTAAGCTTTATTCGCCTTCTTCATGAACCCTACTGCCTGAATTTAAGCTATCGCAGCATAACTCTGTCTACATCAGGACTTGTGCCCGAAATCTACAAATTGATTGAGGAAGGGATTCCCCTTACGTTGTCTATTTCCTTGCATGCACCCAATAACGAGCTCAGAACTAGCCTGATGCCTGTAAACAGGCGGTATCCACTTGAACAAGTTCTGGAAGCAGGCAACAGATATGGCCAAAACACAGGCAGACGTGTGACCTATGAATACACCCTGATCGCCGGCATCAACGACCAACCGGTACATGCCCGTGAATTGGCGGCACTACTCAAAGGTCAGCTCGCTAACGTCAATTTAATCCCCATCAACCCTGTGCCAGAACGCGGCCTGCTTCGACCGGCTCAATCTGACATAACTCGGTTTGAACAGATCTTAAAAGGCGAGCATGTCAATGTAACTGTAAGACGGGAGATGGGAGTCGATATTGACGCAGCGTGTGGGCAGTTGAGACATAAAGTATTGTCAAAATAGTGGTTAATTTTGACTAGATTGGCAATATCGCGTATAATTAGAACTAAGTTTCTTATTAGATACTAGTTTACGCAATAATATCGGGAGTGTTACAGTTGAAGTTTGTCCGCAACATTGAGAACTTTTTCGAAAAATATATTGAAGGTTTTTTTAACAAACAATTTACCAGTGGTTTGCAACCGGTAGAGATTGCCAAACAATTGGCCCGAATGATGGAAGACGAGCGTACTGTAGGCGTTTCCCATGTGTATGTGCCTAATCATTATGCAGTATATCTAAGACGTGAAGACTATGAGCGGTTGGAACCGTATTCGGCAGCTGTCTGCGGCGAACTAGCAGCTTATTTGACCGAAGAGAGCAGACGCAAAGGCTACACCATGGCTGGCGGCCCCCAAATCGAACTTTTTGCCGATGAAAAATTAGTTAACCAAGCGTTCCGGGTTACGACAAGTTTTACCGAGGCTCCTTACGAAGAAAGTTCAAATCAGCTTGAAGGCGTGCCAAATAGTGGTGATACTAGGGTATTTGACAAACTAAACCCAGCACTTTTAGACCGTTTTCCGCAACAGCTTCTGCACGGACTTTTGACAGTGATTGACGGACTTGATGCAGGTCTGAAAATTGATTGTACCACCAATAGAATAAACATTGGCCGCCGGAATACCAATGAACTGCCGCTTACTGATATGAATACTTCGCGCTTACACGCGTATATTGTTTATGAAGACGGCTCTCATGTCATTCATGATGCCAAAAGTCTTAATGGAACCTATGTCGGTAGCCATCGTATTACTCACAAACAACTAAAAAACGGTGACAGGATAAGAGTAGGCAACACTGAGATTTTATACGAGGTGAAGTAAATTGCCTGGTAAAATGCAGATCCTCAATATCATTGTAATAGTCTTGCAGTATAGCCTGGTATTACTGGTCTATTACTTTTTATACCGAGTAGTAAACATAGCATCCAAAGACTTAACTAAACTGGCTATTGAGCCGCAAGCTTATTTGTCACTTCAGCTTCAGACTGGTGAGGGCACTGGTAGTAATCAGATTCCTAAGCTGATTGTTATTAGTGATGAGAAAGCCTTGCTGTCACAAATTGTTTATCCTATAGCAGAAAGTTTGGCCATAGGGCGTAGCCAAAATAATGATTTAATCATCAATGATACTTTTGTTTCTCATGAGCATGCCTGTATATCTAAATCGAAACAAACCTACCTGATTGCTGATTTAAGCAGCACTAATGGCACATTGCTCAATAGTCAACGGATTGAAGAAGAGACTGCTCTGGCAGACGGCGATGTAATACAAATCGGGGCGGTTACTCTTAAGTTTGAGAGGTGACTTCCATGCTGGCATTTGCACAGTCAGACATTGGTATGGTACGCAAAACCAATGAGGATAGTTATGTTTTTTCGCCGCCGCACTTGTTTGTAGTTGCTGACGGCATGGGCGGACATGTTGCCGGGGAAATTGCCAGCAACTTAGGAGCCACAACTATCCAGGAATATCTAAAAATGTTCAGGCAGCAATCTGATTGGGAACATATTCTAAAAGAAGCAATTATTAAGGCCAACACTATTATTTATCAAATGTCCCAAGCTAAAAGTGAGTGCCTTGGCATGGGTACTACGGTTACGGCAGTATATGCGGATAGGTCCGAAATATACTGGGGACATGTAGGTGATAGCAGACTTTATCTTCTTAGAGAAAACATGCTTCAACAAATAACAAACGATCATTCACTGGTTTGGGAATTAGTGCAGACCGGCAGTATCACAGCTGCTGAAGCATTGGTTCATCCGCATCGAAACATCTTGACCAGAGCGGTAGGAACCAGTGAAACAATTAGCGTCGATTCTGGCAGATTTTTGGGGCAGCCTGGTGATCGTCTGCTGTTATGTACTGACGGACTAACTAATATGGTATCAGAAGAAGATATATTTAGCATTTGTTCAAAGCCAGGGAACCTGCAGGGAATTGTTAACAAACTGGTTGAACAGGCTAATCAGGCTGGCGGTTATGACAATATTACTGCAATTCTTGCTGAGTATAAGGATTATCCATGAATCAGACAAAGTTAACTGAGCTTGGGCTGCTGGTTTTGGCTGGTCTCGTGCTACTGAATGGATATCTCGCAGTTACACTAACAAATAATCAATTTGACTTTCAGGGGCTTGGCGTTATAGCCTGCTTAATTTTTCTGTGGACGACGACAGCGCTTGTCATTCGCCGGTCTTCCACTAATGCAGATCCGTTGTTATTGCCCTTGGCCGTATTATTAGCGTCCATAGGGCTAACAATTATCTTGAGGCTGCGCCCCGATTTATTCTTTCCGCAATCACTGTGGCTGATAGCAGGACTAATCGCATTTAATGCTACCGCATTTGTTTTCCGTCAAGCTGAAGTTATCGCCAAATATAAGTATTTATGCGGCTTAACCGGTATAGTGCTTTTATTAATCACCATCACCTTTGGTGTCGATATTGGCGGTAATAAGAACTGGGTTATTTTAGGCCCATTAAGATTTCAGCCATCAGAATTTGCCAAACTGTTTATTATAATATTTTTAGCCGCTTATTTAAGCGAACGTCGACAACTGCTAACTTTTGCCACAAGACATTATGGTCCGGTAACCTTGCCACATCCTCGTTTTATAGCGCCGCTTCTGGCGTTATGGGGACTAACCATGGCTATGCTTATTGTCCAGCGTGACTTAGGTTCAGCGCTGTTATATTTTGGGACTACAGTAACCATGGCCTATATGGCCAGCGGCCGACTAAGCTATGTGGTTTTAGCACTTGGATTGTTCTTCATAGGCTCTACTGTATGTTATCTGTTGTTTCCCCATGTACAAGTGCGCATTGATATCTGGCTTAATCCTTGGGCTGATCCAACTGGACGCGCCTATCAGATTGTCCAGTCACTATTTGCTTTCGGTTCAGGCGGAATCCTTGGCAGCGGTCTAACTTTTGGCTATCCGAATACTATCCCTGAAGTACATACTGACTTCATCTTCGCCGCCATTGGCGAAGAATTGGGACTTTCCGGTACAGCTGCCGTAATTATTGCTTACATACTCATTGTCTATCGCGCCTTCCGCACGGCTCTTACTTCTCCAACACCGTTTACTATGCTGCTGTCTGGCGGTCTGGCCGTGCTTACTGCACTGCAAGTTTTTCTTATCATAGGCGGCGTTACCAAGTTTTTGCCACTAACTGGCATAACGCTTCCACTTATTAGCTATGGCGGTAGCTCAATGGTCTCAAGCTTTATCCTGCTGGGTATGTTATTTGCCATATCGGAGGCGACAGCACCCAATGAAAAATAATACGATTCATGATCAGTCACTTCGTCAAAATATCCGTAAGGCAGCGCTGTTTTGTATTGGTTTACTTGTTATACTGCTTGGTTATGTAACATATCTTCAGGTTGTTGAAAGTAATAATCTTGCCTTTAATCCGCTTAACCGGCGCATGGCTGATGCGTCCCGCCGGATTGAACGCGGTCAAATCACCGACAGCCAGGGAAAAGTACTTGCTTTAAGCAAGCTAACAGCCCAAAAAGAATACAGTCGGGAATATCCATATGCTGCATTATTTGCTCATGTAATCGGCTATGACAGCCCAAAGTATGGCAAAGCAGGGATAGAAAACATCTATGATGGTTTTCTATCCGGTCAAATAAATCCTGAACGTCACTTAGGTGCCATCAGTCAGTTATTTAAAAGCGGGGCTGGCAATAATGTCATGCTTACAATTGATGCAAGACTTCAGCAGGCTGCTTATCAGGCACTAGGAGCTAACCGGGGTGCCATTGTAGCCTTATCACCTAAGACTGGCGCAATTTTAGCCATGGCTAGCCGTCCGAGCTTTGACCCTGATAGTCTTGAAGCCGATTGGAATACCATCTCGTTAGCTGCTAGCAGTCCGCTATTAAATAGAGCGGCTCAAGGTTTGTATCCACCAGGTTCAATTATCAAAGTACTTGTGGCCGAAACAGCGTTAGCAGAGCAAGCGGCTACTAACAAACGCGAGTTTAATTGTACCGGGACGCTTAAAATCGGGCCTGATTATGTATTGCCTGAGTCTGGTAAGAGAGCGCATGGTAAAGTAAACTTAGAAGAAGCCCTAGCAGTATCCTGCAACATAACGTTTGGCCAATTAGCACTTGATCTAGGCCGTACCAAAATGGCCAAAGCCTTTGACCGTTATGGTTTTACCCAGCCACTTGGGGGCGATATCCTGGAAAGCACAGGTAAGCTTCCTGATTTTAGCAGATTGGGTGATGGTGATTTGGCCCAAACAGGTATTGGTCAAGGAAGCCTTCTGGTCACGCCGCTGAGAATGGCCATGCTGGCAGCAACTTTTGCCAACAAAGGAATTATGATGAAACCCTATTTAGTACAAAAAATTACCGCTCCTGACGGAACGGTAATTAGGGAAGCTTCACCAGAAAAATGGCTGTCGCCTGTAGATGCCAAGCTTGCCGGTCAGGTAGCTCAGATGATGGTAACTGTAGTGAAAAAGGGGACAGGCAGCGGTGCAGCAATTCGTGGCGTAGAAGTTGCCGGTAAAACCGGTACTGCTGAAAATCCACATGGTTCTCCTCATGCCTGGTTTATTGGATTTGCGCCAGCTGATAATCCACAGGTTGCAGTAGCTGTAATTCTAGAAAATGCCGGTTCTGGCGGTAGCATTGCCGCTCCGGTAGCACGGCAAATCTTAGCGCAGGCATTACATTAAGGGGGTGAATTAATGCTCAATCGCACACTTGATGACCGTTACACAATATTAGAACGTATTGGCGGCGGGGGAATGGCTGATGTATACCGCGCTCATGACAAACTGCTTGACCGTTCGGTAGCAGTCAAGGTACTTCGTTCACAGTTTACCGACGACGAAGAGTTCGTCAGCCGGTTCCGGCGCGAGGCTCAAGCAGCCGCCAGGCTTTCTCACCCCAATATCGTCAATATTTATGATGTTGGCCTTGATGATCAAGCCTATTATATCATTATGGAGTATATCTCAGGCGAGACACTTAAGGATAAGATTGAAAGAGAAGCGCCATTGCCTGTCGAAACTGCTGTACGAATATCCATTGAGATAGCAGAAGCACTTGAACATGCCCATCAAAACAATTTGGTGCATTGTGATATTAAGCCGCATAATATTCTCGTTACCCGCTCAGGCCGCATTAAAGTAACTGACTTTGGCATTGCTAGAGCAGTTACTTCCTCAACGATGACTAACTCAGGTACAATTATTGGGTCAGTCCACTATTTTTCTCCCGAACAGGCTAAAGGAACTGCCGTCGGCGCCAAGTCAGATATTTATTCTCTCGGTGTCGTTCTCTACGAAATGCTCACAGGCCATGTGCCGTTTACAGGTGAGTCGCCTATCAGCATTGCCCTTAAACATCTACAGGAAGAACCAAAACCTCCCAGGGAACTAAATCCTGACATTCCGCCACTCATTGAAGCCATTGTTGTGAAAGCCATGGCTAAAGAACCGGTAGCCCGATTTAATGATATCGGCGAAATGATTGCTGATTTTAGACTAACCCAGCATTATCTCAGAGATGATCGCACTCGGCGCTTGTCCCGCAACGACTTTCCCACACAGGTTCTGGCACCGGTAACACCGTCGCCTGATCAAGGGAAACTTAATACGCCACTGCAGTCACATACTACTGCAGCCAAGCCTGACGGAACAAAACTTACCAAATCATCATGGCTATGGGGAATATTACTGTTTCTCTTAATTGGTTCAGCACTTGCCGCCTTTTTAGGATTCGGTAAGTTTTGGAGCCTTAATGAGGTTATCGTACCAGATGTAATCGGCAAACAGGTTGATACAGCACGCAATATCCTAATCAATAATAACCTCCGTGTTTCAGTTTCTGATGCCTTCAGCGACAAGGTTCCGGCAGGCTATGTCATTTCGCAGCAGCCAGATCCAGGAACCACTGTTAAAGAGCAGCGAACAGTTACCGTCATTGTAAGCAAAGGCGGTGAGGTAACCGTTGTCCCTGATTTGCGCGGGCTTAACCGGCGCGACGCTGAACTCCAGATCAAAAACGCGGGGCTTAAACTAGGCCGGGTTGACGAACAATTTGCCCAAGATACGCCGCAAGATATGGTTATCAGCCAAAACCCTCGGCCTCCGGCCCAAATAGCCAAAGGAACAGCTATTGATATTGTCATAAGCAAAGGCGCCGGTCCGAAAAAATTGTCATTGCCTGATTTTCAGGGATCGCTTTTAAGCACTGTCGCCACTCAGTTGGAAAGCTTAAAACTAAAACAGGGTAAAGTAACTGAAACTCCTAATGACAAATATCCACCAGGAACCATTGTCAGTCAAAATCCACCGCCAGCTACTGAGGTCGCAGAAGGTACAGCCATTGACTTCTCGGTCGCCAAAGGGGTACCCGGAGCTGTCAAACGAGCAGTAGTTCAGGTAACAGTACCTGATGGTCCAGCTCGTCAGCCACTGCAAATCGTTATTACAGATACTAATGGCCGCCGTGTTGTATACGAGGGTACACATAAACCTGGCGAGCGGGTGGAAAAAACAGTAGAAGGCATCGGTCAGGTTCGTGTGCAGGTATATATCAACGAGAAGCTATTGCAGGAACAAACAATATAGAGACTGGTTGAAAACGCCCATCTGCGTCGTTGCTCCTGCGAGCACTCACTCAACGTACGCCTTCGTTCGTGTTCTCGTCGCGCTAGCATCTGAACATTTTGAACCAGTCTCCGAAGATTAAAGTAGCGTGTTTTGCAAACACGCCCGAATTGGGAGGACCCATGTGCTGAATGGTATCGTAGTAAAAACCTATAATAGTTACTACTATATACAATCGGGCAATAAGGTTATCACCTGCAATCTGCGCGGCCGGTTTAAGAAAGAACGCTTTTCGCTCCTTGTAGGCGATCAAGTGACCTATACTTTAACCGGCCCAGACAAAGGGGTCATTGAAGAAATATTGCCCCGACGCAGCATGTTAAAACGCCCGATGGTCGCCAATGTCGATCAGGTTGTTTTAACTTTTGCTGCCGTCAACCCTGACATCAATCCTGCCTTGGTGGACAAATTTTTAGTCATTGCCGAGCTTTCCGAGCTTGAGATAATTATATGCATTAACAAAATTGACTTGGCCGACTCAGAACCTGTTGCCAAATTGGTTGAACGCTATG
This sequence comes from Sporomusa malonica, assembly GCF_900176355.1. Classification (GTDB taxonomy): domain Bacteria; phylum Bacillota; class Negativicutes; order Sporomusales; family Sporomusaceae; genus Sporomusa; species Sporomusa malonica. The sequence goes on along the minus strand of NZ_FWXI01000005.1, from coordinate 47,977 downwards.
AACACATCGGTTATAAAGTACTCACTGTAGCCGCTAAGTTAGGAATAGGTATTGATGCTCTGCATTCACTTCTTTATAGCAAAATTTCAGTATTTGCCGGTCCTTCAGGCGCTGGAAAGTCAACAATACTTAACGCTGTTCAGCCCGGCCTTGAACTTATGACTGGTGAAGTCAGCCATAAAATTGGCCGCGGCAAGCATACGACCCGATTTGCTGAACTGTTACCGCTGATTGGCGGCGGTTTTGTCGTAGATACTCCTGGGTTTAGTTTTACAGAGTTTAACGATATTGAAGAAGCTCACCTAATGGACTATTTTCCTGAAATAGCCCAAATATCATCACAATGCAAATTCAGCACCTGCCTTCATTACAAAGAGCCGCAGTGTGCTGTTAAGCAAGCTGCAGCCGATGGGAATATCCATGCCGAGCGATATCAGTCCTATCTTGAGATACTGACTGAAATTAAAGAGAGCAAGAAGGGATATTAGAATGACTAAAACGATCAAAGTTGCTCCGTCGATTTTATCTGCCGATTTTTCCAGGTTAGCCGATGAAATTATAAAGATAGAACAGGCAGGCGCCGATTGGGTGCACATTGATGTTATGGACGGCCATTTTGTCCCTAACCTGACGTTTGGACCGCCCGTAGTAGCTGCTATTCGTAAAGTAACCAAACTGCCTTTTGACGTTCATTTAATGGTTACTAATCCGCAAGATCTAATAGAACCATTTATAAAAGCAGGTGCTGATATTATCACCGTTCATGCCGAAACTGCACCACATCTGCATCGGTTGATTCAAACTATTAAAGAGCTAGGAAAACAGGCAGGTGTATCGTTAAACCCATCAACGCCGCTAGCTGTGGTTGAAGAGGTGCTTAGTGAAATTGATATGCTTCTTATCATGAGCGTTAATCCAGGGTTTGGCGGGCAGCAGTTTATACCCAGTGCTGTCGATAAGATTGCCCGCTTAAAATCTATGCTTGATCAACGCAGCCTTACCGTTGATATCGAGGTTGACGGCGGGATTAATGCTGCTACTGCCCGCCAGGTAACGGCAGCTGGTGCCAATATTTTAGTGGCCGGCTCAGCCGTGTATGGTGCACCGGATATCGCAGAGGCAATTAAGGCAATCCGCGGGGCTTGATTATTTTACCGCTTAATGGTAACATATACAGTAGATAATAAATTGTTTACAATTACATAGTTAGCCTTTGGGGCAAGGTGCAAAAGAGAAATCTTTTAATTCCTGACCGGCGGTACAGCCCGCGAGCCGTTATACGGCTGATCTGGTGTAAATTCCAGAGCCGACAGTATAGTCTGGATGGTAAAAGGCGCAAGTTCTGCCGTAACGGCATTTCTCAAATTTGCCTATTTAACTGTTGATAGCCCCAAAGCTTATCAACAGTTTTTTTGTTTTTCCTGTTAGAAAGTATAACTTTCCGCCTGGATAAGGGCAACATTACCCAAAGGGCACAGGCGGCTTTTCCACTGTCGCCAAAGGCTCGGCGCAAGCCATGTTTTCTTTATACCAAATGGATACTGGGGGGACTTCTATGGATGAATATTACATGCGTCAGGCATTGACCATTGCACAGTATGCCTCAGGCCGCACCAGCCCTAATCCGCTGGTAGGTGCCGTAATTGTAAAAGATGGGCGCATCGTCGGCCAAGGCTGGCATCGTAAGGCTGGTACACCCCATGCTGAAATTCACGCATTAGCTCAAGCTGGTGATTTGGCCAAAGACGCAACTGTATATGTAACACTTGAGCCTTGTTCCCATTACGGCCGCACCGGCCCCTGTGCTGATGCCTTAATTCAGGCTAGGATAAAAAAGGTTGTCTCTGCTATGACAGACCCCAATCCAGAGGTAGCAGGTAATGGTCTGGCTAAGCTGAGAGCCGCTGGTATTGAAGTCGTCGAAGGTATCCTAGCATCAGAAGCGGCTAAACTTAACGAAGTATTTATAAAATGGATTGTTACAGGAATGCCTTTCGGTGTTCTCAAAACCGCCATGTCGCTTGACGGAAAAATTGCAGCTTATACTGGGCACTCTAAATGGATAACAAGCTCGGCTGCTAGAGAACATGTTCATAAACTAAGAGACACATATGACGGCATCCTTGTAGGTATCGGTACAGTTCTTGCTGACGACCCTGAATTGACTACCCGTTTACCAGAAAGTGGACAAAACCCTATCAGAATTATTGTAGATAGCATGGCCCGCACACCGCTAACAGCTAAAGTTGTTACTGACAATCAAGCACCAACCATCATTGCTGTTAGCTCTTCAGCTCCTACTGAACGCGTGGCAGCTCTACGGAATAGAGGCGTCGAAGTGCTGGTCCTTGAGCAAACGCCTATTGGAGTCAACCTGCGCCACCTATTTAAATTATTGGGCGAACGCCGAATTACCAGCGTCTTTATTGAAGGTGGTACCGCCATTAATGCTTCGGTACTAGAAGCCAACCTGATTGACAAAGTCCACTGCTTCATTGCTCCCAAAATACTTGGTGGCAAGACAGCACCAAGCCCGGTAGGGGGTACTGGTATACCTGTTGTAGACCAAGCTATATTACTTGAGGAAACAACTGCCGAGCTAATTGGTACTGACATATTAATTACCGGCTATATAACCGGACGGGAGGGGCAAGATGTTCACCGGACTTGTGGAAGAACTAGGGAAAGTTAAACAAATAGCAAGAGGAGCAAAATCTGTCCGTCTCACTGTCGCCGGTGTCAAAGTTTTGACAGATGTTAAACTTGGCGACAGTATCGCCGTAAACGGCACATGCTTGACAGTTGTCGAGTTTAGCCGTGATTGGTTTACTGCCGATGTTATGCCTGAAACCGTTGACCGTACGGCTTTGGCCGGACTCAAACCTGGCGATACTGTCAATCTGGAACGCACGCTCCGGGTAGGTGACCGGCTAGGCGGTCACATCGTTAGCGGTCATATAGACGGGGTTGGGCAGATTCTGGCCAAAGAGCAAAACGACAATGCCGTCATAGTCAGAATAGGCGCCGGTCCTGAAGTCATGCGATACATTATCCAAAAAGGCTCCATTGCCATTGATGGTACAAGCCTCACAGTTGTTGACTTCGGTCCAGACTGGTTTACTGTCTCACTTATTCCGCATACGGCATCCATGACTACCGTAGGCCTTAAAACGACGGGCGAACCGGTAAATTTGGAGACAGACATCATTGGCAAGTATGTAGAAAAACTGCTTGGTTTAAGTCAGATCGCCAAACCGGCCGACAAAATAACACTTAGTTTTCTTGAACAGCACGGATTCACATTATAGATTCCTTTCGGCATCGCCGCATAGGAAAAGCAAACGGAGGAGTTTACATGAAATTCAACACCATTGAGGAAGCTATTGAAGATATAAAGAATGGCAAAATCGTCGTCGTAATTGACGATGAAGATCGCGAAAACGAAGGGGACCTAATTATGGCCGCTGAAAAAGTAACGCCTGAAGCCATCAATTTTATGGCTACCCACGCTCGTGGTCTTATCTGCATGCCCATCATCGGCAGCAGACTAGATGAGCTTGATATTGGTGCCATGGTTCTCGAAAACACCGACAATCATTGTACTGCCTTTACAGTCTCCATTGATGCCAAATCAGTGACGACCGGTATATCAGCCCACGAACGGGCGATAACTGTCCAAACGGTACTTGACTGCCAAACAGTAGCCAGCGACCTCAGGCGCCCGGGCCATATCTTTCCGCTTAGATACTGCGAAGGTGGCGTACTGAGGCGAACTGGCCATACCGAAGCTGCTGTCGATTTGGCCATGCTAGCCGGCCTATATCCGGCAGGCGTAATTTGTGAAGTCATGAATGAAGACGGCACAATGGCCCGTACACCGGAGTTACTCGAATTTGTCCAAAAGCATGATCTAAAATTTATCACAATTGCCGACCTGATAAAATACCGAAAAAAACATGAACGGTTTATCACAAGAGCAGCCGAAACCAAGCTGCCGACCAAGTACGGAGACTTTAGCCTCATCGCCTATGAAAGTCAGTTGGACAATCAATGCCATATAGCTCTCGTGAAAGGCGATGTCGCCAACAAACAAGATGTATTGGTCCGGGTTCATTCCGAATGCCTGACAGGTGATGTATTAGGCTCTCTACGCTGCGATTGTGGCGACCAGTTGGCCCACGCATTAAAACGTATTGAAAAGGAAGGTTGCGGCGTATTACTCTATATGCGCCAGGAAGGCAGAGGCATCGGCTTAGCTAACAAAATTCGAGCCTATGCGCTACAAGACAAAGGTAAAGATACTGTCGAAGCCAACGAGCTCTTAGGCTTTGCCCCAGATCTTAGAGATTACGGTATTGGTGCACAAATACTTGCAGATCTAGGCTTAACTAGCATCAAACTACTTACTAACAATCCCCGCAAACGGGTAGCACTTGAGGGCTATGGCTTGACTATTACCGAACGAGTTCCACTTGAAATAATTGCCAATAAATTTAACAACCGTTATTTATCCGCAAAAAAATCCAAACTTGGACATTTACTTAAACAGTATGAGGAGGCGCAAAACTAATGGAAAATATCAAAACGTATGAAGGAAATTTAGTTGCTGAGGGATTGAAATTTGGTATCGTCATTGCAAGATTTAACGAATTTATTACAAGCAAACTGCTCGGCGGTTCTTTGGATGCACTCAAACGGCACGGCGCAGTTGTAGAAAATATTGAGATTGCCTGGGTTCCAGGTGCTTATGAGATTCCTCTTGTTGCCCAAAAAATGGCTATGAGTAAAAAATATGATGCAGTCATTTGCCTTGGCACAGTCATCAGAGGAAGCACCAGCCATTACGACTATGTCTGCGCTGAAGTATCTAAAGGCGTAGCCCACGTCGGCCTAAACAGCGGTGTCCCAACAGTCTTTGGTGTTCTCACCACAGATACCATCGAACAAGCTATCGAACGGGCTGGTACCAAAGCAGGCAATAAGGGTTTTGACGCTGCCGTATCAGCTATTGAAATGGCTAACTTGCTGAAAGGCCTATAATTACAGGGGAGGTTCATATGAAAGTAGGTATAATCAGCGATACCCATGGTTGCCTGGAAACCTGGCAAACAGTATTTAACCGATATTTCCAGGACGCCGATTTAATCATCCATGCCGGTGATGTTCTTTATCATGGACCGCGTAATGCTATTCCTTCAGAATATAATCCTAAGCAATTGGCCGAATCACTTAATAACTGTCCCGTGCCAATTGTCACTGCCTGCGGCAACTGCGATTCTGAGGTTGACGGTATGGTGCTCAAACTACCCATCCAATCACCCTATACCTATCTACTGCTAAATGGCCTAAAAATAGTCGTAACCCATGGCCATAATTTGACGGAAGAAACCCGGCAAGACCTGGCAAAACGGTTAAAGGCCGATATCTTCATTACTGGCCATACCCATATCGCCGTTATGGAAAAGATCGATGGAATTATCTATCTAAACCCGGGGTCGCCCGGCATGACCAAACGCCCGGACGGTCGCAGTACCATCGCTTGGATAAATGAAAACAAAGTTGAAATACTAGATATAGTAACAGGCCAACCCCTTGTTTCAGAAGCATTGGCCTAGTACCGGAGGTACTTTATGAACGACCATCTAATTCGGGCTACAGCGCCTGGTATCCGCGCCTTTGCCGCTGTTACTACCAACCTGGTGGAAGAAGCACGCCGTCGTCACAATTGTTTTCCTGTAGCTACAGCAGCGCTTGGCCGTACCCTGACAGGCGCGCTGTTAATGGCTGCTAACTTAAAAACAGCTGAGAGCCTGACTGTTCGAATATCAGGCGATGGGCCGCTAGGCGAGATAGTGACAGATGCCTATCCTGACGGCTCGGTTCGCGGCTATGTCAGAAATCCGTTTGTTGACCTGCCCCTAAACAACGGTAAGTGGGATGTCGGACAGGCGGTAGGAAGTGGGCATATCTATGTCACACGCTTTGTCGGCCTCAAACAGCCATTTACTGGCAGCTCCGCACTGGTATCAGGTGAAATTGCTGAAGACATAACCCAATATTTAACAGTGTCTGAACAAACGCCGTCAAGCGTTGCTCTAGGTGTATTAATTGCTCCTGACACGACAACGACAGCAGCAGGAGGTTTCTTTATTCAAGCCCTGCCGGGTGCAGAAGAAAATGCCCTCATTACGCTTGAAAATAATCTGCGCCAGGTGCCTTCAGTTTCGCATATGGTACACAGTGGCAAAGATGCTAAAGGTATCATAGAAACAGTGTTTGCCGGACTACCAATCACGATGTATGATCAGTTGGATCTTATGTTCAATTGCCAATGTTCACGTGAAAGAGTACAGAATATGTTGGTTAGTCTTGGCATTGACGAAATAAAACAAATGGCTGCTGAAGGACAAGCCGAAGTATGTTGTCATTTCTGCAGTGAGAAGTATAATTTTGATGCCAGCGAACTTATTGATATTTCAAAACAGCTTGAAGCAACATAAAGTGCTCAATAAAAAAACCAACGCAAAGCGCTGGTTTTTTTGTCCTGTTAGAAGTAAAACTTTCCGTCTGGATAAGGGCAACATCGGCTTCCGCTTTCGCCAGAGGCTCGGCGCAAGCCGTGTCTCTTTAACATACTAGAAATAAAAAAGGACTTGCTATTATCAAGTCCTTCATTAACTGTTTACCTCAGTTATTAAACTGCGCGTTGGATTTTACCGGAACGAAGACAACGGGTACATACATTAACACGCTTAGTTTCACCTTTAACTAAAGCTTTAACTCTTTGTATGTTAGGTTTCCAGGTGCGCTTAGTTTTAAGGTTGGAATGGCTGACATTGAAGCCGGAACGCTCACCTTTACCACAAATTTCACAAAGATTTGCCATCTATTTCCACCTCCTGTAGGACACTTCCTCATGTACTCAACGAAACTATTTTAGCACAATTTACTTACGATATGCAAGACCCAATCGAATTTTTGCTAAGTTTTTTCATAAATTCGTGTCTCATAGTGTACTTCGGCAGGAATTGTGCGTATTATATTGAAATTAGAAAATAAGTAAAGTAGGGAGGGGCTTATCTATGATTAGTAAAAGCACTCCAATAATTGAGGCGCTTCGCTCACACCCGCGGGCACGTGAAATATTTGCCAAACACGGCATGGGGTGTATTGGCTGTATGGGTTCATTGACTGAGACGATTGAAAACGGCGCCAGCATGCATGACATTGATGTAGAAGCTTTACTGGCAGAGTTAAATGCTCTAAACGAAGAAGTAAACAAATCGTAAGGTGATTGTTGTTGCAAAAATTATGGTCTACTAAAATACAATTTTTGAAAGGTGTCGGCCCGGCCAACGCTGCTAAGCTGGCCAAACTGGGGATTTTTACTGTTGGCCAGCTCTTAGAGCATTATCCCCGCCGCTACGAAGACCGAAGCCAGCTTAAGCCCATTGCCAAATTGACCGATGGCCTATATGAAACATTCCGGGCAGTCGTTGTCAATGTTAGCGAACTTAAGTCCTCCCGCGGACTTAAAATCGTTAAGATTGCCGTACGGGATGAGTCAGGTTTGGCCCAACTTTCATGGTTTAACCAATCTTATATCAAGAATAAATACAAGCCTGGTATGGAGCTTGTTATATCTGGAAAAATTCAGCGCCGCATGGGTGCAATTGAAGTTAATAAGCCGGACATCGAGCTTGCAGCCGAGTTTAGCTCAGGTAGTGGGAGGATTGCACCGGTATACCCGGCAACCGAAGATGTTCCGCAATGGCAGATAAGAATGCTGATGCAGCAAGCGGCTGATACCTTTCAAAATTCAGAGTTTGCTGACCAAAAAGAAACCTTACCTGCCGACATTATATCCTACTACAAGTTAATGAATCGTCGGGAGGCGCTTGTTAGTATCCACTTTCCCGCGAATATGGAAGTCCTGGCAGAAGCTCGGCGGCGCTTAGTATTTGAAGAACTTTATCTCTTACAATGTGGTTTGGTTTATTTAAAACAGAAAAATAAATATACCTGTTCAGGCGTTAAGCATGCTCCTGATGGCGAATTAGTCGCCAAAATACATAAAAATTTGCCATTTGCCTTAACAAATGATCAGAGCCAAACGCTGCGGGATGTCCAGACCGACATGGAAGATACAACGCCAATGCAGCGACTGGTGCAAGGTGACGTCGGCTCAGGAAAAACAGTTATTGCCGCCATAGCTCTCGCTAAAACTGTTGAAAATGGTTATCAGGGAGCCATGATGGCTCCAACTGAGATATTAGCCGAGCAGCATTATCACACATTAGCTAAGCTGCTGGCGCCCCATGGTGTTCGGCTGGCAGTGCTAACTGGCAAAATTACCCGTAGGGTAAGGGACGAAGTTTTATATAACATTAAAGAAGGTATTATAGATGTTGTTATCGGCACCCATGCACTTATTCAAGACGATGTCGAGTTTAAGCACTTAGGTCTGGTAGTTACCGATGAACAGCATCGGTTTGGCGTACGTCAGCGGGCCAGGTTAGAGGCCAAAGGACAGCAACCGGACATGCTGGTAATGACAGCCACACCTATACCCCGCACGATGGCGCTTACAGTGTATGGTGACCTTGATGTATCAGTGATACGCGAGCTCCCGCCTGGCCGCCAGCCAATAGCCACCTATTCGCGCAGTAATGACCGCCGAGACAAGGTCTATAGCTTTGCAGTTGAGCAAATCAAAGCCGGACGGCAAGTGTATGTCGTATGTCCGCTTGTCCAAGAATCAGAAAAAATTGAAGCCCAATCTGCTGTCAAAATTTATGACGAACTTTCAGCCACCTTCTTTGAAAATCTTAAGTGCGGCCTATTACATGGCAAAATGAAATCACAAGAAAAAGACGCTATCATGGCGGCTTTCGCCTGCGGTGAAATTAAGGCGCTAATCGCTACTACAGTGATTGAAGTCGGTGTTAATGTACCTAATGCCACCGTGATGATTATTGAAGGCGCCGACCGTTTCGGCCTGGCACAACTGCATCAGTTGCGCGGCCGCGTAGGTCGGGGTGAACATAAATCATATTGTATACTGTTATCTGACAATACCAACGAGGAAACTGTAGAACGCCTGCAGATTATAACCCAGATTAGCGACGGGTTTGTTCTGGCAGAAAAAGATTTATTGTTGCGGGGTCCTGGCCAGTTTTTTGGCACAAACCAACATGGTATGCCAGATTTAAAAATTGCCGACATCGTTCGGGATACCGGTATTTTACTTGAGGCACGCCGCGCTGCGCAACAGACAATCTGCACGCCAGAGTATCTGGACATGGTATGGCAAACTCTTAAAAGCTGGTTTGGTGAAAAATTCAGCATGGTGTTCTGCAGATAGAGAAATACAAAAAAAAGTGGCGGCTTATTCAGCCGCCAATTATGGGAGAGGAGAAAATTTACATTAATAATATTGGCATTATCGTTACTGTTTATACATGCCCATCCATAAACTTGCTAAAAATTTTTTTTATTTTTTAGAGCCGCTACGCGCACACTAAAGAAAATAACAGCAAGGAGTGGGTAGCGGTATGGAAAAAAGCTATACGGAGAAGCAACTGAGAGGCATTGCCGAAGAATGTCAGGAATTTGAGCATATTATCAATGCTATGGGGTATGGTTATTCACTGCTCAACGTGTCAGCCACCGATTATGTTAGACGTTGTACTGACTGCACGCATTGGCTAGGCGGCTCCTGCAATATATTCCAAAAAGAAGTATCTCAATGGGAATAACTCAAACAGCGCTGTACTCTCAGCGCTGTTTTTGAGAACAGGAAGGATTTACATGAATAAACTTTTTGGCTGGCTGGCCATCCTTGCAATTATTGTTTTAACCTATATGTGGCAGCCGGAATTTTTTCATCATGCCTATGGAATCATTGAAAAAGGCGACATTGCCGCTTTGGCCGAGTATCTAAGGTCGTTTGGCCCAAGCGCTGTACTGATAACTCTTGTTTTATTCGTAGTAATGACTTTTACAATTGTCTTTCCGTTTATGATATTATCTGGCGCAGCGGGAATTGTTTTCGGACTATTTTGGGGTACAATAATTTCTTGGACCGGAGAAATCATCGGTGCTTTGGCTATGTTTATATTTGCCCGTTATTTTTTTCGTACTTCTGTAGAGGGCTGGATTAAAAAGAGTCCATATTTGAAACAAGTGGACGACTATAGTGCCGCTAACGGCTTTAAAGCACTGTTAATCGCCCGGTTGCTGCCATTGGCCCCGTCAGGCATTATTACAGCTGTAGCAGCTATTAGTCGAATTTCGTTTAGGGACTTTTTTTGGGCAACCACTATTGGAAAACTCCCACCGGTAGTTATCAAAGTATTGCTTGGGCATGATATTGTGTTTGCTAGTGAAAACATGAGTCGGTTAATCATCATAATACTTATAGTGGTAGGTGTCTATTTAGCGCTATGGTGGTACAAGAAAAAAAACCGGGATTAACCGGTTTTTTTTCTTGTTCTAATGAGGCTAAAGATTAGGCAATTAATCAGACAATATTGTCAGGACCGACGGCGATAATTTGAGCTACATTAATTCGTACGCGGTTATCGACCACAAACAAAAAGGGGAGATTTGCAGTTGTAACGTCGGCAGCAGCACCGGTGAGTCCATTGGGAATTATCTGCCGCGGAATCTGCGTTAGCTCCAACACAATAAATTCTGGCTCAACTTCAACTTTCACTTCTTTTTCGATCTTGACTTCTACTTCTTTTTCGATCTTAACTTCTACTTCTTTTTCTTTTTTCTGGTCATGGTCGTCTTTCTTGCAGCAACATTCACCCTTACCATCCTTGATAGGACGATCTCCATTACAATCCCATATAAGCTGACCTGTAAATATATACCCATCGTCTGTTAAAACTGATACGGTTCCTATGCTGTTCCAATCGAAATTTCCTTTACGTAATGTCATAATCGTTTAACTCCTTTATATATAATTTTGGCCTTCGCCTGATATATACTATGCATTTTGATAAGTAATTGTTTATGAAAAGTCCCACTAGCAGCAACCTGCTTAGTGAGCAGCTCTTAATATTGATTTTAATACTAAGTAACTTTGACATAACAACGTGCATATCATGTATTAGGTATAAGGTCCATTTTTATAAAAGGAGCGAAACTAATATGAAATTCCCGAAAGGAAAAGGTTTTGACCTTTCTGGCGGCTTAGTCTTAACAATCGTACTTGACGATGGTTTTACATTGACTGGACGGTTTTTGGGGGAAGCAGAACGTAAATACAGTGCAAATAATAATTCTCCATCTGCGCATAATATGGTCGATAATGAGGTAGAATTTATTTTGTTGCAACTAACAGAATCTGTTATTACATCGTGTAAATATAGAGAAGTGTTATTTCCCCAAGGTTCAGTTATTGCTGTTAGTGTTGATCAAATTCTATTTATTGGTCCTGGTATTAACTGTGATAATGATGATGATTATCATAAGAAGGGCCATAAGAAAAAAGATCATAAGAAGGACCATGACTGTGATTGTGATCTTGATGATCATGAGGATGACCATGAGGATAAGAATAATCATGATGGTGACTATGAGGATGACCACGAGGATGACTGTGACTGTGACTGTGATGGTGAGAATGATAGGAATAAAAATAAATAATCGCTTCGCTTTAGAAGATACTAGAAAACCCTGGAAAAATTCCAGGGTTTTTTTACTCAAACACAAGCTGTTGAATACTTATTTTCTATCTTAAAAATGAAAGAGATGAAGAACAGGATGCCAGAGAATGCAACGCATAGGAAGGCCAGTTTGGAAACGGCAAGCGAAAGTATGGGCTAGCCCGTATCTCCGCTTCTTCGATGAACTGCGGAGTACATAGCTGCCATGCAGTTTTGGGTAATGAACCTGGAGTACAAGCTCAGGGTTTATTGGATCCAATTGATGAGAGATTGTATTGCGAAAAAACAAAATAATTCCGTTAATTGATAAAAAATCAGGGTTAGCTAGCAAACCCCAATTATAGTTCACTTTTTTATTGAATCTGCATAGATTGTAGTATAGCCAACAACAAGATCACGAAGGAGGGAAAGTGCATATGGGATTGTTTGACGACATATGCAATAGGCATTGGTGCGAGGAACTAAAGTGCGCCTGCGGAACTAATGTTGTATTGTTCACCGCTGACGGGTTTGCATTTTTCGGTCTACTGGACCGCGTGGATGATGGAATTCTATTTTTGCTTCCAGCGTCATGTGAGGAAGAAGTTACCGTATTAACCCCCGGTGGCGAGGTAAGGGATGAAGCATTGTCGTTTATCGATATTTGTACAATTGTAGCAATATCGAAAAACGTATGCGAAGACCCGTTTTCAGAAGACTGCCATGAGGAGGGAAATGAAGATGAGTGAAGATTTAGTTTCTCGTGACTTCAATTGCTGCCTCATCCATATCTTGAAACGTCTACAAGGCGAAAAAGATGTAAACATAAGAACTGTAGGTGGCTTTCAATTCGAGGCCGAAGGTCGTCTAGCTCGAGTGGAGGATGGGTTGGCCTTAGCTACCGACGTTAAAGTCTTTACACCTGGTAGCGATGAAGCCTTTCGTTTTGGTAATGTTACCATTAATCTCTGTGCGATAACTTCGGTGGGTGAGGATTAGCGGATTAGCGGAGGACCGGAATCCCTAGGGGTTCCGGTCCATATTATTTAAATTGCAGCACCGCAGAAATGGGCGCTGTTTGTGCCACCGCTAAACCTTAGAGACGCTGGTATCATAAATTGCGTTGGAAACGGGATAGCTGCAATAAAAAAATGTTTACTGCCATCGGGAGGGATATTACATTTGATCACGAAGATATTATATAAAGTAAGAACATTCTAATGGAGGTTATATTATGCCAATTGTACAAATCGATATGCTTGAAGGCCGTTCCCTGGAGCAAAAGCGGGAGATGGTCAAAAAAGTAACCGAAGCCATTGTTGAAACAGCCAAATGCCCCCCTGAAGCTGTAACTATCGTGCTACGCGAAGCTCCTACCCAACATATTGCCAAAGCTGGCGTATTAGCATCTGACAAATAATCTCTTATGCCATTTCTTAACGAAATGGCATAACTTTTAAAAGGTGGTGCAAAAGTCATGCTACCTATACAATTTGCGTTTGAACTTGAAACTTCGATAGACATTCAGGTAGCTGGGTTATCTGCTGCTGCCACAACTGGGATAGCGCCGATTATCGCACTGGTTGACAGCTGCCAGAAAGAACTTTTACAGATTTTATCAATTGCCAGCACAATAAACATCGACACTACTCCTTACCCTGACATAAACGAAAACCAGTTAATTGGCTCAGATACCTCCTGGCAGCTAGCTACCCAAAACACAGCCGCTAGTGGCGCCAGCATGCCGGCGCTTATGACACTTTGGGGCATCTACGCAGCAATCGACAAATCCATGCAATTTTATCAACAGGCAGCCGCCAACAGCGCCCATCCTCAGACTCGTTTGTTTTTCAGCTCCCTTAATCATGTAAAGAAAATTTTGCGCAGAAGAGTGGACGGCGTTATCCAAATATACTACAACCACTTTTGGGGGCAACTGGGGTTTGCGCCGTTTATGTTGGGAAAAGGCTAGCCTTCTCGGTAAGCCACACCAAAGCCGCCTGACGGATACGCGAAGATAATGTTGTTAAATTGGCAGGCCAGCCGGCAAGCACCGCACTCAACACACTGCTTATAGTACACCAATATGGGACTGCCTAGCTGGTAGTCCCATTTAAATACGCCAGTAGGACAGATGTTTAGACATTGTTTTTCTTTACATACGTCACATTGCTCCTGCTTGTATACGGCAACATGTTGTCTGTTGTCGTCCGGATTAAAATCTATAAGTGCAATCTTGTCCTGGAGCTGCATTAGCGAATCACCTTCAGCGTTTTCCAGGCATCTGACAATATCTTTAGGACTGGTTGCATGCTGGTCAACTTTTTGAAGACCATGATCCGTTTGGCGCGTTTGGGCATTGTGTATACTCGCGAAACCTGGTACGCAGTTTCGCTGGCCATACGGGAATAGAGGTCAAAAGCATATGGTAAGTCACGCATTAGTTTGGCAACGCCAGCGTTAGCTTTTAGATCCTGCATTATGAAGCTTTCTTTTAATAACTCAGTATATAAAGATAGCTTCCGCGTCGAATAATCTCGGCTGATTTTAGCTGAATGGGCAGCTTTGGCTGCGTAAAACCCTGACCACATGGCCAGGTTTATACCATGTGTTCCATTAACTAGTGACCCGGCATCACCGACAATCATCAGGCCGGGATGTACCAGCTTAGGGATAGCATAATAACCCCCCTCAGGAATTAACGAACCGCCATATTCAATAGTCTGCCCCCCGGCAATCAGTTGTTTGATTTGGGGGTGCTTTTTTATGCGTTCTAGCAGGTCATTAGGATTAAATCCGGCTTGAGCAAAATCGGCTACTGCTATGCCTACATTAAGACTAATACTGTCTCTAAAGGTATGTATGGAAGCAGTGCCGTTAAATCCGGCAGTCGGATAACCAATCAGTCCGATTATTGTTCCCTGACCGGGCAGCAAATTAAAGCGCTCCTCAATTACGCTGGCAGGTAGGGCAATAGTCTCTTTCACATACAGGGACATATTTTCAGGCGTTACCCGAGCCGCCAGCCCCGACCTCTCGGCCAACAGCGAGTTAGCGCCATCAGCCAAAACAATGATGTTGGCCAAAAATTTACTGCTACCAGTGTTTACAGCTACCACGCCGGTAGCCTGTCCATCATTAAACAAGACCTCTTCTACCGTGTAGTTGAAAAGCACGTGAGCACCGGCCTCAGTCGCCTTGTCTGCCAGCCACTGATAAAGGTTGCCCCGCTTAACAGAAAACCGGTTATAGGGCGCAGCAGCAAGCCGAGCGCTTTGAAACCTTGTAGAGAGGACCGAATCCTCAGTCATCCACCAGTATGACTGGTCGGTGATAATTCGCTCACACCGGAATTCTTCCCAAAAGTTTGGAAAGAGCTTATGGGTGTGCTCAGCCATAATGCTAACGCCTCCGCAATTCTTTGCTCCCGCATAAGGGCCACGTTCTAGGACAAGCACGTCCAGGCCATCCCTGGCCATAAAATATGCGGCAGTAAGCCCAGCTGGCCCAGCCCCGATTATAATGGCATCATACTTTTTTGCAACAGCACCGGTATCATGATTATCTACTTTTAAGGTAATTGGTTTACAGGATATTTTGTGCGTTTTTTTGGCTTCATACCAATGTTTTAACATATACTCACCCAACTTTAGTTTACTCCTAATTTTCTAAATTTATATTACACACACGTATACGGCAGCATAACAGAGAGAAAAGTTACTTAATAATCGTTATTGTATGATAATCTATTGTAACCATACTTGCATCATACAAAGCTATGCTGTATCATTACGACATGCCGAATTTCCTATCCAGTAGGAAAACGGGGGAACCATTTCTGGGGTGAATCCGCGTTATGCGGTAGGGATTTCCCTTTGTCCCGAACCCGTCAGCTAACCTCGTAGGCATTTAGAAAGGGGTGTTTTCAATGAAAAACATCAAAAGAATAATTATTGGTACCATTACTATGGCAATTTTAGCTGCCAATATTTGGACGTCGTTGGCTTTTGCAGCGTTAGGCAATCAACCACTCAAACCAGGTATGGATGGTGACGAAGTAAAAGAACTGCAGGGCAAGCTTATTGAATTGGGTTATAGCAATATAACCGTTGATGGTTTGTTTGGTGAAACTACAAAGCAAGCGGTTATAGAATTTCAAAATGCTAAAAATATTGAAGCCGATGGGATTGTAGGTCAGGAAACTTTTCAACTCTTACTAGGCGGACGTACACCAGAGGTATCACGCGGTAACACGCCAGGTCGTTACAAAACTGTTTTGGACATAAGAGCTACTGCGTATGCGCCTGGTCCGCACGACAATGGTCAATGGGGCAGTCTCACTTATATGGGAACCCAAGTACGTCCTGGTGTTATTGCCGTTGACCCGCGGATTATTCCTCTTGGTTCAAGACTATATATTGAATTTGCCGACGGTAATAGCATGTATGGCGTTGCCGAAGATACTGGCGGCGCAATCAAAGGGAACCGGATCGATATTGCGATGAATTCTGTAGATCAAGCCTATGATTTTGGTGTACAGAATGTAAAGGTATATGTTCTCAACTAACTACATTGCCTGGCATTTTGCCAGGCAATATTTATTTTTTTTTTGCAACTACATAAAAAGTGGTAGATTTGGCAAGTTTATTTATGTTATTATAGTGGGAAATACCTATTACGATGATGTTTAGGGAAGGAGTTCTGTGAATGTTTGACAACAAATTTGGCCCCGAAGGCTTAACTTTTGATGACGTTTTGCTTGTACCCGCAAAATCAGAAATTTTGCCTAGAGAAGTTGAAGTATCTACCTATTTAACAAAGAACATCCAGCTTAATATTCCTATCATTAGCTCCGGCATGGACACTGTTACCGAAGCCCGTATGGCAATTGCCATGGCACGTGAGGGCGGGGTGGGGGTAATCCATAAAAATATGCCAATCGCCCGTCAGGCCAACGAAATCGACAAAGTCAAACGTTCTGAACATGGCATTATTGTCGACCCGATATTCTTATCGCCAACTAATACCCTGCAAGATGCTCATGACCTTATGGAGAAATATCGTATCTCAGGTGTGCCGGTTACCAGCAATGGCAAACTCGTTGGTATCCTGACCAACCGCGATTTACGTTTTGAAACTGATTTAAGCCGCATAATTGTTGATTGCATGACTAGAGAACATCTTATCACGGCACCTGTTGGCACATCACTCACAGAAGCCAAAGAAATCTTGCGGGAACATAGGATTGAGAAATTGCCATTACTTGATAATGATGGCAATTTAAAAGGGCTTATTACTATCAAGGATATCGAAAAGGCGCAAAAATATCCTAACTCAGCCAAAGACCCTAAAGGCCGTTTGCTAGTAGCCGCTGCCGTCGGTGTAGGGGCGGATATGATGGATCGCGTCGAAGCCATTGTAGGTGCTAAGGTTGATGTTATCGTCGTTGATACCGCACATGGTCATTCGCGGGGTGTACTTGAGTCTGTAAGAAAAATTAAAGACGCGTTCCCGCATGTTGATCTTGTTGCCGGCAATGTTGCTACCGCCGAAGCAACCCGTGATTTAATTGCAGCAGGTGCTGATGCTGTTAAAGTCGGCATTGGACCTGGTTCAATTTGTACTACCCGGGTTATTGCTGGTATTGGTGTACCGCAAATTACCGCCATTTATAACTGTGCCAAAGCCGCACGTGAGTACAATGTACCCATTATTGCTGATGGCGGCATCAAATACTCAGGTGATGTGGCCAAAGCTATTGCCGCTGGTGCTCAGATTGTAATGGTCGGCAACCTCCTTGCCGGTACTGAAGAGAGCCCAGGAGAAACCATTATTTATCAAGGACGCAGCTACAAAGTTTACCGGGGGATGGGGTCACTGGGCGCAATGGCCGAAGGCAGCAAAGACCGTTACTTCCAGGAAAATATGGACAAGCTGGTGCCTGAAGGAATTGAAGGACGGGTTCCCTATAAAGGATCTGTTGCCGATACGGTATTCCAGCTGATCGGCGGCCTGCGTGCCGGTATGGGCTATTGTGGAGTTCGGAATATAGAAGAACTTATTAACAAAACCCAATTTATCCGTATTACTGGTGCTGGTCTCAAAGAAAGCCATCCGCATGATATCAGCATAACGAAAGAATCGCCTAACTATAGTCTCTAATTTAAAAATGCTTTGGACGCTAGTCCAAAGCATTTTTTGCATCCCGCTTACCAAGGCGAGGGAGTCTCAAGGTTAATCACCCGAAATTCGAATTGGCGGTCTTTATAAAATTTAATGATATCAGGCAGGGCTTTTACTGTCTCGGCATGGCCACAACCATCATGCATAAGCACAGTCGCATGACTCCATAAATTTTTGTTATCCATTTGTGTGGCAATATTGTTCATGATTCGGCTAGCTTTTGCACTCGATGCATCGCCTGAGCTGATATTCCAGCCAACTTCAATATAACCTAGCTTTTTTAAGCTCTCCCAGTATTCTTTGGTAAAACTGCCGGCTGATCCGCCTGGCGCGCGAGAGATGCGCGGCCGCACACCAATTATTTTCTTTACTATTTCATCAGTATGGCGCAATTGGGAAACATAAGTGTTAGCAGATTGATATAGATCACGGTACACATGATTATAAGAGTGGTTGCCAATAGCATGTCCTTCCTGATAAATACGGCGTAAAATCTCCGGATGCTTTTCTGCCTGATTACCCACTACAAAGAAGGTTGCCTTTATACCATGGCTTTTCAGAATGTCAAGTATAACAGGAGTGTTTTCTGGCTCTGGGCCATCATCAAAAGTAAGATAAACTACCTTTTCTCCATAGTAAGGTCTAACTTCTGGATTTTCCAATACTAATCCTTTTGCCTGTCGTTCTTCCACAGTAAATACATCATAGACCGGTTTAGCTGTGATTGGCTGATTGTCGGCATTTTCATTCATATAATAGGCATCAACAGCCATGCCAGGCGAGGTATACTTAACGTCGGTCAAAAGTTCACCTTGGTTTATCGTTTGAGCGGCTACCGGTACAGAAGACTTAAAATCAGAGAAAGCAAGCAACGCCAACGGCGATGATACTAACAAGGTAAGACACATAGCGCTTAAGCTGCACATTGCCTGAAAAAATTTCGATTTTTTTTTCATTTAGACGCTCCTACTTAAAATAGTTTGACCAACTGTGTCTAAATTTCGTATATTCTCCGCCTGACGAACTATTCCTGCATGTAAAACTTCGGTAGCTTGGGGATACTATTTCTAAGAGGAGTGTATGCCTATGCCAAAAAATATCATTTTTATTACCGTTTTGGCTGTTTTATTAACAATGTCAGCCAATATTTGCTATGCATTTCTAGGGTTGCCAGGAACTGACAGCCTGGATAACTTAAATCTAGTCGCTGCGACTCAGGTATTTGACATAAATGGTCAGCTCATATCCAAACTATTTGAGGAAAACCGGATAGTAGTAACAATTAACAATATGTCCCCCTATGTTCAACAGGCAATTATCGCCAATGAGGATACCAGGTTTTACAACCATTTTGGTATTGATCCGCTTGGGATTCTTCGTGCGATAGTAGTCAATATCCGTAAGGGCAGCCTAGTTGAAGGCGGTAGCACCATAACACAGCAGTTGGCTAAAAATATGTTTCTCACACAAGAGCGAACAATAATCCGCAAAGCGAAAGAGGCCTTGCTGGCCATAATTATTGAGAATAAGTTTTCCAAACAAGAAATCATGCAAGCTTATCTAAATCAGATCTATTTCGGTGAAGGAGCATATGGTGTAGAAGCTGCAGCCCAGATGTATTTCGGTAAGCATGCCAAAGAGCTGTCTTTATCTGAAAGTGCCATGCTCGCCGGGTTGCCACGCGGTCCGAATATTTACTCCCCCTATATTGATATGAAGGCAGCGCTGGACCGCCGGGCCATGGTACTTGCTGGCATGGTTAAAGAAGGATATATAAGCGAACAAGAAGCTCAACAGGCTAAGGCTGAGCCGATTACGCTTGCCGGCAAAAAAAAGCGGATAGTACAAGCCTCTTACTTTCTTGACCATGTTGCCAACGAATTAGTCGGCCGCTATGGCGCTAATAGGGTTTACAAGGGTGGACTTAAGGTATACACCACGTTAGATATTAAGCAGCAGCAAGCAGCCGAAGCTGTGTTAGGTCAGCTTCAAGGAGCTGTATTGGCGCTTGATCCCAAAAACGGATATGTTAAAGCTATGGTGGGAGGACGTAATTATGAAGAAAGTCAAATAAATAGGGTATTCGCCGAAGTCCGGCAGCCTGGTTCAGCCTTCAAACCATTTCTATACGCAACTGCTCTTAATCAGGGGCTTACTGCCAACGCCATAATTATTGATGAACCGATTAACATAAATGGGTATTCGCCGGTCAATTATGATAAAAAATACCGTGGACCGGTTACTATGAAAAAAGCTCTACGCTGGTCAGTCAATGTAGCTGCAGTCAAAATCGGACAGCAGGTAGGCATCGACCAAGTATTAACCCTTGCAAAAAGCATGGGAATCACAACGCTGACACCCGAAGATGATAATCTAGCCTCTGCATTGGGCGGCTTAACTCAAGGAACTAATCTGTGGGAGCTCACCACAGCTTACACGGCTTTTGCGAATAGTGGTGTGTTTTCTAAACCTATGGTTATTGTAAAAGTACTTGATGAGAACGATCAAGTACTTGAGGAAGGTAAAGTTATTCAGCATTCAGTACTTAAGCCAGAAACGGCCTATATTTTAACAGATATGCTTAAAGGTGTGCTTCAGGATGGTACTGCTACGCCAGCCAACCTTGGACGTCCTGCCGCCGGTAAGACAGGTACTACCGACAATTACGAAACAGCCTGGTTTATCGGCTACACTCCTGATATACTAGTAGGAATTTATGTTGGTAACGACAACCGAAAGCCAGTTAGCATTTCTGGCACTGAGGTTTCAGCACTATGGGGTAAGATGGTTTCCAAGATAGTGGCCAATACGCCACCAACCGATTTTTCCATTCCCCCTAACGTTATTGCAGGAATCCCCATCTGCGCTAATACAGGCAAATTGGCAGGAAGCGGCTGTAAAGAAACTGAATACAGCGCTTTTATTCAAGGTACTCAACCAGCCGTTGAAAACCGTCCCAAGTCATGGTTAACGCCAGGTGACAGAGAACAGCAGCAACCAGAACAGCCAGAGCGCAAGCAACCGTTCTGGAAATGGCCTTGGTCAAGATTGCCGTCATTTTAAACTTGTGGTACAATGTGCTAGGATAGTAAAACAAAGTGTAAGGAGTTAATATTTCTCAGTGGGTACTAAAGTAACTGTCTTAGACGTTTCTATTGATACTGTAACCATGTCCGAAGCAGTAGCCAAACTCGAACAGTTTATTGCTGAAAAAACACCGCATTTAATTGCTACTGCCAACGCAGAAATGGTTATGCTAGCTCAGGAAGATCAAGAGTTAGCCGCAATTCTCAATCAATGTGATTTGGTGGTACCTGACGGCGCTGGCGTGGTATGGGCGGCACGGCATCAAGGATATACTATGCCGGAACGAGTCGCTGGCTACGACCTATCTCAAAACTTGCTGGCGCAGGCCGCTAATAAGGGCTACAGTGTTTTTATGTTTGGTAGCCAACCAGAGATTGTCGAAAAGGCCAAAAAGATTGCATTAGAGCTCTATCCTGGCCTTCGTATTGTTGGTACAAGAGAAGGTTTTTTTACAGCACAAGATGAACCGTTTATTGTCCAATCAATAAGTGCTGCAAAACCTGATATTTTATTAGCGGCCTTGGGGGTTCCAAAACAGGAAAAGTGGTTAGCCAGAAATTTGTCTAACCTAAACGTTCCCGTTTGTATGGGCGTAGGCGGCACTTTTGATGTAATGGCGGGCGCTGTTAAAAGGGCGCCACTCTGGATGCAACGCATCAGCTTGGAATGGCTATTCCGTTTAATCCTGCAGCCACAGCGAGTAATCAGAATGATGGCCTTACCCCGATTTGCCTTTAAAGTCTTGTTAGGCAAAAAATGTTAGACAAAGTAAACTAAGTATATTATACTGATATACTGAACTTGCTTTTTGGTTCAAGTTTTTATAGGAGGTTTTCACAGGGAGGTGGATAGATGGTAAAAACTCCTGTTGTCAAAGAAGGATACATATATATTGCTGTACTTGGATTAGTCACTATTATCGCCGCCTTGACCCTTGGCACCTATTGGGCTATTATTCCCGGAGTATTAACGGCCTTTGTTACCTTCTTTTTCCGCAATCCCAAACGTGATGTGCCTGAGGACGATAACTTAATAGTATCGCCTGCTGACGGCAGAGTAATGAGCGTTAATGAAGTTTACGACGACCAGTTCCTGAATGAGAAAGGTCTCAAAGTCACAATCTTTTTATCAGTGTTTGATGTTCATGTCAATCGTAGCCCCATTAATGGTGAGATTAAGTTTCAGCAATATACTTGTGGCAGATTTAAACCTGCCTATAAAGAATCGGCTGCTTGTGAGAACGAACGCCATGCTATTGGTTTAGAAAACAGCCAAATGCGAGTGTTAGTTACACAAATCGCTGGGATTCTAGCTCGGCGGATTGTTTCCTGGGTCACCTTGGGCAGTGTGCTCCAACAGGGTGAACGTTATGGTTTGATTAAATTCGGTTCTTGTACCGAGCTTATTGTACCAACATCAGTAGAGATACTGGTAAAAAAGGGGGATAGAGTTCGAGGTGGAAAAACAGTGATAGGGAGGGTAAAGGAAAAGTGAGAAACGCTATTCCTAACATATTAACAGCACTCAATATAGTGCTGGGCATGTTTGCCATTATATATACCTTTCATGGCGAGTTTACCTATGCAGCTCTGTTTATTGTTGCTGCCCTGGTTGCTGATGGCCTTGATGGCCGAGTGGCTCGATATTTTGGCGTTAGTAGTGAATTCGGCAAAGAACTTGATTCATTGTGCGACTTAGTTTCCTTTGGTGTAGCGCCCGCCATTTTAGCGTACGCCTTTATGCTTAAGGATTTTGGCATTACGGGTTGTTTTATTGCTGCCGCTTTTGCAACTTGCGGCGCTTTGCGTTTAGCTAGATTTAATGTCAATACCAGTACTGTCAAAGGTTATTTTATGGGATTGCCAATACCTACAGCCGGCTGTGTTGTAGCAACATTTGTCATGTTAGGGATGAAACCGTCTGGTTGGCTTTTTCCTCTAATGGTAGCAATTTTTGCCTATTTGATGGTTAGCACCATCAAATATCCTGATTTTAAAGGTAAAGGCGGCGAACCTGTTCGCCTAATCCCAGCTGCTATTTCAATCGCGCTAGGAGCATATATTTTATTTTTGACCCTCAATGCCGTGATTTTTGTTCCATTTTTTGTCTATTCATTATTTGGTATCTTAAATACTCTATTCGGCTTGTTTGATCGTCGTTCTGCCTCTTAATTTATTTTGCTAAATTTAATAAGTAGCAGGAAAAATAATCATTTAGCCGAAATTTAAGCATATTATTTATATGAAAAGTTTTCAGGAAAACCGCTCAATAGATCCTGCAGCTCAGACACAATTATCGAAAGCAGGATTTTGTAAGGAGAATAGTCCATGAATTACATTTTTGATTATATAATGATTCCTATGCAGCTCATTATTGTCTTTTTCACGCTGTACTATTTTATCATTGCTTTTTTCGGAATTTGTAAAAGACATGAAGATAAAATAACTACTCCGAAAAATACATTTGCCATCATAGTTGCGGCGCATAATGAAGAACAGGTAATTGGCCAGTTGGTGGAGAACCTGCATATGCTTGACTACCCTCGGGATCTTTATGACATCTATGTTGTAGCCGATAACTGTAAGGATAGTACAGCCCAGATCGCTAAAAACGCCGGTGCTATCGTTTTTGAGCGTTCTAACCTTGATCTGCGGGGAAAAGGCTATGCAATGGAATGGATGTTTGATAAGCTGTTCGCTTTAAACAAGCAATATGACGCTGTAGTAGTATTTGACGCTGATAATCTAGTTGACCCCAACTTCCTGAGTGAAATGAACAATCGCCTATGTAAGGGTGAAAAGGTTATTCAAGGCTACCTTAACGCTAAAAATCCTAATGATACCTGGATTGCAGCTACCTTTGCCATTTCCTTTTGGGTAGTTAATCATATTTGGCACCTAGCTAAATATAATCTTGGCTTGTCTAGTGTACTAGGCGGTACTGGGATGTGTATTTCTACTGATATTTTGAAGAAGTTTGGCTGGGGAGCTACCTGTCTCACTGAGGATATGGAATTTACCATGAAAACACTATTAATCGGTATTCGTACTACTTGGGCACATGATGCTATCGTTTATGACGAGAAACCCCTTACTTTCATGCAGTCATGGAAACAGCGTAAGCGTTGGGCACAAGGCCATTTCGATGTTGCTGGTCGCTATATCCCGAAACTATTGGCAGAGGGAATCAGGCGCCGGGACATACGAATCTTGGATGGTGTACTTCATCTGGTTCAGCCACATTTCCTGATACTGTCAACAACATTCGTCATATTAAGCTATGTCTACCATATTGTTCCGTTTTATACTAATATTCTCTATATGGTTCTACCCATTGAGGTTTGGACAGTTATCGCAATTGGCCAATATGTTTTCCCAGTAATTATTCTTGCAAAAATCCGCGCTAACTGGAAGACATGGCTATACTTAATCTTCTATCCGCTCTTTGTATACAGTTGGATTCCAATTACTTTCCTAGGATTTTTGCACCGCAATGACCGAAATTGGAGCCATACCCAGCATACTCGCAGTCTTAGCTATCGTGATATGTTACTAAACAATTCGGATGAGTTTACCAAAGAAAACCTTCTAAGTAAGCAAGCTATAAAATAAAAGGTGAGTTAATACTCATCTTTTTTTGCATATAGTATAATGCTTTAGCACTTAACCGCTTACAGTATATTTCTTATATACCTGTTAAAACCTATTGTTTAAGGAGGCGTTATCCATGTACGATTTAACCATTATTGCCGAATTTGAGGCTGCTCATCAGTTACCAGACTATCCCGGAAAGTGCTGCCGCTTACACGGTCACAACTGGAAGGTGGAAGTCACTGTTACCGGTCATGAGCTTAACCATCTAGGGATGGTTATGGATTTCAAAGAACTAAAAACTGAAGTAGGTAAAGTCATTGATAATCTTGACCACTATTATCTTAATGACCTCCCTGCATTCAAAACAATTCCCCCGACTGCAGAAAACATTGCCAAGTACATATATGATACACTTGCCAATGAGCCTGTCTTTCAAAAAAATATTACAGTTCGCTGCGTTCAGGTATGGGAGTCGCCTCGGTCGGCAGTCAAATACTGTCCTCACGGGTAGGCTATGTCCAATATTGTTGAAATATTTTCTTCGATTCAAGGTGAGGGGCTATATGTTGGAACACGGCAGATCTTTGTACGATTTGCGGGTTGCAATTTATCCTGTGCCTATTGTGATACGCCAGATTCCCGCAATCTATGTAAATTTGCCCTAGTTGAGCGTACCCCAGGTAAACAGGATTTTGAAAAAATACCTAATCCGCTACCCATTGATCATCTCGCACAAATGATTAATTCACTTTTAACAGTCAAACACCACTCGATTAGTTTAACAGGGGGGGAGCCGCTGGGACAGGCAGACTCCATTGTGAAGCTGGCACCAAAACTCCATGCTCCTATCTATCTTGAAACTAACGGCACTATGTTTGATAAACTTGCCCAAGTGCTGCCACATATACATATTATCAGCATGGATATTAAACTGCCGAGTGCTGCCGGTAAAGCATACTGGCAAGAACATGATAAATTTTTACGCTTAGCATCAACTAAAGAGCTTTTCGTTAAGTTAGTTATTACAAAACAGACTAACAGTGATGAATTTAAGCAAGCCGTTGACTTAATAGCCTCAGCTAACACCAGTATCCCACTTATTTTGCAGCCAGTTACCCCATGTAACGGTTGTGAAACAGTCACACCGGCGACAATGCTTGCTTATCAGGAACAAGCGCTTGAAATACTCGAAAACGTTCGGGTAATTCCACAGACTCATAAGTTTATGGGTCAACTATAATTGTTAGGAGGTTGTGCTTTGCATTTACTTTTGACCAATGACGATGGTATTAATGCGCCGGGGATAAAAGCGCTGTGGCAGGAATTATCACAAATTGCCAGAATTACTGTCGTGGCGCCGGATAGTGAAAAAAGCGCATCAAGCCAGGCAATTACCGTACATCATCCAATATGGGTAGATAAACATTGTATTGATAGTTCCGATATCTGTGCTTGGCGGGTAGGAGGCACACCGACCGACTGTGTTAAGGTAGCCTTAGAGTCCCTGCTCACAGATGATCGGCCAGATATTATTGTTTCTGGAATTAACCAGGGCTCAAACCTGGGAACCGATGTATTATACTCAGGTACTGTCAGTGCAGCAATAGAAGGGGCGCTGCACGGCCTACCAGCTATTGCGATGTCACTGGACAGCTGGCAACCGTTCGATTTTGGTCCTTCAGCCAGGACTGCCAGAAAACTCGTCGAAACGCTGGCTAAGCACAGTCTACCGCCAAATACTCTTCTTAATGTTAATGTCCCTGCATTGTCTGATGGTCAATTGACAGGAGTATCAATCACAAAACTTGGCGTCCGCAACTACGAAAATACGTTCGAACGCCGCCAGGATCCTAGAGGCCGCACATACTATTGGATGAGTGGTCATGTGTCGGAAACTGAAAATGATCCTGACAGTGATATTGTTGCCGTAAAAAAAGGTAAAGTCTCAGTTACCCCTATACACTTTGATTTGACCAACTATGGCATTATGAATCTATTGGAGACGTGGGAGTTATAAAGTTAACCTTAGTCCGGCATATTTGGCTGTTATTTGCATAAATTTACAGTAAAAGACTGTTCAGGAGGGAGTGCTATGGCCAAAATTTCCAGACGGACAAGAAACTACCCCCAAACTCCGCGTAATACCAATGTTTCAATGGCTATCTTTAAAGGAGTAGCAGTTAGCATAGCTGTCTCACTCATTTGTGCCGTGTGCCTTTCTCTAATTAGCCTGATATCAGAAAATAGATTTATTGATACTTTCCTCGAATATATTATGGTTGCTGTGACTATGACTAGCATTTTTATTGGCAGTGTCTATGCAACCAAACAGATAGCGGCCAAAGGCCTACTGATTGGCTGTGCTGTTGGCATAATCTATGTACTTTTTTCGCTAGGAATAGGTATCGAATTAGGCCAGGAACAAATATCATGGCTCATGCTAGGCAATAAGTTTGCCGCTGGCAGCTTAGCCGGAGCACTTGGTGGATTTATTGGCGTCAATTTATAAAGTAGACTAACCTTCAGATGGGGTTTTAACCCCACCTGAAGGTTAGTCGCCCAACTTCCAGGGAAGCCTCCTAAACTCCCACTTGTAGAAGAGGGAGTCTTAGCGCGGGTTAGTCATCGGATAAATTCCAGCAACTTGATAAGCAGGGATTTTTATAATTAATCTTGAACATTTTAGTTTAGGAGTATTTGAGGCCGCTTAATTCTTTAGGGTAACTTGGCAGGCTAGGCTCGAACTCGCCAAAGACCCGGGCAGCAAACAGGAGCCTCTGGCAGGCTCCTGTTTGCTTTATTACATTAACTCTTTTTAGGAGGACACATTGAAATTCAAAGGTATTTTGTTTGATCTTGATGGCACATTGATAGATACCTCAAATTTGATTATCCAGTCATTTCAGCACACCTTTGCGCAGCATTACGGCCAGCCGCTTACGCCACAAGAAATATACGCTTTCTTTGGCAAACCGCTCAGAGCAGCTATGGAACATTACGGACCT
This sequence comes from Sporomusa malonica, assembly GCF_900176355.1. Lineage (GTDB taxonomy): Bacteria > Bacillota > Negativicutes > Sporomusales > Sporomusaceae > Sporomusa > Sporomusa malonica. The sequence continues at coordinate 20,452 of NZ_FWXI01000005.1, read as the reverse complement.
GATAAGGTTGAAGAACTGATTACAACCTATCGGGAATTTAACCTTGTTTACCATGACAAACTAACAACTGACTTTGCAGGCGTTGCTGAAACTATTCAAAAACTGCACAACGCGGGCATACTAATGGCGATAGTGACATCAAAGACAAAAAGTACAGCCATCAGAGGGCTTCGGTTGTTTGATATGGACAAGTATTTTCCTATTGTTATCGGCCATGAAGAATGCCTCAAGCATAAGCCTGATCCAGAACCAGTACAGCTGGCTCTGGAACAAATTAAGCTTGCGCCAGCAGAATGTCTGATGGTAGGAGACAGTCCTTTTGACTTGGCAAGCGCACGCGCAGCAGGGGTAAAAACAGCTGCAGTCCGCTGGACCCAGCTAGATTGGGAGAACCTACTCGCCGAACACCCAGACTATGTGCTGAAGAACATTGAAGATTTATTTGCCATTTGTGACATAGAAAATAAATAGGTAGGGGTGATAAGTTATGAAGATTGCTATCATCGGTGGAACAGGGGTATACGACCCACGGATTTTAGACAACATCCGTGAAATGGAAATTGCTACACCTTACGGCGTGGTACGCTTTAAAAGCGGCGAATATGCCGGTAAAGGGGTTGCATTTATCCCACGTCATGGCAGTAGCCATTCTATTCCGCCGCATTTAATTAATTATCGGGCCAATATCTGGGCAATGAAAAAACTTGGCATAAAAAATATTATTGCAACAACAGCTGTAGGTTCACTTAACCTTGATATGAAGCCCGGCGACTTTGTGCTCATTGACCAATTTCTTGATTTTGTCAAAAACCGGACGACTACATTTTATGAAGGCGGTGAGCGGGGCGTAGTTCATGTGGATGTAACAACGCCGTACTGCCCGACAGTCCGCAATGTGTTAACTGATGCTGCTAACAACCTGGGGATATCAATTCACCATCATGGAACCTACGTGTGCACTGATGGCCCCCGGTTTGAGACCCCTGCTGAAATTAAAATGTTTGCAAAACTAGGCGGCGATGTAGTCGGAATGACAAATGTCCCTGAGGTGGTTTTGGCCCGAGAGGCTGAAATGTGCTATGCAACTGTCTCCATGGTTACTAACTTTGCTGCTGGCATTTCGCCGCAGCCGCTAACTCATCACGAGGTGTTGGAAACCATGCAAGCCAATGCTGAAAACATCAAGCAACTCATTATGGCCGCAATCGAACGCTTGGATGCTGAAACTGATTGTTCCTGCAAGCACGCGCTGGCCGAATATGGCGGCTTTAAATTGTAGGGAGGAATCTTTATGCGTTCTGTTGTTTGGTCAAATGGCTGTCTTACCTTATTAAATCAGACTGTATTACCAGTAAAGATTGAATATCTCGAATGCTACGACTGGCAGCGAGTTGCTGAAGCCATCCGCCGACTTGAGGTTCGCGGTGCTCCGGCTATTGGTGCGGCGGCAGCGTTTGCCCTGGTGCTAGGCGCCCGGAAGCTTGCAGGGCTTAGCATAACTGAGTTTAAATACAAACTAGCGGAAACAGCTGAAATATTGCGTCAGACCAGGCCAACTGCCGTAAACTTATTTTGGGCTATTGATCGTATGCTGTCTGTGATCAGCCAACTTCCTGAAAACGCTGATACAGGAGCCATTATCGCGCTTTTGGAGCAGGAGGCCATTGCCATTTCTGATGAGGATAAAGCAGTCAACGAGAAAATGGCGTCCCATGGGGCAAGCTTATTTACAAAACCTACATCGGTACTGACTCACTGCAATGCAGGCGCGTTAGCCACTGTCGCCATTGGTACAGCACTTGGCGTCATTCGTAAGGCTTGGGCCCAGGGGAATATCAAAGGAGTTATTGCCGATGAAACCCGTCCGCTGTTACAAGGCGCCCGGCTTACAGCCTGGGAACTGATGCAGGACGGCATTCCGGTCACTCTGATTACCGATAATATGGCTGGCTGGGTAATGAAAAATAACATGGTACAAGCAGTCATTGTTGGCGCTGACCGGATCGCCTTAAATGGTGATGTTGCCAATAAAATCGGCACATACAGTGTAGCTGTACTGGCCAAAGAGCATGGTATTCCTTTTTATGTAGCTGCGCCGATATCCACTTTTGATTTCACTATAAATAGTGGTGCCGATATTCCAATAGAAGAACGCTGTGCAACCGAAGTTACCTCTTTAGGCGGTAACTGCATAGCTCCTGAGGGAGTACAGGTATTTAACCCAGCCTTTGATGTTACCCCCCACACATTAATATCTGCCATTGTCACTGAATATGGCATACTACGCGCCCCATACCAAGAAGCTATCGACCAATTATATAAAATACGTAAGTAAGAGAAGGAGTTTTAATTATGGATTCTATTATTCGCGACATTAGCTTAGCCCCGCAGGGAATGGACAAAATCAACTGGGTTAAAGAGTTTATGCCAGTGCTTAACATCTTGAACGATGAGCTATCCCAAACCAAACCCTTAGCTGGAAAAAATCTAGTAGTCACCATGCATCTGGAAGCCAAGACGGCCTATCTGGCACTTGTTCTGAAAAATGCTGGGGCTAATGTAACTGTAACCGGCAGCAACCCACTATCCACTCAGGATGATGTAGCAGCTGCCCTGGCCTCCCAAGGGGTCAAAGTTTTTGCATGGTACAATACTACTGCTGAAGAATATGAAGATTTTTTACATAAAGCGCTTGATACTAAGCCTGACATTATTGTCGATGATGGCGGGGATTTAGTATCTTTACTTCATGGTGAACGGAGTGAAATGGCTGGAAATATCCTCGGGGGCTCAGAAGAAACAACGACTGGTGTACTCCGGTTACGGGCATTAGCAGATTCCGGACGGCTAAAGTTCCCCATGATAGCTGTAAATGATGCGTATTGCAAATACCTATTTGACAACCGCTATGGTACTGGACAATCAACCTGGGATGGTATTATGCGGACAACCAACCTAACGGTTACTGGCAAAACAGTGGTCGTTGCCGGTTACGGCTGGTGCGGTAAAGGGGTAGCTATGAGGGCCAAAGGCCTGGGAGCCAATGTAATTATTACAGAAATTGATCCCATCAAAGCCATTGAAGCTGTTTTTGATGGCTTTACTGTATTACCCATGCAGGAAGCCGCGTCCCGGGGTGATATTTTTGTGACATTGACAGGTTGCAAAGACGTCATCTGCCGCAGACATATGGAAGTCATGAAACCGGGTGCACTCATGGCTAATGCCGGTCACTTCGATGTTGAAATTAACAAAGAAGACTTGGCAGCACTAGCAAAAAGCCGTAGAACTGTACGCAAAAACATCGAAGAATTCGTTATGGCCGATGGCCGTAAATTATACTTGTTGGCAGAAGGTCGTCTAGTCAACCTGGCAGCAGGAGATGGCCATCCGACAGAGATCATGGATTTATCTTTCGCCATGCAGACACTGGCAGTTCTCCACATTGCCGGAAAACACGCTGAACTTGATAAGAAAGTATATACTGTGACAGCTGATATGGACAACCGAATCGCTGCGCTTAAGCTCAATGCTATGGGCTTTTGTATTGACCGTCTTACTTCTGATCAGGTGGAATATCTGCATAAGGCCTAATCCTAAAGCGTAAAAAGGGGGCATATACATGGTACATATAGTGCTTAAAGGCGGCGATGTTTTATGCGCTGACGGCCAAGTACGCCAAACTGACATCGCTATTAGCGGTTCGGTTATTACCCAAATCGGTACCATCACAGAGCAAGCCGCTAGGATAATTGATTGCCAAAACAAACTCATTGTTCCTGGTTTTGTCAATACTCATACCCATGCAGCTATGTCGTTGTTTCGAAGCTATGCTGACGATATGATGCTCATGGACTGGCTAAAGACAAAGATTTGGCCTGCCGAAGAAAACCTGACATCAGAAGACGTATACTGGGGAACGCTTTTGGCAATCGCCGAAATGCTGAAATCAGGCACTACCTGCTTTACCGACATGTATTTTTTCATGCCTGACGTCGCCAAAGCTGTAGCCGAAAGCGGTATTCGCGCTGTGTTATCACGCGGCATGGCCGGAGTTGCACCCACAGCTAACCAAGCACTGGCTGAAAGCGAAAATTTTTACAACGAGTGGCATAATGCCGCTGGCGGCCGAATTACTGTGATGCTTGGCCCACATGCGCCATACACCTGTCCTCCTGACTATCTCAAGAAGGTAACAGCTCTAGCTGAAAAATTAGGCTCCCAAATACATATACATTTATCAGAAACCGCTGGTGAAGTAGCTGATTGTCAAAAACAATATGGCAAATCACCGATTGCATTGATGGAAGAACTCGGTCTCCTTGACCATGGCGTTTTAGCGGCCCATTGTGTGCACGTGTCTCCTGAAGATATTACTATTATGAAACAAAAGAAAGTAAGAGTGGCTCATAATCCAGGCAGCAATATGAAATTGGCCAGCGGCGTGGCTCCTGTTCCTGATATGCTTAAGGCTGGAATTTGTGTAGGGCTGGGCACTGATGGTGCAGCAAGTAATAATAACCTGGATATGCTTGAAGAGTTACGCTTAGCCGCCATGCTGCATAAAGTTCATCGGCTGGACCCACTAGCTATTCCTGCTAAAACAGCAGTAGATATGGCTACAAGCCAAGGGGCTGAGGCCTTAGGATTAGGAAAAATAACTGGTAAACTGGAAACTTCTTATAAAGCTGATATAACTGTCTTTGATATGAAGGAACCGCACTGGCACCCACGCCATGACCGCTTATCTCTTTTGACTTATGCCGCCAGTGCCCGCGATGTTCATACGGTAATTGTTGACGGTAAAATACTGCTGGACAATCAACAGCTTACCACTATTGACCAGGAACGTCTTACGGCTGAAGCCGACCGTCGAGGTATGCGTTTAGTTAATAATTCAAACACTAAATAAAACTTTTTTTCTATCCCTGACAGGATTTGCCCTAATCATATTGAATATAAAAATTAACCATATTTGACCACTATTTCATTATGTAAGGCCATTGGAGGTCACCATGTTTGAACAAGCAAACCGTATGCATTCATTAACTTCCGCGATCTTTACGCAAGTTGATGATATGCGTAAAGCTGAAGTTGCAGCTGGTAAAGACGTTATTACTTTGAGTATAGGCAGTCCTGATATGGCTCCCGCGCCACATATCGTTGAAGCATTAAAAGATTCTATCGATTGCTGCTTTAACTACGGCTATACCTTATCTAAAGGAGTGCCTGACCTCCTACACGCTATTGCCAGCTGGTACCGCACTAAATTCGACGTTGAGTTAAATCCGGAGACTGAAATTCACTCACTTATTGGTTCACAAGATGGCTTAGCGCACATCTCTTTGTGTCTCGTTAATCCTGGTGATATCGTACTTGTGCCAGATCCCGGTTATCCCATTTTTAGCGCTGGACCGCTTGTTGCCGGCGCCGAACTCTACCGGATGCCGCTTACTCCCGCCAACAACTATCTGCCTGATCTAGCAGCCATTGACGAAGAAATCTTAAAGCGGGCAAAAATAATGATTTTGAATTACCCCAATAATCCGCTGGCAGCTACAGCGCCACGAAGCTTTCTCGAGCAGGTAGTTAAGTTTGCTAAATGTCATAACATCCTTGTTTGTTATGATTTTGCTTATAGCGATCTTGTATTTGATGGCTATCGTCCTGACAGCTTTTTGTCAATTCCTGGGGCGAAAGATATCGCTATAGAATTTAATTCTTTGTCAAAAACTTATAATATGGCTGGCTGCAGGGTTGGTTATGTTGTAGGCAACGCTCAGATAATATCTCTTCTCGGGCGTTTAAAATCCAATTTTGACTACGGTATTTTTTATCCACTCCAGCAAGCTGCTATCGCTGCATTGACCGGCCCGCAGAATTGTGTCAGTGAGACTGCTGCAAGCTACCAAAGACGCCGCGACATAATTGTTGATGGCTTCAATGAAATTGGCTGGCAAGTCGATCGACCTAAGGCTTCCATGTATGTTTGGGCGCCTGTGCCAACCAAAGAGTCATCCTTTGAGTTTACCGTATCATTGTTAAAAAATACCGGAGTGGCTGTTATTCCCGGTAGCGCTTTTGGCGCTTGCGGTGAAGGCTATGTACGGATAGCTCTGGTTCAGTCCGAAGAAAGACTAGTAGAAGCTGTAACCAGAATAAAAAAATGGCTAAAACCGTAAAAAATAGGAGGATTTTGGGATGAGGGCATTGAATTTCTACTCGTCTAACTATCACAGTCAATTGGTTTGCCGCCGCAAAATATGTACAGTTAGGCTGGGAGATAAGACCAATAAATATTCAGAAGGCGATATTGTATGGGTAACTGTCGGAAAACGCTTTTCCCCCAAAAAACGAATATTCACTGCCGCTATTGACCGCGTTTTGGTTAAACCTATCTCCCAATTAACAATGGATGATTTACAGGGAGAAAATCCGGATCTTACCAGCATCGATGATTTATTGGTCTTTTTGCAGTCTATCTATGATAAGACCTTAACCTGCAGTGATATTGTAACTGTAGTATATTTTTCGGAGATCATCGAATAGCCGGTATAATATAATTTAATATAAAGGAGTGCATTTCTCATGTCTAAACCAATTCCTGTAGGTATTTCAGCGCGCCACGTACACGTATCACGTGAAGACCTCGATATCCTGTTTGGTGAAGGATATCAGCTTACTGTAAAAAAAGATCTGTCACAGCCTGGTCAATTTGCTTGTGAAGAGCAAGTTGATTTGGTTACTGAAAAAGGTTCTTTCAAAAAAGTTCGTATTCTTGGGCCTGAACGCAAACAAACACAAATAGAAATTGCCCTGACTGATGCTCTCAAGCTTGGCATTAATCCTCCGGTTCGTGACTCCGGCGACTTAAAAGGTTCACCCGGAATAACTCTAGTTGGCCCTAAAGGTCAGGTAAAACTAGATGAAGGCGTTGTCGCCGCTTGCCGCCATATTCATATGACTACTGCCGATGCAGCCGAATTAGGCTTGAAAGATAAAGAAGTTGTTAAAGTTCGCTGTGGTGGTGAACGTGGTCTTATTTTCGACAATGTGTTAGCTAGAGTAAGTGATAGCTTTCAGCTTGAATGCCACCTTGATACCGACGAAGGTAACGCCGCTAAGATCAATACTGGCAACACGGTTGAAATTGTAAAATAGAAATACCTTTTAATAGTTCAACCCCGTGTTGTAAGACATGGGGTTTGACTTTTAGTATACTGGATACAATGTCCCTATACGTAAAAAGGAGGGAACCATATGCCAAGACCAGTTTTCAACGAGGAACGGTGCAAAGGATGTGAACTGTGTACAGTAGCATGTCCACACAAAATTGTAGTTCTTGCCAACCGGTTTAATAGCAAAGGTTACCGACCGGCTACTTGTATTGACGAATCTAAATGTGTTGGCTGCACTCTCTGTGCCAAGACCTGTCCAGATGTTGTCATTGAGATTCATAAGGACAAAGGGGAGTGATTCGAATGGCAGAGAAGATACTAATGAAAGGCAATGAAGCCATTGGTGAAGCCGCAATTGTTGCCGGCTGCCGCCACTATTTTGGCTATCCAATAACCCCACAAACCGAATTGACTGAATACATGGCTAAACGCATGCCCCAGATTAACGGAGTATTTCTGCAGGCAGAAAGCGAAGTTGCCGCAATTAACATGGTATACGGCGCCGCCGGAGCCGGTGCCCGGGTAATGACATCTTCTTCGAGCCCTGGAATAAGTTTGAAGTTAGAAGGGATATCCTATATTGCTGGCGCTGAACTTCCTAGTGTTATTGTAAATATCATGCGCGGCGGTCCAGGTTTAGGGGGTATCCAACCCGCTCAGTCAGATTATTTTCAAGCTACTAAGGGCGGAGGCCATGGAGACTACCGAAACATAGTGCTCGCGCCTAATTCAGTTCAGGAAATGGTTGATACAACAATCCTGGCCTTTGACCTTGCTGACAAATATCGTAACCCAGTTATGCTCTTAGGTGATGGCGCATTAGGCCAAATGATGGAGCCAGTAGAGTTTAACGCCAGTGTTGCTAAACCAATTCAAAAGCCTTGGGCTGCAACTGGTCTTCGCGGACGTACTGAACCTAATATCATAAATTCACTTCATCTGCAGCCTGAGATGCTGGAACGTCACAACATCCATCTACAGAAAAAATATGCTGAAATTAGCGCCAACGAAGTACGTTACGAAGAATTGCATACAGACGATGCTGAACTTGTACTCGTAGCCTATGGCATTACTTCACGGATCGCTCGCACAGCCATGGAAAAAGCCCGAAGCGAGGGCATGAAAGTTGGTATGTTGCGGCCTATTACGCTTTGGCCATTCCCTGAAAAGCCACTTGCCGCTTTAGCTGACAAGGCCTTTGGCTTCCTGACACTTGAACTTAGCGCCGGTCAGATGATTGAAGATGTCCGGCTGGCTGTTAATGGAGCTAAACCAGTATACTTTTACGGTCGTACTGGCGGAATGATTCCTAGCCCCAAAGCGGTATATGAGCAAATTGCCAATATATATAATGGCAAGGAGGGCAGATAATTATGGTTGAGAAAATCTTTTCCAGGCCCAAGGGGCTAAAAGATGTTCCCTTTCACTACTGCCCAGGCTGCCATCACGGCATTATTCACCGTCTGGTCGCTGAAGTTCTTGATGAGCTTGACGTACGCGATAGGGCAATAGGTGTGGCTCCTGTCGGCTGTTCAGTACTATCTTATGAATACTTTAATTTTGACGCATTTGAAGCTGCCCACGGTCGTGCGCCAGCAGTAGCTACCGGTGTAAAGCGTGTCCATCCTGATGCCGTTGTTTTTACTTATCAAGGAGACGGAGACCTAGCCGCCATCGGCTGCGCCGAAATTGTCCACGCAGCTGCCAGAGGCGAAAAAATCACAACTATTTTTGTAAACAATGCTACTTACGGTATGACTGGCGGACAAATGGCTCCGACAACCTTAGTCGGTCAGGTTACCAATACCTCGCCCTATGGCCGGAACGCCGAATCTGCTGGATACCCAATTAAAATTTCAGAAATGTTATCTACACTTGAGGGCGCAAAATTTATTGCCCGCGTAGCCATTAATACTCCTGGAAATATGGCTAAAGCCAAGGCCGCGATTAAAAAGGCGTTTGAATTGCAACTCAGTGGCGATGGTTTTGGGTTAGTTGAAATATTATCAACCTGTCCGACTAACTGGGGTATGAGTCCGATAGAAGCTGCCAAATGGCTGGAAGAAAATATGATTCCCTATTACCCGCTAGGTGTCTATAAAACAGCGGAGGGGGTGTCGAAATGACCCACGAAATGATAATGGCGGGTTTTGGCGGTCAGGGTGTCATGCTTATGGGGCAGTTATTAACATATGCCGGTATGATTGAGAACAAGCAAGTATCCTGGATTCCGTCTTATGGCCCTGAAATGCGTGGCGGCACTGCCAACTGTTCAGTTATTGTTTCAGATGAACCGATAGGTGCGCCGATTGTCTCCGAACCTGATTTGGTAGTTGCCATGAATTTGCCATCACTTGATAAATTTGAACCACTGCTTCAGCCAGGCGGAATACTTATAATCAATAGTTCACTTATCGAGCGTGGAGCAAACCGTACTGATATTAAAGCTTATCGGGTTCCTGCCAACGATCTTGCCGCCGAACTGGGTAACACGAAGACAGCTAATATGGTTATTGTAGGATCGCTCATCGGCGCGGCTGAAGTGGTATCTGCTGATGCGGTGTTAAAAGCCTTTGCTAAAATGTTTGCCAAGAAACCTGAACTACTGGCGATTAATGAGCAGGCCATCCGCCGCGGCATGGAGTATATAAAGGGCGAAAAATAGATTGCTTCGAACTGCCTAGATGCAAGCTGGGCAGTTCTTTACTTTGTCCATTAAATTACCAGATAAAGGTGAAGGATTTTTGCTGTAAATAGCGAACTTTTATTAAATATTCAAAAATTAGAGTGAGATGATTACCGGATGAATAGTAGCCTAATGTATATAGCTATGCTAAATACCGTTGTCAATGCAAAACCCTCTGCACTTATAACTATAAATGCTACCGGTATTATTTCGCATGTTCATATAACAGGCCGGTCACAAGCTTCACTGGCTCTTTTAACAGGTAAACGCCTTTTGAAACTGTTGCGTTTAGTATTTGACACACACAATAGTCAGTTAATTAGCAACGCATTTACTACTTGCCTAGCATCCCAACAGCAAACAACAATTAGCCAGTTCAAACATATCTCAAGCCGAAATCTGACCGAATACTTTGACTGTACATTAGCTCCAGGGCCTGAGAAAAGTATTATCATCTTTTTTCAGAACGTTACAGAGTCGGTTCTGTTCCAAGAGGAACTATTCACTATTACCGAACAACATGAGTCCTTAAACCAGGATTTATGTGTAGCCATGGCTAATCTTGACTTCCACTTAATGGATTTAGAACATGCACATAAGAAATTATCAGCGCTATACCGAATTACCGCTATTGTTCAGAAAACAGTGAATGAAAAGGAAGTTATGGAAGAAATATTGGATGGCATGACCCGTGAATTAGGGTTTATTAATGCTGCTATATTCTTACTTGACCCCAACTCACAGGAGCTAATCAACAAAGCTCATCGGGGCTATAATGATAAAATCCGTGTTTCACTCGGCCAAGGAGTAACCGGATATGCCGCTTTACACCGTGAGCTTGTTTATGTTCCTGATATAACCCTTGATTCACGTTATATTCCTGGAACTAAAAATGGCTTTAGTGAAGTTGCTGTACCGCTTATTGTTAATGACCGAGTGATTGGCGTACTTGATGTTGAAACTTCACAAGAGCAGTCGATAAAAGCTTATGATCTTGATTTACTCCGTTCTTTAGCCAGTCAAATTGCCATGACTATCGCCCACGCTAGTCATGTAAACCAAGCTTGTATTGAAGCATCAACTGATGGCTTGACAAACCTTTATAATTATCGGCACTTCCAGAACATACTTCAGCAGGAATTCAAGCGGGCGACACGCTATAATTGGTCACTTTCTCTGCTAATGATTGATATTGACTATTTTAAGCATTATAATGATATCAATGGACATTTATATGGTGATGACGCGCTCAGAGCTGTTGCTGAGCTTGTACGCCAGTACTGCCGGGACACTGATTTCGTATTTCGTTATGGCGGCGAAGAGTTTGTTGTATTACTTCCGGAAACTACCGTTACTCGAGCCCACATAATTGCTGAACTAATAAGGAAGGCTATTGCTGAATTTCCATTTCAAAATAGCAACAATCAACCTGGCGGAGCCCTAACAGTCAGTATTGGTATAGCAGGTTATCCTGATAATGCCGCTTCTGAATCTGAACTTATTGATGCCGCTGATACTGCACTCTATTCGGCAAAACGCTCAACTAGGAATCGTAGTTGTTTATACAGCACTAATATTAGTTAGCATTAATTTCACAGCAAGAGTGATAGAAAGAAAAAGTATGTTATACGGTGGTGTCAAACGTGACTCATGAAATATTAGGTGATTTTAAAGCGTATTCTTTGGCAGGTACAGACCAGGAAGTACGATTTATTACCAGTGTACTTAACTTAAAATCCGGTGAGTCTATCTTAGATTTATACTGTGGTTATGGACGTCATGCAATAGAACTGGCAAAACAAGGTTTTGCCGTTACCGGCTTAGATGCGACTCAAGATTTTTTAGATATTGCAGCGCAGAAAGCGCAGAAGGCGATGGTAAACATTACCTTCCAGCAGCAAGACATGCGAGAGCTTAATTACAACCAGCAGTTCGAGGCCGTAATTAACATGTTTGCTGCATTCGGTTATTTTACTGATGATGAGAATGCCAACATTATTAAACTTATTTCAACAGCTTTAAAACCACGCGGCCTATTTCTAATTGATCTGTTAAACAGAGATTGGATGGTGCGTAATAACCTAAACCGCTACTGGCGTCATCCTAGTGGCGAATATGTTCTCTCATATAAAGTGCAGTTAGAGAATGGTATTGCTACTATGAAACGTCAACTTATCAATCAGGTTACAGGCACCAAAATTCAGTATGATTTCGTTTTAAGAGCCTATTCCCTCCCTGAAATGGCTAATATATTTAGTAATAGTGGACTTTCAATTATAGAAACTTATGGCGGTTTTGATGGGCGTCCTTATAGCGCCGAAACCCCACGTATGATAATTCTTGCAAAAAAAGATACCTAGATTTAAACAGAGGCTAATTAGGTCTCTTTTTTTTGTGCCTTTAATTATCATGTATCGCCCTTCATTCATAACATAATACAAGATGGAATGTAATGTGCGAGGTGAAATGCAATGATTGTCACCATCAATAAGTTACAACGCGGCTTTCGACCAAAACTAGGATTGGCCTTAAGCGGCGGCGGATTAAGAGGTACCTCACATATTGGAGTACTTAGAGCGCTGATAGATCATAACATACCGATTGATTATATTTCCGGTACCAGTGCCGGAGCAGTAGTGGCAACAATGTATGCTTGCGGTTACTCTCCACAACAAATGCAGTTAATTATACATGATATCGATATTCCTAATTTAGTTGATCTGAAAGTAACTTCTTCTGATTTATTTAAACATGGTTTTAAGTGGCTAATGAGTGGAAAGTTCCGCTTTTGGTCTGTGTTACCTACTGGTTTAATCAAAGGAGAGAAGATTGAAGACTTTTTGGCCCAACTATGGCACCAGCGAACGGTTCGTGACACTAAAATACCTTTAGCGATAACTGCTGTCGATATAAATTCGGCAGATACAGTTTTTTTCACATCTCCATTGCCAGCCAATAGAACTATTCTTAACGCTAGATACTATCATAATGCTTTACTTTGTGAAGCCGTCCGAGCCAGTATTTCCATACCTGGAGTGTTTTTTCCGAAAAAATATCGTGGAATGACATTAGTAGATGGTGCAGTAAAAAATAACCTGCCCACAGATATTTTAAGCCACATGGGGGCTGATAAAATTATTGCCGTCGATTTAGGATACGCCGGTCAGCCTAATTATGAAATTGACTCAGTTGGTGAGATACTTTTGCAATGTATTGAAATTATGGGCAGAGAAGTTACATTAATGAAATCCGAGAAGTACGCAGATGTAATTATCAGACCTCAATCCAATGATCTTAACCATAAGGATTTAAAACAAGCTAATGAATTTATAAAACGTGGCTATCACGCTACACTCGAAAAGATCAATGAAATCAGAGATTTACTATTATAGTTGCCTGCACATTTTCCCCTGCATATCATACATTAGTTGATGTATTCAAATAGCTAGCCAAGGGGGCAGGGGAATGAATAAAAGTGATATCCCGGGAATATTCCGTGAAATTTTAAAATTTAATACTCATGAGAATAATATCATCGGTGTTGGCCGCGGTCATAAATACGTCCGTGGTATGAACACTGGCCAAGACGCTCTGATGATATTGGTTAAAAAGAAATATCGCAGCTCTAATTTGGATCGTGGCTCAGTATTACCTAGAACTATGGCTAATGTACCAACCGATGTTATTGAAGTAGGCGATATTCGACTACTAGGCGAAAGAATGGAGTTTCGCCGTCCAGCCCAGCCAGGAATGAGCCTTGGACATTATAAGATTTCGGCCGGAACCTTTGGTGCAGTCGTTAAAGATAAAGATACCGGTGAATTGCTTATATTATCTAACAATCATGTAATGGCCAATATTACAGATGGTTGTGACGGACGCGCAACCGTTGGTGACCCAATCATCCAACCAGGAATCTATGATGGCGGAAAGGTAGAAGAGTGTACCATTGCTCATCTTCGGCGGTTTATACCATTATATCGCGAAACAAATTCACCACACTGTAAAATAGCCCAAATCTTTGAGATGCTACTTAATAAATGTATCCACAGTTTCCGTCCACAGTATCAGGTCCAGGTATTACGTAAAAGTGAGAAGCTAAATCTTGTAGATTGTGCTGTAGCAACCCCAGTAAATTCGGCAGCAATTAATGCCGAAATTTTAGAGTTTGGCTTTGTCAACGGAATAATTGAGCCCACTCTAGGCTTATCTATAAAAAAGAGTGGACGAACTACCGGTGTAACTCATAGCCAAGTGTTAGCAACCAATATAACATTTAAAGTCAGTATGAGTAATCATGAATACGCTGTATTTACCGATCAAGTTCTCTCAGGACCTATGAGTATGCCTGGTGATAGCGGATCCCTTATTTTAACCGATGATAATTATGCAGTAGGTCTATTATTTGCTGGTTCAGAGCAAGCAACAATCTTCAATAAGATTACACATGTACTTGATAAACTCAATGTTACATTATAGAGTGCCATAGAAAGTCAAAAAACCAGGATATGATTCCTGGTTTTTTTTATAAATTTGAGCCTACTGATATTGGTTATGAGACGACGACCTACCATAAATACCTGACTGGCTTCTTCGAGCGGACTTTACATTGAAAGTTTTCTTATTATTACTTTTTTGTTCTTGTCCAACGGGATTATACCAGCCGCGCTCCTGCATAACTTTAAATAAAGTATACGCATTTTCATGTTCATCATGTTGGAATTCTTCCACTGCATTATGGACGGTACTATTAACCGATTCCATTATCGCATGCTCATACAAATGCGAGAGGTGTTTTTCTGTATTAATTAAATCAACCATCATATCACGATCGGAAAGTCTGTTACGGCTGGAAGTTGTATTATTATTGCCATAACGCCTTGTATGACTCATAGAATCACCTCATAAGTATAATATTATTGAAATTGCTGAGTTGAAGAAGACCCAGATTGTCCAATTAGCTGTTTCAACCTATCAGCATGCTGGCGCTTATTTTTAGAAATGCTAAACAGCAAACCTTTAAGTTCGCTATCCTGACACTGATCAGCATACACATTATATTTAGTCAGTGCCAAATTCTCCATTTGTAGAGCATCTTCTAAATAGCTATTTTCTTTCTGGGTTAGCTTCTGAGAATAATTGTTGCCATAGTAAGCCAAATGTCTTCCCTCCAAAAGTAGATAAATAAATTAGCTAGGAAAGATCGTATCTTCATTGATATCATATTTAGTTTTCAGGGCACTTTTTATAGACTCGTCTGAGTCAGTAGATGACGTTGCAATATCTGATGCAATTTCATAATTAAAGCTATCCGTCTTTTTAGCAGATTGCCCTGTACCTGGCTTTTCATCTTTGTGATTAAACATACCAAGAAAACTCATGTAAGTGCACCACCAAATCTAACTTTATGTATATTATTAATCAACAATATCATAGGTTTCGCTAGTGTAATTATGATTATAGGCGTTGGTGGGAAACTCCATAGAATACAAAAGATTACTATTAACCTCTTGAATATCATTGCTCTCTTTTTCCTGCTTAGAGCTAGCTTTATTAAAGCTGGTTAATTCCTCGGCAAATTCATACAAGCTATTAGTTGAACTTGATTTGTATGAGGATTTTAACATAATAAACACCATTCCTTTCTGCATTGTCCGATGCCTTAGTAAACTGCAAATTTAGTATTTTATTTATAACATATATTTATGCAGATGAGCATTTAGAATTAATCGGAAATATATTCCAGCAATTTCTATAGTCTGATAATGTCTGAAATTAGGTAAGGGCCTAATTCATTAAAATTGAGTTGCGATTGCAATCGCAACCAAATCGTAAACTCTGCGAATATGCGCTATGAGAGGTATCTCGCCACAGCGAAGCAAACAGAATAGATTTCTTAGCAAAACCCTGTAATAATGGGCTTTTATAAAGCGATAAATTTCACTATTCATCATATGAATATCAGCTCGGTGAGTAAGAAAGGGGGGCCATAACGGATGCACTTCTTTAAATCTATCGAATAGGATATATTGGGTTTTGGTAGAGTACGTGAGGTGTGTTAGACGTGAATTGTAATAACCTAAATAGATGGATTATATTGGCATTAGTGTTATCTTTAATAACAGATCTAATTGTCCTCTTTACTGAAATAACAAGCCAAAAATGTGATAGAATGGACGAAAAAAAAAGAAATGAAAATGATACAAAGCTCAGAGATGAAATAAATCATCTCAAAGAAGAATTATTATCATTAAAAGAGCAGGTTTTGAATTTATCAGGCCAACAACCGTAATCGTTTAAACCACGCCTAACACAGCAAGCAAATCGACGGCAACGCAGTCGCGTTGCTACCATAGCCTCGCAGAGCTTTCAGCCCGTCGGATAACGTTTATTATGTCCAAAAGCGGAAGAAATCTGGCGTGATGATTGCGTTTTTTATTTTGCAATTAGCATGACAGGTTTCTGTAGCGTTTGCATCCTTCAAAGGCACATGATTTTTGTACCCCCTATCGCCAACTTAACATAATCGCTTGTTATCGGATGTGCCTTTAATCACCCCTGTAGTTGTTGGCACACAGTTCGCATGGATATGTTAATAAAAGGAAAGTTCATCATTTACTTGTGAACAGCTTCAACCTGTTTCAACAGGTAAGCAATGTTCGCAAAGTAAATGGTAGTAGCTGATAATGTATATGGCAGTAGGGGAGGGGGTGGGGCTTCTTTTTTGGCTATCTCCATAGTACTAGGGTGGGGGGCAATATCATAAGCCAAATTAATTCATTACGAACTTCTACAAAAATTTTTCCCAGTTCGTAAGAATCTCAAGGGTATATTTAATCACTGCGTAATTACCATAAACACAGTTAGTAATATGCTATGAGCCCAGATAATTCAAGGGTTATATTTAAAATATTTGTTGATATATTATTCTAAATTCGGTATAATTATAAGGTAAAATATTATACATTTAGGTGATAAATATGAAGTGGCAACACTACGCCAATATTCCACTACGAACGCCAAAAACACTATATAAATGCAGATAAAAAGGGTAGATGCGATAAAGCATCTGCCCTTTAAGTGTTTTTATGGGTTAAAAAAAATGAATCAAGAAGGTAAATGATAATAATTATCAAAGAAAAATACTGGGAGGTAATATTATGAGCGACAACAAACCCTATTCCAACGAACGTATTGAGAATATTGATACAGAAGGTTCTTGGAAAACACTCTATTTTAAAGATAAGCGCATTACTCCACAGAGAGTTCCAGTGGACGCTCCTATAAGTGACCCAACAGATTATTATTATGGCTTTGTGATGGTTAGCAACACAATAATGAAAAGCAAGCTATCACAAGGTGCAAAAATGGCATATATCGCATTACGAGCTAATCAGTTTCATGGACTAGGCTATTCTTACGCCAAACAAACAACAATAGCAGAATATATGGGTAGAGAGCGTAAAGCAGTACCTGACGCTATTGATGAGTTAGTGAAATACAACATCATTCAAACAAAAGAACAAAGATATAATGGTAGACCTAAACTCTACTATTATTTTATTGATAATATGCTATGGAACTTACCTGAAAAAAGAACGCCTAAAAAGAGAACAACGAAAACAGAACCTGCAATAATCAAACCAGATGAAGAAGAATGGTAAAACAGTCCATGTACGATTTTAGAATTACCATGTCCTATTATGGGAAAATCCATGTCCTATAATCGTACATAATCTATACGTAAATATATCTATATGTAAGTATATAGACGTAAGTTTACACATGCTCCGCTGAAGCTTCGCATGTACTGTGGGGAAAGTTCGTAAGAAATAGGGGGTAATACCATGACCATACTAAAACCAGACTTCAGCCAAATAATCCACGCCATTCAGCAAATACGCCAAGGTGAGCAGGTGGAGTGGGATGCGATAATCAACAATAACCTTGATGAAGTGCAGGAGGGCTACCAAGAAATCACTGATAAAATTGCTGAAGTCAATGACAGAGTAATTAAAGCCTTAGAATATGATGAACAGCAGCGCAATAGGCAACTTGCTATAATTATTGGCGAACTGAAACAAATGGTAGTGCTGTTTCCACATTTGCGCTAGGGGGTAACTACTAGCCCCTTGATAAAAACAGCGTGCAGAGGCTCTGGTGCAGTCTTGATTGATGTCATTATTATCATTTTGCGAACAATCACTCCTATTTCTTTACGAACTGCTATAAATATAAATATTTATTATGGGTGGAGGTTAAATAAATGTACAAACATGTCTGTAAATTCTGTGGTAAATTACAAATGTTAAAAGACAGAAAAGCAAGATGCTACTGTCCATGTAAAACTGGTATGAACAAAATGACTGTTTTGGCTCCTAATTTGAAAGATTTGCGGTTTCAATATGGGGTAAGTCAATCGAAGGTTGCCACTGCACTAGGATTAACAATCTCACAGGTCAGGTTTGAGGAACGCAAGCAAGAGATTTCATTTGAATTAGCGGATAAATTTATAGAATCGTTCAGTAAACCACCGCAGGAGCCAGAATAACCCTAATGGCATATAGAAGTGGGGGAAATGTGTTGATATTTCCTCATTTATAAAATATAGTTCCCTGACAAAGAAACAGCGCCTAGAGCCTTTAATATCTGAATTTAACCTACTATAGGCAGGTTTGGGGGAATCCCTTAATTTCATTACGAACAAATACAAGAGTAGCAAATCAATATCATTTATCTTAATAAAGAGTATAGGAGAGATAATTTAAGTAGAAAAGTTAAGGAAAAAACCAGTATAAACCAGCATTTTGGCGTTTTTCTTCATTTTTTACGAATCTAAATAAATTCTAGGGTAGCAATTTCGCTTAATTTAGTAAGATTTTAAGCAGGAGAGATCTAATCTAGAATTATCGCCCATGAGAAACTGAGTGCTTTTAGTACCATTTGGCCATTATTTTTACGAACAAAGTAAAAAAACAGGGAGGACATTGCGTCCTCCCTTTAATCATTCTTCTGGTTCTCTATATACGCCTTAACAGTATCAGTGGCTACACCACCAGTTGAGGTCACAAAATATCCTGTAGACCAACCATTCCAATTATCCTTACGAATTTTCCCAATGGCTCTGCTAGAGCATCCCTTGATAATCTTAGCAATATAAGCAGGAGAGAAGGTAGTGGGAGCTTGAATCAGCAGGTGGATATGGTCTGGCATAACCTCACCAACATGGATGGTCAGCGGATACTTCGATACAGCTTGCTTGAATAGGTCAAGGCTGATACCTTCTAGTTCTGGTTTACGTTTCTTGGTGCAGGTGACAAAGTGGTAAGCTAACAGGCAAACTGAGTGATTATGATAGATATATGGCATTTTCATACGAACAACCCCTTTAAGTCATTTTAATGACATCAACCGCAACGCGGAAGGAAGAATTTGTTCGCATGCAGAAGTAAATTAATGGCAGTAAGTTAATCGTAAGATGCCCCTTTTTTCAAAAAGGGGAGTTTCACTAAATCCTTCGTTATCTTTTTTGTATTAAATTGAAAGCATCAGCTAAAGCTACTCCTATCTAGCACAAAAGAGGTGGCTTGACTTGAGTAATACTGTAATATTATGGTCTATGTTAATCTTACCTTGGTTTACTTTATTTTTTATGAAGAAAGAAGAAATTAAACGCTATATGCCTGCAGCTTTGTTTTCTTCTATAACAAGCATGGTGGTTGTAGAATATGGTCAGACATTTCACTGGTGGGCAGTTTATGAAACTATTTATCCCCTACGTACTACGATTCCATACCTTTTAGGGCTAGTTCCTATTATAACCCTATGGCTACTAAGGTTTATCTATGGACATTTTTGGCTATATATGGGAATAGACATTGTTTTAAATTATGGATTTCTTACCATATTTCTAGCCTTCCTTGCTAACAGAGGTATTATGCATAGTACCATGAGCGAATTGGCATTTGTATCTCACGCCAGCGTTCATGGAGCTATCATATATCTTTTCCAAATCTGGCAAGAAGGTATATTTGTAAGGGGTGAAAGAACTAACTTTTCTACGAACCTTCAACCAGCAGTAGCAAAACCATTACAAGAGAAGCAAGATAACCAACAAGATAACGCGAAAGAGTAAACCACCTAACATGAATAGGTGGTTTTTTATGTGGAGATAGGGTGGGGCTTCCATAATAGTACCAGTACCAAAGAATATAGGATAGAGTTATACAAAAAGGAGAAGGCTAATCAGCTTTCTCCTTTAACATTCTTCCTTTTAAACTGTAGTATTATGTTGGCGCTGAAATAAAAAGCCCGAAAGCTGACGGGATTGCCTGATCGAAAGTTGCTCGATATAATGACC
Source organism: Sporomusa malonica (assembly GCF_900176355.1). Taxonomy (GTDB): domain Bacteria; phylum Bacillota; class Negativicutes; order Sporomusales; family Sporomusaceae; genus Sporomusa; species Sporomusa malonica. The sequence continues at coordinate 228 of NZ_FWXI01000005.1, read as the reverse complement.
ATATCTGATAAGAAAGGAAAAGACGCCCCCGTTAATGTGCTACTGCGCCAACAGCAGCACCAGGGACGTCCACCAACTAAAAGATATGATCATTGTAACAAATTATGAGCTGATTGAAAATACCGAACTCGGTGTTTTTTGTTAGGAGCATGGAGCAGAATCCTTGTCCTTGTTGTGGTGAGCGGCTAAGTGTAATCGGCAGTCGTCGGCGCAAGTACATAACCAGCT
>NZ_FWXI01000003.1 GCF_900176355.1 Sporomusa malonica | reverse complement strand
TGCGCAATGCTTTTCTTCTGTGAAGTTTTGAAGGAACAAATATAATTCCTTCAATACATTCCTCGATAGCTCAGTTGGTAGAGCAATCGGCTGTTAACCGATCGGTCGTAGGTTCGAGTCCTACTCGAGGAGCCAATTAATACAATATACGGCTTAGGCCGTTTAGAACATGTCACTGCTAGGCGGAGCGAGGACGTGACCGGAGTCGTACTGGGAAGTACGTCGGAGGGAACGCCCGCAGTGACAACGACGCAGATGGCGTGTTATCAACGGTCGTAGTTCGGCTGTTGACCGATTGGTCGACGGTTCGAGTCCTACTCGAGGAGCCACTTAATATCTGGGGATTGATAATTAGGAAGTTCCGCGCTAACGCTTGGAACTAAGCGACTCACGTATGTTCTCGTGTCGCCTAGCGGCTCGCGACAACATGGTTCGCTGCTTATATCGCGGGATGGAGCAGTTGGTAGCTCGTCGGGCTCATAACCCGAAGGTCGTAGGTTCAAGTCCTGCTCCCGCAACCAATTATATGGTGGCTATGGTGAAGCGGTTAACACGCCGGATTGTGGCTCCGGTATTCGAGGGTTCGAGACCCTCTAGTCACCCCATATGTTTTTTTATAGAATTTTTAGGTGGAAATCTATCTTTGTGAGATGGGTTGCCACCTTTTATCTTTATCGTCTGTGATGTTGCTCACTGCATCTTGGCCGTTATTATTTTATACTACAACTAATAAAGATCAGGGAGTGGGCACTATGAGGCTATGGAAGTGGTTTTGTGAGTTGGGGACAAAGGGACCAGGGCAGGAAGTTTCTTTTTGGCGTGTAAGAGAGAAAGGGAAACTGGAACCTGTGTCAGGTGTTGAGGTCTGTACTCGCTTATGTGGACAGGCCGGTTGTCGTTGTGGGGGCACAATGCGTGGTCTATATTGCGTGTGGTCATATTACCGGGATTAATAGCTTGTCGCCAGACGCATTGATAAGATTTCGCCACTGACATATTGACAGTCCCTAGGGTGTACTGCTATTATAGACGTAATCGAATAATGTTTTTCCGATAGAGGCGCGGCAGACCAAGAGTAAGTATGTAGAGCTGGCAGCGATGACGATACTGAAAGGGGCTGACCGCCGAAGTGAAAGTTTTGGCCCGGAAACTTTTGCTGGTTTTGCATTTAAAAGATGCAAGACTGTCACTTGAATTGTTTCAGGTGGAGCGCTATCTTGCACAGCTGATAAGAGAACTCTTTTGTCTTTTAAAGCAGTTTGCGAGATTTAGCGCAGACTGCTTTTTTACATTTAAATTACTTATTATCGAAGGGTAGGCGAAACAAGTGGCTGAGAAGAAATTACCGTTTACAAAAGAACAACTAACAGAAGTAATCAAGCAGTACCCCACACCGTTTCACATTTATGATGAGAAAGCCATTAGGCAGAATGTCCGAAATCTGACAAAGGCCTTCGCGTGGGCGCCAGAGTTTAAAGAATATTTTGCTGTAAAGGCTACTCCCAATCCTCATATCTTAAAAGTGCTGCGGGAAGAGGGCCTGGGTGCTGACTGCAGTTCCCTGTCTGAACTTATTCTAGCTGAAAAAGCCGGTATGAGTGGCGAAGAAATCATTCTGACTTCGAATGACACCCCAGCGATTGAGTTTAAAAAGGCACGTGAATTAGGTGCAATTATTAACCTTGACGATATTAGTCATATTGACTATCTGGATAAACATGCCGGTCTCCCGGATATGATTTCATTTCGTTATAATCCTGGCCCACTGCGTGAAGGCGGCAACTCGATCATCGGTAATCCAGAAGAATCTAAATACGGTGTGACCCGCAAACAGCTTTTGGATGCATACCGGATTATGAAAGCCAGAGGCGTAAAGCGGTTTGGCCTCCATACTATGGTTATTTCCAACGAACTTGATCCGCAATATTTCATTGAGACGGCCAATATGATGTTTGATCTCATTATTGAAATTCATCGTACCCTTGATATTAAAGTCGAGTTTGTTAACTTCGGCGGTGGTATCGGTATTCCTTACCGCCCTGAGCAAGAGGCGGTCGACCTTACTATTGTCAGCCAAGGAATCAAAAAGGCGTATGAAACAAAGATTGCGGCTAATGGTCTTGCACCGCTGAAAATTGCCATGGAGTGCGGCCGGATGATTACCGGACCTTATGGTTATCTGGTATCGACAGTGCTGCATAAAAAAGAGATCTATAAGAACTACGTTGGTCTTGATGCCTGCATGGCCAACTTAATGCGTCCGGCGTTATATGGCGCGTACCACCATATTACAGTACTGGGTAAAGAAGAATGGCCGCTCGGCTACATCTATGATGTTACTGGGTCGCTGTGCGAAAACAACGATAAATTTGCCGTTAACCGCAAATTGCCGATGATTGATATTGGTGATGTGTTGGTTATTCATGATGCAGGAGCGCACGGTCATGCTATGGGCTTTAATTATAATGGCAAATTGCGTTCTGCTGAATTAATGCTCAAACCGGACGGCAGTGTTGAGACTATTCGCCGGGCTGAGACGATTGAAGATTATTTTGCCACGTTAGATTTCTCTGGACTAGAAAAATAAGATTTAACATAGAAAATTCACTTGGATTATTGCCAGGTGAATTTTTTCTTATCCTCCTCTGCAGCGTAAGCTTTCGTGAAAAATATAACTGGCAGAGGTTGTCTACCAATTGTAGGAATTTTTTGATAAAATGAAGTAAGAGAGCTATTGGGGGGGATAAGTGTGACATTATCAATCCTGGAGTTGCGTAAATTTGTTGTACCAGAGTTTATTTTTGGGATGGGTGCAATGGCACTTGCTGGGCAGTATGCAGAAAACTTTGGCGCCAGAAAAGTAATGATCGTGACTGACCCCAGGATTATTGAGTGTGGTTGGCTGGACCCTGTGGTGAGCAGCCTTGAAAAGCACTCTTTGCCTTATGTTGTTTTTCAAGATGTGCATGTTAACCCCCGTGATTATGATGTAATGGCCGGAGCCCTCATGTATAGAGACTGTGGCTGCAACCTACTATTGGCGGTTGGCGGCGGCAGCCCGATTGATTGTGCCAAAGGGATCGGGATTGTATCGTCGAATCAGCGTCATATTAATGAGTTTGAAGGTGTTGATCAGGTATTCAGCCCTATGCCGCCGTTGATTTGCATTCCGACTACTTCCGGCAGCGCTGCCGATGTTTCACAGTTTGCGATTATTGCTGACAGTACGAGGAAAACCAAAATAGCTATTGTCAGCAAGGCTTTAGTTCCGGATGTTGCACTCATTGATCCGGCAACACTTACGACCATGCCCTCGTATCTTACCGCCTGTACCGGGATTGATGCCTTGTCCCATGCGATTGAAGCTTTTGCTTCAACAGCTAGTTCTCCCATAACTGACTTACATGCTTTAAAGGCTGTAGATTTGCTCATCAATTATTTGCCACTAGCGTTGCAGTATCCGGAAAACACTGAGTATCGCAGTTATACCATGTTAGGCAGCTTATCGGCGGGAATGGCCTTTTCTAATGCGATTCTGGGGGCAGTTCATGCCATGGCTCATAGTCTTGGCGGGATGTTTGATCTATCGCATGGCGAGTGTAACGCCATTCTATTAAAACATGTTATGGCCTTCAATTTCCCCGTTTTCCGGGAAGGCTACGAAAAAATCGGCGGAGCAATGGGCCTTAAACTTGACGGCTTAACAGAGTACGAGCGGGAATCACTTATTTTATCTTCAATAGACCTTTTTCGAGAAAACCTAGGAGTTACCCGGACATTAAAACATATTGGTGTTACTGAAGCAGACATTCCGCTTTTAGCCCAAGGAGCCTATCAGGACCCATGTCTGGCTACCAATCCGCGTAAGGCTACGATCAAGGATATTGAGGAGATATTTCGCCATGCATTATGACGCTGCTGCTGAAGAATTACGGGGAAAGCTCATTGGGCTTGGCGAGAAATCCATTCGTAAGAGCTATTATCCTGAATTACAGCGCCGGATGGATGAGTTGGAACGATTAAATGCGGAGCTTGAACAGCGCGTGGCAGACCGCACTGCCCAACTGGCGGCTGCCAATAAGGAACTGGAAGCTTTTTGCTACTCAGTATCGCATGATTTGCGAGCACCTCTCAGAAGTATTGACGGATTTAGTTTAGCCGTTTTAGAAGATTATGGACAGTTGCTTGATGAGGAAGGCCTTGGCTATCTGAATAGAGTGCGGTTAGCAAGCCAACGTATGGCTGAACTTATTGACGGTTTACTCAATTTATCACGCCTCACGCGCGGCGATATGATTAAACAGGAAGTAGATTTTAGTGCAATAGCGGGGATTGTAGCTGAAGAACTTAAACACAGATTTCCTGATCGGACTGTAATGGTTATTATTAAACCAGATATGAAGGCGTATGGCGATGTTGGGCTGCTGCGCACACTTCTTGAAAATCTGCTTGGCAACGCTTTTAAATTTACTGCCAAATGTGCTAATGCCGTTATTGAGGTTGGCAGCACTCTGGATAGGGAATCAGGACAATCTGTGCTATACGTACGGGATAACGGGGCAGGCTTTGATATGACCTATGCGGATAAGCTATTTGGGGCATTTCAGCGATTACATACTGTGCACGAATTTCCCGGAAATGGAATCGGTTTAGCGACTGTACAGCGTATCATTAACCGTCATGGAGGGAAGATATGGGCTGACGGCACAGTCAATCAGGGTGCGACTTTTTTCTTCAGTATTTAAAAGAAAAAAATATTAAAACAACAAATTTCTACTTCCAAAATTAGGTAATGTAGTTTATAATGTTAATTGTTGTTGAGATACGTATTTTTTCTAAATGGAGGGCGCACCTGTTGTCACAAAATATCGAAGCACTTAATATCCTAGATATAATTGAGTATTTACGGAAAAAGCTGCATTTGCTTGTTGCGTCTTACGGTTTGTCTGATCCTCAAGTTCTGGAAGCCAGCCAGTTATTGGACAGCGAAATTAGCAAATACTACCGTCAGAACCGAAACAGTTAGTCTGTTTTTATTCAATAGTTAGCGTTGTTCAGTAGTCTGGTTCTTCCATTAAGACATATAATAGGGTAGGAGTGAGTGGAAGAAGGGGTTTGTATGAGTTGGGCTAGCCTTATTGGAATGGCGGTTGTGGGGTTTATTATTACTGACCAGTTTTATACTGCTGTTAATGTACGTATGATCTTCATTGCGGCTATTATTTTGTGTATGGTATGGCCAGACTTTAAGCGGTTTTTAACACGCCAATATGTACGTCTGGTGCGGGCTGTTAGGTATATTTTTACGCCAAACAAATATTATAACAAATAGCCTCCAGCTACTGGAGGTTTTATTTACTATTAATCTCGGAGGTAGATTGCCTTGAAAAAATTGCCTGCCGTTCTAGCAAAGATTGAAGAAGAATTAGCTATATCAGTCGATTATATGCGTGACATTGCCGCCCGCTTTCAGGAGGCTATGAATGATGGCCTGGCAGGCAAGCAAAGCTCCCTGAAGATGCTGCCTGCCTTTATCGGTAGCCCTACAGGCCAAGAGCAGGGAAAAGTAGTTGCCATCGACTTTGGCGGCACTAACGTACGTGTGTTATTAGTCGAGCTGGCCGGTCAAGGCCAGGCTAGCATTATTGAAAAACGGTCTGTTCCTCTTAAAGACAAGTACGGAAACTATGACTATACTTGTGCGACAGCTTTAGGTGCCGAATTGTTTGATTTCATCGCCGGAAAAATTTCTGAAATTGTACCGCCTGGCAGTATTTATCCTTTAGGTCATACTTTTTCCTTTCCATGCCGGCAGTACGGCGTCAACGAAGCGGTATTAATCAGTTGGACTAAGGAAATCAAAACTGCTGGGGTTGAAGGTCAGAATGTCGGCCAATTACTACAGAGTGCGCTGGATCGTAAAGGCGTCGGTTATGTTAAATCGCTAGCCGTCATTAATGATACCACTGGTACATTATTAGCAGCTGCTTATACTGACACAGCCACCACGATCGGAGCGATTTGTGGCACCGGTCACAATAGCTGCTATCTTGAACCATGTCATCCGCTGACCAAGCAGCCTATGATTGTTAATATGGAATCTGGTAATTTTGACGGGGTATGCCAGACAACTTATGATATGCTCTTAGATCAGGCCAGTGAGAAACCTGGTGCTCAGCGGCTTGAAAAGATGGCCTCCGGTCAGTACTTGGGCGAACTGATAAGGTTAATTGTGGGCAGGCTTGTAACTGATGGACATATTAGCCAAGGTTCAGACAGGCTGCAGGTTCCATATTCATTTACTACTGCGGATATTTCACCAATTCTTGCTGATGAATCACCTGAATTGGGTGCTGTCGCCAGCCTGGCAGTTACGCGTTGGGGGATAAGCGGGTTAGCTCTTTGTCAACTTGCGGCAGTTAAGAAAGTGGCACAGCTAGTTACTATACGATCAGCTCATTTAGCGGCTGCTACGTGGGCGGGGGTGCTATTTAAGATTGATCCTGAACTGAATCGCAAGCACACTATTGCTGTTGACGGCTCGTTGTACGAGAAGCTACCCGAGTATGCAAACACTCTGGCTAAGGCTATGGCTGAAATACTTGGTGATAAGGCTAAGCAGGTAACGATAAGGCTTAGTAAAGACGGCTCCGGGATTGGTGCTGCCATTGCTGCCGCTACTGTATATAATAGGAAGTAAAAATAGTCGATAAAGAAAACACGACTTGCGCCGAGCCTTTGGCGAAAGCGGAAGCCGATGTTGCCCTTATCCAGGAGAAAGTTATACTTTCTATCAGGATAAAAAAGGCTGGCCATGATGGTCAGCCTTTTTAGCGACTATTTAAGTTCGTTTTTTATCAGGACAGGTATAGGTACAGCAGGAGAAGCGGATGATGGTTCTGGGATAACCGTTAAGGGCAGGCCGTACAAGAGTGCCCGGTAGCTTAGACGGTCTACTTTACCAGCAGGGTTAGTATAGATGCTGGTTAAATATTTGGCGAATAAGGGATCCTTGTACCAGGCGTAAGCCATTTCGTAAAGGTCGGTTGCTAAGGCTTTGGTAGGTTGGCCCGCGGGTGTAGCTAGTGTGAGCGGTGCTGCAAACATGGTTCGCAATTTTTGGTCAGTCGTCAAATCGTAGCCGAACTGGGGCGCAATTTCAGCGACTGATGAGAGTGCTGACAGAGCAGAGTTGTGGTGCTCAAGCGAGCCGTCTGCCCATAGTCCGGTGGCAGACACGCCTTTGGCGATTTGTTCCTTAAGACCAAGCGGTCCTTCGATCGCTGCCTTAACCCAGACCGGATTATTGGTGGCAAAACCTAAAAGTGTGCTGCCTGCGCTTTCCCAGATGCGATTAACACTGCGGTCGGCGGTTTGCTTTGCTTGAAGCATTGTGTATAGTGGTGTGATGAGTTCATTTTCAATTGTTTGCTGTTCATCAATTGTCAGAGCAGGATAGATTAGGTTATAGCCCCAGGCAATATTGGTGGCAAACTGGGCTTCATCCAGTACTTGCCAAAATATATGACCATGATCATTACTGATGTTGGGATTTTTATATTCAGCCCAGTTTTTCGCGTACTGGAGTAGAATATCACGGCCGGCAGCGGCGTATTTATTGTCGCCAGTTAGCGCATATGCCAGCCCTAGATCTTTGGTTGCACGGCCATTTCTCATATGTACATAAAAACGTTGAGCAGCGTCGAGCTTTTCGCTGGAATATTGCTTATTGTCTTTCGGACAGCGGTGTACAGCTGCTTTTTCATCATAGCTTAATGGTATACCATGGTCTGGGCAAACATAATCTTGCGCCAAGCCGCCGTATACATTGGAAACTTTGACCGGTTGAGCGGCTATCCGGTCAGCTTGTCGCGTTAGCATAAGCAGCGATTTTTTTGCGTCAAGGTCTATTTGAACTTTTGCCTTAACTGCATCCAGTTGCTCAACTGCCAAAAATGGAACATAGGCTTGACCAGCTAACGGCAAACTGACAAAAGTCAGATAGCATAAGACAAAAATAATGAAACGAAACATGGCAAACCTCCTCGATCAGTTCTATATATTGTATATTTCTCAAAATCAGGGGAAAATCCTGCCGAAATATTAAAGAATGCAAATGAATCTAATTATACAGATGTATTCAGATAGAATACAATATTAACCACGTTTCGTGAATTTTTATTACAAATAATGTTGACTGGGATTTTTATACAGTTTATAATTAATTAAATGTAATTTTATGTATACAGAGCACGTTTTTAGTGAATTGGATTCTGATTGCAAGGGGCGGATTAAGAGTTTTAAGTCGGTTTCAGGATTATTTTGCAATATCTATTTGTTTTTTTGTTTAGGCCTCATAAGAGCGTTAAAAAGTAAATAATCATAAGATGGAGTGATAATATGCGCAATTTTCGTTGGTGGCTAGCTGTCCTCATGTTTCTTGTCGGTTTTATTTCTTATATGGATCGCGTAAATCTTTCTGTAGCTACACCTGATATTATGAAAGAGTTTGGCTTTAACAAAATGGATATGGGTTATTTACAAACAATGTTCTTTTTGGGGTATGCCCTTATGCAGATACCGGGCGGGATCATGAGCGAATACTTTGGTCATCGCCGGGTGGTTACAATTGCTGTAACCTGGTGGTCGGCATTTACAGCGCTTACAGCCGCTAGTTCCAGTTTCACAACGTTTGCCATAGTCCGCGGCTTGTTTGGCCTGGGAGAGGGCCCGGTATTTCCGGCGTTCAATAATTTTATCTATCGTTGGTTTAATAAAAATGAAAAAGCTACTGCAGCATCCTTTATGCTTGGCGGTGCTTTTGTCGGTCCGGTATTTGGGCCTGGGATAACGGTTGCGCTTATGCTGGCTTTTGGCTGGCGGTCAGTATTTGTTGTCTTTGGTGTAGCTGGTTTGGTATTGGCTGCTCTATGGTATTTCTTTGCCGCAGAATCACCACGGAATAGTAAGTATGTTACTGCGAGTGAGCTTGCTCATATTGAAAGCGGGCGGTGTGAGAGCGAGGAAAAGAAGGAGATTGCTCCTTGGCGGGACTTTATGTCATCTCCACAATTTTGGGCGATTGGTATCCAATACTTTATCACCGACTATATTATGTACGTATTTTTGGCTTGGCTGCCATTATATTTAATGGAAGCACAAAAGTTCTCATTGGCTAAAATGGGTATTGCAGCTTCGTTTCCTTGGGCGCTCTTGTGTGTCCTAACCTTTACCGCCGGCTTTATAAGTGACAAGATGATTGCGGCTGGGGTGTCTAAACATAATGCGCGTACTTGGTTTGGCTCCATTGGCTTAGTCGTCTGCTGTGTAACCTTGTATCTGGGCGCAATTGCCAAAGATCCGTGGATGAATGTTATGTGGCTTACTCTTTCGCTTGGGTCACTTGGTTTTACCTTTAGCGCCTCTTGGGCAGCCTGTATTGATATTGGAGGTAAGTTTGCCGGTTCGGTGTCAGGCTGGATGAACTTTTGGGGCAATATCGGCGGAGTGTTGGCACCCATTTGCACTGCTTGGATTGCCACAAACTACGGATGGGAGGCAGCTATCGTAACTACTGCCATTTCAGCAGTCATTGGTGTTGTGGCTTGGTTTATGGTTAAGCCTGATGTTCCCATTGAGAGACGCCAAAGCGGTAGTTCGTCTGGTGTCCCTGTAGTAAAGTAAGGTATTAATAAAAAAAATGTTGATGAGTGTTGACATTATTTGATTTGCATAATATAATAGTCAAGTAGCAAGTCAACACATGACTCCGTAGCTCAGCTGGATAGAGCGTTTGACTACGAATCAAAAGGTCGCAGGTTCGAATCCTGCCGGGGTCGCCATTGATATCTCAAAGGTTTTACGATGCTTTCGTAAAGCCTTTTTTATTATTTTCATTGTAGTGGTGTTTCATGGTCGATTGGGGTAGCCGGAAAGGAAGAGTTGAGCCATGAGGCGATTTTTTCCTGGCCGCAGGTGCAGGATTTCTTCATGAAGGCTTTGTTTAGAGCAATGCGTAGGAGAGAAAAGGTCAGTTCGGTCAGGCGCGGTCCGCCGCCGTTTTATTTAATCTGATCGACTATGTGTTGAATATCAATCCCCCTGTGCTTTGTAGTTTAATGCCACCTAAGAGCGGTTGGATATGGTTGACGATGGCCGAGCCGGAAGAAGAGAAATGCATCCGGGAAGTAAACAATTTTGTCGTTTCGGCCTTGGTGCCGGGAAATGGATGCAAAGGCGTGAGTGTTGACGCGGTAGTGGCCACTTTGGACGCTGTACTGGATGTCTTGCCGGATAGCGTGGAGCAACCGCATAAGGAACACATGAATTCAGAAAAGAAATCTAAAGACAAAACTTAATCGAGGACAAGATGTAAAAAATCGTCGGATAGAAACGTTGTGAAAGGCAGAAACTCCGGGGAGTGTGGCGTTCCTATGGGGATATCGAAATGAATTTTAAAAACGGTAATTAAGCTGCACAAAAGGACCGCTCAGGCTTATTTTCGCATACTCATCATTGGAACCTGATTTTGCGGCTAAATAACGGTATCCGGCTACGAAACCGGCTTTTTCCGAGATGTTTCTTTTAACACCGACTTCAGATGCATACGAATACTTGTTGCCGCTGGTAACTGCCGCAGCTATTTCGCCATAATAAGATGTTGGGGTTGTACACGCACATCGTGAGGATCATAAGAAACACGTTTATCACCTTGGTTAGCGGCATCGGCATGGGGATAAACGTAAACGATTCAGCGAGATTATAGAGCCCCAGAGAAATCAGGAATCCGGGGATGAATCCGATGATCGCCAAAATTAAGGACGAACTGAAAACAACCAGCAGCAGATAACGATTTGAATAGCCCATTGCCTTTAAGGTAGCAAACTCCTTCAAGTGATTGGAGATATCTGTAAAGAGAATTTGATATACGATTACCAGCCCAACGACTAATCCCATGATTGTACCAAAGCCGAAAATAAACCCAAGCGGTGCACTGCTCTGCCAATATTGATATTCGAAATTAACAAATTCCTTGTCCGTAAAGACATAAACCTTATCATTAAGAAGGAGACGCAGGTCTTGTTGTAATTGACCAATATTAGCATTTGCTTTTACCCGGATAACGCCGACATCAATCTGAGACGGATGCCGGCTTGGGAAAATCCGAAAAAAATTCTGGTCACTTGTAATTAAATTGCCGTCAGCCGCGAACGATGTTCCGATACGCACTGTACCAATTACCTCCATCTTACGGTCGTTGATTTCTGTCACCACCGGACCTTGCTTCAACAATGCAGCAATATCACCAAACTCCGGCCGGGACGACTCATCAAACACAGCCGTATCCCGTCTTGTCAGCGCGGCTCGGAATTGCTCAATACCTGTGAGGTTTAGGACAGTCTCCGTAGGTTCACTACCCCATACCATAAGGGTGCGATTTACTTTGGTTTCCAGATTATTAAACTGAGCCTCGCCAATATAAACAGGAACAACTGAATCAACATCAGGGCTGGCTAATACCCGTTGAAGTTTCGTTCGGGAAAAAGGTACTGTTGCCGACAACGCTTGACACTGCTTATGGACTAAAAACAGTTCCCCTTGAAACCGTTTGGCGATGATTGTTGAGCTTTCGTTCAGCGAATCCAGAAATCCTAGCTGCATAAACACCAAAACGCAGGCAAACATGACTCCCAGTATGGCAGCCGCAAGCTTGGCCCGCCCGTGAGTCAATTGTCGCCAAGCCAGGTGCGTCGCAAAATAAAACTGTCTAGTTAGCAGCACAGGTTGCTTATCGATTGCCTCCAATGTAAGCTCATCCCTGGTAAAAGCTGAAAAATAATTTATCAAATCCACCATGTGCTTTGATTTCTTTAGAATCAGCTCATAATATTCCTGCTTGTCGCTCTCCGAAAGATCTTTTTGCAGGGTCAACAATTCCACAAAACCGTTAATGGTCGTCAGAGGAGTTTTTAGATCGTGAGCAATCGCCGCAATCATATCGACCTGTTCCCTGTGCGCCTGATGAAGCCTTGCTTGCATTTCGTTAAAATAATGATACAGTTCCCCGATCTCATCCGTCCTTTTCAAATATAAGGAGCTAAATGAATGCCCGATATTTATCCTTTTTAACCGGGTATTCAGTATCTGAATCGGCCTAGTGATGTTGAAATGAAAATACACTGCCAGAACAGCAAAGATGGCAGCGATCAAAATCAGCAGCAACCAAAGGAATAACATGAGTTGCTCTCTTGAATTTTGTTCCCACTGGCGAACCCTTTCAATCTCTAAAAAATACACTAGGTGGGGTGCTGGGATGTTTTTACGGGTAACCAGAAATTCTTTAATGCTTTATCGTCATAATCGTCGTACGGTTTCAAATAGGATAACAGCACCGCAGATGCGTCGTGATTATATAGTTTCAAGGAAATATTTTGAGAGTTGGAAATCTGCCTCAGATAAGCAGCGATTGCTTGCTGATCAGGATATAACGCAGCCACACTATCGGCTATTATTTTATTGTCAGCGACATAATCTTTATAACCTGGAAATAGCTTATCCATGGTGTACACTCTAATAGCCACAAGCAAAAACACCAGTGTTACCAGCATCAATAAAAACAGCAAAGGCAGTTTAATTTTGAGCTTCAATTTTCCAGTTATCCTTCCGTATATTTGTAACCGACACCCCAGATCGTTTTAATCAAATCATACTCCGGGCCGAGCTTTTTGCGGATATTTTTGATATGCACGGTGACGGTGTTTAGTTCATCGTATTCGTCTCTCCAAACATTTTCATAGATTTGTTCCCGGGTTAAGACCATGTTGAAATGTTTCTTCAGAAAAGCCAAAATCAGAAATTCCTTGGTTGACAGATCAAGCTTTTGCCGGTTTAAAAAAGCTTCAAAAGTCTGCTCATTTAAAACCAACGGTGACATAGCTGCCAATCCGTTACTGTCTGCATCCTTCCTGCATTCGTTCCACTCCTCATACAAACGGTCCACCTTTCGGAAATGCGCCTTGATCCGGCTGGTTAACTCTTGAATGCTAAAAGGTTTGGTCATGTAATCATCGGCGCCGATTTCCAGCCCGATAATCTTATCAATGTCCCGGTCCCGCGCGCTCAAGAATAAAATCGGGATATTATAGTCGGTGTGGATGTTGCGGCAAACTTCCAACCCGTCCATTTCCGGCATCATGATATCCAGCACCACAAAATCAACGGGAGTTGCTATAAGTATTGCTAGGGCCTCTTTCCCTGAACAAGCCGTCACGACTTCAAATTGTTCGTATTTTAAACTTTGGGTGATCAATTTGATAATGTCCGGATCATCATCAACTACCAAAATAGTTTTTCCCATGAGAAGTTCACCCGCTTTATTGCCTTTTTTCTATTATAACAAGAACATGTAAAGAGAGTATAAATAATTCTAAAAAATCATGAAGGTACATTAATGGTATAATGAAAATGGAACTCCTTTTTTGAGTCTGTCCTAGTCTCTGACCTTTTCTATGACGGGGTTACTTGCTTTAATCATACCCGGAACAGGGGATAATGATCAATACATAAGAAATATGACTAAAGCAAGAACAGACAGCTCGACTTGGAAGGGCTGTCTGTTCCGGAAAAAACAGGTATTTTGTTATATGAATAGAATAAATGACGATATGTAACATTTTTTGGTAATTTGATGGGGATGAGCGAAGTGACGATAAACGTTAAAGTAGCGGTGCAACAAAGCGGTAGATGCTTTAAAAAGAATGCCCCAAAATAGTATCATCACAGCAGACAATAAAATGAAAGGTAAGTGTTTGAACTTTGAATATATCAGACAAGGATTATATGAGCAGTATTGAGAAAGACAGACATATGGAATTTAGCAGAAGCATTATTGAAGGCGTGGAAATCAAGAGGTGTAGAAACAACCCCCATGAATATAAGGCTCATGTTCATAATGAACTTTCATTAGGGTATATCATAGAAGGATCCACTGATTTAACATTGAACGATAGGACTATCCTTTATGGAACAGGTGATGGTGTCATTATTCCACCATTGATGACTCACAGATGTGCACCGAAAGATACCAATCACTGGGCATATGTTATGTTATTTGTTGATCCCGGTTACTATGGCGATTTAGTAAGCTTTAATCAAGCAAAAAAGTTAACAGGTAATCAGGTTCAGAAATTAATAGGCTTTATTGAACAGCTGCTAACGGAACAGATTCCAGACACATTGGAAAATATACTTATTGAATTATTGATAGAGTTTGGAGAAAAAGATATTCCGGAAACTACTACAACAAATACAATAGATATTGTCAAAACGATCCATGAATATATATTAAATCACGTGAATGACGTTATAACATTGGATAAACTTCAGCAAATAACCGGACTAAATAAGTTTACAATAATAAGGAATTTTAAGAAATTATATGTCACTACACCTGCTGCATACCATTTACAATATCGAGTAGCTGAAGCAAAAAGGCTATTAAGTAAAGGTGTAGACGTGTTTGAAATTTGTGAGGAATTAAGATTTTATGACCAAGCTCATTTAATTCGAGAATTTAAAAAAATGTATGGTATTACACCAGTAACATATTTAGAGCAATTAAAAGGATAGTGTCAATTTTATACAATACAGCTCCTTATTATTTAGCTAATCTAAACTTAGCAAGGATAAGGAGTGTGTCTATGAATAGAATTAAATTAGCACTTGTTATGATCATATGGGGGAGTCTGGGGGTATTTACAAGTTCCATTCCATTGTCCGCATTAAGCTTGGCTTTTCTGAGGGCATTAATTGCACTGCCGGTTCTTTTTGTTGTAATGAAAATGAAAAAAACAGATAAGGTGGAATTGTCGCTTTTAAAACCCTATCTTATTTCAGGTGTATTACTGGGTTTTGGCTGGTTAACCTTGTTCTATGGATTTAAGCATACCAGTATTTCATCTGCTGTTGTGATCTACAACATGTGCCCGGTTTATGTAATGATATTTGCACCATTGGTATTAAAAGAGACTATCTCAAAGATTCAAATTGCAGTGATTTTCGCCTCGTTTCTAGGTCTCTTTCTGATTGTAGGTCATAACTTACTTGAAGGTTACGGGTACATGGGGATGGCACTCAGTGCTATTTCAGGGATGATGTATGCAACCATTGTTCTTATTAACCGCAGCATTAAAGTCAGGGTGGATAATCAAACTGCTACATTTGTGCAAATATTTACAGCGATGATTGTTTTACTGCCATTTGTATTGATTGATGGAAATATTTTAACGGTTGTAGACTTGGATGCTATGGCAGTTATTTATACCATTCTATTGGGTATATTACACACTGGTGTGGCCTATACCATGTTCTTTTCCCTCTATACACATATGAAATCTGTTGAAATAGTGTCCTACAGTTATTTAGAGCCTTTATTTGGTATTCTATTCAGTGTGATCTTTGTCGGAGAGACATTAACACTCCCTCAGATTATTGGCGGGATTTTAATATTGGGTTCAACCTATATCGGGGAAATGCTTAAGGATAGAAAATCTAAAGAAAAAGATTCTATTCAGAATGTAAGCGTCAACGCGCAAAATCCAGCATTATCAACTATTAATGGTGTTTTGAAAACGAAAAATGATGGCGAAATTTGACTACGAATCAAAAGGTCGCAGGTTCGAATCCTGCCGGGGTCGCCATATAAGCAGAGAGGCCAAGAAGACGAGCCGAAAGGCGAAGTCTGATTGGTGCGAATTGCTTAGTTCCAAGCAATAGCGCGGAACATCATATAATATTTTAAAAAGAGTTTTACGAGGTTTTCGTAAAGCTCTTTTTGTGTTTTTTATAGCAATTTGACAACAACTGTGACAACAACGCAGCCGAATTGCTTTTTATAAGTTTTTTAAGGAAGAATTGAGCTATGAGGCGATTTTTTTCCTTTCCGCCTGTCGGATATCCTGTGGGTGTAGACATTAAGCAAGAGGATCGTAAGCATGTTAGAGTGTAGCCGGCGGTTCCACGAAATGATTAAGAAGGTCAAATTGTTTTTGCAAACTGATCAATCAAGTGAGCATGCATTCCTTTAAAAGTATGAATGAAGGCTTCCAGGGGAGTCAGGTTATAGGTTGCGGTCGAAAAAGTGGCGGTGGTGACGGCGGTACCACTTGTGACATCATAGACAGTTTGAGTTAATGTGATGTAGTAAATATTCTTTTCTTGTTTGACACGCAGGGCACTTACGTCGGAGACAATGGCCCACCGGCAGCCGGAGGCGCTGGCTGTCTTCCGCCAGTCAGCCTGATCATCAGCTGTGACATAGTCCGGTAATGTCTGCTGGTATTCATCCTGCAATGCTTCCTGCATGTATGAAAATTCTTCCGTCAATCCAGCAGGAAGGTTATTGCCGAGCGGGGCGATATAGACGCGCCCGTGATTTATTTGTTTGTCAGCGGACGGGATAGGTAGTTGCACTCCGGCCGCAACAGCCAGGCGGCGTTTGTCATAATAGTTTTTTATTGCAGAATCTATGTAGCCGATCAATTGATGAGCATCGTCCACTGTATCAGGCGGGCGCCATTTAATTTCCTGGCCAAACTGCCGGTAGCCGCCGAGCAGAGTTTGCAGGGCGCCGGTTACCACGTCGCCGGAATTGACGACCCGTGTCAGATGGAGGCTTGGGCCGAACTTTGCGGCAAACGCAGCATTGCCTACGGCGGGTGCGCCGAAAGTAATGACTTCTAACTGCTCCGGGTTGATGCCCACGCTAAGCAGTCTGGCTCCGGCCAAGGTGGCGGCTGCGCCGCCGAGACTATGGCCGGTTAAGTACAATTTGCGGGTTTGGTTAGATAGGAGCAAGTCAGGAAGCGAGAGACTAACCTGCCGGGGATTGCGTAAGACGGCTGACAGGCCGGCTTGTACAAATTGATTAAATCCTCTGTGAACCTTAGGTTCGGTACCAGGAACATCTTTTTTAGCGGCATTGACTGCGCATTCTTCCTCATTGCTGCCGGCGAAATATACTTTATCAAACTTGAGATCGGTTTCAATATCCCTATCGTTTTCCGTGCCGACAATGGCTGCAAGATAGTAGGGGACACCTTCTTTGTGAGCAATCAGGTAGCGGGCGCCGGTATGGCCCTGGGACTGAACGTAATGATCAATTTGCCAGCCGTCCTGTTCCAGATAGCGATTGGCCAGCTCGCCGATCCGGCCGCTGTAGGCTGCCGCGCTGGCAGCCGCGGTAAGGTAGAGGGTATAGGCGTCTTCATAATCTTCTTTCGCCCCGGCATAGCCTGTGACCGGAAGGTATGCCAGCATACACGTGACAAGGCATAGCAGCAAGAAGCGTTTCAATTCATATCACCCTGTATTTCACCATTGCCGCCGATGGTTTCATATTGTTCATAAGATGGTCGGGCCTTATACCAGGCAGCATACATGGTCGGTAAAATGATAAGTGTCAAAATGGTAGCGACAAAGAGCCCGCCGGCGATAGCGACAGCCATCGGTCCCCAGAAAATACTGGAAACCAAAGGCAGCATGCCCAGAATTGCCGCAGCGGCCGTGAGCATGATGGGGCGAAAGCGGCTAACGGTCGCATTAATGATCGCATCCCACAACGGTTCGCCGGCGTCGACATGCCGGTCAATCTGATCAATAAGAATAACCGAATTTCTGATGATAATTCCGGCAAGTGCCAGAATACCTAATTGTACGACAAACCCCATAGGACGTCCGGTTACCAGCAGCACCGTGCTGACGCCGATCATTCCCAGTGGTGCCGTTAGCAGCGTCATGAGCATCTTGGGGATGTTGTGCAGTTGAAACATGAGCAGGGTAATGATGATAATCACCATCGCTGGTACGGGCTGGAGCAGCCAGAGTATGGATTTTTCACTTGACTCCGTGGAACCGCCGATTTTAATACTGTAGCCTGCTGGCAGTGAGGCGCGGAGTTCTTTTAGGTTTTCATAAGCGCCACTCGTCGCATCGTCCCCCAATACGCCTTCCGCGGTATTGGCCCGGACCGTAATCGTTGGTGTTAGATTACGCCGCCAAATCATACCTTCTTCGGCATCATAGCGGATTTTGGCGATTTGATCCAAAGGAACAAATCGGCCGCCGCCAATGTGAATATTGAGATCTTTAAGGCGGGAAAGATCCTTGCGGCTGTCTGAATCGACGCGAAAAACAATGCCGACTGTTTTATCCTTTTCACGGAATTCTCCAACCTCCGTTCCAGATAACAAAGATTGCAGGCTAGCCGCCAATGTCTGACTATCGAGGCCCAGCGCACGGGTTTTGGCCTGATCAATGTCCAGATGCAGGACTTTGTTTTTTTCATTCCAGTCCAGGCTGATATCGGTAAGGTGGGGATCGGCGGACAGGATGTCCCGCGCTTGTCCGGCGATGTCCCGGACTTTGTCATGATCAGCACCGCTGACCCTGAGCATAACCGGATAAGGGTCGGACGTGCCGGTTTGGATGACCTTGGTGTGGCCGCGCACGTTGGTAAATTCAGTGGCAAACAGCCTTTGGACTTTTTTCTGCAGTTCTATGCGAGCTTGTAAATCTTTCGCTACAAAAATAAACTGGGCGAAATTTGAATTCTCTATAGGCGGGTCTGCGGTCAGAACGAAGCGAGGCGCTCCCCCTCCTAGATAATACGTATAGTTGATAACGGTATTATCCTGTGCGAACTGGCTTGCAAATTTTTCGGCTTCCCGGTCGGTTGCCTGCAGGGAGGCTCCTTCCGGCAGTTGCATTTCCACGATGAGTTCGGGACGGGTCGAGGCTGGGAAAAATTCCTGCTTGAGCAGTCCCAGTAGGAAAAGTGAGCCGGCAAAGCAGAGGACGGTACCTACCAGCACCTGTCGGCGATGGGTCAGGCACCAGGTCAGCAAGCGCTTAAACAGGCGATAAAATGGTTTATTGTAAGCATCATGCTCAGCTATGTTGTCGGCGGGAGCGATTTTCAGCAAATGATACCCGAACAAGGGGGCTGCCATCACGGAGATTACCCAGGAAATCAGGAGGGCAATGGTGATGACGGAGAAAATGCTGCCGACAAATTCGGAGGCACTTCCCTTGGAAAAACCGACCGGAATAAAACCGGCGCAAGTGATGAGTGTGCCGGTCAGCATGGGAAAGGCGGTAGTGGTATAGGCGTGGCAAGCGGCGTCAAAACGGCTCCAACCTTGCTCCAATTTTACGATCATCATTTCAATGGCAATAATGGCGTCGTCCACCAACAGGCCCAAAGCGATGATAAGAGCCCCTAAGGAAACTTTGTGCAGGGCAATTCCCAGCATGTGCATGGTAATGAACACGCCGGCAATTACCAGCGGGATGCAGAGCGCCACCACGACACCTGAATGAAGGCCCAGACTGGCAAAACTGACTAAGAGGACAATGGCTACCGCTTCCGCCAGCGTTATGACGAATTCGTTAATGGATTCTTTTACCACGGTGGGCTGATTGGTAACTGTAGAGAGCTCCAGCCCAAGCGGCAGTTCCTGCTTGATCTGCGCCACAGTTTGTTCCAGGGATTTGCCCAAGGCGAGAATATTGCCACCTTTTTCCATTGAAAGCGCCAGCCCGATTGCCGGCTGACCGTTGTAAACCATTTTCGGCTCCGGCGGATCGACGTAACTGCGTTCAATTTTGGCGATATCGCCGAGGTGGAAGGTGCGGCCGCCGGAGCGCATCGGGAGATTTTTCAGGTCATTGATATTTTCGAACATGCCGGATACACGCAGATAGATATTATCCGAGGCTGTATCGATCATGCCGGACGCCGTCATGGCATTTTGCGCCTGTACGGCACCGGTAATGTCTGACGGGGCAAGACCCAGCTGCGCCAATTTGGCGGATTCGATTTCAATATAAATTTTCTCCGCCTGTACGCCAACCAAATCGACTTTCTTAACGCTGGGAACAGCCAGCAGCAGGCGGCGGATATTTTCCGCCCGTTCCCGCAAATCTTCATAGCTGTAGCCATCGCCGGTCAGGGCATAGATGCAGCCAAATACATCGTCAAACCGGTCGTTGAAATAGGGACCGTCTACGCCTTGCGGCAAGGTGGCTTTGATGTCATTGACCATATAGCGCACTTCCAGCCAGGTTGGATGCACCTTGTCTGCAACAACAACGTCCTCTTTCAATGATACGTAAATGATGGATTGCCCGGGAACAGAATAGCTTTTCAGATAATCAAGCCCCGGCGTATCCTGTAATTTTTTTTCAATTTTGTCGGTTACCTGTTCTTCTACCTGGCGGGCCGTCGCACCAGGCCAGTTTACCGATACGACCATCTGACGGATCGTAAAGTCAGGGTCTTCCATCCGGCCGAGATTCTGATAGGAAATAAGTCCACCCAGGAAAATGACGGTAATGAAATAGTAGATCAGTTGTTTGTGTTTGAGGCTCCATTCTGTTAAATTAAATGTTTTCACTGCCTGTCACCCTCCGATACCCGGACCTTCTGTCCTTCGCGGAGTTTGTGTACGCCGGCCGTAACCATGATTTCACCCGGACGGAGGCCGCTCACCTGCACCAGGTTATTACCGAGGCCGCCGATTTGAACAGGACGCAAATGGGCGGTGTTATCGGTCACCACCCAAACGCCGGGAGTATCATTGGTCTGATAGATGGCCGATAACGGAATGGAAATAAGGTTGGTATTTTGATCGCCGGCGCTGCTCACAGTTACGGCAGCTGTCATGCCGAGCTTGATTTCCGGCGGTGGATTCAGTAAACCGATGCGCACCTGGTAGGTGCGGGTGGTCGGAGCGGCCATGGGTGCGATTTCCCGCACTTTGCCGGTGATTTTTACATCAGGGAGAGCCCAAAAGGATATAGTGAGTTGTGCTGCTTTGCGTAATTCTTCGATGCGGTTTTCCGGCACACTGATTTCCACTTCGCGTTCGCCGCTTTGGACAATGGTTAATATCGTTTGACCGGCGCTGACTACCTGCCCGGCCTCCGCGCTGATGCTGGAAATCACACCTGATTTATCTGCATAGAGCAGGCTGTAGTCCAATTGGTTGGAACTTTGCCCATATTGGGCCGATGATTGCTGTACGGCAGCCTGGGCCACTTCATAAGCATTTTCGTATTGATCCAGCTGGGCCCGGCTGATGGCGCTCTGAGCGAATAATTGGCGGTAGCGCTGCAGGTTGCTTTCCGCCAGCTTCAGCTGTGATTCGGCGGAGTGGACCTGAGCCGAACTGCTGTTAACCGTCTGCTGCAGATCTTTTGGATCAATTTGGAGCAATACATCGCCGGCATTGACGACACTGCCGAGCTGCACATTGCGTTTAATGATTTTACCGGTCACCTGAAAGGCAAGCTGGCTTTCGTAGCGGCCGCGCACTTCCCCGGCATATGTATAGTTCTTTAATCCCCCGGCAGCGCCGACTACGGCAGTACGTACCAGGGGGATGGTTTCAACTGTGGCGGCGGGTTGGCTGTGAGCTTTCCAGAAAAGAATACCGGCAATGCATAAGGCGGCTGCCGCCAAAACATAAGATAATTTCTTTTTGGAGATTGTTTTTAAGTAATCGAATAGCATAACTGTTTGCATGATTGATTTTACTCCTTTACTAGTTTACTCACTTCTTCCCATGACAATGGTTAGCTTAGCCTTGATCTGGAGCGGGCAATTAATTGAATTAAGTTCAATTAATTGCCCGGAAAAACCGCTCATCCCAATAGCTGTTTGGATGGCGGAATTTTTTCCTGGATTATGTTTTAACTTGCCCGGTTAGTCTGATATGAATTGTTTTTTCCTGTGCGCCCAGCGCTTTTTCGATAAGCGCTTCTGCCATTCTCAGGCGAAAAAACAAGATGTCGGCAGATGTTTTTTCATAGAGTGCTTCACTTAAAAAATCCATGATCATCAGGATGTAATCCACAGCAGTCGGAGGATGAGATACGCAAAAATCCTGATTCCTAGTTCCTTCTTCGATGATATTCAATAACCAGGGTGAGAGCGAGACAGCAAGTTGACGAAACAATTTGTCTTTAATATGCAGGTTCTGGGTATCATATAGCATATTGAGCAGCAATCCGTCTTTATAACTGGTTTTACGCAGCACGGCAGCTACCAGTAAAGCCATTTTTTCAGGCGGGGGCGTGTTATTATTTAAACAAGTTATCTCTTTAATTTCCGAAATAAGGGCAGAGGCGTGGCGATCAAGCAGGGTTTCTAATAACTCTTCTTTTGACTTAAAGTAGTAATACAGCATTCCCTGGGCAACGCCCATTTTCTTAGCGATATCTTTGATGGTTGTTCCCTGGTAACTTTTGGTGAAAAATAGCTGATCGGCAGCATCTAAAATTTCAGTGATGCGAATTTGAGGATCTTGCGGAGTTCTGGCCATAGTGCACCTCAATAAATTGAATTATGTTCAAATTATAAACCTTGTTGAAAAATAATGTCAAGGATAATTTTTCATTTAAAAAGGCCGCCCTCATTAGGAACGTGTGATGGCTAATTAAAGACCTAGTCGAGCGATTCAGAATAACACTTCAACAAACTACAAAATCCTACACAAACATTGTATTAATTTAGGGGAAATGTCGATTGCTGAAAATATTTGCAACGGTTATAATTATTAGTAGATTACTGTAATAAAGGTTTATGGAGGTAATAAGCTTTGTTTGTCACCAATAGTTTAAAAACTAGATTAATCGTGCTGCTTGTGTTATTTGCATTGGTTCCCGCCTGTGTCAGCGGTGTTATCGGGGGCTATATAAATTCCAATTCGGTTAGAGAAGCGACCATCCAGTCAAACCTTAATACTGCGAATCAGATTGGCAATGAAATTTCGCGGATGATAGACGATGCGCGTATTATGAATGAGACCATGGCGGCAACACCGACAGCGAAATCAATGGATGCTGCAGCTATTAAAGAAATGATTGTAGCTGTTAAGCAAAAGAGCCCAATTTTCGAACTTGTTTTTGTTATGGACACGTCAGGCATGCAAATTGCCAGAACCTCGGGTAATTTGGCTAATCGCGCGGACAGGCCTTATTTTAAAGAAGCTATGAAGGACAGTACATTTTTTACAGAGTCATACATTTCAACATTTACCAATGCGCCCTGTATAACGATTGCGTCTCCGATTAAAAATAGTGCAGGCCAAATTGTCGGTGTACTGGCTGCTGACGTTAGTCTGAAGGCTATCTGGGGAATTGTTGATGATGTACATATTGGACAGACCGGTTATGTTGATATTGTAGATAATAAAGGAACGGTAATTGCGCATCCTGACAAAGAGCGTGTACTCAAAAAAGAGTCATTTACTACATATGACTATATTACAAAGGTCATTGATGGTCAGCATGGTTCGGTAGAAGCCGTTTCAACCCATGGTGAAAAATCGCTTGTTTCCTATTCGCCAATTCCAGGAAATAATTGGGGCGTTATTGTCTATGAGCCATTAAACGAAGTAATGGCGGCTGTTATGTACTCAGCGTTCGCGACTGGGATTGTGACGCTGCTCGCTGTTTTGATTGCGCTTATCAGCGCATACTATGTAGCGCGTAATACTGTAAGACCGCTTGAAAAACTGGCAAATGCTGCTGATCAAGTGGCAAACGGCGATTTGGCTCACACCATCGACGTGCATGGTGTAGCCGAAATAAATCAGCTCACCGATGCGTTTAATACAATGATAAGCTCACTCCGGAGCCTGGTGGCCAAAACTTCGGCTACTGCCGAGACGGTTGCTGCATCGTCGGAAGAACTGGCAGCGTCGTCTGGTGAAGTCGGCAAGGCGGCCGAAGAGGTAGCAATTACGATTCAAAGTGTGGCTGAAGGCGCTAACAGCCAAGTCAATCTGGCAGATAATTCAGCACAGGTGATCCGCGATATGGTGGAGTCCATTGGCAATACCAGCCGGGCTGCCCATTCGGTGGCTGCCGCTTCCGAGCAAAGTGAACGGGCTGCTGAAACCGGATCAAATCAGATTGGTATGGCAGTTACTAAAATGAACCAAATCCAGGCGGACGTAAATCAGGCAACCAAAATGATTCATGCGCTTGGTGATAAGTCCCGTCAAATTGGACAAATCGTTGATGTGATTACTGGGATTGCCGGACAAACAAACCTGTTGGCTCTCAACGCGGCGATTGAAGCAGCGCGGGCAGGCGAGCAGGGCCGCGGTTTTGCGGTAGTTGCTGATGAGGTTCGCAAACTGGCTGAACAGTCAGAATCGGCAGCACGGGAGATTGCCGGAATCATTCAAGCAATTCAGGCTGAAACTGTGGAAACAGTTAATGCCATTGATAAAGGTGGCCGGGAAGTAGCCGCTGGCGTACAGGTAGTGGAAAACTCCGGTGCTGCCTTCAAAGAAATCTATGCAGCTATAAAAAATGTGCGCAGTGAGGTAACTCGGATTGTGGCACTGACAGAAGAGCAAGAGCGGCATAGTGGGCAGGTAGAACAGGCTGTTCACAGTATCGCTGACGCGGCTCGGCTCAACGCAGCCAGCTCTGAACAAGTGGCTGCAGCTAGCCAGGAACAAAATGCCAGTGTCCAGGAAATTACTGCAGCTTCGTCAAGTTTGGCCCAAATGGCTGCTGAATTGCAGCAGGCAGTGTTGAAATTTAAAATTTAAATAGCCGACTTACACGCAAAATCCCTAACTATTTGTTTAGTTAGGGATTTTTTTGTAAAAAACTATTATTAAACCCGCTTACTCGCTTTTGGAAAGAGCAGTAATGTTGTATAATGTAAGGATATAAAGTGGACACATACCCTAAGGAGGATTCGCAATGACTAACGAAACTGCACATGTGGATAAAGAACCTGCCGCCAATCCTGCCATTCCTGCTAATTTCATTGAAGTCATTATCAATGAAGATATAAAGACTGGGAAATATGGCAACCGGGTGCACACACGGTTCCCGCCAGAGCCGAACGGTTACCTACATATCGGGCATGCCAAATCAATTTGCTTAAATTTTGGACTGGCTCTTAAGTATGGGGGCAAATGTAACTTACGCTTTGACGATACGAATCCGACTAAAGAAGATGTTGAGTATGTAGATTCTATTCAGGAAGATGTAAAGTGGTTGGGGTTTGACTGGGATGACCGTAAGTATTATGCTTCCGATTACTTTGAAAAAATATATGAATATACTGTTGAACTCATTAAAAAGGGTAAAGCCTATGTTTGCGACTTGTCTGCCGAGGAAACACGGCAATATCGCGGAACGCTGACTGAACCTGGCAAAGAAAGTCCCTATCGCAGCCGCACAGTGGAAGAGAACCTTGACCTGTTTGAAAAAATGCGGGCCGGAGAATTCGCAGAAGGCAGCCGGGTGTTACGCGCAAAAATAGACATGGCTTCCCCTAACCTTAATATGCGTGACCCTGTTTTGTACCGCATTATCCGCACTACCCATCACCGTACTGGGGACGCATGGTGCATCTACCCCATGTACGATTATGCCCATCCTATCTCGGATTCGATCGAAGGGGTAACCCACTCGATCTGCACACTTGAATTTGAGGATCACCGGCCATTATATGACTGGACACTTGAGGCATTAGGCATTTATCAATGTCAGCAAATTGAGTTTGCCAGGCTGAATCTGACAAATACAATTATGAGCAAGCGTTACCTGCGCCGGTTGGTTGAAGAGGGCTATGTCAGCAGTTGGGACGATCCACGGATGCCGACAATATCAGGTCTTAGACGGCGGGGTTTTACGCCTGAATCTCTCCGTGACTTTTGTGACCGGATCGGTGTTGCCAAAAGCAACAGTACTGTTGATGTTGCTCTCTTAGAGCACTGCATTAGAGAAGACCTTAATACCAAAGCGCCTAGAGTTATGGCAGTACTTAAACCGCTCAAATTGATTATTGATAACTATCCGGCAGGACAAGTGGAAGAGCTTGTGGCTGAAAACAATCCAGAGAACCCGGATATGGGGTCACGGACAATTCCGTTTTCCCGGGAAATATATATTGAGCAGGATGATTTCATGGAGAATCCGCCCAAGAAATACTTCCGCCTGGCACCTGGCACTGAGGTTCGTCTTAAACAAGCCTACATTATTAAATGTGAGCAGGTAGTGAAAGACGAGCAGACTGGTGAAATAGTGGAGGTACATTGCTCCTATGACCCTGATACCAAGAGTGGCAGCGGGACTGCCAATCGCAAGGTTAAGGGTGTGTTGCATTGGGTATCGGCCGCTCATGCGGTAAAAGCCGTGGTACGCCTGTATGATTATCTGCTGCTCAATCAAGAGGTAGAAGAGGGCGAGGCTGCTAAGGATTTTGTTGATACGCTAAACCCTAATTCCTTGGAAGTACTGGCTGATTGCCTGGTTGAGCCCAGCATAAAAACAGCTCAAGTGGGAAGTCGTTTTCAGTTCATGCGGCACGGTTATTTCTCGCTTGACCGCGATTCCACTGCAGATATGCCGGCGTTTAACCGTATCGTATCCTTGAAGGATTCGTGGGCTAAGCTTGAGAAGAAATAGCGGCACTAAAAGACTTTTGCCTGGCAGGGATGCCGGCAAAAGTCTTTCTGATACCACTATGGGTATCTGTGCTGCATTTGAGAAGCGGGGTATTTTTACGTGTTGGTCTTGATCAAGTTCTTATACATAACTTTTCTGTTGCCACCAGGGTTGTTTATTGCTGCGCTGACACTCTTATGCGTCTGGTTGAACAGGCGAAAACAGCGAGGGGTACGGGCGCTGGCTGTAATAACCGGGCTGCTGTATCTTATCTCTACCCCCCTGTTTGGGGATTGGTTTATGCGGTCCCTGGAGAGCCGTTACCATCCGCCTGAAACCGTAAGCGGTGATGTTATTGTTATGCTGGGGGGCGGGGCAACGGCAGATACGCCTAATGTTCATGGCAAGGGCCATCTGTCAGGATCTGCCGCCAACCGTCTCTTGACGGCGGCGCAGCTTCATTATAGTACAGGTGCGCCGATCATTATTTCCGGTGGACAGGTATTTGCCAATACTGGTAAAGAAGCTGAGATTGCCCGGCACATTTTGCTTGGATTGGGTGTTTCAGACAGCAAAATAATTGTTGAAGGGCAGAGTCTCAATACTACGGATAATGCCCGGTTTACCAAAGAGATCTTGGAAGAACGTGGCTTCACCAGTCCAGTCTTGGTGACTTCAGCTTTTCATATGGAGCGGTCTGTTCAACAATTTGCCAAGTATAACATGATCGTAACGCCATACCCTACTGATTATCAGACAAATACCCGGCTTATTTTTGAATGGCACCAATTGTGGCCCAGAGCTGACGCTTTCTATAACACGCAGTTGGCAATAAAGGAATATCTCGGCCTGATGGCTGTACGATGGTTTTAGAGAAAACATATTATAGGAGTGATATTTTGAATATTTTACTTATCGGCGGCGGCGGACGCGAGCATGCTTTAGCCTGGAAGCTGGCCCAGAGTCCACGGGTGGAGAAAATATACTGCGCGCCAGGGAATCCTGGGATTGCGGCTATAGCTGAATGTATAAACATTGATATGACTGATAATG
This sequence comes from Sporomusa malonica, assembly GCF_900176355.1. Lineage (GTDB taxonomy): Bacteria > Bacillota > Negativicutes > Sporomusales > Sporomusaceae > Sporomusa > Sporomusa malonica. The sequence goes on along the minus strand of NZ_FWXI01000003.1, from coordinate 318,797 downwards.
AAGCTTTGGGCAAGTTTGCTCTGGCACATAACATCGGTTTGACCGTAGTTGGTCCTGAATTGCCGTTGACCAACGGACTTGTTGACCACTTCGATGCTCTTAACCTTAAAATATTTGGGCCATCCCGCCAGGCAGCACAGCTAGAGGGTTCTAAAGCTTTTGCCAAAGACATTATGCATAAATACAATATTCCCACTGCCGCCTCAGCGGCTTTTACTGATGCAGATACTGCCATAGACTATATAAAGAAGCAAGGTGCACCGATTGTAGTTAAAGCTGATGGCTTGGCTGCTGGCAAGGGTGTTGTAGTTGCTATGACCGTGGACGAAGCCGTTGACGCTGTTGATATGATGATGCGGGAGAAGGCGTTTGGCAGTGCCGGTAACCTGGTGGTTGTTGAAGAGTATCTTGATGGCGAAGAAGCGTCACTCTTGGCTTTTACTGATGGGTATACTGTGGCACCGATGATTGCGGCTCAGGATCATAAGCGTGTATTTGATAATGATCAGGGTCCTAACACCGGTGGTATGGGTACATATGCGCCTGCACCGGTTGTTACTAACGCTGTGCGGGCTCAGGTCACGCGTGAGGTGCTGCAGCCGGTGATTGACGGAATGCGTCAAGAAGGCATAATCTACAAGGGTTGTTTGTATGCTGGCCTGATGATTACGGCCCAGGGACCGAAGGTTATTGAATTTAACGCTAGGTTTGGTGATCCGGAGACACAGGTGGTACTGCCGCTTTTGGCCAGCGATTTGGTAGATATTATGGAGGCCTGCGCCGATGGACGGTTGGCTGACGTAAGCATCAATTGGGACAGCAAGGCAGCTGTCTGTGTTGTCCTGGCAGCTGGCGGCTACCCAGGCACCTATACAAAAGGTGATAAAATTAGTGGTCTTGCTCAGGCCGAAGCACAGGGCGCCATGGTTTTCCATGCCGGTACAGGAGCCAAAGACGGTGCTATTGTTACCAATGGCGGCCGGGTACTTGGTGTGACTGCTGTGGGGGATGATATCCGCTCAGCAGTGGATAAGGTTTACAAGGCTGTGCCTGAGGTGAATTTTGAGGGGATGCATTACCGTAAAGATATTGCACACAGGGCTTTTAATAGAGCGTAGGGCAAAACAAAAGGAGTGCACACTATGGACGCAGGTTTAACCGCCCTTAATCTGCTTGTAATTGTTGTCGCTGTTATTGGTATCGGCATGACTGCTATTGGGCTGCCTGGCAACTGGTTGATATTATTCACAGCACTAGGCTATGGCTATCTGGAAACCTTTGTTCATATGAATACTACCGCACTGCTCATCCTTTTGGGGGCATTGCTTTTGGGGGAATTAGCAGAGTTTGTGGCCGGGGCTATGGGGGCGAAGAAAGAGAAGGCCTCCCGTGCAGCCATTGTATCGGCTTTTATCGGCGGTATTTTCGGTGGTATTATCGGCACAGGTATAATGCCGGGGCTGGGTTCGATTGCCGGGGCTGTTGGCGGTTCGTTTGCTGCTGGATACCTGGCTGAGTATGCAGCCACTGGTGACAGGGAAAAGGCAGGCCGTGTAGCCAGGAGTATTATGATCGGCCAGGCACTAGGTTTGATCTTTAAATTAGCGGTAGCCATCGGTATGGTGGCGTTTATCATTTCCAAGTTAACGTGGGCAGGGTAGACAGGAGGAAATAAATGAAACGCCAGCAAATACTTGATGCCGCTTATACGGTTTTTTCCCGTAAGGGGTATCACCGTGCTACTGTCGATGAGATCATAGCACTGGCTGACACCGGCAAGGGCACAGTCTATAACTATTTCGTCAATAAAGAACAGCTTTTCTATACCCTCGTAAAAGAACGCAGTTCAAAATTTGAGGCTGAACTTAATGCGATTGCCTCTCTGCATGAACTGCCTTTAAGTAAAATTAAAATGGCGATCAAGGTGTTTTTAGAATTTTACGTGGCTAACGCGGATTTGTGGCGGGTACTTATGTATGAGATGCGCGGATTAGGCCATGAAGACTCAAGTTTTACCGAGGCTCAGCGCAAAAAATACCGGGAAAGATTTGTCCATACTATCGGAATCTTAGAGAACATTCTCCAGGAGGGCATTGAGCAAGGGGCTATTCGCCCCTGTGATGTACATAAGGCTGCCCATGGTTTGTTCAGTGTCATTGTGATGATGGTATTTCAGGGGTTTGTCGGCGAACAACAGGATTCGATTGAAACCGCAGCCAATAGCATTGCCGATATTTTTCTATATGGTGTTGCCGAACGCTAATAGTAAAAGAAAAAAGGCTTGTGAGTCAGGGGAGTGTCCCTTAACTCACAAGCCTTTACTATTGAGTGTTTATCGGCTTCCGCTTTCGCCAGAGGCTCGGCGCAAGCCGTGTTTTCTTTAGTCTACCAGAATTTATAACGCAATTCTGTTGACATAAGAACGACTAAGGCTTCTGCCGGCGTCCTGAAGGACTTGGCACAAGCCAAGTCTTTTCTTAAAATGCTGGAACGATTGCGCCTTGATATTTTTCATTGATAAATTTCTTAACTTCTTCCGAAGTCAATGCTTTGGTCAGCTTTTGAATCTCGGGGCGGTTTTCGTCACCTTTGCGTACTGTTAGGATATTAACATATGGGGAGTCTTTTTGCTCGATAAACAGGGCATCTTTGGCTGGAACAAGTTTAGCTTCAAGGGCGTAGTTGGTGTTGATGACAGCTAAGGCGACATCATCAAGCGAACGGGGTAACTGAGGCGCCTCAAGTTCACGGATCTTCAGGTTTTTGGGGTTTTCGGTAATGTCTTTAACGGTAGCATTAACGCCTGCGCCGTCTTTTAGTTTAATAAGACCGGCTTTGGCCAGGAGCGCTAATGCACGTCCGCCATTGGTGGGGTCGTTAGGAATTCCGATTTGTGCGCCATTTTGTACATCATTCAGGCTTTTTACTTTTTTAGAGTAGATGCCCATAGGCTCAATATGTACAGCAGCCGTGTAAGTCAGGTCAAGCTTGCGTTCTGCACTGAATTTGGTCAGATACGGGATATGTTGGAAGAAGTTAGCGTCAAGTTCTTTCTCAGCTACAGCGATGTTGGGGCGGACATAGTCGCTCATTTCCACAATAACAAGATTAATGCCGTCTTTTTCAAGGATAGGTTTGATAACATTAAGAATCTCGGCATGCGGTACAGCGGTCGCGCCAACTTTAACCGTCTTTTTATCAGCGGCTGATGGGGCAGGGGGCTCTTTGCCGCCGCAACCGGCGATAATAGTAGATAAAGCCAATAAGGCAGTAATAAACAATAAGCTTAATTTTTTCATAGTACATTTCCTCCCAATAATCAATGAAGTTTTAACAAAATCGAGTTTGTCCGATGACCAAGCCGCTCTAAGACTCTCATCTTCTACAAGTGAGAGTTAAGAGCGGCTAAGTCCCTGGAAGTTGGTCGACTAAACTTCAGATGGGGTTAAAACCCCACCTGAAGCTAAGTCTCACTTTATACATAACAGATGGAGAGTTCTGTCTTAGTCCTCCCTTCGTGGAAATAATTAAAGCCTCTTCGGCAGAGCGAAGAGGCTTGTTTAACCAGTTCTTCATCTGCCAGGATATAATCCTGTTGGATTTGGCACCGTTCGTAGTATACGATGGTTGCCGCAGCTTCATAGGGCCATTCCCTCAGCCAGCTCTTGATGAACTATATGTAATTTATAAAATTTATAATAACATGGCTAAATGTATCTGTCAACAGGATTTTTACAGTATTATTTGCGAGAAACGGACAATTCTATAATAAATATAAGTGATTTTAATTAAATAAAGATAGAAAGCACTAAAGCAGGAAAATATAAGAGCAATAGCGAATAAATATTCAATAGCAAGAATTTACAGGGAGGCGTAATATCATGTCCTCAAATCCCAAATTGAAAGATAGGCTAACAGACCAGTTATTTAAGGGTATTTTGTCACTGAGCAATGAGGAAGAATGCTACCAATTTTTTGAAGACGTATGCACGATTGGCGAGCTTAAAGCCATGGCCCAGCGGTTGGAAGTGGCGCGTCTGTTAAAAGCAGGGGTTATTTATGATGATATTGTTGCTTCAACCGGCGCGAGTACGGCAACTATCAGCCGGGTTAAGCGTTGTCTTTATTATGGCGCTGACGGCTATAAAGCAGTACTGGCGCATTTGGAAGAAAACAAGACAGACTAGAATGGAGTGTGGACAATGAATAAGAATCAGTTTGTGCCGCAAATCCCCTATGGTACACGGGATCTGCTACTTAGGGAAGCCAAGCAGAAGCGTATTGTTGAGGGCTCGCTTGCTGAACTTTTTTCCCGCTGGGGCTATGATGAAGTGGTAACCCCAACCTTTGAGTATATGGAGACGCTCACTGTAGGTACTGGCAGCGACATGCAGCAGCATGTATTTAAATTTTTTGATAAAAATAACCGCATTATGGCCCTTAAGCCGGATATGACTACGCCGATTGCCCGAGTAGCTGCTACCAGGCTGAAAGAAACACCACTGCCGCTTCGGTTGTTCTACCTTACCAATGTGTTCCGGCACGAGCAGGCACAGGCCGGCAGACAGTGTGAATTTTATCAGGCAGGTGTTGAACTCTTAGGCGCTCCTGGCCCAGCGGCTGACGCTGAGGTTGTGGCGCTGGCTGTAGAGGCAATGCTGGAAGCAGGGTTAACTAATTTCCAAATCGGTTTAGGCCAAGTTGATTTTATTAATGGGATTATGGCTGAGAGTGGACTGACTCCGGAGCACAAGCAGCAGGTTAAGTACGCTATGGTTACGCGGGACTTGGTCGGACTTGGTGAGATTCTGGCGCAAAGTGGTCTTAGCAAGGCAGCGCAGGAATTGCTGCGGCAGATTCCTGTGCTGCATGGGCATGAGGATATGCTTAATCATGCGTATCAGTTAGTAAGTAATGACCTTAGCCGGAGAGCTCTTGATAATCTAGCTGATATTCATCGGCTTTTAACAGGTTATGGGGTTGACCGTTATGTCAATTTCGACTTAGGAATTATCCGTGATTTTGATTACTATACCGGCATGGTATTTGAGGGATATACGCCTGGTTTAGGTTTCCCATTGTGTGGTGGTGGCCGCTATGACAACATGTTGGCTTCTTTTGGTGTTGCCAATCCGGCAACAGGCTTTGCGTTAGGCATTGAACGGGTGCTGTTAGCACTGGAACGCCAGGGTATTGGTGTTAGTGTACGCGGCAAAGATGTGTACATTGCCTGGGCTGAGGGCAAGCTTCCTGAGGCTATTGAGGCGGCGAACCAATGCCGCAAAGAAGGCCGCCGGGCTGAACTGGCGCTTGCGTCTGAGTCAAAGGCATCGGCTGAGACTGTGATCGCTGAAGGCTACGAAGAACTGATCTATATTGAGTAAACGGGTCAAGCAGTTTATAGCGGCATTGACAGCTCGGATTACCGGGCAAGACCGGAAATTTGTCGCTCGCTATTTGGATGCTGAGCAGGCGATGCTCTTTTGGCAAATGAATCTTCCTGACCAACGGCATGCCCTGAATGTGGCCTACACAGCGCTTGAGCTTACCGCCGGTGACTGCACGATTGACCAGAAGCTGCTGATGAAATGTGCGCTTTTGCATGATGTCGGCAAGGTAAAAGGTGATGTTAGCACTGTCGATAAAATTATCACAGTCATTCTGGATAAGTTTGCTCCATGCTGGGCCAGGCAATGGGGACGCGTAGGGCGGGGCGGCAAAGTGGCCAATCTTCGCCATGCCATATATATCTATTACAATCACGCGGCCCGTGGGGCTGCTATGTTAAGGGAGATAGGCGTTCCAGAGCTGATGGCAGAGATTGTGAGCAGACATCACGCAGCGCCGACAAGCGGGGAACCGGCAGAACTGCAGATACTACGAACAGCTGACAGCCTAAACTAATAGCCTTTAATCTTGTCAACAATGTTGATCATATCCCGTCCCTGGATAAAACGGGTGAGGTTATCGGCAAATAGCTTAATCGCCCGGTCAAGATAGGCAGGTGACAATGCTGCCACATGTGGCGTGATAATCACGTTAGGCATGCCCCAGAGCGGGTTGCTCTCAGGCAAGGGCTCATTGACAAACACATCCAGCCCTGCACCCTGAATGAGTTTTTGTTCCAGGGCCGTAATCAGGTCAGCTTCATTAACGATAGTGCCGCGGGCAATATTGAAGAGGTAAGCCGAGCGTTTCATTGCTGTAAAATGGGGTAGGCCAATCATGTTCTGCGTATTTTCAGTGAGTGGCAGAGCCACGACGACAAAATCAGCCTGGGCCAGCATTTCAAGCAGGCTCTCATTGTCTGGTGGGTAGAGTTTGTCAACAAACAGTTCGGTGGTAATCTCCTGCTTGCTGGCTAGGACTGTCATTCCCAGGGCTTTAGCCTTTTTAGCAATTTCCCGGCCAATTGATCCTAATCCAATAATGGCAATGGTTTGGTCGTGCAGTTCACCTGTCGGCATGCGTTTCCATTTCCTGGCGTCTTGTTGGCGAATGCTGATAGTAAGGCCGCGGCTAAAGGCCAGCATCATAGCTAAAACATGTTCAGACATTGGAATGCCATGAATACCTTTAGAATTAGTCAGGATGGTGTCTGCTGTCTGAATTTCAGGGAAAATCAGCTTCTCAACACCGGCGCTTAACGCGTGAATCCATTCGAGGTGAGGGGCAGCCAGATACAGTGGTTTGGTCTCAGCCCAGCCCCAAGTCACTAGAACATGGCAGCCGCTCATATGCTCAAGGGCATTCTTTTCATCAGTTACAATGATATTGATATTAGGATCAACTGCTTGAAGCAGTTCTCTGTGACGGTCTGCAAGCGGGTTGATCACTACAAGATTAAGTACAGCCATATGGAACCCCCTTCTCAGGTATTATTATCCTGACAATTAGTTCTACATATGCAGGCAGTTTTCCTACCTGTGGTGTGAAGTGGATGGTCTTGAGAAAAAAATAGAATAAGTATATTGACGTTGATAAAACTTCGTATTATTATATTAATATATTAATGCTTTAATTAACTAAAGAAAAACAGGAGGCATGACATGACCTCAAATGATATGGATTATTTAACAATCGCATTACCCAAGGGCAAATTGTTTGACCTCTCAGCCAGTAGGCTGGCCAAAATCGGCTATACTGCCGAAGGGCTTAGTGAGAACTCACGGAAATTAGTCATTGCCAACGAAACTGAGAAAATCCGGTTTATTATTACCAAAACAGCTGATTTGCCCACATATGTCGAGTACGGCGCAGCTGATGTTGGCATTATTGGCAAAGACGTACTTTTAGAAGAAAACAAAGATGTCTACGAGCTGTTAGACTTAAAGTTTGGTTTCTGCCGGATGATGGTAGCTGTTCCACAGGCGCTCAAGCAGGAAAAATTAACCGATTATGCCCATATGCGGGTGGCGACCAAGTATCCCAGAGTAGCCGAAAGCTTCTTTCATGGCATTGGCATTCAAATGGAGATTATTAAGCTGAACGGTTCGATTGAACTGGCGCCCATGGTGGGCTTGGCTGAGATTATTGTTGACTTGGTGGAAACCGGCCGCACACTGAAAGAAAATAATCTGGTCGAAGTGGCCCAGATTCACCCGGCAACCGCCCGGTTTATCGCTAACCGGGTAAGCTTTAAAATGAAGTTCGACCGGATCAATAAAATGGTGGAAGGGCTAAAAGCACTGGTGGAAAGCGAGGGGAAAGCGTGAAAAGGATATATAGCAGTTGTTTAAGTAAAGAAGAAATTGCTGAGATTATGGAAAAACCAGCCTTTGATAAGGTGGTGCTTGGTGCAGGCGCCAAGGCCAAAGTAAAAGAACTATTTGGTGAAGAGCTCTCAGCCCAGCAGGTTGTTGAACGCATTGTCGAGGATGTACGGAATCAGGGCAACGAAGCTGTCCTAAAATATACTAAGTTAATTGATGGGGCCAATTTTACAGCCGATACCCTGGAGGTAACCCAGGATGAGATTGACAGCGCTATCGCTGGAGTTGATAAAGAGGTACTGGCGGCATTAGAGGCTGCGGCTGCCAATGTGAAGAAGTTTCATGCCGAGAAAGTGCCTGAATCATGGTTTACCGAACGCGAGCATGGGGCCATACTTGGACAAAAATGTACGCCGCTTGACCGGGTGGGCATTTATGTCCCTGGCGGTACTGCCGCCTACCCCTCCTCTGTCCTGATGAATGCTGTCCCAGCCGCTGTGGCTGGGGTTCAAGAGATTATCATGGTTGTGCCGCCTGACCGCGAAGGCCGGGTTAATCCCTACGTACTGGCAGCAGCCAAGCTGGCCGGAGTTACAAGAATATTCAAGGTGGGCGGCGCTCAGGCAGTGGCCGCGCTGGCTTTTGGAACTGAAACCATTCCTAAGGTGGACAAGATTACTGGCCCTGGTAATATTTTTGTCACTTTGGCCAAGAAGGCCGTATATGGCCATGCCGATATTGATATGCTGGCAGGCCCCAGCGAGATCCTGATTGTGGCTGACAGTACGGCTGACCCGCGCTATGTCGCAGCAGACATGCTGAGTCAGGCCGAACATGATGTATTAGCTTCAAGCATTCTTATCACCGACAGCGCCGACCTGGCCGGTAAAGTAGACAAAGAAGTCGAGCGTCAATTGGCTGTCCTGCCGCGTAAGGATATTGCAGCTCAGTCCATTGAAGACAACGGCTTGATTATTATTACGAAAGATATTTTTGAGGCTATCGAACTGGCCAACTTTTCGGCACCTGAACATTTAGAGCTGTTAACAGCTGAGCCCTTCAAGCTGCTGCCCTATGTGCGGCATGCTGGCGCGATCTTTATGGGGCCCTATTCGCCTGAGCCGCTTGGCGACTATTTCGCCGGTCCTAACCATGTTCTTCCGACAGGTGGTACGGCCCGTTTTTACTCGGTGCTTAATGTCGAGACCTTTATGAAAAAGACTAGCGTTATTGCTTATACACAAGAAGCTCTGGCAGCTGTCAGCAGCCAGGTTATCAAGCTGGCCGAGGCCGAGGGTCTGGCTGCGCACGCTAATGCTGTCAGGGTAAGGGGGAATTAGTATGTTTATGCCCCGTTCTGGGCTGGAAACATTAAAACCATATTCTGTTGAAGAAGTTGATTGGCCTATTAAGCTTGATGCAAATGAACGGTCAACAGACCTGCCACCAGCCGTTAAGGCCAAGGTGATTGAGAATTTGAGAGCACTGCCATTTAACCGTTACCCCGACATTAGTGCTCTTTCATTAAAAACAGTCATTGCTGACGGGTTTGGACTGACTGCAGCCAATGTACTGATCGGCAACGGCTCAAGCGAAATTTTGGAAGCACTCTGTTTTGCTTTTGGCGGTGCAGGCCGCAGCATTGTGTATCCGACTCCGTCATTTTCCATGTATGGCATCTACGTAAAGCTGGCTGACAGCCAGCCTGTGCCTGTGGAACTGAACGCTGATTACACGCTGGATGCCGACAAACTGCTGACAGCAGCAAATCAGGCAGCTGCCAGTATTATTCTTCTCTGCAATCCCAACAACCCGACAGGCACCATTATTCCACCTGAGCAGATTGAATATATTGTGGCTAATACCAAGAGCCTGGTAGTTGTTGACGAGGCCTATCACGAGTTTTATGGTAAAAGCTCAGTTGATCTATTGGGTAAATATACGAATGTTGCGATTGCCCGCACTTTCTCCAAAGCCTACGGCCTAGCGGCTGCCAGGGTAGGCTATCTCTTAGCCCCAGAAGAAATTGCCCAAACGATTGGTAAAGTATTGCTGCCCTACAATGTTAATGCCTTAACACTGGCTACCGCCAAGACCGTGTTTGCCATGCGTCAGGAGTTTGCTGCCAGCCTGGCTGAAAACAGCAGTGAGCGGGAAAGAATGACAGCCGCGCTTAGCGCCGTTTCCGGTCTCACAGTATATCCATCGCAAACCAACTTCCTGCTTGTTAAGAGCGATAATGCGGCAGCACTGGCAGCCCGCCTGAGTGCGCGTGGTATTGGTGTACGCGATTTCAGTACTGCGCCTGGCCTTGCTGGCTGTATAAGGATTGGCGTGGGTACACCTGCGGAAAACAATGCTGTACTGGAGGCTGTTACCGCATGAGCCGTACTGCCACCATTGAACGCGTAACAGGGGAAACAGCCATAAAGGTTTCGATTGATCTTGACGGCAGCGGCCAAATCCAGGTTGCTACAGGCATCGGATTTTTTGACCACATGCTCATTCTACTTGGCAAACACGGCTTATTTAACCTGACAGTTGAGGCCAAAGGCGACTTATATGTTGATGGACATCATACAGTGGAAGACACTGGGATTGTCCTGGGGCAGGCCTTGGCCAAAGCCCTGGGCGATAAGGCCGGGATCAAGCGTTACGGTACGGCGTTTGTGCCAATGGATGAGGCACTGGCTATGGTATCGCTTGATATCAGCGGACGCCCCTTTCTGGTATTTGATGCTGTCCTGCCAAGTGAACAAGTAGGGCAATTTGACAGTGAGCTTACCGAGGAATTTTTGCGGGCACTCAGTGTACATGCCGGACTTACCCTGCATGTACGTCTGTTGTCAGGCAAGAACACCCATCATATCATTGAGGCCATCTTTAAGGCGTTAGGCCGGGCGCTTGATGAAGCTACACGCAGAGATGAACGGATACAAGGTGTCATGTCTACTAAAGGAATGATATAAGGAGGCTAAAGCATGGCGCTTGAAACCCTGGCAATTATTGATTATGGTATGGGCAATCTCCACAGTGTGTCCAAGGCCTTAGCAAAATTAAACGCCGAGAACGGCGGCAAGTATGATGTTGTTGTTACCAGTGATCCTGCCGTGATCGGCAGTGCTGCCAAGGTAGTACTGCCTGGGGTAGGGGCGTTCGGGGACTGCATGGCTAACTTAAATAGTTATGGCCTTATTGATGTTATAAAAGGAGTAGCTGGGCGGGGCACACCTTTTCTTGGAATTTGCCTTGGTCTCCAGCTCTTATTTGATGGCAGCGAAGAAGATCCTGGCGTACCGGGACTCAGAATTTTACCTGGAATGGTACGCAAAATTATTGCACCAGAACTAAAAATTCCTCATATGGGCTGGAACAGTCTTGAATTCAAGACTGTAAGTCCGCTGTTTGCCGGACTGCCGGCCGCAGCTTATGTATATTTTGTCCACAGCTATCATGCTGTGCCTGAGAATGGCCAAATTGTCACAGCTGTTACTGAGTACGGTGGCGCTGTTACTGCAGCTGTAGGCTGTGGCAATGTGCAGGCCGTGCAGTTCCATCCGGAGAAATCAAGTGCCACCGGTCTGGCGATTTTGGCTAATTTCCTGAGGAGTTGAGATTATGATTATATATCCGGCAATAGACATTCGCGGCGGATGCTGTGTCCGTTTGACCGAAGGCCGTTTTGATAAAGAGACAGTATTTGCCGATAATCCGGCTGAGATGGCGCTCAAGTGGGCAGCCGCCGGAGCTGAATACCTGCATGTCGTTGACTTAGATGGGGCGTTAGCCGGTAAGCCGGTAAATCTTGAGATAGTTAGCGCTATTGTTAAAGCAGCAGCTATACCAGTGCAATTAGGCGGCGGTATCCGCACGCTTGACAATATTGGAGAGGTGCTGGAAGCCGGTGTCAGCCGGGTAATCCTGGGATCTATCGCGGTCCGTAACCCAGAACTGGTGCGGGAAGCCTGTCGACAATTCGGCAACCGGATTGTTGTAGGAATTGATGCCAGGGATGGCCAGGCAGCTGTTGACGGTTGGGAGGTTTCAGGCGGTGTAGGTGCCGAAGAATTGGCTAAGAAAATGGCTGAAGCCGGTGTCGCCCGTATTATTTATACCGATATTTCGCGGGATGGTACGCTACAAGGCGTCAATGTTACGGCAACAGCCTCGCTGGCTAAGGCGGCAGGTATCCCGGTCATTGCCTCAGGCGGTGTTAAAAACCTTGATGATATTACGGCGCTCAAAGCCGCTAATATCGACAACGGTATTGAGGGCGTTATCGTCGGCAAAGCCATTTATACCGGCGCGATCGACTTGGCAGAAACCATTCGTCTGGCTAAGGAGGGAGCGGTCTAATGTATACTAAACGGATTATTCCCTGCTTGGATGTCAAAGACGGGCGGGTGGTAAAAGGTACGAATTTTGTCGGGCTGCGTGATGCCGGTGACCCCGTCGAACTGGCCAAGGTGTATGATGTCAAGCTTGCTGATGAGCTGGTTTTCTTAGACATCACTGCGTCGTCTGATGAGCGCAACACGATGGTAGACGTAGTTGAACGAGTCGCAGCCGAAGTGTTTATTCCATTCACGGTAGGCGGCGGTATTCGTACTGTCGATGATATCAGGACAATGCTCAAAGCTGGAGCCGACAAAGTGTCGTTAAATACGGCAGCTGTAAAGAATCCTGATCTCATAGCTGAAGGTGCCAAACGGTTTGGCCGCCAATGCATTGTGCTGGCAGTGGATGCCCGGCAGACAGAACCCGGTAAATGGGAAGTATACATTAACGGTGGCCGTACGCCAACAGGCATTGACGTATTAGAATGGGTCAAACGCGCCACTGAATTGGGAGCAGGCGAAATTCTCCTGACCAGTATGGATAAAGACGGCACTAAAGACGGCTACGACATTCCGCTGACAAGGGCGGTATCTGAGGCTGTTAATGTTCCGGTTATTGCCTCCGGTGGGGCCGGCGAGATGGAACACTTCTACGAGGTGTTAACAGCAGGCAAGGCAGACGCTGTACTGGCCGCTTCGGTGTTCCACTATGGTCAGTTTACCGTCGGTCAGGTTAAAGAATATCTTAAATCCCGTGGGGTAGAGGTGAGACTATGAATGGTGCTAATATAAAGTATGATGAACATGGCTTAGTGCCAGCTATTATCCAGGATGAAACATCTGGGACTGTGCTCATGCTGGCCTATATGAACGCAGAAGCACTCACTAAGACACAAGAAACAGGCGTAACCTGGTTTTACAGCCGCAGCCGTCGTTCCCTCTGGCAAAAGGGTGAGACATCAGGCCATGTGCAGACAGTTAAAGAGATGTATTATGATTGTGATGCAGACACCATTCTGGTTAAGGTAAACCAAACAGGTGCAGCCTGCCATGAAGGAACCTTCTCCTGCTTTAGCCGTCGGCTGGATGCCGATGCTGAACAGGCAGAAAAACTGGTTGACCCGGATAAAGTGTACAAAGAGCCGCTATCAGGTGTTTTACATGAGCTCTATCATGTCATCAATGATCGTAAGCATAACCCAAAAGAAGGCTCCTATACTAACTATCTTTTTGAAAAGGGCCAGGATAAAATCCTGAAAAAAGTCGGAGAAGAAGCGGCAGAGACGATTATTGCCTCCAAGAATAATGATAAAGCCGAGATACTGTATGAGATGGCTGATCTATGGTATCACTGTCTGGTGCTGTTGGCAAACCATGATATTGCACCAAGTGAGCTGTTTGAGGAATTGAAGAAACGCAGGAAATAATCAACAAGAGTAAAGCTATCTTCCTATGTCTTAGGAGATAGCTTTTTTCATTTAACAATAAAAAAATTGACATAATAATGAGTTTTCGTGTACGATTATATATAGATGTATAGATTTTTAAAAGTATGTTTTTAAGTACTTCCGAACGGAGGTTATTATGAGAAGTCGGGCGAACCTAATACCTGTTTACTATCGTCTAGCCGATGATATTAAACAACAAATTGAATCTGGTGCGCTAAAAGACGGTGACCTTATTCCGACTGAGGCGCAGCTGGGAGAACAGTATGGAATAAGCCGTATGACTGTAAGGCAAGGGATTGCACTACTGGCAGAAGCTGGTTTGATTGAAACAGTCAAAGGAAAAGGAAGCTTTGTGACTCGGCCCCGGCTAAACCAGCTAGTAATTGATCTGAAAAATAGCGGCGTTAACAATCAAGAGCTGCGGTATAAGCTCTTAGGCGTCAACTTAATTCGTAACAACCGGGAGTTGGCCAATGAATTGGGCTTTACTGGCGAATCAAATGTGATCACTGTCAAGCGGCTCATGTTCAAAGGCAATCAACCTGTGGCGATTGAAGAAAAATTTTTACGTTACCAAAAGGGTAAACCATTATTGGAAACCCAGCTGGAGTATGCCGATTTTCCCGATTTAGTGGCTAAACATCAAAAAAGTGTGCCAGTTCGTAATGATATGGCAATATCGGTGGCCACTTTGTCTCATGAACAAGCTAAATTATTAGAAGCTGATGACATACTACCTGCCCTGGTGATAAAGCAAGTTATCTATTCAAAAGATGACAAACCGTTAGGAGTCTCTGTCATGGTTTGCCATAAAGACCGATTTGAATTAAAGGCAACTTCATACCCAATTTCAGGAAGGTTGTGAAATCATGCTGAAAATCCAGAAGATGCTTGTTGGTGCCATGGCCAGATTAGACGAAACCATGGTCATTAATTTAGTAAAGCAAGGTCTCCAAATGGGGATTAATCCCTACGTTCTACTTGAAGAAATTAGGCTGGGTACTGACCGGGTAGGAGAATTATACAGCAAAGGTGAGTATTTTTTGTCAGACCTAATAATGGCTTCTGAGATTTTTAAGGATGTGCTGGCACTGGTAAATCAAGACCGGGTTGTTACAGCGCAAACGCTTTATCCTACGGTTATTTTTGGTACTGTAGAAGATGATATTCATGATATTGGCAAAAATATTACAACAGGCATTATGCGCTATAACGGCTTTGATATTTGCGACCTGGGGGTTGACGTACCTGGACAAAAATTTATTGAAGCCGTTGAGCTGTATAACAGCCGGGTTGTCTGTTTAACCGGACTGATTACTGAGGCATTTGACTCGATGAAAAATACAATTGATCTTCTGGAAGAAGCGGGGCTCCGTGCGCGGACTACTGTAATCATTGGCGGCTTGGTAAATGAAAGTGTAAGAAAGTACACCGGTGCTAATTACTGGGCTACCGACTGTACTAAGGTAATAGAGTTGTGCCGTAATATCCTTGTAACAAATAAAAGAATAGTTCAATCGTCGTAGAGGAAGTGGTTGGATGGGTACAGCCATATTAGCATGCCAGACACTCCAGGATGAGCTTAAATTGGCTATTAGAGAAACTGGTGTAGATTTCCCAGTTATTTATGTTGAGTCTGGCTTGCATAATACGCCCGAATTATTACATCAACGAATTCAGGAAGAAATCAATAGAATTGATAATGTTGACATATTATTATTATTATTTGGGTATTGTGGCAATAGCCTGCTTGGTGTCAAGTCTGATAAGGCAAAACTAGTACTCCCCAAGGTAGACGATTGTATTCCGTTACTGTTGGGTTCTTGTGAAGCGCGAAAAAATATATCAAAAGAAATGGGAACCTATTTTTTAACCAAAGGCTGGTTGGACTACGAGAATAACCTGCTGCGGGAATATGACCGTTGTGTTACGCGCTATGGCCAAGCTAGAACCTCAAAAATAATGAAAATCATGTTAGGACATTATAAGCGGTTTATGCTGATTGATACGGGAGCCTATTCGGTGGAAAGCATACTGCCTCAGACTCGGGAGTTTGCTGAACGACTCAATCTGTGTCATGAGGTGGCTCCAGGCTCTCTCCGCTTGTTGCATAAGCTGCTGCAAGGGGAATGGGATGAGGAATTTTTTGTGCTGGAGCCAGGACAAAGCATTACAATGCATGATATTTGCGGTGCTAGTGAGCAAGATGAATTCAGTCAAAGAACCTCCATGAAATTTGGTGGGTGCTGAGCTGTGAAAAAGAAGACAGACAAGGTCCTGAATTCCACTGGTTGGTTCAGGACCTTATTTTAATTTGTTAAGTTATTAATAGCCAGGCCGTATTCTATAGGAGTATTCTCCAAGGTGAATTGCAAGAAGAATAAAAAAATATTGACAAGTCAATAGATTTCAGATAATCTATACACATATAGATGTATATACAAATTATTATCTGAAATGATTGACTAGTTGAACAGAGGGATAAAAATTAAAAGCCAAAGCATGCCAATACCAGCATGGTCTGTTGTTTCTTATGTAGGGCTGATTCTGTTCAATCAATGAACCGGTTTTGGTTCAATTCTCTAAAGATTCATAATGAGAATATCAACAGGGTAGCTGAAAAAGGCTGGAAATAATAAATTATATCAAGTAAAACAGGAGTTCTAAGCTTGCCTCTTTTAAGAAAGCTTCATCTTGGCATATAACTTGCAATTTGTAAATAATGCAAATTGCATAACGATAAATCTTACTTAAGGAGTTTAAGCTATGAAAATTGAGGAAATTATTGAGGCCGCCGATATTTTTCGAGACTTGAACGTATTTGATTGTTCAGTAATGGTATGTGATGCAGAGGGAAAAATTCTGCATTATTCACCGGCAGTGACATTTCATGCCGATGTAAAAATTGGTGAGCTGGCCAAAGGTGGGGCAGTATTGGAATGCATCAAAACGAGGAAGAAAGTAACTGCCCAAATACCATCACATATATATGGAATTCCGTGCAAGGCAATTGTTAAGCCGCTTTTTGATGAGAACAAGCAGTTTATTGGCATTGTCGGTGCAGCTGTCAGCATGCAAACAAATGAAATATTGCAGAACGCAGCCCAATCTGTTTCGGCGACAGCTCAACAGCTAAGAGCAACCTCTGAAACCCTTACAGTCTCAGCAAGTGAGTTATCAGATGCCCTTGCACAGGTTCGTCAGGATGGCGAGAAGGTTTTAGGTGATATCCATAAGACGGCAGATATTTTGAATTTTGTCAGTGATATCGCTGCCAATTCTAATTTGCTCGGGCTAAATGCCGCAATTGAGGCAGCCAGAGCAGGTGAGCATGGCCGCGGATTTGCCGTTGTAGCTGAGGAAATTCGAAAAATGGCAGTTAACAGCGGCAATTCGGTCAAGGATATAGCCGCTATTCTAAAAACCATTCAGCAAGATACCACAAAAGTGGTAAATGTCTTAGTCAAAACGGCGGCATTAGGAAGCACGCAAGCAATTTCCACCGAAGGAATTTCCG
Source organism: Sporomusa malonica (assembly GCF_900176355.1). Lineage (GTDB taxonomy): Bacteria > Bacillota > Negativicutes > Sporomusales > Sporomusaceae > Sporomusa > Sporomusa malonica. The sequence goes on along the minus strand of NZ_FWXI01000003.1, from coordinate 301,783 downwards.
CATCAATGCAGCAGCTGGCCGCAACTGCGGCTGATATACAGAAAGTTGCAGACTCTGTGTAACAAAATATTCTAAGGGAGAGTGGAGTAAATGGCAGACGTAATGACTGCAGAAGAAAGACTGGTTGCTTCAATTAATCTTCAACCGGTGGACAGGATAGTCTGTGCACCTATTATTGAACAGTATGCTGGCCAACATGTCGGGATGACCAATAAGGAATTCCTATGGGACTGGGAAAAGGCGCAGGCTGCTATGCAAAAGGTATGGGAAGACTTCCCGGTATGGGACAGCAACGCGTATATGCTGCATGGCCGTATCGGTCCTGTTGCAACCAAGTGCGGTCCGGGACGCTTCAAAATGCCGGGTAAAGAGCTGGAAGAAAACGCCCAATACCAAATTCACGAATATGAAACAATGACTCGTGAAGATTATGCAATGCTCAAAGAAAAGGGCTGGCTGGAATATCGCCTGACATTCCTTGAGCGGGCCCATGAAGTGAGCCGTGAGGAGGTTCTGGCCGGACAAAAGGAAATGGCCAGACTTCGTCAGGACGAGATCGACAGAACATTGGCCCGCGGTCAAAGTTTAACCTGGGGAGCCATCATGGGCACAGTGCCTTTTGATGCGTTATCCATTGTACGTTCCATGGAACGTTTCTACAAAGATATGTATCAGATTCCTGATCAAGTAGAAGAATACATGTGGCTGCTCAATGACACAATCATTGCCGGCTGCGAAGCCTCGGTTAAGGCAACCGGAATTAACCGGGTATTTGTTGGCGGGGTTAGAGGTGCCGGTCAGTTTATCAATAAGAAGAATTTTGAACGCTTCGTTTGGCCGCAGCTAAAAGTAATGGTTGAGAAACTGGTTGCTAAAGACATTGTACCTATTCTTCATTTTGATGCAGATTGGACCAAGAACTTAGAATACTTCCTCGACTTGCCCAAGGCTAAATTTGTCCTTGAGCTGGACAGTGCAACAGATATCTTCAAGGCTCATGAAATTTTAAAAGGCCACTGCTCAATCAAAGGCGATGTCAACCCGGCTCTCTTCACCGTAGCATCACCTAGCGAACTTGATGAATACGCTAAAAAGCTGATTAATACCTTCCGCAATGGCGAAGGCCTCTTATATTCATCAGGCTGCAATCTGCCGATGAATGCAAAACGTGAAAATGTTCAGGCGTTCTTTGACGCTGTAGAAAAATACGGTCGCTACAATTAAGTTTTGACTAAACGGCAAACAGTTTCACTTTTATGTGAGACTGTTTTGCCGTTTACTAAGACTTTAGGTACAATTCGCGAAAACTGTAGAAATGTTCACGATAGTGAGATAAATAACAGGAGAATAGCAGATCGTGTCGAATTTTTAAATACAGCAAACTAAGAGAGGTGATTCTGTGCCGCGTGTTTCTAAAAAGACGGGGCGTAACTATCAGTTAGCTAAACAGAATTTGGGTCAAATATTTGATAATCTGCCTGATCCAATCTTTGTTACTGATCGTCATGGCAATATACTGTTGTCCAATTCAACAACAGCTCTGACGCTTGATATATCGCTGGATCAGTTGTTAAAATCCAATGTCCGTGACCTTGTGAATAAGGGTTATTATACAAAATCGTATGCGTTAGAGGCTGCTGAAAAGAAGTGTGTGGTAAAAGGGGAACTGACTACCAAACTTAACATTAAGCAGATGTCTACAAGTACACCGATTATGGATGAAGAAGGAAATGTTGTTTTAGTTTTAACAACAGGCAGGCTGGCAGAGGCATTGGAAAAGGGGATGAGTTCGGAGGAGCTGGAGTCAGTTAACCGCCGGAAAAGGGAGATTGAGTATCTGCGCAGCTATGTACTTGATAAAGATAGTATTGTGGCTGAGAGCAAGGCGATGAAGCAACTGCTGCTGCAAGCGCATGTGGTTGCTCAGACCGACAGCTCGGTGGTGCTGTATGGAGAATCCGGGACAGGTAAAGAGATTTTAGCTAAGTATCTGCATCGTCACAGTAAACGCTCTGCCGAAGCTTTTATTGCTGTAAACTGCGCCACATTGCCCGAACATCTTGTTGAGTCAGAATTATTCGGATATGAAAAAGGGGCGTTTACAGGAGCCAGTGCCGATGGCAAGATAGGCCTGTTTGAAGCGGCTCATCGGGGCACATTGTTTCTTGATGAGATTGCTGAACTGCCGCTGCCGCTTCAGGCAAAACTTCTCCGTGTACTGGAAACACACGAAGTGAGGCGGCTGGGCAGTCATGTGGACAGAAGGCTGGATTTCAGGCTAATTGCCGCAACTCACAAAGATTTGCAGAAAATGACACAGGAAGGTACATTTCGGGCAGACTTATTTTACCGGCTTAATGTCATCCCTGTTCAGATACCGCCGCTGCGGGAACGCCCGGCAGATATTATTGCCTTAGCTCTTAATTTCTTTGAAAAGTTCAAGAAAAAGTACGGCTTGGAAATTCAGATGTCTGCAGAAACCCTTGATTCACTGCAAAAGCATAATTGGCCAGGGAATGTACGGGAGCTCAGAAATGTAGTCGAGAGGCTGGTTATCAATAGCCTGCAGAACTATTCCTCAGAAGATATTGATATGGAGCACCAGATGCTGGGAAGTATAACTCAGGGTAATTATCTCCAGGCAGCCAGCTATAGCGGAACCTTAAAAGAAGTGATAAAATCAGTAGAAAAACAATACATTTATCAGGTGTTGAATGAATGCGGCGGCAGAATGGGTGAGGCTGCAGACAAGCTGGGAATTTACCGGACAGTTTTATATCGCAAGCTAAAGGCAATTGAACAAGAGATATAAAGAACCTGAATGTACTGTGTAAACAGTACATTCAGGTTCTTTATATTCCCAAATAAGTAATGTACCTAATTTGGTACGAAAATTTTTAGAATATTTCCAAATGTCGCAAAAACGGTACATTATTGCTGCCAGGCATTATCCCAAAGCTGCGCTTAGTCCTGGATTTACTTAATCCTTTGACTTTTTTAATAATTGGCACAAAAATTGCTTTATATATAAACGAGATCAAAATTTTTTGTATATAGAAGGGAGCAAAATGCCATGTCGAAAATAATAACTGCCGACCAGGCGGCTGCTTTAATCCAGGATGGAGCTACAGTAGCGGCAACAGGCTTTGGCCTTGCGGCTTGGGCCGAAGAGGTTGCCCAAGCCATTGAAAAGAGGTTTGTCGAAACCGGACACCCCAAGAATATTACCCTGACCCATGCTTCGGCCATTGGTGACTGGAAAGAACGCGGCACAACCCGTCTGGGTAAAGAAGGACTGGTCAAAAGATGGATTGGTGCCCATATTGGTTCATCAGCCGGTATGTCAAAACTGCTGGCCGAGAACAAGATTGAAGCCTATTGCCTGCCGCAGGGGGTTATTGTTCAGCTGTTCCGTGAAATTGCTGCCAAACGTCCTGGGCTGATTACCAAAGTAGGGATGGGAACTTTCGTAGATCCACGTGTTGATGGTGCTAAAATGAACTCGGCAACTACCGAAGATATCGTTAAGGTTGTTGAGTTTGAAGGCGAAGAATGGCTCTTCTATAAGACGTTCCCGATCAACGTAGCCCTGATTAGAGGTACCACGGTTGATGAAAACGGCAACCTGACAATGGACAATGAAGGTGTATTGATGGAAGCCTTGCCGCTCGCGCAAGCCACCAAAAATTCCGGCGGCATTGTTATTGTCCAGGCTGAATACCTGGCAAAAGCCGGCTCACTCCATCCTAAAAAGGTAAGGGTTCCCGGAATACTTGTTGACCATATTGTCATTGCAACAAGCAAGGACTCCTGCTGGCAGACCGAAGGACTGTACTTTAATCCTGCATTTGCCGGTGATATGAAGGTATCGTTGAACAGTATTCCTGAGCTGCCGATGGATGAACGCAAGATTATTGCCCGCCGTGCTGCCATGGAGCTTGCTCCGAATACCATTGTCAACCTTGGGGTAGGTATCCCGAGTGATGTCGCAACTATTGCCGCTGAGGAAAATGCCATTGATACATTGACCTTGACAACAGAAGCAGGTGGTATTGGCGGTGTGCCGGCCAGTCTGCCGCACTTTGGCCAGTCCTATAACGCTGAAGCCACTGTGGAGCATCATTCACAATTTGACTATTATGATGGCGGCGGCATTGATGTAGCGTTCCTGGGCCTTGCGCAAACAGACAAAAACGGTAACGTAAATGTCAGCAAATTCAAAGGTCGCCCTATGGGCTGCGGCGGCTTTATCAATATAACCCAAAGCTCTAAAAAGGTAGTGTATTGCGGTTCCTTTACCGCAGGCGGGCTGGAGGTTACAGCTGCGGACGGTAAGCTGGTCATTGTTAAGGAAGGTAAAAACAAAAAATTCATTGACAGTGTCGAGCAGATTACATTTAGCGGCAAGTATGCTGCTCAGATAAAACAGCCTGTGGTATATGTTACCGAGCGTGCTGTATTTGTTCTCGAAAACGGACAGGTAACGCTGACTGAGATTGCTCCCGGCGTTGATTTAGAAAAAGATGTCTTGGCATTAATGGACTTCAAACCTGTCATTTCACCTAATCTGAAAACTATGCCGAGTGAGATCTTCCAGCCCAAATGGGGGCAACTCAAACAGCTTATAGAAGCCAAAATGAAAGGTTGATGAATAATGGTTGACATGTCGCTTACCCCTGAACAACAAAAATTGCAACAGTTGGCCCGGGAGTTTACGGCGAAACATATCATTCCGGTCGATCGTGAATGGGATGAAAAGGGTGAGTTTCATGAGTTCATCCTTGCAGAGTCAAAGAATGCTGGGCTCAACTGCCTGGCTATACCCAAAGAATATGGCGGCCCTGGCTATGATTCTGTAACCCAGTCGCTTGTTGCAGAAGAGTGGGGCTACGGCTGCGCCGCTTTTGCCACAACCCTTGGCGGCAACGGACTGAGCTCCTATCCTTTAGCAATTGCCGGTACGGAAGAACAAAAAAAGCTGTACTACGGACGTTTGGTAAACGGCGGCATGGGTGGCTTTGCCTTAACAGAGCCGGGAGCAGGCTCTGATGCCGGTTCTTGCGCAACAGTTGCCAGGCTCGAAGGTGAAGAGTGGGTGCTTAATGGTACAAAATGCTTTGCCACTACCTGCGGCTATGCAGACATCATGGTCGTGTTTGCTTCAACAGATCCTACCAAAGGCGTTAAAGGACTAAGTGCATTCATTGTCGAGAAAGAGCGCGAGGGTCTTATCGTTGGCGCAGTTGAGCATAAAATGGGTATCCGCAGCTCCAATACTGTTGAACTGATCCTGAAAAATGTGAGAATTCCCAAAACACATCTCCTGGGTAAAGAAGGCGAAGGCATGAAACTCGCCATGAAAACCCTGGATATGGCCCGGCCCATTGTGGCTTCAATCGGAGTCGGTATTGCCCGGCGGGCACTTGATGAAGCTGTGAAGTATGCTAAAGAATACCTTGATGTTAATGGTAAACCCATTGGCAATCATCAGGCAGTTGCCTTCAAATTAGCTGACATGGCTACCCAGGTTGAAGCTGCCAGACAGCTAGTACGCAATGCGCTCCGCCTAAAAGACGCCGGTGTACCTTATACCAAAGAAGCAGCCATGGCTAAAACATTTGCTACAGACACTGCCATGCGTGTGTCTGCCGATGCTGTCGAACTTATGGGGCAGTACGGCTATTCCCAGGATTCTATCGTGGAAAAGCTTATGCGTGACGCCAAGGTTACCCAGATATATGAAGGCACCAATCAGGTTCAACGGATTGTAATATCCGGGATCTTGCTTAGCTCTTAAGTTAGGCAGCGTAAAGAAGAGGAGGTTAACGCATGAGTTATCCATTAACGGAAGAACAACAACTTATTCAGCAAAATGCCAAGGAGTTTTCCCTGGAATATGTTGAACCGGTTGCTGCTGAAATTGATCATACAGAAAAACACCCGGCAGAAATTGTCAGTAAGATGGTTGAGCAGGACTTCCTGGGGATTTTTATCCCAGGGGAATTTGGCGGCGCTGAAGCTGGCTATCTGAGCTATATTTTAATTATTGAAGAGTTGGCACGCGTAAGCGGTGCTGTGGCATCTGTCCTCGTGAATCACGCCTCACTGGCTGCCTACAGCATCAACCGCTGGGGCACAACTGAGCAAAAAGAGATTTATCTGACAGCCTTGTGTCAGGGACAAAAACTGGGCGCTTTCGCCCTCAATGAGCCAGGCGCGGCTCCGGGTGCCGGAGAGCATAAGGTGGTTGCGGTTAAAGACGGTGATCACTACGTATTAAACGGACGCAAAAGCTATGTTGCCAATGGCGGCGCAGCCGGCGTATATATCGTATTTGCCCAGACCAATCCGGAGGCCGGTGCAAAAGGAATCAGTGCTTTCATTGTTGACGGCCAGGCAGAAGGCTTGTCAGTAGCCCGGACTATAAGCAAAATGGGTCTTCGCGGCTGCCAATCAGCCGAATTGGTGTTTGACAATGTAAAAGTGTCGGCAGCTAACCTGTTAGGTGCTGAGGGAGCCGGCCTTGCCATTGCGGCTGAAGCGCTGGCTGCCGCCAGTATTGCTGAAGGTGCTATGGTTGTAGGCATCGCTCAGGCAGCTATGGAAGATGCAGTCAAATATGGTAAGCAGAGAATCCAGTTCCGTCGTCCGATTGCCAGCTTCCCGGCCATTCAGACCATGCTGGCCGAGATGGCTGCAAACATTCATATGCTGCGGCTTGCGGTATATGACGCGGCCAGTCTCTTGGAAAATGGCGAGCCGTTTACCGCTGAAGCAGCCATGATCAAGCTGTTTGCCGCCCGTATCGGCCAGAGCGCCTTGATTGATGTAATTCAGATTGAAGGCGGCTATGGCTACAGCCAGGAAATGGTGGCTTCACGCCTGTATCGTGACGTAAAAGGTGCAATTATTAAAAACAGCTCAGTTGATTTTCCAGAGAAAATTATTGCCGGAGATCTGCTGGCTTAACAAGAATGAACTAAGCGGGAGAGGGTAAAAATCCTCTCCCAAATGAAGAAAGGGGTCAACCATGCAAAAGCTTCTTGTCTGCTACAAGTGGGTTTTAGACGAACAAGACATCAAAATAGCGGGAGATTTGTCTCTCGACACCGGCAGGGCTAAATACAAAATCAGTGATTATGACAAAAATGCAATAGAAGAAGGCGCTCTTTTGGCGGAAAAGCATGGCGTCAGCATTGAAGCGCTCACTTTTGGGCCTGCTGCAGCCAAACAATCACTAAAGGATGCTCTCTCCAGAGGCCTTGACAAAGTGTATTGGATTGGTGATCCGGCGGCCGAACAGGCAGACGCTTTTGTGACAGCTAATATATTAGCTGCCGCCGTGAAAAAAGCTGGAGCATTTGACTTAATTTTATGCGGCGAAGGCAGCTCTGACTCCTATAGCCAGCAGACAGCCCCACGGCTGGCTGCCCTTCTTGATATTCCGGCTATTACCTTTGTTCAGCAGCTTACTGTGGCTGACGGACGGGTAGTTGCCACCCGTAAACTAGGTGATTGTACCGAAGAAGTGACAGTAACAGGACCGGCTGTAATCAGTGTTTTACCAGAGATTAACAAACCGCGCATACCTGGTTTAAAACAGGTTATGGCGGCTGCCAAGAAGCCTTCAGAGGAAATAAAAGTTGCTGATTTAGGTCTGAGTGACGAGGAATTAACGCCGAAAGTGCGTTGTCTGGCACTTAAAGGGTATGTCATGGACCGGAAAAAAGTCATCCTTAAAGAAGCTAACCAGGCCGATAATGTTGCTAAACTAGTTGCCAGCCTTACGCAAGAAGGTCTGTGCTAAAGGAAAGGGGTAATTTTTACATGCCAGGAATTTGGATTTATTCGGAAGACAGCGCTGTTGCCAGACAACTCTTGACTGCTGGTCAGGAGCTTAAGCAAACCATGCAGCAGCCGCTTAATGTGATAACACTCTATGCTGATGATGCCCCAAGCTTTGTCCAAGCTGGTGCTGATAAGGTATGTGTGCTTAAAGGCAACAATCCATGGCCGGAAAGTTATGCTGCTGCCATCACAGCCCTCTTGCAGGCAGAACAGGCAAGTGTGCTGCTGGTTGGTGCTACTATGCGTGGCAAAGATCTGGCTGCTAAGGTAGCTGCAGGCCTCAAAACCGGCCTTGTTACCGATGCGCTGAGTGTGCAATTTGCTAATGATATTATTGAAACAACCCGGTTGATGTATGGCGGTCTGGCTGTTCGTACCGAGGCTGTGGCTTTGCCGGCTTTGGTTACAATCCCGCCGCGTACCTTTGCAGAAGCCCCGGCCAGTGCTGGACAAGGGGAAGTGGTTACTGTTGAAGTAGCCAACGACGATGCCAGAATAACTATTAGCAATGTTTGTCCTATTGTTCGCCAGGGGGCTGACATCTCAACAGCCAGCCGGGTAGTCTGTGTTGGCCGCGGTTTAGCCAAGCAGGAAGATATGAGCATGGTTGAACAGCTGGCAGCTGCTGCCGGTGCTGAGATTGGCTGCACACGGGGTATATCTGAGGATTATCACTGGCTGCCTAACGACCGCTATATCGGTATTTCCGGTCAGAAGGTTAAGCCTGAACTCTATATTGGTTTGGGAATTTCCGGACAGGTGCAGCATGTTGTTGGTATCAGGGATTCCAAAGTTATTGTTGCTATTGATACCAATGAAAAAGCTCCGATTTTTGAAGCAGCTGACTATGGGATTGTAGGGGATATGTATGAAGTTGTGCCCTTACTGACTGCCGCTTTGCAGAAAAAGTAAGATCGGCAAAAGTTGCTGAAATGGGGGGATTATTGTGTCAGCTGATGAAAAATTTGATGCCATAATTATCGGTGCCGGCCCAGCCGGCGCCGCCTGTGCCTATGTGCTGGCTAAGAATGGCAAAAGTGTCCTGATGGTAGAGCGGGGCGTAAGCGCCGGCAGTAAAAACGTCACAGGCGGCCGTCTTTATACCTATGCGCTGGAATTAGTCGAACCTGGTCTGTACCAAGAGGCGCCGCTTGAAAGAAAAGTGGTTAGAGAGCAGATTATGATGCTTGGCGCTAATGGGGCAATGACCATGGACTATGTTGATTACGATTTTGGGGAGGGAGTTCCTCAATCATATTCAGTGCTGCGTGCACCGTTTGATGAATGGTTTGCCGGCCAGGCAGAGGCTCAGGGCGCTATGCTTGCTCCCGGTATCCTGGTTGACGAGCTCATTGAAAAAGATGGGAAAATTGTTGGGATCAAGGCAGGCGACGACGAAATCTATGCAACAGTAGTTATAGCTGCTGACGGAGTAAACTCCTTTATCGCTCAGAAAGCCGGTTTGCGACAAGACATCGATGCCCATAACGTCGGGGTGGGCGCAAAAGAAGTGATTGAGCTACCGGAGAAAGTGATTGAAGACCGTTTCAACTTAAACGGTGATGAAGGTGCAGCCCGCGTATTGGTCGGTTGTGCCGATGGAGTGCTCGGCGGTGGCTTTCTTTACACCAATAAAAACAGTATTTCACTTGGTGTAGTATTAAATCCCGCAGACCTTGCCTGCCACGGTAAGCAGATACATGAAATTCTGCAGGATCTCAAAATGCATCCGGCAATTTATTCGTTGATCAAGGACGGAACAACGATCGAATATGGCGCACACCTTGTGCCAGAGGTTGGTTATCATGCCATGCCTAAGACCTTGTACAGGGATGGACTGATACTGGTGGGGGATGCTGCCGGTATGGTAGTTAATACCGGTACCATGATTCGTGGTATAGATCTGGCAATTGTGAGCGGTGTGGCTGCCGCACGTGCTATCATGAAGAATGAAGAGCTCAGTAATGTCGGCCCTGCCTATGTTAAGGAACTGGAAGATATTGCATTGCTTCCAACCATGAAATTGTACGCTGGGTTCCACGAGCTCATGAGCAACCGGCGTATGGTGGCTGTCTACCCGGCGATGGCTAATGATATGATGAAAGTCTTGTTTGCTGTGGATGGCAAACTGCCAGAACGCATGGATAAAGCAATGCTGAAAGTCTTGAAAAAGCATGTCACATTCGGGCAACTGCTTGCTGACGGCTGGAAGGGGTTTAAAGCCATATGACAATAAAAAAACTATCACCGGAAGAGCTTCTCGGTATAAATAAGTTTGCTGTTGATGAAGAAGAACCCCACATTGTTCTTGACAAGGCTATCTGTGCAAAATGCAAGGAAAAGCCCTGTCTGGTTGTTTGTCCTGCCGTTCTCTACACCTTAAAAGACGGTGAAATCAACTTTGATTATGCCGGCTGCCTTGAATGCGGCACCTGCCGTGTAGTCTGCAAAGACAAAGGAATTACTAAGTGGACTTATCCACGCGGTACTTTCGGCGTTGCCTTCCGTTGTGGGTAAAAATCCTACTCTTTTTATCTGTGCGTGATTTTTCTGAAATATCAGAGGAAAAGGATTGACAAATATTTTAGAGTGGGATACTATCTATATAGATGTATATATATCTATAAACGTGTAAACGGTCTCAAATAAAAACCGAGCACTCATACTGAAAGACTCAGAAGAGTTGCCGCAACAAAAAACGTGAATTCAGTAAAGATTGAGTCCACATAGGCAAGTTCTTTAAGTCACAAGTTGGGGAGCTCGTTTTTTTGAAAAGACCGAAAATTATTACAAGGAGGTCTAATTAATGGGTAACACTCAAAATTTTTATGGTTGGAAACTGGTAGGAGCACTGTGGTTTTTGTACCTGCTGAACATGGGTTTTCCACTTTACGGTGGCGCAGTAATTAACAGCTATATGATGAAAGAAATCACCATGGATCGCACTACTTACGGTTTAGGTTTTTCGTTGTTGAATTTATTTGTAGGAACGTCAGCTATTCTGGTCGGGATGGCAATTACTAAATGGGGCGTTCGCAAGACCTTTATAATTGGCTCAGGTTTGCTGGTTATTGGTTCATTGTGGATGGCACAGGTTGCCACACAACCCTGGCACTATTTAGTGGGCTTTGGCTTTTTAATTGGTTGTGGTCTCGGGTTTGGCACAATTGTAACATTATCAACTACCATTACGCGCTGGTTTTCTAAATTCAGGGGAAGAGCCATGGCTCTGGCCATGACCGCTTCAGGCTTCGCCGGCTTTATTGGTGCGCCGGCCATGAACAAACTGATCGCGGCCAGTGGGGGCAACTGGCGGGTAGCTTGGCTGGCTGTAACTGGGATTGCTATTACTAGCGCTTTAATTGCCTGGTTTTTTGTAAAAGAGCGTCCACAGGATATCGGGCAAGTTCCTGATGGAGAAGAAATAACGGCTTCAGCAACGCCTGTAGCCAATGCATTAGTGACGAAGTATGTATGGGCACCGGCCGAGGTATATAAGTCGGCTTCCTATTGGTTGACTGTACTGGCGGCTGCTGCTAGTCAATGGCCGTTTTTCTTCTTTACCGCCCACTGGATTATGCATTTGAAAGGCAAGGGAATTTCGCCGGCAGATGCAGCGTTTGCTATGGGGATGTTTACCATGGGTGGGATTTTTGGACGGTTGATCAGTGGTTGGCTTATGGATAGAATTGCGGCCCGCTTTGTCTTCATGCTAGGCATTTGTTGTTACTTTGTCGGCTCGTATCTTGCTGTGCAGGCTGCTCCTGGCGCACTAACGGCCGCCTATGCAGCGGCTGTGTTATATGGTGCCGGTTTTGGCTGGTCTTTTGTGGCACAAAACACAATGTTGGGTAACTTTTTTGGACCTGCCGCCTTTCCTAAAGTCAATGGTATGCTGCAGGCAATCTCTGCAGTCATTGTATCTGGTGCCGGTGTAGTTGGCGGAAAGTTATTTGATTCTTATCAGAGTTACACACCAGCGTTTCAGCTTAATTCGGCCATCTGCCTGATAGGACTTATTTGTCTGATTTTTGCAACCATGCCTAAGCCAGCGGCTGCCAAGTCTTCTGAAAGTGCATAACTAAAAGGGGCACTCAGCAGGCAAAGTATAGACTAGAGAAAAGACTAAAAATAATAGGGGAGAGATTTTCATGAAAACAACAAAATCGGTAAAAAAATGGATGGCTATTGTACCACTGGCTCTGATGTCCATCACTATGGCTGGAACCCCTGCATTAATCACTCCTGTTCATGCTTCCTCTGCGGCTCAAGCCTTCAGTGATGTCCCTGCCAAGCATTGGGCATATGATGCTGTAGGTAAATTAGCTAAAGCCGGAATTGTTAGCGGCTATAACGACAACACCTTCAAAGGTGATAAGACCCTGACCCGTTATGAATTTGCCTTTATTGTTTCCAAAGCAATGGACAAGTTTGACGCTGCTGATGACGCTAACAAGCAACTAATCGACAAACTGTCTGCCGAGTTCGCCAGTGAGCTTAACCGCTTGGGTACCCGGGTAGCTAAAGTGGAAGCTAAGACCAATACCTGGATTGCCGGCGAAACTCGTTTCCGTGCTTTCGGCAACGACCCTAAGGCGGCTGGAACATCGAAATTGAAGGGGTCAAATAATTTTGATTTCCGACAACGCATTAAGTTTCAGGGAACTATTAATGAGGATATTTCCTGGATGGCAAGAATTCAAGCAAGTTCAAATTTTGGTAACTACAATAATAACGAGGGAAGTAATGCTGCCTTCGATATGTTGGCCGTAACTGCGAAGAATGTTATGGGTATAGACAAAGTCCGCATCGGTCGTTTCCCTTACGACAACCTTACTCACGGTCTGTTCGGTAAAGCAGTCGGCGTTGATGGTATTCGGATTGATGAAAACATTGGCAAGGTAACATTTACCGGATCGGTGAACAATATCAAAGGTAATGGTCCTACTACAAGTGTAGTTAACTCAAATGGGGCCTCTACTGGCGACGCTAACACACTTACTACTGCTCAACTTACAGGTAAAGTAAATAACAATCTTGGCTGGAAAGCTGGCTATTATTGGTCTGAAGTTCCTGGAAGTAGTAATCCACAGGGTAAGGGCTCAATGAATACCAATATTGGTTCCTTTGATAAATCAGCTGGTTGGGCAGTAGGCTTTGACGCTAAGCTCGGCAAAGTTATGCTTATTGGAGATTATGTATCAACAGACTTAAAGGGTGCGAGCAATCTGCCAACATCACCAAAGGGGTGGGCTGTTGAACTTTCTAGCGGCGTCGACAAGATTCCAGCCTTCTACTCAGTAAAAAACCTTGTAGACTATAAGAAAAAAGGTGATTTTGGTTGGTCGGTAGCATACCGCAGCATTGACGCAGGGGCTATTCCGTCTGGTGCCGGTGGATTTGACTCGCAAGCAATGGCCTACCCGTCAGATTCTTTCTCAACATTCACTAAAGGAACAGATAATCTAAAAGGTGTCTGGGTTGCCCTACAGAGCACTGTAAGCAAAAACGTTATTTGGACTATTGAGGCACAAGACCTCAAATTTAAGAATAGAAACCTAACTGGACAGGCCTCCGATGATCTTAACAAAACCTACATGACCAAGTTAGAGTTCTTCTATTAAAATCTAAAAAACTAAACTGGATTGCAGGGACCCCGACTTGTTCGGGGTCATCTGTTCAATGATGCAACTTTAACAGAAGGAGGCCGCATCTGTGAATGGAGAACAAGCAGTGAGGGAAAATGTAATTTCAGAGGGAGAGCCAACCAAACAGCGGGTGGTCTTGATCCTGGTGCTTTTAGTGACCCTGTTGGTTGCATATCTTGACCGGGTTAATGTATCGGTACTGGTGGCCGATGAAACCTTTTTAACCGAAATGGGTATCAAGGGTAATGCGGTGGCTATGGGGGCGTTGATGTCCTTGTTTTTGGCAACCTATGCTATTACAAACGCTGTATTAAGTCCACTGGGTGATTTGTGGGGGCCACGTAAGGTAATGGCTCTGGCAATTGTACTGTGGGCAGTTTCTTGCGTTTATGGGGGATTGGTCACAACCTTTACAGGCATGATTGTTGCCAGATGCATTCTGGGTTTGGGTGAGGGAATGCATTGGCCTATGCAAATGAAGTTTGTAAGGAATTGGTTTCCGCCTCAAGAGCGAGCCCGGGCTAATTCGACATGGCTGATCGGGCTGGCAGCAGGCCCGGCTATTGCGATGCCATTCTTCGTGTGGGTTGTTGGGACTTGGGGTTGGCGGACGAGCTTTTTTACCCTCGCAGCCATTGGTATTATTCCGTTAATCCTGATTTGGTTTTTTACCACAGACTATCCAAGCCAGAATAAAAGAATTAACCGGTTAGAATTGGAGCATATTGAGAGCGGTCTGCAAGCCGAGGCTGCCAAGAATAAAACAGTAAGTGAATCAGTTTCCAAATGGGAAATTTGGAAACAATTTCTGCTTAATATTGACTATTGGCTTTGTGTCACATTTTATGTTTTTAGTTCAGCAGCCTGGTGGGGGCTTATGACCTGGATTCCGTCCTATCTGAAAACCGCGATGGGCTTCACCTGGAGTACAATGGGTTTTTGGGCTAATGCTCCTTACGCTGCAGGGGTCATAGCACTTGTCGTTTCAGGCTACCTCACAGACAAAATCGAAAGAAAAGCGACTTTTGGCGTTCTGCATATGGTAGGTGGAGCTGTAGGAATTTATTTTGCTGCTCATGCTACCGGTCAGATAGAGGCAGCATTATGGCTTGTAGTTGCCGTTGCCTCCTTAGTCATCGGGTTGCCTGGCCATTGGTCAATGATTCAAAAGGTTGTACCGGAAAAAGCCTTAGCAACAGGCAGCGGGCTGGAAAGCGGTCTAGGTAGTGCCGGGGGGGCCATCACTCCGGTCGTTGTTGGTTATTTTATTGATGCAACCGGCAGCTATACCGGTGGGCTGATGTGTCTGGTAGCTTTTTGTGTTATAGGTGCAGCGGCAATGATAGCTCTGTGGCTTCGCAAGGTATAGTCCGATCGAAGGTACTTTGCGTAAAAGAAAACACACCCCTCTGTATGATAAGCATAAGTAAAGGCAAAAAAGTAACGTCTGGAATCCTTTATTGAGGGTATCAGACGTTACCTTTTTTTTGATATTGTGAATAATAGAATTGTGCCAATAGTAAAAAAATATTGACACACTGAATGTTATCCACTAATCTATATCTAGATGTATATATAAGGACGAAGACGGTTGCTGCGGCAGTATCTTTACCCTTATATGCTGCATTTTTGGTGTATTGATTTTGCCAGAGGTGCTATTGGAATCTTTGGGAGGTAAGAGTATGGGTGCAATTTTTAATGACTTGGTTCAGGCAGCATTAGCTTCAAAGGCGGACCATGCCGCAATTGCTGAGGTATCCCAAATAAAATTTGTCGAGGATTTTAGGAAAGCATGTGAACAAAACGTATGCAGGAAATACGATACCAATTGGGTCTGTCCCCCAGCAGTTGGTCCTTTTGAGGAGTTGAAAGCTCAAGCCTGTACATATAAGTACGGTCTCTTGTTTCAGACAGTACATCAAATGAAAAGTTCGTTTGACTGGAACGGTATGATGGCGGCCAAAAAAGTTCATGATGGAGTATTCAGGAACCTGCTGGACCGTGTTAAAAATGAGTACAAATTGCAGAGTATTCTTCCTTTGAATGCGGGATCATGTGAGTTTTGTGCAAAGTGTGCCTATTTAGATAATGAACCATGCCGGTTTCCTGATGAGGCTTTTGCTTCGGTTGAAGCGTATGGGATAGATGTTATTAATCTGGAAAAGACTTGTGGAATTCCGTATTATAATGGAAAGAATACTGTTTCGTATGTTGGTCTTATATTGTTTAATATAGGGGCAGAGGAATCTATCTAGTAAAAATAAGTATAGATGCACATAAGAGAGGGGAGATTAGCTACGGCCAATCTCCCCTTCTTTTCACAAATTAGCGCCTTTGAAAAATCCTGGCCATTGATGTTTACCTACGGCTCTTAAATAGATGAAAGATGTTCATTACTATCATTAGATGGTGGAAGACCCATGCTATTTTGGAAAAATTGAATAGCACCTCTAGCTTTGTTAAGGAACAATGGTATAGCTGGATTCCTATTTGTTCTTTTCCAGGATGCGACCATCTCAACCTGCGCGTCGTCACCCTCCAGCTTAATAAAGCGGAGACTAGGGCTGGCATAGGGTTTGGTGGTAAAGTATGGGAGAATTGCAATTCCTTCTCCAGATTCAACCAGCGTAAGTAAAATCTCTGTAAGAAAAGGACGTTCAACAAAGTTTGGGGTAAAGCCCCTGTTGACACACAGACGTAACGTAAAGTCGTAGGGGCAGGGGGCAACTTCGCGATTGAGAACAACAAATGGTTCCCGGGCTACGGCGGTTAAATCTAATTGAGGTTGATTGGCCAGCGGGTGGTCATAAGGCATTACAAAACACTCAACATCCTGATAGAGTGTCTGCCAGGCAACCTTGGGAATATTTTGCAAAGAAACTGACATGGTAAGACCTATATCCAAATCACCACGCTCCAAGGCAAGATTCAGATCTCCCCAGCTTAATTGGGTTAGCAGTAACTTGATTTTGGGATATGAGTGCCGGAAGTCTTTTACCAATTTGGGTAAAAAGTGTTTAGTGTGGGACTCTAGAAAGCCGACTCTCAGAGTCCCGCCAAAACCAGATGCGGTGTAGCGAGTTCTTTTTATTGCTTCTTCTGAAGTGGTAATAATGAATTTAGCTTCCTTAACAAAAACCTGACCGGCCGCTGTTAATTGTACTGAATGTGAATTTCTCGCAAATAATTTGACATCAAGCTGCTTTTCTAAATCTGCTATTTGCAAACTGACTGCTGATTGTGTGAGGTACAAGTGCTTGGCTGCTTCTGTAAAATTTAGCCGTTCTGCGACACAAACGAAAATTTCCAGTTGTCGAATATCCATAGACGCCTCCTGTTGTTGAGAATTAGTCTTGTACTATGAGAATATTAAGTAAATTAAAAAGTGGACTAAGTATGGTTTTCTTCCCACTCTTATCTTTGTTTATATGCAATAACTGTGCCAATAGCTGAGGATATATCAGCTCATCCGGCATCCACCTCTACTGCATATAGCTGTAACCTACTGCTGGTTGTTTTTTATCAAAACATCCTTAGTATTTAATTTTCAAATTGTTGCGATTAAGAGAATGAATTTCCACAAAGTAAGCTTTTACGATATCATTTAGCTGAATAGTAAAAAAATATTATTGTGGGGTGGAAACATGGCAGCAAAAAAAGATATAATGACTGCGGAAGAAAGACTGGTAGCTACTATTAACCTTGAGCCGGTAGACCGGGTAGTATGTGCGCCGATGATTGACCAGTATGCCGGTCAATTTGCCGGAATTACTAATAAGGAGTTTATGTGGGACTGGGAAAAATGTATGGATGCCATAGATAAGGTTCATGAAGCCTTTCCGATCTGGGACAGCAATCCGTTTATTATGTGTGAGCGTTATGCCCCGCTGATGAAAAAAGTCGGCCTCATGAGGACCAAGATGCCTGGGGTCGAGCTGCCAGACAATGCCTGCTTCCAGATGCACGAAGTTGAAATAACATCTCAGGCCGATTATGACTTGCTCATTGAAAAAGGCTTACTCGAATATGTAATAAAATTTAATGAGATTGCTTTCGGTACAAGCAAAGAAGAAATGTTTCAGGCCATGATGGAAAAGGGTAAATTGCTCGTGGATGAAAATCAGCGCACACAGCGCCGGGGGCAGAGTTCGACCTGGGGAATCCTGGGCGGCTCAGCACCCGATGTCTTATCAATGACCCGTTCCATGGAATGCTTCTTTAAAGACATCTTTAGAGTCCCGGATAAGGTATATCAAGCAATGGAAGTTACTACTGACGGAATGATTGCCATACTGGCGGCCCAGGCAGATCAGATTGGTATCAGACGTACTTTTATCGGTGATTCACGCAGCAGTGCTCAATGGCTCTCTTTGAAAAAGTTTGAAAAACTGTTGTTACCGATTATGAAACGTCTTGTTAACGGGTTAGCCGAAAAAGATATTATTCCTATATTGCATTGCGATTCAGATTGGACTAAAAACCTGGAATATTTCTTAGAGCTGCCAGCCAAAAAATTTGTTTTACAGCTTGATGGTGATACAGATATTTTCAGGGTAAAAGAAATACTGGGCGGACATTGTGCCATCATGGGAGATATGCCGGCGGCCTTGTTGACAATAGGATCGGTTACGGATGTTGATGAGTATGCTAAAAAATTGATGACTGTTGTCGGGAAAGACGGCGGCTTCATTTATTCCTCAGGCTGTTGTGTCCCAATGAACGCGAAACATGAAAATATGAAAGCTTATTTTGATGCGGTGGAGAAGTACGGACGTTACAATTAATCTTTAATATCAGGGGCTGTGCTGAAACCAAAGGTTTCGGCACAGCCCCTGATTTATTATGATCAGAAAAACTATAGCATTTCAGAAGCGACATTATTCAATCTGCTGTGTATAGCTAGCGCTTAGTAGATAATTGCAGGCTTTCCAGTTCCTGAAGAAACAAAGGAATGGCTGGATTGTAATGAACCTCTGTCCAGGCGACAACTAGATCAAACCCTGTGCCGCTGCCGGCTATATCACAAAAGCGAAGCTCAGGGCCTGCGTATACTTTAATATGGCGTGGTAAAATGGCAACTCCGATTGCTGATTCGACCATAAGTAAAGCGTTCTCAGGAAAGGCCGAAAGCTTGGCGATGTTTGGTGAGAAGCCATTCGCTTCACAAAGGGAGATAATCTGGTTATGAAGACCGGGAGATTCCTCAGGTGCCAAAATGATGAAGTTCTCCTGGGATAGTGTTGATAACCTGACCGGATGATTGGTGGCGGCAGGATGGTCGTGACGCAGGACTACGGCAAGCGAATCGGAACAAATGGTCTTCCAGCAAAGCCCGGTCATCTTCGCCAAGTCAAAAGATAATGTAAAGCCGATGTCGATATCCCCTCGTTTTAGCGCATTGGCCAGTGCTCCCAGATTTAACTGGTTTAATTGTAAATCGACACTGGGGTAAGTGTTGCGAAAGCGCGAAATTAACGCTGGAAAAAAGTTTTTAACAGGTGCTCCCAAAAAGCCGATCTTTAGCTGACCTGCGAATCCGGCAACTGCAAGCCGGATTTTTTGGATGCCTTCATCATAGTGCGTAAGAATAGACTTTGTCTCTGCAAGGACCACCGCGCCAATTGGTGTTAGATTAACACTTTGCTTATTTCGCGCAAACAGCTGCACTCCGAGTGCATATTCCAAATCAGCGATGTGTCTGCTGAGAACAGGCTGGGCAATGAACAACTGCTTGGCAGCTGTACTGAAGTTTAAATGTTCTGCAAGGCATACGAATTCGCGCAACAACTGGATTTCCATGGTACCTCCTAACAGAATTACACTATAACAATAGTATAAAATGATTGGGTGGCAAGGGGAAGTAATTTTATGTAAAAACGCGCGTGCACGAACGTAATACTTTTTTGTTATAAGCTTAGTCATACACGGTATTTCCCAGGAAAAGCGGATTGCGGTATTATTAGGCTGTAGTGATGGAAGTTATTTCAAAGGAGAAGAATACTATGGCGCTTGAAAGTACGCAATTTTCTGTTATTCTTTTCGGTCTAGAAAAAATTTTAAAGATGACGTCAATGAGATCGAAAACCTTTACCAAGCGGCTGAAAGAAAAAAATCTGATAGCCCAAATTAAACTGCGTGATAATTCTCAAGGCAGATATTTTATTATTAAAGATGGCAAGGTTTCTTCCAAAGCAGGTATATATGATAACCCAGATGTTGCTATGATATTTGAAGATGCGGAGACTGCTGTAAGGCTGATGAGTCCGACAAAGACTCAATTGGAATTTATCAGTGCAGCCAAACATTTTCAGATCGACATGCAAGGGCCGGACGAACTGACACTCTGGTTTGCCGAGACCTTGAATATGACTATGAATATTGACCCTGAATATGGCGTGGACATGGGTAAGGGTGTCAAGCGCTATACCAGCAATACTAACGGCGGCCCGGTTTTTGTCTATGTCAAGGACGGCAAGATCATCCGCATCACCCCGATTGAATTTGATGAAGAGGATGCCGAGCCCTGGGTGGTCAAAGCCAGAGGCAAGACTTTTTCACCACCTAAGAAAACTACTGTTAATCCCCATACGTTAGCCTGGAAATCCATGATTTATTCGCCTGATCGTCTGCTCTATCCGATGAAACGGGTAGACTTTGATCCGAATGGCGAGAGAAACCCGCAAAACCGGGGGATATCCGGCTATGAGCGGATTAGCTGGGATGAAGCACTTACTATTGTGGTTAACGAAATTAAGCGGGTAAAAAAAGATCATGGCCCTGGAGCCATTATGAACGGCAGCGGCTCCCACCATACCTGGGGGGCATTAGGCTATTGGCTGAGCGCCAGATTGAGATTTTTCAATGCTATCGGCTGGACACCGGTAGTGCATAATCCTGACAGCTGGGAAGGCTGGTTCTGGGGGGCAACTCATCACTGGGGACAAAGCGCCCGTAATGGCGGCTCGGAAACCTACAATTTGGTGGAAGACTGTCTCCAAAACTGTGAAATGATTGTTTTCTGGTCAAGTGACCCGGAATCTACCAGCGGGGTGTATGGTGCTCAGGAAGGGACAGTGCGTCGGCAGTGGCTGAAAGAGCTGGGCATCAAGATTGTCCATGTTGATCCATACTACAACCATACTGCCGGTCTGATGGGCGGCAAGTGGCTGGCACCTAAGCCGGGAACAGACAGTGCTATGGTCTTAGCGATTGCCTACGTCTGGATGACCGAAAACCTCTATGATAAAGAATATGTGGCTGAGCGTACCACCGGTTTTAAAAAATGGCAAGACTATGTACTTGGTAAAGAGGATGGTGTACCTAAAACCCCGGAATGGCAGGAGCAGGAGACCGGTATTCCCGCTAAAGATATCAGAGCACTGGCGCGGGAATGGGGCCGTAAAAAAACCTATCTGGCTGCCGGCGGGATTATCGGCTTCGGCGGTGCTTGCCGTACTGCCACCGGAACAGACTGGGCCAGAGGCATGGTATGTCTGATGGCTATGCAGGGGTTAGGCAAGCCGGGGGTTAATATGGGCGGCATGCAGCAGGGGACACCGGTTGACACACGTTTCTACTTCCCAGGATACGCCGAGGGTGGTTTTTCCGGCGATATTTTTGGTACAGGCAACTTCCTTAATTTATATCAGCGGATGCCCAATATCGTGACCATGAATACGGTTAATCAAGGGGTGCCGCGCCTCAAGATACCTGAAGCCATCATGGAAGGCCGCTGCGAAGGCTGGTCGGCTGACGCCAAGACAATCGAAGGTCAGTTCTTCCCGTTCCAATACCCGTCCCCTGGTCACTCACCGGTAAAAATGTACTATAAATATGGCGGCTCACATATCGGCACAATGGTTGATACCAACCGCTACGTAAACATGTACCGGTCAGATGGCCTGGAGTTCGTTGTCAACCAGTCGATCTGGTTTGAAGGAGAGGCCCAGTTTGCCGATGTTATCCTGCCGGCCTGTACTAATTTCGAGCGTTGGGACATCAGCGAATTTGCTAACTGCGGGGGCTACATTTATCACTCGTTTACGCAGGTGAATCACCGTGTGGCTGTGCTGCAGCATAAATGTATTGAGCCGCTGGGTGAATCAAAATCAGATATTGAAATCTTTCTGGAACTCTCTAAACGGTTGGGGCTGGGTTCAGTCTACTCTGAGGGATCTACCGAACTGGAATGGTGCAAGCGATTATTTGACGGCACCGACCTGCCAAACCGTCTCTCCTGGAAGAAGTTTCTCAAAAAAGGCTATTATGTTATTCCGCCACTGCCAGAGAATCGCCGTGATCCGGTGTCTTTTCGCTGGTATGCTGAAGGCCGTGCGAAAGATACCCCTGAGCCGTTTCCGGCTCCAGCTGACTATACAGGCGAATACCGTATGGGGCTGCAAACACAATCAGGCAAAATCGAGTTTGAATCTTCCAGTCTAAAACGCTTTGACCCAAATGACCCCGACCGGCCGCCAATTATGAAATATAATCCTGCCTGGGAAGGGCCACATTCGCCTGAGCTGTTTGCTAAGTACCCATTGCAACTGATTTCACCTCACCCCAAATTCACCTTCCATACGCAAAGTGATGGCAAAGACAGTGCCATCAACGATATTAAGGATCATCGGGTGCTGATCAACGGGCATTATTACTGGATTGTCAGAATCAATTCCAGCGATGCAGCGGCCCGGGGTATCAAAGAAAACGATCTGGTTAAGGTATTCAATGATCGTGGTGCCGTTGTTTGCGCAGCACAATTGACTGAACGAATTCCGCCGGGAACCGTACATTCTTACGAGTCTTCAGCAGTATATAAGCCGGCAGGAGAACCCGGAAAGTCGCCAGATCTTGGCGGATGTATCAACCTATTGACGCCAAGCCGGATGATGATTAAAAAATCCCATGCCATGGCGGCTAATTCCTGTCTTGTTGAAGTTGGCAAATGGGGCGGAGAGGAGAGCGTTTCGTGAAAAAGTGGCATTTAATTATTGATGTTGAAAAGTGTGTAGACTGCAATAATTGTTTCTTATCTTGCAAAGATGAGCATGTTGATAATGATTGGCCGGGTTATACCCGGCCCCAGCCCAGACATGGCCATCGCTGGATAAATATCATGCGCAAAGAGCGGGGGCAGTACCCACTTATTGATGTAGCCTACCGGCCGACTACCTGCATGCATTGCGAGGATGCTCCCTGTATTAAAGCATCCCGCGGCAGTATTGCCAAACGTCCTGACGGTGTTGTTAGCATTGACCCGAATAAAGCTAAAGGCCAGAAAGAACTGGTCAAAGCCTGCCCTTATCAAGCGATCTGGTGGAATGAAGAACATGATGTTCCGCAAAAGTGCAGTTTTTGCGCCCACCTTCTTGATCAGGGGTGGAAAAAGCCTCGTTGTGTGCAAGCCTGTCCTACCGGCGCGCTTAAGGTGGAATATGTGGAAGATGCCGAAATGAGTCGTATCTGTCAGGCCGATAATTTGGAGGTTTTGCAGCCGGAGTATAATACGCGTCCTAGTGTGTATTACAAGAATTTATACCGATTTACTAAGTGTTTTATCGCTGGGAGTGTCGCTGTAAATAGCAGTGGTGTTGTTGACTGTGTCGAAGGCGCTAAAGTTACCCTGTTCCGTGACGAGAAAAAACTTTCTGAGGTGCTTACCGACAACTTCGGTGACTTTAAGATTGATAACCTGCCTGAAAACAGTGGCCCTTATACTATTGAAATTGAGATGCTGGGGTTTGAGAAGGCCACTGCGACAGTTGAAATCACTACCAGTCAGAATATTGGTACTGTATACCTGGGATAGTTCACTAATTATAGGAAGATTGCCGCGCTGTATCCCGGCGCGATATCGGAAGAGGGAACGAAAAATTCCGTCATCCTGTAGTGGTAAAGGGGCAGCATGGCAATCTTCCATTCCCTGGTTCATTAACATTCAGGAGGACAATCGCATGAGCCAGGACAGCAGCAAGCTGATGCAGCAGTCAGGGATGAGATATGGTTTAGATGATAACCTTCCCCTGAAGGAGCTGATTTCCTATAGTGTGCAGCATTTGACATACTTTCTGGCCAATGCTGCTATTTTGCCGGTCATCGTGGGCGGATACCTGGGACTTGATCAGCTGGGGTTAGCCGGCTTGGTACAGCGGACATTTATTCTGTGTGGAATCGTATCCATATTTCAGTCGCTATGGGGTCACCGGTTTCCTATCATGGAAGGGCCGGCAGGCCTGTGGTACGGCTTATTAATTACTTTGGCCACTTCGGCACCAAGTCTGGGAAAACCGCTGGAGATTCTGCGGACCGATATAGAGCTGGGTTTTATCATCGCAGGAATTGTGTGCATCCTGATCGGAGTTACCGGAATGGCGGGAATGGTTGTCAAGATTTTTAGTCCCCTGGTAAATGGTGTTTTTCTTGTTTTGATGTGTCTGCAGCTTAGTCCGGCCATGATAAAAGGTATGCTGGGATTAAACAGCACCAATCATATGGTGGATTTCAATAGTTTGCTAGCCTTTGTCATTACTACCGGGTTGATCATGTGGATCACTTTGAAAGGCAGGGGCTTTTTTCAGAGTATAGCCGTTCTTATTGGCGTCGTCTTTGGCTGGATTACAGCTCTCATCTTTGGTATCGCGCCGCAGATAAACCAATATAGTACTCAACTACCAGCTGCGCCTGAAATATTTGCATGGGGTACGCCGACCTTTGACCTCGGGGTTATTCTTGCCTGTGTTTTTGCTGCATTGCTGCTTTTTTCCAACTTAATTGCAAGTATTCTGGGTATGAGCGCAGTGACCGGTGAACCGCTTAAACCAGCCATGTTCAATCGAGGCGCAATTTTTACCGGTGTTTCAGACATTTTTGCCGGCCTCGGGGCGGTAATTGGGTTTATTCCTTATGCATCGGCGATCGGGTTTACGTCAATGACTGGCGTGGCATCAAGAAAACCTTTTATTGCAGGTGCTGCGCTAATAACTATTTTAGGGATTTTTCCGCAGGTTGGCGTTTTTTTTGCCGCCATACCACCTGCTGTTGGCAATTCGGTGATGTTTGTTGTTTTCTGTCTGATTCTAGGGATGGGGATAAAAGAATTCTCTAAGGTCAATTTAACTAACCGGGAAATGTATATATTGGGTATATCGTTAATGGTAGGTGTCGGGGTAATGTTCTTACCTCAGGAGGTCTTTAATAATTTACCGCCGTTGTTTCGCTATATGCTGCTTAACGGTATGGTGGATGGCATAATCGTATGCATTGTTCTTGAGCAAATTTTACTAATGAACTAATGGATAAAAAAAACACAGATGTCAGCTGATGTGCAGGCACCTGTGTTTTCGGATATTGATTTATCCCTGTGTGTAATACTCTGAAGCCTTCAATTGATGGATCAGTTTTTTCATAAACCTTTTTTTAATATCAGGGATTTCATTCCCGGCATACTTGTAGAAACCTTCGCCGGTTTTAATACCAAGCTTGCCTTCGGCTACCTTTTGTTTTAAGAGGTCGTTGGCACCCAGGCGATTGTCCATCTCTTTTAACAGATTGTCGCCGACAATGCTCCAGATATCAAGGCCCCCGAAATCGGCAACCTCTAACTGGCCGGTCGTGGCATAGCGGAAGGCGGGACCGAACTTAAGAGCCTTGTCAATGTCGGCAGGTTCGGCAACACCCATTTCAATGAGGGAAAAGACCTCTCTGGCAACACCCTGCTGAATACGGTTGGCTACCAGTCCGGGGACGTCTTTAAGGACTTTGACTGTTTGCTTTTTGATGGAAGCGTGTAACTGCTCAACCTCGGTATAAAGCGCCAAAGGCATATTGCCAAAACAAGAGAGTTCAACAATAGGCATAAGGTGGGCAGGGTTATACCAATGGTTAACAATCATACGCTGTTTACGCTCGTCCGAAATCAGAGCCATCATGCCATCCAGTTTGAGGCTGGACGTGTTGCTTGCCAGGATAGTATGCGCAGGGCAGAGTTCATCTAATTGTTTGAACAAATTTTGTTTGAGCTCCAGTATTTCCGGAGTGGCTTCAATAATATAATCTCTGTCTTGAACAGCCTGCTGTAAATCACTGTAAACCTTAATCCGGTCAAGCGTGGCTGCAATGGAGTCAGTCTCAATGAATTGTTCTTCAGCCAGGAGTGCGAGCTCATCGGCGATCTCTGTCATTGCTTTCTTCAACTGATTTTCATAGGCATCATATAAAGTTACATCATAGCCGTACAGGGCAAAGGATAAAGCAATGCCGTGCCCCATAGTGCCTGCACCGATAACACCAATATTTTTAATCATAGTTCGTCTCCTAGTTATTTCTTTGCAAGACCTAAGATTTCTCTGGCTTCGGCTGGGGTAGCTACTGCTTTGTTTGCTTCTTTAACTACTCTTACCGCCCGGGCGACAAATTCAGTGTTGGACTTTGCCAACTGATTTTTAGCATAGTACACATTATCTTCCATGCCGACGCGGATATGACCGCCCATGGCAATAGCAGCAAACATAATTGGCACATGACCGTTCCCGATGCCCAAAGCTGACCAGGTAGATCCTTGGGGCAGTAAGGCTTTGAGATAAACCAGGTTTTCGATAGTAGCGGCAGTACCGCCAGCCGCACCTAAAACGAACTGATAGTGTGCCGGTTGAGCAAGAACGCCCTTTTTCATATAGTAGAGCGAGTTGTAAATCATACCGGCGTCGAAAATTTCGATTTCTGGTTTTACGCCATTTTCAAGCATGGTTTTGCCAAGCTTCTCAAGGAACTGAGGCGGGTTCAGAAACAAACTGTTATGCATCCAGTTCATTGAACCGGCGTCATAAGAGGCCATTTCCGGCTTGAGCTCTATTAAATGAGCCATTCTGGTCTCATCGGTAGCGTGAAGGTCGCCGGAGGTGGTAAGGTTAAGGATGATATCACATTTGCCGCGGATAAGTTCAACCGTTTCGCGGAATTTCTCTTTGCACATAGTGCCTTTGCCTTCGTCGTCACGCATATGCAGGTGAGCTACAGCCGCGCCTGCCTGCCAGCATTCATATACATCGTTGGCAATTTCCCGGGGAGTCAGCGGAATATTGGGGTTGTGTTCCTTAGTCGGCCAAGCTCCAGTTGTTGCGACAGTAATAATGGTTTTTTCCATGAGTGGTTCACCTCGTAATTATTTTTTAGATTCGTTCTACAATGGTGGCAATTCCCTGGCCGCCGCCGATACACAGTGTGGCTAAACCGCGCTTGGCCTCACGCTGCTGCATGGCGTGGAGAAGTGTAACAAGGATGCGGGCACCACTGGCGCCAATCGGGTGTCCTAAAGCAGTGGCACCACCATGGACGTTGATTTTTTCTTTCGGTAGCCCGAGTTCCTTGCCAACAGCCAGGAATTGGGCGGCAAAGGCTTCATTGGCTTCAAAAAGGTCGATATCGGCCACAGTCAATCCGGCTTTAGCCAGTGCTCTTTGGCTTGCAGGCACAGGTCCCATACCCATGATGGAAGGGTCTACCCCGCCAGAACCATAACCGGCAATCCGTGCCAGTGGTTTGAGCCCGAGAGCTTTGGCCTTTTCGCCAGACATAATAACAAGGGCGGCAGCACCATCGTTAATACCTGACGCATTGCCTGCAGTTACCGTACCGTCTTTTTTGAAGGCTGTCCGCAGTGTGGCAAGTGATTCGGCAGATGTGCCCCGCTTGGGAAACTCATCTGCGGCAAAGACAGTATCGCCTTTCTTGCCTTTAATGGTTACCGGTACAATCTCCTGGGTGAAAGCACCGCTGTCGATGGCTTTGATTGCTTTTTCCTGTGATTCGGCAGCCAACTTGTCTTGCTCTTCCCGAGTAATGCCATATTTGGCAGCAATGTTTTCGGCAGTGATTCCCATATGATAGTCATTGGTTGCGCACCATAGGCCATCGCGAATCATGACATCAATAAGCTTGCTGTCACCCATGCGATATCCCCAACGAGCTTTGCTTTCCAGAAGATAAGGCGCATTGGTCATGCTTTCCATGCCGCCGGCCACAATGATGTCCGCATCGCCGGCCATAATTGACTGGGCAGCCAAATTAACGGCTTTGAGGCCTGAACCGCAAACCTTATTGATGGTGTAAGCAGGTACTTCAACAGGCAATCCGGCTTTCAGGGCAGCTTGGCGGGCCGGATTCTGTCCCAGACCTGCCTGCAGAACATTTCCCATGATGACCTCATCAACGGCATTGGATGCTATATTGACTTTTTCCAGAGCAGCACGGATAACGATGCTGCCTAGTTCAGTCGCTGATAAAGGGGCCAGTGCGCCGTTGAAGGTGCCGATGGCTGTTCGCAGTGCGGCGACAATTACGACTTCTCTCATCTTTTCATCCTCCTAGTATGTTGTAGGTTAGAGACTGCTTACCAACAATGACATCTGCAATTTTCATGCCAAGAGTAATGAATAAACATAGGTTTGAATGTTTGCATCCTGCTAGATATTGGTTATGGATAACCTTATTAAGTGCCGAAGAACAGCTAATTTTAGGGGGAGATGAAATGAAAAACAGAATAGATAGCAGCGAGGCTATTTTAAAAGATTTAATATCAAAGATAGAGAAACAAAATTGGGATATTTCGTCCCATCAGGAGCTTTTTGCTGGTTTGCAGAAAGTGCTCAGTGAGCTCACTGAAGCCAGGGAGCTTGATTTTAGAGAGATCGGGGATCATCTTTATGACGGGATTTACATTACTGATGGCAATGGTAAGACCTTGTATGTTAATGCTGCTTACACCAGAATTACCGGTATTCGTTCTGAAGAAGTTGTAGGGAAGTACGTTGATGAGCTGTTGATGGAGGGCGTTTATCTAAATGCCGTAACGCCGGAAGTAATTAAGCACAAAAATCAAGTGAACTCCATGGGCGAAAGTTTAAGGAACGGAACTAAAATGCTGATTACAGGCAGTCCGATTCTAGATGCCGAAGGGAATGTAAAAAAAGTAGTTATTATTGACCGGGAAATAACCGACTTGCTGCAAATGAAGTCTGATCTGGAAGCATCACAAAAACAGATAAAAGCGGTTGAAAAAGACAAGATAAAGAGTGCTCTGGAAGTCGAGCACCTCAGGAAGCTCCATTTAAAAAAGAATATGATTGGGAGTAGTCTTGAAACACGGCAGGTCATCAAGAGTATTCAACAAGTTGCCGGTCTTGATGTTACCGTTTTGATAACGGGAGAAACGGGTGCAGGCAAAGAGGTGGTAGCAAATGAAATCTACATGAATAGTGCTAGGAAAAATGGTCCTTTTATCAAAGTGAATTGTGCGGCCATTCCAGCTAATTTGTTGGAAGCTGAGTTGTTTGGCTATGCCAGGGGGGCATTTACCGGTGCTACCACTTCAGGAAAAACCGGTTTGTTTGAATTAGCAGACAAAGGAACGATAATGCTTGATGAAATCGGGGATATGCCGATGGAACTGCAGTCAAAATTACTCAGGGTAATTCAACACAAAGAAATAACCCGTATCGGAGGGGCGAAACCAGTTAAGTTAGATGTAAGAATTCTCTCTGCGACAAATTGCGAGTTGAAAGACCTTGTAAAACAAGGGCGTTTTCGTGAAGATCTCTACTATCGGCTGAACGTATTTCCTATTCATATCCCGCCGCTGCGCTCAAGAGACCAGGATATTGAGATACTAGCCCGCCATTTCCTTGAAATATACAACTCTAAATACGCAAAGAACACAGCGATAGAGCCGCTTGGTTTTGAAATGATGCGGCAGTATTCGTGGCCGGGAAATATTCGTGAGTTACAAAATATCATTGAGAGACTTGTTATCGTATCTGAACAAGATGGAACGATTAGTAACGAGCAAATCGGCAATTTGTTGAATATACATCCGTCTTATATGACTGAGCTAGTTGTAGAGGAGATGGGGCTTAAAGAAATCGTCAGCAATATCGAAAAAAAGACCATCGAAAAGGCCTTGGCATTATGCGGGAGTACAAGAAAAGCTGCAAAAGTTTTAAAAGTAGACCAATCAACCATTGTGAAGAAAGCCAAGAAGCTGGGGATCGTCTTAAGAGATGAAAAGACGCATCGACAGTGATGCGTCTTTTCATCTCTTGGGAATATCAGTTATAGCTACAGATACAGGAAGTATTTTAATAAATGCGATGATAAAGTTCATCAAGAGAAACTAACAACAGGGGCGATTGCCGCGATGATCTATAAAATTTAGATTGGCACAGTTCTTGCTTATAAATATAGCATAGGAGTCACTAATTCTAAGAGCTGAGGGGGAAACAATGTCTAAGGTAATCAGTATAGAGCAGGCAATGGACAAAGTACAAGATTCGTCTGTCATAATGATTGGGGGATTTTTAGCGGTTGGTACTCCGGAACGTTTAATTGATGCTGTGGTTAGCAAGGGATATAAACATCTTACTGTAATAGCCAACGACACTGGATTTCCGGATAGGGGCATTGGAAAGCTGGTTGTTAACCGCCAAGTGAAAAAAGCCATTGTTTCGCATGTTGGCACAAATCCTGAGACCGGCCGCCAAATGAATGCCAATGAACTTGAAGTAGAATTATCACCGCAGGGAACATTGATTGAGCGCATACGATCAGGTGGTGCCGGTTTGGGTGGCGTGCTCACGCCAACAGGTGTGGGAACGGTTGTTGCCGACGGAAAGCCTACAATAACAATAGATGGCCGCTTATTTTTATTAGAAAAACCCCTGCGGGCTGATGTTGCACTGGTAAAGGCACATAAAGCCGACACTGACGGCAATCTGGTATTCAGAATGTCGACCCGTAACTTCAATCCCCAAATCGCCACCGCAGCCGATGTTGTTATTGCCGAAGTGGAAAAAATCGTGCCTGTAGGAGAATTAGCTCCTGACGAGGTTATGGTGCCAGGAATCTTTATTAGCAGCATCGTTCAAGCTTAGCGGAAGACTGGAGGAGCGTTCATGGAAAACAGAGTTCTAATAGCCAAAAGGGTTGCACAAGAACTTAATGATGGCGATCTGGTAAATTTGGGTATTGGTATACCTACACTTGTTGCCAACTACATTCCAAAGGATAAAAAGGTGATCCTGCATTCTGAAAATGGCTTTATCGGACTAGGGCCTGCAGGAGAAAGCATTGATCCTGATCTGAGCAATGCAGGTGGACAACCAGCCGGTATTCTGCCAGGCGGCGCTACCTTTGACAGTGCCATGTCATTTGTCATCGTCCGTGGCGGGCACCTTGACGCCACTGTGCTGGGGGCCTTGGAAGTAGACCAGGAAGGAAACCTGGCTAATTGGATGGTTCCCGGAAAAATCGTGCCAGGCATGGGGGGGGCCATGGATCTTGTCGTTGGTGCCAAACGGGTCATTGTCGCCATGGAGCATGTCGGTAAAGGCGGCGTACCCAAAATTATGAAAAAATGCAGCTTGCCGCTGACTGCATCACATGAAGTGGATTTAATAATTACTGATTTGTGTGTATTTCAAGTCACCGAACAAGGGCTGGTACTAACCGAAATAGCTCCTGGTGTTGCTCTCCAGACGGTAAGAGAAGCTACGGATGCAGATTACATCATTTCTTCTGATATCAAAGAGATGGCAGTCTAAGTAAATCTTTATATTATTAATAATGTTATAAACATGGAAAAATGTGGAAGGAGGAGACGGAAAAAATGAAGAAAATCGAATTAAAAGATGTAAAGCCATACCAAGCCCCAAAGCACTTCAACATGGTTGCGCTAAAATTGCATGGGAAGGAGGAAACCGGGGCACAGAAATTTTGGATGGGCCTGTCGCATTTTCTGCCGGCTGGTGGCGCTGAATATGATGCATCCCCTGTTGAGAAGATTTATTTTGTTCTCGAAGGCGAAGTAACTGTTACTACCAAGACGGAAAAAGTCGTGTTGAAGGCATGGGATTCTATCTACATCGGAGCCAATGAAGGCAGAGAAATTATCAATGAAACCAATAAACCCGCAAGTATGCTGGTGGTTATGAATTATCCTGAAGCATAATTGGGTATGGAAAGGTGATATGTAATGGAACAGGCAATTTTGGATAAAATCAAAAATCTGTTTTGTCTTGAAGGCAAAGTAGCAGTAGTAACCGGCGGTGCCGGTGCCCTGGGAGAATCGATTGCTGCCGGGTTGGCGGCATATGGTGCTGATATTGTTGTTACCGGTAGAACGATTGCTACCCTGGAAGAAGCAGTAAAGGGTGTTGAAAAACTCGGCAGAAAAGCACTGGGTGTTGCTTGTGATGTCAGCAAAGAAGAAGATGTAATCAACATGGTTAAACAGACTGTGGACACCTTCGGCAAGATTGACATTCTTGTGACTGTAGCTGGCATTGCCAAACGTCATGCGGCCGAAGATTTTCCGGTTGAAGACTTCCAGCAGGTAATGGATATTAACGTTAAAGGCACTTTCCTCACTTGTAAGCATGTTGGCCGGGTAATGAAAGATCAGGGTTTTGGTAAGATCATTACCATATCTTCAGTGCGTGGTTTTGCCGGCCATCCTGGTGGTTATGCTGCTTACGGCCCCAGCAAAGCAGCTGTTGATGGCTTGACCAAACAGTTGGCCACCGAATGGGCTAAATATAATATCACGGTAAACGCCATTGCGCCGACCATCTTTTGGACTCCGCTGACGCAGCAAGTACTCGAAGATGAAAAACTCAAGCAAATATTCCTGTCCCGTATTCCCTTGGGACGTGCAGCTGTGACCGAGGATATGGTTGGAGCAACAGTATACTTAGCTGCGCCAGCTTCAGACTTTGTAACAGGTCAGATTCTGTATGTTGACGGTGGATGTACCGCTGGTTAAAAATTAATTATTTGGAGGAATAACAAATGGGAAAAAAAGTATTAGTAGATTTAACTCATCCATTCCATGCTGACATACCCGTATGGCCGTATTTTGCAAAACCTAAAATTGATACTATGCATAGTCTTGCAAAAAGCGGAGTATTAACGCAAAAAATAGATGTTGTTATGCATTGCGGAACACATGCAGATGCACCTCGCCATGTTATGGAATACGAGTTTGACGGAAAGCGCGCACGTTACACTCATGAGCTGCCACTGGATGCATATTATGGAGATGCAGTTTGCCTGGATATTCGTGTTGAGCGCTGGGGCCTTATTACCGCAAAACATCTTGACGATGCTTTGGCACGTGCAGGAGTAACACATGAAGAAGTAAAGGGCATGGTACTTGTTTTAAGAACAGGTATACATCTGAAATTTGATGACACTAAAGAGTATTATCATTATTCCTGCGGCTGCGGTAGAGAAGCAGGACAATGGTTTGAGAAATATCAACCAAAATGTGTAGCTATGGACATGCAAGCCCTTGACCACCCGCTACATACAACAATGGGTAAGAACGGTCCACCGGCAATGAATCTTATTGGTGATTCAGGCAAACCGATTACTGAGGAATATATTGAGCAATTTGGTATTGAGGCTTATGCAGAGTTCGAAAAGGATGTATTTATCAAAACCTTTGGTAAAGAGAAATATATGGAAGCGTATGGTAAGCTTGAAGACCATGGTCTGGCAGGAACCTGGGAGCCTTGCCACAAATATATGATGGGTAACGGCATTGTAGGTGTCGAAAACGTTGGGGGAGATCTTGAAAAAGTTGTAGGCAAACGGTTTAAATTCATGGCATTCCCGATTCGCTGGTGGTTGGGCGATGGCGCTATGGTTCGCTGTGTGGCTGAAATAGATGAAGATGATCTAAATCCAGTACCAGACAGAGTATACAAATACGGCGGATTTTAATCCAGTACCAGACAGAATCTACAAATACGGTATAGTATCCTATATTCTCAAACTGGGTAAAGTTACGAAGACTGACACTGTACTTGCTACGCTGTCAGTCTTTTTAGAGGTTATTTAACAACTTATAAATGAGGAAGTGAACGTGAGAAAGGAACTTTAAATATGGATAAAACATTAGAGTTGCTTATTTTATGTACACCTATTATCCAAACGGTGCTTCCGTTTGACTCGATGGTGGTTATATCTGATAGAGATACCTTTCTATACTACAAACCAGGTAAAAAGATGCAGCATGAGTCGCCTGTCGGTAAAGCTGTTAGTAAAGGAGATGGCATGTGGGAAGCCATCTCCAGTAAAATTACGCAAGATTTTGTAGTATCTAAAGAGGTTTGGGGCTTTCCGTTCAAGAGCATTAGTGCGCCTATCGTCAATGAAAATCGAGAAATCATTGGAGCAATAGGTTTGGCGTGTAGTTTAGAAACCCAAGAAATTCTGTATGATGTTGCGCAAACCATAGCTGCAGCGTCTGAACAGGTGGCGGCATCAAGCCAAGAACTTGCAGCTAATGCGGCACTGCTCAATAAGCGATTAGAGCTGCTCGGTGTGACAGGGCAATCTATGGTACAGAATATTGGAAAGTCAGACTCTATTCTTATGTTTATTAAAGATATAGCAGCAAATACAAATTTGCTAGGACTAAACGCGAGCATTGAAGCGGCTAGAGCGGGAGAGCAGGGACGAGGGTTTTCTGTGGTTGCTGAAGAGATTAGGAAGTTGTCTAATAATAGTCAGACATCTGTTAAGGAAATCAAGGGGATTTTAGAAAGCATGCGAGGGGAAATAACGCAGATAGAAAAAGAAATAGATGAGGTTGATAAAATTAGCTCTCAGCAGAAAGCTGCCAGCTATGAGATAAGTAAAGCCATAGAATCGCTTACCAGCCTGGCAACAAGAGTACAAGAACTAGCATTTCGTGTTTAATTGAGAGTGTTGTAAGTAAATCATTTTACACTGAAGTCCGGGGATCTGTGTTTTTGGCTGCGACCGGGACCGTGGGTTCGCACCACCCTCTCTGCCAATAAACAGGGTTGTAGCGATTGCTACAACCCTGCCTCCGGTGCGCCCCCAGCATGAGCGCTTACTTGTTGGTGAAAGTCCTAATGGCGGCAATAATGGCTCTTACATTTTCTACAGGTGAACAGAGTAGTTGGTAGGCTCGCCTTTGGATTAGGTAATGGGAGTTATGGCCTGAAGTGCAGAAGTCTTGTATTACTGGTGGTATTATGATTGATGCTACAAAGTCATAATACCACCAGTGGTAGCATGTAGATTTTAGGTTGGCAGAGTAATATCCCCAAAAGAAGTATATCCGAAAAATTATTTGACCGCGAACTAAGAATTAGTTACTAGGGCACGATCTGCTGCTTTTGCAGGGAGAATTAAATTCATAATAATCGCAGTTAGTGCGCCGACACAAATCGATGAACTGAACAAATAACTAAGTAACGGAGGCATGCTCTGAACGAGCGGCGGCGGCAGAACTGTTGCGCCAATTGTTGTCAGAACAGTGGTGCCGATAACTAAAATATTGCGCTCAGTTAACGAGTAGTTGCGAATGCTCATTAAACCACTCATCATGATCATAATACAAATCACTCCATATATTCCCCAGACGACAGAGCTAGGAACAACAGCGATTAGGAACATCAGCTTAGGGCAGAGTGCCATGACCACAGCTATAATACCGCCGCCGATCGCCGCATAGCGGCTGAATACTTTGGTGACTGCGATGACTCCGGAGTTCGAAGCATAGCTAGTGACCGGTAAGCCACCGAAAAATGAACCAATTAAGCAACCCACTGCTTCGCCGACTACACCCTTGTCGATTCGATCGGATTCTAGTTTCTCACCTGACATCTCAGCGATGCTAAACCAGGTACCAATGCTTTCGACCATAACTATCAACAAGATAAAACTCATAATTAAACTTGAGTTTAATTCAAACTGTGGAGCACCAAAGGGGAATAGCTGAGGAACAGCAAACCAAGGAGCCGACGCGACAGGTGACAAATCCACATGGCCAAACAGCGATGCGACAAATGTTCCAATTGCTATAGCATAAATAACGGCACCAACCATCGAAACTCGACCGATTTTGTTTGGAAGATGTGCAAGCCTCATGAACACAATCATGGCAGCAAACGTGACTCCTGCTTCCAGGAAATTAACCCCAGGATTTCCTGGAATGGCAATTAAGGAATTAAAAGTAATTGGCATCAATGATAGTCCGATAATGAGAATAACTGTTCCCGCAACCAGCTCAGGAATAAAGTTTTTAACGATTTTACTAAAAATCTTTGACCAACCAATAAGCATGAGGACGATTGATGCTACTATCAGGGCACCTGCAAACGTGGCGAAATTTGCTTGCGTTGCTATTGCTATGATTGCCCCGATTGTCGCGAAAGACATTCCTTGAATAACCTGAAACTTGAGAAAAAAGCCTGACTGAATAACCGTGGCAATACCGCAAGCCAGGAAAGTCATCGAAATCAGTGCAGCAGCGCTCGAAATATCCATTTTCATGATTCCGATGATGACGAT
Source organism: Sporomusa malonica (assembly GCF_900176355.1). GTDB lineage: Bacteria > Bacillota > Negativicutes > Sporomusales > Sporomusaceae > Sporomusa > Sporomusa malonica. Next base: position 265,910 of record NZ_FWXI01000003.1, on the reverse strand, counting down.
GGGACCTAAAAACAAGTTACATGCCAATACTGACTGAAAACCATAAAACAATGATTGCCATATGTTCAGTTTCTCACCAGACCCTACGATTCTTCTTGTTTCATTCTCCATTTTTCCCCACCCTTTAATAATTATTTAGAATTGTCCCTTATACATCTTCGGGGATTACTGCTTTTTTTCTCATCTACTTTTGCCTACAGGACCTACGCACTTCCAAAGCAACTTCTAAATACCATGTGGAATTTGAAATAACGAATGTCAGTTAACAAATTAGGGTGTACTTAATAGGTGGATTGGAGCTTATAGCTATTTTCCGCTAGCAGCGGCAATCATGGCTTTTACGTTTTCTACTTTGGCATTGACCGGTACGGCGCAGCCTGAGGCCAGTATGAAACCCGGTCCCATATCTTTAATTAATTTGGTGCAGTAGTTATATACATCATCAGGTGTACCTAATGTGAACATAGCAGCCGATACATCGCCTTTGATACACATCGTATCACCGAGGACCTCTTTAATTTTATAAATATCGGTAGCACCGTCGGTTTCGAATACGCACTTGCCCTTCGGGAAATCCTTAAAGTACTCTAAGTCGCGTGTCCAGTTAGAATCAATATGGAAATTGATTACGGCGCCTTCTTCAATAATAACATCGGCAACTTGCTTCAAGTATTTCCAGACAAACCGCTCCCATAGTTTAGGGGAAAAGAATTGGCTGGCGCCCCGGGCGGGGGAGATAAACACATATTCTGAATTAGTATCACGGATTTGTTTACGCATATTTGTTAGCACGCCTTGCTGAATGGTATCCAGTACGGCCTCAACTTTGTCTGGACGCTTATACAAGTCTTGAATATATTTAGGCATGGAACGACCGCCGCTTAGTAGCTCATTGACAAGATTAATAACCAGCGGCGAGTACACCACATATCCGGCATCTTCAAAATTTTTAACCATTTGAGGAGTATCGGCAAGTTCTGACAAAATAAAGTCTAGGGGAACATTTAAACGGTTTTGGACATAGTCCTGCATAAAGGGTTCCCAGCCCTTGGACAAAATTGTGTCATAATCTTCGACTGTCATAATCTCTTTTTCATCAAGCTGCCACAAAATGTTATCGCCCAGTTCACGCCCAGGCATTTTTATATTTGACATGAACCCTAAAGGGAAAAGGGGGGCGGCAACAAAAGCTGAATCAAAACCGTCAATATCACCAAGTTCCGTAATGGACTCGACCATTACTTTATTAGATGCGTGTAAGCTGGAGCAAAAATCAGATAGCTTAACGCCCATGTGAGTGGCGCAAAAAGCATCAGCCAAGGTTACTACCGGTGTTCTATCCGGCTTTTCGAGGGAAACGGCTTGGCGAATTCTTTTTTTACGTTCTTGCAGAAGATCTTGATTTGATTTCATTTTAAAGTACCTCCAATTTAGAAATAATAGAATTGTGTGACAAGTTTCTTGGTTAAGTATAGATTAGAAAAGAAGCTTTGGGAAATTGAATATGATAATCAGCATATTTAAAAATACAATAAGCATGCTTGTCAAGCAGTTATTGCTTACTTATAATTAAAATAGAATTTTGGATACGGCTGATATAGGGAGGGTGTAATTATGGATATACGGCAATTACAACTTTTTGTCTGTGTTGCAGAACGATTAAATTTTACCGAAGCAGCCAAGTCTCTCTACTTGACGCAGTCAACGGTAAGTTTGCGTATCGTCGAGATTGAAAAGCAATTGGATGTTAAATTGTTTACTCGAAATACTCATGGGGTAAAATTGACACCTGCCGGAGAAACCTTCTTGAAGGAGGCTAAGGCTATTATTTCCAGTTATGAAGAGGCAATCACGCTTACACGCAAAACAGCTTCTGGTTTCAACGGTACGTTAAAAATCGGCTTTCTCGAGTCACATACCAAGCATTTCTTACCCCAAGCTATGCAGACTTTCCGTAAAAACTATCCAAATATCAGCTTAAACGTTCACCAAATTCCCTGGCGGGAACTCAGCCGGGGCTTAGAGCGTGGAGAATTAGATGTCGGCCTTACCATGCCACAATCTTTGGAACAATGCAGCAGCTTAACATGGCAGACTATTTATGCCGATATGGAGTGCTGGGTTATGCATCAGGATCATCCCTTAGCGCAAGCTTCAGTTTTAGATTTATCCGCAGTTGCCAGAGAACCGTTTGTTGTGCTGCACCGAGATGTCGGCCCATTTCCCTATGATTGGACTATTCAGTTGTGCGCAAACCGTGGATTTGTGCCTAGGATTATTCATACACCCCGGCTTACCGAAACACTTTTAACTTTAGTTGAGGCTGGCGAGGGAATTTCCATTCTTCCTTATGTAACGACCAAAGATTATGCGAGCTCCAATCTCCGCTTTATCAAACTAGAAGGAGATGACGCTCAGGTAGGGATGGTAACTGCATGGAATAAGGCCAATACCAACCCGGCTATACCACTATTTAATAGTGTAATAATTTCTGCAACCGAGAATTGGTCAGACAGTGTTGAGCTTTTTTCTAGATTACACGCCAGGTGAATAACTATTAAAGATCTCTTAAGCATGCTCGTTAAGGAATTAGCGAGTATGCTTTTTTGGTGTGCCTAGCATAAGCGCTCAATCTCTAGATTATTTCTTCTAAAGTCAGCAAATTGCGTGGTGTATCATCATTCGATGATGACGTATATCATCAAATGATGAATTTTATCATCATTTGATGAATTGAGGAAAAATACAGAAAGTTCTCGAAAAAGCGATGCAAATGTTCATCACTGCGGGGTTCTGAATCTTCAAAGGAACCTCGCGCAGGCGGTCCGTATTTATCAGAACACGAAGAGTTCGCCTATTCTATGGCTTTTTTTAGGGAAATTTTCAAAAATCTCTGCAGTTGGCATGATTAATGCATTAGGTTGATGTAAGACGACCTATACACTGCCATTAAGTAAAAGGAGAGGATAAGGGAAGGAGCTTTATGGTTTACCAGAGATTTGACTTTTAAGGAAATGACACCAGAAGTAAATGAAAAAGGGTGGGTAACTATTTATGAAAAAAAAGGTAGCAGCTTTGTTAGCAACACTTATGGTCGGGGCAGCAGCCGGTTCTGCCTGTTTGGCTTCAGACATAATCATAAACGGTACGTTTGATGCCAGATACAGTAATGCCAATGATCGGGGCATGTATAATTTTTCTCCTGATCTCACTAAGAAAAGTGGATTTTATCACCGGGCAGATATAAATTTAATTGCTCCGGTTTCCAAAGATGTATCTTTTATTGGAGCGCTATTTGCTGGGTCGCGTAGTTCTTCTAGCATTGCTGATAGGCTGGATAGTCCATCTGTTAAGCTGGCTATGATAGTAGCCAAAAAGGGTAATGCCGAATATCATGTTGGTCGGTTAGCATTTCAACAAGGTCTAGGATTAACTGGTACTACGCCATACTTCGATGGTGCAAGCGTTGAATTAAAGACCGATAAACTAACAACTATCTTAGTTGGTGGTAATACGTTTATTACGACATATGACCCCGATTTAGCTAATCCAATTAGTAGTGGTAATCATAACTTTTACGGGGTGGATGCCGCATATGATATAGATAAGGATAAGAAAATCATAGCAACCCTGTGGCAAAATGGGGATAAAGATGTTTATAAAACTGCAACTATGGGGTACAAGCAAAATATAAATGAGGATTGGGTAGTTAGTGGCGAGTACGGGCGTAATGATTCCACCTTAGCAAAAGATAATAATGGTGGATCGGCAGCCAAGGCTTACTTTGCGCGGGTCAAATATCAAGGAGCTGATCCGGCAAAACTTGGCTCTAGCGGGGTGTCGTTAACATATATAAAGGCTGACCCTTACTTTGATCCATGCAGTGACACTCTGCTTGAGACTACTCCTAACGGTTGGAATTACCCAACTAATGGATCAAACATTGATAATACAAAGGGGTTAGTGTTTTCCTACGAACAAACTGTATTCGACAAGACTGTGTTTAAGGTCAACTATGCCCCAGTTAAGCGGGTTAAAGATATGAATGGTGTCCCGGATGACCGCAGCTATGTCACTGCTGATTTGATAATACACTTTTAAATTCTAGAATTAGAGTTCTTGGCATAATAGTTAAATGAAACGCAAAACGTTGGATCCTCGCATTCATCAGTGAGAATCCAACGTTTCATTTTGACCCATAAATCTAAAACTAGACGCGGGCCCCGGCCGGGTTTGTAATTAGTGTAAAATATCCGGAGACGTGTAGTCACCGGATATTTTACGGTTTATTAGATTGAGAAACTTTGAGACGTAGGGCGGCGCGTTTTCGTGTAAATTCAGCTCTGCGAGCATCAATATCACCTTTTAACCTCAAGGCCGTTCGTTCTTTGGCAGCGTTGGCGCGCCTGATATCAATTTCCTCAGGTGTTTCCGCACAGCTGGCTAATACAGTGATCTTTTTTGGACGTACTTCCATAAAGCCACCACATAATAATAGCTGCTGTTCACCTTCGTCCTTGATAATCCTAAGTGACCAAATTTCGAGACTGGTAATTGACGGAGCATGACCAGGACAGATACCAAGGTCACCATTGGTTGCTCTGGCGATCACCATATTGACGTTTTCGGAATATACCATTCTATCAGGAGTAAAAATATTCAGTCGAATCTTTTTAGCCATAGATTATCCCTCTTTCAGCTATAGTTTATCGGTCTTTATCAGCTAGTTCGTTCAGGATGACTGAAGATCTTTATGAACTGATTTGCGACGATGAATACCAAAATAATAACAACCGCAATATCAACATGTATATACATCTATATACATAGTCATATTCTATATAAATGCTTAGAAGAATGTCAATAGAAAAAAATGCACAATGAGAAATAACTTGGATATAAAAAAAATAGGCATCTTCTAAGCACAAGGCGAGAAGATGAAATAATTAAATTGAAGGAATAGTATAAAAATATTGACACATATACATTGATGAATGATAATATATCTAGATGTATATACAATACCTATTGTCAGGAGACACCACATGTCACTCCGAACAATGAGAAATACGCTTCCTTGCTTTTTTTTGTTGCATTTTTGATTTCTAGCTTTTTATGGCTAGAGGATATATCTAAGTCTTTGAGAGATAAGTGCTGAATAATCGCTATATAGTGGAGGGCGAAAGGGCTATGAAATCATTAATCATTACTTGTCGTACCATCCAAGCAGAGGTTGATAAGGTTATTAAACAGACTGAGTGTCATTTTCCAGTGATGTATCTTGAATCGGCTCTACATAATGAACCAGATAAGCTAAGGTTTGTTCTCCAGGAGGCTCTGAATCGGACAAGCAATGTTGAACAGGTTCTGTTGGTAATGGGATATTGCGGCAACGCCATTTTAGGACTTAAGCCAGAAGGGTTTAGACTGGTTGTTCCTCGCGCAGATGACTGTATAACTATGCTGCTTGGTTCGCAGCAAAAACGGACAGAAGTTCAAAGAACAATGCCCACATACTTTTTTTCCAGTGGTTGGCTGGCAAGCTGGGAACAAATGGAGCGAACTGTATTTGAAGAATATGAGCGAACAATCAAGCGGTATGGTAAGGAAAAGGCTGATAAGATATTGCGGACTACTTTTAAACATTATAAAAGAGTAGGGTTAATAGATACAGGAGAATTCCCCCTTGATGAACTGATGCAAAAAGCACAGGTGCATGCCGATTTTTTGAATTTAAAATGTGAAGTCATTCCTGGAACCTTAGATTATCTTAAAAAATTTCTGACTGGTCCCTGGGACAATGATTTTATCATAATAGATTCAGGTGAAGCCATCGCCATGGAGCGTCTGTTTGGCAAAAACTAAATGGACCTAGTGCTGATAAAAACGGCTATGAAATAACCAAACTCCTGCAGGGTTAAACCAGCTTGCAGGAGTTTGCATTTACATGACAATATTATTCACATGTTATTTGTGATTTTATTATTTTGGGAAAGTTACAGGATATCGTAAATTTGGCGAGAATGAACTAGATATGTTATTTTTCAAGGAGGGAAAGCGATGCCGGAGTTCGTTACAATGTTTGTTGTTCTGTTAAACACCACGTTGATAAGTGAGACATTATTATCATGAAAAACTTATCGATAAAAGCGCATCTATGGATTGCTTTCGCAGTTATACCTATAATCCCAGTAGTTTTTCTTAGTACGTTGCTAATACTGCAGTCACCTGAATTCTCTCTGCAGTCTGTCACTTTGAGTGTTGTTATTACGTTGGTATTTACCCTTTTATTAGGCTATTTTCCGGCAAAACGTATAAATATCACAATAAAAATACTTTTGGAATATATTCAGGAAGTAATTAGTAAAGGTAATGAGGTAAAAACAGTCAGTTTTCCGCGATTTGCTCCTCGAGAGTTTCATTTTATGGCCGAGCATTTTTTTATCATGGCAAAGAAAATCAAGGATAGTCAACAAGCGCTGCTCAAGCTAAATGCTGAGTTGGAACAACGGGTGGAAGAACGAACCGAGAGCTTATCACGAACGAACCAAGAGCTTGCTATCTTGAATCAGTTAATCACCCCAACTACCCCTTACCCCGGGGGTGCGAATATTATTAGAGAGTGTCTTAGGCAGTTTTTTGAGGTATCAGGTGTTGCTGTGAAATTGTATCTAACTAAACCGGTGTTTTCTTTGCTGGGATCTTATGAGGAGGCAGCTTATGAGGAGGCTGTGAGTGGCAGCGATGATCGTGATAGAGCCAAGCATAAGAATGCATACAGATACTATGTTCAGGCCATTCGTGCAGGTAATACTACTTTCGGACACTTGGTCGTGTCTAATTCCCCGCTAAGCGAAGCTGACCGTCAGTTCTTGCAAACGCTGTCCCATTCTGCCGGGATTATTATTCAACAGGAAATGTTGTCACAAACACTTCAGCAAAATCATGCTGTTCTAAAAGCCGTCCTTGAGAGCATGTATGATGCAATCACTTTGATTGATAAAAAACGGGAGGTAGTGTACGCGAATGGCCGTATGGCCAAGCTGCTTGATACTCCCCGTGATAAAATGCGTGGTTTGTCAGAAGAACATATATTTGATGTTATATCAGGCCGGCTATCTGATTCTGACCGGCAAATTATTAAACAGGCGAGGCAGGAATATGGTATCTACAGGTTTAAAATTAACTATGGCGATACTCAACAGCACATCATGCTTTCAGCTTTTCCTGTTACCGGTGATGAGCACCATACCATTGGCAAAGGTCTTGTTTGGCGGGACATTACCAAGGAGTACGAAGTTGATAAGCTTAAGAGTGATTTAATTTCCATGGTTTCCCATGAATTTAAAACACCGATAACAAGTATAAAAGGCAGTGTTGAAACAATACTGCGTGTCGATGCTGAGTGGGATGAGGAGTTTAAACGGGAAATGTTAACAGGAATCCATGAGGATATTGATCGTATTCAGGAACTTGTTAACGATTGGCTGGATATCTCCAGAATTGACGCCAAAGCTATTAGTTTGGACCGGGAACCGGTACGGCCAAGCACTGTTGTTGACAATGCAATCAGGAAGTTGCCCAAACACTTCGCCAGTGGCGCGAAGATTGAATCAACAGTAGCCGAAAGCTTGCCGTTTATCTATGGCGACAGGGTTCGCTTGGGCCAGGTTCTATCGAATCTCCTTACTAATGCCATCCGTTATAATGAGCGTAGCCCCCATATTAAAATTTCGGCCACCAGTGATGACAAATATATCCATATCAGTGTAGCAGACAATGGAATTGGTATCAACGAAACGCACTTGGGTAAAGTGTTTGATCGTTTTTATTGTGTTGACACCGGTCGTGAACGGCCCAGCGGCGGTACTGGCTTAGGTTTAGCTATCTGCAAGGGGATTATTGATGCTCATAGCGGCAGCATTAGCGTCGAAAGCTGTGAAGGAACCGGTAGTATCTTTACCGTTTCAATACCTAAATACAGAGGTAATGGTGGTAAATATGAAAAAAAGTAGAATATTCATCATTGATGATGAGCCAAAAATCTTGCGGTTCATATCAGCTAACCTCAAGTCATTAGGCTATGAACCACACATATTTCAAAATGGCTCAGACGCATTGGACAAATTTGACATACTAGCCCCGGAGCTCATTTTATTAGATCTCATGATGCCTGGGTTGGATGGCCTTGCACTCTTAAAACGGCTGCGAACCTTTTCCAATGTGCCGGTGATTATCCTGACTGCGCGCGGTAATGCAAATGATAAAGTACAGGGGCTTAACATGGGCGCTGATGATTATCTTACAAAACCATTCTCGCTCGATGAACTTTTTGCTAGAGTTAAGGCTGTTCTGCGGCGCTCTGACAATAGGGTTGTCAGTAACTATATGACAAGCGAAATAAAGAACGGCGAGGTTACTATTAATTTGGCTCAACGGCGAGCCTGGATAGGAAATAGGGAACTGAGGCTTACGGAAACAGAGTATAACTTATTTTCATTATTAATGGCTAATGCAGGCAAGGTGTTGACTCATGAACAACTCCTTAGCGATGTGTGGGGCAGCGAGTATCGCGATGAAGTAGAATATTTACGGGTAGCTATAGCCCGAATACGCCACAAGATCAAGAATGCAGACCTCGATGGCGGTTTTATTGTAACATACCCTGGCGTAGGATATATGATTGCCAATAATGAGTCCGAAAAACACCACCTGTGATGGGCGTGTTTTTCTTTTTTTTAATGTTTTTGTAATACTAAAAGTTATGAATTTTATGCGTATTTAACGGCTAATACGATAAGATAGAAACAACAGCAGTGCTTGATTAAATAAATTGAGCGTTGCAAGTATTTTAATAAAGTATAAAGGAGGCCCCAATATGAATCTGTCTTTGTGGTGTGAGCATGAGGAGAAGACATCAAAATATAGTACGGTTAAGTATTGTTTTGAAGACAAGGAAGTGCTGTTAAGAGTGCAAACTTGGATATGCCCGATATGCGGAGTTCACGGCTCAAATACAGAGGTGGCTCAAGCGGCAGATGCCTAAGAATTAACCGAAATTTAATTACGCATATTAGGGGGACTTATTTGTGAAAAGTGACGTTGAAATTGCACAAGAAGCCAAAATGAATGCTATTGTAGAAGTGGCTAAAGAATTAGAAATTCCTGCCGAAGAATTAGAACTCTACGGAAATTACAAAGCTAAAGTTTCTCTAAAAACCTGGGAGCGGATTAAAGACAGACCTAACGGCAAGCTAATTCTGGTCTCGGCTATTAATCCTACTCCCGCTGGTGAGGGCAAAACAACCACTACTGTAGGCTTGGGTGATTCACTCCGAAGAAAAGGCAAGAAAGTAGTAATTGCTCTCCGTGAACCATCATTGGGACCCTGTTTTGGTGTCAAGGGCGGTGCCGCAGGTGGCGGTTATTCTCAGGTAGTACCGATGGAAGATATCAATCTTCACTTTACCGGCGATTTTCATGCAATTACTACTGCGCATAATTTATTAGCGGCCATTCTCGATAATCACCTTCATCATGGCAATGCACTCGGTATAGACCCCCGCCGCATTACCTGGCGTCGCGTACTTGACCTTAATGAACGCGCACTGCGGTTTATCGTTTGTGGACTTGGCGGCAAAGCCAATGGCGTGCCGCGGGAAAGCGGGTTTGATATAACTGTTGCCTCTGAAATGATGGCCATTCTTTGTTTGGCTAAAGACCTTGACGATATGAAAGAGCGCATTGGCCGGATTATTATTGCTTATACGCATGACGGGAAACCTGTTACTCCTAATGATCTAAAAGTTACCGGTGCTTTAACGCTTCTATTTAAAGATGCTATTAAACCCAATCTTGTGCAAACACTGGAAAATACGCCTGCCTTCGTTCATGGCGGTCCGTTTGCTAATATTGCTCATGGCTGCAATAGTGTATCGGCGACTAAGTATGCCCTCAAACTAGCTGATTACTGTGTCACAGAGGCAGGGTTTGGCGCAGACTTGGGTGCAGAAAAATTCATTGATATCAAGTGCCGTTTTGCCGGCTTCCAACCCAGTGCAGTCGTTATCGTAGCTACAGTTCGTGCACTCAAGATGCATGGTGGCGTTCCCAAGAACGAATTAGCCGGTGAGAACATGGCAGCGTTGGAGAAAGGTCTTGCAAATCTTACTAAGCATATTGAAAACATTCAGCAATTTGGCCTGCCAGCTGTAGTAGCTATCAACGCTTTCCCAACAGATACTGCCAACGAGTTGAACTTTGTAGAAGAAAAATGTAATGCAATGGGCGCTGAAGTAGCATTATCTGAGGTATGGGCTAAAGGCAGCCTTGGTGGGCAGGTGCTGGCGGAAAAAGTGCTGGCTGCTTGTGAGAAGCCTAATAACTTTACCTTCGCTTATGATGAAAAAGCTCCGATAAAAGATAAAATTGCAGCTATTGCCACTAAAATCTACGGTGCTGACGGCGTTAACTACACAAGTGCCGCAGAAAAAACTATCCAAGAACTTACCACCATGGGTTTTGATAAAACCCCGATTTGCATGGCCAAGACCCAATACTCTCTAAGTGATGACATGACTAAGATGGGGCGTCCAACCGGATTTAAAGTTACCGTCCGCGAGGTAAGGGTTGCTGCTGGTGCCGGCTTTTTAGTAGCCATTACCGGCGAAATTATGACCATGCCCGGACTGCCTAAGGAACCCTCCGCGGTTAAAATGGATATCGATAATAGCGGTAAGATTGTTGGATTATTCTAGTCCACGAAGAATATAATTATTAAAAACAAGGAAAGCTGTCGGCATATATATCTGATGGCTTTCCTCGTTTTAGCATATCAATAGAGGTGAATGAAAATGCAAAGTGATGCTTCGCGTGTCCAACAGGATACTGACAATGATTTGCAACTGCTTGCGGAAAGCTTCCAAAAGGCTTGCAAGATAATGTGCGATTCTGGAAAGGAGCATCGCGAAATAGCTCAGATTATTAGGCAGATGGCTGCAATCGCAAGAGAAATATGCTCACTATCTGAATATGAAGTACCTACAATGAGAAAATCGTAGGATTGACGCGATTAATACTTTTAGATCTGGAGGTAATATAAATATATGAATACCATAGAAAGTACGCTTGTATTGTTGAAACCGGACGCAGTTAAGAGGAAGTTATGTGGTGAGATCATTAGCCGTTTTGAACGGCGCGGACTTGACATTTCTGCGCTCAAGCTAGTGCGGCTGACTCGGGATGTCGCTGCTAAGCATTATGAGGAACATCAGGATAAACCTTTTTATCCGGCTTTGCTTGAATTTATTACTTCAGGACCGGTTATGGCAATTGTGGTTACCGGACCGCATGCGGTCAGCATAGTGCGGAAAATGATGGGGGCTACGAATCCAGCCGAGGCTCAGCCAGGCACGATACGCGGTGACTATGCTACGACTATGGATAATAATATTGTGCATGGTTCAGATAGTGTTGTAAGTGCTAAGCGGGAAATTGCGATTTATTTTACTGTAGGGGAAGTTTATGGATAATATATACATATAATGGTTTTAATCATATCATATCTATCGGCGGAAAGTGATGGAAATAGTTAAAGAATCAACAACCCAAGAGCGGGCTGTTGATTCTTTTTTTATGAGAGTTTATTTGACAATAGAAATTGTTTTAAAATTAAAGGTTAACAGTCTTGCTTTCACCAGTCATTGAACAAAAATTCGCAATGGCATTCTCAAGATAGAAAATTTCAAAAATCTCATCTTCCACAGAGTACATCTGTTTTAGCATTGGCAGTGCATCTAGTGCCTGGGCTTTAGCTTCTTTTGTAGTGCAGAATACAGCTTTGCCGCTTAGGCGCAACCACCTTCCATTTTTTGACGCACAAATTTCAATATTCGGATTTGCCATTAGTTGTGCATAAAACGGTTTTTGGTTGCTTGTGGCAAAGCAGAGCTTGCCTTCATGCTCCATTGCGAAGCTGAATGGACGAACTCTTGGCTGGTTGCCATCAACTGTGGAAACGAAGAATATTCCACAGTCTTGAAGAAAATTAAAAACTTCATTCATAGTATGACCTCCAATAATTTTGTTAGTTATAGTATAATTATATGTGTTGATAATATTATAACAAGTATGCAGATTATTATTACTAAGTAAGTTTTTTGTGAGTATAGGAGGTTGAAGCGTGAAAGAAATTAAAACTTTTTCAATAAAAGATGATTTATGTCCTGTTGGCTTTGCATTAAAGGTTATAGAAGGTAAGTGGAAGTTACCGATACTTTGGGTGCTTTGTCAAAACGGGACGCTTAGATACAACGAATTAAAAAAGAGTATTTTAGGAATAACCAATATGATGCTGACAAGTTCACTTAAAGAGCTTGAGGAAAGTGGAATTGTTAATAGAGTACAGTACAACGAAATACCACCACGTGTTGAATATTCATTAACAGAGATTGGAAACAGACTTCTGCCAGTTCTTGATGAATTTGCAAAATGGGGCCAAGAATTGATTGGAATTAAGAAGCTGTGAAAGTAAATTGTAGGCGCGGGTAGTGTTCAAGAGACGATCATATTACTTAGTTTAGTGCAGTTGATCATATTAACCCTCCTTGGTGTGGGAATCTGCCCAGGAAGAGCTGATTGCTATTCAGGCAAAGGTGGCTGAAAAAAAGATAGTGAATACAACCGGATAAATAAAATAACAAGGGGATGTGTTGAAACTATGTTTCAGCACATCCCCTTGTTTTATCCTTACATTGCTGTCAATTTCTTAACAATTCTATTAGTGCCAGTTTGTGTGTTAAGCAAGATTTATATAGAGAAAACACGCTACTTATTACCACAGTTTGTGATGATCCAATCTAGCATGAGGTAGTTGTGTTCATGCCTTAATAGTTTCAAGTACCTTGAGGAAAAGTGGAATAGCAGGGTTATGATGTTCCTTCTTCCAGACGGCCATTACATTAGCAACAGCATCGTCTCCCTGCATATCAACTATGGAAATGCTCGAGTGTATGTGATGATTGATTGAATGATCTTTGACCGTAAATGAAACACCAATACCCGCTTCTACTTGCCAATATACGCTTTCCATGCGCGTTGTTTTACTAGCGATATCTGGTGTAAATCCTCGCTTTTTACAAGCGTCCATGATCCAGTCAAAGCCCTGTTGGCATTCTGCTTCATATAGCATAATGAAAGAATCATTAGCTAAACAAGAGATATCAATAGAAGTCTCGTGGGCGTATTTATGATCATTTGGCAACAAAAAGCATAAAGGACTCCTATGAATTAAAAGGTTCATGAAACGGCTGGTTTTTGACTCAGTTCCTAGCAGTACAGTAAAGCCAAGATCCAAATCTTCAGATTCTAAACCATTCTCTATCATTTTGAGGGTGAGTAGGCGAATATCCAGACTTATTTGTGGATAAAGAGACCTGAATTTTCTTAGGGCGTGGGGTAGAAAGGCATCTTCAAGTCCAAAACAGCCGATTTTTAGGTTGCCACGTATTCCGCGCTGAGCTAGCTTAGTTTTTTCGACAACTTCGGCAACCTTATCGATGAGAATAGCGCCTTCTCTAAGTAGCGTTTTGCCTGATGCTGTCAATTCAAGTGAACGGTGGTGGCGAAAAAATAATTCAACCCCTAATTCCTCTTCTAGTTCAGCAATTTGTTTACTTAGAGCCGACTGACCTATATATATACGTTTGGCAGCCTCGGTAAAGCTTAGACATTGTGCAACCATTAAAAAAGAACGTAAACTACGGATATCCATAGGAAATCATCCTCCGGCATGCTAAGAAATCACTAATCTAATAATAGTATAAAATCCGCTAAAAAGGTAGAAATCTTAAAGAATTAGCACGATTTTTGGGAATAGTTTTCGGAATTATAGGAATTTGACGGCAATTACATTATGGGACTACCATTATAGTATAAGAATGCATGAAGATTTCGCTAATTATGTAGACATGTAAATGCTATCTTATGCAGAGGACTAAATAGTCTAGAAGTGATGTAAAGGAGGATGCTATGGAAAGTCGTCAGCAATTATTTAGTACACATTTCAACAGGCTTATTACTGCAATCTCAGGCGGAACACCAGACCGAGTGCCGGTCGTTCTAGCTGCCGATTCTTTTTTTGCCCGGCACATGGAAGTATCTTTAGCCGACTATCTTGAAGATCTGGAGGGAAGTAGTCAAACCAATTTGAAATCACTAGCCCAACTTGGCGAGATCGATGGTATTCAGTATTTAGTACCTTGCGTTCATGCTTTAGGGGCGGCAACTTTCGCCAAGGTAAAACTGCCAGGGAGGGAATTACCCCCTGATGCTCAATGGCAAATTGATGAAATCTCCCCGATGTCTGTGGAAGATTATGATGTCATTTTAGATAAAGGGTTTGCCTATTATCAACAGCAAGTATTTGAAAAGTATCTGCCGCTTGCTGTACCTGATTTGCAAAAGTACGTATCGTCTGACTGGCAGAAAATAGTTACGAACTATGTTAATGCGGGTATTGTGCCATTTAGCCCACAAATCTTTGGGGTTCCCTTTGATGTTCTTTCAAGTGCCAGGGGGATGGCTAACTTAACAAAAGATTTGTATCGAATACCAGATAAGGTAGAAGCAGTACTAGATGTTATTACCACAGAACTGATTGCTATGATAAAAATGCAAATCGATCAGATTAAACCATTTGCTGTCTTTACAGGAGCAACTCGGTGTGCGCCAGAATATATGTCGGCTAAAATGTGGGAACGTTTTGCTCTGCCGTTTCTTAAAAGGCAGGTAGAAGCAGTAGTTGACTCAGGGGCTTATGCATTACTCCATTGGGACAATAATTGGACCCGAGCTATTGAACATTTACGCGAGTTCCCCAAAGGTAAGTGTATCTTATCTTCCGATAGTAATACTGATTTATATAAGGCCAAAAAAGCATTGAGTGGTCATATGTGTATCATGGGTGATGTGCCTGCAGCCATGCTTACATTGGGAACACCAGATGAAGTATACCAGTACAGCAGAAAATTAATTAACGATTTAGGGCCGGATGGCTTCATTTTGGCCGTGGGCTGCTGTACTCCTCTTAATGCAAAACCTGAGAATGTTAAAGCCATGATTTCCGCGGCTACTGGTAAATAGAAGGGATTTAGCGCCTTATAAAGAGACGATGTTGGTTCCTTAAAAATACAAGAATGGGTGGGGAAAATAATGAAAAAACCGTTAATTACCCTCGTTATACTGATGGTCTTTTGCATTTCCAATCTGGCATTTGCTGCAGGTAGTACCTTTAGTGACCTTCCGGCTAAACACTGGGCATATGATGCCGTGAAGAAGCTGGCTGATGCTGGTGTAATTGATGGAGTTGGCGATGGCACTTTCCGTGGCGACAAAACTATGACAAGGTATGAAATGGCTCTTATTGTAGCCAATGCTCTTACTAAGGAAGAAAAAGCGAATGCCGAAACCAAGGCTGTACTGGAAAAGTTGTCGGCTGAGTTTTCGAAGGAATTGACAAGTATTGGTGTACGTGTCAAAACTCTGGAGGACAAGGATACTAATAGCTTGAAATTTTCAGGCGTAGCGCGAATCAGGCATGAATGGACCGAGAATCCGCGCCCACTTGTACCTGACGCTGCTCTTGGAGGGGACCCATATTACACTGGTCAACCATCGGATAAATCGGAACTCCGCACTGCATTATACGTATTTGTAGACAAAAAGTTTGACAGCAACAATTACTTTCACGCTACAATCGGAAATGACTCAATATCAGGAGATACGAGAACTGATAGCTCAGTTCAGTTTGAGGAAGCGTATTATGTAAGTAAGAATGGCAATTTTGAGTGGTCTGCAGGCAGATTTATTCCTACAGTCGGCAAAGGACTATTGTTTAATGCGCCCTATGTAGATGGTGGAAAAGTGAGTTTTGGCAAAGATATGAAAACAACTATTTATTCTGGTAAGAAAACAGATTATACATGGTTACTAGCTGATACGCAATTTAAATTAAACAAGAATACCAAGATGCTATTT
Organism: Sporomusa malonica; assembly: GCF_900176355.1. GTDB lineage: Bacteria > Bacillota > Negativicutes > Sporomusales > Sporomusaceae > Sporomusa > Sporomusa malonica. The sequence continues at coordinate 249,875 of NZ_FWXI01000003.1, read as the reverse complement.
GCTTACACTTCCAATAATAAAGGTTCTGACACAGGTCTCGATTTTTATGATTCAAAAGCAGTGGGATTGGAATACACCGGGATACCTAATTTCAACCTGCAAGGTGAGTATGGCGTAAATACTGCAACCAATGCTAAGCTCTTTAATGGTGGCGATTCGCCTAAGGGAATGTATATCAGGGCAAAATATAAGGGGGCAAATCCATTTGCAGTAGGAACGTTAGGTGCTTGGGTAGGGTATCGGAAGGCTGACAATGGTTTTGATATATTACAATATACTGGCGCATTAACCGCTCCCAATAACTGGACATATCCTGCGCAAAGTAGCAGTATCAACGATGTTCAAGGTTTTGAATATGGATTTGAAGTAACAGTTGCGCCACAGGCAATGCTTTCAGTTATCTATGGTGATTTGGAAGCTGTAAAAGTAGGCGGCTTAGGTTTACCGGATAAGAGTCAGAAATTCTTGATTAGCCAGTTAACCTGGATTTTCTAATCTAAAATAATTCATTCAATAAGGAGTGTTATCGTGAAAACTGCACAAGAGTTGCTTTTAGAACGCAAGACCAGGATTAATAAAGCTATCGCTTTGGAGAAACCAGACAGAACACCGGTAGTACTTATGATGGATTCTTTCTGTGCATATCATATGGGTGTTAAAATGTCAGAATTTTGCTCAAGTCTTAAAACTCAGAATCAAGTAATGCTTAAATCCTTAAAAACTTTTGGGGATGTTGATGGTTCAAATAGTGCATTTGCAGGTGGGCCGTTATTTCCGTTGATTTTTATGTCCCACGTTAAGATGCCTGGTAAAGAGCTCCCGGATGATGCCCTGTGGCAGTTGGACGAAAGAGAAGTAATGACTACTGACGATTACGACACCATTCTTAATAAGGGATGGGGCCCGTTTTATCAGGATTATTTGATTAATCGGCTGAATTACAACCTAGGTCCGATTATGGGGGAATTGGCTGATACGCCCCAAATGGTTAAAAATATTGAAGATGAGGGGTATGTGCTATATAGCCCGATAGTAACTGCAACGGTTAATGAACTTCTCGGCGGCGGACGCTCTCTGCCAAAGCTAATGAGAGATTTATACAAAATGCCGGATAAGGTGGAAGCCGTTCTCGATGTCATTCAAAAAGATACTCTTGATATGTTGCGTCAACAAATCCGCGCTACTAAGTCGACAGTCGTATTTATGTCTCCCGCACGAGGTGCTGGTGAATTTTTCTCTCCCAAGCTGTGGGAGCGCTTTGTTTGGAAATACCTAAAAGGAATGGCTGATGTAATTATTGAAGAGGGTGCCATAGCTAACCTTCACATCGATTCAAACTGGGAACGCGACCTTGATTACTTCCGTTCATTTCCAAAAGGTAAGTGTGTATTTGAAACTGACAACGCTACCAATATATATAAAATAAAAGAAGTTCTTGGCGATCGCATGTGTATTAAAGGAGATGTTCCTGCAGCTAAGCTTGCTCTAGGTACACCGGATGAGGTATACAACTACTGCACGCAATTAATTAAAGACATGGGGTCCGGTTTTATCTTATCTTCAGGTTGCTCAATTCCACCTAATGCAAGAGTAGAAAACGTTAAGGCTATGATTTCTGCCGCTACCGGAAAATAGATATGAAGTAGAAGCTTTCAATAGATTCTACTCGACCAGATGGTAATCTATTTATTGATGGGCGATTAGGTTGTTTTATTCTAATTGTTTTTTGGAAAGCATCTTTGCTGCTATAGGAGTGTTGGTTTTTTAGCACTTTTGCCAGGCAGCGGAGATGCTTTCTGAGTGGCAGTTAATAGTTATTTTATAGTGCAAGCAGCAGGAGAAATCGCATATGAACAAAATGGAAGCCTTGACAATGTGTTTTGATATTATTAAAGCAGCCTGTCCTGTAGGCTCAGGAATAATGTTAATAGATAAAAATAGGGTCGTAATAGCTATAATTGAGGCAGATATTAAAGTCACATTGCCAGCACCGAAGGTGGGAGAAAGGATTCCCGAGGAAAATCCGATTTTGCAGTGTTTGGAAACTAAATGTTTGTCAACGGATATAATTCCCAAAGAATTGTACGGAGTTAAATTGAGAGCTACCACTATTCCGGTAATTGATGCAACTGGAGATGTTCTTGGAATTTTGAGTGTTGTTTCCTCCCTCGAATTACAAGATAAATTACTTACTGCTGCTGAAACCATGGCAGCTTCTACGGAGCAGATTACTGCCACTACGGAGGAAATGGGTGCAAACGCTGTTGGCTTAGTTAGTAGATTGGGCACGGCTAAGGCTGGCGGGGAAAGTGTGCGGGCTAAAATTGAAAAGACTGATGAAATCTTGAAGTTTGTCAGTGATGTAGCCGCTAACTCCAACCTTTTGGGGCTCAACGCAGCCATTGAAGCAGCACGAGCTGGTGAACATGGCCGGGGCTTTGCTGTAGTTGCTGATGAAATTAGGAAAATGGCGGTCAACAGCGCCAATTCGGTCAATGAAATTAAAAAGCTTCTACAGGCAATCAATATTGACACTACCGAAGTTGTTGATACAATTACCAGCACCTTTGAGCTTAGTCAACGCCAAGCGGAAGCAAATGAAGAAATTGTATCAGTTATGCAGGGAATAGCATCTATTGCCTGCGAAGTAGAGACACTGGCTGGAAAAGCATAGGTTTTTACGAAAGCGAAGTGATTTTTGGATGATATACACTACAAACTAAACTAAAGTGAAATAAATCCTACATAAGTAGCAGTAAAGAATTTGAGAGAAACTAGGCGTAATTGTCTGGTTTTTGCGTTTTAACAGTCACTGCTAGAAAAATTAAAGAGCTAGGCCTGATAGGCTTACTCTATATATAACGATGAGAAAGTGCGATTTTTTTGAAATGTGAGATAAATAGTATTGACAAGATGTAGAGCTAGAGTTATTCTATATATAGATGTATATACAACACGTGTGAGTCGATAGGAGGAGTAAAGATTAAATGCTAATCATCGGGGAACTTATTAATACCAGCCGCAAGGCCATTCGTGAAGCTGTTGACACAAGAAACGCAGCATATATTCAAGAGGTTGCTAAACAGCAAGAAGCTGCCGGTGCCCATTATTTAGATGTAAACTGTGGTACTATGGTCGGTCAGGAGATTGAATGTATGGAATGGCTGGTTAATACCATCCAAGAGGTTACAGATCTGCCTCTGTGCATTGACAGTCCTGACGTGAATGCCTTAAGAGCCGGACTTACTCTGGCTAAGACTACCAATGGTAAGCGCATGATAAACTCGACAACGGCTGAAACAGCACGTTACCAAGCAGTTATTCCACTGGTTAAAGAGTTTAATGCTAAGATTGTTGCTCTTTGTATTGAAGATGCCGGTATGCCGGAAACGGCAGAAGACCGCTTGCGCATTGCCAGCAAGCTGATTGATGATATGGAGAAAGAAGGCATCAATCAAGATGACATCTACATTGATCCGTTGATCAAGCCGTTAAGCACCAATGACAAGTATGGCAAGTCTGTATTAGACGCCATTTACGCCATTAAGACAAAATATCCTGCCGTACACTTAACCTGCGGTTTGAGCAATATCTCCTACGGTTTTCCGAATCGGGCTGTACTCAACCGGCTGTTTGTAGTACAAACCATGACTGTGGGCATGGACGGTTATATCCTAAACCCAACCGACAAAGCAATGATGGGTGTGGTATACGCAGGACAGGCCCTGCTGGGTAACGATAGATACTGCACTAAATATCTGAAGGCTCATAGAAAAGGACTTTACGAATAATTTACTTGCGTATTCAGGCCTACTTCACAAATAATATAATTAGGGGGAGATTGTATGTCAAAGATTGATGTCGTAAAAGCGGTAACTGAGTTAGAGGAAGATTTAGTAATTGCTGGTGTAAAAGAACAAATTGCAGCTGGCGTGCCCGCAGTTGAGGTTCTTGCACAACTCCAGGCTGGTATGGAAGGCGTAGGCAAGCTGTATGAAGCTGGCGACTACTACCTGTCAGAATTGATTATGTCTGCAGAGGTATTTTCTAATGCAGCCGGTCTTCTTGGATCAGCTCTTGCCGATTCCGGCGACAGCAAAACCATCGGTACAGTCATCCTTGGCACTGTAAAAGACGACATTCACGATATCGGTAAAAATATTGTTTCCACAATTTTGAGCTGCAACGGCTTCAAAGTAGTGGATATCGGCGTAGACGCTCCTATCGAAACATTTGTTGAGGCAGTAAAAACTCATAACCCTGACGTAGTTGGCATGTTCTGTCTGCTGACCACTGCTTTTGATGTTATGAAAGAAACTGTAGCTGCCGTAAAAGCTACTGGTATTAAAACCACAGTTCTGGTTGGTGGCGGCCCGGTTGACCCGAGTGTTGCTACATGGTGCAGCGCAGATGGCTATTGTAAGAATGCCTACGATGCAGTTGAAATGTCGAAGAAGGCTTCAGGCGTTAACTAAGCCATCGTTATTCCTTGCGTCTAAACCTTGGATGTGCGCTATTATTTATTGATTTAAGTTGAAGGAGGGTGTCAGCTCATATGAATTGTAAGGATAAAGAAACAAAAGTCGGCGCAAGCGAGAATGAGTTTGATACCTTGCCGGATAGCCAGGACGCACATGCACAGTTGGATATTCAAAGTGATTGTAAAAAGTACTGTGAAACAAACTATGATCAGGATGAAATAGCTCCAATTATTGATAGAATATTAAGCATTGCAAAAGAAATATGCTGTCTATCTGAGCAGGAAGTCCCTGTAGAAGCTCCGCGTATCGCAAAAGGCTTCCTTAAAGTCAAATAATACGCTGGACCAATCCAACGGTGAACTCAATCCGGGTTGCTCTTTAGCAATCCGGATTGTCCTGCATAGGAGAATTAAAAGAAGCGGAGGAAAATATGCGTATTTTGCTTTTTGGTGGCTTCCTAGGCTCTGGTAAAACAACCACAATATTGCAAGTTGCTAAATATATTACTGAACAGAAGCAGGAAACAGTTGCACTTATTGAAAACGAAATCGGCGAAGCCGGTATTGATGATAAGCTTTTATCTGATAGCGGCTTGCAGGTGAGGCCGTTATTTGGCGGGTGCGTATGCTGCCAGATTACAAGTGATCTAATAACCGCAGTTCGGGAGATTCATGATACGATAAAGCCGGACTGGCTTGTCATTGAGATGACTGGTTTAGCCATTCCAGGCAATATTGCCAAGTTGATCAATGAATACTGCAATTTTTATTCTGGCTTTAAAACGATAACCCTTGTTGATATGGGGCGTTGGCCGGAGCTAAAAGAAATTCTCGGCCCGCTTGTTACCGGGCAGGTAGAGAAAACTGACCTTGTCATTATTAACAAAGCAGATATTGCTGGCTGTGACCAAGCTGAGATTATCAAGGACATTAAAGAAATAGTCAGCAGCGCCCCAATCATGGTTGCGAGTGCAGCCGGGAAACTGTCTCACGAGGTACTTGAGGAGGTAATTCGTTTTGGACAAACTCACTGATGCCGTAGTTTTTAGTAAGACGCATCATATTGATTTCGAAAAAGCAGTTACCAAGCCAATCCTTGAGAGACTTGCAAGGCAGCTCATACAAGACATTGGCAGACCTCTATCCCATAATGGCATTATCGTTGGGCATATCAAGGTGCTTGTCAAATTATCGGATGAAGAATTTTTATTTGTTTCGATTACAAGACTTGATCAGGTAGATTTTAAGATGTCGTCACACTGGACTACTGGATTAGACAATAAATATAGCAGTATCAAACTGGATATCAATGTACTGATCTTTGGGCATAGTGAAGAGGCCATAGAGAAAGTGGTAGACGGCTCACTCGCTAATTTACGCCGGGATAGTATGTGCCAAGACTGTACTAATTAATAGAGTAATATGCTGTTTCAGCGCATATCCAAATTGGGTAGGCGCGCTACATACATTCCGCCAAAGAAGAACTACCTTCAAATATATATAGTAGTTCTTCTTTTTGGCTTTCTGAACTCAATAGGAAAGAGGGTACAAACATGATTAAGCCATCCCCAACCTACCATTTACTAATCGAAGGTGATGACGGCAGATGTCTGGCGTGTTCACCGGAAGACACTATCTTGCGTTCACTCATCAACGGTGGCCTGTTTGTAGAAGCTAACTGTGGCGGCAGGGGTACGTGCGGTAAGTGTAAAGTACAAGTGATTGCAGGTCAGGTTACAAATAAAGAGGGACTGCCAATCAAGCCCAATCAAGATAATACTTATTTGGCGTGCCAGATTTATCCTCAAAGCGATATCACAATCCGGCTAAAAACAGCAGAAGCAAGTCAGAAGGGCCAAGCGTTAGACATAGTAAGTGATGGCGGGGCACCACTGATAAAAAAGGTGGTTCTTGCTCCGGTGTACCCAACAGTAGATAATCACTATTCGCTACAGGACATGATTGGACAAGCGTTAGCTGCACCGGGAGCAGTGGGCGGTGGTTCCAGTAGTCCTGTGCTTATTGATGATTCAGCCATGCTGCGACGGTTAGCGGCAGTTGTGGAAACCAAACCTGAGCTTATAACCGTTACTTTGCTTGATAATAAAGCCATGGCAATTGAGGCACATGATACGTCAAGTGTGCTGTACGGTGTGGCGTTTGATATAGGTACAACTACAGTTGTAGGAATGTTGGTAGATCTTAATGTGGGAAAGGTAGTTGAAGTACGTTCGAGGAATAACCCGCAAGCATCGCTGGGGGCGGACGTTATCTCGCGGATTCAAGCGACACATGAGCTGGAGGGCGGACTGGAAAGGCTGTCTCAGCTTATTAGGTATTGTTTGAACCAAATCATTGCTGAATTATGTACTGCAGCTGGCATTGATCCAAACCAAGTATATGCTGTAACCATTGCCGGTAATGCCACTATGGCTCATTTGGTCTTAGAGATTTCGCCATCAACTTTGGTACGTAAGCCTTATGCAGCTTTATTTAAGTACATGTCGCCGCTTAATCCCCAGGATATTGAACTGGAGATAAACCCTCAAGGAAAAATCATGGTATTGCCTAATATTGCAAGTTTCGTTGGCTCAGATACGACGGCCGCCATTCTGGCTGTAGATCAAGACATTTCGGAAACCCCAATGCTGATGGTTGATTTGGGAACAAATGGTGAAATGGTTATTGGGGATGGCAACAAGCTATATGCATGTTCAACAGCTGCTGGGCCCGCATTTGAAGGTGCGCATATACGGGATGGCATGCGTGCTGCTGATGGCGCTATTGCCGATGTTGTTATTACAGAACAGGCGGTCTTGGTGCAAACGATTGGCAGTGCTAAGCCAACTGGTATATGCGGGTCAGGTATTGTAAAGGCAGTTGCAGAGCTGGTGAAAGCCGGTATATTAGACCCGAGTGGACGGTTTAATAAGTCAGCAGCCGCAAAACTGCCGGTATCGCTTTGTCAACGTTTGAAAAATAACGATGGCCAATGGGAGTTTGTTCTTGTCGAAGGGAAACAAACGGCTAGCGGAACTGACATCTCCATTACTCAAGCTGACGTCCGTCAGATCCAACTGGTAAAGTCATCTATCTGTACAGGCATTCACTTCCTAATGGAAAAGCTGCCGCCTGAAACTGTATTTAAAGTATGCTTAGCAGGCGCTTTTGGTAATTACGTTGATATTGATAGTGCTTTACGGATTGGAATGCTGCCGGGATTTAAGAAAGAATGTGTCTGCTCTGTCGGAAATGCGGCTGGTACCGGCGCAGTTCAGGCCCTATTATCTGCAGATAAAATGCAGAGATGCGTGACTATTGCCAGTAAAGTCGGCTATTTAGAATTGGCAGCTCAGCCCGGCTTTCAGAATAGGTTTTTGAAAAATCTCAGTTTCCCCAAAGCCTAATTTCATATTCCCAACTATAAAGGGGCAGGGTTAATCATAGCCTTGCTCCTTTACGTCTACGCCTAAGGTCTGTAATAAAGGGATGAATTAAGGTAAATCAGCAGGTTTCTTGGACAAAATAGCGAAATATGGTATTATATTTCTGATAAATGTTTTTTTGTGTGAAAGGGGTTACTGGTTATGGCGAAAGATTGTTCCTTCGATATTGTGTCAGAGGTAGATATGCAGGAAATGGATAATGCTGTAAATCAGGCTACCAAGGAGATTGCGCAGCGCTATGATTTTAAAGGCAGCAAAGCTGAAATGGTTCTTGATAAGGAAACCTTAAAATTATCGGCTGAAGACGACTATAAGCTTGGGGCCATGATTGACATTCTCAGAAGCAAAATGGTTAAGCGTAACGTGCCTTTAAAATGTCTGGATATCGGTAAGATCGAGTCTGCTTTCAGCGGTACGGTGAAACAAACTGTTACTATCCAAAAAGGCATCAGCAAGGAAAAGGGCAAAGAGGTAATTGCCTATATTAAAGAGCAGAAGCTCAAAGTTCAGGCGCAAATTATGGATGACCAACTGCGGGTAACTGGCGCTAAAAAGGATGATTTGCAGGCAGTGATTCATAAGCTGAGAGAAAAAGATTTTGGTGTAGAATTGCAGTACATAAACTTCCGCTCGTAAACATGAGAAATCCGCTAAGGTTAGTCTTAGCGGATTTTTCTCCTGATAGAAAGTATAACTTTCTCCTGGATAAGGGCAACATCGGCTTCTGCTTTCGCCAAAGGCTCGGCACAAGCCGTGTTTTCTTTATATGCTCTGATTTTGTTAGCTTAGGTGATGGAGAGTACGAGTTCAATAGGGCCGAAGGTGAGGGTAATAGGAATCCGGTAACCACTCACACTATCGGAATAGGTCTGAGCAGTCTGAGGTTTAAGGTCAAGTTCAAAGCCTATATCTGACATATTGATTAAGAAAATACCGTTATGTAGATTCAAAAACTCGGCCACACTGTCTTTCGCCAACTCGTCAACCTGGGTTATTTCTTCCTGGCTAAAACGGGTGGCAAGGTCGATTAGTGCAGAATCTTTTAGCACTAAGGCGGTAGAAAGAGTCCGATCACCAACAGCTTGCTGGGATATTATCCAGCCTTCCGTTTGCTTGGTCAGCGGCAGCGGGCGAGACAGCAGCGGCTGGTCGTTAAGGAAACGGACGATATTTTTCAATAGCAGAGTCACATATTCATAATGCAAACGACCTAAGTCATCTTGGGGAAAGTCGAGGAATAAGGGAACAATTTGGTCAATATCGGCGCTTTGTAATGCCTGTAGTTGTTCCTGTGACAGTTGCGTATCTTGTTTAAAGCTTTCGAGGGCGGCTTCCAACTGGCTTAGTGAGAGGTAGTTTTTATCAATAATAGCTTGATTTAAGCCTAAATGGCGGCTGCTTTGCTGATTAAGCAGGTTGTCAAGCTGCGGTTGGGTGAGGTAGCCTTTACTTAAAGCAATTTCGCCAAACCGTCGATCCATGGTTCGCTGCAGTTCGTGAACTTCTTCAATTTGAGTCGCTGTCATTAGCGATGAGTTGAGCGCCAATACACCAAGTTTTACCCGGGCAGATTGTTCATAAGCCAGTAAATCACAAAGCTGATCGGCTGAGATAATGCCTTTATTGAAAAGATATTGGCCAAAATATTGAGTAAACATGGTTGTCTCCTTTACGATTCAGAATAGCCGACAGCCTTGGCAATCTGGTCTCTGTTATAGGGTTTTTGAATAAAATCAGCTGCGCCGTGCTTGAGCGCCTCCAGTACTTTAGAAGAGGTGCCAGTAGAGGACAGCATGATAACTCTAGCGCCCTTATCAAGCTCTTTAATCTGCTTGAGTGCTTCCAAACCGTCTAATTCAGGCATAACAATATCCATAAAAATTGTGCCAGGTTTATGGTTTTTAAATATTTCTACACATTCGGCACCGTTTTTGGCTTCATACACTTGGCAGTGCATTTCTTCTAGCAAATCACGAAGTTTTTTGCGAACAAGCATTGAATCGTCGCAGATTAATACCTTGGAAGTACAAGCATTCACCATAAAAACTCCTTCAATTAACAAATGTACTCTTAATCATATTCGAAAAATTTTTGGTAAATCCTGCAGATGATGTTTACTTTATTACGCTACTGCATTTTGACAATCAAGGATGGTAAAGGCTTTACTCAGCCGGGTACGGTCAAAGGCTGCTTTAACGGTACCGTGCAGACCGTGAATAATGATATCGCCGCCTTGTTGCAGTGCTCGTTTTTGAATATTGACAAGCATACCTAGCCCGGTTGAATTGATGTTGTTTACATTAGAAAAATCAACTTTAAAGTCGCAGTAGCCGTCAGAAATATATGTTAGCATAGTTTCGCGGACTTGGGCGGCAAGTTCTCCTTGTAGGCTGCCAACAAGATTTACGACAACCTGGCTATTTTCAACAAGAAATTTTTGGTTTTTCATTTTCACGCCTCCAATTTATTTGCATAGTGTTCGGTTCTAAAAAATGCAATGGCAGCTTTTAAATTGGCAGCCATTTTGTTGGTGCCGGTCGAGTTAGCCGCAAGGGAGTCCATGACGGTTGCTGTTTGGTTGGTGGCTGTTGAGACTTCTTCAGCTTGGTGAGCCGTGTTTTCAATAACAGTAGCCAACGAGTCGATTAGGTCAATAATCAGATCAGAATGTGTGACCTCTTCATCAGTGATTGCCAATACTGCCTCAATGTCAGTTACTGTATTATTCACAGCTGAAAAAATATTCTCAAGGGTACTTTGAGCTTGGCTGGCGCTGGCTACGCCGTATTCCACTTCAGATCGGCTGCCTTGCATAGCGTGAGCTGCGGCTGTGGTACTTTCTCTTACCCTTTGGATGAGTGCCGATACTTCAGACGCTCCCTGGGTCGACTGCTCGGCCAGTTTCTTGACTTCTTGTGCTACCACGGCAAAGCCTCGTCCAGCCTCACCAGCTCGGGCGGCTTCGATGGCGGCATTCAAAGAGAGTAAGTTGGTTTGTGAGGCAATACCGGTTATGGTATCGGTGATAGCTCCGATTTTGGCAATATATTGATTGAGTGTGGTCATTAATTCTTCGGTCTCAAGCGTTTTGTCTCTAATATTGCTCATGCAGGCGACTGTATTGGCCACTGTGTCACGGCCTTCCAGGGCAGTGCTTAGGGTTGCTTTGGAGTTGGCGGCTGCTGACGTGGCTTCACGTTTGGCAATATCAACAAGTGAGGAGAGTTCGAGCAGCGACTTAGATACTTCAACAACCGAGGCTGTGCCGACGGCAGCGTCCGCTGCCAGCACAGAGCTGTTACCCGCAACCTCGGTAGTTGTAGTGGATACCTGCTCAACCGAAGCTGCCGTTTCCTCGGAGGCTGCGACTACCTGATCGGCTGACAAGGAGACTGTTTTTACCAGTGAGCGCAGGTTCATGACCATGGAGTTTATCGCTGTGGACAAGCGGCCAATTTCGTCTTTGGTAGTGACTGTAATTGCTGATAACGCCAGGTTACCGGAGGCAACCTGTTCGACACATGTAACCATATTGCGAATTTCTCCAAGCGTTTGGCGCAGGATCAAGAGTGCAAGGGCAATGGCGATGCTTAGCCCTGTAACAATCATGCCCGAAAACAGCATGATCAGCCAATTGTACCGAGTATCAGCGCTTTGATATTCTCTTTTTGCTAACTCGAGTTGAAGCTGGATGAGTTCAGATAGTTTACCAGAGACTGGCTCAATACTTGAGTACAATTCTTCGATCATAAAAGCACTCAAGGCTTTTTTATCCTCTTTTACCATGATATCGGCTGCTTTGGCCAATGCTCCATCAGCAATACCCATAAAACCGTCAATCTGAGCTACCATCTGTTCTTCTTCTGTTGTTGATACATGAGTTTTGTAGGTGTTCCACTGGTCTTTGATAATCTTGGACCCTTCATTAAGCCTGTTTCTGCCTAGTGCCCAGGCCATGTGGCTGTCGCTGACTTTGTGGCAGGTATCTACAACATTTACCGTGAGTGCATCAGACATGAGTTTCAGTTCCTGGAGAGCGATGATCCGGCTTGTGTACATATTCTTAAGAGCATCGTTGGCGGTTTTTATCCCATGTAATCCGACTATACCTATAATAATAGATAACAGCGAAAAAATAGCGACAACAATCAGAAGTTTTGCTCTTAGGCTTAAGCGGCACAACAAAGGTGAAAAGGTTTTTTCCTGGAGTTCTTTTAGCCCCTCAGGCAGCTTTAGCTGACAGCGTAACCTAGCTGGTAATTTAATGTTAAATTTCTTGGGAAGATTGCAACTTGCTGCAATGCGTTTTAATAAGCTCACGCTGTACTCCTTTACGTTCGTATATTTTTTGCATAGGGACATTTTTTGCTATTGCTATAAAATGTTAGTCTTTGGCAAGGGATTATCCTTCCATGGCATTTTAAGGTACTGTTAACTTTATGTTAAGTTTCTGTTATTCGTTTGTAAGGAGAGAATCTATAGAATCAAGTAGACATGAGCGGCATTAAAAACATATAATTGTTATGAAAACTCAATGTAGCAAAAAACGCACAAGGAGAACCTCTATGGCTAAAAAAAGCAATAATTTTAAATGGATACTGGCGTTGGTGGCTATTTTTGCAGCAATTATCTTTTATCAAACAGGTCATCCACCAGAAAAATCTCCAGCACAGCCTGGACCTGGCTATAATATGGAGAAAACAGGCGCCGGGGTGGTGCTTGACTTCACAGAAACTGCCCGGAAAATTCACGCTGCTGTTGACACCGGGTTAACAAATACCAAATTGACGCCCAAAGAGGTCAAGGAAAGCACGCGGGAGGTGCCGCGCAAAGGGATTGAAGGTGTCATCCGCTGGCATACCCGGAGTCTGTCTATTGTGCTCCCGGAGAATACAGCTCCGGAAGCATTGGAGCAGTCGCTAGCCCCGCTTGTTGGCAAAGCAGGCGGCAAGGTAATCGGTATTGAACCTGATCAGTATAACGGAGTGTCGGCAGTGCGGATTGATATCGGCATTAAAGACATCTTAAACAGCGAACCGCTTACGCTAGTGACTGACCGGATATATATTGTTAAAGATAAGGGCGCACTGCCGCCTAAGCCGAAGGTTGAAAGTAAACCTGGTGATATGGCCATAGTGATTGACGATTTTGGTTATACCAGGGAACCCATTGCCGGGTATGTTGATATGGGACGGCCGATTACGTTTGCGGTGCTGCCATATCGCCAGTATAGTAACGAGGCGGCATCAAAGGCACTGAGCGCCGGTCATTTAGTTATGCTGCACCTGCCGCTTGAGCCGCTGTCAGCTGCCGAAGAGGTTGAGCCGACAGTCATTACTGTGAATATGACTGATGAAGAGATTAAGCAGACGGTGGAAAAGGCCATTGCTTCGGTGCCTGGTGTCAAAGGGGTCAATAATCACCAGGGTTCTAAGGCCACTGCTGACAGGCGGGTTATGAAAACCGTACTTGGTGTTATCAAATCCAATAATCTGTTTTTTGTTGACAGTCGTACCAACGGCAAAACAGTAGCCGCGGAAGTGTCCAGACAGTTGGGGCTGAGGACCGGTGAAAACGAGCTGTTTATAGATAACAGCCCTGACGTAGACCTAATAAAAAAACAACTGCGCAAGGCAGTTGATATGGCACATAAAAACGGCAGCGTAACAGTCATTGGCCATGCCCGGCCTAATACTGTCATCGCTGTGCGGGAAATGATACCTGAAATCGAAGCAGCTGGTATCCGGCTGGTTTATGTAAATCAACTGCTTTGATAAAGAAAACACGGCTTGCGCCGAGCCTTAGCGAAAGCGGAAGCCGATGTTGCCCTTATCCAGGAGAAAGTTATACTTTCTATCAGGATAAAGCTGAAAAGAAACCCCGCTAATGAAGGCGCCTGTTAGGCAATTCTTCATTAGCGGGGTGTTCTATTTGGAAGCCTCGTTTTTCAGTATTTTACCTTCGGCCAGCCAATCCCAGTATTTTTTGGGGATGGCATGTTGCGCCAGTTTAATGTTTTTGCGGGTAGCAATATATTGGGATTGATAGTAGGTTTCCCAGGCAGCGGCAAAATCCCGGTCTTCAATATAAGGAAGATAAGCTGCTGCAGGCAATTCGGCTATGACCCCATCCTTCAGCATGAGTGCAGTGTCATCAAGAATCAAGACTAAGCAGGTATTGGGATAACGTGAAACAAATTTTTTTAAGATAAGGTCAGCTGTTTGATGAAAGAGTTTAGGCCTAGCGACCAGTGTGTTGTTTGGGGCTGGAGTGAACCGGATAAAGCCTAACATTTTATGGACTTCATGTGAGACTACCTTTGCCCGGGAAATAAATATGCGGCTAATGTCACCGATACCGCAGAAACAATAAGAGTGACCATAGCGAAGGGCTTGTTCAGCAGCGGCAAAGACAACAGCTGCTCTGTCTGACGCTTGATAGCGCAGGTTGGCGGCCACAAGACGCGCCAATGTTTGCCCCGGACTGCCTAGCAGCCAGGTTACATCAAGGCCGCAGGTATCTGAGAGTTGGTTAGTCAGCGTGGCCAAGGACACCGTGTCGGCGTTATGAATAGCGGTATCCTTGAACAAGCCGAGACTATCCTGCTCGCCGTGAAAGCACGGCAAGTCATTATGTATTTGAGCCAGCAGTGCGGCTTTAATGATCGGCCATGGCGCCGGTGAGCAGATGATCACGGGAGTCCCCCCATAAACTTAATTGTGTATAATTTTGCCGGTTGGGTTTGGCAAGCTTACTGCGGTCGCCATAAAAGCGGCCATCAATGGTGATAAAAGATAACGCCCGTTTAAGTACCAGGCCGGCGTTCTTTAACTCTGCCGGTTGTGTCAGACGGTGCTCGCGTCGTACCCGGACAATCTTGGCAGCTGATCGCGGGCCAAGGCCGGGAACCTTGAGCAGGTCGTTAAACGAGGCCTTGTTTATTTCAAGCGGAAACAATTCAGGGTGCTTGAGTGCATAGGCAAGCTTGGGGTCAAGTTCCAGGTCAAGGTTGCCATTTAGTTCAAATGCTAAATCGCTATAAGTAAAACCATATAGGCGGAGTAAAAAATCTGATTGGTATAAACGGTTTTCCCTGATGAGCGGCGTCTGGCCGATCGCGGCGAGCGGCGTGCCGTCCACCGGCTGAAAGGCGCTAAAATAGGCCCGTTTCAAGTTATATTGGCCATACAGTTTGGTCACAGATTGCAAAATGTCGCGGTCTGCCTCCTGGGCAGCCCCAACAATATATTGGGTCGAGTGACTGACTCCTGGCTGTTCTTTCAAGTGATTACGTATTTTAGCCATGCCGTCAAGGATTTCGCCATCAAAGCTTTTGGTGCGGCTAAGCTTAGCTAAATGAGCAGCACTGGGGGCTTCCATATTTAGCGATACCCTGTTTGCGAAACGAATAGCGGCTGCAACATCGCCGCCAGAGGCACCAGGTAGAATCTTGAGGTGAATATATCCGCCAAACTTATAGCGGCTGCGGAGAATCTCGGCTACTTTGAGTATTTCGCTCATGGTATGACCGGTGGAATGGGTGACGCCTGAGCTTAAGAACAGCCCTTCCACATAATTGCGGCGGTAAAAATCCATGAATAATCCGGCTAACTCGTCGGCAGCAAACTTAGCGCGGGCGACATCACGCCCTGCGCGGTTGGGACAATAGGCGCAGTCCTTCTCACAATAGTTGGTTAACAGCACTTTGAACAGAGAAATACAGCGCCCGTCAGGGGTGAATGAATGGCAGACACCACTGGGGGACGCCGCACCAATATCCCATTTTCCACTCTTTTGCACCTTAGAAGCTGTTGAGGCACATACGTCATATTTGGCCCCTTCGCCTAATATTTTTAGTTTGTCTAACGTTGCCAGAGTCTTCACAGTATTCACCACCGCCACGTACGAGGATTTATATACAATTATACAATAAGAACAAATGTTTTGCAAACATTTGTTCTGGGTGAATTATTACTGACAATAGAGAATTAAGCCGCCTGTCTTCGCTAGACGGGCGGCCCGGGATTGCGAAGACAGGCGGCAACTTGCAGCTATGTATATGGAATGGCGGCGGTCGCAATCAGGTTACAGAGGCTGTTGCTGCCCAATTAGATAGCTCCAGAAAAGTTCCAGGCAGGCCGGAAGCAACGGCTGACGGCTAATGGCGTAAAATTGCCGCTCAATCACAGGTTCAGGCAGAGGCAGAGCAATGAGCTGACCAGATTTAAGCTCGCCCTCGACTGCCCATTCTGAGATAAAGCCGACCCCGATCTTACTCATAATGGCTGCCTTAACAGCCTGATTGCTGCCTGCTTCCATAACGACACTAAGATGGTCAGTGTCAATACCAAATCGGCTTAGCGCATTTAGGGCTGAGCTTGCTGTACCTGACGATTTCTTTCGTAAAATAAAGGGTAAAGTAAGCAACCAGTCCTTTGACGTGTAGTCAGCCGTTTCAAAATCAGGGTGGGCGGCAAGTATCAGTTTATCAGTCCATAACGGCTGGCTAGTAAGGCTGTCATCTGGCTTAGTGCCGATTACGGCAATGGGAAATTCGCCATGATTGAACTTCTCTAGGATAGTATGACTGTCTCCTGTCACCAGGGATATAGTCAGGCCGGTATGTTTTTTTAGAAAATTGGCCAGCAGTGGCGGCAAAATATAATCAGCCGGAATTGTGCTGGCGCCAAGCAGTATCCGTCCAGCTGAACCCTGCGCCATGGCCTGGATTTCTTTATGGGTATCAGTAATTAGGCCGTTTATTGTTCTGGTAGTCTCATACAGCTTGTCACCGTATATTGTTAAGGAAACACCTTTGGAGGTCCGTTTAAACAGCGGGCATCCAAAATTTTTTTCGAGGTTGTCAATGTGGAAAGAAACGGTTGGCTGCGTAAGTTCCAATTTCTTTGCGGCAGCTGAAAAACTGCCTTCTTCAGCAACATAGAGAAATACGGTTAAGGATTGTATATAAGACATGCGATCACCTCAGATAATTAGTGCTATATAGCTAATTAATTCGCAGAGTAAGGTTAATTTTCCTGTTAAAGCCTGGCAAAGCAGGAATATTATTGTTTATATATAATATTTATTTATGTACTGAAAATATTTTCTATGAGGTGATGGGATGAACTGGTTAATCATTGCCACAGGGGTGGTGTTCGGACTCGGAGCGGTTCTTCTGGTCAAGTTTGGCAATCCGGGCAATTACGGTTTTTGCGCTGCTTGCCAACTGCGGGATATTGCGGGTGCATTAGGAATTCACAGCACGGCTACCCTACAATATGCAAGGCCTGAAATTATCGGCTTTGTGCTGGGGTCTTTCGGTTTGGCCCGTGTTAGTGGTGAGTTTAGGCCACGCGGCGGTTCCAATCCGGCCTTACGGTTCGTGTTGGGAATAGCGATGATGCTTGGGGCCTTGGTATTTCTAGGCTGTCCGCTGCGGGCGATCTTACGGGTAGCCGGTGGTGACCTGAATGGCATCACTGCGTTAGTCGGCTTTATTGCCGGAATTGGAGCCGGCGTGATGTTTTTGAAACGCGGCTTCAACCTGGGGCGAGCCCATGCATATACTGGGGGAGTCAAGGTGAGCGGTTATTTGGCTGCTGCTGCCGCGCTGGTACTTTTGATTGGCGTCAGCATGGGGACTGGTTTCCTGAACTTTAGTGCCAAAGGGCCAGGTTCGATGCATGCTCCAATCATTATCAGCTTAATTGCCGGTCTGGCAGGTGGAGCCTTGGCTTGGCGTACCCGCATGTGCCTTAGCGGCGGCTTCCGCGATTTTATGCTGGTAGGTGATACATCTCTGCTTAAAATCTATGGAATTATGTTTTTAGCGGCACTGGCAGGCAACCTGTATTTTGGTTTCTTTAAATTAGGTTTTGAGAATCAGCCACTGGGTCATACCATGCATATCTGGAATTTTCTTGGCCTGTTCCTGACTGGTCTGGCAGCTACGTTGGCTGGCGGCTGTCCGCTTCGCCAGCTGATTATGGCCGGAGAAGGCAGTACTGATGCTATGTTTTGTGTATTAGGCATGTTAGCCGGGGCCGGTGTGGCGCACAATCTTAATGCGGCTGGTTCGGCGGCTGGTGTTGGCATTAATGGGCAGATTGCCGTGATAGCGGGTATCGTCATTATCGCTGTCCTTGGTTATGTATGCAGAGAAAAACTTGTGCCAATAAGCAAAGGAGTTTGATAAATAGTGGCGAATGTTGTAGATGTACGAGGTTTAAGCTGTCCGATCCCGCTGATTAAGACCAAAGAGGCGATGGCTGCTGCAACTGCTGTCAGTGTTTTGGTTGACGAACCATCAGCGAAAGAGAATATTATTAAATTTGCCAAAGCGCAGAACTTCCAGGTTGAATGTGTAGCGGCAGATGGGGAATATACTATTAACATATCCAAATAGCGTTAAAGTAGACTTAGCTTCAGATGGGGTTTTAACCCCATCTGAAGGTTAGTCGCCCAACTTCCAGGGAAGCCTCCTAAACTCCCACTTGTAGAAGAGGGAGTCTTAGAGCGGGTTAGTCATCGGATAACATACTATGCCGGTTTTACGAAAGGGTTGTATATGGTCAGTTGTGTAATTACATTTCCCTCAGTCTATCACGCCTTCCGGGCAAAAAAGATATTAAAAGAGCAGGGTATTATTGCTGAACTTGTACCGGTGCCCCGCGAATTAAGCGCCTCTTGTGAGGGCTTAGCTGCCCAGGTTGCTGAACAGGATGTCGACAAGGCAGTTGAGGTACTAGGGGCCAAAGGAATTGCTATGCTGCAAAAGGGTGTCAAGCTGATGCAAGCCTATTAATAGCATGAGAAATGGTCTACCGCGATCTAGAGTCTGCACCGGCAGGCTCTATTTTTTTCTTCAAGCTTCGACAGGAAAAGAGGAATATGTGGAGAAAATATATATGTTTAACCCTACTTAACATTAGGAGGAACCTATGCACAACATTTTTGACCGCCTGAATCCGGCTCAGCAGGAGGCTGTCGCCCATACAAATGGGCCGCTTTTAATTATGGCAGGTGCTGGCTCAGGCAAAACCAAGGTACTGACCAGCCGGATTGCCAACCTGTTGGCACAGGGAGTGGCGCCTTATAATATTCTCGCCATTACGTTTACTAACAAGGCAGCCGCCGAAATGAAAGAGCGGGTAACCGCCATTGTCGGCTTGGCTGCAAAAGATATTTGGCTTAGCACCTTTCACGCTTTTTGTGCCAAATTTCTGCGGATGGAAATTGAAAACTTGGGTGGTTATACCCGGAATTTTGTTATCTATGACTCCAGCGATTCCCAGACGCTTATCAAGAACTGTGTGAAAGAGCTTAATCTGGATGACAAGCAGTTTACGCCAAACGGGGTTCAATCGACCATCTCCAATGCAAAAAATGCACTGCAGGATGTCCGGGAGTTTACGGCACAAGCGGACAATTTTTATAACCTTAAAGTAGCTGAAGTGTACAAGCTGTATCAGAACAAGCTGAAAGTACATAATGCCCTGGACTTTGATGACCTGCTGATGTTGTCAGTTGAGCTGCTGGAATATAATGCCATGGTTCGGGAAAAATATCAGAATAAGTTTCACTATATTTTGATTGACGAATACCAGGATACCAACCGCGCCCAATATCTCCTGGCCCGGACACTGGCTGCCAAGTGCCGGAATCTTTGCGTGGTAGGCGATATTGACCAGAGTATTTATGGTTGGCGGGGCGCCGATATCCAAAACATCCTGGACTTTGAGAGTGATTATCCGGATGCCAAGGTCATCAAACTTGAGCAAAACTACCGTTCGACACAGACCATCCTGGATGCGGCCAATGCCGTGATCGAAAACAACGGTAACCGTAAGCCAAAGGCACTGTGGACAGATAATACAGCCGGTGATGCAATAACTCATTATCTGGCTGTTGATGAGCGGGATGAGGCCCGCTATATCGCTGATAATATCATCAAACTCAATACCGTTTACCGCACTCCGTATAAAGATATCGCTATTTTATACCGTACCAATGCGCAATCAAGGGTGCTTGAAGAAGGCTTAAGAAATGCAGCAATAACCTATACCATGGTAGGCGGCCTCAGGTTCTATGACCGTAAGGAAATAAAAGACATCATGGCCTACCTCAAGGTAATCTTCAACCCTGCCGACGCCATCAGTTTGCTCCGCATTATTAACGTACCGCGCCGCGGCATTGGTGACACTACTATTAGACGCCTGTCCGAATATGCGGCCGAAAACAATGTGCCGCTGTTTGACGCAGTATCGAATCCGGATTTGGTGCCAGGGCTTACCGCCCGTGCCAAAAATCAACTGGAATCGCTGGCAGAGATCATCTTTACCCTCATGGCCTCTCAGAATACACTATCTGTCGCCGATTTGGTGGATAAAGTCATGCGCGATTCAGGGTATTTAGCTGAGCTTGAAGCTGATGATGACCCACAGTCTGAGACCAGGATTGAAAACCTGAAAGAACTCAAAAGTGATGCCAAAAAGTTTACTGAGAACGAAGAAGAAAACACGTTCGAAAACTTCTTAGCCCATGTGGCACTGCTGACAGATAGCGACAAGTCTGAAGAGAGTGACGACCAGGTTACACTAATGACACTGCATTCAGCCAAAGGACTGGAGTTTCCCATCGTGTTCCTGGCAGGCCTTGAGGAAGGGATCTTTCCCCATGTCCGAACCCTGATGGATGAACGGGAAGTGGAAGAAGAGCGCCGGTTATGCTATGTCGGTATTACCCGGGCTGAGCGCAAGCTCTATATATCAAACGCCAGACAGCGCATGATTTATGGTAATACAGTAAGCTATTCACCGTCCCGCTTTTTGGATGAAATCCCACCTGAACTTATTGAGCGATATGCGCTTAAGCGCCCCAGCTATTTATCGCCAGTACAAAACCGTCCGGCAGCTGCAACGGCCCTGCCGCCGCGGGCTGTGCCCAAACCCGAACTGACCATTCTCAAAACCCCAGTTCAAAATCCCACTAAGCCGAATAATACCGATTGGAAGGCTGGCGAAAAGGTTTATCACGCGAAGTGGGGTACAGGCACTATTGTTGCTGTGACCGGCACTGGTGACAATATGCAGCTTAGCATCGCCTTTCCATCTGAAGGCATAAAAAAATTGATGGCCCAGCTGGCACCAATTAGCAGAGTCTAATATACTCTTTTCGGGGGTTACAAACATGAATAGCGCGATACCGGCCAGCTTGACTGCTGCCGCGCAGGAAATTGAACAATTAAGAAAAACCATCCACTATCATAGCCACCGTTACTATGTACTTGACAACCCTGAGCTAAGTGACAGGGAATTTGATCATTTGCTGAGACGGCTGATTGACATTGAGACAGCCTACCCTTCGCTCATTACCCCTGACTCGCCGAGTCAGCGGGTAGGCGGGGCTCCGGCTGATGGCTTTGAACGGGTGGCTCACCTGACACCGCTGCTTAGCCTGGGTAACGCTTTTTCCGCCGACGAGCTCAGGAGTTTTGATGCCAGGGTTAAAAGCGGGCTTGAGAGCACGGCTGTGGAATATGTTGTTGAGCTTAAAATTGACGGCTTAGCCATGAATCTGGTTTATGAAAATGGCAGACTGGCCAGGGGGGCTACCCGGGGTGATGGCACCTATGGTGAAGATGTTACAACCAACCTCCGCACCATTCGGGCAATCCCACTGGTTTTACATGAGGAAGGCGGGATACCGCCACTGTTAGAGGTACGCGGCGAAGTGTATCTGCCCAGACGTGAATTTGACCGGCTCAATAAACTCCGTGAAGCAGCCAATGAACCGCTTATGGCCAATCCCAGGAATGCTGCCGCCGGCTCAATCCGTCAGCTTGACCCCAGGATCACGGCTGAACGGGGTCTTGATATCTTCATGCATGGCTTAGGTACGGAAGAAGGCCTGGGTGTAGCTACCCACTCGGCTATGCTGGAGAAGTTACAGACGCTGGGTTTTAAAATTAATCCCTATTATCGGGTGTTTGACACGATTGAAGAGGTGGCAGAGTTCTGCGAGAGTTGGAGCGAGAAAAGGGTTGATTTGCCGTATGACATCGATGGCTTGGTGATTAAGGTCAACAACCTTGCCAGCCAACGCGCCCTTGGTTCAACAGCTAAAGACCCGCGCTGGGCGATCGCCTATAAATTCCCGGCAGAGCAGGCAGCAACAGTTGTTGAAGACATCTTTGTACGGGTAGGACGTACTGGCGTATTGACACCAACTGCCATATTACGCCCAGTTCGGCTAGCCGGTAGCACAGTGAGTAGAGCGACTCTTCATAATGCCGACTTTATTGAGGAAAAAGATATCCGTATTGGCGACACTGTCATTGTTCATAAAGCCGGAGAGATCATTCCGGAAGTGATCGCTGTTGTTGAGAACCGGCGCACAGGCAGCGAACAGCCATTTATTATGCCAGCCGCTTGCCCTGAATGCGAACAGCCAGTTGTACGTGGACAAGGCGAGGTTGCTCATAAGTGCATCAACCCCCACTGCCCAGCCTTGCTCAGGGAAGGCCTAATCCACTTTGTATCCCGCGATGCCATGAATATTGATGGTCTGGGGCCTGCCGTTATTACCAGCTTGCTGGAAGCTGGCTTGGTTACAGATGCGGCTGATCTTTATACCCTAAAGCCGGAATCCCTGGCCGCGCTTGACCGTATGGGCGAGAAGTCGGCCAGCAATCTGGTACAAGCGATTGCTGCCAGTAAAAATGCTGGGTTAGCCCGCGCCCTATTTGCCCTTGGCATCCGGTATGTCGGTGCCAAAGCCTCGGCAATGCTGGCTCAGCAGTATGGCAACATAGATAAGCTTACGGCAGCAAGTGCCGAGGAACTCATGACAATTGATGAAATCGGCCCCAAGATTGCCGAAAGCACAGCAAGCTATTTTGCCGATCCCGCTAATTTGGCCTATATTGAAAAACTAAAAGCAGTGGGCGTAAAGCTGACAGAAGAACAGAAGGTTACCGTAAGTCAGGAGCTGGCAGGCAAGACCTTTGTTCTGACAGGCACACTGTCCATGCCGCGTAAAGAAGCCGAAGACCTCATTGCTGCCTGTGGCGGTAAAGTATCCTCCTCTGTCAGCAAAAAGACCAGCTATGTTGTTGCAGGTACTGAAGCTGGAGATAAGTTGAATAAGGCTAAGGCTCTTGGCATTAAAGTTCTTACAGAAGAAGATCTCCTTGCAATGATTGAGTAATTTGAGAAAACGAAGATACCCACGTTTACTTACGGGCATTTTTTCGAGGACGAGTTTTTGAACATTCAATTGTGTATATAGACAACTACTACTATAGAAATTTCGCTTTAAAGGCTGTATTAATTGGACTAGTTCTCGTATCTGGATTAGTTTGGTTCCAATTACAGAAAAAGCATCACGACTAGGTTGGCTTGACAAATTAGGCTTTTATTACGGGGCGATTTTAAGGGTTACACAATTACAGTATATATCGCCAGGGATTTTCGTTCTGATTCGGCTCTCTTGGATGACCTACTGCCTTGGCCACTGGTTTTTCCGGTCAATTGCCGTAAACATAAAGAAAAGTTACAAGATGACTAACTATGACTCTGGCATTGTTGCCAGAGTTTTATTTTTTTACCCGCTGCACCCCTTGGCTAAGCGCTTACTGATGTTCTAACAAAAGGGCTAAAGTCCTACGAAAATTAGGATTTTAGCCTCATATTTTTTCTCAAAACATTTCCTATAATTGAACTATAAATTTAAATTATGGTAAATTATACAAAAATAACATAATTACTCCATGATTCTCTCCAATATGGATATTTTCGATAATAGAAAATAATGTTATCATTTTTAAATATTAAATCAGTTAAGAAGGAGGGTTAATTGTTACGATCACACTAGTCCGTAGTATAGACTATTAAGTATTCCAGAAAAGAAACTAAGTATAAAGCTAAAGCAGGTGAAAAATCTTGAACTTTAAAAATAACTGGCAAAAATTATCTCTAATTGGATTAATTGGTTTTCTGGAAGGTTTTAAGTATTTGCTTGTAAATCATATATTACTTTTTTTTGCTTCATTTATAATAACTATAGTTGTTGCAATTATTTCCTTTTTTCTATTCTATTATATTTCCAATGAAAAACCAAAAGATGATCGTATAAGTAAAGCGTTAAAAACAACTATTTATCTGATCATAATTACTACTATAATTAGCTATGTATGATTTTTTATCTTAAACAATATCATTATTATTTTCATGTGGATTCGTATTGTTTCAATATTGGCGTTCATTGCCACCCCAAAAGTTGAAGATGTAGTTTTATGAATTATATGGAGTGAACATTTTAAATAACAATTTAGCAATGAAATACTTTCTTGACTTTTTCATTGTTGTTGAAAGTATGGGGTGTTTATTCTCCGACAGAATGGAATCTAATTTGGAAGTATACTCTTGTCCTTGGTTCAGACTTGTTATGATGTCAAAATTTTTTATATAAATTGGAGAGAAAAAGAAATGGAAAATTTACAAGTAGAGAAGGTAACTGGTTCTTGGTTTAAGTGTAAAAATGATCTTAAAGTCGTAACCGGCATTCATTTAGCATTAGTTGGTTTTATAATTATTGCCGGATATGGCCGAATAGGAGGGTGGTCTCAGAAAATTGTTAATATGTTTTTTATAGATTCTTTATGGCTAGTCTTCGTCTACATCGGGCATAGTATGTGGCCCTTTGCGATTGCGCTTATTATTATCTCCATATTTTTGTGTATTGATCATTATTGGAAGTGGATATTTATATCTTGGGTTTCTTTATCAATTATTGGTGCTTATTCGATAGGATTATATGGTTTTAAGGTTATTCCATTCTCATTTCTTGCTCAAGCAACAGCAACATTAGGCATTATTCACCTACCTGTATTTGCTTGTTTATCAGGAATCGTATATTTTATTAGAACGAAGAAGAGAGAGGATTGATAAAGTATGAGTCAATATTCTGTGGTCATTCGAATTGCCGCGCCTGGAAGCCCACTTGCAGATGGGGACACTAGCGACGCAGGCCATATGTGGTTCGAATTAAATCGACCTGATGGAATCGTTGAATCCTTTGGTTTTGATTCAGGATGGGATAAGCCGCTACCTGCTGGCCCAGGGAATGTTTCAAAAACTGACTCTAATCACTACTTACAATCATCTGCGTCTCCTGATTTTTCAATTACTGAGCAACAATATAATCAAATTAAAAATTATGTTTCTATGGTAGATGCTGGACAACATGGATGGTATATAGCTCCTACAAATTCATGTGTTGATTTTACATGGCAGGCACTTGGACAAGCTGGTATTGGACAAAGAATTGCTCCAGATGGTGACTTATTTCCTACGTGGAATTTCCCATTAGTTAATTCGGCTTATCAACAATGGCAAAACGATCCTGGAAATCCAGATAATAGTGGATCTGGAGATGGTGGATCTGGAGATGGTGGATCTGGAGATGGTGGATCTGGAAACGGAGGGTTAGACCCTTTCAATGATGGCGGTTGGATGGATGCTGGCGCTGGTCAATTTGACCCTTTCAATGGCGCAGGATCAGCCCGTTGGGATCCTTTAGTTCTTGATTTAGACGGAGACGGTATTGAGACTACCGATACTTCTGCGGGTGCTTTCTTTGATTTAGATAACAATGGTTTTGCGGAAAGAAGCGGTTGGGTCAAACCTGACGACGGCATTTTAGTCATGGATCGAAATGGTGATGGCATCATTAACGGTGGACAAGAACTCTTCGGTGATCAAACCATATTGACAAATGGTCAACGCGCTACCGACGGATTTCAAGCATTAGCTGATTTGGATACGAATGGCGACGAAAAAATTGACGCAAATGACGCAGATTACGCTAATATTCGTGTTTGGAAAGATATGAATGGGGACGGTTATTCTAACGCTGAGGAGTTGTTTACTCTTGGTGACCTGGGTATTCAATCGCTAAGCATTAGGAGTACATCAACAAACACCACGGATGCTAATGGCAATACCCAAGTCAGTCTAGGTTCTTTCGAAAGGCAAGATGGAACTGTGCAATCTATAGGGCAATATCTGTTTGATCGTGATCCAATCTATTCTATTGCCACGGATTGGATAGACGTTCCTCAAGATATAATGGTACTACCGTATTTAAAGGGACACGGCAATGTCTACGACCTGTGGCAAGCTATGGCGCGTGACGAAAGTGGCGCTTTAAAAGCATTGGTAGAATCCTTTAGTGCGGAAGAAGATTTTGAAATACGTGGTAATATAATGGATCAATTATTATTTAAATGGACCAATAGTGATACTATTAATCCGGCAAGCAGCGGCGGAAATATGGATGCTCGACAATTATCCGTTTTAGAAAAGATGTTTGGAGAGCAATTCTCAGGTCTTATTACTACGATAGGTACAACTAATGATCCAAATGTGAACGCCGCTGCAATACTAAAAGACATCTATATTGATGTAAAAGAATATTACTATGTCCGTCTTATGGCGCAAACACATACTACTGGTTTATTAGATGCTATAAACTATACATGGAATTCTACAACTAATACGTATATAGACGATCTGACATGCGCTCGAAACCAAATTGATGAAGATTTTGCTCAAAGCTATGACAAAGGATTAGAAGAAATAAGCGAGTTTTCACGTGTCTTACAAGGCTTGGGGTTAAAAACAATGTTAACTAGCTTTGATGATTTTCGGAATTACTTCGCAAATACTTATGGAACGGATGTAGGACAGGCCATTGATATGGCAGGGAAGGGTCTACATAGTATCATAAGTGGTGGTGAGGGTGATGATGTTCTTTTAGGCGGAGTATCATCAAACACTTTATATGGTAATAAAGGTAATGATACTATTAACGGCGGTGCAGGTGACGATAATTTATTTGGACAAGATGGAAATGATATTTTAGATGGAGGAAGCGGTAATGATTATTTAGAAGGTGGTGCTGGTAACGACGTATACCAATATGGAATCGGGTCAGGAAATGATTTAATTTGTAATTATGGCTCCTCGGGAGAATATGATATTGTTCAATTTACCAGCGGCTTGACATCCGATATGTTGGCGTATAGACAGAATGGCAATGACCTTTTATTGATAATCCAGTCAACAGGTGAAACTTTAACTATTAATAATTTTTTTAGTGGAGAAGAGTACCTGATAGACAAGCTAGTATTTGCTGATGGGTCGGAGTTGATGGCAGCCCAACTTAGCGAAATAGCAACGGTACAAGGGACTTTAAACAGTGATACTTTATATGGATCTGATGGACATAATGACAAGATATATGGTCTTGATGGTAACGATACGATATACGGCTACCAAGGGAACGATACAATGGACGGGGGAACTGGTAACGACTACCTAGAAGGCGGAGCGGGAGACGACACATACATTTGGGGAAGAGGAGTTGGCAATGATACTATTAATAATTCAGTCTATACAGGCTCCTCTTCAAATCCAACATATGTGGATTCGGGTAATGACACGGTTCAACTTGGGAATGGAATTACCGTGGAGTCGGTAGAATGGCTCCAAAACGGCGAGACATTGACAATGAGGATCAAAGACAGTGGTGAAACATTGACCTTTGACCGATGGTTTCTCGACGATTCCTTCAAAGTGAAAACCGTTCAGTTTGCTGACGGAACCGAGTTAACAGCGGCCCAAATAAGCAATTTGGCAGTAATTCTGAGTACAGACGGAGCGGATGTACTGAAAGGTAGCAATAATCGCAATGATATCCTGAATGGTAGAGCCGGCAACGACTACCTAGAAGGCGGAGCGGGAGACGACACATACATTTGGGGAAGGGGAGTCGGCAATGATACTATTAATAATTCAGTCTATACAGGCTCCTCCTCAAATCCCACCTATGTGGATTCGGGTAATGACAGAGTTCAACTTGGAGAGGGGATTACCGTGGATTCGGTAGAATGGCTTCAAAACGGCGAAACATTGACAATGAAGATCAAAGACAGTGGCGAAACATTGACTTTTGACCGATGGTTCCTCGACGACTCCTTCAAAGTGAAAACGGTTCAGTTTGCTGACGGAACTGAGTTAACAGCGGCCCAAATAAGCAATTTAGCAGTGATTCTGAGTACAGACGCTTCAGATATACTTATTGGCAGTAGCAAGCGCAATGATGTAATGAATGGTGGCGCTGGAGATGACACTCTAGATGGCAGAGGTGGTGCCGACATCATGACTGGTGGCCTGGGAAATGATACTTATATCATTGACAATATTGGAGATGTAGTGACGGAATTATCTGGTGAAGGTTCGGATACGGTTAAATCATCTATTTCTTATACGCTTGGTGCCAATTTAGAAAATCTTATATTAACCGGAGCAATGGCGATTGATGCTACAGGTAATGAAATAGACAACACGCTGACTGGTAATAGTAGTAGTAATGTATTAAACGGCGGCTTGGGCAACGATACCCTCCAGGGCGGGGACGGAGCCGATACTTATATCTTCGATGCCAGCTTCGGTCAGGACGTCATCAAGGAGGGGGTGAGCAATTCAACGATCAGCGATAACGATAGTATTGTATTCGGCTCCGGCCTCACCTCGGATAAAGCAATTCTCTCGCGTGACGGCGACGACTTGATTATTGGCTTCCAGGGTTCGACTGATCAGGTCACAATCAAAGGGCAGTTTAGCCATGATGGTTGGTTCCTAGGATGGAAAGATATAGAAACCATCCGGTTCGCCGACGGTGTCGAGTGGACCGACGCCCAGGTAAGGGCGATGCTGATTCAGCAGTCGGAAACAGCAGGCGACGACACGGTCACCGGTTATTGGACTGCGGATACTCTCGACGGCGGGGCGGGGAACGATACTCTGATCGGACTGGGCGGCGGCGATACCTATCTATTCGGCAAAGGCTCCGGCCAGGATGTAATCAAGGAAAGTATTGTCACGATTTATGAAGATCAGCCTGACACCGTCTCTTTCTTACCCAATGTCGCTATTTCAGACGTCACTTTCCACAGGGTTAATAACGATCTTCAGATCTCGATCGCGGGTGTGAACGACACGCTGACGGTCAAAAACCAGTTCGGATTGAGCTACAACGCAGTGGAACTGTTCCAGTTCGCCGACGGAACGTCGCTGACAGCAGCTCAGATCGCGTCCAGCATCTTTGAGTCCCAGTCTACTTCAGGCGACGATTTGATTGTAGGGACGGACGGCGTAGATGTCATGAATGGCGGCCTGGGCAACGATACTCTCCAGGGCGGAGACGGCGCTGATACCTATATCTTCGATGCCGGCTTCGGCCAGGACGTAATTAAGGAGAGTGTGAGCAATTTAACGATCAGCGACAACGATAGTGTTGTATTTGGCTCCGGCCTCACCTCGGATAAAGCAATTCTCTCGCGTGGCGGCGACGATCTGATGATTGGCTTCCTGGGTTCGACTGACCAGGTCACGATAAAAGGGCAGTTTAGCCACGATGCTTGGTTCCAAGGCTGGAAAGACATAGAAACCATCCGGTTTGCTGACGGTATCGAGTGGACCGACGCCCAGGTTAGGACGATGTTGATCCAACAATCGGAGACAGCAGGTGACGACACGGTCACTGGCTATTGGACCGCCGATACTCTCGACGGTGGGGCGGGGGACGATACCCTGGTCGGACTGGGCGGCGGCGACACCTATCTGTTTGGCAAAGGCTCCGGCCAGGACGTAATAAAGGAAAGTATTTTTACGATCGCTGAAGATCAGCCCGACACCATTTCATTCCGATCCGATGTCACTAGATCGGATGTTACTTTCCTTATTGTTGGTAATGATCTAAAAATTTCAATTGCAGGGGCGGCCGACACGCTGACGGTGAAGAACCACTTCGGGTCGAGTGACAACGCAGTGGAACTTTTCCAGTTCGCTGATGGGACGATGCTCACGGCGGCGGATGTCGCGATACTGGCGGTAGCGGCACAGACTACCGGTGGTGATGATTTGGTCACAGGAACACTCGGCGCCGACACCCTCTATGGCGGGGCTGGCAACGACACGTTGGATGGCGGCTTGGGCAGTGATACCATGTCCGGAGGTATTGGCAACGATGTCTACGTAGTGGAGAGCAGCGGCGACGTAGTGATTGAGAACACCGAGGAAGGAATCGATACGGTCCATTCGAGTATCACCTATACTCTGGGCGCCAATCTGGAAAATCTGATGTTGACCGGTTATTCCAGCATTAATGGAACAGGAAACGAACTGGACAACGTCATCACCGGAACTAGCTACAATAATGTCCTGACCGGCGGGGCGGGCAACGATACACTGGACGGTGGCTTAGGCAGCGACACCATGATCGGAGGCACTGGCAACGATAGCTACGTGGTGGACAACAGCGGCGACGTGGTGACCGAAAACGCCGGTGAGGGCACGGATATGGTCCAGTCGAGTATCAGCTACACCCTAGGCGCCAATCTGGAAGGTCTGACATTGACCGATTCCGCTACCAAGGCAACTGGTAATAGTCTTGACAACGTACTCATAGGCAATGGTTTAAGCAATATTCTAGACGGCGGCGCGGGCGCAGACACCATGACCGGCGGGCTGGGCAACGACACCTATGTGGTTGATAGTGCCGGAGATGTCGTCATCGAAAACGCTGTAGAAGGAACCGACACCGTCCAAGTTGGTTTTAGTTACACCTTAGGCGCCAATGTGGAAAACCTGACCTTGAGCGGTACTAATAACATCACTGGAATCGGCAATGCACTTAATAACGTGCTGATCGGCAACAGTGGCGACAACATGCTGGACGGTGGCGCCGGGAACGACAACATGACCGGTGGTTTTGGCAATGACATTTTTATCGTGGACAGCATTGGAGATGTCGTGAATGAAAACATCGGTGAAGGTATTGATACCGTGCAATCTGGTGTCACCTTTACTGTCAGTGCCAATGTGGAGAACCTGACATTGACCGGTACTAATAGCATCAACGGAACCGGCAACACACTTAGCAATATGCTGACCGGCAACAGCGGTGACAACGTGTTAGACGGTGGCTCTGGTGCGGATGCACTGGCCGGAGGATTAGGTAATGACACGTATATCGTGGACAACGTTGGGGATACCGTGAATGAGAACGCCGGCGAAGGTATCGACACCGTAAAATCCAGTGTCAGTTACGTATTGAGTTCCAATGTGGAAAATCTGACACTTACAGGGAATTCAAACATCAATGGTACAGGTAACGAGTTGGACAATGTCTTAACCGGAAACAGCTATAATAACTCATTATCTGGAGGAGCGGGCAATGATACGCTAGATGGTGGCGGAGGCATCGATACCATGGTCGGCGGTGCCGGGAACGATATTTACGTCGTGGATAGCACTGGGGACAAGGTGACAGAGAACGCCGGAGAAGGAATCGATACCATTCAGTCAAGTATTACCTACACCCTCGGCGTCAACCTGGAGAATGTGATGTTGACCGGCAGTGGAAATATCAACGGGACCGGTAATACTTTCGACAATTTATTGATTGGCAATAGCGGGAATAATGTGTTGGATGGTTGTACCGGTGCTGATACGATGGCCGGTGGCCTGGGTAACGATACCTATGTAGTGGACAATGCGGGCGATGTAGTGACTGAGAACGCTGGGGAAGGTGTGGACGCCGTTCAGTCGAGTGTTAGCTATGTACTAGGGGCTAATCTGGAAAAGCTAACACTGACGGGAACTACTGCTATCAACGGTACCGGCAATGAAATGGACAATATCATTGCCGGCAATAGTGTCAACAATATTCTTTACGGTGGTCTGGGCAACGATATCATTGACGGGGGAGCCGGTGCTGATACGATGACCGGTGGTCTGGGTAACGACA
The DNA here is from genome assembly GCF_900176355.1 of Sporomusa malonica. GTDB lineage: Bacteria > Bacillota > Negativicutes > Sporomusales > Sporomusaceae > Sporomusa > Sporomusa malonica. The sequence continues at coordinate 218,072 of NZ_FWXI01000003.1, read as the reverse complement.
CCTACGTAGTGGATAATACGAGCGATGTTGTGGCAGAGAACGCTGAGGAAGGTGTAGACGCCGTTCAGTCGAGTATTAGCTATGTATTAGGGGCTAATCTGGAAAACTTGACACTGACGGGATCTTCCAGCATCAATGGGACAGGTAATGAACTAGATAATATTTTGACGGGCAATAGTTATGACAATGTGTTGGAAGGCGGTATAGGAAATGATACTATGACCGGTGGCACAGGTAACGATACCTATATCGTGGACAGCATCGGTGATATTGTAATTGAGAATACAGGACAAGGAAGCGATACAGTTAAATCCAGCGTCACTTACGTACTGGGGGTCAACCTAGAAAACCTGACACTGACGGGAACTGATGCGATTAACGGTACCGGTAATGAGCTGGACAACATCATTACCGGCAATAGCGTCAACAATATTCTTAATGGAGGTCTCGGAAACGACACACTGCATGGTGATGCTGGCGACGACAGCATGACCGGGGGTTTAGGTGACGACACATATATTGTGGACAGCACCGGCGATGTGGTGACTGAAAACGCTGGCGAAGGAAGCGATACAGTTAAATCCAGTGTCACTTACGTACTTGGGGCCAATCTGGAAAAGCTGACCCTGACGGGTACTGCCGTGATCGACGGTACCGGCAATCAACTGGACAATACCATTACGGGTAATAGCGTCAACAATATCCTAAGCGGCGGTCTGGGTAACGATATTCTTGACGGTGGAGCCGGTGCCGATATGATGACCGGTGGCCTGGGCAACGACATCTACGTGGTAGATAATACGGGCGATGTTGTAACAGAGAACGCCGGGGAAGGTGTAGACGCCGTTCAGTCGAGTATTACCTATGTACTAGGGGCTAATTTGGAGAACTTGACACTTATCGGATCTTCCATGGTTAATGGGACGGGCAATGCATTGGACAATGTGCTAACCGGAAACACGAGTTGGAACGTACTGAACGGCGGCAGCGGAGCTGATACAATGATTGGTGGTCAAGGCTGGGACACCTACGTCGTTGATAATCTGGGAGATGTAGTAATTGAATACGCCAGCGGGGAAACCGATACCGTTAATTCCAGCATCAGCTATATACTGGGGGCCAACCTGGAAAACCTGACCTTGACAGGAGCTATTGCCATCAACGGTACTGGCAATGAACTGGACAACACTATTACAGGCAATAGTCTTGCCAATATCATCGATGGTGGTTTAGGTAACGATACTCTTGACGGTGGCACCGGTGCCGATATGATGACTGGTGGTCTAGGCAACGACACCTATATGGTGGACAATACCGGCGATGTTGTGACCGAAAGCGCCAGTGAAGGAATCGATACCGTTAAATCCAGCATCAGCTATGTGTTGGGGGTTAATCTGGAGAACCTGACACTTACTGGATTCTCCAACCTTAACGGTACCGGTAATGAACTGGATAATGTCATTATGGGCAATAGCGTTAACAACGTTCTGATTGGTGGCCTAGGTAACGACACGTTGGACGGCTATGGCGGGACAGATACTTTTATTGGTGGTTTAGGAGATGATACTTACTTTATTAACAGTACTGGCGACGTGGTGACCGAAAACGCCGGAGAAGGAACCGATACTGTTAAATCCAGCATCACCTACACCCTCGGTTCTAATCTGGAGAATCTGACACTTACTGAGTATTCAAACATTAATGGTGCGGGCAACGAGCTCGATAATATCCTTACTGGCAATAGCTACAATAATATGCTGACTGGTGGGGCGGGCAGCGACGTGCTGAACGGCGGCTCCGGCAACGATATTCTTGATGGTGGTGCCGGTAATGACACTCTGAGAGGCGGACTTGGGAATGATACTTACCTCTTTGGCGTAGGTTCGGGCAATGAAACTATCAATAGCTATGAAAGTGCCGATAACGGACTTGATACGCTTCAATTCCAGAATCTGGTGTTAGCAAGTATCGAGTTCACTAGAGGCAACAACGATTTGGTTTGCACCATCACGCAAACCGGCGAAACTGTTCGTCTTTCCAACTGGACATTGGGCACGAGCTATCAAGTGGATCAATTTCAGTTTTCAGACGGAACACTCACAGCCGACCAGGTCAATCAAAAGATAGCTTAAGGTAAACAGCAAAATCGTACTTTTTGAAGCAAGTCTAAACCGGCGGCATTGCCGCCGGTTTAGACTATGTTCTAGGGAGGATAAATATGCAGCCTAGTCAAAATGACAGTGCTACTGCTCAACCTAATAAGGGAAGTCTTGATAGCGGCTTAATGTGTTTAGTCACCGCCGCACGGCTCCTTGGCATACCCGCCGAATATCAGCAGCTAAAACGGGCCTTTGTCGTAGCAGATACAGCCGCTGATATCGTTACGCTACTTAGGGCTGCAAAAGAACTGGGCCTCAAGGCGAAGCAGACCCAGATTCTAATAACCAAGCTGCCCAAATTAGCGCTACCGGCCATGACGCTGTTAAGTAACGGACAATATGTAGTCATCGTAAAAGCCGATGATCAACGGGTATTGCTTTTTGATCCATACAAAGAGCGTCCACTTACGCTCACCCACGAAGCCTTCGGTGCCGCGTGGACCGGGACAGTCATCCTTTTAGCCCGCCGGTTCAGTCTAGCTAATCTGGAGAAGGAATTTAACTTTAGCTGGTTTATCCCGGTAATCATTAGATTTAAACGGTTTTTTAGCGAAGTCTTAATCATGTCTTTTTTCTTGCAGAGCTTTGGTTTGATCACGCCTCTGTTCACTCAGGTTATCATTGACAAAGTACTAGTTCATAAAGGTGTAACAACCCTAGATATACTGGCGGTCGGCTTATTATGTATTAACCTTTTTGAAGGTATTCTAAGCTTTTTACGGTCCTATCTCTTTTCTCACACCACGAACCGGGTGGACGTCCTTCTCGCTGCCAAATTGTTCAATCACTTGCTGGCGCTGCCGCTGAAATATTTCGAAATAAGACGGGTCGGCGACACCGTCGCCCGGGTGAGGGAACTGGAAAACATTCGTCAGTTTTTGACCGGCTCAACACTTACAGTGGTTCTTGACCTTTTTTTTGCAACGGTATTTATTATAGCCATGTTTTTTTACAGCGTAACGCTGAGCCTGATTACCTTAGTATCATTACCCCTCTTTGTCACTTTATCGGTATTGGTTACTCCAATCTTCAAACAGCGCCTGAACCACAAATTCATGTGTGGCGCAGAAGTCCAATCATATCTTGTCGAGACTATAACCGGCATTCACACTGTTAAAAGTTTGGCGATTGAACCCCAGCTCAGCCACAAATGGGAGGGGCTACAGGCTAATTACGTCAAGTCTTCCTTCAATAGCACCATTTTAGGTAATATGGCCAGTAATACCGCCCAGCTTATTCAGAAAATAGCCACACTGGCGATTCTTTGGTTCGGCGCTCATTTGGTTATGGATGGAAATCTTACCGTTGGCCAACTCATTGCCTTTCAGATGCTAGCAGGTAGAGTAATAGATCCGGTGCTGCGCTTGGCCAACCTCTGGCAGGATTTTCAACAAGTCCGGCTTTCTATCGAAAGGCTCGGCGATGTATTAAACTGCCCCCGCGAGCCGGCGTTTAATCCCAACAGAACCTTACTGCCGCCTATCAAAGGTCTTGTTACGCTGGAAAACATCGCCTTTCGTTATCGCACCGACGGGTCGCTAGTTCTCGACGGTATCAACTTAACGGTTGAGCCAGGAACCACCGTAGGCATCGTCGGTCGCTCAGGGTCCGGCAAAAGTACTATGACGAAACTGATACAACGCTTATATATACCTGAACGCGGCCGGGTGCTTATCGACGGTATTGATTTGGCTCAGGTCGAGCCGGCATGGCTGCGCCGCCAGATTGGGGTTGTTCTGCAGGAAAACTTCCTATTTAACGGCAGTATCCGTGATAACATCGCTGCGGTTGACCCAGCCGCTCCAATGGAACGGGTGATTCAAGCCGCCAAATTGGCTGGGGCCCACGAATTTATTCTGGAACTGCCTGAAGGCTATGATACCAGCGTTGGCGAACGCGGCACAGCTTTATCCGGGGGACAGCGCCAACGCATCGCCATTGCCCGAACCTTGCTGATCAATCCACGAATCCTAATTTTTGACGAAGCCACTAGTGCTCTTGACTATCAGTCGGAAAGAATCATCCAGGATAACCTGGCGCAGATTTGCCAGGGACGCACGGTATTTATCATCGCCCATCGATTGTCTACGGTGCGGAATGCAGATACTATCATTGTGGTCGAAAAAGGCCATATCATTGAGCAAGGAAGCCATGAACAGCTTCTGAAGCAAAAAGGTGCCTACTATAGCCTCTATACGCAACAGGAGGGTACGAATGTATGCGCCTAAAAATGGTGGATAGTTTAGAAGCGATGCTTAATAAGGTAAAATCATTAAAACCGACAGCGACGGCCACTAACGCACTCAACAAAAGTGAACTGGAGTTTTTACCGGCTGCCCTGGAAATTGTTGAGACGCCTCCTTCACCGGTTGGACGAGCAACCGCTTGGGTGCTTATCACTTTATTCGTTCTTGCTCTAACATGGGCGTGCATAGGTCAGGTTGATGAAGTCGCCGTCGCGCCGGGGAAAGTCATCCCTTCGGGTTATACAAAGACTATTCAGGCGGAAGATAAAGGTGTAGTCAAAAATATTCTTGTTAAAGACGGAAGTAAGGTTCAGCCCGGTGATGTACTAATTGAGCTTGACACCACCATTACAGCGTCCGACCTTGCCCGTCTACTTAAAGAACAAGGCTATTACCAATTGGAGATAAAGCGGTTGATCGCAGAACAAACAGGCCAACCCTTCGTGCCTGACCCGAATCCAAACGTCAATTCCCAGGATCTACTGAATCAGCTGCTTCTCTATCGCGTCGATATTGACGAATACCAATCCAAAGTAGCCACAGCCCAGCAGGCGGTCATCCAGGTTCGCTCTGCATTAAACATTGCCCAATCAACCAAACGGAAATTGGAGATGCAGCTGGAAATATCCGTGGACAAAGAGGCAAAAATGCGGCAACTAGTGGAACAAGGCGCTGTTTCCCAGTTCCAATATCAGGATTACCGTGAGCGGATGTTGACCTTGCAGCAAGATTATGAGTCTCAGACAACGGAATTAGAGAAAGCTCAATCGGCTCTGCTGCAAAGTATTGAGTCGCTGAATAACGTTATGAGTCAGCATGATAGGGATATTATGAGTAAGCTTGTGGAAAACCGGAGGCAACTCCAGACTGTCGAAGAGGAACTAAAAAAGGCGAAAGAGAAGCATCGGCTTAGTACGATTACTTCGCCGATAGCAGGTACTGTCCAGCAGTTGGCTATACATACAGTGGGGGGAGTAGTTACACCAGCACAAGCGCTGATGCTAGTAGTACCTGAAGGCGCAAAAATGGAAATAGAGACTTGGATTGCCAACAAGGATATAGGATTCCTCTATGAAGGCCAGAATGCCGAGGTTAAGGTTGAAACCTTTAATTTTCAGAAATACGGGACGCTGAACGCGAAACTGGTTGATCTTAGTTCTGACGCTGTGGATGATAAGGACAAAGGTCTGGTGTACCGTGCTGTAGTCCAGACAGAATTAGACTACTTTGCCTTGGCTAATGACCGAAAAGTATATCTTACACCCGGGATGGCAGTAACGGCGGAAATTAAAACAAGGCAGAAACGGATAGTTGAGTACTTCATGGATCCGTTCATTAAATATAGGAGTGAGGGATTGAGGGAGCGGTAATAGCCAATTAAGCTATCAATATGCAATGTTGTACCCATTTGAAAGCGGAAAAAGAAAATCCGAGTGCGTACCTAATTTTAAAAAGCTGTATAAATGTGATATAATGTACTTTAGCCAAAAAACTGCAAAATTAGTGGCTTGAAGTATTTAGGCAAAAGTCATTTTAACAATTGCTGGTGCTGAAGCTGGCAGCAAACTGGATAAAGCAAATGAGCTTGGCATTACAGTCTTGGATGAAGAACAGTTCAGGACGCTGGTGCAAAAGCCACAGGCATGATATAATATCCTTTATGAAAATATTGGCACATTTTGCTTTTAGGAAGGTGATAATAAGATGAAGATATCCCGCCAAGATGTTGAAAACGTAGCCCTCTTATCCCGGTTGGAGATGACCCCTGAGGAGCTGGACGCCTACGCAGGTCAACTTAATGCGATTTTAGAATATGCTGATGTCCTTAATAAACTTGATACCGAGGGTGTGGAGCCGACAGCCCACGTTCTACCGCTTAAGAATGTTATGCGGCCTGACGTAGTCAAGCCTTCGCTGCCACAAGAACTGGCTTTGTCAAATGCGCCAGAAGCTGAGGACGGCTATTTCAAGGTTCCGAAGATTATGGAAGGCTAAGAGGACTGGAGGTTAAGAGATGGAATTATTCAAACACACCGTACATGCCCTGCATGACATGTTGGTAAAAAAAGAGATATCGGCAGTTGAACTGGCAAAATCCGTATTTGCCCGCACAGACGCTGTCGAACCTAAAATACGTTCTTACATAACTGAGACCAGAGAACAAGCTCTTTCTCAGGCAGCCGCTGTTGACGCCAAAATCGGGCGTGGCGAGCAAATCGCACCATTAGCCGGTATTCCTGGCGCGCTTAAGGACAATATTTGTACCAAAGGGACAAAGACTACTTGTGCTTCCAAAATTCTTGCCAATTTTGTCCCGCCTTATGATGCAACTGTTGTTGAAATGCTGGCAGCCCAGGATGCTGTCTTGACAGGTAAGGCTAACTGTGACGAATTTGCCATGGGCGGTTCTACTGAGAACTCAGGCTTTTTTCCAACTCACAACCCTTGGGATACTGACAGGGTTCCTGGCGGTTCAAGCGGCGGCTCAGCGGCAGCAGTGGCAGCCGGACAAGCTATTTGGGCGCTTGGCTCAGATACCGGCGGTTCTATCCGTCAGCCAGCAGCCTATTGCGGCAATGTTGGCCTAAAACCAACCTATGGCCGCGTATCCCGTTACGGCCTGGTGGCTTATGCTTCGTCGCTTGACCAAATTGGCCCTATTACCAGGGACGTTACTGACAGCGCGCTGCTGCTCAATGCCATCGCCGGACATGATGCTAAAGATTCGACATCCATTAATGTGGAGGCCCCTGACTATACCCAAGCGCTTGTCAACGATGTTAAAGGCCTCAAGATTGGTCTGCCGAAAGAGTATTTTGGTACAGGTATTCAGCCCGAGGTTGCTGCAACTATCCGCAAGGCGGTTGATCAGCTTATTGCCATGGGGGCTGAGGTTAAGGAAGTATCCCTGCCACACACCGAGTACGCTTTGCCTGCTTATTACCTGATTGCTCCGGCTGAGGCTAGCTCCAACCTGGCCAGATATGATGGCGTAGGTTTCGGCCATCGTGCAGCAGGCAATGATATCATTGATATGTATAAAAAGTCCAGGAGTGAAGGCTTCGGCCCTGAGGTTAAACGTCGCATTATGCTTGGCACCTATGCCCTAAGCTCTGGTTACTATGATGCTTATTATCTTAAAGCGCTGCAAGCGCGCACCTTAGTAAAACAAGACTTTGACACAGCTTTTACCGAAGTAGATGTGCTTCTTACGCCAACAGCGCCGACCACTGCATTCAAAATCGGTGAGCTTAGCGATCCGTTAGCTATGTACCTGCAGGATATCTATACCATCCCAATTAACCTGGCCGGCCTGCCTGGCATATCCATACCATGCGGCTTTGTCCAGGGACTGCCTGTCGGTATGCAGATTATCGGCAAGCCGCTGGCTGAAGCTACTATTATTCAGGCGGCTTATGCCTTCGAGCAGGCTAATGATTATCATACGCGTTTTGCGCCGCTGGGGGAGGTTTAAGGCCATGAAATATGAAACAGTCATTGGACTTGAAGTCCATTCAGAACTTAAAACCGAGTCTAAAATATTCTGCGGCTGCAGTACTAAATTCGGCTCAGAACAAAATACCAACGTGTGTCCCGTATGTTTGGGTCTTCCTGGTGTGTTGCCTGTTATCAATGAAAAGGTCGTAGAGTTTGCCGTCAGGGCAGGCTTGGCGCTTAACTGCCAGATCCTGCCGTTTAGCAAATTCGATCGCAAAAACTACTACTACCCTGACCTGCCCAAGAACTATCAAACCTCGCAATACGACCTGCCGATTGCAGTCAACGGCTATCTGGACATTGAAGTCAATGGTGAGACCAAACGTATTGGTATTACCCGTGTACATATGGAAGAAGATGCCGGTAAGCTGGTACACTCAGGCACCATCAGTAATAGCGAATATGCCTTAGTAGACTACAACCGGACCGGTGTGCCGCTCATCGAAATTGTGTCAGAACCTGACCTGCGGTCACCGGAAGAGGCTAAGGCCTATCTGGAAAAAGTCAAAGCCATTCTTCAATATATTGATGTTTCTGACTGCAAAATGGAAGAAGGCAGCCTGCGCTGCGACGCTAACGTTTCACTCCGGCCTGTTGGGACTGAGCCATTTGGCACCAAAGCCGAACTGAAAAACCTCAACTCCTTCCGTTCGGTGCAGCGTGGTCTTGAATATGAGGTAGAACGCCAGACCGAAGTGCTGGAAGAAGGCGGCCGCGTCATTCAGGAAACACGTTCATGGGATGAAAACAAGGGTGTAACGCTGTCAATGCGTAACAAAGAACAGGCCCATGATTACCGCTATTTCCCTGAACCTGAGCTTGTCCCCATTGTTGTTGATCCAGCCACAGTCGAAAGTATCCGGGCCAGCTTGCCCGAATTGCCTGATGCCCGCAAAGCCAGGTTGATGGCAGACCATGGTCTGTCCGCCTATGATGCTGAGACTATTACTGTCAGCCGCGCCATGGCCGACTATTATGACGCTATAGTGAAGGCCGGAGCGGATGCCAAAGTGGCAGCAAACTGGCTGATGGGCGATGTATCCAAACACCTTAATGCTGCCGGTAAATCGGTAGAAGAGTGCCCTGTAGCCCCTGCCCAATTGGCCGGGTTGATTGAGCTTATTGCTAAAGGTACTATTTCTGGCAAGATTGCCAAAACAGTATTTGAAGGCATGTGGGATAGTGGCAAAGATGCCCAGACCATTGTAAAAGAACAGGGTCTTGTCCAAATCAGTGACGAAGGCGCAATTGTTGCCATCGTAGACGGCGTGATTGCCGCCAGTCCGCAGTCTGTAGCTGATTTTAAGGCAGGCAAGGAAAAAGCCATTGGCTTCCTGGTCGGCCAGGTTATGAAGCAAAGCAAGGGCCGGGCAAATCCTGAACTTGTCAACAAACTGTTAAAAGAGCGACTGGCCTTAGTTTAATATAAGGGTATCCAAAGAAGCAGCCGATAAAATTCGGGCTGCTTCTTTTTTTACGGAAAAGTTTTCTTGAATTAAAGCCTATATGACCGCACATAATGGTATTGATACGCCAAAAAAATGAGGTTATTAAGTATGCTAAAAGCGACCTGGGACTTACGAGCCGTCCTCTCTGTTCATATTTTACGTCTGGCTGCCGGAATACTCGTTGTACGGCTGCTGTATCCGCTTTTCTTCGATGCCAGCCCGTTTATTATTGAATTGACTGATCGCCTGATTGTATTAGCCTTGGTATTGTGGAAAATCCAGAGCACCAGGGGTGACTTTGCACAGTTAGGGTTTTCGCTAAACAACTGGGGAAAAAATGTCTTGAAAGGTCTGGCAGGCGGAGTCGCGTTATTATTTGTCAGCCTATACAGTGAGCGCCTGTATACCACCGTACTTTTAGTATCACCAACACAGCATCCGATCGTCACGCAAGTACAGGCGGCGTTGTCCTGGCAAGAGCTCATTATCCCGTTATTTTTGGCCGGTATTGCCGCACCGGTTACTGAGGAAGTACTGTACAGGATGTTTACATTTCTACCGCTTAAAGACAAGTGGGGGCTATGGGGCGGAGCTTTAGTCAGCGCCGCAATTTTTGCTCTATTTCATTTTAACGCCTACTGGCTGGCAGAGATGATTATTGTTGGCATCGGTTTTGCCCTGCTGTATTTTTGGACCGGTTCGCTCATTACTTCAATTACTGCCCATTCTTTCATTAACACCAGTAAAATTGTAATGATGTACCTGGGCGTGCCGCTCGTGTAGCAGGATTTTTCTGGCAGACAGTAGAAAAGACATCTATGTACTAAATCTACGTAGATGGAGTGATGAAGAAATGAGTGAACAGCAAGAAGCCAGCTGCCTTAAGCCTGATGTAAACTGTCCATGTCCTAAAACGGAATGTGACAACTTCTCACAGTGCTGCAAATGTGTGTCAATTCACCGTGCTAACGGCACTCCAACATCCTGTATGGCCGAGTTAATTAAGAAATAGTACCCAAAGGGAGGACTCTTCATGACCATAAGTCAGGAATTGCCGGTCGAGAAACTCCGCTTTAGCTGTGATGAAAACATGTTTAACTTTGCAACAACTGAAGCAGTGCCGCCGCTCGAAGTCATGATAGGTCAGGAACGGGCGGTAAAAGCGGTTGAATTTGGCCTGTTCACCAAAAACCCGGGTTACAATATTTTTATTTCGGGTTTAGTGGGCACTGGTAAAATTACCTATGCGGAAGCAGCTGTAAAAAAAGTGGCCAGCCAGCAGGAACTCCCCTATGATTGGTGTTATGTAAATAATTTAGAAACCCCCGGACAACCCATTGCCTTAGCGTTGCCTGCTGGGATGGGGCATGAGTTTAAGCAAGACATGAAAGAACTTGTTGAGGACTTGAAAACTAATATTCCTAAGGTATTTAGCAGTGAGGACTATGAGCAGGCCAAGCAAAGCTTGCTAAAACAATACCAGGAACAACGGTCAGTGATGGTGGAAGAGTTTACTCAATACGCTGAATCACAAGGGATTTCTCCACAATGGAGTTCAACAGGTTTTGTTGGTCTGCCGATGGTCGACGGGAAGGCATTAGCTCCTGAAGATTTTCAAAAATTGGAAAAAGAACAGCGTGATGCCATTGAGAAAAACTTGTTTGCCGTCCATGAAAAAGGTATGGATGTTGTTCGCCGTATTCAACTGCTGGAACGGGGAACACGCGAGGATTTAAAACAGCTTGATATCAGAATCGGACTGTATGCTGCCGGAAACTTGATTGATGAACTTAAAGCCAAGTACGATGGACACAAAACGGTTGTCGATTACCTGGAGGCCATCAAGCAAGATGTATCAAAAAATGTCAACGAATTTAAGCCGCAGCCTGAAGAAGACAATAATCCTTTGGCCATATTTAAACGGCCTGCCCAAGACGCCAAAGATAAATACAATGTCAATCTCTTAGTAGAGCATCGGGAAACCCAGGGCGCACCTGTCATTGTTGAAATTAACCCCACCTATTACAACCTGGTGGGCCGGGCGGAATACGAAACCCGTATGGGTGTTGTTAGCACTGACTATACAATGATCAAGCCAGGAGCCCTGCACAAGGCGAATGGCGGCTACCTGATTTTAAATGCCCGTGATGTACTTGCTAATGTTGGTGCTTGGGAAGCACTGAAACGGGTGCTGAAGACGAAAAAGCTGCAAATTGAAAATTTAGGGGAGCAATACGGCGTATTGGCCATGGCCTCATTAAAGCCGGAACCCATTCCCATTAATGTAAAAGTCGTATTGATTGGCAATCCATATATCTATCAGCTTTTATACAATTATGACGAGGACTTCCGGAAATTGTTCAAAGCTCATGCCGATTTTGATGTTATCATGGAAAACAATCTGATCAATATTCAAAAACTGGCTGGCTTTATTAGCTCAACAGTCAACCGGGAGAAACTCAAGCATTTTGACAAGGCGGCAGTGGCCCGGGTTGTTGAATATAGTTCACGACTGACAGGTTCGCAAACCAAACTCACTACACGGTTTAATGATGTTGTTGAGATATTGTGTGAAGCCGATGTCTGGGCTACCATGGACAACAGCCAGCTAGTCACGGCAGAGCATATTAAAAAGGCCATAGAAGAAAAACGCTATCGTGCCAATAAATATGAAGATCACTTGCAGGAAATGTTTGCCGAAGGGCATCTCTTAATTGATACTGATGGCGAGAAAGTAGGCCAAGTCAATGGCTTGGCAGTACTGTCAGTCGGTGAATACATGTTCGGCAAGCCCTCGCGTATCACCGCCAATACCTATCTCGGTAAAAGCGGTATTGTCAATATTGAGCGCGAGACCAAGACCAGCGGTACCAGTCATACTAAAGGCGTACTCATCCTAAGCGGTTACCTGGGTCAAAAATATGCCCAGAAACACCCGCTGACACTGACTGCCAGTCTGACCTTTGAACAGCTCTATGACGGCGTTGACGGCGACAGCGCATCAAGCACTGAACTATACGCCATCTTGTCAAGTGTGGCAGATTTGCCGATTAAACAATACATTGCCGTTACTGGCTCAGTCAATCAAAAAGGTGAAATTCAGCCTATCGGCGGCGCGACAGAAAAAATCGAAGGCTTTTTCTCAGTCTGCAAGCTAAAAGGACTGACAGGCAACCAGGGCGTAATGATTCCCCACCAGAATGTCAGCAACCTGGCGCTAAATGACGAGGTCATCGAGGCTGTTGAGCAGGGAAAGTTTCACATCTATCCTGTCGAAACCATTGACCAGGGCATTGAAATCCTAACAGGCATCCCCGCCGGTGTACCAAACCCAGACGGCACTTATCCATCTGGCACAGTAAACGCTCTTGTCAGCCAAAAACTTAAAGAATACACCGATACCTTGATTAAGCTGGGCAAGTCTTCAGACGATAAAGAAAACACGGCTTCCGCCGAGCGTTAGCGAAAGTGAAAACCGATGTTGATCCAGGCGGAAAGTCAACCTTTCCAACAGGATAAGAAGGATTAAGTAAAGAGGGCGGAGATCTCCGCCCTCTATAACATATTTTATGATTTTCTAAAGAAAAGGTGGCATTTCGTGGCAAATAAAGCATACTCAGTCCCTGTAGAAAAAGGCAAAAGCTATAATATCGATATTACCGGCCTGGGCCATAGCGGCGAAGGCGTAGGGCGTTATCAAGATTTTACAGTATTTGTACCGCAGGCTTTGCCTGGGGAAAAGGTAGCGGCAGTTATTACAACAGTCAAAAAAACATACGCCGTTGGCCGACTCAAAGACGTCTTAATGCCGTCACCTCACAGAATTATTCCCGAATGCGGTATTTATAATGAGTGCGGTGGCTGCCAACTGCAGCATCTCAGCTATCAGGAGCAATTAAACGCCAAGCGTCAGCAGGTTGTGGATGCCGTTACCCGCATTGGCAAACTGCCGGAAGTAAAAGTTCATCCGACTCTTGGCGCAGATAACCCTTGGTATTACCGCAATAAAATGCAATTTCCTGTAGGACATAAAAACGGTAAAGTGGTTGTTGGATGTTTCACACAGGGAAGTCATGACATTGTAGATACAGATAATTGCCTGATTCAGCACCAAATTAATAACGATATTGTCAGGGAAGTCAGAACTGTTATTGATGAATTAGGTATTGAAACCTACGATGAGCATACAGGTCAGGGAATTATTCGACATGTCCTGGGACGGGTAGGCACAGCTACCGGTGAAGTCATGGTAGTATTAGTAACAGCGACAGACCGCCTGCCGCAGCGTGAGACGATCATCGAGCGGTTGAAAAACAAGATACCGAATCTTGTCAGTATTGTTCAAAATGTCAATACAGTCCGTACCAATATTATTATGGGAAATAAAACGGTTACTATCTGGGGACGAGACACCATAACCGATAAGCTGGGCGAATTCAGTTTTGCCATATCGGCCAGGTCGTTTTTCCAGGTCAACACGACTCAAGCCGAAGTGTTATATAATCAAGCCGTACAGTATGCCGGATTAAACGGTGCTGAAACAGTCATCGACGCTTACTGCGGGACAGGCACCATTACCTTGTTCCTGGCACGGAAAGCAGCTCAAGTATATGGCATTGAGGTTGTAGAACCGGCCATCCTTGACGCCCGCCAAAACGCCATCAACAACAATGTTGCTAATGTTGAGTTTATTGTCGGCGATACTGTCGACGTTATGCCCCGTTTGTATAAGCAAGGACTCAGACCTGACGTTATTGTTGTCGATCCACCCCGCGCCGGCTGTGAACCAAAAGTACTAGAGACTTTTGCAAGAATGGAGCCAAAGCGGATTGTCTATGTATCCTGTAACCCGGCGTCACTGGCCCGTGATTTGGCAGTTCTAAGCAGCCTGGGTTATATTGCCCAGGAGATTCAGCCTGTTGATATGTTCCCGCAGACGTTTCACGTTGAGTCAGTAGCGGTGATAGAGAAAAAACCCCAGGAATAGTAAGGGTGTGCGGATTTGCGGTATTTTCAAATGTGTGTTTGTATGTTAGCATGGACGTAGTAAATGGGGCGAACGTATGTTGGGGTTCGAACCCCCTATACTTTTACACGAAACTATTAAAGTATTTTTCGTAAGAGTATGGAAAATATATTATAACGGCTCCATATAAGGGCATTAGTAAAACAAGTCCGGTATTTAACCAGGAAAAGGGCGGGATAGTATGGACAAAAATAAGAGTAATTTTAATAATACAGAACTGATAAAAAAACGATTAAATTCGCTTCAATTTGCTGTAACTCAAGAAAATGCTACTGAACCTTCTTTTCGGAATGAATATTGGGATAATACACGTGAAGGCATTTATGTTGATATTGTGTCAGGAGAACCGCTATTTTCTTCATTAGATAAATTTGATTCTGGCTGCGGCTGGCCGAGTTTTACAAAGTCAGTTGATGAAAAGAAAATAAAACAATCAGTGGATGCAAGCCACGGCATGGTACGTACAGAAGTGCGCAGCACAGATGCAGATTCACATTTGGGGCATGTATTTACTGACGGGCCACAACCTGGCGGCTTACGTTATTGCATCAACTCCGCAGCATTGCGGTTTATTCCCAGAGAAGATCTAGAGAACGAAGGCTATGGAGAATTATTGGCATTATTTGAAAAGTAAGTTGTTGAGTGCAAAAATTGGGGAGGTTTGAGCATGAGCGTTAAAGAAACTGTTCTAGAAACTATGAAAACTGCCGGCAAGCCGGTAAGCGCAGGAGAGGTCGAGAAATTGTCCGGGTTAAATCGAAAAGATATCGATAAGGCATTTAAAGAATTGAAAGAGGAAAATGCCATCACTTCACCTGTACGTTGTAAGTGGGAACCGGCGAAGTGAGGATTGCGATTTAAGAGTTCTGGTTTAGATGTAGTAGAAGCGAATGATCTGATAAAAAATGCCGGGTTACTGCAATTTCATATATGTAACTGGTAATTCTAAAACTGTTCTGAAAGGGCATTCAACAATAAAATAGAAATGATGTGTATAATCCTGCGAATTTATATATAAGTTTGCAGGATTTTGTATTTTTATGGTAGAAACACCTACCGAATACTGAAAAAAGAGTATAAAACTAGAAGGTACAAGTCTTGGTGGATGTGAGCATGAAAAAAAGTGAGCATAAGCTAATCTACGGAGCTGATTTTGAAGAATAAATATGCAAATAAAGATACTCGTCAGGAAGGAAGGGGGAGATTCGGAATGGGAATGTAAGATATTTTGTGTAAATGGATTTTTTTGTTTCTTCCCGTCCTACCTAGTAAATGAAGAAACATGCAAAATTTGTCTAATATCGTGTGATATATGTGCATCATATGATTAAGTCATAAGGCAAAATCTAATGTTAGATTTTTAATGAGATTAATCAAAAGGATACAAGGGGAAGGTTCGTAATGTTTCCTTACCTAAATAGAAGTGTATAAAAAATAAAACACGGCCATTGTATAAACTTCCGTGTTTCTCTGCGTGCGTCCGGCATGGGGCGCAATCTAATTTGATTGCGGCAGACGGGGTCATCCTGACCCCGAGCCCCGTGACCCCGATTCCGAGTTTTGATTGTCCCCCTCGAAACAAATTGAAAAGGTAATAAGCTATCTAATAGCGAAAGAAATAGTGGATGTTTTTGGTAATACCAATAACTGTTCACTGGTTACCGGGAGAAATGGGGATTTTGTGATAGAATTTTTAAATAATACGAATAAAGAGGAAGACTTATGAAGAATGTAATTTGTAAAAAAATATACCTTGAATTGAGAACGCCGGGTAACGGAGATTCTGTGGCCGACATTGACAGAATCCGTCAAGCTTTAAAACCAGAGTATGGAGAGGTTCAGATTTCTATTGAAACCATTAAATTGTCCTACAAGCTGCTGCGAGATTTTGACTGGAAGCTTACAGTTACCCTGGTGCAAAAAGGTTTTGTCTGGGAAATTGTAAACCTTGAGAGGGGAAATACTTCAGATAAGAATTTTGCTTATGCAGCTGATCTTGGGAGCACAACGGTTATCATGCAGCTGATCGATCTGAATACTGGAAATATTTTGTGTGAAGAAAGCATGGTCAATCATCAAGTCCGTTTTGGTGAGGACATCCTTAGTCGAATCTTTTACGTTAAGGATAATGATACTCATTTAAGGGAAATCCAGCAATGTACGCTGCGGAATTTTATTGAACTCATGGATAAAATTCAAACTGCGACAGGCATTTCTCCGGACAGATGCGGTACATTCATTATCGGAGGCAATACTACCATGATTCATTTCCTGTTGGGGATTGATCCTTGGTTTATTTTTTACACTCCCTATACGCCAGCTTTTAACCGGAGCGGTTTCTTTGTTGGCCGTGAAATAGGCTTACCCTTTAATGGATTAGTATACTGTTTTCCTTCTATAGCTAATTATGTAGGTGGCGATATTATCAGCGGGCTGTTGGCGTCCAAGATGCATGAGCAAAGTGAACTGGCTCTCTATATGGATATCGGAACAAACGGCGAAATGCTTTTGGGCAACAATGAATTTCTGATTTCAGTTGCGGGTGCGGCAGGACCTGCCTTGGAAGGCGGTATCAGCAAGCAGGGAATGCGGGCAAAAGCGGGTGCGGTAGATTCGGTGCAGATTGTTCAAAATCAGTTGAAGGTTACTACGATAGAGAATGTAAAGCCAGTGGGCATCTGCGGTTCAGGGATTGTTGACCTTCTTGCTGAAATGTTGCTAGAAGGATGGATTGATTACTCAGGTCGGTTTATTCCTGGCAGATCAGAGAGAATCCTTATGCGGGATGGAGAATATGTCATTGTTTACGCATGGGAGTACGAATCAGCCTTAAATGAAGACTTAATATTCAGTCAGATTGATATTTTAAGATTTATGGATACAAAAGCGGCAGCGAACACCATGGTAGCGTTTTTACTGGATGCATTGGGTATTACACCGGATAAGATTCAACGGGTATATATGGCCGGAGCCTTTGGAACCTACATCAATATTGAGTCAGGTATTACTATTGGGTTATATCCCGACCTTCCCAGAGAGCGGTTTGTTCAGCTGGGAAACGGCTCTATAAAAGGAGCCTGCAAGTTGTTAAAAGATGCAGATCAATTATTGGTTGTAGAAGAGCTAATTAGCAGTATAGTCTATCTTTCCTTAGCCGAGGCACCGGATTTTCTGAATAAAATGTCAGCGGCCAAATTTTTGCCTCACACGGATTTTTCATTATATCCCACGGTCATTGAAAAGATCAAGAGCCGTAAACACTTGGAAAGTAGTTCCCTTTAATGCTTGACGCGGATGCTTCTTTAAAAAGCATTAGAGCAAAATACAATGTATAAATTGCTGGTTTCAGAACTGGCGCATCATAACTCTGGTGCTCCGCTTGAGCGCATCAAAGGGCTGCCCTCGTGAAAGTTCGGTGTCTTGAAGAGTTTGATGGAAATGATCTGTGAGGAGCGGGGGAGAGAATGAGCGAATTATCAAAACTGCCCAATGTGGGCAAAGTGTTGGAGAAAAATCTGTTGGCTGTCGGCATTGAGACAGTGACGCAGCTTCAGGAAATAGGCGCGGAAGAAGCATTTCGGCGCATCCGGCTTAAACGCGACCCCGGTGCCTGTTTACACATGTTGTATGGGATACAGGGCGCAATTCTTGGCATGCCGGACAAAAATCTGCCTACCGATATCAAAGAGAAGTTAAAGAGATTTTTCCAAAGTTTATCAAAGGATAGCAAGGGGAAATTTTAAAAACGTTACTTTTTTTCATAAAAGGAGAAATTCGTCATGAACAGAATCAGCATTATTTGCCTCGGTGTAAAGAATATGGCGCAGTCCATACGTTTTTATCGTGACGGCCTTGGCTTTGTCACGGATGAAAAAGAAGATAACCCGAAAGTAGTTTTCTTTAATACCACCGGCACAAAATTTGAACTGTATCCATTAGCTCTTCTCGCAGAGGATATTAATGAGAAAAATCCGCCGAAGATTTCCTCAGGATTCGCTGGAATTACGCTAGCCTACAACGTGAGAAGCGAAGCCGAAGTGCATGAAGTCATGGAACTTGCGAAAAAAGCGGGAGCAGTTATCGCCAAAGAACCCCAGAAGGTTTTCTGGGGCGGGTATAGCGGATATTTTACGGACCCGAACGGCTATTATTGGGAGGTCGCATATAATCCACACTGGTCTTTCGACGAGAACGATATGCTAGTATTGTAAACCATCTCCCTATATTCAGGGGCCAAACCTTTACGCGAATCCCATATTCCGCATATCAGTATCATCTTTCCAGGAACGTCCCTCGGTGTCCTCATAGGAAAGACTGATATTAACTTTGAACGTTAACACCAGTAGCAATGTCCCGAAAAGCCGTTGAAGAGGTTTAACTATATGATTACGGGGAATCAGAAATTATCAGTGCCTTGTTGAGCGTACCACAAAGCCTTGAATTCATGGAAGATACAACAGGCGGCCACCTATTCATTGGCGGCCGCAATCTTTCTCATTGTATAGCAGTACGGAAAATATGCTCACGGCAGGAACTGGCGCGGCATACATAACGCTTACGGTAAAGGGGGATTAATTGTATCGCTGATAGACTGGGCTTTATAAAAAATAGAATTAATTCCAAGTCGACGGAGGTGATAATGCAAATTTTGCCTGGTAATACCTAGTTGAATAGCGCACTGGCTTACGTTGCCGTTATTTAGCATTAGTGCGTTCTCAATGGTTTCTTTCTCGTACTGACGCAGCAGTTCTGGTAGTGGTTTGTTGGATTTTGCTTCTCTATCACTTGAGTCAGTAGTTGCTTGATCAATCATAAGTCTTTTCTTTAAAAGCCTGGGCAGATGTTCGTTAGATAAGATTGTTTCTGTGCTTTCAGCCATACTCATAGTGCTTTCAATGATATGTTCTAACTCGCGAACATTTCCCGGCCAACGATAATATAAGAATAGCTGCATCAAATCCTGTGCTATGAGTTTTATATTCATCGCCAGTGAATCATTGAACCGGGCTACAAACTCTTTTGCCAGCAGAGGGATGTCCCCGGCTCGCTCACGTAAGGGAGGAATATCCACAATAACGGGCGTCAAACGGTATAAAAGATCTTCACGAAAAAGGCCGCTCTTTGCCAGAACAAATAAGTCCTGGTTGGTTGCGCTGATTATCCGGCACGAAATCTTACGTTCTTTATTATCGCCCAGACGTCGTATTTTTTTATCCTGTAGCAATCTTAACAGTTTGGCTTGTAAGGAAATAGACAACGAGTTTATTTCATCCAAAAATAAAGTTCCATTCTCGGCCTGCTCAAAAAAACCGGGCGTATCTAATGCTCCGGAAAATGCGCCTTTTACAGTCCCCATCATCAGGCTTTCCATTAGCGTTTCCGGGATCGCCGCACAGTTTACAGCAATAAAGGGGCGGGAACTGTATGAACTTGCATTATGTATGCCTTGGGCAAACAACTCTTTACCTGTGCCTGTTTCACCCACAAGCATCACGGTAGATTGGCTTTGCGCCACTTTGCGGGCTTGTTTTAGGGTTTGCTGGATGGCGGCACTGCTGCCGATAATATCTTCCAATGTATAGAGGGTGCCATTGATGATTCTGTTAGCTTTTTTACTGTTAAAAGAATTTAACGCCGTTGTAATTAAATCGTTTATTGATGGCTTATCTCTGCCGATAGAGATAACGGCAGATAATTTTTCATTCTGAAAAAACGGGTATGAATTATATACAATATCGACTTTTTTGCCGGTGACTGTTGTATAAGTCATGTTCTGATCCAGCAAGGGTTCGGGATTTTTTGTTATAGCATAGCGTTGGAAGTTTTCAAGCTCCAAGTAATATACGTCAACGTCTTTTTTTCCCACCACGTGGTTATGGGTTGTCCCATCAATTTTTTTATGTGCTTTATTGCAGATAAGAATAGTTCCATCTACGCTCACAGCATAGACCCCATCTGATACCACATCAATAATGGCATGCAATAAACCATTTTCCATTTCTAGAGCTTCATACGTTTTCTTTACCATCAAAACAGCTCCTTATAAATATTGCAAGGCGTTTACAAAGATCTGCACATATTCTTATAGCTGGAAGGAAATCGTTCAGTGTATTGTATCGCTTTTTATAATAATTGGCAAGTCCCTGTTGTTATACCTATTTCAAAAAAGTGGCACGAATTTTGCGATAGTTAAAGGCAACGGTACATTGCAATGTACACAAGACCAGAATTGCCTGATGATATTATACAAGAACTTAAAGAGTATCTCATAAGCAAAGGTATCAACAAATCAGAGCTTGATAAAGTAGACTTAGCTGCAGGTGGGGTTTATCCCATCTGAAGGTTAGTCACAGGACAAATTGGGTTAGAAAAAAGGCCGCGTTGGAACTCACATAAGTTCAACGCGGCCTTTTCGTTATATTCTAAACATCTGAAAATATTCCTATCAACAGAAAGAAAAACTTTCACTATATAGTACGAATTTTCACAATAATCGACAAGCCTCGATTTCGTTGAAATATTCAAAAAACGATAATCCTGTTGCCTATGATTTTTCTGTGTCCAAGTGAAAGGATTCCTTTCAGTAGTGAATGGAATCAGATTGGCTAAGTGGATTTAATGGAGATTTGTTAAAAAAAGCAATCAAGAAATACTAGTTAAAACGTCCCGAAATGATCTTATTTATAAATAATTGATTAAATAAAGCAAGAATCTTTTGAAATGTTATTATTTTTAAACTATTTTATAACCATGCAAAAAAAATGGCACGAATTTTGCGATAGTTAAAGGCAACGGCACAATAGCTCTGAAAGTGAAGGCGATTTGGAAAAGGATGTGTTTGATAGCTCTTATTGTGTCATAACTAAACAACAAATTTCTAGGAGGTAGGTATTGTATGAGCAGTTTCGAAAAATTAGCAGAAGCGGTGTATCAGGGTGATGATTCTGAGGTAAAGACGATCACCCAGGGCATGGTAGAATCCGGTGTGAGTCCGATGGAGATTGTCAGCAAGGGTTTGCTGGCCGGCATGGACATAGTTGCTCCCAAATTCAAGGCAGGCGAAATGTTTATTCCTGAAGTTATGATGTCGGCTAAAGCCTTGTCAGAAGGGTTAAAGATTGTAAAGCCGCTGTTGTCTGCGGAAGAATCAGCCAATGTGTCCACCTTTGTCATGGGAACGGTAAAGGGCGATTTACATGATATCGGCAAGAATCTGGTAGTCATGCTACTCGAAAGTGGCGGCTTCAATGTGGTGGATCTTGGTGTAGACGTTGCGCCTGAGACTTTTGTGGCGGCCATCAAGGAGCATAAGCCCCAGATTGTCGGCATGTGCGCGCTGCTCACCACTACCATGATGGCCATGCAGGATACCATTGATGCGATCACAGAAGCCGGCCTGAGAGATAAGGTGAAGGTGCTGGTTGGCGGTGCACCCTTATATCCGGAGTTTGCCGATAAAATCGGAGCCGACGGCTATTGTGTTGATGGTGTCGCTTGTAAGGAAATGGCCGCTAAGATAGTAGCTAATAACTAATATGGGGGGTACCTTGTGCTAATCGTAGGAGAACTGATTAATACGAGCCGGAAGGCTGTCAGTGAAGCCGTTGAAGGAAAAAACGCTCAATATATTCAGCAAGTAGCGCGGGAACAGTTAGAGGCAGGCGCTAACTATATTGACGTCAATTGCGGCAATAAGGTGTTTAATGAAGTGGAGTATATGCAGTGGCTGGTAACTACCATTCAGGAAGCCGTGCAGGCGCCGCTTTGTATTGACAGCCCGAACCCGCAGGCACTGGAAGCCGGCTTGGCCCTGGCCAAATACGGTACGCCAATGATTAATTCCATTACCGATGAGGGGCCAAGATTTGAGGCAATCCTGCCCTTGGTATTGAAGTATAAAGCCAAGGTAGTCGCATTGTGCATGGATGATCATGGCATGCCCGAGACGGCAGCCGATCGTATGCGGGTAGTGGACAGCTTGTATGGCAAATTGATCGCGGCGGGAGTTAAAGACGACGATATCTACTTTGATCCTTTGGTCAAACCGGTAAGCAGTGTGCAGACTGCGGGGGTTGAAGTGCTGGAGACCATCAAACTGATTAAGCAAAACTATTCCAAAGTTCATTTTATGTGTGGCTTGAGCAACGTGTCGTACGGGCTGCCTAACAGGAAGGTGCTGAACCGGTTGTTTGTGGCTCATACCATGACCTTGGGGATGGACGGGTATATATTGAATCCTACCGATAAGAGCATGATGGGAGTCATTTACGCCGGCGCGACTCTGTTAGGCAAAGATGATTACTGCATGGGCTATTTAAAAGCTCATCGTAAAGGACTTTACGAAGAATAAACAATTATAGCTTCAAGTTTCAAGGGGGAGCTATTCTTAAGGAGGAAATAAATCACATGCAGAGATATCAGACAGTTAGTACGGAAGATATTGTAAAAATCCATGAAACTTCGCTTAAAATCATGGAGGAAGTTGGCATCATCTTTAGTTACGCGCCGGCAAGAGAAATTTTGGCCAAAGGCGGCGCTAAAGTTGAGGGAGAAACAGTCTATTTTCCCAAAAGTATGGTGGAACAGGCATTGAAACAAGTTCCATCCTCTTTTACCTTGCATGGCCGCAACCCGGAAAAGAACGTTGAAATTAATACTGAAACAACGAACTTTGTGGGTCCTTATGGTGCGCCTTTCGTCTTAGATATAGACAAAGGCCGGAGACCTGGCACGTTGGATGATTTTGTGAATATAGTAAAACTATGCCATAAGATGGACAATATCAACATTCAAAGCCACATTTCCTGCGAACCTGGCGATACTGATGTCGATACTCGTCACATGGAAATGGTTTATAACACGCTTAAGTACAGTGACAAACCTCTTATGGGCAGTGTTTTGGGATATGAAGCCGCCAAAGACAGCATTGAAATGGCAGCCATTGCCCATGGCGGCTTGGATGCCATTAAAGATAAGCCCGTAATTATTGGTATTTCCTGCACGTTGACGCCACTTAGCTATGACGACAAAATGGCCGGCGCTATCATAGCTTATGCCGAATACCGCCAGCCTCAATTGGTCAACTCGCTCTGCCTTGCCGGAGCTACCTCGCCGGCAACTATTGCCGGGAGCATCGCTGTGCAAAATGCGGAAATTTTAGCGGGGATTGTTTTGGCTCAAACAGTAAATGCCGGCACGCCGATTGTCTATTCCGCTTCCGGTTCCAGTACAGATATGCGTTATGGCAACCTATCCATTGGTGCTCCAGAAAGTGCTCTCTTCTCCTTGGTCAATGGACACCTGGCAAAATATTACAATATTCCTTGCCGGATAAGCGGTACTCTCTCTGATACAAAGCAGGCCGATGCCCAAGCAGGCTATGAGTCCATGATGACCTTGCTGATGGCTCAAATGGCCGGCGGCAACTTCATTCTCCACGCTGCCGGTATTTTGGATACTTATAATTGTGTATCTTTCGAGAAATTAATGATAGACGATGAAATTATTGGGATGGTAAAACGGATTGGCCGGGGCGTTACCGTAAACGACGATACGTTGGCATTTGATGTTATTAAAGAAGTCGGTCCCCGTGGAGAATATATCACTAACAGACATACCTTCGCTAATTTCCGTAAAGAGTTTTATCAAGCGCAGTTAAGTGATAGAGCCAGAGTTAACCAAGACGGTCTGACAATAGAAGAGCGGGCTAATGCACGCTGGAAAAAGATGTTGGATGCATACGTAGAGCCATCATTGCCTGCGGATATAGACACTGAGTTGAAGCGCTATATTGAAAACAGAAGGTAATATTGTTGCTATCGGCAAAGCTGGCCGATAGTATTGCCAAAGCCGAACAGTAGCCAAACCCCAGAGGGGTGCCCGGAGAACGGGGTGGTTTATCCTATGCCGACCACGCCGCCATTTTGCGTCACCCCTCAGCAGCGGGGAAGGGATATAATTATGATTTGCGTATTGAAATGTAGGGGGAATGGCGAATGAAAAATGGTAATGGTTCTATTGATAAACTATTGTTTTGGCCGCCCTTAGTATTGGTTGGTATTATTTGTGCAGCTATTATAGCCAGTCCCGAAGCAGGCTCTGCTGCAGTCAATAAAGTATTTGCGTTTTTAACCGGCCCGATGGGCTGGGCCTATGAACTCTTCATATTAGCCAACTTTGCAGTAGTGCTTTATTTTGTGTTTGGCAAGTTTGCCAATAAACGTTTCGGTGGTGATAAGCCTGAGTTTAGTACCCTGAGCTGGCTGGGGATGCTGTTTTCCGCAGGTACTACGGCAGCCATTGTTTATTGGGCTCCCATTGAGTTTTACTTCTATTTATCCTCGCCGCCGTATGGCTTAGAACCGTTTTCACCGCAGGCTATGGCAATTGCATCCTCGTACCCGTTGTTCCATTGGGGGCCAAGCAGTTACGCTGTCTATGTGGGGATCGGTGTCGTGTTCGGCTATATATTCTTTGTTCAAGGCACCGATGTCTTTAGGCCCAGTGCGGCTTTTGAGGCAGTCATGGGAGACTTCGGCGGCAGATATGCCGGCAAGGTCATTGACGTTTTTTACATGGTTGGCATGATCGCCGGCATTAGTACTTCCATCGGTTTGGGGACACCACTGTTAAGTGAGGTTGTTACCAAGATTACAGGTATACCGCATACGCTTGGACTGGATGCAGCAATTCTTGTTATCTGGACACTTATTGTGGCAATTTGCGTATATGGCGGGCTGGATAAAGGCATCAGACGCTTGAGCGATTTTAGGAACTGGCTGGGGTTTGGTTTGCTGGCATTTGTTTTAGTAGTTGGTCCGACTGCGTTCATTTTCAACAATTTCTTTGATAGTTTAGGCGTAATGATTAATAACTTTTTCAGAATGAGCTTATATACTGATCCGGTTCAGAACTCAGGTTTTCCCCAGGGCTGGACAATTTTCTACTTTGCCTGGTTTACTGCTTTTGCTATAGGCACGGGGATGTATCTTGCCAGAATATCCCGCGGCAGAACGGTACGGGAGTTTGTTCTGGGTGCAACACTTTCGGGCGTAACTTGTGTATATACCTATTTTGCGATATTTGGCAGCTACACGCTTGACTTACAAACAAGGGGAGTAATCAATCTGGGGGAAATTATTAAAGCACATGGTGTTCCCAGGGCCATTGTCGAGATATTTGCCACATTGCCTGGCAGTTTTATCATCTTACCCCTGATTCTGGTGCTGCTGTTTATTTCAACCGCAACCGTTATTAATAGTATTGCTTATACTCTCGCCATGGTCACGACAACAAAGCTGGGGACTGGTGAGGAACCCGCAAAATGGAATCGCGTATTTTGGGCGATAGTTTTAGGCGGCCTTTCGCTCACCCTGATATTCCTGGGAGGGATGAAGCCGCTGCAGGCTGCTGCCGTTGCCGGTTCTTTCCCGGCCATGTTTATCATTGGGATTATCGTATATGGCTTTATCAAGAAGGCAGGTACGGAATGGAATGATACACATCCGGACCTCCATGAAAATACACATAATTTTACTTCCGGCAAGGGTACTGAAGTATCGGTTGGGCCGCGCAATACGGATGAGTCCTGCTGATGCCGTATAGTTTAGCCTGAGACTAACCGCTTTAAGAATCCCGGCTTCGATAAGCGGGAGCTCAGGAGGCTTGGCTTCCCGGGAGTTGGACGACTGACCTTCAGATGGGGTTCAAGCCCCATCTGAAGCTAAGTCTTTTTTGCCGTTAGGCACCGAAAAATTCCGGAAGGGGTGGTGTTATTATGCTTGCTAAGCTTGTGTATGAAGGCGATTCCATTACTATCGATATGGATCAGCTCTGTAAGGTGCTCCATGTGAAGGTCGAAGGTCCGCATTTTGCGAAGGTTCAGGAATTGGCTCTGGCTGCGCGGAAAATTGCCGCTGTAAAAGCCGTATATAAACTGGCGTTTGTAGAAGCAAAAGGCGAGAGTTTTGTTACGATTGACGGTATAACCTTTACCAGCCGGGTACTGAGCATTAATCTTGCCGATACGTACCGGGTATTTCCCTATGTAATAACCTGCGGGACAGAGCTTTCTGACTGGGCTAAAAGTCAGCAGGATATGCTTGACAAATACTATGCTGACATTATCACTGAGATGATACTGAAAAATACACGTCAGACTTTTTTTAAGCAGCTTGATGAACATTGGGGGTTGGAGAGTACTGCCAATATGAATCCGGGTTCACTGGCTGACTGGCCAATTACCGAGCAGATACCTCTCTTTAACTTAATCGGGAATGTAGAGAATATGATTGGGGTTAGGCTTACCGAAAGCTGTCTCATGGTACCAATAAAAAGTGTTTCCGGTATTCACTTTCCCAAGCAGGGCTCATGGGAAAACTGCCAGCTATGTCCGCGGGAAGGCTGTCCGGGCCGCAAGGCGCCCTATGATGAGCAGCTTTTTGAAGAAAAATTCAAACTGTGAAGCAGGGTAATAAATGAGTCAAGGAACGATTCCTGATCTAAATTTGCCGGGGAGTGGTAATATGGCAGTTAGGCCTTTATTAAATGCTATCGTATGTGTAGGAATTAATATACTGTGCTATCTCTTGTTAACCAACTACAAAGAGGTTGGTCTTTTATCCTTCCTGGCTATACAAGCAGTGGTTGTATGTTTCATTTTTATTTGCGATAAAATTTTTTTTAAAATAGAACATAAGGATAATTTTGCGGTAAAGATTGCGGATGATTTAATAGCCGGTAATTTTTCAAATAGTAACCAAAATAGCAAGGCAAGTTTGCTTGAAAGAAAGCTAAGTCAATTTATGAGTCAGATGCGGAGGACCATTGCCGAGATATATGGTGTGGTACGGGTGGCAAGCAGTACGGGAATCTATCTGTCAAAAGATATTAATGACATGCTGCAGGCTACTGACAAGATTTCAGGTACATTGACTTATATGGCGCAAGGTAATTCCGAAGTTGCGTATTCGGTAGCCGAAGCATCTGGTAAAATGGCGCAAGTGTATCAGTCAGTAGTAGCGATAAAAAATCAAATTGAGTTGATTAATGAAAGCTCGCAAAAAACCATGCTGCTGGTTACGGAAGGGAACTCGGCTTTAGAAGTTCAAAGCCAAAAATTATATGAGAGTATCCAATCTTTCAAACAAGTTGTCAGTGTCATCAGTATTTTGCGAAATAATGGACTTGAAATTAATTCCATTGTTAACACAATTTCAAACATTTCTTCACAAACCAATCTATTGGCGTTAAATGCAGCTATTGAGGCAGCTCGTGCCGGTGAAGCCGGCAGAGGCTTTACCGTAGTGGCAGCTGAAGTAAAAAAGCTTGCGGAAGAATGTGGTAATTCTGCTGTAAAAGTCAGAGAATTAATTGAAAAGGTTAATTGTGAAATCGATACAGCCACAGAAGTGATAAATAACAATAATCAAACTGTATTGGAGCAGGAAACTCATTTAAACAATACCCAAGAAGCCTTTTCGAAAATAAATGGCGCAATGAATGTTGTCGAGCAAGAAATAGAAGACATTTTTGCCAAAATAAATGCACTTACTACTTCCAGTGAAAGCATAAATGCAGATATGGAAAGTATTTCGGCAGTATGCCAGGAGGCTGCAGCCAGCTCTGAAGAGATAGGCGCAGCGATGCAGGATAACGCTAATTCCATCGGCAGTATAACCGAAAGGTTCAATGAACTGACCCAAAAAATTGAGCAGATTTCCGCTCAACTTGAAAGCTACAACTATGTTAAGATTGCCCATACAGAATTTGCTGAGTCGATATTTCAGGTAGAAGTAGTAAAGGAATTGGTAAGGCAAAAGTTAGGGCTAGCAGCCGAGGGAATACTGGTAACTAATCCGGAAACCTGGAAAATGATTGCTGAAGGCAAAGCAGATGTTACCATGTCGTCGTGGTTGCCTTATGTAGATGCGGATTTAGAGCAGCAATATAGAGCGCAAGTAGAGAATTTGGGGCCAAACCTTCAGGGCTGTAAGTTTGGTTTGGTAGTCCCCTCTTATGTTACCGTTAAAAGCATACCGGAACTAAAAAATTACTCATGTAAATTTAAGAATAAAATATACGCGCTGCAAAGGCGTACCAAAGTCAGTCAATGTACCGCACAGGCTTTAAAAGTATACGGAATAAGTGACTATACCATAGACTATAGCGACGAGGAAACCATGTTGCAGGCGGTAGGACAAGCGATTAAAAATAACGAATGGGTGGTTATGACCGGTTGGCAGCCACATTATAAATTTTCTGTATATGATTTGAAATTCTTAGAGGATCCTAAAGGCGTGTTCGGTCAGGAAGAGCATCTTACGACGCTGGTAAGAAGAGACCTGAGAGCAGAGAATAAAGAGCTGTATGAGATAATCAGGAATTTTAAACTAAACATGGTGGATGTCAACAATGCATTGTATGAAATGAAAAGAGGAGCAAGTGCCAATGAGGTAGTCAAGAAATATTTAGGGTCGTAATTGTTCTTATTCCTGTGAGACATTAAATAAATACTTGATGACAAACCTAACAATTGTTGCGTTGCCCATAGACCGCAATGGGTTGGTTGCCCCTTTTGCTTGCAAGGATTTATGCTGGCTCCGGCAAGGGGAAAAATAATTAGCGAATGTATGGCGAGAGAAAATCCAATAGGGTTGTTGCTTATCACCATATATCAAATTGACATATTTCACGTATCAATAAGAGATGTGAAATATGTCAGTGTTTTTGCTCTCGTTTTATATTGCGCGAAAAAAGAATGTCTATCATTAATCGAAGTTTGTGTGATTTCCAGAACAAGCCGCTGGATTATTGAAAAGTACTGATTTGAGTCAATAATTTGAAATGTTAAAAAAATTGGAATGCTATATGGATAAGGCAATCTATTTTGGTGATAAATTGGCATGAATTTTGCTTAACTATTAAGCGAAAGAAAAATTTAATAAAACTATAATTTCCGTACCCCTTTCAGCCAGTTCACGCTGGATGTCATAGACAGCAAGATTTGCTTATGAAGACTTATTACCAGTGCGCGAACCGGGTCACGTATTGACGCTGAAGAGGCTTTTGGGGAGACAGGAAAAGGGTATTTCTGATTGAGCAACATTGTCAATTATATTCAGGGGGGGATTTATGATTAGGTTGCTAGTTGGTATTTAAGGATCTTAATCCCTAATCGTGAACTTCTTTTTTTCAAGGTGTTGCTCGTCAGTTGCTATTGGTATACTTACTACTAAATATAAGAAGGAGGGGAGTCTATGGCCAAAGTATCCGCTATTGAGGAAGGCGCTCTTACCCCATTTATCAAGAAACTCATGATTTATTGTGGCGGCGGTCCCTTGCTAGACGGCTATATTCTATGTATAATCGGAGCGGCGCTCGCCCAATTGGGACCAGAGCTAAACCTTGATGCTCACTGGTCCGGGCTGGTTGGAGCTTCTTGCCTTATCGGACTATTTTTTGGTGGATTGGTTTTCGGATATCTTACCGACATCTTCGGGCGTAAATTTATGTATACACTGGATCTAAGTGTATTAGTTATAGGTTCAATTTTATGCATGTTTGTCACTACTCCGATGGAACTGGTCATTCTGCGGTTCATAATCGGTGTTGCAATAGGGGCCGATTATCCCATTGCGACCGCGCTGTTGGCGGAATTTTGCCCGAAATCACACAGAGGCTTTACGATGGGAACTTTATTGATCTGGTGGTTTGTCGGGGCAACTCTTTCCGATATAGTTGGCTATTTCCTGATAGATGTGCCTGGCGGATGGAAATGGATGCTGGGCAGCGCGGCCATTCCTGGTATACTGCTTATTATCGGCCGGTGGGGCACACCTGAGTCGCCGCGTTGGCTGATGGGCAAGGGGCGGGTTGAAGAAGCTCGTGCTGTTATGAAAAAAGTTTATGGGCCGAATGCCGACATTGAGGACATCGAGCAAAATGTGGTACAGACTAACTTCATGAAGATGTTCCAAGGCGTTTATCTATCAAGGACTGCCATGATAGGCGGTTTCTGGTTATGCTTGATAGTACCGCTATTTGCCATTTACACTTTTGGCCCGGCAATCCTGGAACCGTTTGGCTTGGCTACCGGCAAACTGGCGATGCTGGGGAACACACTTATCAGTGCGTTATTTGTTGTCGGCATAATACCGTGTCTATCATGGGTTAATAAATTTGGCCGGCGGCCGATGATTATTTGGAGCTTTGCGGTTATGACCTTTGGGCTGGTAATTTTGGGATTATTCCCGACTGCGTCAACTCCGGTTATCATGTTTGGATTTGCCGTTTATGCTTTGGCTAACGGTGCGCCTAACGTCCTTTGCTGGCTCTATCCCAATGAGCTGTTCCCAACAGAGATCAGAGCTTCAGCCGTAGGCTTCGGTACTGCCATAAGCCGTATAGGGGCGGCCATAGGTATTTATCTGCTGCCGCAATGGCTGACTGATTACGGGATTGGCAACACCATGCTAATCATGGCTGGGTTTACATTAACTGGTCTCTTAATCGTCGCATGGCTGGCGCCGGAAACAAAAGATTTAACGCTGGCCCAAGCGGCGGGTTCTGCTGACACTACGTCAGGCCATATGTAACGGCCGACGGCATTACCAGCATACAAGCGTGCTGATTGAGCGTTAGCCGGTATTTCTAATCCGTTTTTTTATAACACAAGACTCGGGGGCTTTTCCGATGTGTTGCTATTTTTGATGAGGTCAATAAAACTCTCCATCTGAGGGGTTAGCCACTTATCCTTATGATAAAATAACTGGCTCCAAAATTGTATAGTGCAGTCTTCCACATCAATAATAGCTAATTCATTTTTCATTACACTTTCTTTAATAACATATTCTGGCAAAAACGAAATGCCAAGTCCTTGTTTTAGCAGCTTTACGATTGCGCTTGTATTGTCAATACCAAGTAAAGGCTGAAAAACGATTCCTTTTTGCATTGCAATATCTTCCAATGCGTTCCTATAGAACCCCTCATTCTCCGTCAGAATTAGAGGCTGATCAACAAGATCTTGTAATAGGATATTCTTTTTATTTGCCAATGGATTTTGTGGATATGTCACAAATACTATTTTGACTGGTTCCGACCAGGCGCAAATGAAATCCTTGTTGCAAAGTTTCTTATCAAGCAAATAAACTATATCCAATTCATTCTGCTTTAGCATTTGAAATAATTCGTTTGCTGGGGCATTTTTTATTCTTATCCGAATAAGTGGGAAAGATTTATAATACTGCAGCAACTTTTCGGACAGAACCCATATTAACAGTGATTCTAATATGCCTACGCGTAGGTTCCCCTCAATTTTTCCAGGATGTTTGCCAATCAGCTTGGCTTGCTCTGAAATTTTCACAAGGTGGTTAGCATAAACCATAAATTCTTGTCCATAGGAAGTAAGTTCTACTTTTTTTCCAATACGGTCAAACAAAATTACACCTAACTCTGTTTCCAATTGTTTTATCTGCATAGTAACAGTAGATTGAACATACCCGAGTCGATTGGCCGCTTTGGTGAAAGAACTCAATTCTGCAACACAAAGAAATGTTGATATGTTTTTAATTTCCAATGCGATCCTCTCCTTGAATCAAAAAAAATGATGATACTTATCAAAACTATTCGTTTTACAAATTAATATACCCATTATACAATACAAACAAGAAGTTGTCACACTTTTCATCGTAATAAAAAAGGAGTGGTCCAAGTTATGCAAGGGAAAAAAACCAGCTTTTTATATCTGAGTGAGGAAGACATGCTCAAAGCAGGGGTGCTTGACGGCGGTCAATGTCTGGAAACAATTGACGAAATGTTCAAACTGCTTGGACAAGGCGACTATATTATGGGCGGTTTGAACGAAAATGAACATGGTCTGCGTCTTTATTTTCCGGTAGAAAAGCGTTTCCCCAATATGCCTATTGCCGGGCCTGACAGACGGTTTTTAACTATGCCGGCTTATTTGGGCGGAAAGTTTAATATCTGTGCCTGTAAATGGTACGGTTCAAATATTGAGAATACCAAAAAGGGATTACCCAGGTCTGTGCTGGTGGTAATTTTGAATAATGTGGAAACCGGCGAACCAGTAGCCTTCATGTCAGCTAATTTGCTTAGCGCTATGAGAACAGGCTGCGTTCCCGCAGTTGGAGCGAAATACCTGGCCACCAAAGGTGCTGACACCGTTGGCTTAATCGGCGCGGGCGTTATCAGCCGCGCTACCGTGACCTGCCTGAAAGCGGCTTTGCCTAATTTAAAATTAGTCAAAGTATATGATTTATATAAAGAAAAGGCCGAAGCATTCGGTAATGAAATGAGCAAACAACTGGGTATTGAATTAAAAGCAGCCGATAGCATGGAAGATGCTGTCTCCGGTTCTGATTTCATAAGCATTGCCACCGCTGGAGCAGCCAAACCCAAAATAGAAACAAAATGGGTAAAAGACGGAGCTGTTTTAGCTACTCAAGGAACGGCTGACTTGTCGGATGATTTATTCCTTAGCTCTACGATTGTATTTGATGAAATTAAAATGCATCAGGCCTGGAAAGAAGAAGAAGACCGTATTCCCGAACATGAGAGCGCTAAAAAACTGGGTTTCCCCGGCGGGGCTGCTTTCCGTCTGGTAGAGGAAGGAAAGAAGAAACAAGAAGATATGCCAAGTTTGGGTGAGATTGCCACCGGGAAGAAAATCGGACGGAGAAACGACAAGGAAAAATTTGTCTTAATCGTCGGCGGACTGCCTGTTGAAGACGCTGCCTGGGGTTATGCCCTATATCAAAACGCTCTGAAAATGGGAATCGGTCAGGAACTTGTTTTGTGGGATTCGCCGCATTGGGCTTAATTGTGGTTTAATTAAATATGACCGGAAGAGGAGTGAAAATTCGTTATGGCACTGGCTGTTAAACCTAAGCTGTGTAAAGGCTGCGGTATCTGCGTGCATTTTTGTCCGAAAGCCGTTCTGGATTTAGACGATATGGGCAAAATTTATGTAAAAGATCCGGATAAATGCATTATCTGCGGTCAATGTGAGCTGCGTTGCCCGGACTATGCTGTGAAAGTAACTAAAGAAGAACCAAATAAGGTAGAAACTGAGGGGAGGGATACCAAGTGACTAAGGCTCGTTTAATGCAGGGTAATCAGGCTTGTGCCGAAGGAGCACTGGCGGCCGGAGTTCGTTTTTTTGGCGGCTATCCCATTACCCCGAGTACCGAAGTTGCAGAAATACTTGCCGAAAGGCTGCCTGAGCTAGGCGGCAAGTTTATTCAAATGGAAGATGAAATTGCCAGCATGGGTGCAGTATGTGGCGCAGCTCTGACAGGAGTAAAAGCACTTACTGCTACCAGTGGTCCGGGTTTTTCCTTGAAGCAGGAGCTAATTGGCTATGCTTCCATTGCAGAGATTCCGGTGGTAATTGTAAACGTACAGCGCTTAGGCCCTAGTACCGGCAAACCTACATCACCGGGACAAGGGGACGTTATGCAGGCGCGCTGGGGCAGTCATGGTGACCGTGGCGTAATCGCGTTGTCACCGGCTTCTGTGCGTGAGTGTTTTGACATAACAGTCAAGGCCGTTAATTTTTCGGAAAAGTTGCGTACACCTGTAATTTTATTATTAGATGAAGTTATCGGCCACATGCGTGAGCGGGTAGAACTGCCGGAGGCCGATGAAATTGAGATCATTAATCGTAAACTGCCGACTGTGCCGCCAAGTGAGTATCAGGCGTACAAACCGGATGCTGACAGAATTCCGGCTATGGCTTCCTTTGGTTCAGGTTATTATTATCATGTAACAGGTTTGGTTCATAATTATCAGGGTCAGCCTACCCAGGCAAATAATCTTACTGCCGAATTGATTGAACGTTTACATACTAAAATTGATAATGCTAGAGATGAGCTGACGCTTTATACCGAGCATTATCTTGATGATGCTGAAGTGTTGGTTATATCCTATGGCGGCTCAGCCCGGGCAGCCATTGCCGCTGTTAAGGCAGCCAGAGAACAAGGGATTAAGGCTGGACTCTTAAAGCTGATAACCATTTGGCCGTTCCCAGGGTCTATTGTACAACAGGCGGCAGTAAAAGCTAAAAAGGTAATTGTGCCTGAAATGAACTATGGCCAGTTAGCCGGTGAAATTGAGCGGTACGTAGGTCAGGACAAAGTAGTATCTGTTACTAGAGTTGACGGCGAACTGTTTAAGCTGGAAGAAATACTGACACCTATTGTTACAGCAGCAGGAGGTGCTAAATAATGGCAGACATCGAAAAATATTTGCGGACATCAGCCTTTCCCCATATCTGGTGTCCAGGTTGTGGCAATGGTATTATTTTAGCTTCCATTATCCGCGCTATTGATAAATTAGGTCTTGATCAGAATAAAACCATTATTGTGTCAGGTATCGGCTGTTCGTCCCGGGCATCCGGCTATATGAACTTTAATACTGTACATACGGCACACGGCAGAGCGCTGACTTTTGCTACCGGCATTAAACTGGCCCAGCCTGAGCTAAATGTGTTGGTTATTACCGGTGATGGTGATTCTACCGCTATTGGCGGCAATCATTTCATCCATGCTGCCAGACGGAATATTGACATTACCACCATTATCTTTAATAACAACATTTACGGCATGACAGGCGGGCAGTCCTCGCCGCTTACCCCTGTAGCCAGTAGATCAACAACAGCACCCTTTGGACATATTGAACGTTCGTTTGACATTGGTGCATTAGCAATTGCTGCAGGCGCCACCTACGTAGCCCGGTCTACCGCATTCCATGCCAATATGCTGACCAACCTGATTGTAAAAGGCATTGAGAATAAAGGCTTCTCAGTTATTGAGGCCATAACACAATGTCCTGTCTCTTACGGACGCAAAAACAAAATGGGTTCAGCGGTTAAAATGATGGAATGGCAGAAAGAATACGCAATTCCTGTTCAGGCTGTTGCCAAGCTCTCGCAAGAACAACTCAAAGACAAGTTTATTATTGGTGAGCTTCACTGTTCAGAAGCCCCTGAGTTTACTGCTGAATATGACAAACTGATTGCTCATGTTCAGGCCAAAAGGGGGAATAAGTAATGTGGCAAATTAGCTTGAGCGGTACTGGTGGCCAAGGGCTTATTCTAGCCGGCATTATTTTAGCAGAAGCTGCTATTCTGGATGGTAAAGAGACCATCCAGACCCAGTCCTATGGCCCTGAGGCCAGAGGCGGGGCCAGCAAATCCGAAGTTATTATTAGCGACCAGGAAATTGATTATCCCAAAGCTACTTCGGTAGATATTCTACTGGCTATGAGCCAGGAAGCCTTGAGCAAATATATTGGTTTGTTGAAACAAGGCGGCAAGTTGATTGTCGATACCACTCTTGTAAAAACCATGCCTGAAGTTCACGCTCATGTACTGGCATTGCCAATAACCCATATTGCCCGTACTGAACTGGGCAATGTTATGTCTGCCAATATTGCTGCGCTTGGTGCATTAGCTGGTTTTACGGGTGTAGTAGACCTTGAATGTTTAACTCGAGCCGTATTGGCCAGAGTGCCTAAAGGTACTGAAGAACTTAATAAGAAAGCGCTTGAAACCGGCTTTGCTCTAGGGCAGGCGGAAAGATAAGCAAAAGTAAAAGGGCATGTCGCTTTACGTTTTTTTGAAAAACGTAAAGCGACATGCCCTTTTTGGGGGAAAATAGATTCGTTTTCTTTGCATCAGGTTTAGTTTTACTGTAAATAAAGCTCAGGTCTATGGCAGAACGATAAAAAGCTGAAAGCTTTAACGTTATGTCAGTGTTTTATTTTTACTGGGATTTGCATCTTTACCAAAACATTACTGCTTATAGGATCAAAAATTGATGATTCGGCGATTACTTCGCCCAAATAATTGCCGACAATTTTATAGTGATTTGTTTCAATGAAATCGAGCAATTTTGTGATTCCGCGTAACTCTGAACAACTATCTCCCGCTATCCATTTATCCAGTATGCAAACATATGTCCCGGCGGGTATAATCTCCTGCACATAATTCAGATTGTTTTCCTGAGTCAGCATGAAAGCCCCGCTGCAAAGCAAAGAATGTTGCATTATATCTTCCTGCTTGATAATACCACCGACAGCGCCAAAATATGACGGTGGAAGCTTTCTTTCTTGTAAAGCACTTTTGACAGTATATAACGCTTTTTTCCAGTAATTCTTGCCGATTTCGCTCTTAACGGCAAAATCATAAGGTTCAATATCAAAATAGAATATTTTTCGTTTGGGAAAGTACTCAACATAAACCCGATTAAGCATGGGGGAATTCTGAAAATTCTTGCAACTTGCCAAATTTCTTTGGAGAGCGTTGCGAATAGCAGTCCATTCATTAATCCTTGTTTCGACCATGTCAAGCTGTTCGCACAGTAAGGCTTCGAAGGCAGATAAGTCGTGGTCATCCAGCATGATTTTTATCTGTTTTAATGATAAGCCCATCGCTTTCATTTGAAGAATGGTGTCTATTCTCGTCGACTGACTTAGGGCGTAATAGCGGTAACCGGTAGTCTCGTCAATATGCTGAGGGATAAGCAGTCCAACATCATGATACAACCGCAGTGCTCGCTCGGAAATATTATGTTTCTTGGCCATTTGACCAATTGCCAGCATGTTCATTCACCAGCCTTTCAATAGTACATTTATATGGAAAATGAGAAAATTCCGTTGACTTTTACGCAGCGTCAACAGTTATTCTTAAATTATAGTTACATATACCCACAATAATTATATTAAATTTACCATCAATGAGCAAGTATGGTAAAAAAAGGAGTGAGCTAAGTTATCGATGGCCGGGATGATTTGCTGCAAATGCCTAAAAGAGCTTAAGCCGTGTAAAACGTATTTTAAATATTTGGGGAACAGCTTTTTCACTGATGTCCTCAAATGCCCTGAGTGCGGCCAAGTATATATATCTGAGACTTTGGCTAAAGGGCGTATGGCCGAAGTTGAAATGCAATTGGAGGATAAATAAATGGCTTTGCCGGCTGTAATTCGCAATACGTACAGTAAAACCCATGGGTTCACAGCAACAAGGGAGGAAAAAACTTCAGTGGCTAATGAAATGGTTCGCATGACACAACTTAAGCTGCAAGGCTTTCACTGCAGTCAGATACTGCTGCTTTTGGGTCTTGAACGCCAGGACAAGGAAAATCCCGATTTGGTGCGGGCAATGAACGGATTGGCGGGAGGGCTGGGTTTTGCCGGCAAAACCTGTGGTGTGTTGACCGGAGCCGCATGCCTGCTTGGGTTGTATGCAGGCAGAGGACAACTGGAGGAGCAGGAAGACCACCGGTTAAACATCATGATCCAGGACCTCGTTTCCTGGTTTGAGACGAGGTTTGGCGAGAGTTACGGCGGGATTGATTGTCAAACAATTTTGGACGACGATCCCTGGAATCGTATGCAACGTTGTCCCAAATTGGTCACTGAAACCTATTCAATGGTTAAGGAATTGCTTAAGGATAATGGTTTTATCCCGGATACGGAAAGCATGAATTAATGGCTGATTTTACTCCATCAGATTTATGGCAGGCCTGTAAAAAAAGGAAGCTTTAACATTATGTCAGGGTTTTATTTTTATTGGGAGTTGCATCTCTAACAAAACAATATGCAACCATATGTCCCGAGGTCATAAGCGCCTGCAAATAACGCTGTCCGGCAATAATTCTTGCTGCTTTAGCCCTAAACTGCAAAACCATAAGGCTTGTTTTTATCTATTTTAATGATAAGCCCATCGTTTTCATCTGAATAATAGTGTTTATATTTAAAGTAAAAACAATTTATTAAAATATGGAAAATTAAGAGATTTCTGTTGACTTTTACGCTGTGTCAACGATTATATTAAATTTAAACCGAAAATTCTAAAAAATGATATATTTTATGAAGGGAGATATTTTATGAAATTAAGAAAGATGTGGTTCAACATTAATGGCGCAGACCGCATGGTTGTTTGCTGCCCGGAAAAGGATACTTTGTCTGATGTATTGCGCCGTATAGGGCTGACCAGTGTTAAAGTTGGTTGTGGTACAGGCGTATGCGGGTCCTGTGCGGTAATATTGGACAAAAAGGTAGTTCGCTCTTGCAATAAGAAGATCAAAGCGGTGGAGGAATACAGCAAGATCATTACCCTGGAGGGAATCGGCACGCCTAGCAATCTTCATCCGCTGCAGGTTGCCTGGATGAACTGTGGTGCGGTACAATGCGGCTTTTGTACACCAGGATTCATTGTGTCGGCTTATGCCTTGCTGCTGGAGAACAATAACCCGACCCGGGAAGAAGTTCGTGATTGGTTCCAGAAAACCCGTAATGTTTGCCGGTGTACCGGCTATAAGCAACTAGTTGATGCAGTAATGGCGGCGGCTAAAGTTGTCCGTGGTGAAGCTAAGATCGAAGATATTACTTTCCAGCTTCCTGAAGATAACGAATGCTATGGAAAACCCGTAGTTCGCCCCACGGCTCTCTCCAAAGTAACCGGACTTGCGGATTATGGCGAAGACATGGCAGTCAAGATGCCTGGTGAAACTCTGCATGTAGCTGTGGCGCAGCCCAGAATTGCTCATCATGCAAACATATTGAAAATAGATACTTCCGAGGCGGAAAAGATGCCGGGTGTTGTCAAGGTAATCACTTACAAGGACATACTGGCAAACGGCGGCACAAACCAAATGGCTGAGGCGAATTTGCATGAACGCAGCACGGTTACCCTTCCCAGCCGCAAAATACTCTGCGACGAAAGAATATTCCGCTATGGCGATGTTGTGGCGCTGGCAATTGCCAATACGCCGGATCAGGCTCGTGCCGCTGCCGCTAAAGTCAAGGTGGAGATTGAACAACTCCCCGAATATCTCAACTATTTGGATGCTGTTTTGCCTGATTCCATACGTGTTCATGATGACACGCCAAATATTTTCTGCCTGCAGCCGGTGTTAAAGGGAGTGGCTTTGGAAAATGCCGATAACGTGATAAAAGTCCTTGATGAGTCTGCCCATAGTGTCGAAGGCAGCTTTTATTCCGCTCGCGAGCCCCATCTTTCCATTGAGGGTTGTACCGTCCAGGCATATTTCGATGAAGAAGATTGTTTAACATTCCAATGCAAGTCTCAGGGTCAATATACTTCAATAAGCCGTATTGGCAACTCTTTGGGGATTCCGCGGAAAAAACTCCGTATTGTGAACAATTTCAACGGTGCCAGCTTTGGCTGGTCGACAAATGCCGGTGATCTGGTTCTGGCTGGCGCAGCCGCCGTTGCAGTCAATGGCCCTGTTGCTTTGCACATGTCCTATGAAGAACATCAACACTACAGCGGCAAGCGTTGTCCCAGCTATTCCAACGGTCGTGCTGCTTGTGACGAAAACGGAAAAATTACCGCGGTTGAATTTGATATTGGGCTGGATCACGGTGCCTATTCCTGGGGCGGCGATCATGTTATTGAAAAACCTGTGCGTTTCACCTTCTTCCCTTATCATGTACCTCATGTGGCAGGTCTTGGCCGTGTAGCCAACACTAATCATACTTTCGGTACAGCTTACCGCAGTTATGGTTCCCCCCAGGCATATACTTTGTCGGAAGCGTTGGTAGATATGCTGGCGGAGAAAGCAGGAATCGATCCCTTCGACTTCAGATGGCTCAATATTGCCAGACTGGGTGAAACCAACATCAACAGTTTCCCCTTCAAGGATTACCCTATGGAAGACATGATGAATAAGATGCGTCCGTTTTATGAAAAAGCCGTGGCAGAGGCAAAAGCGGCAGACACTCCGGAAAAACGCAGGGGAGTTGGCCTGGCATGGGGCGGCTTTAATGTAACGGAGGGTGGTACTGACCAAGCGACGATTATCCTGGAATTGGCACCTGACAATATGATTCTTAAATACGACACTTGGCAGGATTTGGGCCAGGGCGGCGATATAGGCTCCCTGATGGTGACTCTGGAAGCCTTGAAACCAATGGGAGTAACCTCTGATCGCATCAGGCTCATCCAAAATGATACTAAAGTGTGCCCCGACTCGGGAATGTCTGCAGCCAGCCGTTCGCATTATATGAACGGCCATGCCACCAAGATCGCGGCGGAAAGGCTGATGAACGCGATGCGCAAGCCTGATGGCACCTATCGAACCTATGAGGAGATGGTTGCCGAAGGTATAGAGACTAAGTACGAGGCACAATATTTGTGCACGGCAACGCCTGTTATCCGGATTGATCCGAACACTGGTGTCGGCGACCCTACTCCCGCATACACTTATGTGCTGAATTTAGCCGAAGTCGAGGTGGACACCGCCACCGGCAAGACCCGGGTAATTCGTTTTGTTTGCATTTACGATGTCGGCAAGATCGGCAATATTGACGCTGTGAGCGGTCAGGCGTACGGAGGCATTTCCCACAGCATCGGTTTTGCCCTTAGTGAGGATTACAGCGATGTCAAGAAGCATACCAATATAGCTGCCAGCGGTGTACCTTACATTAAAGACATTCCTGACGAGATTATTCTCATACCTTGCGATAACCCGCGCAGTGACGGACCTTTCGGCTCGTCAGGGGCTTCCGAGGCATTCCAGTCCTCAGGCCATGTTGCTGTTCTCAACGCTATATACAATGCCTGCGGGGTGCGCATCTATGAAATGCCGGCCAGGCCTGAGAAAGTAAAGGCCGGCCTGGAAATACTGGCGAAAGGCGGAAAAATTGAGCCTCCCCAGAAGTACTTCCTTGGCTCCGATCTGTATGAAGAGTTGGAAAATATCAAGGCCAATCCAGTGGTATTCCGTGGTGACGACATGTTCACCGCGCTGGGAGGATCCACTGATGAAAGATTCTATTAATTAATATTTATAAGGTAAAGGCTTGAATAATTATTGCCCGGACTGGGGCTATATGCACAGTCCGGGCAACACAATTTGGAGAAATGTATGGAACAAGAAAGAAAAAAAATAAACGCTTGCCTAATAAACGAACCGCCTTTTTGCACTGCTCTATGTCCTTTTCATTTAGATGTCAGATCCTTCATAGGTAAAATGCAGCGTGGCGGATTTAATGCGGCTTTTCGGGTCTACCATGATACGGTGGGATTTCCGGAGATTGTTTCTCACCTGTGTGAAGAACCGTGTAAAAAGGCATGTATAAGACAAAAAAAAGACCAGGCAATATCCATGAAGCTTCTGGAACAGGCCAGTATCAACTATGCTGCGAGAATCACCCCCAATAGTTACAATATGCCGGCAAAAAATAAGACAATAGCAATTATTGGCGCCGGTATTAGCGGTTTAGCCTGTGCCCTGCGTCTTTGTGAAAAAAAATATGCAGTGACTGTATATGAAAAAGCAGACCGAATCGGCGGACACCTATGGCAGACTATGCTTTCTGAGATATTCTTAAGTGATATTAATCGCCGGTTTATGTATGAAAAGTACACGCTCCATTTGAATACAGAGATTACTTCACTGGAAGAACTCAATTTTGATGCTATTTATGTCGCTACCGGGGCCGGGGGACGCAATTTTGGCTTAATGTCTGATAAAAAAGGTACTTTTGCTAGTGCAAAGCCTGGGATATTTCTGGGTGGTTCGCTAATGGGGAAAAATAGTTGTGAAGCCATTGCTGATGGACTACACGTCGTAAATGCTATTGAACGATATGTAAAGACCGGGAATATGAATACCCAGGAAGAGAAATATGAAACACAGCTTCAGTTGAATTCTGACCGCTTGACCATTGCTCCGCCGGTGTTGCCTGCAGACGGCAATTCCTATACTAAAGACGAAGCCCAACAGGAAGTGCAGCGCTGTATTAAATGTAGCTGTGATGCCTGTATTCGTAATTGCGACTTAATGCGAATTTATCAG
Source organism: Sporomusa malonica (assembly GCF_900176355.1). Lineage (GTDB taxonomy): Bacteria > Bacillota > Negativicutes > Sporomusales > Sporomusaceae > Sporomusa > Sporomusa malonica. The sequence continues at coordinate 175,850 of NZ_FWXI01000003.1, read as the reverse complement.
AAACACCCAAAGGTTATAGCCGACCAAGTTGAAGCTACGGTTAATCCCGGAACTTTGGCCGGTGATGGAACCATAGCCACCAGATTAATTTCCACCTGCAATCAGTGTGGACTTTGCAAAGAAGTTTGTCCTCAAGGCATTGACTTAGGCGTCTTCCTCCTAAAAAGCCATCGAGTAATGAAGGAAAAAGAAAAAATGCCTTGGGCTTTTCATGACTTTTGGTTACGGGATATGGAATTTACCAATGGCGATAGTGTACATTTGGCCCGTATTCCTGATGAATACAATAAAAGTAGTTATATGTTTTTTCCCGGATGTCAGTTAGGGGCATCTGATCCAAGGTATATCACGGAAAGTTACCGCTGGCTATTAGCTAAGCAGCCTGATACGGCTATAATGTTAGGATGTTGCGGCGCTCCCGCTGAATGGGCCGGTGATGTAAAGCTTCATTCAGCGGTATTAGAAAAAATCCTTGCTTACTGGGTTTCTTTTGGAAAGCCCAAAGCAGTATTTGCTTGTCCCACCTGTAAAAAGATGTTTAAGCAGTATCTACCAGCGATTGACGGCGTAACTCTTTACGAACTGTTTTTGGAATGGGGAATTTCCCCAGTGATGAATGGGCAAGGAGAGGCTATATCGGTTTTTGACCCTTGCGCCAGCAGAGGGGAACCTGAGTTGCAGCATGCCATTCGCAATCTTGCATCACAGTCGGGTTACAGCCTTCAGCCGCTTGCATTGGAAGGAAAGCTTGCGCAATGTTGTAGTTGGGGTGGTCAGGTGGCAATCGCCAACCCGCGTTTTACTAATGAGGTTGTAAAGATAAGAGTAAGGCAAAATAGCAATCCCTATATCACATATTGCTCTAACTGCCGGGATATTTTTGCTTTAGCTGAAAAACCGGTTTATCATATGCTGGACATTATATTCGGATTAAATACCTCGGCTCGAAAATCGCCCACTTTGACAGAACGAAGGAATAATCGTACAAGCCTCAAAAGCAAACTGTTAAAAGAGATTTGGCAGGACGAGTTAAAAGAGAAGGGGGACAATAAAATGAATTTAATTATTACACCCGAAATACGGCAAAAGCTCAATAATGAAATGATACTGGAAACTGATGCCGAAGCAGTCATTAAGAACTGTGAAAGTAGTAAAAATAAAGTTTTTCACCCTGACTCGGGCAGTTTTACCGGCAATTTAAAAATAGGCAACGTGACCTACTGGGTTGAATATATCCCCGTTGACAAAGGGGTCAATTTGCTTAACGCATATAGCCATAGAATGAGCGTGGAAGAGTAGGAAAGTAAAATATAGTGTTGCCCAGTGTGCCCTTTGGGTATAACTCCCGCTTACAGAAGCGAGAGTTTTAGAGCGACTTAGTCATCGGATAAAATTTGTGACCGGGAGGGAGAAGCGTGGATTCATTAGCTCAGATCAAAGATGTTGTTCAACAATTTGCCGAAGCAGCTAATGCAGCATTAAAATTGGATGTTGAAATATTTGATCGCGAGGCAAGAATCGCTGGAACTGGGAAGGCGAGGGCACTGGTTGGCAGGCCTATACTAAAGGATGGAGTTATAAACCGTTTTGTATTCGGAACCGATGTGCAGCAAAAGAAAATAATTGTAAACAATCCGGGATTGGAGGCTGCTTGCAAACCATGCCGAATGAAGGGCACATGTTACTATAAAAAAGCAGTTTATGCGGTCATAGAATTTGAAGAACGAATTATTGGTGTTATTGGGGTTGTCGCCGAGAATAAAGAACAAAGTGATTTAATTGAATACAATAATTATGCTATGTTGGATTTTGTGGATAAAATTGCAAACTTGATCAGCTCCAAAGTTAAAGAGAATCAAATGATGAAACAATTGGAAACCGATGCAAAATTCATGAATATGGTAATAGATAATATTAATAAAGGAGTAATTGTTTTAGACAAAAAATATAAAATAGTTAATATAAATAATTACCTAATACAAAAAATAAAAAGAAATAAAAATGAATTGCTGGGTGCGTATATTGAAGATATTTTTCCCGCTCTGCAACTAAATAAAGAACACCAAAATGAATATCAAGAAATTGTTTACAATATTCAAAATCAAAATATATATCTACTTTGCAACCTGAAGTCAATTGTAGTCAAGGAAGAACTCCTAGGAAGCATATGTTTGGTCGAGGACTATAAAGATACAACTCAGATGGCATATGCGACAGCTTCTAAACAAAATGACATTACTCTAAAAGATATAATTGGTGAAGATCCGAAGTTTGTTAAATTTAAAGAAAAGGTCAGGATTGTTTCCTCAAACGAATCGACGGTTTTGTTGATTGGCGAGACTGGAACTGGTAAAGAACTTTTTGCCAGAGCCATTCATTGTGAGAGCCAACGCAAGGATCATCCATTTATCGCAATCAATTGTGGCGCAATCCCGGAAACATTATTGGAAAGTGAGCTTTTTGGCTACGAAAAAGGGGCTTTTACCGGGGCGAGCAACATGGGCAAGCACGGAAAATTCTTTATGGCAAATAAAGGGACGCTGTTTCTTGATGAGATCGATACTATGCCACTATACCTCCAACCAAAACTTCTGCGTGCCATCGAGAGAAGAGAAATTGAAAGGATTGGTGGCGTAAAAAGCATTCCGATTGATGTTAGAATTGTCGCGGCGACAAATGCCAGATTATTGGATATGGTTCAAAATAAACAGTTTAGAGAAGACCTATATCACAGGCTGAATGTTATTACTCTTTTCATCCCGCCACTTCGAGAACGTGGAAATGATGTGTTAGTTCTAGCGGATTATTTTATTAAGAAGTATGCAAAGCGATTTAATAAAACTATCTTGGGATTATCCCAAGAGGTAAAGAATATTTTTATGTCTTACGAATGGAAAGGGAATGTCCGTGAACTGCAAAATACTATCGAATACGCGATTAATATGGAGAAGGAGCAGTATATCACAGAAGATAATTTACCTTTTCAGTTTCGAGAAATAAAGGTGGAGAATGTAGTTAAAACCCTAAAAGAGATCGAGGAACTTAGTATTAAGAAAGCATTGGATCGCTTCGGCTGGACGGAAGCAGGCAGGATCAAGGCAGCTGAGTATCTTGGTATAAGTCGTGCGACAGTATATCGAAAAATTAGGAAGCTTCACCTTGGCGGTATGGAAATTTAGATGAAATCCCTCTTTGGGCGGTCTGCAAAAGCGAGATATCAAATTGATATATTCACGTATCAATTTGATATGTGGAGAAAATCAATGTTTTCACCCTTGTTTATATATGCGGAGAAAAAAGAATGTCTAAATATTAGATGAATTTACTGAATTTTTCAAAAAAACGGCTTATTCCGAGCTTGTTGGAATGAATTCTATTAGTTTTTAAAATATGCTTATTCCTAATCGAAGATTGTATGATTTCCCGAACAAACCGCTGGATTATTGAAATGTACTGTTTTGCGTCAATAATTTAAAGATGTTAAAAAAATTTCGGGATGCTATATGTATAAGGCAAATCTGATATTGTGATAAATTGGCATGGATTTTGCTTAATATATTAAGCGGAAGCGAAACTTAATAAGACTACCAAGAAAGGAGGGAATGAAATTGCGTATAATGGAACACCCGATTTTAGAGTTTCCCCAGAAGAAAGAACATTAATGACAGATGTCATCTGGGACAGGACAGGGACGAGAAATTCGCAGATGAGGAGATGAAATAAATTGAAGAAAGCTGAGATTGCCGGGGGCGAGCCTGCTACACTACGGATTACCAATCATCCGGTACTCACATTTGAACATGGTGTAACAGTCCAGTTCAGGTTTGAGGATCAAATTTTTGAGGGGTACGAAGGAGAACCGATAGCCGCCGCGCTGCATGCCAATGGCGTGCGCGAGCTGCGCGAGCATTATGGCCGTCCCCGCGGATTTTTCTGCGCTATCGGCAATTGTTCATCTTGCCTGATGGAGGTAGACGGCATACCTAATGTACGCGTCTGTGTAGAACCGCTGAAGAATGGTATGGTGGTTAAGTTGCAGTCAGGCAACGGTTCTTTGATGGGAGGCGTTCAGAAATGAAGTTTAGCGATATTGTCGTGATCGGCGGCGGACCGGCCGGAATGAGCGCCGCATTGGCGGCGGCAAGCGAGGGTGTCCGCGTTACTCTCATGGACCGATCGGACGAACTGGGCGGCCAGCTGATTAAGCAGACTCACCGTTTTTTCGGATCGGAACGAGAACGTGCCGGTTCCAGGGGTATTGAGATCGTTAATATCCTGCGCGATGAAATAGCGAAGAATCCCTTAATTGAAGTCAAACGTAATACCGATGTTCTGGGCATTTACTCCGATCGTGTGATTGCTTATGAAGAAGACAAACTATACCGTCGGATGACGGCGGATAAGATCATTATCTGCACCGGAGCGGCCGAAAAGATGCTGCAGTTTGAAAATAACGACCTGCCCGGCGTGTATGGCGCGGGCGCCGTACAGACGCTGATGAACGTTTACGGCATCAAGCCCGGTCGGGAAGTACTGATGGTTGGCGCTGGCAATATCGGCCTGATCGTAACTTACCAACTGCTGCAGGCCGGTGTGAAGGTGGTCGCCATTGTGGAAGCAGCGCCGGTTATCGGCGGATACAAGGTCCATGCTTCCAAGGTTCGCCGTTTCGGCGTACCCATCTATACTAAGACCACAGTCAAGACCGCTCTGGGCGACAGATATGTAACCGGCGCCGTACTGGCGGATGTGGACGATAAATTCCAGATCATTCCCGGTACCGAGCGGGAAATCGCGGCAGATACCATCTGTCTGTCCGTCGGGCTTGCGCCGCTCTCCGAACTGATAATGCATACCGGCGCGGAAATACGGTATATCCCGCAGTTGGGAGGCTTTGTTCCCAAGCGCGACGAAAACATGGAAACCACGGCACCCGGCGTTTATGTGGCAGGAGACGTGTCCTGCATTGAAGAGGCCACTGCCGCCATGATTGAAGGCAGTATCGCCGGTATTTCGGCTGCGATTGCCACTGGCATGAACTGCTCCAAGGCGGTTGCCAAACGCGAAGAATATATTGATAACCTATGCGAGCTTCGTGCCGGCGACACCGGTAAGAAGATCCGCGATGGTTTGGCTATGTTGTAAAGGAGGGAATCACAGTGTTAGAAAGTACCGGAATTGCCAGTAAAGAAATGTTTGAACAGCTGCTTCCTTCCGCCGAGAGAAGGAAACACGGACCCTATGTGGTTATGGAATGCTATGAGCCAATCCCCTGTAATCCCTGTGTCACCAGTTGCACCGCGCATGCCGTTACAATGAAGGAAATCAACGAATTGCCCAAATGTAATCACGACATCTGTACCGGTTGCACTCTCTGTGTAGGCGTTTGCCCGGGCCTGGCTTGCTTCGTGATTGATGAAACCGTGGGCAACGGTAAAGTCAAGATCACGTTCCCCTATGAGATGTCTCCACTGCCTGAAAAAGGCGATGTTGTGGATGCGACCGGACGTGACGGCAGCGTTGTCGGCAAAGCGGAAGTAGTCCGCGTAAACAGCAGTAAGAAGTTGGACCGCACCAGTCTGATCACCATTTTGGTCGATAGCCTATTGATCTATGACGTACGCAGCATTGCTGTTCGTTAGGAGGTGAAGATATGGACAAAGAAAAGATTATTTTATGCCGCTGCGATAACTTCACTCTGGCCGATCTGCACCGGTTGCTGGACAGTGGGGTGACCTCAATGCAGGAAATAAAAAGGCATAAGCGGTGTACTATGGGACCGTGTCAAGGGAGAACCTGCAAAGAGATGATCGCACGCGAAATTGCTAATTATCTCCATAAGCGGATTGACGAGTTAGATGTTCCGGTTAGCCGCATACCAATTAAACCGATTACTCTTGGCCAGATCATAGGAGGTATCGAAAAATGAAGAAAACCGCAGATGTAGTGGTTATCGGCGGCGGCGCCGCCGGCACCTCCACAGCATATTATCTGGCTAAGCTGGGCGTGAAGAATGTTGTGCTGGTGGAGCAGGAGTACACGCCCTTTGGCGGCACCGGCCGCTGCGCCGCGCATTTCAGAGTGCAATTTGGCAGCGTCTCCAATTGCAAGCTGGGTCTGCTCAGCGTGCGGGAGTTCGACAAATTGGGAGAAGAGAGCGGCTATGGCGACCTGGAGATTGATAAGCACGGCTATCTGATTGCCGCCTACACAGAGGATGAACTTACCAAGCTGACGGCCCATGTCAAGCTGCAGAATTCCATGGGCATCCCTACGAAGATACTAGATCCTGCAGGCTGCAAGGAGGTGGCGCCCTATCTGGAAGTAGATGAGATCTTGGGCGGCTCCTACTGTGGGGGCCAGGGCGGTATAGCCGGGGGCGTGATCAACCCAATGAAAATGGCCTTGGCGTTCAAAAAAGGTGCTGCCGACCGGGGAGTAGAGTTTTATAACTACACAAAGGTTACCGGCATCCGGGTAGAATCCGGCAAAGTCAAAGGAGTTATAACCAATCAGGGCGAGATTGAAACTCCCTGCGTGGTCAATGCCGCCGGAGAATACGGTAAATTTATCGGACGTATGGCCGGCGTCAAGATTCCGGTGGAACCGGAAAAGCATCAGATCGCAATTACCGAGCCTTTGGATTATATGGGCGGGCCAATGGTCTATTCCTTTAAGTACCATACCTATATCGCTCAGGTTAAACATGGTGGATTCCTTTTTGGGTGGTCGGATCCGAACGTTGAAGCAGGCATTATCGATTTTAACCCGGAATGGCGCGTTCTGGAAGAATTAGCGGTACGGGTAGTTCGGCAGGTCCCGGCACTTAAAAACGTCCGCATCATTCGCCACTGGGCTGGTCAGTATGGCAACTGTCCGGATCATTCGGTTATTCTAGGACCGGTACCGGAGGTAGAAGGATTTATTTGCGCTCTTGGCTGCACCAAGGCGACGATGTTTGCGCCCGCTATGGGCATCTTGACCGCGGAAGCTGTGGCCGGCGTTGAACCCACTTTACCTATGGCTCCGTATCTGATTGAACGTTTTGCCAAGGGCGAACTGGTGATTGACCCTGCCTTATTGTAATCTGCCGACCCAAAGGACTTAACACCGGAACCTCTTGCGAGGACATAGTGGCTCCTCAAATGGCAAGTGACTATTTGCCACAATAGTAGCAATAATTAGTTTATTTTCGGTAATTAATTCCATAAACCTTGTACATATGGCCGGAATGCAGTCTGATAAAACAGGAGGTAATTATGAAAAATAAAAGAAATGATCTTGTTTTTACTGCTCGATCAATAGAGTCAGTAACCCAAAGCTGGGGGATTTTTGGACGGTTGGATTCTATGGTCTTTCTTGTTGCCGCAATTACTTGTTTTGGCTTTGTTATATGGGGCGCTATTGATGCAAAGTCGTTAGGTGCTACTATGAACTCGATTCTTGGAGTAATTTCGAAAGATTTTGGTTGGCTATATCTTCTTTCTGTTTTTGGATTTGTTGTTTTTCTATTCTGGTTGGCTTTTGGAAGATATGGAAGTACTGTTTTGGGGAAAGATGGCGACAAACCTGAATATTCCAATTTTTCATGGTTTGCAATGCTTTTTGGCGCTGGTATGGGAATCGGATTAGTTTTCTGGTCTATTGCTGAACCACTCTATCATTATACTGCAGGCCCTGCTTATGCTGGTGCACCTCTTAGTAGCTCTGCCGCTGAATGGGCTATGGCTATCTCATTCTTCCATTGGGGTATTAGTGCCTGGGCAGTTTATGTAGTTATTGGTATACCCATGGCTTTTCTGATTTGGCGAAAGGGACTACCTGCATTAATCAGCAGTATGTTCTATCCAATAATGGGTGATAAGATATATGGGCCAATTGGAAAAACTATTGACATTATTACTTTAGTGATAACTTTCTTTGGTCTATCCACTACTGTGGGTATGGGAACTATGCAGTTAGCATCTGGGATTTCCTTTAATTATGGAGTTGCTTTAGATAATTACTTGTATATGCCGATACTGGCCATCTGCTGTATCTGTTATTTGTGTTCTGCATGTCTCCCCATCGAAAAAGGAATTAAAGTTGGATCCGATATTAGTATGATTTGTACACTAGGCTTAATGTTATTTATTTTCATTGCTGGGCCTACAACATTTATTTTAGATAATACCGTAAATGCCACCGGGCTGTATTTACAAAATTTTATAAGGATGAGTCTTTGGACCGATCCGGTTGCTCATACTGGCTGGCCCGGAAGCTGGACGATCTTTTATTGGGCATGGTGGATTACATGGGCACCTTTTGTTGGAATGTTCATTGCCAAGATTTCTAAAGGGCGTACTATTCGTGAGTTTATAATTGCAGCCTTAATAGTTCCTTCAATTTTTGATGCTGTCTTTTTTAGCATTTTTGGATCAACTGCATTAAATTTCGAAATGACTCAGGCTACCAAAGGATTAATTATGAATGCAGTAAATACTGATGTATCAAGTGCTATTTATGTGATGATGGCACAGTTCCCTCTTGTCCAGCTTATTATTCCCATTTTGCTTTTTGTAGCATTTACCTTTTTTGTGGTTTCGATCGACTCAGGAACGATTGTATTAGGTATGCTTTCCAGTGGGGGAGATGAAAGTCCTAGAACCAGTTTAAAAATACTATGGGGGATCGCTCTAGCTGGAGCAGCGGCAATCGAGATTTTTTTAGGCGGAATTAAACCGGTACAAACCCTTTGTATAATAATGGTATTGCCCTTTGTATTTATCATGATTGCTCTTTGTTATTCAACTATTAAAATGCTGAGGCAAGATTGTGTTATTGATGCTAATGTTGTCCAACAGTCCCCGGCATTAGAAGAGAATACTGCCAAATTAACTAGCTCTACCTGAATCACCAAATTGACATTAACCTCTTAAGTATCGAATGATTCGCCAAAGGGCAATTGATCGTTGAGCCAGCAGTAGTATAGGCATTTTATATTATAGGGGAGTGGATGTTATGATTATTGTCGGAGAACTGATTAATGCCAGTCGCAAGCCGATCGCAGAAGCCATCAGGAATGAGGATGTCAGTTACATTCAACAAGTGGCTAAAGACGAGCATGCGGCCGGTGCCAATTATATTGATGTAAACGCGGGAGTTTTTGTCGGTAAAGAAGCTGACTATCTAAAATGGCTGGTTACCTTAGTCCAGGAGGCTGTTGACGGGCCTTGCTGTATCGATAGTCCTGACCCTAAAGCCATTGAGGCTGCCTTAGAGGTTCATAAAGGGCCGGCAATGCTCAATTCCATTTCACTGGAGAAAGAAAGATATGAGGCATTTATTCCGATGGTGGGCGGAACAGCGCATAAGGTTGTCGCCTTATGCATGAGTGATGAGGGGATGCCGGAAACGGCGGAGGCAAGGGTTAAGATTGCTGACGAGCTGATTAATCGCCTTGTTAAAAAAGGACTATCCCTGGATCAGATTTATGTCGATCCCCTGGTACAGCCGCTATCCACCAGTGACATTTATGGTCTTGAATTTTTGAAAGCTATTGAGATGATTATGCATGATTATCCTGGCATTCACACCATGTGCGGCTTATCCAACATATCCTTTGGCTTGCCTGTGCGCAAATTCCTAAATAGAACCTTCGGGATTATGGCTATAGACCGGGGCCTGGATGGTATGATTATGAATCCGCTTGATAAAGAGTTCATGGCCAGTATTATTGCCGCCGAAACTTTACGGGGGAGAGATGAATATTGTACGAATTATCTTAGGGCTTACCGCAATAAGCTGTTTGAATAAACTCCCTCGCTCCCGGCCGGATTATCTGACCGGGAGTTTTTTTATCCTGAAAATCGAGTGGACGGTATCCGGCCGGTTTCGGCATGCCGGTAATTATATTGTTGATATATTACTGAGACTTACTGCATGTCAAGGTGAGATGTTGGAGTACAAAGCGGCTATTGGGCTGAGTATATAGGGATTTTAGTGATGAGGATAAAGTCGCATTCTGCCAATCAGTATCAAAGTGAGATGTGATTGAACATAATTTTGTTGCCGCGTCGCTGTCGCTCAGTCGAACGGTTCGCCGTCCATGGCCCGTTCGACACTAGGCACGTCCTGTGCCGTCGTCGCAATGACGATAAAGACCTCGACAGCGGTTTTCATATTAGTATAGAACTTGTTAGTTGGAAAATATGTACTCCTGTCTGGGGTTGTGCGGCGCAATTAAGGGTAGCTTGGCACGCAACTTGCAGTAATAATGGGTGGAGCTAGCATAAAATCTAAAACAAAATTTTGAGAGGAGCGTACAAATGTGAGTGACTTATTTGAAAAAATTTCCGGGTGCTTACTTGAAAGAGAAGCAGGCAAAATTCAAGGGCTGGTGAAACAAGCACTTGATGCAGGCCTTGCGCCGAAGGATATCTTGAATAAAGGCCTGCTTGCAGGCATGAGTGAAGTCGGGGTATTGTTTAAAGAGGGCGAGTTATTCGTTCCGGAAGTCTTGCTTGCCGCCAAAACAATGGCCTTGGGAATGGAAACGCTGGGACCAGAATTAAAAGACGGTGAAGCGCCTAAGAAAGGGAAAGTAGTTTTGGCAACTGTTAAAGGAGACTTGCATGACATTGGCATTAAATTAGTTGGGCTTATGCTGGAAGGAGCCGGCTATGAGGTCATTAATATGGGCTTGGACGTTCCGCCTGAGACAATTGTTAAAGCTGTTGCTGGTCATCAGCCCAAGATTCTGGGGCTATGCGCACTATTGACAACCACACTTGGCGCCATGAAGGATTCCATGGAGGCATTAAGAGAAGCTGGTCTTTACAATAATGTTAAGGTTATTGTTGGCGGTGCGGTAGTAACTGATAACTATGCGAAGGATATTGGCGCTCATTATGCTGCCGATGCTGTACGGGCAGTAGATTTGGCTGATCAATTGGCCGGAGCTTAATTGTAAAGATAGCACAATAACATATTATATAAGGAGGATTACATATGTTTTCTGCACCCGACGGCGGGCTTCTGAAATTGTTAGGACCTGAAGATATTAAAAAAATTGATGAAACATCTATGAAGATACTCGAAGAAATCGGTATGATGGTAAAAAGTGAGGAAGCCCGCAAAATATTTGCGGAAAATGGGGCTATTGTCGATAATGAAACGGCAGTAGTTAAAATCCCCAGAAGCCTGGTTAAGCAGGCTATACAGTCAGCACCTTCCAAAGTAGTGCTTTACGCTCAGAATCCAGATAATGATTTGCATTTGGAAAAGGCCCGTACCCATTATGGGACAGGCGGCACGGTTTTATACGCACTTGACCGGGATACCGGAGAGAAGCGGACAACCACGACGAAAGATGTGCGGGATATAGCAAGAATGGTTGATTATTGCAATAACGTCGCTTTTTATGTGGTAAATACCTATCCGCAGGATGTTCCTGATTCTGCCTCAGATATCAACCGTTTTTATTGGGCAATCACCAACACTACCAAACACGTTCAGGGCGGCATGTATACCATGAAGGGTCTCAAAGACGTTATCGCCATGGCGGAGGAGATTGCTGGCGGTGCGGAAAAACTGCGGCAGCGCCCGATCATTTCGTTTATTGTTTTAATGATTAGCCCATTGATGATGGATGGGGAATATACTGACTATTTGATTGAAATTGCCAAGAAAGGCATTCCTGTTACTGTCGCTTCAGAGCCGTTGGCAGGTGCGACATCGCCGGTAACCATCGCTGCTACGCTGGCGATGAATAATGCCGAAGTCTTAGCAGGTATAACCTTGACTCAGCTGGTAAATCCGGGAGCGTCCATTCTTTATGGCTCTACTTCCAGTATTATGGATATGCGTGAAGGAACTTACATGGCAGGCTCCGTTGAGGGCGGCATGATTAGTGCCTGTCTTGCGCAGATGACTCAGTATTATGGATTGCCGATGTACGGAACTGCCGGCATGACAGATGCAAAGATTAACGATAGTCAAGCCGGTTACGAAAGTGCATTGTCGGCAATGACAGTCGGATTGGCCGGCTGTAATTTCATTCATGACTCTGTGGGTATTATGGAAATGTGCCAGGTATTTTCTTATGAAAAGATGGCAACAGATAATGAAATTCTGGGTAATGTCTTGAGAGTAATGAAGGGTGTCGAAGTTAATGAAGACACTTTGGCCTATGATTTGATAAAAACTGTGGGGCCGGGCGGTCATTTCTTAGATCAGGAGCATACCGGGAAGTATGTTCGAAAAGAATTTTTCTTCCCCAAGATAGCTGACAGGCAGACGCGCATTAGATGGGAGGAAGCAGGTTCGTTAACAGCCGAAGATCGCGCAAGGAAGCTTGTGGATAAAATCCTGGATAAACATATTCCGAAACCCGTAGATTCTAAAGTAAAAGCTGCAATCAGAGCAAAATTCCCTGAAATTAAAGGCGACGAGCTGTATTAATTCTTGTTGAAGGCTTAGGTTTAACCAAATAGAGATAAGGAAGAGCCTTCGCAATGTTGAAGGCTCTTCCTTATCTCTTAAGCGAGAAGGGAGATGCATTAAATGGCGTACAGACTTGGCATAGATACCGGCGGCACATATACTGACGGCGTAATATGGGATGATTCCGAACAAACAATAATTACCAAAGCCAAAGCGCTAACCACATATGGCAATTTGGTGGAAGGAATAACTAACTGCCTGCAAGCGTTGAACTTTGATGATTGGGCAAGGATTAAAGGGGTGGCACTGTCGACGACCCTGGCGACAAATGCTATCGTCGAGGGGCGGGGGTGTGAGGTTGGCCTCTTATTAATCGGTCATCCGCCGATAGATGTAATACCAACCCCCTATGTTGAGGTTGTTACAGGCGGACATGATGTTCAGGGAGATCAATTGGCTGAGCTTGATACTAATGGCATGAATTTGGCTCTGGACAGGTTTAACGGCAAAGTGGAGGCAGTGGCAATTTCCGGTTATTTCAGTGTCCGCAATCCTGAGCATGAAACAATCGCTCGCGATATCGTCATCAATAAGCTGGGAATTCCGGTGGTATGCGGCCATCAATTAACAACAGCACTGGGTTTCCACGAGCGGACAGTAACGGCGGTATTAAACGCAAAACTAATTCCGGTTATCGCGGAGTTAATCACTTCTGTAAAAACGGTTATGATCAGCATGGGTATCACAGCACCTTTAATGCTTGTAAAAGGTAATGGTACCTTGATGAACGAGGAAGCCGCCAGGAAGAAACCCATAGACACTATTCTTTCTGGACCGGCTGCCAGTGTTGTTGGCAGTACTACGCTTGCCGGATGTTCGGAAGCTATCGTCATGGATATGGGTGGAACAACCACCGATATCGCTATATTAAAGAATGGCAAGCCACGCATCAGTCCGGAAGGCGCCATGATCAGCAACTGGCTGACACGGGTTGAGGCAGCAGAAATATATACATATGGCATAGGCGGCGACAGCTATATTCATTTGAATGCCGACAAGGAGCTGGCGGTTGGCCCGCAAAAGGTATGGCCGTTATCCCTGGTAGTTAAGCAATACCCGTATCTTCAGGAAGAAATAAGCGAGCAGGCGGAAACAAAAAGCTGCCGGACTAACTTTCAGCCTACAGATGCTTTTATGTTAGTAAAAGACAATTATTCCAAATGCACGGCGGTGGAGGCAAACATCATAAAATTGCTGGCAGACGGCCCGCACACCTTTGTCTATTTGGCAAGGCAGCTGCAGGATGAAGGGCTGCAAGATTTTCAACTGTTAGCTACCCTGGGGCGCTTGGCAGGAAATGACGTTTTGGTTAAAATATCATTGACGCCAACCGATTTGCTGCATGTTATGGGACAGTATATTTCCTGGGATACTAATGCCGCAAAACTGGGTGTAGCCATTATGGCTAAAGAATTGGGCGTGGGTGCTAAACAATTCTTGAAACTGGCCTGGGATGCCATTATGGAAAATCTCTATTTTGCGGTTATTCAAAGCTTGCTCAACTATGAAGGCAGTTCGATTTTGCTTCATAAGAATAAAGACATTAAATATTTATTCCAAAAGGCGCTGCATGCAGGCGGAGACACCTTGGGATTAAGCGCTCGCGTTCATTATCCCATCATTGCCATCGGCGCACCGGCTCATGCCTATTTGTCGCAAATCGCCAAAAAGTTGGATTGTGAGTTAATTACACCCGAGGACGCTGATGTTGCCAATGCTGTTGGTGCGGTATCCGGGCAGGTGGTCGAGAAGCTGAAGATTATTGTTAAATCTATGCCTGGAAACGGAGCAACATTACATTTTCCCTGGGAAAGAAAAACGTTTTCAGACTATCAATTGGCAAAGCAATTAGGCATCGAACAAGGACGATTACATGCAAAAGAAATGGCTGAACAATCAGGAGCAACCGATATCGAGATTGTAATGGAAGTTGAAGATGTCTATGCCGACTCAAATAAAAGATTAGGAGACAAAATTCTTCTGGAAACTAGAATTACGATAATAGTGTTAGGCCGTCCAAAATGGTAATAAATAGGATTTTAATAGGGTGCTTTATCAAATAGTTAATATGAAGGTTTTTTAGCAACCCACAGACCAGATCATGCTTGGTCACTACAAAGTAGTGCCGAGAAAGATAAAGGATCTTGTACGTGGCAAATATGGGCGTACCCCCGCTCCGATTGATCCAGAGATAAAATGACATGATCACAAAAGTTAAACACACTGTTTCTGCAGGGATTCTTGACAACTCAAAGTAATTGTGTATAATATTATTCAATGTAATAAAAAGTTTTCTAGGGTTCCGCAGTTCGCTGGTCTGGTCCGAGAGAAAACGACAGTCTACGGACTGTAGCACGGAGGGATAAAAGCCCGGGAGAATAGCTGCAATATGGCAGTTTATTTCCCCGGGCTTTATTTCTTTTGTTGTTGTGCTTGGCTCTGCTGTTGATTTAAAGTTGATTGGATAAACAAAAATATAAGTAGATAAATTAGTAAGCACTAATAATGAAAGTGAGGAAATAACTAATGTTTAGAAAAATGAGAAGAGGTAAGCAATTATTATCAATGGAAGACACCGTAGCTGTAATGGACAGATGTACAAATGGTGTCCTGGCGTGCTTAGGTGATGAAGATTATCCCTACGCAGTTCCACTTAGCTATGTCTATTTCAATGACATAATCTATTTTCATTCAGCAAAAGCTGGACATAAAATCGATGCTATTACGAAGAACCCAAAGGTATCTTTTTCAGTAATAGATGAAGATACAATAGTAAGTGAAAAATATACTACTTATTTCCGTAGCGTTCTTGCTTTTGGTAAAGCAAGAATTGTAGAAGGTGATGAATGGCTAGAAGCTTTTGAGGCTTTAGTTGAAAAGTATTCAGGAGATCAACCTGAAGAAGCTAAACATAAGGAAATAACTGGATGTACGCAAGCTTATATTATTGCAATTGACGTCGAACACATAACTGGAAAGGAAGCCATTGAATACGTCAGAGCTAAAGGGTAATTCACTATTTTCCAGTATTTTCTCGACTTTTGAGCAGATTTTGATATGGTGTATTACGAGTTATAATTAACGAGGCAATAAGCGATAAAGCAAAGCGGATACCAAAAGGATACGAGGGGACGGTTCGTTTTGTTTCCTTGATATATTGAGAGTGATCGCATTGATGATAAGTGTCAGAAGTATTCTGGTTTTGGCAATGCGCTCAAAAGATCGAGGAGGAGTACCGAAAGAGGTTCCACAACAGACAAATATGCAGCAACCGAAGTTGCAATTTATGAATTAATTTATGATGGGAGCATGTCAGTAAAAACAACGCTGAGGAAAGTTAAGTTTTAAACAATATTATTGAGCAGGACCATCGGTTTATAAAACGAAAGGTTAAGCCAATGCTGGGATTTGACAGCTTTGGAACTGCTAAAAAAACAATTTGTGGTATTGAAATTATGCATATGATTAGAAAGGGACAGGTTGAAGAAATTCAATCTGTCCCTTCTGAGGCTAAATTTATAAACAAGGTTATGGGTATCACAGCTTGATATTCTAATGAAAGATGGAGGCTCTTTGTCTTTGTATAATTCTCGCACCAGAACCACAAATTTAGTTTATCTGGATAAAGGATTTTATTTATTGAAGGAGAATATTCCCATTGTAACTCCAATATTTACCAAGTTTATCGGTGTTTGAGTATCGAAAAAAACGCGGAGTGGATCGCCAGTTTTCTGCATGAAAATTATGGAGGTTTGATAACATGACAGCGTTAAAAAGAACAGTACTTTATGAGAATCACGTAAAATCAGGCGCAAAGATGGTGGATTTCGGCGGATGGGAAATGCCGATCAATTATAAATCAGGAATCATCGAGGAACATATTTATACCAGGAAAAATGCCGGCATATTTGATGTTTCGCACATGGGAAGATTCGTTATATCCGGCAGAGAAGCTGCGAAATTTCTACAATATGTTTTGACGAATAATGTTTTTGCCCTTGACCTTAAGCAGGCGCAATATACCATGATTCCGAATGAGAATGGCGGAGCGCTGGATGATGCTTATCTTTACCGCTTTTATGAAGATGAGTATTTGCTTGTTGTAAATGCTGCTAACGCCGAGAAGGATTGGGAACATTTACAACGAGAAATAGCGAATTTTGACGCAGGAATTACCAATAAGTCTAGCGAGATTGCTATGATTTCAGTACAGGGACCGGACTCGAAGAACGTGCTCAGTAAACTTACCGGCAGCGTTTATCTTACAGAACCGGTAAAGAACGCACTGGATATTCTAAAGTTTGACGGGAAAGAAGTGCTTGTTGCCAGGACGGGTTATACCGGAGAGCCGTTAGGATTTGAATTGTTTATTAAAGCTTCTGAGGCAGCCGTTATTTGGGAAAGGTTGCTTGAGTATGGGGCTATGGCTATCGGCCTTGGCGCCAGAGATACACTGAGGCTTGAAGCCGGACTGCCTCTTTATGGACATGAATTGGGCTTAGGTCCTGACGGCAGGGAAATCCCGATTTTCTCATGCCCTTTGGCTAAATTTGCCGTAAGCTTTGCTGAAGCCAAAGGCGCTTATATCGGCAAAGAATCTTTGGCAAAACAATATGAAGGGTTTAAAAAGATAACGGAAAGAGATTTTGCCGACTTGTCGGATTTGACCAGAATAATAAAACCGATCGCATTGATTGATAAAGGTGTTGCCAGGGCAGGCTGCAAGGTTTTCAAAGGTGATAAGGAAATAGGTTACATAACAAGCGCAACAATGGTGCCTTATTTAAAGACCGAAGGATATGGGCTTGAAAGCAAAATTACCGATGATAAAGCAATGAGAGCAATCGGTCTGGCCCTTCTTGATGGCGATGTAGAACTGAAAGACAATGTGGAGGTAGAAATCAGAGGAAACAAGGTAAAGGCTGTTATCCCTCCGTATCATCTGAAAAGCGATGCTCCTCCGTTCGCCAGACCGATTATTTATGGAGTTCTAATAGACTGTAAATTAGACAGTTCGGCAGATTACAAGACCAAAGCTTTGAATCTTATCGACAGAAGTTATCGGAACACCTTATGGAGACAGAAAAACACCATTAACCTTATCCCCTCTGAGCAGACCCATTCTGCCGCTGTCAGACTGTTGTCGGTGATGGATCCTTCTTTCCGGTATGCGGAGCACAAGAAAACGAAATCGTTCTATGACTACGATGTTTTTTACTATCAAGGTACCGGATTCATTGATGAGATTGAACATTTATTAATGGAAGAACTGAAAAAATACCTCAATTGTACTGAGGTAGAAACAAGAGTTGTCAGCGGTCAGATGGCAAACACTGCAGTTTTTAGTGCGATTATGGATTTCAAAAACAGGGTAAATAGAAAAAAGGACGCTTCGCGCTTGGGCTATGTATTAAACAATCACATCATCAGGGGGGGACACTTGAGTGCCCAGCCTATGGGCGCTTTGCATGACTATATAGCCATTGATCCTGTCACCGAAAAAAACGCAGTTGTCAATTTCCCGGTAGAAAAGGATAACAGTTTCAAAATCGATGTTGAGGAAACGAAAAAAGTCATAGAGAAATATAAACCAGAGCTTATCATTTTCGGTAAGAGCATGGTATTGCATAAAGAACCTGTGAGGGAAATCCGGCAGTTTATCGATGAACAGAAAATCAATGCGGTTATCATGTATGACATGGCTCACGTACTTGGACTGGTAGGGGATCACTTCCAGAATCCATTTGATGAAGGTGCTGAAATTGTCACAGGTTCAACACATAAGACCTACTTCGGCACTCAAAGAGGAATCATTGCAGGCAATTACGACAAGGATGATTATAAATTCGGATTATGGGAAAACATCGAAACAAGGGCTTTCCCGGGAAGCGTAAGCAACCACCACCTGGGTACTATGCTTGGGCTGTTGATGGCAGCATATGAAATGAACAGCTTCAAAGATGAATATCAGAAGAATATAATCCAAAATGCCAAGTATTTTGCAAAATGTCTTAAGAATGCCGGACTGGATGTTGCCGGCGATCCTTCCATATCTTACACGGAGACTCATCAAGTAATTGTGAGGGTGGGATATGGCACAGGGCCGGAAATAGCAAACAGGCTCGAAAACAACAATATCATCGTCAACTATCAGGCTACGCCCGAAGAAGAAGGCTTCACGGCTTCCGGCGCAATCAGGATTGGCGTTTCTGAAATGACGAGATTCGGCTTCGGACACAAAGAGTTTGAACAGACGGCAGAATATATAGCGGACATCGTTCTAAAGAATAAAAGCATCAAGGAAGAAGTGGAAAAATTTAGGGGTAATTTCACCGACCTGAAATACTGCTTTACTGATGAGGATATTACGGAAAGCCTTGGAAAATTGATGTCCACTTTCTGAGGGAGAATTAAAATCCGGAGATTACCCTGACAACTATTTAACAATCTTCTTCGGATAATGATGTTATCTGTCCCATCAGGTGTACCGTTCAATCCAAATATAAATGTACCGGACTTCGATGAATTTCATCAGCGCATTATTTCAGGTGAGGTCGATTTGGCGGACGCCGAGGCAAAGCGGCAGTATGCAAAGGTGCATCTGAAGCAGGTGATGCACAATATGAGGACACGGAAAGTAATTCCGGCAAAATTAGACACGTTGAATTGGGAAGCAAACGAAAACCTTTGTATTGTTTATATAGGGTTTTAAGATTGCGTAACGGATGACTAATTTATGAAAATAGAAATAATTATCGTGTATATGCAAAGATATAAAAATGGTCATGAGGCTAATTTTGTGCCACCGATTACAGGGATTTATTTAGCAGCATTGACTCCAGCCAAATATGAGGTAAAAGTATTACACCAACAGATTGAGGAAGTAGATATCGATACAACGGCTGATGTGATTGCGTTGTCGTTCTTTAGTGGTTTTGCACCTGAAGCATATTCTTTGGCTCGGAGATTTAAAGACAAAGGGAAAATAGTCATTGCTGGTGGACCGCATGTTACTTATTACTCCGATGAAGCCTTGAATTATGTGGATGCTATAATTACTGGGGAAGTAGAAAATATTTGGGAAGAATTACTACATGATGCTGACCAAGGAGTTCTAAAAAAGATCTATTCTGGTCAAACGCCGACACTGGAAACTGCCCCAACTCCTCGTTATGATTTGCTTCCGGACGCTTTCTTTGTGAAAAAGGTGGTACAAGCAACAAGAGGCTGCTTTTTCAATTGTTCCTTTTGTACAGTTCCAACGCTCAATCCCGGGTATAGGAAACGGCCTGTGGATGCTGTTCTGCAAGATATCCAATATGATAAATTTTCACGTTGGTGGCAAAATAAGGTAGTTTGGTTCTGGGATGATAATCTGACTGCGGACAGACAATATGCTAAAGAGTTATTGCGCAAAATGATTCCTCTAAAAAAATGGTGGCTTACTCAAGCGAGTATTGATATTGCAAATGATGAAGAGCTTTTGGATCTGATGAAAGCCTCAGGTTGTATTGGCGTATTTTTTGGAATAGAAAGCTTTGATGGTGACTCCTTGAACGATGCCAACAAAGGGCAAAACAAAATCGAAAAGTATAAAAATGCTGTTGATGCATTGCGCAGCCGTGGTATAAGTGTAATGGCGGGTCTAATATCTGGTTTTGATCATGATACACCGGACAGTATATTGAAATGGCAGATTATCTTCCCGAAGTAGGTATTGACGTACCTTTTATCAGTATATTGACACCGTTTAAAGGGACTGCTTTATATGAAAAATTGGATAAAGAACACCGGATAATTAGTCAACGTGGGCTGGAGTTTTATAACGGATACAATGTCGCATTTATCCCGAATAAAATGACGCCAGAGGAACTTTTAATGGCGCATCGAAGTCTTTGGAATAAGGCTTTTTCATTCAAGAACTCTGCTACCCGTATATTTCGAGGGTTATTTAAATTAAGGCTAGGCGCAATATTGTTATCACTGTTTATGAACGGATTTTATTGTCTAAAGAAATTACGTAATAACAGTCCAATAGATATGAATATTCGCTAATTTGCAGAGGAAAATGAATCAAAATGCTGACACTATAGGAGTGTGTTTAAATGGTAGGAGCAGAAATTAATATGATTGTTTCCGACAGCCTGAAAGCGTTGGAATTATACGAAAAAATATTTGATGTCGAACGTGTTGAGGTCTCGAATTTCCCCAAGGGTGAAAATGAAGTCATATTTGAGCTATATGGAGTACGCTTTCACATGTTGGATGAAAATCCGAAATTCGCATTGAAAGCACCAAACCTGGATGAACCCAAATCGATTTGGTTTAACATCCTCGTTCCTGACATCAAGGAAACCTTTGCAAAGGCGGTCAATGCGGGCTGTATTGAGGTGCAGCCTGTGACTGAATTGCCTGACTACGGAGTGTCAAACGCCATATTTAGCGATGCTTTCGGCTATATATGGATGCTGCATCAAATGCACAAAGAAGTGAGTTATGAAGAACGTACACGGCTTTGGGAGGAAAAGAGGGATAAATAACGATTGGTACATTAAGCGTATAATGTTATATATTGTGAAGCCATCTATGAGCATCTAACTTGCCATCAATCTTGGCGATTATAGATAGCATACTGAACGGCCTTGAACCCTCAGAAACAACTTTAATGACGACGAAATTCTGGACTTTGTCAAATTGGCCTATGATATGCCTTTGCATGTCCGGTTTTCAAAAAAATTAACCGCTTGGTTGCTTGAAAACATAAAGGTATTTGATGTGTAAAGACATGGTAGTAAAATTGAATTTAAACAAAATTAATTGGCCGGTTGCGGTGGTTGGAGACCACTGTAACCGGCTTGTCTTTGCGCCAATATGAAGGATACAGCTAAGCTTATCTATTTGCGCAGCACATATTTTACCAGAAGGATGCTGATTTCATATAAAAGTATCATTGGAATTGCAATCATTATTTGGATAAGTTAAGGTAATGCTCGTATTTTATAATACAACTTTGAGCTAACTCAAGGTCAATAGGGTTTATTAATTTTTTATCATAAACCTTGATATGTGAAAGGAGGGTGTTTTAACTGAGCTCCCCTAAAAAAATGCTTGACTTGGTGTTAACTCCAAATGCTAGACTGTTTTAAAGTGGACAATCTTTCAAGATGGAATCGCTCTCCGCAACGAAGACGGTATTTGCTAAAAGTTATATCCTTGGAGCTTTGACTTTCTCCAAGTTTCAAGTGATAGAATATGTCAAAAAGGAGCCGAAAAAGATTGGAAACAACGAATGATCAGCAAGAGAAAAAAACAAAGGAATTTACTAGACGTAATTTTCTAAGGTTTGCTGGCGGTACAATAGCAGCAATGGCAGCAATTCCAACGCTAAGCCAGCTAACTGCGCATGCACAGGAAAACGGCGCGACCCGAGTCACTTGGGATGGATCACATGCAGTTTCACAGTATGATCCGAGCAAGCCCATTGTGTATTTTACGCGGGATTTAAGCCCGAAAGGCGTACAAAAGATTTATGAAAAGATTAATCAGGGGATTATCGGCAGAGTCGGGATCAAACTGCAAACCGGCGAGCCATATGGCCCGAATCTACCACCAATTGAATACATTAAAAACCTGCAGCGGACGATTCCGCGTAGCGCAATTGTCGAATGCAATGTACTGTATAAAAGTCCGCGCCGGGACTAGTTCTGCAAAACCGACTTGTGATGACATTGGTATTCTCGGCTCGACAGATATTCTGGCAGTTGACCAGGCTGGTATAGACCTGATTTACCAGATGCCTGCCGATCAACGCCGTGATATCGCCGAACGCATTGAATCCCGTGGCGGCCTGCATCAGCTCGAATATATGAACACACTGGGAATGGGCAGTCGGGAATATAATTTGGTAGAAATTTGATGCATTTTTTGCATAACATGTTTGTCAACTAATTTGTATATGTATTAAAGGCAGTTAATATATGCATGGTAGTAGGATTCAATATATGAATTACCTGCGAAGGTAGCTGGGTTCTGGCTCGGCTGCCTTTTATGATAACTCTTATATATGTTGGATGATGAACAATGCTGAATATGAACTGTTTGCATAAAAAGGATAAATAGGAAATAACAAGCATGCAGGAGTACTGATAGAGAGGAATGATGAATCATGGACAGACGTCAATTTATCAGTGGGGTCGGCTATGGATTATTATCGTTAGGCTTAGCAGGATGTGGATTGAATCTTTCTGGGAAAAGCGATAATCCGCAAAACACTAATACCCAGAATACACCGAACAATCAAGCGGCACTTGCGGCAGCAAGTGTATATGATCGTGGCAAACTGATTATATCGGAAGGAAGTGATCCGAATTCACTAATCGAAAAAGGTTTTGCCGCTCTTGGGGGAATAGGCGCCTTGGTCCGGAGCGGGGCGACAGTGGTAGTAAAGCCGAATTTCAGCGTCTCCAGAAAACCGGAAGAAGCTGCAACGACCAATCCGCAGTTAGTAGCCGCTGTCGTAAAACAATGTTTAGCGGCGGGGGCCAAGGAAGTTAAAGTCATTGATTATCCTTTTCAGAGTCCGCCTGTATGCCTAACGAATAGCGGCATTAAGGAAGCAGTGGAATCGGTAGGTGGAAAAGCTTTTGCCATCAATGCGCAGAGTTTCTATACACAGGTTGATATGGGCGGTAAAATCCTGAAAACAACCTTATTTTCAAAAGATGTGTTAAATGCTGACGTATTTATTAACTTTCCCATTCTCAAGCATCACAGTATGACAAAGGTGACTCTAGGTCTGAAAAATATGATGGGGCTTGTATGGGACCGTGGCTACTTCCATAGGACAGACCTTATGCAATGTATTGCTGAACTTGCTGCATTCCGTAAACCCCATCTTACCATTGTCGACGCTATAAGAGGGATTACCGATAATGGCCCTACTGGACCGGGGACCATTCGTGAATGGAATCAGGTAATCTTTGGTGTCGACCCTGTCGCTGTTGACACTTATGCTGCGACATTGTTTGGGCTTAAGCCGACAGAAATCGGATATATAACGGCAGCTGCAGAGTTGGGCGTGGGTGAGATGGATCTGCAAAAGCTTACAGCTGTGAAGGTGTAATGTAATGAAATCCAAGAAAGCGCTATTGCTGCGATATGTGTTGCAGCTAGTCTCGTTAGTCTCGTTTGTATTGTTGCTTGCCAACTTATCATACCCGCTCGGACAAGAAAATCTATTGTTACAATGGTTTTCGCGGCTTGACCCCTGGCTTTTGCTGAGTCAGTTTCGCTGGCAGCAGGAGGTTCCTTCCTGGGTATGGCTGCCGCTATTGACGATGGCATCAACCTTGCTGTGGGGGAGAATATTTTGCGGCTGGTTGTGTCCTTTTGGCGCTTTGTTGGCGCTGACTGATAAAATTGGCCGGACAGTTTTTAAAAAGCTGTCACTGACCAGAAGCAAAGTGTTACAAGCCGTACAGCCTATGCGGGGTTATTGGCTGCTTTTCTTAGTGATTGTCTTTGTCCTGGGCTCAAACTGGGTCTTCTTTTTAACCCCTTTTGCTTTGTTTAGCCATGAGATTGTTAGGGTTTTGCAGGGACATATTCCATGGATGCTTATTGGGATAACGGTAGGCACCCTGTTTTTTTCCCGTCTCTGGTGCAGTATGCTATGTCCGACCGGAGTTCTCTTGTCATTAGCAGCAAGAGTGCGGCTTTTTCGTTACCAGATTGCGGGAAACTGTGTGCATTGTGAGAAATGCGAAGGGACCTGTTCTGTCGGTGCTGCACCGTTGAGTACCGGTGTTGTGAAGGAAGGGTGTTTAGCCTGCGGGGACTGTCAAAGGGCTTGTCCCACAAAGGCAATCGAATGGCAGCAGAGTTCTTGGCGCGGTAAGAATGGTCAGTTTGATTCCGACGGTGTTGTTGCAGCAACAAAACATCAAGAAGCGCGGAGACAGTTCTTCAAAGCCGCTTTTGCCGTAGTTGTGGCTGTTGCTTTATGGAAAAAAACTGTTTGGGCAGCGGACAAAGTTTTACGCCCTCCAGGATCTCTGCCGGAGCCCGAATTCACTGCCGTTTGCAACCGCTGCGGAAGGTGTGTTCAGGTTTGCCCTAGCAAAGCGTTGCGCCCTATGCCTATTACTGACGGAATCGCAAACTTTGAAACACCTTATATCACTCCGCGACGAAATCGCTGTGATTTATGCCTGGCCTGCCAGGAAGTATGCCCGACCGGAGCCATTAGAGGGGTGCCTCTGGAGAAAATCCGGATGGGTAAGGCAGTTATCGATAAACCTCGTTGTATAGCCTGGAATGAGGGGAAATTGTGTTTTATTTGCGGCGAACAATGTCCTGTTTTGGCAATCAAAGGGGATGAACATCATCGGCCTACCGTTCTCTCCGACAAGTGTGTGGGATGCGGTTCATGCGAGAATGCGTGCCCGATTGATGGCGAGGCCGCTATCCGCATTTTTCCCAATTAACCATCTTGTTGATATAAAATTAAGGCAATATGAATTGGAGAGTTTGACAATGAAAGTGTTATATTATGATTGTTTTTGTGGCATCAGTGGCGATATGAATCTCGGTGCATTGTTGGATTTGGGTGTAGATGAGGGGTATTTAAGACGAGAATTGTCTAAGCTTAATCTGGATGCTGAATATGAGCTGCATGTAAAGAAGGATATGAAAAAAGGAATAAGCGGTACCCGAGTCGATGTGGTCTTAAAACAAGATCACCACCATCACCATGAATCACAAAGCGGTATGGTGTATGAGCATGACCATGGGCATGCTCATCATGATCATAGAAATCTAAAAGATATTGAAAATATCATCATTAGCAGCAGCCTGAGTGATCAGGTTAAACAGGTAAGCCTAGCTATCTTTATGAAGGTAGCAGAGGCCGAGGCAAAAGTTCACGGAAAGCCCCTATATGAAGTGCATTTCCACGAAGTTGGAGCCGTAGACTCTATCATTGATATTATGGGAGCTGCAGTGTGCTTAGAGTATTTAAAGGTAGACAAAATTATGGCATCATCGGTTCAGCTTGGAGGAGGATTTGTAAAATGTGCCCATGGTATCATTCCCATTCCTGCTCCGGCAACTATTGAAATTCTAAAAAATATTCCCGTGAAATCAGGTATAGTACCTTTTGAAACGACTACACCGACTGGAGCTGCGATATTGGCGGCAAATGTTGGTACATTCACAGATCATGTGGACTTTACCGTAGAAAAGATTGGCTATGGAATAGGTCATAGAGAGCTTGAGATTCCTAACGTTTTAAGAATATATCTTGGCTGTGAAGATAGGCATGATCAGAGTGAGCAGCATACGAAAGCGGTTTGCGAAATGATGAAGGCAGACAATTACAATCAATATTAAAACTATATAAATTTGATTCGTTTTTTTAGAATATGGAAAAAGGAGCATTATTAATAATATGAATGCTGAAATTCAGTCTAAACTGGATCACTTAATGGAATTATTATCTGGTCTTGGCAGCGTCGTTGTAGGATTTTCCGCCGGGGTTGACAGCACATTTTTGACAGCTGCAGCTGGCCGCAGCCTGGGAGATAAAGCGATAGCTATAACCGCTTATTCAGCTACCCTGCCGGCCACAGAGAAGGAAGAAGCGGTGGTGATTGCCGACCAGTTGGGCATCCGCCATGTCTTGCTGCACATTGATGAATTGGAAAGCACGGAATTTGCCGCCAACACAGGCCAGCGTTGCTATTATTGTAAAAAGACCCGTTTTGGCGCTTTGCGCCGGTGGGCGAAAGAACATGGCTACGCCTGGGTGCTTGACGGTGCCAATGCTGATGACTGCCTGGATTACCGGCCGGGCATGAAAGCGGTGGATGAATTGGAGGGGGTATGCAGCCCACTCTTAGAGGCTGGATTAACGAAAGCGGAGATACGGGAAATTTCCCGGGAATGGGGTCTGCCTACCTGGAATAAACCCAGTGCCGCCTGCCTGTCATCCCGGGTGGCCTATGGTCTGGAGATTACCAAAGAGCGTCTGGGGCAAATCGAACAGGCGGAAAAAGTGGTAAAAGAATTTTGCAGCGGACAGATCCGGGTACGCCATCATGATAACTTAGCCCGTATTGAGGTTTCTCCGGCCGATATACCAGTTCTTGCCGCACCTGAAAACGCTCGGCGCATCCATAGTGCATTAAAGCAATTTGGTTTCAACTTTGTTACTCTGGACCTGGCCGGATATCGCAGCGGCAGTATGAACGAAACGCTGGGAGAGGTAAGTCCACGACATTAAAGTAGTGAGGGGGACGCTTAAGATGAATCAAAGTAGAGACTTTGCCTGCTTAAATTTTAATTTAGAATTTATACAATATATTTCAAAACCAGATTTTCGGAGATTTGTATGACAAGGTGGTTGAGAAAAATATCCTTCATTTCGTTAATAAGTTTCGGCCTGTTATTGGTTATGTTATCTCTTGGTATAGGTCTTTATCTACAGCAGCCTAAGTTTGGAACCTTGCCTGAAGGTGCCCGCCTTGATAAAATCAAAAATTCACCCCATTATATTGACGGGCAATTTGAGAATTTAGTTCCCACGCTTACACTGATAGAAGGAAAAAGTTCTGTTTCTTTGTGGTGGGAGTCTCTTTTTACCAAAAAAGAACGGCTGATGCCGGTAGACGCCATTCCTTCCATAAAAACAGATCTGATGGTCTTGGATAAGAGTCAGGATATGGTGATTTGGCTTGGTCATTCTTCGTATTTTATGCAGCTTGGAGGCAACCGAATTCTGATTGATCCTGTATTTAGCCCTTACGCGGCCCCTGTTTCGTTTGCAAACAAGGCTTTTGCGGGAACCAATTCATACACAGCGGAAGATATGCCGGAAATCGATTATTTGCTGATTACCCACGATCATTGGGATCATTTGGATTATCCCACGATTACTGCTCTGAAACCAAAAATTAAAAATGTAATTTGCGGCTTAGGGGTAGGCGCCTATTTTGAACAATGGGGCTTTGCTGAAGAGGCCGTTCATGAGGCTGACTGGTTTACCGCACTGGAGCTGG
This sequence comes from Sporomusa malonica, assembly GCF_900176355.1. Classification (GTDB taxonomy): domain Bacteria; phylum Bacillota; class Negativicutes; order Sporomusales; family Sporomusaceae; genus Sporomusa; species Sporomusa malonica. Next base: position 148,311 of record NZ_FWXI01000003.1, on the reverse strand, counting down.
AAAATAGCTTTAGTGTCCATGTATTGCCTGCACGCCATTATTCCGGGCGTATGCTCACCAAAAACAAAACTTTGTGGACGGGCTTTGCGTTGGAAACTCCACAGCACCGGGTTTTTATCAGTGGTGACAGCGGTTATGGAACGCACTTTAAGCAAATTGGAGAAAGCTTCAAAGGGTTTGACCTGGTTATTTTGGATAACGGTCAGTATGACAAAAATTGGCCGTATATCCATATGACACCGGAAGAGGCGGTACAGGCTGCCGAAGACCTAAAGGCCAAAGCCTTGCTGCCAGCGCACGTAGGGAAATTCAGCATTGCCAACCATCCATGGAATGATCCGTTTGAACGCATCACTGCTGCCAGTCAGAATAAGAACTACAGGCTTCTTACTCCCCTGATCGGGGAGCCGGTAGAACTCGAAAATGAACAGCAAGTCTTTTCCTCCTGGTGGGAACGGGTCAAATAAATCGAAATCAACCTTTAAGCATTAGAGCGGTGTACGGCCAAACATGTGATCCTCGTGATTATCGGTAATCACGGGAAATACGAATCTGGACAAAAAGGTCCATACGGCAGGAAATAACCTGCTGTATGGACCTTTACGCATGTTCATAACGGCCCTCCTTTTCGCTTATCTTCAGCGGCCGAAGAATGCATTGGCTTTGTGCATACGTTCGAGTATATCTACGTGGAATGGACAGCGTGGTACACATACGCCGCAGTACGTACAGTCTCTGGCTGTCCGCCTCAGTTTGAAATAGTGGTCTTTCGCAAGTCCGTCGCCGGCTTGGGCCAGGTCAAAATATTTATTAACAGCGGCGATATCGATACCGTAAGGACATGGCTGACAGTGATTGCAGTAAATGCAGACGCCGTTCATGTCCTGATGCTGTGCACTGGCGATAAAGGAATAGTCGCGATCCGCCGGCGAGGTTTTATAATAGGCGAGTACACTGGTGAGATCCTCCATATTGCGTACGCCGGGCAGACAGGAGACAACGGCCGGACGATCCAATGCGTACTGGATGCACTGCGGCACTGACATAGCACGGCCGAACGGCGAGGAACTGTCGCTTAACAGGCGTCCGCCGCCATACACCTTCATGACCGTGATTCCTGCGCCGCGTTTTTCCGCCTCCTGATAGAGCAGCCGCCGCTCTTCGGACAGCTTCAGCTTGCCATCAACCGGAACAAAGTCATAGGCTGGGTTGAGGCTAAACATAAAGATATCCACGAGGCCGGTTTCGAGAAAGCGGCGGGAGATATCCACCGAATGCGAAGAAAAGCCAAGGTAACGGATGGTTCCGTCCTGCTTGAGCTTCTGAGCGTAATCCAGGAGGCCGTTGGAAATCACTCTCTCAAAATCATCAGGCTGGTCAACATAATGGATGAGTCCGATATCGCTGTAATTCGTGCCAAAGCCTTTGAGCTGTTGTTCGAAGCCCTGCTGTACCTCTTTTAAGTCGCGCGTCCGCGTGTAGGTCTGGCGCGGATACGTGACGCCGATATGCATTATCGTCATCATCTTGTCACGCCGTTGCTTTAGTGCACGGCCCATAGCATCTGCCGGCCCAAAGTGCGACATGACGGTATCCATATGATTGATGCCTTGCTCGGAAGCATAAGCGATCATTCTTTCGATTTGAGCCGGAGACGACTCATGCAGAGAACCGGCACCGAGGCCGATGGTGCTGATTTTTGCTCCGGCCCGCAGGGTACGATATTCAACCGTACTGGAGAAATTTGGTGCAGTTTTGTCGTTGGATGATGTATTGTCTGGGGCAGCAGTTGACCAAGGCGATTTAAAATTACAGCCGCCAAGCATGAGACCTACGGCTCCGGCTCCCATAGCTTTGATAAAATCACGACGTTCCATGATGTTGCCTCCATTCTTTACTAAATAAATTTAGCATATCACTTGGAGCTAACTCAAGGTCAAGTATTTTTGGGGAAAAATTTAAAATGCCGCAACCATATATTATGGCTCCGGCGTTTACTGGACAGAATCAATCTAAAACAGTTTTGTTATTAAAATAAAAAAAGACTTGACTTGAAGTTAACTCAAAGTGATACCCTGTGAACGTAAAACAAATTCCAAGCTTGTTTTTACCTAAGCAGTCCCTGCAAGAATTTGCTATTACTTTTTAGAAAGAGGGGTGTTATGTTATGATGAAAAAATTTTTAAATGTTTTCGTTGCCGTAATGGTAGGATTTGCTATCTCGCTGGCAGGCTGTGGCCCGGAGACGGCAAAAGGCGGAGAAAATAACCCCGGTACCGCACAGCCAGATTCGGCCCAAGGCGGAACAGCATCATCAGGGCAGGGAGCAACTGCTGATACTGCGAAGACGTTCCAAGGTACCAAGATCAAGCTGACTTTTGATGGCGGCGAAGCCGTTGCAGAACTCTACGACAATCCAACGAGCCGCGACCTTGTGGCCATGTTACCGCTGACGTTGAGCTTCAAGGACTTCAACAGCACGGAGAAGATCGCCTATCCGCCGCGCAGGCTTTCTACGGAAAACGCGCCGTTCGGGTTAGTTCCGTCAGAGGGGGATTTGGCATTATTCGCTCCATGGGGAAATTTGGTGATTTACTACCATGATTTTCGCTATTCCAAGGATTTGGTCTCGCTAGGACATTTTACGTCAGGACTTGAGCAACTGGCAAAAATGAACCGTGATTTTACTGTCAGGATCGAAGCTGTAAATCAATGAAGGGAGTTTTTGATATGAGTAAAAAGATTTTTAGACCAGAGTGTTGATTGGACCATAGAAGGTAATTGTTTGAAATAGGTTTTGGAGGAATGCAGAGATGAAAATAAAATATATTGTACAGGCCTTTGCGGTGCTTGCGGCAATTGCGTTTGCAACTGTGGGAATCCTGCAGAAACCGGATGCAGTGTCGGAGACTTCGAAGGCGCCACAGCAGACAGCAGCCGTGTCCTCACAAAAAGGTGAAAAGACCCCAAGTATTCAGAAGAAAAAGGCTTTGGTAGTTTATTTTTCTTATACGGGCAACACGCGTATTCTTGCTGAACAGATCCGCCAGAACGTCGGTGGTGATATCTTTGAGCTTCAGCCTGCGACGCCGTATTCTACAGACTATGCTACGGTGGAAAAGCAGGGAAAACAGGAAGTAGAGTCAGGCTATAAACCACCGCTTAAGGCAAAAGTGGAAAATCTGGCATCTTATGACGTCATTTTTGTCGGTACACCGATTTGGTGGTATACGATTGCTCCACCGGTTGCCACTTTTTTAGCTGAATCTGATCTCGCCGGTAAGACGATTATTCCGTTTTGTACGCACGGCGGCTATGGGGCAGGTCACAACCTGGAGGACATCAAAAAGCTTGCGCCTAAAGCCCAGGTATTGGATGAACTCGTACTCAGAGGAAACAGCAAATACGAGCAAAAGGATATTTTTGCATGGCTGAGCAAGGTGGGCTTTGGCGAATAACATACAAAAATTTAGATGGTGGAATCAAGGAAGCTCTACAGAGTAAGAAGGCGCGTAATGAAATATTGAAGTCGAGAGATATTTTATAAATAAAGGAGATACTCTTTGGGGGAAAAGCATCTCCTTTATTTATAGTGGCGAAACTTCTGAATCGAAGCGTATACTGCAATGTCGGATTCTTATTGCAAGTTGGCGGTGTACCATGCGCATGGCAGTCACAATTGACGGACATGTTTGAGAATTGGAGTTTCTATCTGGGCTTATTTAGAAATGAATGAGGGATAAGATTTGATTAGAAATATATTGAATATAGTAATGACGGTGCTTTTACTGTTGATCATGGATTACCGTTTTACAGGAAATGCCTTCCATGAAATCGGTGGGGTGGTTTTCGCTTTGCTGTTTGTTTTCCATAATGTGTTGAATCGACGCTGGTATGAGGTCTTCTTCAAGGGGAGGCAGAGTCTTAGACGTGTACTCACGACACTTGTTAATTTATTTTTAGTGGTTACGATGGTCACGGTATTCGTTACCGGTGCGCTGATTTCGGTGACGGTATTTGCGCCGCTAGACATGCGGAGCGAAAATCTCTTTATGCATGATATGCACCAGGGGGCGGCCTTCGTGAGCTTTATCCTCATAGCAATCCATCTGGGGATGCATTGGGAAATACTTATGTCGAAACTAAAGAATTGGCTGCATATTGATGTCTCCAGCCTAGGTTGGGTCTTTATGAGCCGCATTATATCCAGCGTCGTCATTATTTATGGCATCTATGCATCCTTTACGAATGATATCGGAGAGAAGCTTCTCATGCAGCGTGTCTTCATGGGGTGGGGTGAAGAGCCTTCCCTTTGGGGGTTCTTGCTGGACCATTTTGCCATTGTGGGCAGTTATGTCGGCATAACGCATATTCTGTTAGGTTTGCTGCGAAGAGTAAAAGATACCAACCCTAAATGACTTTACCTTAAGTGTTCGTAAATGAGTATGGATTGTGTGGTTGCGACTAGATAAAAACCCTTGACTTGAAGTTAAGGCTAAGTAGTATACTATTTCAAATTAGATATCAGGAGGTGAAGTTGCATGATGATTTCAGAAGTGAGTGAAAAATTTGGTATTCCCCAGAATACACTCCGCTATTATGAGCGCATAGAATTGATTCCTCGTGTGAACCGCAATAAAAGCGGGATCAGGGATTATAATGAAGTAGACTGTAATTGGGTCGAGTATATCAAAGCCATGCGAGATGCAGGTGTACCGATTGAAGTCTTGATTGAGTATGTTTCGCTCTATCAAAAGGGCGATGATACAATTGAGGCAAGAATTCAACTGATTACCGATCAGCGTCAACTGCTCCAAAAAAGAGTGGAAGATATGCAGAAAACGCTGGAACGTCTAGATAATAAACTTCAGTGGATGAACGAGGAATACGTGCAGCGAAAAAAAACTCCGTGTCATAGGTAGTGGTAGTGGAAAAAATAAGAGGCCGGCTGGCCTCTTATTAGTGTTAACGGTGAAATCATGAATCTTGTTAACGGTACTGCGTGTTCATCGGCGGCTGTGGCCATGCCCCGCTTGTAGCCCTGCGAAATTCCTGAATATCCTTTGAGTTGTGAGAGGAGTGCGTTTTAACTGCACTCCCCGAAAAAATGCTTGACTTGGTGTTAGCTCCAAATGCTAGACTTCTTTTAAGAAGTATAAGCGATATCCGTGCGGCAGTATCTGTGGCTGACGGGCGCGTTCAACCGTTATTTACATGTTGATTATAGCGCAGGAACATAAACGGTGAAATAGGAGACAGGTTGCTTATTGAAATGCTGTAAAAAGTACGTTGAAGGAGAGGTCATACATTGATCGTTAAGACCCCTCAGCGTGGTTTTCCAGTAATCGGTCGGTCAAGGATATCATTAGCGTCAATTTACCGGTCAGCCTTTTACAGAAATCTAAAGACCTGGCGTACATACAAGAAGAGGTTCCTGAAACATTAAAAAATCATTATGATTTATTAGAACATCGCGCAAATGAGTGTATAGAATGCGGGCTATGTATAAAAAACTGTCCGTTCGGTGTAGATGTTATTAATAAAATGAAACAGGCTATTAAAGTTTTTGGCAAATTAGTCTGAGCGTATAGTTTTATTTGAAGTACTATTGGCACGCGAGGCTCTCTATGATCACGATCTCTATTTCAGATTTTCTTTGAAGAAGGACTCGAGCTTGTCGAAGGGGATGAGATCTTTTCTGTCGTACAGGTCGATGTGTCTTGCACCTTTGACAACATACAATTCCTTTGGTTCGGCAGCCATCTTGTAGGCATCCTCAGTAAAATAACGCGAATGTGCATTTTCACCCATGATGAACAAGATTGGTCTTGGCGAAATCGATTTTATATGAGCAAGCAAAGAGAAGTTCATAAAAGACATATTGCTCGTAATCGTAAATGCACCTATCGAATTTGGGTGGTGTCCACGTGGAGTTACGTAATATTCAAAAAACTCACTTGTGATAGGATCTAGTCCCTCTGATGGAATTTCAGCAGGAAATTGTGAGGTCAACTGAGGGGATCCATTTTCAAAATCTTTCCAACGTTGCTCGCCAAGTTGATCGAGATATTTGTTGCGTTGTTCGTCGGTCATGCTGTCTTTCCAGCCATTGCGTATTACGCGGCTCATGTCGTACATGCTTGCGGTGGCAACGGCCTTTATGCGATGGTCGACTTGTGCCGCGGTAAGAGCGAATCCGCCGCTGCCACAGATGCCAATCGCACCGATTTTATTTCTATCCACATACGGGCGCGTTCCCAGATAGTCTACGCCCGCGCTGAAGTCTTCAGTGAAAATATCTGGCGATGAGATATGTCTTGGTTCGCCGCTGCTTTCGCCGTTAAAGGACTCGTCAAATGCAATTGCGACAAAACCGCGCTCTGCCATTGTTTGTGCATAGAGCCCAGCAGCTTGCTCCTTAACGCCGCCATATGGAGTCCCAATGACAAGAGCCGCGTATTTCTTTGATTCGTCGATGTCTTTTGGTAAATACAAATCGGCTGCAACGGTAATCCCATACCTGTTTTTGAATGAAACTTTCTCAACTGTTACCTTGTCACTCTGGGGAAAGATTTTGTCCCATGCTAGGGAGGAGTCGGCCGCGGATGCAACGCCGGTCGTGGATACAAGCATGCCCAGTGCCATCGCTGTGAGTAGGTGGAGGCCACGTGTGATAATAGATTTTTTTTTCATTTTAAACCCCTTCCAATATTTTTTCTGATTTTATTACTCTGTTCACCTTTATAAATTTTACAAAATATATTTTACTGGCATTCCTTATTCCCCCTCTCTAGACAAGTTAAAGTATCGATAACATGTTTAATACCTTATTTTTGTTAACGTTTTTTTCTATTAACAATTAAACTGTATCATCTGGTGTTAACACCAAGTCAATAGGCTTTGTAATTTTTTTTTGTTCCTAATTTATAAAGTGCCAATTGCTTTTACTCAAAAAACTTGACTTTGTGTTAACACCAGGTGTTAAACTCAAAGTCAAGAAGAGAAAAAGGAGTGGAGCAAATATTTAGTTTCGGGCATAGACAGCAAAATCTCCGAGCTGCAGCCAAAAGCTAAGATGTTGAAAGGCTATGCCATTTGGGATTGATCAGGCAAAGAGCAAGAGTGCAAAAATCAAGGAATGGCTGGCAGGCTTGAAGATCGATTAGAATATAGAGTAGCTGTAATAAATTTAAAAAAATACTTGACCTGGAGTTAACACAAGGTGATAGCCTTAAAGTATAAAATCTTAAGGAAAGATTTCGAAAGAAAGGGAGGGGGTATTTTGTGATTAAACAAAATAATTTACTTATTTTTATATTAACCGTAGGCGTTTTTGGCATTTTAAATACGGAACTGGGGGTGATCGGCGTATTGCCTTTTATGGCGGAGCGGTTCCAGGTTAGTATATCTCAGGCGGGACTGCTCGTGAGTCTCTTTGCGCTGGTGGTTGCCATATCCGCCCCTACGATGCCGCTCTTGTTCTCCGGGATCGATCGTAAGAAGGTCATGCTGCTGGTATTGGGGATTTTTATTACCGGCAACATTGTTTCGATCTTAGCGACAAACTTTACGATTGCTCTGATTGCCCGTGTGGTTCCGGCCTTTTTCCATCCGATTTATTGTTCTCTGGCGTTTACCGTAGCGGCTGCGTCGGTCGGACCGGAGGAAGCCCCTAAGGCTGTTGCAAAGGTGTTTGTCGGAGTATCGGCAGGGATGGTTATTGGCGTACCAGTCAGCAACTTTATTGCCGGGGCAGCTTCACTGGAAATGGCAATGGTGTTTTTCGCTGTCGTAAATGTTATAGCATTTGTTGCTACATTTTTCTTTGTACCATCTATGCCGGTAAAAGAAAGGCTTTCCTACGGAGAACAGTTAAGCGTTTTGAAAAAAACAATGACCTGGATTTCCATTATTGCTGTTATTTTAATGAATGGTGCAGTATTTGGGGTGTTTAGTTATCTGGCAAAATATCTGGAAACCATTACAAAATTATCCTTGAACACAATCAGCATCGTGCTGCTGGTGTACGGTTTGGCAAATATTCTAGGCAGCATTATCGCCGGAAGACTGCTTACGAGAAACGCGATGAAAACAGTAGTGGCTTTTCCGTTTGTATTAGGAGCAGTTTATGTTGTATTATTCATGACTGGGCAGTTTGCGGCGCCTATGGCTTTGATTACTTTGGCTTGGGGAATTTTAGGCGGCATAGGGGGCAATATTAACCAATATTGGATTGCCACTGCAGCTCCGGAAGCGCCTGATTTTGCGAATGGATTATTTTTAACAGCAGCTAACCTGGGAATGACCATGGGAACAATGGTATGCGGATTCTTTATATCCGGCATCGGTATAAAGTACGTTGTGCTTGGGGGACTGATGTTTTCGCTGTTAAGTATCGTATCCATTTTTATAAGAGTTTACATGTGCAGCCCAAGAAAAACAAGTTTTGTTATGAGTGATATGGTTGAAACGGGAACTAAATTAAGGTAAACCAATTGAAAAGAAGGAGTGAATCAAATGGTAATTTCAGAGGTCAGTGAAAAATACGGTATGACACAGGACGCATTGCGCTATTACGAACGAGTCGGTTTGATCCCGCCGGTTCCGCGTAAACCAAATGGGATTCGCGACTATGACGATTACAGCTGTGGATGGATTGAATTTATTCACTGTATGCGAAATGCCGGTATTCCAGTAGAAGTCCTTGTTGAATATGTCCAGCTTTATCAGCAGGGAAGTAAAACAAAAGAGGCAAGGAAGGAGCTTTTACAGGAAGAATTAAAGCGTTTAAATGATCGTATTGCAAATTTGCAGGCAACAAGAGAACGATTGGCTTGCAAAATTGAAAACTACGATGATCTTGAGAAATCTTGATGGAAAATGAATGATCCTGCGAAGTATTCTTTTCGTGATATCTATTTGTTAGCAACTTCAGCAGATGGGGGTACTGCCTCTATGGATGGTGCAGTGAAAGGCTTACAGGGATGGATCGATTGCTTTGAAAAAACGAAGCTGTCCGGCGTAGTGCGTGGTGCTGGTGCAGATCAATTGGGGGCTATCCGTAACCTGCCCTCAGTTTTGCAAGAAGCTTACGAAATGGAAAAATCAGTTTAATCAATTAGGTGTTTTAGTGTAAATAAAAAATAGGGCTGATGCATTCAAGAAAATTTAACTACTAGTGCACCAGCTCTCTTTTTGGATGCTTGTCTGATTTAAAATATGATCCATTATAGAAATTACAGGCCTCTTATACCAATGATCGGGGAGACGGTGGAGCTGGAAAATCAAGAACAGCACTTTTTGTCTTGGTGGGAAATTGACTATCCTTTTCAGAGCGCGGCTGTGGGGGGAGTTCTGACTCAAAGTTATATTATAAATGTAAATATTTTTATTTAAGAGGGGGAAAAAAATATGTCGAGCAAAGTATATTTTGTAAATCTCAGAACGAGAACAGACAAGAATAATAAAATTAGCAAGATAAGGAACCTATTTGACCGTGCCGGTTTCAGCGAGCTTATTCAACCAAATGACCTCACAGCTATAAAGCTGACCTTCGGAGAACGCGGCAGCGATGGTTATATTAATCCTGTTTTTGTACGCCAAGTGGTAGACAAAGTAAAAGAAAAAGGTGCTAAACCTTTTCTAACCGATACCAATACACTCTATTCGGGAAGCCGGCATAATTCGGTGGATCATCTGCTGACCGCATTGGAGCATGGCTTTGATTATACGGTTACAGGAGCGCCAATTATCATCGCCGATGGATTACGCAGTGAAAATGTTACTGAAGTACAGATTGATAAAAAACATTTTAAAAAGGTGAAACTGGCAAAAGACATGGTAAGTACTGACAGCATGATTGTATTGTCCCACTTCAAAGGACATGAGATGGCTGGCTTCGGCGGGGCAATAAAAAATCTTGCCATGGGTGGAGCACCTGCTGTTGGTAAAAAAGAGCAGCATGCTACTAAGATTGTAGTCGATCAAAATACGTGCGTTGGTTGTGCCAAGTGCAGTGCTATTTGTCCGGAAAAGGCCATTACGGTGAGTGGAAAAAAAGCCAATATCGCTTTGGATAAATGTGTCGGCTGCGGCGAGTGCTTAACTGTATGTCCCGTAAAAGCCATCGGCATGGACTGGAATACAGACCTAGCCGCCATGCTGGAACGAATGACCGAATATGGCTATGGGGTTGCCAAAGCCCACGAGAAACGTATCGGTTATATTAACTTTCTCTTGAATATTACGCCTGATTGTGATTGTGTACCGTGGAGCGATGCACCGATTGTTCCTGATATTGGTTTTTTGGCATCAACGGACCCTGTAGCTATTGATCAGGCAAGTTATGATCTAGTAAATAAGCAGCTTGGGTTCTCTGACTCTTTTCTTTCTTGCAATTGTGAAGCCGGCGCGGATAAATTTCATGGTTTGCGTTCTCATATAGACGGTACTACCCAATTGCGATATGGAGCAGAAATAGGTATGGGCAGCCGCGATTATGAGTTAATCGTCTTGTAGTATATCTGTTTACCTAATTAGTGTACTACAGACTTTTGTTACTTATTCTGAGTGTAACAAAGACAGTGTTCGATGGGATGGGCTCCTAATTAAATCATAAAATACTTAAAAAGGCGGTACTGTTTATGTTTAATTTTAGTATGCCGGAATTGGTATTAATTTTAGTTATTGCATTGGTAGTTTTTTCTAACTAAAAAATGGCACTCCGAGCTGCATGACCTAAGGGCAACTATGGTCTTGCAGCCTGAACCTAGGTTCACAGGGCAGTGAAAGAAATTTTACTGCCTCCACTACTTGGGAAGGATGCGCTTCATAAGTTTTACATGACTTCTGTGCGTCTTCGGCCAGAAGTTTTTTTATTGGTCTAGACGCAGAAAGGGGTGAAAAGAGTGCTTGACACTTATGAGTCAGATAGTGACGATTCATTGACTCATTTAAAGGAGGTTTGGAAAAAGCAGAGGATTGAAAAAACAAAATATCTGCTTCATGATGATTATGGTTTTGTTGGCTCCTGTAACCGAATTTGGGCAATTAACATAAAATAATCTAAAGAGAAAGAAGAAAGGGTGAATACTGTGAATTGCCAAGGGCTAACAGGAAAGGTGATATTACCTTGTGATGCTGAGTATAATTGTGCGAGACAAGAATACAATGAGGCGATAAACAAGTGCCCCTTAGCTATTTGTTATTGCCGTAATATACAGGACATAGTCAATGCTGTATTATGGTCAGAAAGACAGGGAATACAAGTGAGGATTCGCTCTGGAGGACATCATTACGAGGGCTACTCTGTCGGTACGGATAAACTGGTCATAGATACTTCTTGCATGAATGGTATCAAGGTCAATTCTGAGGACGATACCGTTGAAGTGCAAGCTGGAACGAGACTCATGCATTTATATAAAACCCTCTATAATTCAGGATATACTTTTCCCGGTGGAACTTGTCCGACGGTAGGTATTTCTGGGTTGGTATTAGGAGGCGGTATCGGCTTATCTACCCGATATTTGGGGCTTACGACTGATAGTCTTATTGAAGCACAAATGGTAGATGCTAGTGGGAACCTGTTAACAGCAAACAACTGCCATAATGTAAAACTATTTTGGGCGTTGCGAGGAGCAGGAGGCGGGAATTTCGGGGTCATGACCTCATACAAATTCCATCTGAAGAAGATAAACAAAGTAACACTCATTCGGTTAAAGTGGGATAATAAGTCTGCTAGGCTTGGATTTTTACAAGCCTGGCAAGAATGGTTAAGGAATTTAGACCCGAGGATCAGTGCTTTCGGTAGAATATACAAGCCAGGCCCTTTGCTTTTTGGATTCTTTTATGGATATCCTGAGGAGGCTAGACAGCTTTTAGAGCCTTTTTTAAGTATTCCTGGAATAACTTACGAGAATATTGAGTATGTAGACTTTATTGATGCTGTAAAGATAATAGGGGCACTCTATCCTTTGCGGGAGGCTTTTAAAGCTACAGGAAGATTTATCGAAAGACAGCTTTCCTATTGTGAATTGGAAAAAATTATAGACCTTATAGAGGCCGCACCTACTGAGGATAATTCTTTTATTGGACTGTACTCATTAGGCGGAGCCGTTAGAGCTATGAAAACAGATAGTACTGCTTTCTTTTACAGGCAGGCTAACTATATAATGGGAATTTCGTCTAGCTGGGAGAGTGAAGCAGCAGCGCCGGTTGTTGAAGAATGGGTAGCATCAGGATTTAAGTATATTTATACTTTATCTGTGGGTTCATATGTAAATTTCCCCTATAATAATTTGCCAAATTATGAGTGTGCCTATTATGGAGAACATATAGAAGAATTGCGGAGCATCAAGAAAGAGTATGATCCTCACAATGTGTTTGAGTTTCCGCAGAGTATTAAAACGGTGTACTGTGGATAGGTCTGCTCGCTCCCACTTGTGCTATAAATACGAATAGGGATCCGCATTATTAGAAAGTAATTAGACCTCAATCCTTGTTTAATGCAGTGATTGGGGTCTTCTTGTTTTTTGTGTCCTTGCGCTAGGGGGGCTTTTTTATTAACTTGTCCGTCCTTCTATTTGCGCTTTTAATTTTTACGTTGTATTATGAAAAAGTGATTATTTTTTTTCAGGGGGCTAATATGGGATTTCTTCTAACCTTCTCAATAGTCTATGGGCTGGCTAACGTATATATCGGCAATCGTTTTTTTTACTGGTTAAAAACATTAGTAAACGGTCCGTCAATATTTTATTGGGTTGTATTTATATTAGTAGCAGCCTCCCCTATCCTCGCACGTATCCTGGCAAGGACGGGTATAGCTAAGGCAGAAATCTTATTTATCATCGGGGATTGGTGGTTAGCCGTAACATATTGGTCAGTGCTTTTGTGGTTTATACTAGATATTATAAAAATCGTCGATAAACGATTAAACTTCTTACCGGCTATAGCGAAAGACATGACTAACCAGGGTTTTATAGTTTTATTTATCCTCCTAGGAATGTTAGCATACGGAGCTTGGAATGCGCTAAACCCAGTAATAACTCGCTATGATATGTCGATTAATAAAAAGGCCGAAGGAATCGATAATTTAAAGATTGTTTTGGTGTCAGACATTCATATGGGCCGGGTCGTTGGAATTGATCGCGTGGAACGATTAGCAGAATCCTTAAATGACCTGAACCCGGATATAGTCTTATATGCCGGCGATCAAATTGATGATGATGCTACATATGTGGCAAGCAACAAGATCGCAGAACCACTTCGAAATGTAAAAGCTCGGTTTGGATCATATGCGGTTCTAGGCAACCATGAATATATTAGCGGACAACCAGCCCTAGCAGTTTCACTATTAAAAAACAACGGTATTACTGTCCTTCAAGATCAGTGGACTACGATTGGTGATGCTGTTTATATTGTAGGTCGTGACGATCTTTCTGCTGTCCGATATGCTGCCAGAGGAACAGGGTCACTTGTCGATATAATGAAAGATATTGATAAAAAGAAAATAATAATATTAATGGATCATCAACCATCACGCATTAACGAAGCAGCTCAACAAGGTGTGGATCTTCAAGTATCGGGCCATACACACAATGGTCAATTCTTCCCCAATAATCTGATCACTAAACGAATATATGAGCAAGACTGGGGCTATCTGAAAAAAGATTCGTATCAACTAATTGTGTCGTGTGGCTATGGCACGTGGGGCCCGCCAATAAGACTTGGTAATCGACCGGAGATTGTTGAAATTAATATCAAATTTGAATAAAACTGTTTGGGGTGCGGTATTGCGCAGCATCAGGCAAATGGACAGAAATGGTGTCTTAAATACCTAGTAGACGTATCTGAGGGAAGCCCGCAAAATAAAGCCGATTGTTATTATTTTATTGAACCACAATTTGAAGATGGCGAGCCGATGACTCCACAGCAGAATCTAATGCTAAAGGAATGCGATCTTGCTTCGAGAAGGATGAGGGGACCTGTCTAAAGAAAAAGTTTGTATTTTTATCTAGCGTGCTTTACTATATGATAAAGGGCTAATATGAAGATTATAATTCCGTCTACAATTACCTACTGACTCTTTAAGGGTTTATGGTACAAGAGCTCATTCTGGCACGTTGGGGGTAAGTATTATGGCCGAAGATATAGTGATTAAGTTAACGGCTGATTTTTTCAAAACATTGTCTCATCCTATACGGGTAAAAATCCTTCGCACACTGGAACAAGAAGAACGTTGTGTGTGCGAAATTATTGAGGAATTGGACGTTGAACAGTCGAATTTGTCCCAGCATTTAAGTGTTTTAAAAAAACAGGGCATAATTGATTCACGCAAAGATGGACAGAAGGTAATTTACCGAATAGTATATAAATCTGTGTTTGACGTAATAAACGCAGCTGAAAAAACACTCAGCGAACAAATTGGGCACAGCCAAAGTATATTGAAATTTTTAAAGTAAGTATTAACCTGGCCGGATAACCGAGCGATTGAAGCTTATATTCATTAGACAGCTAAGTCGGGGAATAACCCCGCTTTTTTTTGTCCTGATAGAAAGTATTACTTTCTCCTGGATAAGGGCAACATCGGCTTGCGCTTTCGCCAAAGGCTCTGCGCAAACCGTGTTTTCTTTATGTTAGTTTAAATGACGTTAGCAGTAAAATCTGTATAAAAATGGGTATTGACCTAATAGGAAAATAGTGCTAATATATATATTAATATATTATAGATTTATAATATATTAATATGAAAAGATGCGAGGGGATTTTTTATGAGTAATTGTTGTGGTGGCGTGCAAGAGGTATCAAGAATAGTTTATGCCTGTGGAGGTTGTGCAGATGTTGGTGAGGTTTCTGACCAAGTGTGCCGCAAATTGAGACGAGAAGGGTTTGCTCAAGCCAGCATGAGCTGTATTACTGGTATTGCAGCCCATATGCAGCCGTTCATTGACACCGCTAAAAAAGCCAGCCAAGTTATCGTTATTGACGGATGCCCAGTACTTTGCGCTAAAAAGGTTCTTGAACATGTCGATATTTCTCCAGTCTCCTATGTTCTCACGCAAATGGGTCTTGAAAAAGGCAAGACAGAAGTGACCTCGCAAGTGGTTAACGATATCAGTGAGAAAATAAAAGCTGATTTGACAGGAAGTAAGTAATCCATTAACAACTTTCATATGCGAGGTAACAAAAATGTGGTGGCGTCGTGTATGAAATTTTTTAAAGGCGGTGGAGCTAATGTTACTTGAATTTGCAGAGTATGTGACGTATGGTTTATTTCAGATATCACGGGAAAGTAAGCTTGGTGATGCAGTAAGCTTTTTTATCTATGACTCAATTAAAATATTCTTCATGCTGGCAGTTATAATTTTTGCAGTATCTATGATTCGTACTTACTTTCCTCCCGAACGTACCAAGAAACTGTTGAGTCACAAAAGAGAGTTGTTTGGGAACATTATGGCCGCCTTACTAGGAATTGTAACGCCCTTTTGCTCCTGTTCGGCTGTTCCGGTATTTATCGGTTTTGTTGAATCCGGAGTACCGCTTGGAGTAACATTCTCTTTTCTAATATCGTCGCCAATGGTAAACGAGGTGGCACTCATTCTGCTGTGGGGAATGTTTGGTTGGAAGATTGCCGGAATTTATATGGCCTCCGGTCTGCTGGTGGCCATTGTGGCTGGCTATATCATAGGCAAACTCGGTCTTGAGCATTGGGTCGAAGAATATGTTTACCAAATGAAAGTGGGAGACGCTGAGATTGCAGCCATGAGTGTACAGGATCGCCTTCAATATAGCCGTGACTATACATTAGAAATTCTTCGTAAGGTTTGGCCGTATGTCGTTGTTGCTATAGGAATCGGCGGCTTTATCCATGGTTATGCTCCCGAGAACTTCCTGGTAGAGTACGCAGGAAAGGATAACCTTTTTGCAGTACCGTTGGCAGTATTAGTTGGGGTGCCGCTCTATTCTAACGCAGCGGGAATCATCCCAATCGTCTACGCGTTAATGGAAAAAGGACTTAGTATCGGTACGGTGCTGGCCTTTATGATGGCCGTTACAGCGCTAAGTCTGCCGGAAATGATTATCCTCCGTAATGTTCTCAAACCACAGCTTCTCGCAATCTTTGCGGGTATTATGGCTGTTGCCATTATAGTAACAGGATATCTATTCAACGCAATAATGTAGTTTCTAGATATTTATAGATTAGGAGGCTTTCAAAGATGAAGATTGAAGTATTAGGTATGGGGTGCGCAAAATGCAATACGCTTACGGAACGAGTGACAGAAGCGGTGGCTGAGCTGGGAATTATTGCAGAGATTGTTAAAGTGGATAATATGAAAGACATCATGGCCTACGGAGTTATGACGACACCGGCACTGGTTATTGATGGAGTTGTTAAGATCAAAGGGAAAGTTCCCAGTAAAGATGAAATAAAATCACTCATTCAGGGCTAGTTGATTACACACTTGCTCTCTGCTAAGAGGGGCGGCCCTTATGGAAAGGCATACGGCTTAGACATGGCAGACGAGATGCTGGAAGAGGCCCGAGAAAACCAGCAAAAAGCTGGGATTTTAATCTATCTGCCGATAAAGACAAAGTATTAACAGAATGCTTCCGGGTTTTGAAGCCCGGTGGGCGGTTTGCTGTATCCGATATTGTCTTAAAAAAGGCATTACCATCAAAGCTACAGCAGGATCTGACTGCATGGGCAGGTTGTATAGCAGGGGCTCTTAGCGATGCTGAATACCAGGGAAAGCTAACGGCAGCCGGATTTGAAAACATTGAAGTCCAGGTAACACGCGTCTATGACTTTGCCGATTCGGACTCTGTATTGTTTTCGCAGTTGTCTAAGGATGAGCTAGCGCAACTGGAAGGTGCGGTGGTAAGCTCGTTTATCAGAGCTCGTAAGCTTAAGGTAACCGTTCTTAAAGGCGTAGACTTTTGTATACGGGAAGCGACAGCCGACGACCTACCAAAAGTGAATCAGCTACTATATAGATAGATTTATTCAAAGGGAGCAGGAGGGTCAATGAAGCATTATCAGTTTAGTACTGGCGAAGAGTCTATCTCCATTCCTTTAAAACCAGATGTTAAGAAAATGTACATAGAAGTTACTACTGGGTGTAATTACTCGTGTATTACCTGTATACGGCATTCCTGGACCGACAAGATGGGGGATATGTCTATGGAGGTCTTTAATAAGTTATTTGAAGATATGAAGGCACTACCTGATCTAAAATGTGTTCACTTCGGGGGCTTTGGCGAGCCACTTACTCATCCTAATATCCTAGAGATGATAGGTAAATGCAAAGAGATAGGTCTTTCTGTTGAGATGATAACGAACGGTTCGATGCTTACCCCCACGGTGGCCAATTCACTAGTGGAATTGGGATTGGATTGGATATTTGTATCCTTGGATGGTCCAGATGATGACTCCTTTGAGACGATACGCCCAGGCGCAAGCTATGAGGAAGTCGTTCAAAATATAGAATATTTGCAAAAACTAAAAAAGCAAAAAAGGACAATTAAGCCGGAACTAGGTGTTGAATTTGTCGCAACCAAAACAAATATTAAGAAACTCCCAGCAATGCCGGCACTGACAGACCGGTTAGGTGCACACAAATTCATAGTAACCAATGTTTTGCCATATCACGAAAGTATGAAAGACGAGATTCTCTACGATACTGGTCTGGACTTGAATTCATTCGGACGTGAGTCTACGTTCTTATCAATGAAGGCGGCTCCTAATATGCAGCTAAGGACTGCTCGTCATTGCCGTTTTGTTGAAAACAAAGCGATGGCGGTAACTTGGCAGGGAAACATTAGCCCATGTTATGCTTTTATGCATACCTACACCTGCTATATCATGGGACGGAAAAAAGACATGATTGCACATAGCTTCGGAAATGTCAAAGAACGGAGTCTTGAGGAAATTTGGACCGATCCTGCTTATGCTCGTTTTCGCTGGATGGCACGTACATCAGATTATCCATCCTGCACAGATTGTAGATTGCTTGAAGGTTGTTCGACTGCCTTTAACAATGAAGCCGACTGTTGGGGCAATAATCCATCCTGTTCTGATTGCTTATGGGCTAGAGATATCGTCATGTGTCCCTAATTGCGAGGGGCATGCCGCTAGTAAGTAGGTTATGGTTAATAATACATAAATCATTTCAGTCTGCCTTGTCTCTAAAGCTTTAATTTGCAGGAAAAAATGAATACATAATAGAAAATAACCATAGTTTGCTCTTTGAGTAAATTATGGTTACTTTTGCATAAGTAGTGTTATCGGTCGTTGATATTCATTTTCAGTAATTCAGGATCCTGCATGATTTAAAGTGATTTTTAGGAGGTATACTTTTATGTTAAATCAAAATATTTTGGCGCTCGGAAAGAAGCGCTCGACAATTCGTGAAATCTTTGAATTTGGTAATCAGCGCGCGAAGATTGTTGGACGAGAAAACATCTTTGATTTTTCAATCGGCAATCCCAATGTGCCTGCACCGGATTCTGTGCAACAAGCAATTTGTGACATAATTAATACCCAACATCCATCATCCGTTCACGGCTATACTTCGGCGCAGGGGATTGAAGACAGTCGTACTGCAATTGCAGAGTCTTTAAACGCCCGTTTTGGAACCGATTATTCGGCAAAAAATCTTTATCTTACTGCCGGTGCAGCTGCATCGATTTCGATCTGCTTTAAGGCACTAACAGCCTCGCCGGAGGATGAGTTCATTGTTTTTGCACCATTTTTTCCGGAGTATCAGGTATTTATTGAGCATGGCGCTGGTGCTAAATGCATAGTGATTCCTGCTCAGGTTCAGGACTTTCAGATTAACTTCGAAGAATTCGAGAAAAATTTAAACCCTCATACAAAAGGGGTTGTGATTAATTCTCCTAACAATCCTTCAGGTGTAGTTTATTCGGATGAAACCATTAGCCGGCTGTCTGCACTGCTTAACGCTAAGTCAGAGGAATATGGTCATCCTATTTATCTAATTTCTGATGAACCTTATCGTGAAATTATTTATGATGGAATAAAGGTTCCATTTATTGCACCGAACTATAAGAATACGTTGGTTTGTTATTCGTATTCTAAATCGTTATCTCTACCTGGAGAACGTATTGGCTATGTTTTGGTGCCTAACACAGTAGATAATTTTGGAGACGTTTATGCTGCTGTCTGCGGCGCTGGCCGTGTACTGGGGTATGTTTGCGCACCGGCGCTGTTTCAGCATGTTATTACTCGTTGTGCGGCAGATATAGCTGATATTTCTATTTACGAAGAAAATAGAAATATCTTGTTTGAAGGTTTAACTTCTATGGGTTACAACTGTGTAAAACCGGAAGGTGCATTCTATCTGTTTCCCAAAACGCCAGAAGAGAATGATTATGCATTCTGCGAACGCGCCAAAAAATATGATCTATTGCTCGTACCCGGTACAGATTTCGGTGTTTCGGGCCATATGCGCATTTCCTATTGTGTACAAACCCAAACGGTTCGGCGTGCTCTGCCATTATTTGAAAAGTTAGCAAAGGAGTATGGACTTTAAAACAATTCACCGAGGTCTTTTACAATCGGCGACGCAAGCATTCAAACAACGCTTATAGAATGCCGATGGAAGTATAAAGTTGCGTAAATCTTTGGCGCGGAAGTGATTAAGGTCGAAGACACCGGGCGTGTAGGGACTTTCCACAGTAAAAAATAAAATCTTTTTAGAATTAGGATTGAATAAAAAGAAATGATATGGAAAAAAGGCAGAACAAAGCTAAGGGATAGTTTCCCTAGCAATTGTTCTGCCTTTTTGGTGCTCCATTGCCAAGACACTTTTTTTAGCACTGGCAAGGTAGATGTCACATTTCAAAGCCAAAGCGCTTGTAGTTTTCCCAAAATAGATGTCGATTTTCGGGAACTTGTGAAGCTTGACTAAGTCGTTGTTGCTCTTTAAGAGATTCTTCTATTGGACGCTCTTCCTCGAAAAGATCTTGTCTGCATTGATTATAAAGGTCTGATCTATTGTCTGGGTGCGCAACCGTAAGCTATCTGCTAGCAGTAAGCACTTCTTGGATTTGTTAAGAAATGTAAGTTTAGTAATGGTCTATTGTTGAATTGTTGCAATTATAGCACAATCTAAACTATGATAAAATTATCAAATATATATGGATTGTATAACAATTTTTTCCAGTTGATTCAGTATTAATTCAGTGGCAAGTATCTAATAGGGTACTATCCCACTAATAAGTGCGTACTTGTTCTATGAAAGACTAGTATCTATAATTATAAAATAGAAGAAATTAACAACAATGAACAAAAACTTGCTGCTATCCTAAGCCCGAGCTAACAATTATGGACGCGACAGCGGAATTACCGTTTCATGGCCCCGCGGGAACGGGAAATAAAAAAAATTCAAAAGAATAAAACGAGGTGCATAAGAATGGATTTGA
Source organism: Sporomusa malonica (assembly GCF_900176355.1). GTDB lineage: Bacteria > Bacillota > Negativicutes > Sporomusales > Sporomusaceae > Sporomusa > Sporomusa malonica. The sequence continues at coordinate 127,869 of NZ_FWXI01000003.1, read as the reverse complement.
TAACTGTAAACCAGGAAGAATGTACTAAGTGTGGGATTTGCGCTAGAGAATGTCCGACAATTGTTTTAAGTATGGGGGAAAATGGTCCAGAAGCAGTAGCTCCCCTGGCTTGCATTGCCTGTGGTCATTGTGTTGCTGTATGCCCTAATGAAGCCATTGATAATATTAAAACACCACTGGCTCGCCAGCTGGACTTAACCGCGTTTCCCAAACTATCTGCAGAGGAGGCTGAGCGTTTTCTTCGATCACGCCGTTCAATCCGTTGTTACAAAAAGACTACTGTGCCACGAGAAGATTTGCTGAAGCTTGTGGAAGTAGCGCGTTTTGCTCCTACTGCCAGTAACATGCAAGGTGTATCATATGTGATTGTGGATGACCAAAAGACACTGCAAGAGTCTATTGAGCTTGCGATTAAATGGCTGGAAAATGATGCCTTACTATGCGACAGATTTGCAAATTACATAAAGGCTTATCGCGAGGACGGTATTGATATTGTCTTGCGTGGCGCGCCTAACCTTATTTTGGCAACTGCAGCCACGGATTTTTCGAGAGGTCGAGAGAATTCGGTGTTTTCCTTAGCTTATTTAGAATTGTATGCACCAAATCTCGGGTTAGGATCATGCTGGGCTGGAATACTTGAAGTATGCGCGCTTAGTGCTAATTCTCCCATGCTAAAATTATTCAATATTCCTGAAGGTAAGAAAATAACTGGTGCGGTTATGGTGGGCTATCCACAATATAGTTATAAAAGGATTGTGGATCGAGATCCGTTAAATGTTACCTTTTATAAACGGGAAATCTAAACCCTGCTTGATTGTAAACAGTTTTAGAATGCTATTAGTCCATGTGATGGAAATAAAACAACAATGGGACTAGTGTTTCGACACAGCCCCATTGTTGTTTTATTTTCTAGTAGGACTTAGGTTTAGGAGAATTTTCGAAGGAGGCAGGAAAAAAATTGTTTTCACATAATATAGCCTTAAAGAAACTAGAGGGTCAGGGTGAATATTATGAAGAGAATTGCGCTTTTTGCGCCTGATCAGCAAAGACTATCTGAGTTACAACAATTGCTGTCTGAATACCAGGATGAAATTATTTTTGAAGTCGGTTTTTTAGCTAATGCCGTTACAAAAGCGAAAAAATTACTGGCTCAGAATGTAGAAATAATACTTGCCCGCGGGCAGACTGCTATTGAAATTCGTGATAGTTTCCCGGCATTAACTGTTGTTGATATCCCTATCACTGGTTTCGATCTGGTTATCGCGCTGGAAAAAGCTCGATCCATAGGTAGCCATGTAGCTGTTATTGCCTTTCCGATTATGGCCAGCCAGATTGAGTGCCTTGAATCTGCTGTGGGTGTAACGATAAAAAAGTATAATATCCAATCTCGGGATCACATTAATGCGGCAATAGATGATGCAATTAAAAATGGTGCTGATGTTTTGTTGGGGGGATATGCAACAGGGCAAGTTGCTAGCCAAAGGGGAATACCATACGTGCAGGTGGTATGTGGTAACCAGGCTTATATTGAAGCTTTTCACAATGCTAAACGTATATTAGCTTCTATCCATGAAGAAAAACGAAAAGCTGGGCTAATTCGAACTGTACTAAACCATGCGTATGAAGGCATCGTATCAGTGGATGAGAAATGTCGTATAGTTGCCCTGAACCCTGTTGCCGAAAGAATTGTTAAGTTTCCTCCTAATTCGCTTGGACGTAATCTTAACGATATTTGGCCGGATTTAAGGTTAGATAGAATACTTACAAATGGTAAGGAAGAACTTAATGGGCTGTATCAGATAAACGGTGTGCAAATTTTGTGTAACAAAGTACCGATTAAGGACGAGCGGAAAGTAATTGGTGCTGTTGTTACTTTTCAGGATATCACTAAGATACAAATGATGGAGGCCCGAATCAGAAAAGAGGTTTATTCCAAAGGTCATGTAGCAACCTTTTCATTTAAAGATATTTATGGTTCTAGCTCAGCAATATGCTCAGCGATCAATGAAGCCAAAAGTTACTCAGTGACAGATGCCAATGTGCTAATTATCGGAGAAACTGGTGTTGGAAAAGAAGTATTTGCTCAGAGTATTCATAATAATAGTAAGCGGGCGAGAGGGCCCTTCGTAGCAGTGAATTGTGCGGCCTTACCAGCGCAACTTTTGGAAAGTGAGCTATTTGGCTACGTTGGCGGCGCTTTTACAGGGGCAAGTAAGGAAGGAAAAACTGGTTTGTTTGAAGTAGCGCACACCGGAACAATATTTCTAGATGAAATTGGGGAAATGGATTATATAAACCAAGGCAGGCTGCTAAGAGTTTTGCAGGAAAGGTCTGTTATGAGGCTGGGGAGTGATAGGGTAATCCCAGTAGATGTAAGGGTAATTGCCGCAACAAATAAGAACTTACAACAGCTTGTGTCTGAAAATAAATTTAGAGAAGATCTGTATTATCGCTTAAATGTGTTACATTTAAAAATTCCTGCCTTGTGCGAGCGGAAGAAAGATATTTCACTGTACGCCATTCAGTTTTTAAATAGTATCTCACAAAATAAGCTGAAACTGAGTAAGGCTGCATCGAAAGTCTTAGAAGAGTATACGTGGCCAGGAAATATCCGCGAATTGCGGAATGTAATAGAGCGAATTGTTGCATTGTCTCAGCGAAATACGATTAGTGCAGCTTTTATCTGCAAAATACTGAACATAGATAATAGTAATGCTTCTAGTCAGGATATAAAAGAGACCAAGGAGATAGTTGCGGCACTAGAAAGTTGTAACGGGAAGATTGGCGATGTTGCCGAACTTATGAAGATAAGCCGCTCTACGCTATGGCGTAAAATGAAGCGATTAGGAATAAATGCATAGTTTAGTCAGTAAGAAGAGGCTCCTGCGAGTCTCTTTTCTTATTATGTTCATGTAGTTAAAACAATTCTGATTTATAATGAAACATTTAAAGAATTTTATGCAACATATGATGAAAAAGAGAAGTTATAAACTCGTTTAATGAAATAATTATAAAAAACATTGTAAATATGAATGATAGTTTGAACTTTAATGTTTTTTAACCAGCAAAACGCGCATTTGCAAAGGATTCGTATTATTGGCACGCTAATTGCAAAATAAGTATTTACGAGCACTAAATAATTACTACTGGAAGATGTGAATACTTATTAAACACAACATGGGAGGTAAATGATGGGACTTACTGTTGCGGAAAAACTAATTGCTGCTTCGCTGGTTGACGGGGAAATGAAGAAAGGTAACCGGATTGGAATTCATATCTCTCAAACTTTAACGCATGACGTCACGGGCGTTATGGCTTACTTAGAATTTGAAGCCATTGGATTGAAGCGGATAAAAACAGATTTGTCGGTAAGCTATATTGATCACAACATTTTGCAGGCTGATTACAAAAATCCAGATGATCACAGATTTTTAATGGATATTACAAGTAAATTCGGCATTCTGTGTACCAAACCAGCCAGTGGGATTTGTCATCAACTGCATCTGGAGCGCTTTGCTAAGCCAGGAAAGAGTCTGCTTGGCAGCGATTCACATACGGTCAACGCCGGCGGGGTTGGCATGCTTGCCATAGGTGCAGGCGGTCTAGATATTGCAATGTCAATGGCTGGAGAGCCGTTTTACTTTAAAATGCCTGAAATTATCAAAGTGGTGCTTGCTGGTGAGTTACCGCCGTTTGTATCAGCTAAAAATGTCATTTTAGAGATTCTAAGACGAATTTCAGTTAAGGGCGGTCTCAACACAATACTTGAATATACTGGCCCTGGTATAAAGTCTTTAAATGTTACGGAGCGTGCGACTATCTGTAATATGGGTGCAGAAGTCGGTGCCACAACATCCGTATTCCCAAGTGATGAAATTACCCGATACTGGTTTAAGGCACAAGGCAGAGAGCATGAGTGGAAGCCAATATCTGCCGATGATGATGCTGTTTACGACAAGGTGATAGAAATTAACTTATCTGAACTAGAGCCGTTAATTGCTCTGCCGCACCAACCTGATAACGTTGTGCCTGTTCGCGAAGCGGCTGGAATTGATATTGATCAGGTAATGTTTGGCGGATGCACTAATTCTTCCTTACAGGATGTCATGTCAATTGCCCATATCTTAAAAGGAAAGCATGTACATGGTAATGTCGACACAGCGCTGTATTGCGGCAGTCGACAAGTAATGCTAGAAGCTATTCGGCGAGGCGTTATAGACAATTTAGTCTGCTCTGGTGTACGAATTATGGAGATGTTTTGTGGTGCTTGCAATGGCATGGGCTTTGCACCTCCTACTCATGGAAAATCACTTAGAACTGGTCCGAGAAACTTTATTGGACGCTGCGGCACCGAATGTGCAAGTGTGTATTTAGTAAGTCCTGAAGTCGCTGCGGCTTCGGCAATAACAGGCAAAATAACCGACCCCCGTGATTTGGATCTGTCTATCTGGAAATATGACATGCCTACAAAATTTATTATTGATGAAAGTATGTTCTTGCGGCCTAAAGAGAGTTTTGATGATACTCCAATTCGGCGAGGTCCTAACATTAAACCGTTGCCTGAAATAGAAGCCGTACCCGATCAGCTTACAGGTAAAACACTTATTAAGGTCGGCGATGACATCACCACAGATCACATAGTACCCGCAGGGGCCCACTTCCTGCCCATCCGTTGTAACATACCCGAGATATCTAAGTTTGTGTTTAAAGTAGTAGATGAATCTTTTCCTGAAAGGGCTAAAGAAGCGGGAAGCGGCTTTATTGTAGCTGGTCATAATTATGGGCAGGGATCAAGCAGAGAGCAAGCGGCACTAGCCCCAAGATATCTAGGAGTCAGGGCTGTGATTGCAAAAAGCTTTGCACGTATTCATCTTGCTAATTTAGTAAACTTTGGGTTGATTCCGTTTATCCTGATTAACGAGGATGATATTGACCTGTTCGACCAAGGCGATTCGTTGTCAATTGATACAACAAGCTTAAAACAGGGAGCTCAATATTTTGTTCACAACCATACGAAGGACGTTAAGGTAGCGGTTGAAACTCCGCTATCCCAAGATGAACTTGATATTATTCGTGTTGGTGGGCGCCTTAACTGGATTAAATTAAGAAATAATTAGTCTGGCTTTGAACATTAAAATATTAGATGAAATATGGAGGCTATATGGGTAAAGTACTTTTTTTAAATGGAAATGACCAACGAGTAGTGGATATATTCTGCGAAATGGCCCCGGACGGTTTTGAGATATCCTATGCGTCAAGTAAGCTTAGCGATGAGGAAAAAATTAACCTTATGCAGGACGTAGAATATGTGATGCTTCACCCAGGAGTTATTTCCGGCAGAGTTCTACAGGAAGCCAAATCACTCAAGCTTATCCAGTCCTTGACTGCCGGCTATGATAAGATTGATATGAACACCGCGAAAGAACTTAATATTCCGGTAGCTACTAATGGTGGTGCAAATTCTTGGGCGGTAGCAGAACACAGCATAGCGTTATTGCTGGCTCTTTATAAGAGACTGATTAATTGTGATAAGTCTGTTCGTGAGGGAAAATGGCGTCAAGCAATCAATGGCTTCGACACTTTTGAAGTAGCCGGTAAAACGGTCGGCATTATTGGGGCAGGAAACATTGGCCGCAAAGTAGCCCGGAGACTTAAGGCATTTGAGACAGATATCATATATTATGATCCATTTCCTGCCACAGATATTGAAACAGAGTTAGGAGCGCGTAGGGCTTCTTTAGAAGAATTGGTGAGTACCGCGGATATTATTTCGATACATGCACCGCTGCTTAAGGACACTTGGGGTCTTGTAGGCAAACGTGAGTTTTCACTTATGAAACCCACCTCAGTCATCATTAATACCTGCCGGGCCGAACTCGTTGACCAAGAGGCGTTCTTTGAAGCTCTGCAGTCCAAACGGATTGCCGGTGCTGGTCTTGATGTCTTCTTTAAAGAACCTGCGCCAGCAGATGACCCGTTCTTGAAGCTAGAAAACGTTGTCGTATCTCCTCATACAGCTGGGCATACGTGTGAGGGCTGGAATCGCCGCATAAGTTTTGCCTGGCAAAACATCCAAAGAGTGGCTGCTGGTCAGGCACCATTGTCAATTGCCCGGATTGATTAATTACTAAGAAAAGGCCATTTAGTTTTCTTTTGCAAAACTAGATGGCCTAAGATTTAACACAGTGATGTCCATTTGAACAGTTATGTATGGAGGATAATGATGAAAGCACTTATTGATGAACTGCGATCAATTTCAACCACTTGTATATCCGATGCTATGCAAGGGTTCAATCATTTGAATACAGCCATCAAGCCGCTAAAAGAAGAATATAAAATTTGCGGGCAAGCAATCACCGTAAAGGTACCGTCAGGCGACAACATGATGGTACTACAAGCAATGAAATCGGGAAAGCCGGGAGATATATTGGTGGTGGATGCTGAGGGGGCCAGATATAGGTCATTTGCCGGGGACTTTGTTATTGGCTTAGCTCGAACCTTAGGGTTCGGCGGCGTAGTAGCCGATGGAACGGTACGAGATATTCTTAGTATAAAGGAAATGAACTATCCGGTATTTTGTTTGGGTGCGACGCTCGCCTGCAGTAAAAAAATCGGGATGGGGGAGATCAATGTACCTATATCCTGCGGAGGCGTAACTATTCATCCTGGCGATATTATCGTGGGGGACGCAAACGGCGTATTGGTGATCCCTAAAGAAAGAGCGGAACAGGTCTTGGAAGCGGCTGAGACAAAAATGAAGAAGGATCAAGTTCGGGCTGAAAGTGCTTTGGTAAATAGGGAAGCGGCACTTAAATATATTGAAAATCTACTTCCTGAAAAGTAATCGGTCGTTGTAAAAGCGTAGATAACGTGATGTTGTTTAACATGCAATCGTTTATAAAAGTTATCATTTTGAAGGAGCAAAAAGTGAAATGATTGAGTTATTACATGGAGGAGTCTTTCTTTTCAAAGGTCAAGTTATCTTAAAAAACGTAGACGAGATTAATTGCTGTTTAATACGTGAGGGACTTGAACCCTCATCAGATAAAGCTCTTTCAATTGATAAGGCTAGAAAAGGCACTATTGCTTATCAAATTTTGATCAGTCACAACCAATCAGATGACTGGCGTAATTTAAAACTCCGCTTTGATGCTTTGGCCTCACATGATCTGACCTACGTTGGGATAGTACAAACTGCTGCCCTTGGTGGTATAAACGAATTTCCTGTGCCGTTTATAATGACCAATTGTCATAACAGTTTATGTGCGATCGGCGGGACGATAGCTGAGGATGATCATGCCTTCGGCTTTACTGCAGCCCAAAAGTATGGCGGTACTTTTGTACCGCCGAACCAGGCAGTCATTCACCAGTATATGAGAGAAATGATGACAGGCTGTGGCAAAATGATACTTACGGTGGACAGTCATACCCGCTATGGGCCGCTCGGAACTATGGGGGTCGGCGAAGGCAGCCCGGAAATCGTTAAGCAAATGCTTAAAAAAACATACGATATATCCTACCCTGAGGTCATCGCTATTTATCTAGCTGGCGAACCGAAGCCAGGTGTTGGTTCGCAAGACGTTGCTTTAGCCATAATCAAAGCGGTTTATGATAATGGCTTCGTGACCAACAAGGTCATGGAATTTGTCGGACCTGGTGTATCAAAACTTTCGATTGACTTCAGGAATGGTATCGATGTCATGACCACTGAGACAACATGCTTATCGAGCATTTGGCGTACAGATGAGAAGGTTAAGGAGTATTTTATAATCCACGGACGCTCTGAAGCATATACCAGATTAGATCCAGCCGAAGTAAGTTATTATGATGGGCTAGTTAAGGTAAATCTGAGTGAAATAGAACCGATGATTGCTCTACCCTTTCACCCCAGTAATGTTTGGTCTATAGCTGAGTTAAACCAAAACGGCTCAGATATCTTGAGACAAGTTGAAGTTGAAGCACAAAAACAATTAGATAATCCGAACTTAGTACTACGGCTTACTGACAAACTGGTAAATGGCCGCCTGAAAGTGGAACAAGGCGTTGTTGCAGGGTGTTCTGGCGGTATGTTTGAAAATGTCATGGCAATGGCTGACATTTTAGGTAATAAGTCAATCGGCAATGGTTATTTCTCCCTTAGTGTTTATCCGGCAAGTCAGCCGATTTACCTTGATTTATTAAGACACAGGGCTATTGAGATCTTAATGACAGCCGGAGCAGCCATTAAGCCTGCATTTTGTGGACCATGCTTCGGTTTTGGGGATATTCCTTCGCATGGCAGCTTGAGTATTCGTCACGTAACAAGGAATTTTAAGCATAGAGAGGGCTCAAGCCCAACCAATGGCCAACTTGCGTCTAGCGCGTTGATGGATGCTAGATCTATTGCGGCTACGTCTTTAAATGGTGGGGTATTGACTCCTGCAACTGAGGTCGAGGTTACCTATAGCAAAGGCAATTATAAGTTTGATCAAAATGTCTATGGTAATCGGGTTTATCAGGGATTTGGTAACTCTAAGCCTGAAACAGAGTTAAAGACTGGTCCTAATATTTCTGGTTGGCCACCGATACCAACGCTTGCAGAGAATCTTCTGCTCAAAGTATCGGCTATTCTAAAAGACCCGATTACAACTACAGATGAACTTATCCCCTCCGGCGAAGCATCAACCTATCGTTCTAATCCTCAAAAGCTGGCTGAATTTACGTTATGTCGCAAAGAGCCTGCTTATGTAGGAAGGTCTAACGACGTTAAGAAGTTTGAAGCAAAGCGTTTAAGCGCGTTAGAGCAGGATAACGGCGGTCAAATTTTTGAGCAAATCGTTGACGAAATCGGCTTGCCAAAGCAGTTTCGAGATTGTTTGCCAAATACCGCGATTGGCAGTCTGATAGTTGCTGTTAAGCCAGGGGATGGGTCGGCTAGGGAACAGGCGGCATCTAGCCAAAAAATGTTGGGTGGGCAGGCTAATGTAGTGCATGAATATGCCACAAAGCGATATCGTAGCAATTTGATAAATTGGGGCCTTGTTCCGTTTACTGTTGAACGGGAAACACTTACTAAGTTTTTTGTAGATGATTTAATTCACATCCCTGGGATCAGAAAAGCTGTAGCCGACGGTGCGGAAAAAGTTCAGGCTTTTATAATAAGGGTAAATAGTATCTCGCAAATTGAACTCAAATTAGAGAACCTGTCAAAAGAAGAAAGAGAGACGATATTGGCCGGCTGCCTTATTAATTATTACAGAAGTAACACCTAATGATCGGTCTAGCAAGCTTTCTAAATTCTCGGACTAATTCCTTGGTTTGCGAAGACGGTTCTATTGTGGAACGTTAGGAGGAATTTTAATGCCACAGTTTTCAGTTCTTTGTAGTGTATATAGAGGTGGAACTAGTCGGGGATTGTTCTTTCATAAGAAGGATTTGCCGGCAGATATCCAGATGCGCAATAAGATTTTTCTGGAAGGTATCGATTGCTATAATCCTTCGCAGGTTAATGGGTTGGGTGGTACTACATCTTCAACAAGCAAGGTGGGGATAATCGCGCCATCTTCTAAGGAGGGGGCAGATGTCGATTGGACATTTGTTCAACTTGGGGTTGCCGAGGCTGTCGTCGATGAAAAAGGAACTTGTGGTAATTTGATGGTGGCTGCCGGCGCTTTTGCTGTGGATGAGGGCTTAGTAACTGTTGACTCTTCTGCTGAGATGGCAGACGTTTATGTTTATAATACCAACATCAAAAAAATACTGCACATGGAAATACCAGTTGTAAACGGCAAGGCTAAGGTCAGCGGGGATTACCAAATGCCTGGTGTAGTAAAACCAGGGGCGATGTTCCGGGTCTCAATCATGAGCCCTGGGGGTGAAATGACGGGAAAACAACTGCTTCTCGGACCTAAGTCTGAGGTGAAATCAAAGAAAGCCGCCTATGAGGTAACTTTCTCAGACCTAATAAATCCTTTTATCCTTTTAGCGGGTAAGGATGTAGGCTTAATCGGCGCCGAATCGCACAAAGAAGTTGCCACGAATCAGGCAATGCTGGATGAACTTAATTTAATCCGTGATAAAGTGGCAGTACTTGCCGGTATGGCAGCGGACGAACAGGATGCCAGGCAGAATAAGCCAAATGTCCCCAAAATAGCGGTCGTTGCTCCCGCCCAGGACTATGTAACTACTGGGGGCGAGCATATAAAAAAAGAAGACGTCGATATCCTAGTCAAGGCTGTATCAATGTGGAAATTGCATCGTACCTGCCCGGCCAGCGGTTTATATAATTTAGCAGCAGCAGCCCTCTTGCCGGGGACTGTTCCCAATCAAATTGCCGGCTTCCTGCCAGGGGTAAAAGAGCGCATGGTAAGAATCGGCCACTCGGAAGGAATTGTGGAAGTACTTGTTACTGTCGCCGCGGACGGGGAAAGCGTATCTCGAGTTGGTATGGAGCGTACGGCACGAAGAATCATGAAGGGTGAAATATTTATACCTGTTTTGTAGTTTTATAAATGTAATTTTATAGGGAGTGGAAATATGGTTGAGTTAGTTGAAAATGGCGTATATCTCCTGAGGGGAAAACTCATTATAGAGGATGCAGATCAATTAGGTGTAGACAAGGTTAATGACATGCTACGCCGGGAAGACCTTCAGCCAATAGCCGAAGCAGAGATAACGAAGGAAGTGGCAAGAAATAACACCATCACCAGCAGGATTATGGAAGCACATAATACCTCAAAGGATAAACGTAACCTGAAATTAAAATTTGATGCCCTCGCTTCTCACGATATAACTTTTGTTGGTATTATCCAGACGGCCATTGCCAGCGGGCTTAACGAATTTCCAGTACCTTATGTTTTGACTAATTGTCATAACAGTCTATGTGCTGTTGGCGGTACCATTAATGAAGATGACCATGCTTTTGGCTTGTCTGCAGCTAAAAAGTACGGCGGTATTTATGTACCGGCCCATCTGGCTGTTATACATCAGTATATGCGGGAGACTATGGCCGGATGTGGCAAGATGATTTTGGGCTCAGATAGTCATACCCGCTATGGAGCTCTGGGGACCATGGCTATTGGTGAGGGTGGTCCTGAGTTGGTCAAACAGTTATTAAATCATACCTATAATGCACCTAGGCCAGAGGTCGTAGGGATTTACCTAGAAGGTCAGCCCGTTAATGGCGTCGGACCGCAAGATGTTGCTCTCGCTATTATCAGAGCTGTCTTTAAAGATGGTTTTGTAAAAAATAAAGTAATGGAATTTGTTGGACCAGGTGTAAATAATCTTAGTGTGGATTTCCGTAACGGTATAGATGTTATGACTACTGAAACTACGTGTTTATCCTCTATATGGCAAACTGATGAGAAGGTTGCTGAATACTTTGCTATTCACAGGCGGGGCAAAGACTACAGTAAGTTGGAACCAGGCGCAGTATGCTACTATGACAGCATGGTAAAAGTCGATTTAAACCGCATTGTTCCCATGATTGCCCTTCCGTTTCACCCGAGAAATGTTTATTCAATTTCTGAACTTAATCGTAATGCTGTTGATATTTTACGTGAAGTCGAGATTGAAGGTAAGAGGCAGTTAGAAAACCCCAATGTGAACTTCAATTTGACCGATAAACTGGTCAATGGACGTCTAATGGTTGACCAAGGGATTGTAGTCGGATGCTCAGGGGGGACTTTTGAAAACCTTACGGCAGTTGCGAAAATCGTAGATGGAAAATCCATTGGCAATGGTGATTTTTCTTTGAGCGCTTATCCGGCAAGTCAGCCAGTTTTCGCTGAGTTGATGAGGAATGGCTCTATTGAAAAAATGATTAGTGCCGGTACGATCATTAAGACTTCGTTCTGCGGCCCTTGTTTTGGAGCAGGCGACACGCCAGCTAATAATGCTTTGAGTATCAGACATGCAACACGTAATTTCCCCAATAGAGAGGGCTCAAAACCGGGAAATGGCCAGATAGCTTCAGTGGCTTTGATGGATGCTCGGTCTATTGCAGCAACGGCGATACATGGCGGCTTATTGACACCTGCGACTGAGATAGATTATGAAGAAACTCCTGTATCCTATAAATTCGACAAACAGTCTTATGATAACCGTGTATACCAAGGCTTTGGCGAGGCTAAGGCGGAGGATAAACTGAAATATGGTCCCGGCATTGCCAATTGGCCTGAGATTAGACCTCTTCCGGAAAACTTACTGATTAAATTAGCTTCTGTTATTCACGATCCAGTAACAACCACTGATGAACTGATTCCATCGGGGGAAACATCATCCTATCGATCAAACCCATTCAAATTAGCGGAGTTTACGCTATCGAGAAAAGATCCGGAGTATGTTGGCAGGGCTAAAGCTGTGCAGCAACTGGAGATAGAGCGGCAAAAGCGTGTGAAGAATGGGGAGTTGCACGGATTAATAGATACCTTCCGAGCGATCTTTTCGGGGGATCAATTAAACGCAGAGGAATTGCTGGAACTAATTAAAAATACTGGGCTAGGCAGTGTAATATATGCGGCAAAGCCGGGTGACGGTTCGGCGAGGGAGCAGGCGGCTTCTTGTCAGAAGGTCCTGGGTGGTGATGCTAATATTGCCATTGAATATGCCACAAAACGCTACCGCAGCAATGTCATAAATTGGGGAATGATTCCTTTTACTATGAATCGTGAAGAGGTCAATAAGTTGAAAGTGGATGATTACATTTTTATCCCCAATATTCGTCTAAGTATTGTAAACGGGACAGATAGAATAAAAGCATATGTACTAAATGAACAAGGTAAAACTGATCTAGAACTGAAACTAGAGAATCTTTCTAAAGACGATCGCGATATAATCTTGGCTGGGTGTCTAATAAACTACTACGCTGAAAACTAAATGATACTTTAGATTGTAGAAAAATCCCGCTTTTAGACCAAAAGGCCTGAAAGCGGGATTTTATAGTAAGGATGCGATATGTATCATTTTCTGATTGGGTCAACTGGGGTAGGAGCAGTGCCCAGAAGTAGCAGGTTTTCAATATCTGCCTTTAAAATGGTCACAGCCGTTGTAATCTCGCCTTTTTCCAGATAGTCAACTAAAGCCAGGTGCAAATCCATGGTGGCGGAATGTTTTTTTTGTACGAAAAAGATAGTCTGAATGTTCAAAGCATCTTCCAAGAGTTTATAAGCGTAATGGTTGCCATAAATGGAGAACAATTTCAGATGAAACTGGCAGTTGTAGTGCCAGTGAGACATGAAATCATTAGTCGGACAGTTGATGTAGTCCACACAGGTGTTTCTCAGTTCTTTGATCCGGGATTCATCGATATAGGTACAATAGCTTTCCAAAAAAGAACACTCCAAAGCAGAACGGAATTTAATGACTTCTAACAACTGTTGTTCACTTGGCTGAAAAATTTTATATCCCTGTCTGGGAATGCTGGACAGGATATGGGTTCCAGTCAACTGGGTAAGTGCTTCGCGTATTGGTGCACGGCTAACCCCATATTTTTCCATTAAAAATTTCTCAGTCAGGATTGTATCGGCAGGATATACTCCATTGATAATATCAGAAAACAAAGCATCATAAACTTGATCCTTTAATGTATCCAAATTTTCTTTGCCCATAAAATATCTCCTTAATAGCATTGTCAAATAATTATATATTGAAAAAAAAGGTAAGTCAATATGAGATGAACATGAAGTGCATAAATACTAAAATAAAACTACTATTACTGATCATATCACGAAATACTAAATGTAAATGATTTAGATTAAAACTACAATATTTATACAGTATTTATATAATAATACGTATAAAAAATGTCGATTATTATAATTATTAAAAAAATATTGACCGGTATCAATTTGCGTGATATGATCAGAACTGTAGCAAGATATATGATTGCATTGTAAAATTCAGCAATTAATGCTGATTATAAGCGGAAATGCCGGGTATTGTTGTGATCATATTAGGTGCTGACGGAACGAGTTCGGATTTCTTAGAAGGACGCTGTGGTAATGAGGAGAGGAGAAAAAGTATGATTAATAACAAAATTAGTATCAAAGGAGACCCCGTAGTGGACATTCAGAGAGGTGCAATCGGACATCGTGCAACCTGGACCGGTTTAACGTACACCAAGGCCAGAGAAGCAGGAAAGGCAGAAGAAGCAGAAAAATTCATACGTGAAGCAATTTCAGAAACTGGTGAGGTCCAGGGCGCTGCAATCAAATCCCAATGCAAGGATCCCCAAAACGTTACATGCTTTGCAGAGACTTTCCTAACTCCGAATGTCGTAAAGACTTTTGAAATTGAATTCAAAACCAAAACTGAAGATAGAGTGGATCTAGAATTCCATCACTGCCCACTGCTGAAAGCATGGCAGGATTTAGGCTTTGATGATGCGACCTGCGAGAAATTATGCGACATAGCTATGGATGGTGACAGAGGCATTGCCAAGGCTATGGGATTTGAATTCCATTTGGGAGATACCATTGCTAAAGGTTGCAGTACCTGTCAGGTATCCTTTTTCAAAAATGATAAGTAATTGAGCATTGAAAAAAGGAGAACTCTTAATGGATAAGATGAAATACGATAATTATGTTACGATATTAAAAGGAGAATTGATTCCGGCTATGGGCTGCACGGAACCGATTGCCATTGCCTTTACAGCTGCAAAGGCAAGAGAGGTCCTTGGGCGGACACCGGAACAGATGGTTGTCCGTTGCAGCGGCAATATTATTAAAAATGTGAAGGGTGTTGTAGTGCCTAATTCCGGCGGTCAGAAGGGCGTAGAAGTGGCAGCCATTTTAGGCATTGTCGCAGGGAAGCCAGAACTGGAGCTTGAGGCCATCAGCCAAGTAAAACAGGAAGACATCGATAAGACCAGAACGTTATATAGCCAGGGAATATGTAGCTGTGAGCTGGAAGAAGGAGAAGAAAATCTTTTCATCCGCGCAGAGTTGACAGCCGGACAGGAAACGGCAGCTGTGGAAGTAAGAACCAAGCACAACCACATTGCCAGAATAGAAAAAAATGGTCAGTTAATATTTGAAAAGCCTGATATTGCAATTCAAGAGTCTGGGGATAAGTCAAATCTCAATATCAGGGACATACTCCAGTTTGCCAATGAAGTAAATTTGGATGATATAAGAGAAATCATCGGTAGACAAATTAAGTACAATTCTGCCATATCAGAAGAAGGCTTGACAAATAAATGGGGGGCCCAGGTGGGACAGACTTTCTTAAAGTTTGGCAGTAATGATGTAAGAATCAGGGCAAGAGCGGCAGCGGCAGCAGGTTCCGATGCGAGAATGAATGGTTGTGCCCTCCCGGTAGTCATCAACTCGGGAAGCGGCAATCAGGGGATTACTTGTACTATGCCGGTTGTCGTTTATGCTGAAGAGATTGGAGTAGATGAGGATACCCTTTACAGGGCTCTTGTTTTGACCAACCTTCTGTCCCTTCACCAGAAACGCTATATTGGAAACCTATCTGCTTACTGTGGAGCCGTATCAGCTGGGGCGGCTGCAGCTTGCGGCATTGCTTATCTGAATGGTGCTGATTATGATGTCATTGGAAAGACCCTCATCAATTCTTTGGGTAATGTGGGCGGCATTATATGCGATGGAGCCAAGGCTTCTTGCGCGGCAAAGATTTCCAGTGCAGTAGATGCGGGCATTATGGGCTATGAAATGGCAAAACACGATTTGTTCTTTCCATTCGGAGAAGGACTTGTGGAAAAAGATTACGAACAGACAATTCAAAATATTGGCCGTATGGGCTGCTATGGCATGAAATCCACCGATGTAGAAATCCTTAATATTATGATAGGAAAGTAATTTCCAATCATGTTATTAGTATTGGAATATTTAACTTAACTAAATATGCAATCTAATAGATTAATAGGAGGAAAGATATATGAAAAAACGTTGGGTAGTGTTAGCCGTATCATGGATCGTATTTTTCGTGGCATTTCTCGATCGGGTAAATTTGTCGGTCGCTATGCCCCTGATATCCAAGGAATTCTCATTATCTCCGGAACAAGTCGGTTATCTATTTAGTGCCTTTTTTATAACATATACTATCTTTCAAATACCCGGCGGCTATCTGAGTGATAAAGTTGGGCCTAAAAAGGTGCTGATTGTTGCCTTAATATGGTGGTCAATTATGACGATGGCTACAGGGGTAGCGCGTTCATTTTCCCAGTTTTTTATCGTACGTGTACTTTTTGGCATTGGCGAAGGTCTTCAGCCGCCTTGCGCTTTCAAATTGAATAGTAACTGGTTTCCCAATCAGGAACGGGCAACTGCTAATGCAATCTTTACCTCTGCATGTTCCTTCGGTCCTGCTGTTGCACCGTCAATCGCCGTGGCTATTATTGGTCTTTGGGGCTGGCATGCACTATTCTATATTTTTGGTGGATTGGGCTTTGTAATTCTTCCATTATTGTACTTTCTAGTAAAAAATTCTCCGGAAGAAGATCCTGACATCACACAAGAGGAACTTAATTATATTAAAAGTGGACAAGTAGAAATAGCATCGGCAGCATCAGACGAAACTAGTGTGGGACTTATGAGTGTACTGAAAAATCGGAATATTTGCCTGTTGGCTCTTACTTATTTTGGTTTTATGTGTGCATTCTTTGGTTTATTATCCTGGTTGCCTAGTTATTTAGTAAAAGCACGTGGCTTTGAATTGGTGAAAATGGGTATCTTCTCCGGATTACCGTTTTTAGCACTGGGTATCGCTCAACCGTTTGGCGGCTGGCTTTCCGATAAAGTGTTTGCTGGTCACCGTAAAATGCAGGCAATTCTTGTGAATTTAGCAGCCGGGCCGGTGCTTTATGGTGTTGTTGCAGCCCCAACAGAAAATATTGCTATGGGACTGCTGGTTTGCACAGGATTTCTTGTAGGTATGGCGTTTGGTCCCTTATGGGCTATGCCAATGGAATCGGTTAAACGCAGTTATGTTGGTATGGCGACCGGCGTTATGAATGCAGGTGGCAGTATAGGCGGCATCTTATCTCCAATTATAATCGGCTATTTAGTTGGTATGTCCGGTTATAATGCTGCATTCATCTTTATGGGTGGCGCATTAGTCTTTACAGCATTAGTTGTATCCTTAGTCAAACTACCACCGAAAGCTGATACTCGTTTTGTGTCGGCGACTGAAAATTAATGAATAGAGTTTAAATTAATAAAATTGAGCGCCCAGTAACCTAAACTGATGGCGCTCAGTTTTATTTATAATCCGATAGGGTTACGGGTGGAAGTGGCGCAATGTTAGCCGACCACTTCAGTTGCGTTTTTCACCACTTCAGTTCTATTTTAGTAACATTCAGTAAATTCAGTTTGCTTATTTGCGTTAGCCCTTATATAGTTATTTTAGGCAAGATTATTGGTTGGCAAAAACAGTTCAGTTAACTGTCTGCGGCGTATCTTCTCTTCTCATTGTTCGGGAAACATTTTGAAAGCAGGTGTATTAATGAACAATCGATTTGACGGTGTATACTCCAGCCTCCAGGAAATATTGAAAAATACTGTTGGCCGCCAGGTAAAAGTCTTTGATAATCTGCAGGAAAATGACGATACAAGAATTTTAGAACAGTTTGAACTAAACAAAAATGATAACAGCCGTTCACTGCAAGTGGCACTGCGTTTCAATGACTCTTCTAGTCGCACTTTCAATAGGGTAGTAGCAGTCACTATCGACTGGGGTTATTTGCAAAAACGTACTAAGCCATTGATTTGGCTGTATGAAGATAAAAAACAGGGTTATTTTTATAAAATTTTATTTGATGTGAAGCATTAATTCGCTCAGAAAAGGCGTGTTTACATAACAAAAGATCCTGGACTAAGTCCAGGATCTTTTGTTATGTAACTGTTGATCAAAACAGAAATGGCGCAGCTCACCCCTAGACTCTCTTTAGGTGGCAGGGATTACTACATCGTGTGTAATCCAATCCGGTTGCCCTCACTGTCTTCAAAATAAGCGCAAAAACCGTATTCCCCGATACTCGTCTTAGGGATAAGCTCTTTGCCTTTGTTCACAACTACCTTGTTCAGTGTGCCGGTGATGTCAGCCACAGAAAAGTACACTATCGTGCCAGCATAGGACGGCACAAAGTGTTCCTCCTTCACCAGCGCCCCGCCAATTCCAGCAACACCCATTTCCATCGGAAACATCGCCATCTGCCTCGGTCCCATGTCGACAATAGTTAGTTTTAGGTTAAACACCGCTTCATAGAAAGTTTTGCCTCTTTCCATATCCACCACAGGAATTTCGAACCAAATTACCGGATTCATTGTCTCAGCCATTTTTCGTCACACTCCTAATATTATTGTAGAAGGAATATATCATTAGTTTACCGAAATATGTTAGAAATACTAGCATAAGGAAGAATGATGATGTTTTGTTGGTGAAAGCTCGAGCCGATATAATGGATGATTTTGAGTCTATATACCGGGCCTATTACCTAGTTGCAGATGCCCGGCATACCAGAGTGGCCATTGCTGTCTGGTTAATTCCCGTTCTCCTCTTTGCATATTCGGATTATCTCCTTTTTGGTTATAGCAGTAAATTTGTGCTTTCATTAGCAATACGACTAGTATTTTTCGTATTTTCTCTTTATACTATTTACGCTCTGTTTAAAGTTTCCACTGGCCGGGAGTATGATTACATTTTCCTACGCTGGGCTATGTTTGCTACTGCCGTTGTATTATTCATTAACTATAGCTGGGCTCCCTATGTCCCTCCAAACGGATCAATCACCATGTTGATTCTGTTCAGTGCCTATATGGTGTTTCCCAATAGATTCTGCATAAGAGTTGTACCTCCCCTCATTCTATCTATCGGTACGCTGACTCTGCACTGGAGGTTCTCTGAATCAGTCAGCCTACATTCCCTTCATATCATGCTGGCAGCATTTGTTATGGCCAACGTCCTAGGTGTTATTTTTTCATCTTCACTGGAAAAACACCGACGCACTGAATTTAAGGCGCGTTTAGATGAGACTCGGGCCAAAGAGGAATTGAATAGGTTGGCATCAATTGATCATCTTACCGGGATATTAAACCGGCGAAAACTAGTACATCTCACAACCAAGGAATTTGAGAGATTTAGAAGTAGTGGTCAATCGTTTTCTGTCCTGATGATTGACATTGATTACTTTAAAAAACTAAATGACAGCTATGGGCATGCCGTAGGAGATATGATTTTGCGCGAATTTGCAGCCTATGTGGCGAATAGCCTTTATGAAAAAAACATCTGGGGTCGATTAGGTGGCGATGAATTTGTTCTGGTATTACTCAACCTCCCGAGTGAACAATCAAAACAGATTGCCGAAAGACTTAGGCTTGGCGTTAATAGAAATCCTATCATATATCACGGTAAAACGATCACCTTCAGCATCAGTATTGGCATTGCCGAAGCGAGGGATCAGGATTCGTCCTTTGAGAGCGTACTAAAGAGGGCAGACGAAGCCCTATATCATGCCAAGCGGAATGGACGAGGACGGATTGAAGTGCTGTAGGGTGAACTTCTGACAAACGACGAAGCATTGGAGATAGGCGCATTAACGGGCGCCAGCTATAGGTGAAGGGTATAATAAATTGGCAGCAGTAGACACTAAAACAGGCTGCCTTGTGTTGGAATAGAAAGAGATAACAAAAAAATCATAGGGATGCCTATGATTTTTTTTGTTTGATGTAAAAGAAAAAACTAGGTATCAAAAAGACAAAAGAAGAAAAGGAGACTCGATGATAACAGGAACGATAATAGAAACAGGATGGAACTTAGACAACAGTTATGCCCGTCTGCCAGAAACGTTTTTTAGCAGCTTCAACCCAACCCCTGTACGTTCACCGAAGTTGATCATTCTTAATTATCCCTTGGCAACATCCCTGGGGTTGAATGTCCAGGCACTGCAAAGCAAAGATGGCGTAGCGGTGCTTGCTGGCAACCGGATTCCTGAAGGCGCTTTGCCGCTTGCTCAAGCTTATGCGGGGCATCAATTTGGGCATTTTACGATGTTAGGGGACGGCCGAGCTTTGCTCATAGGCGAGCAGATCACTCCCCTAGGTGAACGGTTTGATATTCAGCTCAAGGGTGCAGGTAAAACGCCATACTCCCGTCGGGGCGATGGTCGAGCCGCACTTGGACCGATGCTGCGCGAATACATCATCAGCGAAGCAATGCATGCGCTTGGTATTGCTACCACCCGCAGCCTAGCGGTGGTGATAACCGGTGAGTCAGTAATCCGCGAAACCAACCAGCCGGGTGCAATTCTGACTCGCGTGGCTACCAGTCATCTGCGCGTCGGCACTTTTCAGTACGTTTCAACATGGGGCACTATCGAGGATCTCCGGGTCCTGGCTGACTATACACTAAAGCGCCATTTTCCAGACATTGAAGCTGACGAGAGTCGATATCTTTCGCTACTTCAGGAAGTGATCAAGCATCAGGCCGTGCTGATTGCCAAATGGCAACTGGTTGGCTTTATCCACGGGGTGATGAACACCGACAACATGACCCTTAGTGGAGAAACTATTGATTATGGTCCTTGCGCCTTTATGGATGCCTATGACCCGGCAACAGTCTTTAGTTCCATCGACACTCAAGGCCGCTATGCCTATAGCAATCAGCCGCTTATTGCCGGGTGGAATCTCGCGCGATTTGCTGAAACCCTATTGCCGCTGCTGCATGTCGATCAGGAGCAGGCTGTCAAACTGGCCCAGGATGCGATTTCAAATTTCACTGAGTTATATCACTGTAATTGGCTCGCGGGAATGAGAGCAAAACTTGGGATATTTAACGAAGAGGCACAGGATGAATCTCTTATTGAAGGCCTCCTCAGTATGATGCAGAAGTATCGTGCGGACTATACCAATACTTTCCGCGCATTAACTTTTGATACGCCAGAGGACACGGTCCTGTTTGGTACCACAGAATTTGCTCAGTGGCATGAGCTGTGGCAGGCGAGACTAGGCAGGCCGCAGGAACCGAAAGCCTCCTCGCATCAATTGATGCGGAACTGCAATCCGGCGCTAATCCCTCGCAACCACCGGGTAGAAGCCGCATTAGAAGCCGCAGTGAAAGAAGGAGACTATTGTGTGATGGAACGGCTTCTTGATGTTCTTTCAAGCCCTTACGCGCACTCGCCCGAACAGGCTGATTACTCCACACTGCCTGCATTATCAACCAGTCCTTACCGAACCTTTTGCGGTACCTGATATAGAAGCATTAGGGATGGTCTTTCTATTTTTCGCAATCAAGTTTTGTCATGGTTTACTATTAGTACAGATAATGCTGCCCCTTAACTTTGGGTAGCATTATTTTTTTACCCTTCTATCAAAACACATGCTGAGTGTAGCGTTAATAGTGCGGAAGTAGCCTTTCCCTTTTACTGAAAGTAACTATAGAATATTTATGGTTTAGATAGTCACTTAATTTGCCTTGTAGAATATTATGTTAATAAAGGAGGTGATGCTTTTGAGTGAAGAAGATCAGAGGCAGCACTATTATGTCGAGCCCGTTTGCCAAAACACAGAGCACAATCATGCGTTTATCACTATCGCGGATGTAGCTCGCGATCACCAACATGGTATTTTAGGAACAACTGGTCCGGCACTTTATTCAGGACATAGTCACGTTCATTGTATTCACGTTCTAACTACTTCCGATCCAAAAGGCGGACCAGTTCATTGGCACGTAGTTGATGTGGTGACAGGGCCAGCTATTGAAGTGGCTGGTGATGAGCACACACATCAATTTTGCGGGGAAACAAGCTTAGTTCTTGGGCATACACATTGCTTTAACAGTACGACGGACACTGCGCCAGACAAAAAGAAATGTGACTGCGATCATAAAGACTGTGACTGCGACCACAAAGACTGTGATCACGATCATAAGGACTGTAAGCGCGAAGATGAGTAATGGAAAAGCGAGGCCGCTGAAAATAAGGCCCGACGGTAAAGCGAGATACTTTTGGCCCGATTAGCAACAGGGAATAGATTTATGAAGTCAAGACAAGCGACAGTACGGCAGCTTGTCTTGACTTTTTTCAAAATGCAATAGATTGCTATAATTACAAAACGGTAGCGAATGCCACCGTTTAAATAAAGAACTAGGGAAGACTGTCAATTACTTCAACAACATTAGATAATTTGTCTTTTAAATTTTGATCGGGTCGATGGGTTAAACTATCAACTGCTTTTTGTTCTTTCGTTTCTTCAGCGGAAGACTTCTGTCCCAATTTCTCCAATTTATATCACCTCCTGTTTGGAGTAGGGTTCCATTAAGAAATATAAAATATTCGAGTGAAGCGAATAGCTATTCATCTACGATGTGGAGAAATTTTACCACAATGTCCTGATACTCACTTTTTCTATCGATAGCAGCCCTGCCGTGCTTTATGTTAGGGAATGTGTGTAATTCTCGATAGCCGTTTGTTGCCTCGTACAGTTCGCGGCTCATTTCTACAGGCACAATCACATCTGCCTCACTATGAAGATAGAGTATAGGAGTAGTCACATTCGTTAAATTTTTAATTGGTGATACTTCTTCGTATAAGAAATCAGACTGGAAATAGGATACTAGACTGGCGCATTTTACAAGGATATGTATCCATAACGGGTACTGAGATTGTGTATAAGTTATTATTTTTTGAGTGATTAACTTTGTCAGATCACTATAGGGACTATCGGCAATGTAAAATTTTACACGTTTCGACGGTTCATTCAGTGCTGTATGCATGAGCGCAGTTGCGGCACCCATTGATACCCCATGCACGCCTATGGTGCTCTGCGGGTTTCTTTCTAAAAGCCAATCTATCCATTGGTCAAGATCATACTTTTCATAGTAACCCCAGGTTGTACAAGCGCCACTGCTTGCCCCGTGGCTGCGTGAGTCGTAAATTAAAAGATTATAACCTTCGTTCAAATACATTTCCACATAATGCATTCCCATGGCTTGTGTGGCTGATATGCCATGAAGGAATATTATTGTCTTATTCGATGGTCTTGGGTTTAGTATAAATGTGCCTATAAGTTCATAGCCAAACCGAGATTGTAGTCTAATTGGCTGCCATCCCTGATCTTGCAGGCCATACTTAAGTCTGGATTGCAGGTTCTTATAATGTAAAAACTCGATTCTTGTATTTAACAAACAAAATTCGGTATGAAAAATCAGTCCTCCTAAGAGAAATAGTAAGCTTGAGATAAGGAGAACCAAGAAGATAAGACCTATAGCAGTAGTTGTGTAGACTTTGCGTTTATGTATTTGCAATGGAGTATCCATCCGTGGTACCTCTGACTTAAACAGGATGCTGTTGCTAGTAGCACTAATATGTGTAGTTACGACATAGAGTTGGAAGTTCAGCAATGCAATCTGTACCATAGGATTCCAAATGGAGTATCAAATATTACAGAAACAGCAAAAAAGACAGCGAACATAATCGCTGCCCTAACAGGAACTTTATTTTTCTAGCTCTCTCTAGTTTGGCAGGAGTTTTGAGTTTCCTGTGGTAAATGACTTATTGATTATCAATAGAATTTTATTGAAAAACAAAGAATTT
The DNA here is from genome assembly GCF_900176355.1 of Sporomusa malonica. GTDB lineage: Bacteria > Bacillota > Negativicutes > Sporomusales > Sporomusaceae > Sporomusa > Sporomusa malonica. Next base: position 104,333 of record NZ_FWXI01000003.1, on the reverse strand, counting down.
TGGAATTAAGATGTAACAAAGAAACAATAATGAAGCCGAAGGGTAATGATATATGTCTTCAGATAAAGTGATTAAAACTTCGGTGCGGAGTTTGGTTGAGTTTGTGCTCCGGTCAGGGGATTTGTCCGCAGCCTTTACCGGTAGTTCACGGATGGTCGACGGAAGCAGAATCCATCGTCATATTCAAAAATCACAGGGATCAGAGTATGAACCGGAGATAAGTTTATCTATCGTTGTTGAGCGACCTGATGTAAAAATACAGATCAGCGGTCGTGCCGACGGCGTAATTACGGCAAAAGATGAAGCCGGCATGGTGCAGGTAACAATTGATGAGATCAAGTCAGTAACCGAAGAGCTTGAGGCCATTGAGGAAGGTCATAATCTGCTGCACTGGGCGCAGGCTAAGTGCTACGCCTATATTTATGCCGTACAGCATGGCCTTAAGCAAGTCAGTGTGCAAATTTCTTACTGCCAGGTTACTACTTTAGAAATCAAAGCTTTTAAACAAAGATACTCTATTTTAGAACTGTCAGATTTTTTTAACTGCTTGATTACTGAGTACGCTATGTGGGCCAACCGGCTTGGGGAATGGATCAATGAACGGAATAACTCTGCACAACTATTACAATTTCCCTTTTCCGCATTTCGCCATGGCCAGCGGCAGCTGGCTGTTGCGGTATATAAGACACTGAGTATGGGGCTTAAACTGTTTGCTCAAGCACCAACCGGCACAGGTAAGACAATGGCAACTGTTTTTCCTGCCGTTAAGGCCCTGGGTATGGGGCATGTGGAAAAAATATTTTTTCTCACAGCTAAGACAGTAACTCGCCAACTAGCCGAAGAAGCTTTTGATCGGCTGCGGCAAGCTGGTTTGAAATGTAAAACGCTGACATTAACGGCAAAAGAAAAAACCTGTTTTGTGCCTGGGGCGGCATGTACGCCGGAGGAGTGTCCCTATGCTCAAGGCTATTATGACCGAATTAATTTGGCTCTAAATGACTGTTGGCGGCTGGAAGCCTTTACGCGTGAGGCGATTGAACAGTGCGCCAGGGAACATAGAATTTGTCCATTTGAGTTGTCCCTGGAGTTAGCCTTTTGGACCGATGCAGTCATCTGTGACTATAACTATGTATTTGACCCCCGGGTGTATCTAAAGCAGTTCTTTCATGAAAATGATGCACAATATTGCTTTCTTATCGACGAGGCTCATAATCTTGTTGACCGCGCTCGGGACATGTTTTCAGCCGAAATAACTAAGCAGAGTTTTCTTGATATAAAGAAAAGTGTTAATGACCAGCTCCCACAGCTTGCTAAAGCTGCTGGCAAGATAAACACGTTTTTACTGAAGACCGGAAAGTCGTGTGTCGAAAAACCGGCAGTGGGAGAATTCGACTACTTTATCCGAGAACAATCGCTGACCGACATTTTGCCACTGTTAAGAAAATTTATGGATTTGGCCGAAAAATGGCTGGCCAAAAATCAACAGGCAGATTTCCGCGAAGAACTAATGGATATTTATTTCAAAGTCAACGCTTACCTGCGGACTTCCGAGATGTACGATGAACGGTATGTGACATATGTTGAGAAAATAGACAAAGATATAAAACTAAAGCTTTTTTGCGTTAACCCCTCCGAGTTATTGAAGCAGGCTGTCAAACGAGGGCGAGCGGCCATCTATTTCTCGGCTACATTAACTCCCCTCAATTACTTTTTAGAGATATTAGGCGGTGAGGAAGGGGATGGTAAAATTGTAGTTCCTTCTCCGTTTACCCACAATAATTTGGCCCTCTTAGTCGCCGATAATATTAGTACTACTTATAAAACACGGGAAAAGACATACGACCTTATTGTTGAAAGTACAACAGCTGCAATCAAAGCAAGAGCCGGGAACTACTTGGTATTTTTGCCTTCCTATCGCTATATGGAGGAAGTGTATCAGCGATTTTCGTTGAAAAACCCATTAATTAGAGTCGTACGTCAAATCGGAGAGATGACAGAAGAAGAACGTGCCGAATTTTTGTGCCAGTTTTCCGGTGATAATGTCGAGACACTTGTGGGCTTCGCTGTCCTTGGAGGAGTATTTGGTGAAGGAATTGATTTAACCGGTGAGCGGCTCATTGGAGCCATTATTGTTGGTGTAGGGTTACCGAAAGTATGCTTAGAGCGTGAGATTATCAGACAGTGGTTTGATAAAAATAACCGCCAGGGGTATGAGTACGCTTATGTCTATCCGGGAATGAACAAGGTCTTACAAGCAGCAGGGCGTGTAATTCGAACCGAACAGGATCGGGGGCTGGTTCTCCTAATTGACGAAAGACTATCGCAATCAAGGTATCGGAGGCTATTCCCACCAGAATGGCATGGTGCAGTAAGTGCTAAAAATGTTCACAGTATCTATGCAAAGGCAAAAGGGTTTTGGCAAGGCTGAGACACAGAGGATCAAGTTTAAGCGTTCAAGCATTTGTAACCAAAAAATGTGGAAGAGATCAGACTCGATCCACAAGTGAAATACGAATTTTATTGTTAAGAGATAAACGAAATAAAAGCCAGAATTTCTATACGTTGAGAAATTCTGGCTTTTAGCATTTTTTTTGTTATGTCATTTTTATAAAATACTTGCAATTTTTACTTAGTAGTCATATACTAATATCAAAAGTACTTAATAGTAAAATACTAATAAGTCGGGTGATGTAATGCGAATAGGTATTTATGGTTCTTCATTCAATCCTCCAACGAATGGGCATCTCTGGTCAGGAAACACAATTGCGCAAAGAGAAGAATTAGATAAGGTTATTTTACTTCCTTCTTCATCCAAACGCACAGATAAGAATATCGAGGTAGCAGACCTTCATCGGATGGAAATGCTCAGATTAGCTGTGGCTGAAAATAGCATATTTGAGATTGATGATCACGAAATGAAGGCTATCTCAGGCAAGCAATATAGCTATTTTACTATGGAACATTTTCGGGAAAAATACCCGGACGATGAATTGTTTTTTCTGATGGGAGCAGACCTTTTAGCAGCATTGCCTAATTGGACTTATGGAGAAAAATTTATTCAATCTACTAAATTTATTGTAATTGAACGTCAAAACATTCCTATGGGTGAGATAATCGCCAAAACCCCACTGCTTCGTAAGTATCATAGGAACTTTAGCCTGATTTATAAAGGCATAGTAAATGAAATTAGTTCAAGTTACATAAGAGAAGAATTTGAAAGCGGTGCAGATCCCCGGTATTTGCTTCCTGAAGCTGTGTACTGGTATATCAAAAACAATAATGTTTACTTAAAAGGAGATTGCGTTATGAAATTAGACGAACTGGATGTTCGAAATTTAGGATAAGAAAGGAAGGATTAAAATGGCTTATAACAAAGAAATTCAACAAAGAATAATTGAGGAAGTAAAAACTCTCCCGGAGGTTAATCCGAGCCAGGAAATTTATGAGCGGGTCCAATTTTTACGGTCTTTTTTACGAGAAACCGGGCTTAATGGATTTGTCCTCGGACTATCTGGCGGGCAAGATTCGACGCTGTCGGGCAGACTAGCGCAAACAGCCGTAAGTTTGGAGGGGAAAAGATTTGTTGCTATGAAGCTTCCTTACGGAGTGCAGAAAGATGCAGAAGACGTTGAGCTCGCTATTGATTTTATTAAACCGGACAATGTGTTTAACCTTAATATCAAACCTATCGTAGATGCTTTTTGTATCGAGTATGAACGAGCTACGGGAGAACCTCTTACAGATTATCATAAGGGTAATGTAAAAGCACGGATTCGCATGGTGGCTCAATATGCGGTAGCTGGAATGCAGGAGCTTGCAGTACTGGGAACCGACCATGCTTCTGAGAATTGTACTCGTTTCTACACCAAATTCGGAGATGGAGCCGCCGACATTCTGCCGATCTTTGGATTAACTAAATTTCAAGGTGCAGAATTGCTTAAAACTCTGGATTCTCCCGAACGATTTTATCAAAAAACTCCTTCCCCTGACCTTTTGGATAATACACCTTGTAGACCTGATGAAGATGAGCTTGGGTTCACTTACCAAGATATTGAGAACTTTCTTACCGGAAAAGAAGTCTGCGATGAAGTATTTGATAAGATTTATGCCTTTTATTTAAAGGGCGATCACAAGACAAAACCACCGATAACAATCTACGACAGTATAAAACAGGGGTGAAATTATGATCGAACAAAAAGAATTTCTTAAAGACTACGATGACAGTAAATATAAAAAACCGTCTACAACTGTGGATATGATAATCCTAACAGCTGTAGACGTCGAAATCAAAGCTCGGTCAGTTCCAGATAAAGTGTTGCGAGTTCTTCTTATTAAACGTAAGGGAGACCCCCTTGTTGTTGATGTAACCGACCCATATAAAGCTAAATGGGCTTTGCCAGGGGGATTTGTTAATTACTTTGAAGATCTTGATAAAGCGGCAATCCGGGAGTTGGAAGAAGAAACTAACGTTTCTGATGTTTACATGGAACAGCTTTATACTTGGGGCAAGGTTTACCGTGACCTTCGCCGAAGGGTTATCAGCACCTCATATATGGCGCTTGTAGATAGTTCTAAACTAAACGTTAAAGCCGGAGATGATGCTGAAGATGCCTGTTGGTTTGATGTAAAAGCCACACTTCTTGAAGAAATAAAAACTCAAACCCAAACAGGTTATATTCGCAAAAGAACTTATGAGCTTTCCTTGGTCAATGGCGAGCATGAAATCAAAGATACTGTAATTGTTACTAAGGTGATGGAAGGAAGAAATTCTAAAATCGGCCTTGAATATTTGGATAATCCTTCAGGGCTTGCTTTCGATCACGCAACGGTTATCTTTTATGCTCTTGAGCGATTAAAAAACAAAGTAGAATATACCGATATTGCTTTTTCTCTTATGCCGGAATTGTTTACTTTAACGGAACTAAAGAAGCTTTACGAAGTTATCACCGGGAAAGCCATTTATAGCAGAAATTTCCGGGATAAAATGGAGAAACAGAAAAAAATGGTCATAGAGACAGATGAATGGGAATCCGGAAAGCCTTATAAGCCTGCTAGACTGTTCCGTTTCAATCCCGATTGGGTAGAAGATTAGTAAAGCGAGGTGTATTCATTGAAGGTAGGCATTATGCTCAATCGCTCTAAAGGACTCAAAACCTCTGCGATAGAGACTGTCATAACGCATATCGAGAGACAGGGAAGTAGCGTCGAGATACTGGATTTAAATAATCCCCTCCCGGAATTAGATGTAGTTCTTTCTTTCGGGGGAGATGGAACCGTATTAGGTACAGCCAGATATGTAGGGGAAATTCCTATCTTCGGGATTAACACTGGACATTTAGGTTTCTTAACCGGAATGGAATATAACCTTCCCAAAGTCATTGAGGCGCTTTCTCTAATTTTAAATAGTCAATTTACCATAGATAAACGAAAACGCTTAGAGGCACGAGTATATCGACACAAGAGAAATGTAGCGCAGTGCACCGCTCTAAACGACATAGTAGTCAAAGGAGCTATAGCTAAGCTAGTAAGACTTAGAACTCATATCGGCGGGGATTATGTAGGGAACTTTCCAGCAGACGGAATTATCATAAGCACAGCTACCGGAAGTACCGGGTATTCCATATCAGCCGGGGGTGCAATTATTCCTCCCGACCTTGGAATCAACGTAATCACTCCTATCTGTTCTCATTTACTTAACGTAAGGTCGATGATAGCCTGTGACAACAAAGAAATCAAAATCGTAGTCGAATCGTATCATAAGGAACTTCTTCTTTCGGCAGATGGTCAAGTGGATATTGAGTTGGAAACTGATGATTGTATCGTCATTAATAAAGCTTCCACGATGACTAATTTGATTCGGCTTAACAATGAAACCTTCTATCAACTTCTATCACGAAAGATGAAATGGGATAAAGATAAAAAAGAGCGGAGTGACTTAACATGAGCATATTCAATAACAAACGATTACCCGAAGAATTATTTATGATTGATGCAGAACGAATTCGCCAGGGGTGGTACTCTGATAAATATTTTTGTAATAACGTAGAATTACTCGAAAAACTAGCTGCTGAGAAGTATCAATTCCAAGGAGAAAGTGATCTTAAAGAGCTAGATTGCTCAGTAATTTATACCGGGAACATGGAAGTTGAAATACAATTCTTTACTCGCCGCCGCCCCTTTAGTGTAGTTGCCGGGGTTGATGAAGCACTAGCAATTCTGAAACAATGTACCGGATATTATACCGAAAATGGCGAATTTGTAAATACATATGATGAACTTGAGGTCGAAGCTGTACAAGATGGTACGTATGTTACCTATGATGGAGATCCCAAGAAGGTAGTTCCTGTCATTAAAGTGCGTGGCAACCATCGTTACTTCGCAAAATTAGAAACAGTTATGCTAGGAGCGATGGCTGAACCTACAAGAATTGCTACCAATGTATTTAATACTTTAGTAGCGGCTCGAGACAAAGAAGTCCTGTTTTTTCCGGCACGGTTCACTCCATATAAAATCCAGGCGTTACATGGTTACGCTTATTCGTTAGGGATTGATGCTTATAATAAAAAATATGGCACGAAAAATGGTACTTTTGTATCTACCGATAGTGGCGCTGCATATTGGTCGGGTAGTGGAGTTGGCACTATTTCACACTCTACTATTGCAAGCTTTTGCGGAGATACCGCAGAGGCAATGTTTCAATTTGCCAGACTCTTACATCCCGCAATAAACCGCATTGCCTTAGTAGATTTCCATAATGACTGTGTTGGTGAATCAAAAAAAGTTATGAAAAGGCTATGGGATAAATATTTTGAACTTTACCAGCAAGGGAACTTAGAAGAAGCTGCACAATATAAATTATTCGGAGTGCGCCCAGATACCTCCGCAAACATGAGAGATAAGTCTATCGTTCCGACCGGGAATAAAGCTCTTGATATGGGAGTATCTCCCAAGCTAGTCTGGAACATTCGGGAAGGGCTCGATAACGCCTATTTGGAATGGAATGTTCCGGCAGAGTTTCTTGACCTCGCAAAGAAATACTGTAAAGATGTTAAAATCTTCGTAACCGGGGGCTTTAACGCAAAGAAAATCAGAGAGTTCGAGGAACAAGACGTACCTGTAGATTTTTATGGTGTAGGGTCTAGTCTAATCGAAAACTCACCCGAAACTAATAACGACTTCACCGCCGACATCGTTAAAATTAAGGTCGGTAATGATTGGCACAATCTAGCTAAAATCGGTCGCTCTGCATGCAATAACCCAGAATTGGAATTTATCCGATGACCAAGTCGCTCTAAGACTCCCTCTTCTATAGGGAGTTAAGAGCGACTAAGTCCCTGGATAAGGTCGACTAAACTTCAGATGGGGTTAACCCCACCTGAAGCTAAGTCTCACTTTATTGCAAGTCCGATGAAATAATTTGAAAGGCGGTTGACTTAAATGAGAAAGCCTTGTTTTTATTCTCCTAACCGTGCCGGGGATTTATACTTACCCAGGTATGACATCATTCAAAATGAAGTACGGGAACTTCGTAAGGAATTTAAACCTGTCCCCAAGAGTGAAAAAATAGTACTCTTTTTGATTGACCCACAGGTGGGATTTTGCATTCCTGGTGCAAGTCTATATGTCGATGGGGCTGAGAAAGATATAGAACGAACTTGTGATTTTATCTACCGTAATCTGGAACTGATTGATGAAATTCGAGTGTCTCTTGATACTCATACAGTATTTCAAATACATACTCCGGGATTTTGGATTAACGATCAAAATGAAAATCCTGATCCGTTTACGATGATTACCTTGGAAAATATTAGAGAGAAAAAGTGGAGACCATATGCTGAATGGATCCCGATTGAGCTTATTGAAAGCTATCTTGAACAGCTTGAGAAAAGTGAAAAGTACATTCTGATTACATGGGAGTATCACACTCAGAAAGGTTCTGTCGATAATGCGGTGGTTCCAATGCTGTATGAAACGTTATTTTTCTACTCTTTAATGACCGGCAAGGAAATAAAATGGGTCACAAAAGGGGAAAGCCCCTGGACAGAAAATTACAGCGTATTATCGCCTGAAGTCCCGAATCTGTACTTTAAAGATGGTTCAATGAAGAGTGTTGGAAACTTCGACGAGAATTTGATGACAGATTTGATAAGTTTTGATCGAATCTACGTCGCGGGGGAAGCGTTGAGTCATTGTGTAAAAGCGACTTTGGAAGACATGCATAAAGCCATTCAAAAAGAGAAAAAGCGTATGCCTAATAATTCGCTTGGTTTTGAAGAAAGTAAAATTTATATCCTTGAAGATTGTATGTCACCAGTCCAACCAACAGAAGGCAGCCCCGATTTTCCAGCGATTGCTAAAGAAGCCTTGGAAAAATTCAAATTAACAGGAATGAGGGTTGTAAAATCCACAGATATCTTAACAAAAACTTAAACTTTTCATAACTAAACTCCTTCCTCTAAAATGTATAATAATGTAAAACGAATTATACGAGGAGGAAAATTTTTGAAAACGAAGGCATGGACATTTTTGGCGGCATCACTTTTGTACCTGGTTTCATCAATAGGTACTACCGTATTTGCCGGGAATATTAATGGTGGCAATAAGGAAATGACGCTAAAACATTTATCAAGCTATGCTACTGGTTTTTCCAATCCTGATGGTGGCGTGGCAGAAATAGTAAAGTTCAATTCCGATAATAAAAAAATGTACATAGTAAATGGTGTTACTAAAACGGTTGATATCGTAAAATTGAATTCTGATGGTACTACAGCTTTTGATGTAGCTACCGATAGAATTGACGTTAGTAAAACAATACCAGGCTTTACATTTGGCGATATCACCAGCGTTGATGTAAATACCAAGAAAAAAATAATAGCGCTCGCAGTGCAGGAGGCAGACTACACAAAACCTGGGGCAGTAGTTATTTTGGATTATAATGGAAAATTCATCAAATACATTGCTACTGGCGTTCAGCCAGATATGGTTGCCTTTACGCCTGACGGCAATTATGTTCTAACTGCTGATGAGGGAGAACCGCGGCTGGGCTACGAGCCTGGAACGGTAGATCCCAGAGGCTCGGTAACTATAATTGATTTACAAAAAGGCATAGAAAAAGCAACTGCGGCTATAGTTGGTTTTGAAAGATTCGATGCAAAGCGCGAACAGTTGATCAGCGATAAGGTTCTTTTAAAAAAAGACGTTGCTCCAGCGCTGGATTTAGAGCCGGAATATATTGCGATAAGTGCAGATAGCAAAAAAGCATATATCAGTTTGCAGGAAGCAAATTCGATAGCAGTGTTAGATATACAAAACAAGAATTTTATTACCATAAAAGGACTTGGTTTTAAAGATCATAGTATAGAGAAGAATGCTATTGATTTAGTAAAAGATAAGAAAATTGACATAAAATCACAGAATGTGTACGGAATCTATATGCCTGACGGTATTGCCATATATGAAAGCAAAGGTAAAGCCTACGTTTTAACACCGAACGAAGGCGATGGCAGGGAATGGGGCTCTTACAGTAATATTGCTACTGCCGTAATTGATGGGCAAAAAGTAGATGTCCTAAAAAACTCGGAACATGAAGGGCTGGCAGCAGATAAAAATTATACTTTTGGTGCGCGGTCTTTCTCGATTTGGCAGTCAGATACTATGAAGCTGGTATTTGATAGTGGCAGTGACTTTGAAACCATAACAGCAGAAAAGTATCCTAAGCATTTTAATGCTTCAAATAAGGATACATCCATAGACAGTCGCAGTGGTAAAAAAGGCCCAGAGCCTGAAGATATAAAGGTTGGCATTATCGGAAACCAGATGTATGCTTTTATTGGCTTAGAACGAATTGGTGGTGTAATGGCTTATAACATTACAGATCCGACCAATGCTTATTATGTTGATTATATTAATACACGTGATTTCAGTGATAAAATTGCCGGAGATGTTTCGCCAGAAGGCCTATGTTTTGTAACTGCTGCCAAGAGCCCAACCGGTAAGCCGCTGCTTTTAGCTGCTAATGAAGTTAGTGGCACGGTAGCTATCTTTGAAATGCATCAAGCCAGATGAAAAAAATAAGGAGGTAGCAGAGCATGTACAAAAAAATAGCCTATCTTGTTACTTTAGCAATTGTTATAGCATTAATAATTCCAGTGGGTGTATTTGCTGGGCCAAATCAGCCGCAAGTATTCAATCTGACAATAATTCATACAAACGATTTTCACGATTATGAACCATATGCCTTGGCAAGAAAAGCATCTATCATAAAGCAGATACGAGCCGAAAAGAAAAACATATTACTTATCGATGGTGGCGACCTTTCTATTCGTGGTCCATATCATAAGGTTTTTTACGGAGAATTGGAGATGGCTGTACTAAATGCACTAAAGTATGATGTCTGGGAACTCGGCAATAATGAGTTTAAAGCTCATCCCGATCAGGCTGTAACTGATGAAAAACTATATAATTTAATAAATCAGGCAAACTTTCCGACTCTTTGTGCCAATGTCAGGACGCAAGCGGGCGAATATTTGCCAGGTGTACAGCCTTATATAGTCAAACAGGTAGCAGACATGAAAATAGGTATTTTAGGGGTAACTTCCAATAAAGTCAAGAAGTACCCCCAAGCTTCTAACAAAATTGTGGAAGACGCCTTTACTACGGTGAAAACACTTATTCCCGAGGTGCGTAAGGCATCAGATATTCAAATAGTACTGTCACACGCGGGACTTGCGGGAGACTTACAGATTGATAAAGACCTTGCAGACAGCGGTATTTCCTTTATAATCGGCGCTGATGATCATTTTGTTATTCCGCAGCCCATATATCGTTCAGGGGGAATCCCCATCACCCAAGCAGGGGGAGAGGATAACATCTTTCTCGGCAGATTGGATTTAACTTATGAGAACAAGGATGGTAAGTGGGTTTTGAAGTCGCATAAGGGCATGCTGTATCCTATCAATGACAAAGTGCCTATGGATACAGAAATAAAGAGAATTGTGGACCGATTTTTGAGTAAAGCTAAAAGTAAGGCTGCCTAAGAAATAACTTCAGGGCGGAACAATATAGGAAGCGAATCCATTTGTGTAATTCTCCAGCTCTTTACTTAGTTTATAAAGAATAAAAAATAGGATACATTGGAAGAAGCCTGATGATTCGATTCGTCAGGTTTTCTTTCTCTCCCTAGCGAAAAGAGATATAACTATGAATTCTTTTACTCCCCAATTAAACTTATACGCCTGACAAAGCTGATATTTAAACTAGAAATTAAATAAGTTCTTGCGTATATGAGTGAAACGGAATATAATCATATTATAGGAGGGGAAATATGGACGTAGTAGAAATTTTGAAAGCTCTGGGTGATGAGACCCGTATTCGGATCTTAAACTTACTTAGGCAAGGACCTTTATGTGTCTGTGAAATGGAAGATATATTACAGATTAGTCAATCCAATGCTTCCCGTCACTTAAGTCGACTAAAAACAGCAGATATTATCATTGCTGAGAAACAGGCGCAATGGGTTTACTTTGCGATTAACACCGATCTGTTAGCGCGGCATCCCTTTGTTGGTATAGTGTTGGAGCAAGAGCTCAACACTATTGTTAAGTGTCAGCATGATCTCTCTCGCCTAAAGAAATACAAGGAGCTGGGTGGCGGGTGTGAACATATAATTAGTTTAGATGAGTAAACTAATTATAAAAACAGTATTACATTTTTTATAGTCGACTCATATAATACAATATATATTCCTGCATGGGGATATAAGAATATAAGTCCGACATAATCTAATGGATAGATAGTATAAGTGCCTAAAAAATGATAGGAGAGTGGATACTATGAAAAAAATAGTGATTTATGACCCGGCTATGTGCTGTTCTACTGGTGTATGCGGAGCAAGCGTTGATAAGGAACTTCTAAGAGTAGCAACTGTGATTGAGAATCTTAAACAAAACGGAGCAGATATAAGTCGGTTTAATCTTTCGGGTCAGCCAAATGCCTTCGTGGAAAACCAACTGATCAATGATTCTTTAAAGCAAAATGGTCCTGAAATATTGCCGATTACTCTAGTTGATGGCCAAGTAGCCAAAACTAAAGGTTATCCTACAAATGAAGAATTTACTCAATGGACTGGGCTTGATGTAAACACCAAGCCTAAAAAAAGTGGTTGCTGCTGTGATGGTGGGTGCTGTTAATATGCTGAAAGAAGGAATGCCTATGCAATCTTATAAGCTTTCCTCTATAGAACTTACCAAATATTTCTTTTTCACTGGCAAAGGCGGCGTTGGCAAAACATCTTCAGCATGTGCAACAGCGGTCAGTTTAGCCGATAGCGGCAAAAGTGTAATGCTAATAAGCACTGACCCTGCTTCGAATTTGCAGGATGTTTTTGGTGTCGAACTTGATAACAAAGGTACACCGATAGCTGAAGTGCCTAATCTTACTGTAGTTAACTTAGATCCTGTAGAAGCAGCTCGTGAATATAAAGAGAAAGTAATTGGGCCATACAAAGGGCTTCTACCTGAGGCGGTAATTGCAAGTATGGAAGAACAGTTGTCTGGGTCATGTACAGTAGAAATTGCTGCTTTTAATGAGTTTTCCCATTATCTAACAGATGAAAATATTAAAAACAAGTATGATCACGTCATATTTGATACGGCCCCTACTGGCCATACGCTTAGAATGCTTCAGCTCCCGTCAGCGTGGAGTAACTTTATCAGCGAAAATACCCATGGGGCATCTTGTTTGGGTCAGTTATCCGGATTAGAAAGCAACAAGCAGATGTATAAAAATGCTGTGGAGACCTTAGCTAACCAAAGTCTGACAACCGTTATGCTGGTTGCAAGACCGGAAAAAACTCCGCTGTTGGAAGCCAAACGGGCATCAGAAGAGTTAAAAGATCTTGGTGTTAACAATCAAACCATGATTATTAACGGAGTTCTTGAACTAGATACAACCGAGGATGAAACAGCGCTAAGTTTATATAATAAGCAGCAGCAAGCTCTTCAGGAGATGCCTGATTATCTGCATAACATTACAGCTTACTATATTCCCCTGCGTGCTTACAATGTCTATGGTGTAAAAAATATACGCAGAATGTTGACTGATAACTCCTTAGATGAAAAAGAACATGCCGCTAAAATAAACGAAGTGCACACTTTAGGTGCATTAATAGAAGATGTTTATACTACCCATAAAAAAGTCATCTTTACAATGGGGAAGGGCGGGGTCGGTAAAAGTACATTGGCGGCGGCAATAGCCGTAGGATTAGTAGAAAAAGGAGTAAAAGTACACCTTACTACGACTGACCCTGCCCATCACTTAAAGTTTATGCTTAGTAACAGTGAAAATTTAAAAGTAAGTCATATTGATGAGGCCTTAGAGCTTGAAAAGTACAAGGAAGAAGTATTGGCGAAGGCTAGAGAATCGATGGCCGATGCAGACCTGGCTTATATTGAAGAAGATTTAAGATCACCATGCACACAAGAAATAGCTGTATTCAGAGCGTTCGCCGAGATCGTTGAACAGGCAACAGATAATCAAGTTGTGGTTGTTGATACTGCACCTACCGGTCACACCTTATTACTGTTAGATGCTACTCAGAGCTATCATAAAGAAATTCAAAAAAGCCAAGGTGATATACCGGAAAGTGTAAAAAAACTTCTGCCAAGATTAAGAAATGCCGCAGAGACGGAAGTCGTAATTGTCACGCTCCCAGAAGCTACGCCAGTACATGAGGCCATGAGGCTTACTGATGATTTAGAGCGAGCCGGCATCCATTCAAAATGGTGGATCGTAAACTCAAGTCTATATCTTACTCATACGAAAAGCCCATTGTTAAAAGCTAAGTCGCAGAGTGAAATCGAATGGATAAATAAAGTCGTTGAAATATCACAGGGCAATACAGTATTAATCAAATGGCATGGTAAGGAAATCCAAGGTAAAGAACTGTTGGAGTTAATCAAGTAGGTATTTTAGTTGGTACACGGAGCTTGGACTGAGCATTAAGTTAAAGGGGGTTGCTGTATGCAATCCTCTCTTATTTTTGTTATAGTCTTTTATTGGAAGTTTTTGATTATATAGTTGCAATATAAAACTGTTTCGTGTTACAATTGTAATGGAAATATATTGAAGACAGATTTCTCTCGAAGAAACAACAAAAAGGAGATAAAGTATGGGCTGCAAGGACGAATGCCAGCAGAACACACGAATTCTTTTTACCTGTTCCGGGTGCTGTACCGAAGGCGAATTAAGTGACAAGATTGGACGCCAGCTCCGTAAAGAGGGGTATGCCAGATGCGGAACCAGTTGTTTAGCTGGGATTGGTGCGGGATACCCAAGATTTATAAACGCGGCGAGGGAAGCTAGTAAAGTAATTGTTATCGACGGTTGTGGGATGACTTGTGCCAAGAGAACTCTTGAAAAAGCTGAGCTTAAGCCAACCTCCTATGTGTTGACTTCAATGGGACTTGTCGATGGCTGCGATCAGCAAAAATTTATAGCAACTGCTTGTCAACAGATCAAGGCAGCAGCTAAGTAGAAACAGGACTATGTTGGGAGGTCATTACATTGTCAGATGAGAACAACGCCCAAGTTCTTAGGGAAGTTGTCAGGACGTGCGTAAGGAAGCTGGGACTGTTACAAAAGGCAGACGCCGCATGTTGCGGGATCACAGTCGCTCAATGCCATACTTTAATCGAAATTGGAAGAAAGAATACGTTATCTTTAAACGAATTATCAGAGTCACTTACTCTTGATAAAAGCACCATGAGTCGCACAGTCGATAACCTGGTTAATATAGGACTGGTAGAAAGGCAAAGTGATAAACAGGATCGGCGGTATACCAAAATTACCTTAACCGAAAATGGTAGTAAAATGGTTGAATTAATTAATGGCAGTATGGAAGAATATTTCGCCCGAGTGTTACGTTCGGTTCCTGAAGAAAAACAGGATGTAGTGATTGAGGCATTACCATATCTTCTCACCGCCGTAAGAGACACCGATATGAGTTTTAACATTAGTCAAGTCTGTTTTGGGAATCAAGCGATAGAAAAAGGAGGTTGTGATTGTGAGTGAAACAATTAGAGAGGTAGTACGTAAGAAATATGCCAACGCTATTACTGCAAAAAAGGGGTGTTGTGGAGGGGCTGGTTCAAGGACTTCTTGTTGTGATACAAGTCTCAGCAAAGCAACACAGATGATTACCGGAAATTTGTACTCAGAAACTGAGGTTCAGGGACTTTCCACAGATCTAGTTGCAACCTCATTTGGTTGCGGCAATCCTACTGCACTGGCTGAACTCTACGCTGGGGAGGTAGTATTAGATTTGGGCAGCGGTGCAGGGCTGGATGTATTGCTCTCAGCTAAGAGGGTGGGCCCTTATGGGAAAGCATATGGATTGGATATGACAGATGAAATGTTGGAAGAAGCCAGACAAAACCAACAAAAATCAGGAATTTCGAACGCTGAGTTCTTAAAAGGCCACATCGAGGACATACCATTACCAGATAACTCGGTCGACGTAATTATCTCAAACTGTGTCATCAATCTATCTTTTGATAAAGATCAGGTTCTGCAAGAATGCTTCCGGGTCTTGAAGTCAGGCGGCCGGTTTGCCGTATCCGATATTGTCTTAAAAAAGGCTATACCCTCAAAATTACAGCAGGATCTTATTGCCTGGGCAGGCTGTATAGCAGGGGCTCTTAGTGATGCTGAATACCAAGGCAAGCTGCAGGCGGCCGGATTTAAAAACGTCGAAATCCAGGTAACGCGGGTCTATGACTTTGCTGATTTACACTCCGAATTGTTTTCGCAGTTATCTAAGGAAGAGTTAACGCAACTGCAAGGTGCGGTGGTGAGCGCGTTTATTCGAGCTCGTAAGCCTAGCATAACCGCTTGTAAAGGTGTGGACTACCAAATACGCGAAGCAACCGCCGCCGATTTATCCAAAGTAAGTCAGTTGATTGTGAGTGCCGGTCTTCCAACAGCCGGTGTCGAATCTAGCATTAATAACTTCTTGGTTGCTTCGAACAAGGGAAATGAACTGCTAGCGGTTATCGGGATGGAACGGTCAGGTTCCTACGGACTTCTTCGCTCGCTGGCCGTAGCCTCCAGCTCCCGAAAGCAAGGCATTGCTGCTCAACTGGTAACTACTGCACTCAGTAAGGCTAGGTCTAGCGGTATCAAAGAAGTATATCTATTAACCGAAACGGCGGAAAAGTATCTGAAGCAATTTGGTTTTAATAAGGTTTCACGCGCTGAAGTTCCAGCCTCACTACTCAACGATTCTGCATTAAATTCTATCTGCCCAGCCTGCAGTACATGCATGAGGTTAGAGACTAAATAGTTGCGTTTTAAACATTTTGGAGGTGAAGCCAGTGAAAAAGCAATTGGGTCCGTCTGATACATTTTTTCCAACTCCGATTACATTGGTTGCTAGCGGAACCCTGGAAAAACCCAATATTATCACGATAGCGTGGGTGGGGATGGTATGCTCTGAGCCGCCGACTATAGCAGTATCAATGACCAACAAACGACACTCTACGGAGAGCATTCGCAATCAAGGAGAGTTTACGGTTAATATTCCGGGAACTAGTAAGGTGGCTGAGGTTGACTACTGCGGTATTGTCAGTGGACGACGTAATGATAAATTTAAAGAGACACATTTTACTCCTGCCCCAGGTTTAAAAGTTGGTGCCCCGATTATTCAGGAATGTGCCTATAATCTTGAGTGCAAGGTAGTGAATGAATTACAAATAGGGGAGTTTATTGTATTTCTGGGACAAATTGTAGAGACCCATATCGACAACAATTGTGTTGATGATACTGGAAGAATAATATTAGGAAAAGTAAACCCTCTGGTATACGCCGCTGGTTTACGCGAGTATTGGAATCTTGGAGAGAAAGTGGGCACAGCATTTAATGTGGGGAGGCAGTTGAGGGTAACAGACGGGGAGTGATGAGCGATAATGTTGAAGGGCTCAGTCATACGGGAGCTGCCCAGGGTATAGGCAAAGCAATTGCTTATAAGCTCGCCCAAGCTAGGAGCTGTTGATTATCGTAGCCGACGTATATGAAAGAGCAGACCTACCATTCTAGGAATATCCTGGGGCGGTAGGTCTTGTGGAATGGAGGAACTGTGTTTATGCGTATTAATAAAGAGGAGTCCTTGGTACTGCTGATTGATGTCCAGGAGAAACTATACCCTCACATGGAAAATAAAGAGGCGTTAAGTCAAAAAATCATTACTCTACTTAAAGGGATAACAGCCTTGGGAGTGCCTCTAGTGGCAGCTAGGCAGTATCCGCAAGGGCTGGGAGATATTATTGATGAACTTCGGACTCATATTAACGCCTGTTATGATAAAATTACTTTTAGCTGTTGTGGTAATGATAACCTTAGCGCCAAGCTTCGCGAGTCCGGCTGCAAATATGTTATTATAACTGGCATTGAAGCGCATATTTGTGTCCTACAGACAGTCATTGATTTGAAGGCGTTAGGTTATCTCCCGATAGTAGTTACGGATGCAATTAGTTCTCGCAGACACCATGAATATGAGATTGCCTTGCGGCGTATGGAATATGAAGGTGCTATTCTTACGACAGTAGAGTCAATCTTATTTGAGCTATGTCGTGAGGCTGGAACTGAAGTATTTAGAACGATTTCACGGCTAGTAAAGTAGGGAGTGGCATGAATTGGGTAAATGCATGATTGTTTTGCCTCCAATTTGCAAATATCTACCCATTAAATAAGCATTAATAATGCCTTACGCTTATAAGATGAAATCGCCCCCCTTAGCACAAGGGGGGCGAACCTACGCCGAACTACTATTATGCGTATTAGTAATACTCAAAGGGTTTTAATCTTTTCGAGTGGAATTTAGAAGAGACTAGACTTAAGTATCTGAGGACAGGAGATGCTTGCGTGAGAAAGCAGCTGGGATTTTTGATTGACTTAAATAAGTGTGTTGGGTGTAGAGGTTGTGAGATCGCTTGCATCAACGAACACCAGAGCGACCAGTTGCAGCATCGGCGTGTTATCCGCATTAGTAAGGACAATCGGGGGTTGGGGTTTTTATCATTAGCCTGCAACCATTGTATAAATCCGGAATGTATTCGTGTTTGTAAACGGAAATGCTTTCATAAACGGCGGGATGGGATAGTACTGCACCAATCTCAAAGCTGTATTAGCTGTCAAAGTTGTATTGGAGCTTGTCCTTTTCAGGCGCCGAAGGCAAATCCGCGAACTCAAAAGGCGAGTAAATGCAACTTTTGTGTCGAACGTATTGATAAGGGACTTGCGCCGGCTTGCGTGGATGCATGTATTGTTGGCGCACTCCAAATAGTGGACTTGAACGAACCTCTGCCTTTAGGAGCTCAGGAGATGCTCCCATATTTTCCGATTATCCAGTTTACCAGACCATCAGTGCGGTTTATTTTACCAAAAACACCTCAGAGTTTTTGGCGGATAGGACGGTGAGACAACATGCAGCAGTTTTGTACAGTGCAGGAACTAACAACAATTGATCCTGTGGCACAAGCGACGGTTGTCGCTGGCTGGGCGGGGGGACGAAATAAAAAGATTTTCCGGGTTGTTACGGCTTTTAAAGGGGTACCTGAGAGCAGTTTAGAGGACGCTTTTATTTTGGTTTGCGCTGAAGAGGAGCGAAAAGATCTGGACGCGATATTGGCGGTATATTTAAATTTGGCTCCAGCCGGAATCCTGATCAGTGGGTATGGAGCTGCGCTTTCTCAGGGCCTTATAGATCAGGCAGAAAAAAACCATATTCCGTTGTTTGTTTGTTCGAAGAGAATTGAGGAGCAGGAATTAAAGTTTGCACTCGAGTTAGTGGTGAATTTAGTGCAAAATGGAAAAATAACAAGCATTTCAGAACATTATCGAATCCGTCAGGTGACTAATTTAAGGATGGACTTACCGGCGCTGCTTAACCAACTGGCGGAGTATCTACAAAATCCGGCTATTTTGGTTGACTCGGTATTTCAAATTCTAGCCCAAGGAGGCACTGAGCGATTTTGGCCTGCCGATGAACTAGGGGAGTTGGTGAAATCAGCCCGGCTTAAAATCATCCAGCATAAGAAAAATGATCTCATGCTGGAAAAAGTTTATCAACAGGTAATAATTTTTAACAATCAAAATATCATTGTCTCTGTTAAACTGCTCTTGTGGGGAAATCAGCTTCTTGGTTATTTATTAGTTTTTGATGTCGCAGGACAACTAAATGAATTGGATTTATGCCAGATCAGCGAGGTAGGGCTTTCTTGTCTTCAGGTTTTGATTAGCCGCAAAAATACGGAGGAGATTGAAAAGAAGTATAAAGATCACTTCCTCTATGACCTTTTGTATAATAATTTTGAATCTGAAAATGCACTTATTAAGCGAGGCCGATATTGGGGTTGGGAATTCGGCAAGCCGCATCGTCTTTTGATTGTTGAACCGGATGATTTTAAGCAACTACTAAATAAGGATCAAATACTGGAACAGTTGCAATCTTCTACTACTGCATTTCTAAAGCAGCACTTTCGGCATGTCATCATAAGTGAAATGCAGGATCAGATTGTAGTGATAATTCCAGGCAACGATGATGAAGACAAAAGAATTAAACAACACCTGAAAAGCCTTGCCAAATTGTTGCAGAATGCAATGCAGGAGATACTCCCGACAGTTACGTTTTCCGTCGGGATAGGTAAGTTTTATTCATCTGTTGTGGATCTTTGCCGAAGTTACCAAGAAGCAAAGTATGCCTTGGATTTAGGGCGATTTATCCAAGAAAAAGGGCACATTACTCATTTTGAAGATTTGGGTGTTATTCGGCTTTTGTCTCACGTTAGCCTGGACCAACTGGACGAATACTATAAAGAGCACTTAGGCGTGATCATTGAATATGACGAAAAAAATAACACTAATTATCTTGAAACACTGCAGATATATTTTCAGCAAAATGGAGATTTAAACTTAATAGCGGAAAAACTATTTATGCATTCTAATACACTGAGATATCGTTTGAAGAAGATTGAAGAATTGTTAGATGCCGACTTGCAAAAAATGGAGAGCCGGGTAAGTCTCTCGGTTGCATGTAAAATAGTGAAAATGCGGAAAACCAACCAATAAGGTTGGTTTTGTTTTTTTTTACATGAACAAACGAAATGTTTGGAGAAACCTACAAAAAAAATGTTGTCAGAATTTTATATAATTAAATCAAAAGAAATTGGAGGTGGTTAGCTTGTCACGGAAATATCTATTGTTGCTGGTTATTATTTTGTTTAGTACGTCAATATTGATCACCGCTTGTGGTACGACAACCGCACCTAAGGCTGTACAGCTTGATAACGGTGCAATGGATCAAAGTTACCAAGGGGTTGCTCAGCCTACCGTTCCCAAGAAGCTGAAATTGTCGGAAGCTGAACTAAAGAATGGCATCAAAAAGTTCCCAATTCGATCCAGTAGTGGACAGCAGTTGATTCCGGAGGCCGAAGTCAAGGACATGCCAATTCAAGATAAGGAGCAGGCGAGCGATGTTGCAAAACCACAAGTCTGACATGCTGAGCAATTTGGCTAAACGTTTATCGATATATTCACTATTTAAGCAATATTATCAAGGGAGTTGGGGGCAGGCGGAAAAAGCAATAGAAGCAGTTCAGGAGTACATGGTAATTATTAGGAAAGATTATTTTATTTATAATGCAGATTATTACTTGGACGACGAGGTGGAATATGAGTATAATCGTCTGTTTGTGGGCCCGGCGAAGTTGCTGGCGCCTCCTTTTGAAAGCGCCTATCTAAACGCCATGGGACTAGTGATGCAAAATGAAACTTTAGCGGTACGTAATTTTTATCGTAAGGCTGGTCTTGAGGTAGGGAGCAAAAATGTTATTCCAGATGATCATTTAGGATTAGAATTAGAATTTATCTGTTACTTATTATCTCAGGCTGGCCAAAGGCTGGCAGAAGAAGATCTAGCTGCAGCCAATTGTTATCTAATACTCTACCGAAGTTTTTTTGAAGAACATATCCGGACATGGGTTTATCAACACTGTCAGGATGTACTAACAAAAGGAAAAGTGTCTATCTGCAGCGGTACTGCATTAGCGCTGACAGGATTTCTCCAGTCGGAAGAAACAGAATTGTATAAGGAGGGAGTAATTTGAAGCAGCAAGGTCTATTAACCCGTCGTAGCTTCATTAAAAGTGCTACTGCGACTGCGGCGGCAGTGGGATTTGGCGGAACGATATTTGACTTTATTTTTTCCGGCCTCAGTCCGATCGGCGCTACAGCTAGCATTGATCGGAAAGTGTTTAACAATGCCTGTCCCCGTAACTGTTATGATACCTGTTCGATTATATCAACAGTTGAAGATGGGGTTTTGAAAAAAGTAGAGGGAAATCCGACAAGCACATATACCCGCGGCAGATTATGTGCCAAAGGGTATAGCTATACGCGCAGCGTGTATAGCCCGGACAGGATAAAATACCCTATGCGTCAGATGGGCCGCGGCTCAGGCAATTGGCAAAGAATTAGCTGGGACGAGGCTTATTCCGAAATTGCAAAAACTATTTTGCGTATTAAGAAAGAATACGGGAGTACGCTGCCAATTTGTTTAAATAAATATTCCGGTAACTTCGATATCATGCACTATGGTATCGAAGGAATGTTAACAAGTATCGGTAACACCACCCGGGCAACCGGGACACCCTGCTGGCCGGCGGGAATTGACGCTCAGACCTTTGATTTCGGCACGATTTATAGTAATGATCCTGAGGATATTGTGAATTCAAAGTATATGATCATCTGGGGTGCCAATCCGGCATGGTGTTCTTTACATTCCATGTTTTTTATTAAAGAAGCCCAAAACCGGGGTTGCAAGATTGTGGTCATCGATCCTCTTTTATCCCAGACCGCCTCAAAGGCAGATTTATATCTGCAGATCAAAGCTAGCACTGATGGGGCGCTAGCTTTAGGTATGGCTCGCTATATCCTGGATAATAGCCTTTATGATGGAGACTGGCTGGCGAAAAATAGTAAAGGTGCTGAGGAGTTTTTTAGCTACCTAAAGAATGACATAACCGTTGAATGGGCGGCTCAAAAGACTGGAATACCACAATATGTTATTGAAAGGTTGGCCCGCGAATACGCCACGACAAAACCAGCTAATATCTGGATTGGTTATGGTATGCAGCGGCATACCAACGGTGGACAAAACGTGAGAGCCATTGACGCTTTGGCGGCAATGACCGGCAATATTGGCAAGTCGGGCGGTGGTGCTCAATATGCTCATTTGCAGACATGGGGGTTCGATTATCACGCAATGTCTCAGAAAAAACCTGAGAATAGCGGCGGTAATGGTGATCGGTCGATTAACATTAATAATTTCGGCGCCGAGGTATTGAGCGCTAAAGAACCGCCAATCAAAATGTTGTGGATAGCCTGCCGGGGACCTATGACACAAGACCCGGAGACATCTGTAGTTAAAAAAGCTTTTGAGGCTATGGACTTAGTGGTTACCGCCGACATGTACATGAATCCTACAGTAGAGATGTCAGATATTGTTTTACCAGTCACAACTACATTTGAGACTCCAGGGGTCAACGTATCGTATTGGCACTATTGGCTGAGTCTTAATGAGCAGGCCATCAAGCCGATGTATGAAAGCAAAAACGATGTTACTATCGCCATGGAATTATCAGCTAAACTCAATGAACTGGAAAAGGGTTCATGTACCTTCCCTACTTCAGGAGATTTACAGGAATGGGTTGGTAAAGAGTTTAATGATGGCATTTACAAGCAATTTGGCATAAATAATTGGTCTGAGTTGAAAAAAGGCCCGGTAAAAGCCAAAAGCGGGCTGATTGCCTGGCAAGACAGTAAGTTTAAAACCCCTTCAGGAAAGTATGAATTTTGGTCAGAAGAGGCAAAGAAGCTGGGTCATTTTCCGCTACCGGTCTACGTCGAGGAAATGCAGCCTACTGACAAGTATCCACTGCGGTGCATATCGTCGCATTGGAAACTGAACATTCATAGTCAGTTTCAGAATTTGGATTGGATGGCATCTATAAATAATGAACCATGTTTAGAACTTCATCCGAGTGTAGCGACTGCGTACGGAATTAAGGATAAAGATTCGGTCAAGATGTACAACGAGATTGGTTATATTATTTTGCCGGCCAAGGTCACTGAAACTGTTTCTCCCGATGTGGTTGCCGTGTATGAGGCTTGGTACAAAGGGAAAAAATTCAATGTCAATTACACTGTGAAAGCTATTCCGGCGGACATGGGGAAAAAGGCTACGGGGTCTCCGGGAATCGCCTTCCACGACAACTTCGTTGCCATTCAAAAGGTTTAGTGAGGAGGGGTATAAGTGGCTAAAAAATTAGGTTTTCTTGTGGATAGCGACCGCTGCGTAGGCTGTCACTCCTGTGAGATGGCTTGTAAAAACGAATATCAACAAGAACCTTCGATTCGGTGGCGCAAGGTTTACCCACTACGGGAGGATGCATTTGGTAGTGCAGCCAGGGAGTTTGCATCCATGGCCTGTAATCACTGTGAAGACCCGGCCTGTCTGACTGCTTGCCCGGTTATTGCCTATACCAAAAGAGAAGATGGAATCGTTATCCACGATCCGCAGCGTTGCATCGGTTGCCGGATGTGTATGTTGGCCTGTCCGTATAAGGTACCTCAGTTTAATGAGAAAGTGAAAAAAGTCGAAAAATGTCATATGTGCGCGGCTCGACAAGACCGGGGAGAGAAGCCAGCCTGCGTTGCTGGTTGCCCGATGGAAGCTATTTCGGTTATTGACTTGAACAATAATAACTTTAGCAAGGTTAGTCGAACGTTGCCTGGTTTTCCGGATATCGGCATAACCAAGCCGACAACTAGATTTATCAAACCCATTGTTGGGGTACAGGTTAGGAGGGAGAAATAGTGGCTGAGTGGGCATTAGTCCTGTTTACCGTTCTATCTCAGATGGCAGCTGGAGCCTTCATTACTCTTTGGGCGCTTGATACCTTTACGGGAAAAGTTGAAAACAAAATCGGTACATTTTCCGCCTTGGGTATTGTGGTGGCAATGGGGTTGGCTCTAGTGGCATCCATGGGACATTTGGGGCAGCCTTTTGAGGCATACCGTGCGTTAGCTCATGTTGGGACATCCCGGTTAAGTCATGAAGTTTTGGCATTTGGTTTATTCTTTACATTGGCGGTTTTATACTACTGGCAATGGAAAACCGGCAGATCTCGCAGATCAGTAGGTTTAGTCGGTGCGATTGTCGCGATACTGGCAGTAATATCGTCCGGACTAGTTTACACATTACCGGCGCGACCTGCCTGGAACAATGCTGGTCCGGTACTGTTCTTTCTTTTGACCGCAGCAAGCCTTGGACCGTTATTTATTGCAGTTATAGCACATACCAGGCAATATGTTTTCGGGAAAAATATATTCATGATTGTGGCTGCAGCTCTCGTGTGTAGTCTGACTAGCCTCGCCTTATACGTAACTCTGATGACTGGCATGGGCAATACAGAGGCCCTTACCGGCAGGAACATCATACTAGGTATGACTTTTTGGCCTCGCCTGTTGATCGGACTGATAGCTCCGTTAAGTTTGTTGGGCTACGCAGGATCGAAGCGGGAATGGAATGTTCGCTGCTATGTTCCTATTTTATTTGCTCTGGTACTTATTGGGGAGTTGCTTGGCAGGGAACTATTCTATAGTTCGGCAGTAGCGTTAACCATGTTTGGGCTATAATAGTTGTGAAGGCCTGCTGCAAGCGGGCCTTCTTACATAGGACGTGTGGCGGCCAGAACCTTTAGTGAAGGGAATCTGAACTGAAATCTAGAAAGAACAGATAAGACAACAGGAGAGCGTGATTTCTATGATTTATACACACGATGGTTACCAAATTACCCGGCACGTCTGTCCCCGCAATTGTTATGATACTTGCGGGATTCTAGCCTATGTCCGCAAAGGTCTTTTAGAAAAGGTTACAGGAGATCCGGAACACGGTTATACGAGCGGAAAACTGTGTTCCAAAGGCCAAACCTATGTCCGGCGGGTTTACAGTCCAGAGCGGATTCGCTATCCTATGCGCCAAATTGGGCGTGGCTCGGGACAATGGGAACGGCTGACGTGGGAACAGGCAATGGCGATTATTTGTGAAAAAATCCTGGACATAAAAGATCGCTATCACTCCACACTACCGCTTTGTCTTAACAAGTATTCCGGGAATTTTGGAATCCTGCACAACGCAGTAGAAGGTATGTTCAATAGCTTAGGTCCTACTACCCAGGCACGAGGATCACCGTGTTGGTCTGCAGGTCTGGATGCGCAGCTGTATGATTTAGGTAGAAATGTGAATTCTGACCCACAGGAAATGGAAAAGGCAGGACTCATTATTCTCTGGGGAGTAAATCCGGCTTGGACGGCGATACACTCGTTACCTTATATTTATCGGGCGCAAGATCATGGGGCAAAGGTTATAGTTATTGATCCTATTTATACTCAGACAGCCCGGAAAGCAAACTGCTTTGTACAGATCAATCCGGGTGAAGATGGAGCTTTAGCACTAGCTATAGCAAAAAAGCTCTTCGAGAGCGGCCGGATTGACCAGAATTTTATCGATTGTCATACAGTTGGGTGGCAGCAATTTAGGGAATACCTCGTAGAATTAGATATTGATTATCTTGCCGGACAATGCGGCCAGCGACTGGAGACAATAAAAGAACTGGCCAGCATGATGGCCAGTTCTGGTCCTGTGTATATATGGGCGGGATTTGGTATGCAACGCCATATCAACGGCGGCCAAAGTTTGCGCGCAATTGATGCATTAGCTGCGATGACAGGTAATATTGGAGTTGCCGGTGGCGGGGTTCAATATGCCCATCAAATGACATGGGGGTTTAATTATCATTTTCTTAATAGTCCCAGTGGGGCTAGGTATATCAATATTAACGAGTTCGCCCAGGGACTGAAGAGACTCAATGATCCGCCGGTCAAGCTGCTTTGGGTGTCATGCCGCAATTTGGTGACGCAGGATGTATCAGGTAGTATTTTGACCAAAGAGCTGGATAAGCTGGAACTAATTGTTACTGTCGAACAATTCTTGACTCCTACTGCGCGTTATTCTGATATTGTTTTGCCAGCGACGACCCAATTTGAAGAACTTGATGTAGTTCCCAGCTACTGGCATCATTGGATTGGCTTGAATGAGCAAGCGATCCCGCCTTTATTCGATGCGAAGAGTGATCTTGAAATTGCTCAACTTTTGGCCAAGACGTTAAACCAATACCGGGAGGGCAGCAGTTCTTTTCCTGTTGATAAATCTCACGCCGATTTTCTCGATGACGAATTCAATGATAGAATGTATGCTCTCTTGGGGATTAACCACTGGTCGGATTTAGCCGCCGGTCCAAGACGGGCGGCCGTTCCGCGTACGGCTTGGGAGGATAAATGCTTTGCAACAAATTCAGGCAAGTTTGAATTTTTTTCGATTAAGGCGAGGGAGAACAACCTGGCGGCATTACCGGAATATAAAGCAGGAATTGCGCCGAGTAGTAAGTATCCATATTGGCTTATAACATCTCATGCTCAGCAAGGGCTTAACTCCCAATTTCTGAATATCGAAACTTTACTAAAATACTCGGAGCAAATCGTATTTATCAATCCACAAACTGCAGCAATGAAAGGAGTAGTGACCGGAAAACAAATAAGAGTATACAACAGCCTGGGGGCAATAACGCTCAAAGCCTGTATTTCCCATGATACTCCACCAGACATCTTAGTCTGCCACCAAGGATGGCGGCCGGGAGAGGAAATGCGGCTCAATGACCTGAATGCAGGTTTGCCATCAGACATGGGGGATATCAGTACTGGCTCCAAAGGAGTTGCCTTCTATGATGTTTTTGTAGATTTTGAGATAGTGTAGTTCTTGGGGATGCTGGTTTTTTCCGCTGTCGCTAAGGCTCGGCGCAAACCGTGTTTTCTTTATAGTCCTATGTTGACAATAATCTAATTAGCTGGTATAGTATTAATTCTGAGGACGCGGGAGTGGCGGAATTGGCAGACGCACCAGACTTAGGATCTGGCGGGTGACCGTGGCGGTTCAAGTCATTCTCCCGCACCAATTCAACAATGACAAGGCTGTCGGGATTTGATCCTGACAGCCTTTATTTTTTACTACAACAACCGTACAACAATAAAAGGGTAGAGTAAGGTTATGAAATGTAATTTTTAAGTAGGGATAATATTTTTACGGAGATTCTACAACAATGAAAATAAAATTATTGTTGTAGTCAGGATTTTGCTGCTGACGGGATGGTTGTCTGTAGCCAATCGGCAATCGTAGTTTGCCGGGATGGAACATGGTGGGTGTAGGTGTCGAGCGTCATGGAAATCGAGCTGTGACCGAGTCGGTCCTGGACATCTTTGGGGTGTTTGCCTTCGGCAAAGAGCCGGGTGGCATGGTCATGGCGGAGATCGTGGAAAGTACTGCTTACACCGGCGTCTTTAGCAATTTCGGAGAAGCGATGGGAAAAGTCCCTGGGTTCTAATGGAAGGCCATTTTTTCGGCAGAAAACAAGGTCGTGATTATGCCACTCTTCTGCTGCAAGCCGTTCGGCGGTTTGTTTTGTTTTATGGTGTTTCAATTCGTTTGCCACAAAGTCGGGGATGGTGATTTGGCGGAAGCCGCTTTTCGACTTGGGAATGGAAAATTGGGGGCCTGCTTTGGTGACAATGACTACATTGCAGATGGACAAATATTTTTTATCTAAATTGGTATCACACCACCGTAGGCCTAGAATTTCTTCCCGACGCATCCCAGTGGCCCATTCTACTAAGATAGCCAGATGCATACCAGATTTCTTTTTGGCCTCAGTGAAGAGTTTATTCCATTCTTCCACGGTGAGCTGCCGCACTTCTTTTTTTACCTTTTTTGGCGGTGATACGGCCAATGTCGGGTCACGTAATAGTAAGTGTTCTTTAAGTGCCTGGCGTAAAGCCATGCGTAAAACTGCGAACGAATATTGACCCAGGCGGGGTGAATGTTTGGCAATAATTTCATTGATCATGGTTTGGATTTGGTTGGATTGTAATTTGGTCAGCTTATTTTTACCTAACGCTGGGATAACGTGCCGGGTGGCGACTGACTCATAGGACTCATAAGTATTTTGGCGAACTTTGGGCCTTGCATAGGTTTCCAGCCATTTTTTTATCCATTGTTCTACTGTGACTTTGTCGGCATCAACAAAAGTAATGCCTTTAGACTGCTCGAAAAGAGTGGTCTTTTTTTCTTGTACTTCGGTTTTGGTTTTGCCGTACACATATTTTCGAATCAATTTGCCGGTTTTCTCATCCCGGCCTACCGTGATGGCCGCTGTCCAGAGGCCGTCTTTCCTTTTGCAGATTGTTCCTTCTCCGTTTGCACGTTTTGCCATTTTCACACACCGCCTTTTAATATTTAACGCGGTAAGAAGTGCGAGAATTCTAGTGAATCATGAAGGGAGATTATTTTGGTATTACCGCTTTTGGGTCAGTAGTACACGAATCCACCGGTCAACTAGGGACGACATTTGATTTATCCTCTGTGCTTAATGCGGCTACGATTTTTTCCACTACCACTCGGTCACTGGGTGAGAGGTCGGCAATCTTTTTGGCTATGTCGGCCACTCCTTCCGGTAGGGACAACTGTTCGGATTGGATGCCGAGGAGATGATCAGTTGTCACTTTCAGCGCCTGGGCCAGTCGTCCCAACATAATCGTATCTGGTTCAGTTCGTCCCTTTTCCCAAGAGGCTACGGTGGATTGTTTGACGCCGACGACACGGGCGAGCGCCGCTTGGGACATGTTCATGTTAGAGCGGGCGGCCCGAAGTTTTTCACTTATCATGATTTATCACACACACCATCATCTTTTTTCACACACCGTCATTTTTTATTTGATAATTTCATTCTAAAACATGTTACGTCATTTTGTAAACAATAAATTACAAAATGTATTGAAATATTTTAATTTGTACTATATACTACAAATTGTAATAACTTAACTATATTATGATATGGGAGGTATGGGGTATGAGCACTGCAAAGATCATGGTATCGGTGAAAGAGTTTGCCACGATGACGGGAATTGGGCAGAATCGTGTCAGGGAATTGTGCTACTTGTCGGATTTTCCCGCGTCCAAAGAGGGCAACCGGTTTTTGATTCATGTAGAGGCTGCCAACGAATGGCTGCGCAAACGGGCGATAGCGAAAGTGGGGGTGGAAACAGCCAGTCTAAAACGCGTTGCCCCATGATACCGGCAGCGATTGGCTGGGCGATTATCTTACAGTTTTTGTTGTGGGTGTGGGCCTATCCATGAACTACATAATGGAACTGAATAGCTTTTATGCCCGCTTACTTACTCAGCCACTGACAAGTGATGCCCAGGCATTATGGGGTGTACTAATGCACCTGTGTAACCGGGCGGGCTGGCCGCCGCATTTTACGGTGGCCAGCAGTACTTTGTTGGGGATGTTGGGGTACAGCTATTCGGCTCTATCCAGAGCCAGAACGGAACTGGTGGAGGCTGGATTGATTATGCATATACCCAGGCCGGGGCGCTTGGCCCCGTATTATGTACTACATTCTTTGTGTGGAAAACCTGTGGATAAACCAGTGGATAAACCTTTTTTAACGTTGGTTTCGAAAACTTGCCAACCATAATGGTTGCCAACCTGGTTGGCAAGGAGGCTGTTGTTAACCATATTGGTTGGCAACCTGGTTACATTATATAAACGTAAACAATATAAACATAAACCAATAATAGTAATAGGGGTTGTGGATATGTGGATAACTTTTGAGGAGAGGGTTTGGTGTGAACAAAGTCATTATCATTGGCCGTGTGGCCCAGAACCCGGATATGCGGTATACGCCAAACGGCAAGGCCGTCTGTTCTTTTGCGGTGATTGTCCATTACCGGACAAAAATCCGGGAAGAGACGGATATTATTGATTGTGTGGCCTGGGATACCCTGGCAGAGACAATCGCCAGTCATTTGGTGAAAGGAAGCAAAGTTGCTGTGGAGGGGCGTTTACATGTCCGGCGGTTGGACGGTACGGATGGACAAAAGAAAAAAATCACTGAAGTAGTGGTCCGCGATGTGGAGTTTGTAGACAGGTTATCGGTAGGCTTCGATGGAGAACACCGTATACAACAGGATTGGAACTCTTTGGGGAAAGAGGTGTCCGGTTAGGAGGGAGATTTTCGGTGCATGCCAGAACTTTGGTTCTTACCGAGCCTGACAGTATGTTTCGGACGCTGGAGAAGTATAACGAAACCATTAATGAAGAGAGGCGCTACATGGGATGCAGGTAGTGGCAAAGCGTAGAAGATTGTTATTAGTTGTGGCCATGGCTTATATTGTGATTAAAACTTGCGGCGGGAGAGAGTAGGGCTGGCTATACCTATAGCTCAGTGCTTGTTCCCCTCCTGATTTACGGGAGGGGCTAGGGGTGGGAACATATATACCGGAGCCAGGGCGACGGTACCGCGTGAGCGGTGCGCAGACGTCGGATAATGTCCTTATGTCACAGCAGCGTGGCGGTTATGACCGGAACATGGTTTTTCGTGGAGGGCATAGCCGGTACAGTGCGGAAGGGTGGCGGGATAAGTGAAGGACCGTGCGGCTGTGCCGCTAAGGTGATTCGCCCCGACAACCTGGTGACATAAGGCAATATTATCGGATGGCTGCGCTTCCCTTCCCTTGATGGGAAGGGGTAGGGATGGGTGACGAATCAGGCCGCCAACCTTATTGTTTTTGTGGTAGGCGGCCGGTACCGCTTTGAACGGCAGGTCTGGGTGCGAGTGAAAGGAGTTCCCTGGCCTGCTACCTTGCCAGGCTATGAGATGCCACCCTAGCAGGATACGACTGCAAGCGTTAGCGGTGGCTGAGCGGGAGCGGATGAGGATAGTGGAGCTGAGCGAAACGGCGCAAGGAGCGGACGAGCAGCCATGCAGTGGTATCCGTCAGATATGGCACTGAGCGGAGCGGCCCGAGGACGGCAGGCGGAAGACGCGTGAGCGGCTGCAGCGCCGCCCGGAGGGACGCGGAGCGGGCTTGAGTGCGGATAAACTACAAAATCAGCGGAGGGGATTTCATGAAAATTGTTGTAGACCCCGGACATTCTGGGCCGGCAGAACCAGGAGCGTGTGCCGGTGGCGTGCGGGAATGTGATGTGGTTTTGGCGATTGCTAAGTTGCTGGTCGAGCAGTTGTACGAGGCAGGTCATGAGGTTTGGTTGACGCGAACCGGTGATATTGCTACTGATAACTTAAGTTTTCGAGCGGAATTAGCCAATGCCAATCAGGCAGATATGTTTGTCAGTATCCATGCTAATAGTGTTGCAAATAAAGCCGCGCACGGGACGGAAACGTATTACTATCCAGCTAGCGTCTCAGGTCGGCGGCTGGCAAAGTGTATTCAGGCACGACTAGTAACCGAGCTAGACACCGTTGACCGGGGTGTGAAAGCAGCATGCTTTCAGGTGCTGAGGGAGACCAATTGCCCAGCAGTGCTGGTGGAAGTGGCGTTTATTTCAAATGATACTGAGCGGCGGATTTTGAAAACATATGTGTGTCAGTTGGCGGCGGCGCTTGCCATTGCTAGTGGAATAGAAGACTATATGGGTGAAGTTACTTCATAACAGACCACTCTGCAGAATGGGGAAGATATTAATTACATTTTATATGAAGGGTTTGGCAAATGTCTGCGTTAAATTCGCTACTCATGCTTGATAATATTTAGCTTCAAGGAGCTAAGCGGGGCCTAAATTATTGTACCTAAGAAATTTTCAAAAAAAATTAAAAAAATTTTGATGACGATAAATTACTTTTAGGGGCAATACAGGGTGAAGTAGAATGACAGGTACAATTTGTCGTAAGATGGGGGCTTTTGGTAATATTGACCTTTTGATTTTAACGTTATACAATCATGATAAGCTATTTAAATACCTTAAGAGTCTGGCATGGAGGTGTGCCGCCTGATAAACTTATACACCACTGGGAATGGTGAGGGTCACGGGCAAATCGAAGTGGTTATATAACTGCTTCGCTTGCTATAGATCACCATTCCCGCCCAAGACCGCGGGATTTCCCGCGGTCTTGGTGCATTTTCTGAAGAAAGGAGGGAGTTACACATGGCTGTAGTAAAAGTACCTCAGCTTGGCAGCTTTACTGTCAAAGTGCAAACAGGTATTAGTGGCACCGGTAATCCGGTGTATGCCAACCGTACCTTCGGTAACCTGAAGTCTAACGCAACTGAACAGAATGTTTTTGATGTTGCCCAAGCGCTTGCCGATTTGCAGAAACATACTGTTACCGACGTTGCCTTAACTGAGCGCTGCAATCTCATTAACCAGTAACTGGAACCAAGGTTTTTGAATAAAAAGAAGGGAGGTACTAATCGATGAAAAAGTATTTGGACATGACGTTCCGCGATTCCGTTGGTAAAGAGGTCACTCTTAGCCTGCCGGATCCTAAGGACGATTTAACTTTGGCTCAGGTCAACACCGCCATGGATACCATTATTGCAAAAAACATTTTGGTCAATCGCGGCAGCGAACTGGTTAGCCGAGTAGAGGCCATTGTCCGCATCTCTGATAGCGTAGCGCTAGTGTAAAAAGTAGGTGGGCTATGGATGTCTGGCAGGTAATCGGGCAGGTGGGGTTTCCCATCGCGGTGGCAACCTGGCTGCTGGTTAAGCTTCAGACTACACTGGAAGCTTTCACTAATGAAGCCATAGAGCTAAAGATTCAACTTGAAGCCCATGCCAGCCGGTGCATCAAGTGCCGTGAAGGGAAACCGTGTCATACCTGTGATAACGATGGAAAGGGGTAAACTGTGACAGATAAGGTTTCGGTAACGTGTAATCTCACCACAGGCGAAAAAGAAGTCGAGGTAACGGCCGGCGGCTTGCGAATCGTATACGGTGATAAACCTGAGGGCGATTGCATTATGGTTGAATTTGATACTGAGGAAATCTCCTAAAATAGGAAGACGGTTAGTGTTTTTGGCACTAGCCGTCTTCTCTTTTACGACAGGGATTTTTTCAATGAAAGCATTTGATGATACCGTGGGATTTCATAAGAGAGACTTAAAGTCAGGTGAGGTAGACGTAGGGAATCTTAAATGGATTGGTCATCAATAAAAATATAAGTTCTTCACCAAATATTCATAACTTCTTCATACTGAAAGAGTACAATTAGTGTAAAGAGTTAGATAAGAGTAGGTGACTAGTATGAAGAAATTACTGATTTGGCTCATACTTGTGATATCTTTGGCAGCGACTGCAGTAGCTTCAGCGCAGACGACAATACCGCCTGCGCCAGTAAGCAGTAGGTATGTGCAGGATTATGCTGGTGTATTGTCTGATGAAACTAAGGTTAAGATCAACAAACTAGGCAGAAAGATAGCGGAAACCACTAAGGCGCAAGTGGTTGTTGTCACGGTGAATTCGTTAGAAGGTGTGCCGATTGAAGATTATTCCCTCGGGATTCTCCGTAAGTGGGGGATTGGAGATAAGACCCAGAATAATGGTGTTCTTCTACTGATTGCAGTAAATGACAAGCAGTCTCGAATTGAGGTTGGATATGGTTTAGAGGGAGTCCTTAATGATGCCAAAGTAGGTAGAATTTTGGATGAATCAGTACTTCCGTATTTTCAACAGGGTGACTACAATCGCGGCGTGTGGACAGGATACAAGGCGTTGGTCGGCACTATATCTGGGGAGTACGGTAAAGATGGACGCTCCAATGAAAAAAATAAAGCAACCGATGCAAGCCTAGGTGTCGCTACTTGGTGGAATGGATTACCCGGATGGCTGCAATTGATAGCTTTTGTTGGCTTGGCCGCACTTGTTGCAGGTGATTGGTTATTCTTCGGCGGCAGTATTACTTTACTCTTATTATCGTTATTACGTTTCCGCGGTGGCGGCGGAGGCGGTTACGGGGGCGGGTCAGGCGGTGGCGGAGGTGCTGACCGCAAATGGTAGGAATGACAAGGGCTGATAAGGTATTAGTTGTTTTAGTACTCCTGATAGCTATAGTCGGCATTGGACTCAACATGTCTATAGTGGCTGCGGGTGGCGAGCAAAAGGCTGAAATATGGGTGGAGGGTACCTTATATAAAATGGTGCCACTAAAAGAGGGGTATAAGCAAGAATTCCGGATTGGCGGCGACTCTCATTATGATATTGTCGAGGTGCAGGACACTAGAATTCGGGTGCGAGAAGCCGATTGCCCCAACCAGGACTGCATTAAGATGGGCTGGATCCAACACGCACCTCAGCAAATTGTATGCTTGCCTTATCGCATTGTAATTAAAGTTGTGTCGTCCGCACCGACTGATACGGATACAATAGTTCGCTAATGCCCCCGTTACTAAGCATGTGCTTAGGTGACGGGGGCATGTTGTGTTACTGCGCCATTTTCCGGCACTCTGCCGCGCATGCCTTGCAAGCGTCGGCACACTGTTGACAATGGGGATCTTTGAATTGAGCGCAGTCACTGGCGCAAGCATCGCAAATGGTTGCGCAGAGAGAACATAATTGTTTCGCATGATGGCTACCCCGGGCCATATATTGCGCAGACATGGCGCATATGTCTGCGCAGTCACGGAGCATATTGATACAGTGGGTTCTTGCTTTGACATCGGATTCTTGTAGGCACAAAGACAAGCATTCCTCGCAAGCTTGCATACACCCGTTGCAAGCATCAATACAAGTCTGCATCTTGTTTGGTGCATTTAATACTGTGGGCATAGGTATCCCTCCTAGTATAATTTACTCTCTTATTATTTCAACGGGTACGTTAATTATTCGGTAATGGTTAGTCTGTTTTTGTCTAGGCAAAACTAAAAGCATTGACAGTATATTATATTTAGTCTTACAATAATACTATACAGGGGTATAGTAGGAGGGATTGTATGCTCGATGACAGGGAAAAAACAGATATCAAAAAAAGACTGAGGCGAACTGGCGGACAAATCAACGGAATTGAAAAGATGGTTGATGAAGGTCGCTATTGCGTAGATATTCTGCAGCAGATTATGGCAGCGAGGGCCGCACTCAATCAGGTCGCACTTATAATGATTGAAAGTCATACGAAAAGTTGTGTGGTTAACGCTATAAAAGAAAACCGTACTGAAGAAGCTGTCGATGAGTTGATGGGCGTCTTATCTAAGTTCACAAAGTAAGAGTGGTATGCTACGAGAAGTAAAGGGGTGAAAAATATGACCGATTCAAACAGAGCATCTGTAGAGACTATCTTTTTAAAAATAGGAGGCATGACATGTGCTGCCTGCTCAGGCAGGGTGGAACGTGGGCTCGCCAAACTCAAAGGAGTAGAAAAGGCTGCCGTTAATCTTGCCACTGAGAAGGCAGCTATAACCTATGAGCGCTCGCAGATTAGCCTGAGTGAGATAGCACATAAGATTGAAGACTTGGGCTATCAGGTTATCAAGGATAAGGTAGACTTAAAGATTACCGGCATGACCTGCGCGGCCTGCTCAGGTCGCGTGGAAAGAGGCTTGAATAAGCTGCCCGGTGTTGTGAGCGCTGTTGTCAATCTGGCGGTGGAGAAGGCTACGGTGGAGTATTATCCGGGTGTAATTAGCTTAAGCGATATTAAGGGTAAAATTGAAAACCTTGGTTATGGTGTGCATGATCTCGCAGATACCGCTGCGGTAGACAAAGAAAAGAAAGCTCGTGAAGCCGAAGTAAGTAGACAACGCTTTCGCTTAGTGTTAGCAACCGTGTTTTCCCTGCCACTGCTGCTGGCCATGGCGATGCATATGCTGGGGGTGATGGGGAGGGCCACCGAGTTATTGATGAATCCATATCTCCAATTGGTATTGGCGACTCCTGTTCAATTTATCGCCGGTTGGCAGTTTTACCGGGGCGCATATATGGTACTTAAGAATGGGAGCGCGAATATGGATGTTCTGGTGGCGCTTGGAACATCAGCTGCCTATTTCTATAGCATCGCTAACGTACTTCGCCACGCACCCGACTTATATTTTGAAACATCGGCTATTTTAATTACGCTGATTATATTAGGTAAATTGCTTGAAGCCACCGCCAAGGGGCGGACCTCTGAGGCGATTAAGGCCCTTATGGGGCTACAGGCCAAGACGGCCAGAGTGTTTCGCGACGGAAAGGAAATTGACATTCCAGTCGAATCGGTCCTGGTCGGCGATGTTGTAGTAGTACGTCCCGGCGAAAAAGTTCCGGTCGATGGCGTTATTGTTGAAGGGACATCAACACTGGATGAGTCGATGCTTACTGGTGAAAGTTTGCCTGTTGATAAAAAGACGGGGGATCAGGTAGTTGGCGCAACCATCAACAAATTAGGCACCTTCAAGTTTAAGGCTACGAAAGTTGGCAAAGATACTGCTTTAGCTCAGATAGTACGCATTGTCGAAGAAGCCCAAGGATCTAAAGCGCCAATTCAGCGCTTTGCTGACGTAGTATCAGCCTATTTTGTACCGGTCGTTGTCGGACTGTCTCTGTTAACCTTTGTGGTATGGTTTTTTATTCTGGATCCAGGCAATTTCTCGCGGGCGTTAGTTAACTTCACTGCCGTACTAGTCATCGCATGTCCTTGCGCACTTGGTTTAGCTACGCCGACCTCAATTATGGTAGGGACAGGTAAAGGCGCGGAAAACGGGATATTGATCAAAGGGGCTGAGCACTTAGAGAATGCCCATAGACTGACGACCATTGTCCTTGATAAAACAGGCACAATTACCAAGGGTGAACCTGAAGTTACTGATATTGTGCCGCTTGCTGGACTTGCTGAAGCTGAACTCCTACGCCTGGCTGTCAGGGCAGAGAAAAATTCTGAACATCCTTTGGCTCAGGCAATTGTAAGCTATGGTAAAAAGCAAGGGTTATCCCTGGAAGACCCTGAGCTTTTTACTGCCATTCCGGGGTACGGGGTTGAAGTTACTATTGAAGGAAAAAGAATTTTAGTAGGTACTCGCAAACTTATGAAAGACAACAATATTGAGTTCGCAGCAACTGTTCCACAAATTGAAGAGTTGGAACTTCAGGGTAAGACGGTCATGTTGTTTGCCTTAGAAAACAAGCTTAGCGGTTTATTTGCAGTGGCTGATACGGTGAAAGAGAACTCGGCTCAAGCTGTAGCTGAGCTGCAAAAAATGGGTATTGAA
The DNA here is from genome assembly GCF_900176355.1 of Sporomusa malonica. Classification (GTDB taxonomy): domain Bacteria; phylum Bacillota; class Negativicutes; order Sporomusales; family Sporomusaceae; genus Sporomusa; species Sporomusa malonica. Next base: position 67,127 of record NZ_FWXI01000003.1, on the reverse strand, counting down.
GTATGGATGATAACCGGTGATAATACCCGGACTGCTCAGGCTATCGCCCAAACCGTCGGCATAACCAGCGTTATGGCTGAAGTATTGCCAGAACACAAAGCCGAAAAGGTTGAGGCTCTTAAAAAAGAGGGGAAGGTTGTGGCTATGGTTGGCGACGGCATTAATGATGCTCCGGCGCTGGCGACCGCCGATGTGGGCTTTGCGATTGGTACCGGCACCGATGTTGCTATTGAGGCAGCCGATATTACGCTAATGCGGGGTGACCTGACTGGTATTGTGGCTGCCATTCGCTTAAGTAAGGCAACTATGCGCAATATTAAGCAGAATCTATTCTGGGCGCTTGTCTATAATTCGCTTGGCATTCCAGTTGCGGCAGCCGGATTCCTATCACCTGTCTTGGCAGGGGCAGCTATGGCCTTTAGTTCGGTTTCGGTGGTAACCAATGCCCTTAGGCTGAAACGGTTCAATCCGTATAAGGCTTAATGCAGGGGGAGTCTGAGGCTAAGTCATTTACGAGGGGAGGTGATGTTGTGAGTCAAGAAGAAACGATATTGAGAATTGAAGGTATGTCTTGCGGACATTGCAAAATGGCTGTTGAAAAAGCACTCCAGGCTATTCCAGGAGTGGTAAGTGCCAGTGTTGATCTGGCAAAAAAAGAAGCACTTGTAACTGGCGCGGCTAATCGAGATGCGCTTGTGAAGGCTGTGGAAGACGCTGGTTTTGACGTGGTTTAATTACGGGATTAGAAAAAATACGCAGAAGCCTGCACAGTAGGCTTCTGCGTATTTTGGTTTAGGCCATCCATCTAAACAAGGTGAATGATGCGGTCTGGATTGGGAAAGATAGCTTATATCTAGTACGACTTATTTGTATTGGAGCTATCTAAGGGGGAGTAGGTCTTGGTGCTTGATCTTAGAAAGAATTTAGGTAACACGGATAGAATAATCCGAAGTATAATTGGTATAATTTTACTATGGCTGGTTATTTCCAAATCATTGACAGGCTGGTGGACAACTATTGCGCTGGTTTTTGCAGTATTTCAGTTTGTAGAAGCAGTATGGGGCTACTGAATTGTCTATGATCTTATGGGTTGGTCAACCCGTTAATAACGGCTACAGAAACTTGATGATAAAGAGAGACTTAGCTTCAGGTGGGTTTTTAACCCCATCTGAAGTTTAGTCGACCAACTTCCAGGGATTTAGACGCTCGCCTGTGCCCTTTGGGTATAACTCTCGCTTGTAGAAGCGCGAGTCTTAGAGCGACTTAGTCATCGGATAAAACTAACAGGGTGGACAAAGTCTTTTATAGATTTTGTCCGTTTTTTATTAGGCAGAAATAGTGTGCATATGATTAATGGTTACGGTGTGGTATTACGATGACTTTCACTATCATTCTCGTTTTTGAATAGGTTCGCCCATTATCCTAGGAGTTTTTTCAAATCGCACAAGTTCTTCAAGAAGTATTCATAACTTCTTCATAATGACTTGCTATAATAAAGACAAATCCAAACAAGGAGGAATACAAGATGAAAAAAGGTTTAATTATAGGTCTGGCCGCTTCACTGGTGATTACGCTAGGAGCCACCTTCGCTTTTGCGGAGTCGACTGCACCCGGTATGATGGATAAAGGGCAAATGAACGAAATACACAAAAAAATGGTGGAGCAGCATGTGAAAGACGGTGTACTGACGCCAGAGCAAGCAAAAGCTATGGATGAGCATATGTCTAACATGGGTTCTATGATGAATAGTATGATGGGTGGTAACAGCAGCATGATGGGTGACAATGCTAGTTGCCATTCCAGCCAGCAAAGCTCAGCTAATATCTCGCAGCAATAAAAGATAGTAGCAAACAGCCCTCCCAGGGGAGGGTTGTTTATTGTTCTAAGTCTTTTTTACTATAATTTTTAAGTTTTTTGTTTAAATTCAATAAAATTTCATAGTTTCTTCATAACTTCTTCATATTCATAATGTAAAGTATAATCATGCATTATAGTCCAGCAGAGCAACTAATTGCATGCTACATAAAGCTCTGGAGTTTGAGGCAGTTAAACTAAAATCCAAGGAGGTTGAACAATGACTAGTACCCCAAAAGCTGGCATTTTAAGAGCATTCATCGTATTCGGTATTATGCTCGCAACTAATTTACAGCCAGTGCTTGCAGAGGAGCAGACCATGACCCTGCAGGAGATCGTAAACACCGCTATCACAAACAACCCAGCGGTTGTAGAAACCGAGAAAAAATGGGAGGAGAAGTCCAGTCGCATTCCCATAGTCACAGCACAACCTAATCCTAAAATCGGCATTATGAAGGACGATATCCCAACCTCAAGCTTGAACCCAGGTAAAGGCATGATGACAGAATTCAGCATCAGCCAGGAAATTATGAATCCATCTAAGCTTAAAGCTATGGGTAAGATGGCAGAGAATGAAGCAAGCATGACCAAAGCCGGCTGGGGTGAAAAACAGGTTGAGATCTATGCACAAACAAAACAGGCCTATTATGATTATCTTTATTCCAAACAAGCGCTGGTAATTGGTAAGGAGAGCCAGCAGCTTATGGGTCAGCTGGCAAAGTTGGCTCAAGTTAATTACTCAACAGGTATGGTGCCACTTCAGGATACGCTGAAAGCCCAGACTGAGTTTTCGCAAATGACAATTGACCTTTTAAATATGGCTTCGATGGAGGCTGTGGCCAAAGCTAAGATTAACAACTTGATGGGGCGCAGCACCAATACTGCCTTTGAAGTCAAAGAAGAATTTACAGCTCCTCCGCCTAATTTTGATATGGCCGCTCTCATTAAAACCGCGACTGAAGGCAAGCCGTCAGTCACTGGGATGCAGTATCAAGTCGAGATGGCCAAAAACGGAGTTGATTTAGCGAAAAAACAACAATTGCCTGACTTTGAAGTCAGTTTGGGTTACAAAAAAAATAAGGAACCCATGATCGAGTCACAAGTGGATCCGATGGACCCTATGAATACAACATTGATGCTGGGCGAACGAAAACCGACCTGGAAGATTGAAATCATGGCCATGATCCCTATCTGGGAGGGTAAAAACAAAGCCGAAATAAAAGCAGCTAAGGCCAGCCTTGAAGCTTCGCAAGCTGCCCTTCAGAATATGAAGAATATGACTGAACTTGATGTTCAAATGACGCTTACCGATGCCCAAGCTACCTGGCGCCAGATTGAACTATATAAAAATACCATCATTCCCCAGGCCGAGCAGACCTACCAGGCTGCTGTTGTAGGTTACACCCATGGCAAAGTAGACCTTATGACTGTCCTGGAAGGTGTTAATACCCTCCGCAATGCCAAATTGGGCCTATACAAAGCGAAAACAGATTATGAAAAAGCGGCGGCTAATTTGGAGAAAGCGATAGGGAAGCCTTTATTCACTAGTGGAGCGCAGCCATAATGAGTAAGCCGGAAAAAGGAGAGGACAGCATGATCGAAAAACTACAGGCCAAAAAGAAACTTATCATTGGTGTGACCGCTGGTATTCTGGTAATTGGCGGTACCGGCTACTACTATACCACGCAGCACAATAAACCGGCGGCAGTAGACCATACGGGTCACCAAACCAATACCCCGGTTATGGCCATGGGCGATACAGTCACTTTGGATGCCAAGGCCAGACAGTTAGCTGGGGTGCAGACAGCGCAAGCAATTGTCAAGTCGCTAGCCAAGGAAATCAAGACTACAGGCAAGATTGCTATGAATGAAAGCGGCCGGACGTATATTACCTCCCGGGTCGAAGGGCGGGTGGACGAGCTGTATATAACTGCTGAGGGGCAAACTATTGCTCCTGGACAGGCTATTGCATCTGTATATAGCCCAACCTATATTGCGGCGCAGGAAGAATACTTATTATCACTAGAGACTGTGCAGAAACTCAAAAATGCCAGCAAAGATATCGTCCAGATCAATAACCGCCTCCGAGACGCGGCCCGGCGTAAACTGCAGTTGTTAAATGTTTCAGACAATGACATTGCGCATCTGGAACATACCCGGCAGCTAAACGATCATATGACCATTTATGCCCAGTTTGGCGGAACAGTGCTGGAAAAACAACTGCTGCCAGGAGCCTTCATTATGCCTGGCGACAAACTGTATAGCCTATCAGACTTATCTACTGTTTGGCTGTATACCGATATTTATGAAAAAGACATCGCTGGCATTACTCCCGGTCAGCCGGTCGTGGTGACCAGTGGCGCCTATCCGGGGCAAACCTTTACTGGCAATGTGACCTTTATTAACCCGGTACTCGATGACGCCACCCGGACAGTTAAGGTACGGGTAGAACTGGCCAACCCTGGCGGAAAGCTAAAACCCAATATGTTCGTTAATGCCAATGTGCAAATCCCGCTAGGGGACAGCCTAGTTATACCGGAATCCAGTCTCCTTGATACCGGCAGCCGTAAAATCGTCTTTATAGCCCAAAGCGAAGATACCTTTGTCAAACGCGAGGTGGTTATAGGGCAACACGCCGACGGCTATGTCCAAATCCTGTCAGGACTGCAGCCCGGTGAAACGGTAGTTACTGCCGCGACCTTCCTCATTGATTCTCAGACCAAGTTAGGCAGCCTTGGTAGCCACGCTGGTCATGGTGGCGGGGGAGCCGCCAAGGGAGCTGCAACGCCAGCACCTGCTTCAGGTAGCGCCAATAGTGGTGCTGCAGCTCCGGCAAAAACACCGCTTGCACCTGCTGCTCAGGCTGCCGGTGGCGAACATAGCGGTCATTAAGGGGGCGCGGCATGTTAAATAGATTAATCGAATTTTCTTTGAAAAATCGCGTCATTATACTGGTGTTTACTGCGCTAGTCATTGTCTGGGGAATCTTTGTCGTGCGCGACACCCCTATCGACGCTTTTCCTGACCTAAGTGAAAATCAGGTGCTCGTCTCAGCCGACTGGATGGGCCGCGGTCCGCAGGAAATTCAGGACCAGGTTACCTATCCGTTGGAGACGGCCTTGCGCGGGCTGCCAAAGGTCAAAGAAGTACGTTCGTCTTCTTCTTTTGGGATGTCACTCATTACTGTAATCTTTGAAGACGGGGTTGATCCTTACTTTGCCCGCCAAGTGGTCAACGAAAAAGTACAGCAAGCCATACCCCGTCTGCCGCGCGGCGTGCAGCCTGCCTTAGGGCCGGTCAGTACACCGATGGGCCAGGTCTTCATGTACACGGTCGAAAGCGACCGGCACAACCTGGCCGATTTGCGTACCGTTGAGGACTTTACCATCAAGCCGCAACTGAGTGCAGTGCCTGGAGTTGCCGAAGTTGCCAGCATTGGCGGCTATGTGATGCAGTATCAGATCAATCTTGATCCTCATCTTCTGCAAAGCTACCGGATCACTTTCAACCAGGTATTTGGGGCGCTAGGCGCCAATAACGCCAACATCGGCGCCAAAGTTGTCGAACAAAACGGTCAGGAATTTATCATCCGCGGACTTGGTTTAATCCAGTCTCCTGACGACATTAAGAACATTGTGATCTCGCAAAATAACAATGTACCCATTTATATCAAAGATGTCGCAAACGTAACCGCCGGCCCGGATTTTCGCCGAGGAGTGTTGACTAAATCTGGTTATGAGGCAGCCGGTGGTATTGTCATTCAGCGTATGGGAGAAAACACACTGAATGTCATCGACCAAGTGAAAGCCAAGATGACCGAGATTCAGCCGACCTTGCCTGAGGGTATGCGGATTGTACCCTTTTACGACCAAACCGATTTGGTAAAGAAGGCAGTCAATACCCTCACAAGGGCACTGATTGAAGAATTCATTTTAGTATCACTCATTGTTGTCGCCTTCTTAGGCAATGTCAGGTCCAGTCTGATTGTCACCAGCGCCATTCCGATCGGAATCCTGATCGCGCTGATTGCCATGAAACAGATTCACCTGTCGGCCAACCTAATGTCCCTTGGCGGGATTGCCATCGGCATTGGTGTTATGACCGACGCGGCCATTGTCATGGTGGAAAACATCTTTCGACATTTGGCCGAAGACCGTGGCCGGCGGAACATAGTCGACGTGACACTGGAAGCCGCGAAAGAAGTAGCCGCGCCCATCTTCTTTTCCATCACCATAATCATCGTGACCTTCTTGCCGGTCTTTACCATGACTGGCACCGAAGGTAAGATGTATACTCCGATGGCCTGGGCCAAATCCTTTGCCATGAGCGGCTCGCTGCTCTTAGCTTTCACCTTGGTGCCAGTGCTGTGCACGCTGCTCTTAAAGGGTAAAATTCAGGAAAAGGATACCTGGATTGTCGCTAAAATGCATCAATTGTATGTGCCTCTCCTAAAAACGGTGATGAAGTACCATAAAACTACCATTGTGGTTGCAGTGATTGTGATGATTGCCGGATTTTCGCTGTTGCCGCTCATCGGCACCACCTTTATGCCGGCTTTGGATGAAGGAACCTTCCTGGTAATGCCGACCATGCTACCCAGTGTGTCGTTAACCGAAGCAGTGGAAGCGGCCAAAACCATGGATAAGGTCATCCTAGACATTCCGGAAATCGATATGTCGGTGGGTAAAGTGGGACGGGCTAATTCGGCCATGGACCCGGCACCGATCAACATGATTGAAACCATTGTCACCTTAAAACCGAAAGACCAGTGGCGCCCCGGTATGACCAAAGAGGCAATTGAACAGGAGATGATGGTCAAACTTGCCAACATCCCTGGACTTAACTTGGCCTTTACCCAGCCGATTGCCGGCCGGTTATCCATGCTGACCACCGGGGTTCGTACTGAATTGGGCATCAAACTCTATGGCGAAGATTTGCAGGTGCTGCAGCAAAAAGCCTTTGATATCGAAAAGGCTCTAGGAACAGTGCCTGGCGTCAGCGATTTGCTGGCCGAACGGGTCTTTGGTGCTCCTTATCTCGAAATTCAGGTCAACCGGGACAAAGCGGCCCGATATGGCCTTAACATCGCCGATGTCGAAGATGCCGTTGAATTAGCGGTAGGCGGTAAAATCGCTACGACCACTATCGAAGGCCGCAAACGCTTTGACGTTCTAGTTCGTTACAACCGGGATAACCGAGAAACCATTGACGCTATGCAAAACATCCTCATTCCGATAACCGGTAGCGGCGCTGCGGCGAAAAGCAGCGGTGGCGCGATGGGCGGCATGGGTGGCGGTGCAGCTACCGCAGCAGCCGGTCCAGCTACCGGTGCCTATGTGCCGCTGGGCGAAGTGGCACAATTCCAGGTCGTAGACGGACCATCGATGATTAGCAGTGAGAACGGGGTTTATCGAATGATCGTGCAGATGAATACCCGGGGTCGGGACGTAGTTAGTTTTGTTGATGAAGCGAACAAGGTCATCAAGGAAAAGGTGGACTTGCCTCCCGGCTATTCCCTGAAATGGACCGGTCAGTATGAAAACCAGCAACGGGCGAAAGACCGGCTGGCATTAGTGGTGCCGGCGGTCATCGTGCTCACATTCTTCTTGCTCTATATGACCTTCAAGTCGGCAAGCGACGCCTTCCTCATCTTGATGAACATCCCGTTCTCCTTAGTGGGTGGCATTGTGGCCATGTATGCTACTGGCACCTACATGACGGTGGCGGCAGCTGTCGGCTTCATCGCCCTCTTTGGGATTGCGGTGCAGAACGGGGTCATCATGGTGACCTATATTAAGCACTTGCGAGACCACCGATCACTAGAAGAAGCCATTCTCGAAGGTGCCTTCACTCGCTTGCGCCCAGTTATGATTACTGCCCTGGTTGCTAGCCTAGGCTTGTTCCCGCTGATTTTTGCCACCGGCACCGGTGCCGAGGTACAGCGGCCAATGGCCACGGTAGTCGTAGGTGGTCTGGTTACTTCCACAATTTTGACCCTGATCGTGTTGCCTTGCATCTATTTGGTTTGGAACCAGTGGCGCGAGCGCAAGAATCCACCAGTATCAGGCAAATCGCACACTGTCGAGTAAGTGCAGGTAACGTAACAAATGAAGCTGCGGGTGGGGAGATTCATGCCCCCACCCATAGCAAATAACATAAACTTTGAAATAAGATAATTAAAACCTACTGGAGGCTGTTAAATTATGAAAAAAAGTAAAGTATTGTTCGGTGCTTTAGCCATTGCCGTAACGATGTCTCTGGTTGCAGGGTGCGGTTCTAACGACAAACCGGCGGCTACGCAACAACCAACTGCTACGCAACAACCAACTGCCCAACATTCAGGCCATGACATGAGCAGCATGAACATGCCCAAGGAAGACCCGATGCCTATGATGAAAGATATGGATAAATCCTTGCAAGACGTAGTCAAGCAAGTAAAGGGCGGCCAAACGATGGATGCACAAAAGAGTGCTGCACAACTGGTGAGTATCACCGATAAGGTCATGCCCCATATGATGGATGCTGGTTTAAAAGATAAACTACGCAAAGCGGCAGTCGAAATTAAGGATAGTGTAAACTCTGGGAAAGCAGATCCAAGTGCTGTAGAGGGCAAAGTAAAAGCCATGCAAGACCTTATGAAGCAAACTACAACGCATCTGCAGAGCATGAGTCACTAATTGACTCGGAAAGGAGGAGCGGACAATGACCAGATGGGCAGTGATCGCTTTACTGACCAGCGCGCTCCTAAGCGGTGCAGCGGCGGCGGAGGCCGCTCCGGCTTCCGGGTATAATCAGTTTTTTCAGTCACTTGACGCTGTTCTAGCTGGGGCCGTTATGCCGGTTGCCGATGAACAGCAAATGGCGGTTCGTAGTCCCTCTTTGTCCAATGGGCAGGCCACGCAAATTTTGGCAGTCGCTCGGAATATGCTTGGTCAGCCGGTGGTATGGGGCGGGGCTTCCCCGGCCCAGGGCTTTGATTGCTCCGGGTTGGTGCAGTATGTATACCGGCAGGCCGGCATCAATCTACCCCGTACTGCCGACTTGCAGTTCCTGGTTGGGCGGACGGTATCACCGGCAGCGCTGCAGCTGGGAGATCTGGTTTATTTCACCACCTATGAGCCAGGCGCGTCCCATGTAGGCATCTATATCGGCGGTAATAAATTTATCCACACTTCCTTTTCCCAAGGCATAGTGGCAATTAGTGATATGAACGATGCATATTTCGTTAAACGATATTATGGGGCAAAGCGCGTGTTATAATTAACAAATAGATTTATTGGAGATCTAATCCAGCTAGAATGAGATAAAATCAAAAATATCATACTTATGGAGGGTTTGTAATGAATAAGAAATTCGCAATTTGGGTTGTTGGCGGTCTTGTAACCGCTTCTATGTTTGGTTTAGGTATCAGCCCTACGATAGCCCAAGCGGCTGAAAAAGTACCCCAGACATGTGAAACGCAGACAAATCAGATGGGTGCTATGATGGGGAACCTGAATCCTAAGGCTATGGCTGAAATGATGAAAACACCGGAAATGCAAAAACAGTGCATTGAAATGATGAAAAATCCCGAAATGCAAAAGGCGATGAAAGACGTCATGAAAACTCCTGAGATGCAGGGAATCATGAAGCAGATGCTCCAGCAGGATATGAGTTTTCATCAGATGATGTCTGATTTGGTGAATTCTGTGGATATGAGCAGCGATCACAGCGGCCCTCAGCAGGTTGAGCAGACTCCGAGTAATCCTTCAAACGCCCATAGTGGTCATCACGGATAAAGTCGAGCCCGACAATAAACCACATTGCGCAAGCAGCCCTCCGACTGGTGGAGGGCTGCTTATTTTAAATGAAAAAACACAATTTCTTCACAGCGTCTTCACAGGTTCTTCAAAACTAAATGATATGATTATGACGATAAGTGTTGTGCAGGGCGAGGGGGAATTACAATGGAACAAAATAAACCGGAACTGCCTAAGGCAGGAGATACAGAAACATATACACCAGGACAAAAGATAATTCTTAAAGTATTAAAGTGGGGAGCAAGGATAGTAAGCGCAGTGGCGATTGCCTATGTTATGCATTATTAAGACGGTAGGAGGAAGTTATTTTGCAGCCAATCTTATTTACTATCGGCGAATTCGAAGTTCGTGCCTGGGGCCTTATGGTGGCTTTAGGCGTATTAGCTGGTTTATGGCTGGCAACACGATTGGGAAAAAACAGTGAATTTACCGAAGATATTCTGCAAGAGTATGTAGTGTATGGCTTATTTGCCGGACTCTTGGGGGCCAGGCTGTGGGAGGTTGCATTTTCTTGGGAACAATATGCTGCCAATCCGCTGCATGCCCTGATGTTCTGGGAAGGGGGCCTGTCCATACAGGGAGCGGTCATAGCCAATGTCTTACTGGCACTCAGGTATTTTCCCCGCAAGGGATTATCGTTTAGGCGGTTTGTCGATATTGGCGCACCGGCGCTCATTCTGGGTCAAGCCATTGGACGTATTGGGTGCTTGTTCAACGGCGATGCCTATGGCAAACCTACCGATGCCTGGTATGGTGTGGTCTATCAGCCGGGAACTCCGGCATACGCGGCCTGGGGGAATGTGCCGCTTGTGCCGGCCGAACTGTTTGAGGCTGGGCTTGATGTGTTCATTCTCTGGGTATTACTGTATTTATTTCCGCGCAAGAAATTTGACGGTCAGGTGGCGCTAGCCTATTTTGTACTGTATTCACTGGCTCGGTTTGGTTTAGAGTTTTTGCGGACAGATAGCCTCCTTATCGGCGGACTCAAGGCTGCGCAGCTAACGGCCTTACTCACGGCACTGGCGGCCGGTTTGCTGTGGGCTTGGTGTGCGACCCAGACTAAGGAAGTTATTCGGGAAGTAGGTCATATCAGGAACTTGGATAGAAAAAAAGCGAAAGGGTGTAGGGAATAATGGCACATTACGGGTTATGGCCGATAGTAATAATCAACTCGTTGATTATTATTGTCTTTGCGTTTAGTTTTTCGCGACCGCGTTCATTTAAAGATTGGCGTACCTTTGGTACATTTTCGGCTTTTATTGTGGCGTTGTTTACTGAGATGTATGGTTTTCCCCTGACAATTTATTTGCTCTCAGGTTGGCTGGGAAGCCATTATCCGGAGCTGGATATCTTTTCCCACGACAACGGGCATCTTTGGTATACGCTGCTTGGGTTTACCGGTGACCCGCATAGTAACCCTATACACGGAGTTAGCGATCTCCTGATATCTGGCGGGTTGATTTTTCTTGGGTTTACCTGGATGTTCTTATATCGAGCCCAGCGTAAGGGCGTAGTTGCGACTAGCGGACCGTACGCCTATGTACGCCACCCCCAGTATATTGCGTTTATCGCTGTCATGACCGGCTTTTTAATCCAATGGCCGACACTGCTTACGGTCCTAATGTATCCGGTACTTATCCGTATGTATGTGTGGCTGGCGCGTCAGGAAGAAAAGGACGCCCTGGAACAATTCGGTGAGGAATATGCCAGTTATGCGGCAGTTACCCCAGGGTTTATTCCTTTTAGTCGTTCAGGGATGAGTAAAGCCTCATAGGTTACACTATATTTTTTGCCTAGCTTTACAGCTAGGCTTTTTTACTCAGGGCATAATAATACTCTGCTAGTGTGTCTTTAAAAAATATCACAATTTCTTCATGACTTCTTCAAAATTTCTTCATAATTATAGTGTATACTGAAGTCATAGAATAAGTTCGAGCAGCTTGGCTCTCGGTCATATAGAGTGGCTGTTAGCAAGAACACGTAAGGAGGAACGACTATGAATAAAACGGTATGGATTGTTTTGGCGGTTGTAGCGGTTATAGCAGTTAGTATTTTCTCGGGATATAACAACTTAGTTGGCATGAGCGAGAACGTGAATGGCAAGTGGAGTCAAATCGAAAACCAGCTTCAACGCCGGGCCGATTTGATTCCCAACCTGGTTAATACGGTAAAAGGCTATGCCGGTCATGAGCAGCAAGCTATACAGGCAGTAGCCGATGCGAGGGCTAAATTGGGCGGTGCCCAAGGCCCTGTTGCTAAAGCACAGGCCAATAGCGAACTGAGTTCGGCTTTAAGTCGGCTGCTAGTAATATCGGAAAACTACCCTAACTTAAAAGCGGACAAGAACTTTCGGGCCCTCATGGACGAACTAGCAGGAACAGAAAATCGTCTAGCAGTTGCCCGTAAAGATTACAATGAAAGCGTCCAAGGGTACAACACGGCTATCCGCTCACTGCCTACCAGTATCATTGCTGGCCCGATGGGGTTTGGCCCCAAAGAGTATTTTAAAGCCGATGAGGGCGCAAAACAGGTACCACAGGTTAAGTTTTAGTGTTTGATTGGTTAGCGAAACAGAAAGGCCCGGCAATTGCCGGGCCTATAACCTTACTGCTTTGGATTGTTATTTTGAAAATACAATACAATCTTTATGAACTTTTGCCTGGTACAGAGCCTCATCAGCAAGAGCTAGTAACTTATCACTGCTAGTGGCTGCTGTGCTGGAGACTATCCCAATACTGACGGTCGAATTATACTTGGCAAGCTTTGAATTTACTGTTTGTCGGATGGTTTCCACCGTGGTACAGGCGGTCTCCTGCGTGGCATCTCGCAGAAGGAGGGCGAACTCGTCTCCGCCCAGCCGAGCCGCAACATCGGTGGGATTTGTGTGTTTTTGCAATACCACGGCAAGGGTTTTGAGTGCATCATCGCCTGCTTGGTGACCGTACGTATCGTTGATACACTTGAAATTATCCATGTCAAGCATACAGAGGAAGCCGTCATTATTAGCATTTGGCGGCCGCAATTCTTGCTTTAGTGTTTCAAAAAAATACTTGCGGTTCCATAGCTGGGTTAAGCTGTCAGTATAGACGAAATGGTAGAGCTTGCGGATCAGTAGGCCGTAGGCTATTCCGACAATTGCCTGAATAACAAAAAAAATGGCCCAATAAAAATAGTGCCACTCATTACTAATAGCGTGCTTTTCCAAAAGGTAACAGCTTAGTCCGAATAATAGGCCGAGAATACCTAAGATGACGGGAAGACTTTTTAACATAATAGTGCGGTGTTTGTACATAATCACAGTCCTTTGCCCTAAATATTCCAGGATGTGATTTTATTATACTGTACAGCCTCGGAGCTGACTATATATTTTTAAAAGGCTCTAGATAGATCTTTGTGTTGTTGCTTGTCCATTGAAGGGGGCGTTTTCCGTTGCCAACGTTAAAGTTTTCTTTGCAGACCAAACTTTTCGCAGCATTTTTTTTACTTTCGGCCATTATTACTATGGCTATCTCATATACCCTGTTTTTACATATGCGCACCAATCATTTGGATACATTAAAGCGTGACCTGATCGTCACGGCCAACATGGCTGTCATGCATGTTGCCGGTGAGGCCCAGTTGGAGCTTATCGGACAGGTGCCGGAGGAGACAGCCGACAGTCGGCTGCGACATCTTCTACAGTCGATTGGCAAAAACAGTCAAGATATTGCCAGAGTATTTCTGCTGCGGCGTTTAGAGAACGAGTTGGTAGTACGGAGTGAATGGGATGCCCGGAATGAGACCGGGCGGCAAACTGGCACGATACACTATGACCAGTCAGTTACTTTTTGGGATACCAACCGCTCGGTGGTAACAGAAAATGGTGAAAACGGTACTGTCACTGTATATGCCCCGGTAAGGGCCAACGCGCGAACGGTGGCCTGGCTGGCGCTTGAGGTAGATGCAGCAGCCGTGGCCAATGATACCCGTCATTTTGCCGAGCGGGTGTTTCTAGTCGCATTCGGAGCGGTAGCCGTAGTCGGGGTGTGCAGTTGGTTTCTTGCTAGGAATTTCGCCGCTAGAATTCAGAGGCTTGATTTAGCCATCGATCAAATTGCGGCCGGCAAGCATGATATTCACCTGAGAGTAGAGGGGAGCGACGAAGTCTCCCTGCTTGCTGCCCGGATTAATGGTCTGGCCACGGCCTTACATGGCGAACGGGAAAGTTTGATGATGGCTACGATTGAATCGCTGGTCACGGCCTTGGAAGCCAAGGACGCTTATACCTATGGGCACTCTTCCCAGGTTGCAAATATCGCGGAGGCCATTGGACGCGAGCTTGGGTTTGCTGAGGACGAGCTATTAACCTTGCGGATTGCGGCGCTACTCCATGATATTGGCAAGATAGGCATTCCTGATCACATACTCAACAAGCCAGGCAGGCTGGATGCAGAGGAGTGGGCCATTATTAAGCAGCATCCTGAAACCGGCGCTAAGATTATCGCTGGTATTCCTGCCCTTAAAGCGGTAGCCGAGAGTGTAAGACACCATCACGCCCGCTGGGATGGTGAGGGGTATCCAGCGGCCTTGTCCCGAGAAGCTATCCCCTTAGGAGCGCGTATCATTGCCGTGGCTGATACCTATCAGGCCATGGTCTCAGATAGGCCGTACCGGGCAGGTATGCCGGAAGAGGTGGCGCTGAAAGAGATTCGTCGTTGTGCTGGCACTCAGTTTGATCCTCAGGTAGTGGGCGCATTTGTGAAAAGTACATATGGTCTTAGTTAGGCGTAATAGGTAGGGCGGCAAAGGGCCGCCCTTTTTCTGATTTTCTGGTTAGTAAAATTCAATTTACATAAGTTTTTCATAGTTTCTTCAAAAGTTCTTCATATTAAAAGTGTATACTGGTGGTAATTAGGGAACACATGAGTAATTACTAAACTATATTTTACATTGCAGTAATAGGAGTCACAAAGGTAAACGAGGAGGTAATACAATGGTGCAAAATTCAGTGTTACTAGTGGACGATGATGCTAAATTGGTAAAATTGTTAAAAATATATTTTGAGAAGGATGGGTTTATCGCCTATACGGCGGCTGATGGCATTGATGCGTTAATGGCTGTGCGCGACCATCGGCCTGATATTCTGGTGCTTGACTTGATGATGCCTGGCATTGATGGCTGGGAAGTATGCCGGCGGCTGCGCAAAGATAATGATATCCCGATTATTATGCTTACTGCCCGCGATGAAGAAAGTGACCGGTTGGTTGGCTTGGAGCTGGGTGCCGATGACTATGTCACTAAACCTTTTAGTCCCAAAGAGGTGGTGGCCCGTGCCAAAGCCATATTGCGGCGTACCAACAGAGCCGTTTTACGCAAAGAGGCCATTAAAATTGGTGGTTTGACAATTGACATGGATTCTTACCAGGTAAGCCGAGACGGCCAAGTGGTGGAGCTAACACCCACCGAATTTAAGATCGTAGAACTGCTGGCTACCAACCCGGGAAAGGTGTACAGCCGCCTCCAAATCGCCGAACAAGTTCATGGGTACACGTTCGAGGGGTACGAACGAACCATTGATGCCCATATTAAGAACCTGCGGCGCAAGTTGGAGGCCAACCCTAAAGAACCGGTGTATATTCAGACCGTTTATGGGATGGGCTATAAATTAGCAGGGGTGGCCAAGGATGAATAGCATTGTCTACCGGATTACTGGCCTCATGTTTTTGTTTGTGGCCTTTACTGTGGTACTACTAATCTATCTTGCCGATTATCAGATGAATCAGCTCTTTCGGGAGTATTTGCTGGTTATGGGGCGCGGCGGCATGATGCATCACATGGGGCAAGCTGAATTGGCATTTTTGGCCTCTGTTCATAGGTCGCTAAACTGGGTCGGGGCCATACTCATTGTGCTAGGGCTGTTGGCAAGCTATTCTTTAGCACGCAGTATCACCGTACCCCTACGTAGACTTAGCATTGCTGCCGAGGCTATTGAACAGGGGAGGTTTGAGCAACGGGTACCCGTTTCCTCAAAAGATGAGGTGGGACATTTAGCCAATATATTCAATCGGATGGCCACAACTCTTGAAAGCAATATGAAATTAAGGCAGCAGCTTTTGGCCAATATTGCTCACGAATTACGTACTCCTATTGCTATTATCAAAGGACATCTGGAAGGCATGCTAGATGATGTGATTGACATGAATAAAGAAGAAGTGGCATCGTTACATGAGGAAAGCATTCGGCTCAATCGCCTAATTACTGACCTTAAAGACTTGTCCTTGGCTGAAGTTGGGCAACTTTCCCTGGATAAGCGGCCAACCAATATTAACTATCTGATACGCCGTACAATCCAACTCATGAAAACAACGATTGACGAAAAGAAAATGGTTGTCCAGTGTAATTTAAATGATAAATTGCCTGAGATTAACGTCGACCCTGACCGGATTAGTCAAGTAATTAGCAATATTTTTGTTAACGCGCTACGATATACCCCAGATAGGGGCAAAGTTTCGGTAACAACAGGATTAGAGAAAAAGGAAGGTCAGCAGTGGGTAAAAATTGCTGTCAGTGATAACGGGCCAGGTATTGCGCCTGACGATATTCCCCACATCTTTGACCATTTTTACCGCGGAGAAAAATCCCGGGACCGTAAAAGCGGCGGCTCTGGTCTGGGACTGGCGATTGTGAAGCAATTGGTGGAATTCCACGGTGGTAAAGTTATGGTCGATAGTGGACAGGGCACAGGAACCACGTTTTTTGTATATCTACCTTATATTACTGAGCGGTAACGACTTGGCGCCAAAACAATATTATGGAAATGTTATTTTAACATTTAAGAATTCACAAGTTATTCATAAATGTTTGCTATAATATTGATAAGGCTTCCATTATTTTTTGGTGAGTGGGGGTGTAAGACGGCGGCGTACAATTGTGTTCTACTCGACTAACGATAAGGAGGTGTACTGTATGGGTTATGGCATGATGGGTTATGCAGGGCAGGGCTACGGTTACGGCACTTCACTGTTTGGCGGATTCTTCCATAGCATGTTTAGCCTGCTTTATTGGGTACTGCTCTTGGCGGGGCTATACTTTCTAATGAGGTGGCTAATGGAAGCTGTATCAGGTAAATCTGCCTGTCTGGTTTCGGCAGCGCCTGTTGCAACTACCTCAGCTCTCGAAATACTGAAACAGCGTTATGCTCGCGGCGAAATCAGTCGTGAAGAATTTGAATGTATTAAACAAGATTTGGCTTAACTGCAGAAGTATAGCTATAAAAAGACAGCGTCCTTTAAGGCGCTGTTTTTTTATAGCTATACTATGGTAGAATAAAGTAAACATAGAAATGATTATAAAAAAAAGGGGGGCCATGCTTAGTATGTCTAATTCGTTTACTAATCCTTGGCTTAAAAAGGCGGCTTACTTTTTGTTGGGGGCTTTACTTGTAGCCGCTATACTTGACGCCACTACTCCCCGCTATGGTATGTACGGAGCCAGATATGGTGTTGTACCACCAGGCACTACGTCTGCCATGGTTACTAACGGCTCAGGTTGGAGTTGTTCTGGGCATATGGGAGTGCATGGCCGATATATGGGGGGGCATTCTGTGCCAATGTACAATCCCTATATCAGGCCATAATGATTGACAAATAAGGTTTAACGTGCTACAGAGATTGCGGTTCTGGCTGACAGGGCCGCATTATTTTCATGCTAGTTGGTACTTATTTGTATGTGTCGGTATTGGGGGGATTTTGGTTTGCAAAAGTTGAACGCTGACCTTTATCGGGTTACAGCAACGAATAGAAGGATGCAAAATCACAAAATATTCATAGCTAATTCATAACTTATTCACATTGTTGTGGTAATATTTATCTAAGTAAATGTTGGAGTCTTACCTAAGCCCTACATATCATTACAATTAAAAGGAGCTGGATCGTATGAATAAGATGGTATCTAAGCTAGTAGTCGCACTAATGCTGGGAGCATTTGTAGCAACCTCCGGGATGGTTTCGCCGATTGTACTCGCTGCTGAGCAACCCAATACCCAGCAAAATGAGCAACAAGTACCGCCGCCTGCTGATGGCAATAATCAGTCAAACGAGCATAGCGGTCACCACTAAGATTCAACAAAAAACGAAACCGTTTTGCCAGAGGCAAGGGGTTTCGTTTTTTTTCTTTTCTCAAACAATCTTCATTAAATCTTCATTTTTATTTGGTATACTAAATACAACCCTCAGTAATGAACAATTGATTTACACTCCCACCATGGAGAGCAGCTTGCCGGGAATATCTCCCGGCTTTTTTTTGCGAAAAAAGGGAGATATTCTTTTGTTAGAAATTCAGGGCTATCTTCATTAGATCTTCATATTGATTTGTTACAATATATATAGGCGGATGGGAATGTCTGGCCAAGCTTAAAAAACGGGAGGAATACGAAAATGAATATGTCAAGTGTTTCAGCAGGTGGTTCAGCAGGTGGCATGGCAGGTATGTCCGGGTGCAGCGGGTCTCAGCATAGCCAGATGACTGCTGGCAAAAATACAGCGGCAACTGAAAAAAATCGGATAGTGCCACCAAGCAGCTTAGTATCGATCCGAGATTAGGTAAGACAGTCGATATTTCAGCATAAAGATTACAGCGGAAATTACATAATTTGTTCATCTCGTATTCATAAGATCTTCATTTAAGTTTGTTATACTTAAATCATAAGGCACATCGATTACGATAGTAAAGAATAAGGAGGTTATTAGCATGATGATGATGATGAATGGCATGGGTGGTGGCCAAGGCATGAGTCAAGGCATGAGCCAAGGTATGAACATGGGCATGAGTGGCATGAATCAAGGCATGAACATGGGCATGAATGGTATGAATCAAGGCATGAACATGGGCATGAATGGTATGAACCAAGGTATGAACATGGGCATGAATGGCATGAACCAAGGTATGGGTGTCATGAATCATGGCGCGGGTGCGTACAACCAAATGGGGAACATGGCTATGGCCAACAATGGAGGTATGACCAACATGCCAGGTATGATACCTGGTTCCGGGTTTGAATCTATCTTGGGTAATCTGGCCGGCATTGCAATAACACTGCTGTTCTGGGCACTCCTTATTGGCGGCACTGTTTTCTTGGTAAGGGGTCTATGGGAGATGTTTAAACCGAAAAACACAGTGGCAACTGCTCCTGTTGTAGTGGCCAAGCAAGTAGAAGTGCTTGAATAACGCATAAAGTAGAAAAAGTCAGCCTCATGGCTGGCTTTTTTTGACGCTTCAAATACCGCGCATATTCATTAAAAATTCATATTCATTGTGTATAATGAAATGGCTCATGCTACTTTAATTGGGAGGGGGCTAAGGGTGCAGGAAGAATAGCTTGGACTATAGAGCGTAACAACCATATCAATTATAATGAAAAGGAGTCATTATATGCAAAACCTTCATCCTGCAGTGATACATTTTCCTATTGCTTTGCTGTTAATCGGTTTTTTGTTTGACATAGTAAGTGTAGTCCTAAAAAAAGACTCGCTGCGCGGAGTTGGCTGGTGGTGTCTACTGGTAGGCGTTATGTCTATAACCGTTGCCATTGGCTCAGGAATTTATGCAGAAAACACGGCTGGTCATAATGATGTGTCTCATGCTATTATGGAGCGGCATAAAAATATTGAGTATGCCGCCGCAGTTCTTTTTGGTCTAATGTTGGTTTGGCGTAGTATAAGAAAAACATTATTGCCTGGGACGGTAAGTCAGTTAGTTATTTATTTCGCTATTGGCGTATTGGCCGTAGGCTCAATGGCCTATGGTGCCCATCTGGGCGGGCGTCTGGTTTATGAATTCGGTGTCGGGGTGGTGGCTGTACCACAAGAGACTGGAGTACATGAACATAGCCATGGCGAAGACTCAGAACATCATCACTCCCCACCAGCCCCCGCACCTAACAGTACATCAACGGTGCCCCATCCCAGTGCACCTAGCGTCCCCAAATCGGGTGAGACTCATGTACATAGTGATGGAGCTTCTCATACCCATTAAACCATGTTAAGGCCAGCCGGTGACTCGGCTGGCTCATTTACATAGAACATAGGTCAGACATTGTTTGACTGGGAGCTGACGCGGGGATAATGAATAACGGATATACACGTTCTAGGAGGTAGACTATCATGACTAAAATATCGGAAAGCCAAACCGATACCATTCGTAGAAGGTATAACCGGACGTCCTCATTTTACGACTGGATGGACAAAATGATTCCGGTTAAGCTTCGCCGTAAGGCTGTTGAGCAAGCTACAGGCAAGGTGTTAGAGGTGGGGGTAGGCACCGGCGCCAATCTTGAATTTTACTTACCTGGTTGCCAAGTGACAGGGATTGACTTTAGTCAAGGCATGCTAAATAAAGCCAAGCAAAAACTAACAAAGGCCAGGGTGCCTGTTACTCTTTTAGAGATGGATGCTCAACATATGACCTTTCCCGATAATTCCTTTGACACTGTGATTGCTACCTGCGTTTTTTGTTCTGTACCCGATCCGGTTCTAGGCTTAAAAGAGATTAAACGAGTGTGTAAGCCAGGTGGGCGCATCGTTCTGCTTGAGCATGTACGCAGTGAAAACCCAGTTTTGGGGTGGTTAATGGATGTCCTTAACCCGCTAGCCTTACATATGATTGGTTCGAATATTAATAGGGAAACAGTAAAGAACATCAATATGGCAGGCATACAGCCGTATTCGCTTGAGGAGTATTCAGGTAAAATAATCAAGCTTATTGTGGCATCGCCAGTCTGAATCGGTTTTTGAACAACTGCAATTTTAATAACGAGTAAAGTTTCACAGGATTTACATCTAGCCTTCATGAGATATTCACATAGACTTGATACAATAAATGTAACGGCAGGACGGTGGCGTTTACATGGGTACATGGATCCAGAGCGTCTCCAATATCGGCCAAGTTTTAACTAGATATACTAGGAGGTTTGGGTATGATTATAATGTTACTATTATGGGTGGTTACGCTTGCAGGTGCGGTTTACTTAGCTAGGTGGGCATGGGAGGCTTATGGGCATAAACTGAGACTTCCGAAATTCGAGTTAGATGCTCTTGAACTGGCCAAGCGTCGTTATGCCAGCGGGGAACTTGACCGTGATGAGTATCTTTTGATCAAGCAAGAATTGGCTGGGGCTTAGCAATAACCATTAGGCTGTGAAGTAACTGAATATGTGTTTTTTTTGCCCAGTAAAAATTTACTGGGTAATTTTTTTTCTCACCCAAAGCGGTTAAATATTGCAAAATTTAGCCAATCTTCATAGGTTATTCATATTGGATTGTTATAATACAAGTACGGGAGATAATTCAAGCTAGAAAGGGAGGAAGGATATGGGTCACTACACAACACCGATGTATTCCTATGCCGGCTATGGATATGATGGACTGTCAATTGTCGGTAGCATTGCCCACCTGGTGATAACGGTGTAACTGTGGGTATTTGGAAGGTAGAAAAGATGGGTAAGAACATATGGCTTCGGTATGCGGTGTACTCTTTCTTCGGCTTGCTGCTGCTCATGATTGTATCCTCAGCTGTTTTACCGGCGCTGAGCATGAATACAGTTCAAGGTGGAATGGCGGGCAACATGAACATGGGCCAAATGCCGATGGGTTACACGAACATAAGTCAAATGCCGATGGGCATGAGTTCCAGCAGCTGTATATAAATATAAATTTAAACGGAGGGATGGTATATGTATTATTGGGGAGGATATCCAGGCAGTTACTTAGGAAGCCTATTATCTATGTTGGCTTCATTGCTTTTCTGGGGGCTAGTGATAGTAGGTTTCGCCTATCTTATACGCTGGGCGTGGGACTTGGCCGGGGAAAAGTTTGGCCAACCAAAACCTGTAGCCAATTCCCCGGAAATCGCCAAACGGCGGTATGCCAATGGCGAAATAAGCCGGGAAGAATATTTCGCTATAAAAGAAGAGTTACGCTCTTTGTAATAAGAAGCAACTTAGCAAGCAGCGTCGTGAATAACGGCGCTGTTTGCTTTTATGTACTGTCATATTTGGGGAACTACCTGCATATCATCAATAATGCGATTGGCCTATTTAAATCTAGGGGGCTGAATAAAAGTGCGTTTGCCTATGGTAACGATAAATGGATTCAGGTTGTTTTCAATTGCATTACTGTTAGTGTTATTACCAATTGTTAACTTGCTGGCGGAAGACCCACTGGAAAGTCAACCTATTGCCGCAGTTCAAACACAGCCTAGCCAACCGCCGCAGGGAGAAGTGAATATAATTGTAAAGATACCTGAGCGTGTACTTGAACTCTATGACAGTAACGGATTATATAAAAAGTACCGAATTGCGGTGGGCAAAAGTGATACCCCTACACCGATAGGGGACTGGAAGGTGGTCTGGAAGGATTATAACTGGGGAACCGGGTTTGGTACAAGATGGATGGGCGTTAACGTACCATGGGGAATTTATGGCATACATGGTACCAATAAGCCGTGGTCTATTGGCAAGTACGCAAGTCATGGCTGTATCCGTATGCGAAACAGCGATGTAGAACAGTTATTTGAGTGGGTACCGATAGGAACTATAGTTCGCATTGAGGGGCCGATAAACAAAGTCAAGAGAGAATTAAAACATAAGATGTCAGGGCAAGATGTAGTGCTCCTGCAGCGCAAATTAAAAGACATGGGCTTTCTTTCTGACAGGGCGGATGGAATCTTTGGCAAAGCCACCGAGGACGCAGTTAAAAAGTACCAGGAAGCCAACAATCTACAACCCACTGGTGTTGTAGATAATGGACTCGTTAACCTCCTGCAGATTTGAAAGGTCATTGTAGATTTTAATATAGAAGAAAATCTAGTAGCTAAAAAATCATAATTTGTTCATTAGAAATTCACAAAAATAACATAAGAAATTCACAAGATCTTCATACGAACTTCATAGTTTATTAGTATAATTAGGTAATCGCTCAAAAGGCGATAACAAACAAGTATTTGTCAAAACTGGTCTTTTGTTTAAGGGGGCGGCTTCTTTACGGCAACTGTATTATAGGCTACCTGTACATAACGCTTGTGCGGCTGAAGCCGTTACAGAGCAACGTGGTTAGCACTAATGCAAGTCAGCAAACAGAACAACCTCAACTGAATATCCCCGAAAACAAAGCTGCTCACTCAAGTCATCACGGCAAAAGGAGGAACACATTATGGCAATATCAGGAATGTCAGGAATGTCAGGAATGCATGGTGCGCATCATGGGCAACAAGCAACAAAAACCGCTGCTAACAGTAAAGCTACCGTTCAGGAGTCGCCTGTAGCAACTGACTTGGCAAAGTCCGTCGAACCCCATAAAGGACATGCAGTTGATATTTCTGCCTAATTCAGAAAACAACAAAAAATACAGACTCTTTTGAGTCTGTATTTTTTATCCTGTCAGAAAGTAAACTTTCCTTCTGGATAAGGGCAACATCGGCTTCCACTTTCGCTAAAGGCTCGGCGTAAGCCGTGTTTTCTTTATGATGAGTAGCATGGTTTCAAGCGATTAGCCGGCACAGGGTACGAGTACACAAACGCTCTGACAAACATATTTTGTTTCGCACCAGATAGTGATTTTGTACTTGGTGGCTACGCCCTGAAATTTGGCAATCCACTTACGGAAGCGAGTTTATTCACTTGGTTCTTGTCCTTATAGGATTTAAACATGTGGGAAGTTCAAAGCCAATAAGCGAAAGATTTTATAACCGGGCGCAGGCCCGGTTTGTTGCTGTTCTGTCGAAAGTATGTGGCTGTTGAAAAAAAACGCATAAAGCCAAGGAAATGTTGTCATATTAACCTTGAAACCATGAGTTGGAGTTGATGTAATGAGGTTCCTGTTCGTTCTCGTTGTTGTTGTATTAATTGCTGGTGTGGCGCTATACGGCGCACAAATGATGGGGATTCAGATTCCATATGTGTCCCAGTTTTTTGCCAATATGGCTCCTGGTGGCGGCCATGGCGGGCATCAGATGCCTGGCATGCAGGGTGGAAATGTGATGCCGCCCAGTCCGTTCAATAATTTGGCCAGTCAGAATAAAGACAGGTTGGTACAAGCCACTACCATATTGAATCAGGCGATGGAGCTCATAACTAATGATCCGTATTCCCAGATTACCCAACCCAGTCAGACAACCCCGCCGGCGCGGGATAGTGGTGGCACAGGTGCTATTACTATCCCCCCGCGCGACGGTGTAACCATTAACATTAATCCAGGCAGCCAGCGGCGGGATTTTCCGCCCAATACTGGCAATATTGTGTATGATCAAACAAAATTAGAGCAGCTGCACAACGGCATCTTTAAGTTTTCGCAGGCCATGATGCTGCTTAACGAACTCAATAACGATTTAACCGACCAGAGTGTTATGCCTGAAGCCAATCCCCCTACGGCTGACACCTATGTTGTCAGATACAACCTGATTCAGCAGAACCGGGCTAAACTGGTTCAGGCCAACCGACTGCTCCAGGAATCGGTAGCCATGGCCAACGTAAACCCGTATGCTCCTGCTGATGGGTATGTGTATAATACCCAAAAGATGCAGCAGCTGCATCAGGGAATTTTTGAATTGGCACGTAGTGCACTCATCTTGAGTCGATTGAGTGACGATTTGAACCAGCAAATGACCCAAATCGCTTTTGAGGCCAGACAGGCTAGGGTGCAAATGCCGGCTAACTCCATGGCCGGTATGAGCGGCATGGCTGGCATGAATACCATGACCAACATGCAGCAGCATGGGTCGATGACTGGGGGAGACAGTTCCTGGATATTTAATCTAGCGATTATTATCATTGCGTTTGGTATGGTGCTGGGGGTCTTGATTCTCATCAAGAGGCTGATTAATGATGTGAAAGCCTCCCAGTAATCATTTACCATAAATTAAAAAGAAAGGAAGGGACAGTATGGGTGATACGACAAAAGGGGATCCCATTTTAAGAGTAGTCCTCATTGTCTTTGTGGGGCTGCTGGTCTTCGGTTTCTTATTTGGCGGTAATTTCGGCGGTACCGGTTATGCTGGCAATAATGCAGGTCATATGGGGGCTGCAGGCGGCTATGGAGGAGGAGCCTTCTTCGGTAGTTTAATCCCTGGGCTCATCGGGTTTCTCATGCATCTGCTAGTATTGGTTTTGGTGTTTGCGCTGATTGCCGGGTTAATTATGGGCATCCGCAAATTCATCAACCAGCCGGACGGTTTTGTAAAGTCGTCCAAGGCCATGGAATATGTTAATCAAGATCCGGTGCTTAGAACTATGGCCGTCGTGCTCGCCGTTGTGTTTGGCTTATACTTTATTACGGCGCTCTTTAATGGTCTGCAGTCTGGCGGCGGGTATGGTGCGTCACCACAGGTTATGCTGTTTATGCTCATTGGGTTCTTAGTTAAGCTGTTAATGCTGGCCCTTGTTATCACCTTGACGGTGGCTTTGGTGCAGTATTTGAAAGCCCAATTTGATAACGAGCAAGGTAGCCAACAAGTAAATGGTGCCAGCGCAATTCAAGCAGAACCGCCGGCACAACTGTCTTCGCCGCCTTCTTTTAACCCAAATGGTAATAAACCGGGAGATAAACGCGAAGGGAAATAGTTGGTAACCGTGAAACTTCAACTGGAATTTGTTGTGCATTGGCTGTTGACTGTTGTTTTTGCCGTGCTTACAATTAGCGGCTTGGCTATGATCGGTGCCCGCTATGGTTGGTTGCTTAACTACGATATTGCTACCGCCGACTTTGTCCACAGGGTAATCGCCGTTCCCTATATATTGCTAGCCTTCCTTGCCCTTGGACAGGAGTTGGCGCGGGTGCTTAAAGATGACAGTCAGCGTGATTTAGGCTGGGGAATATTTGGTAGACAAGAGTATGGATTATTCACTCTACTGACAACCCTTCTGTTTATTGTCACCGGCATTATCTTGTGGAAAAGCCATCATGGCAACAAGGCTGCTCTGGCGTTTGCTATGTTTGTGCACGAAAAACTGACCTATATTGTACTGGCTAGTTTAGTATGGCATATGTACCAGAAAGCACACGCTTTTGTTTGGCCAAAACAGCAAACGTCGGGTAATCTGATGACCCAGCAATGGTTCAAGGTAGCAATATGGTTTATTGCCTCTGCCTTTTTCTTTGCTGTGGCAGTTATCATGATATCGGTCGGTGGGCCTGACCCTAGTAAGCAGCAGGTTGAGGCGTTCATGGCCGGCATGATGCAAGCCATGAAAAATTCACTGATGGGCATAGCGGCGATGGACTCTGGTGGGCAAGGCGGAGTAGTAGAGATGTCAGTACCTCTCTTTACCAACTTATTGGTAATAGCGTTTGTTTTGGCAGCTTACCTGGTATGGAGGAATGCGAAATCGAATGGATCGAGTTAAACTTCCCTTTTGGCAACTCTCCTTTATATTTTTGCTGGTGATAGTCTTGGCGTTATTCAATGTATGGCAAAATCATCAGGTTGAGACGAGTAACATGATGACCCAGATGATGGGGCAAAGCATGGGTGATATGATGCGCATGATGCATGCATCTAATATCACACTCTCTGATCTCCTGGTCTGGAAGCAGGAAATGGCTCAAACCATGACCAAGAACATGCATGACCAGGGCGGATATCTGCGGTGGGTGCATGATTTTACCACAAACATCATTTTTTTCCTTACACCGTTTATTTTGTCCATCACTCTATTTTTGTTAATTGTGTGGCACTTGAGGTGAATGTATTGAGCAGTCTGGGATTCCTGGGATCGATGTATATGTTTTTCCTGATCGCCTTGCTGGTAGTAGCGCTGGGCGCAGGGGCTAATTATTTAGCTCACGGCGTGGTTGGCGTGCTAGGCAAGCCGGATACCGCGCCTTCCAACACGAATTACACTACAAAATTTAAGGGAGGATATAATTTTATGGAAAACAATCCGTGGCTCAGATATGCCTTGTATTCGTTTCTGGGTATCTTGCTGTTAATGGCTGTTGTTGGTCTGCTAGCTCCAAATCAACAATCGATGTATGGCCAGTCGTATGGCCGCGGTCAGATGATGCCAGGTATGAATGCCGGTTTTGCTGGTAACATGCAAATGCCGAATGGTAATGCTGGATTTAACGGTGGCATGATGGTGCCGGTCATTATGGTACCTGTCAACAGTATGCCAATGGGAATGCAGTATGGTATGCCGATGGGCCAAATGGCTATGGGGCAGATGCCTATGGGCATGCAAGGTGGTAATATGGGTATGCAAGGCCAAATGCCAATGGGTATGCAAGGCCAAATGCCAATGGGTATGCAAGGTCAAATGCCAATGGGCATGCAAGGTGGTAATATGGGAATGCAAAGCCAAATGCCAATGCAAGGCGGCGGTATGGGCATGATGGGTATGCCCATGGGTATGCAAGGTGGTGGCGGTATGGGTAATATGCAAGGTGGCGGTGGCATGGGTATGATGAACATGTCTGGTGGCGGTTCTAGCGGTAGCATGTCAAGCGGTTCCAGTGGCGGCTCGTCGGGTGGTTCCTCTGGCGGCGGTATGGGTATGATGTAGTATGAATAAAGCGTTTCTGGCCGCTTGTTTAGCAAGCCTACTAGTGATAGCTGGTTGCAGTGGTCAAAAGAGCCAGACGCCGGCAACTCCTCCAGCTCAGCAGCAGGGCGGCGGACAACAAGCGCAGCATAATATGGCTAACATGGCCAATATGGAAGACCCCAATCCTATTATGGCGCAAATGAATCAAGCGCTTGATGATGTGACCGCCAAGTCACAAGCCAATAAGCTTACCGAAGCCAGACCTTCGGCAAGTAATCTGGTTACCCTCAATAATCGCCTGTCATCACATTTTTCGGATACAGGGTTTCGAGATCGCTTAAGTCAAGCCATTACGGCTCTAAATAGTGAAGTCAACAAACCCACACCTGATAAGGCGGCAGTTGAAAAACAAGTAGAGAATATAAGAAGGCTTATGACAGAAGCTCCGAATAAAATTATGGCCCATTAATATTAAAAACACAGATAGTCGCTTCCAAGCTTATGGGCTAGGAAGCGACTTTGTCTTTTCTATGTAGTAAAATGAACACTACGCGAGATAAGCTTGAGAGAAAACTTATAAGATATTAATAAGGTTTTCATAAGGTATATTCACAGGAGTTACGTATACTTATTTTATGTTTATTGCAGTTGAGGAAGCTGCCATTTTATAGGTCTGGCCTTTGTTGCCGCAGTCAATGCTCACCAACTGATACATGCAAAAGCGCAATATACTCAGATTCACTGATGAAGCTAATCAGTATATTTAGCTCTCGTTATTTTTACTGGGCAAATCTAGAGTTGAGCTAAGGGGAACTACATAATTTAGGGTTTGTGATGTCATATATACACTGCTTGCTAAAGCTGTACTAACAGGAGCATATGTATTAATATTGCGATATGATACAGCATAGTTGATAGCGACTTTCTCTGAATTTCCATAGATTTGAACACTAGCCAAGGAGTTGTTAACTTGGCTAGTACCGTCTTTTGTTTCTTCATAAGGAATTTCTGACTTCGATAATTCGGCTGCAAAGGACGACTGGACTTGAATGGGGGCTCTTTTAGTTTGGGGGCTATGACAAGTCATACGTTCCATTCCTGTCATTCCTGAGTTATGTGACATACCAGACATACTTAACATACCAGAAAAACCTGGAATCTGCATGCCTTGCTCCTCCTTTATTTGGCGACTTATTGGATCCAAAATAACGCACACAAAATATTTCGTAATTATATATTTAAAATTACATAATCGATATTTCTGTTAATATCGGTAAAGGGGTAATCACTGGAGTAGCACTGGTTTCGTCAAAGTCAGATATATAGCTCTAGCAGCACTTTGGTATGGGGTGCATTCCCTGAATCTAGGCGGAAAGAAATCGTTGTCAGTGGCTTGTGCCTGCGCCTGGGCGATTTTTTGTGAAGGCACTGGAGGCTGCGCCACCGGTAGGTTCCGCAGTAACGTCGATATAATCATCAGCGTTATCGGATGGAGTGTACTTTCTGACTCGGGAGCGTAGTCTAGCGTCATCGTATGCTTCTTTGCTGCGTTCGTAGAAGTCGCCAGCTTTGGCCTTGCCTTGCTCGAATACTTCCTGTGCACGAGCACTGCCCGCTTCGTAGATATCTTCGGCTTTAGCACGGCCCGTTATTAACACCTCCTTGGCGCAGGGAGCATATTCTTTATATACATCTTCCAGATTGTTGCGCACGCTTGCAAAGTTGCTTTTAGCAGAAGTGAATGCGCCTTTTGTTTCTCTATAGGCTTGATCTAAACTCTTTACGCCGCCTAACACCAAGTCTTCGGTTATATTGAGTAATCCCACGAGAATTCACCGCCTTTCTGTGCTATGCTGGGCTTCGTTGCATGGTATTGTTTGTTGGAGATTGTATTGGACTTTTGCAAATGAACTATCTAAATTATAGCAAATGAATATGAAGTTTTAATGAATTTTGTTATGTTTCTAAAAGATCAGTTAATCCACTTGTACGGAAACTTCACTAGATATTTACTTAGTACAGGTATCACGCTCTTATTATTAGCTCTTTTAGTTGCCGTACAGTATTTTGGCCAGAGCGCTCTGGGAAGTGTTTAAAACCAGGAAGGCTGCAACCCAGACTCCGGCTTCTGTCGTAGTAGCCAAGCAAGTAGACGGTGTAGAAGGAATCTTGTACTGTTGGTGCATATTCATAGAGATCAGGGAATGGGTAGCGACCCGTATAACCTATGGATAAAAGATAAACAATATAGTGTAAAAATAATAGTGAAATCTTAAGGAGGCAATAAGCCTATGGACAGAAATATAGCTGGCCTTATCGGTGGCGTGATTGGCGGGGTGGCCAAATTGGTACTGGATCAGCTAACGTTTGCCAGTGGAATTTCGAGTGTAGATACAATAGGCACAGTTTCTAATTTATTATCTGTTCAATCCGGTATAGGGTGGTTTATTTACGCTATAGCTACTGGGTTTGCCGGATGGCTTGCAGCTAGGCTGATATCTCAAGAACACTTAGTTTACTATTTTTCATCAGGGTCCATCTTAGGTATAGTTCTCTGGGTACTTATGAATATTTTCTTTATTGTGTCAGGAGTAGCTACTCCTACTTGGTTAATGGGGACAGGAAGTTTTGTTATAAACTTAATTTCCCATCTGGTACTCGGCATAGTAATTGCTTACACTATTTCGAACGCGAAAATAGACATTGCGAGATAGCTAGGAAGCTGTTCAAAAGTCAATATCTGAATAAAATCAAACCAGTTTTTGCGCCCCAATGCGAAAGGTTCGTATGGCATTTTCAGCCCGGTTGTTCGAAATTTCGGTTCGCCCGTCAAGATAGACATTTATCAGCCATTTGCGCTGTTCTAGGGCATATTTCATAGCTTTTCCCACTGCGGTCTTCGGCAGAACACGGCGTTTGAAGCCACCTGCTTGAAGCCGTTCCATCCGCATCAGTCGGGGAATTGGATGCCCTACTACCGTGGGGCGAAGCTGTTCCGGAAAAATGCCGAATGCCGATGAAAAAGGGGTCTGTTTGAGATGCCAAAGAATACCGCCACTGAATTTATGATGACCTTTGTCCAGTCATATCTGAAGGGTGAACGCAGTCGACTGGATTTCAACCTTGATTTCAATCATTATCTGATAAAGCACTATGCAAAAATGGAAAGAGAAAATCGTGATCTGGCTGAATGCTTCAACTTTTACCTTGCTGAAGAAGGATTCGACCAGACGGAAGGTCTGTCAAATGATCAGCACAAGAAGCTAATTCAAAAGCAGCTTAATGAATTTAAGTCCGCTTTACGAGATGGATTTTTCTGAGATACATGGCTAACCATATCTCAAAAGAATCCATCTCGTTCTTTTCTTATTATGTTAGCATGTCTGAAGTTATTGAATAATAGGTGATGAAAGGTTTGTCGCTTACTTTGGGACAACCCCGTTCAATGTTTCTTAAACTGCACACAATTGAGTTTAGTACACTTGGTAAGATTGTCGGGCAGTACTGTCTAACCTCGAAAAATTTCACGAGATTTTCATAGGCTATTCATAAGATATTCATTTGGGTTTGTTATACTTAAATCAAATCAGAACCACTGATAAATTAGATAAACAAAATATAAGGAGGCCTTCTAAAATGATGATGAATCAAGGTATGGGTGGCATGAATCAAGGCATGAGCCAGGGGATGAATGGTATGGGGCAAGGCATGGGCGTTATGAATCAAGGCGTAGATGCGTATGGCCAAATGGGTAACATGGCTATGTATAACCACGGTAACATGGCGAATATGACTAACATGGCAAGCATGCCGGGTATGATGCCTGGTTCAGGGTTTGAAAGCTTACTTGGCAGCTTAGCCGGTATAGCTATTACATTACTCTTCTGGGCACTTTTCATTGGCGGTTCGGTATTTTTGGCTAGAGGACTGTGGGAGGTGTTTAAGACTAAGAAGGCTGCAACGCAAGCTCCCATCATAGTAGCTAAACAGGTAGAGGTTATGGACAACTAGATTATCTATAAAAAGCAGTTAGCGTGTGCTGACTGTTTTTTATTTGTAGGCTAGTTACGCTTTAAGTATATTATGAACTATCATACAAATAGCTAATATAGTGTGTTTTGAGTGTTTAGTGATTTGTGATAGGTTATACAGTTTGGAGGAATTAATTTTGGCAATATGGCAAAGAAATGATGCAGTACGCGAACGGGCGAGGGAGATTGCCGGTGTTTTTATTAAAAGCGGGTTTGGTTTTCTGGTAAAAGATTTGGGCCTGCGTCGGTTTATGGCCTTTGGTGTGCTCAGTGGTGCAGGGGATTTAGAAAAAACGCTAAAGAGCGAAGAGTTTCGCTGTCTGGTGCAAAGATTGCCGGGAATGCTGGAAGAACTTGGCCCAACATTTATCAAGTTAGGGCAATTTTTAAGCAGTCGCCCGGATCTTGTTCCTGATTTTGTTACCGATGCCCTGAAAAGCCTACAAGAACAAGTAACACCAGTTGCTTTTGAGCGAATTGAACAGTTGGTTGCCGAAAATTTGCCAGAGTATAAAAATATTTTTACTTACATAGACCCCCAGCCGCTTGGGGTGGCCTCAATTGCCCAGACTCATGCCGCTACTTTGGCTGACAGGCGCAAGGTAGTGTTAAAGGTTCGCAAGCCAGAGGTTATCAACAAGATTGAATTGGATTTGAGGGTAATGCAAAAAATAGTTACCTTTTTAGCAAAACAGCCAGAAGTCAACAACCTAATGGATATAGAAAATAGCTTTGCTATTTTCGCCCATTCTCTCAAAAAAGAATTTGATTTATCGGTAGAGGCGGGAAATATCCAGTTGTTCCGCAATCTCTTAGCCGATGCCGGGTTGGCCCGCGCACCGAGGGTAGAATGGGAGTTAAGTAACGAGAATTTGCTGACTATGGAGTATATTGAGGGAATTAGTATTGAACAAGCGGCTGAAACTCAAAATCCTGCTGTCCGCAAGGAATTATCCAGGAAATTTCTGGACAGTTTTTTACGTCAAGTGATTTTATGCGGCGTATTTCACGGCGATCCCCATTCAGGTAATATTCGTCTTACTAAGGCGGGAGAAATAGTCTACCTTGATTTCGGTATTGTGGGGCGAATTGATTCGCGCATGACAGAGCGGTTAATTGAAAACTTCACCGCCATTCAAAATTCAGATGTAGATAAGTTGATGAATGTGGCACTAGAAATGGGCCATTCAACAGGGGAAACAAACTGGCAAAATTATTATGAAGATATGGCAGAGCTAATGTTTGTTTCCCAGAATATGTCTCAAGGCAATGTTGAAATAGGAAAGATGATTTTCGGCATGATGCATATTTCCCAAAAACATGGTATTCGCATGCCTGAGCGCCTGCTGTTATTAGGCAAGGCGTTTGCTCTCGCGGAAGGAAATGCTCGCAAAATCGATCCAGATGTTAACTTTCTGGAGATAGCCCGTCCTATTATTGCGACCTTCCTCCAAAGCAATGTCTTGCCCCAGGTGAGTGAAGCGGCCATGTTAGGAAATATACTGGATGTCAAAAAGAAGCTGCGAATACTCTTTAGTGAGCTACCCACATTCATTTCGGGTATGACAAGAGGGGAGAAGAAAATTCCTTTGTCGATCAGCGGTATGGAGTTTCTTGGCGATAAACTTGACAAGTCCATCAACCGTATTGCCTATAGTCTGATAATCTCCAGTATGCTATTAACTTCAGCCATTATGATGCACTCTGGCACAGGTCCGCTACAGGCTAAAATTCATTACACAGGTTATTATTTGTTAGTAGTCTCGCTGATTGGCACAGTATATATGTTCTTTAAAATATTCCGGCAAGTTAAGCATTAAATAATCAGGAATGGCAGAGCTGCAGGGAATTTCCTATAGAGTTCGGCAAAATCCTTAATGGAATTACCTTTAAGTCGTAAGCAGAAATAAGGGATATGAAATAAGAATATAGTGCTGCGACTGCCTGGCACATGGTGCTGGGCTTTTTACTTTCCTAAGCTGTGGAAGGCTTAATGCCGCCATTGACATAACAGCTGGATTTACAGTTCATGCTCGATTTTACCACATACTTCAGAAGCTATTCTCAAATGTAGATAAAGACAGGTAAAATAGCACAAGTTTTACACAATTCCTTCACAGGATATTCATATCAGCTAGGTATAATATGGATAAAGAACAACAAGGAGGTAATGAAAATGAAAAAGACTTTTATAACTGCAACTTTACTGATGAGCATGATGGTAGCGGGTGTGGCTTCGGCCAACGAGTTTCTCCCGGAAACTAACAAAATTAAATCAGACATCCAAACAGTGATGGTTAGTCTGGGCAGCACTAAGAATGGTCCCCAATATGTTACGGTCGACCTCAATCCTACTGGATATAACAAACAGGTAGTTGGCGGCCAAACCATTGAGGGCTGGATCAAAGACGGCGTAGCATATACCGCCATTGACGGAGTCACTGCTAAGGCGTATCGCATTAATGGGAACATTGAAACAGTCATGGTGAAGCAAGGCAGCAGTAAGAACGGTCCCCAATATGCCGTGATCGACCGTAATCCTACTGGATATAGCAAAAAGGTAATTGGTGGCCAAACCATTGAGGGCTGGATCAAAGACGGAGTAGCATACACCGCCGTTGACGGAGTCACAACTAAGGCGTATCGCATCAATAAGGACCTCGAAACAGTCATGGTGAGGCAGGGTAGCGGTAAAAACGGTCCTCAATATGCCGTGATCGACCATAATCCTACTGGATATAACAAACAGGTAGTTGCTGGACATACCATCGAGGGCTGGATTAAAGACGACGTAGTTTACACCGCAGTGGACGGAGTTATTGTAAAAAAGGGAACACAGTCGGCAGGGGTAAAGTAGTATAAGAAATAGTTGCTCTGCTTGGCAGGTTGAAAAGCAAGACAGGACAAACGTGTAAGGCGTTTGTCCTGTAATTATTTGGGTTTTGGTATTTTTCAGATCACCTCAACAAAGCGGGCGTAAGCCCGATTTTCTTCTACCTTGACAACGGTGTAGCGTTTGTTGGTGTCTGTGACCAGTTCATCACCTACGGTAGGAGGTACAGAGATTTGCATTAATGTTCCCCTGTTGTTTCCTCTAAGATAACGTAAGAAGTATAGCTCGGGGACTGGGGTGCCGGGTGGTTTTTGCTCCGGGGTGGCAGGTTGGCTTGTCACATAAAGCCAAGGCTTACGGCAAGCAATATTGCACCAATTGCTAATGTAGAACGAGGAATACAGAAAAAACGGCTGTTTTTCATGGCTTACGACTCCTGATTATTTTCGTTTTTTCCATGATCGGAAGATGTCACCAAACTCATATTTACCGAAACGGAGGAGTTTGGATTTGGCTTCTTTAAAACTGCCTGTACTAAGAAAAAGGAAAGCACCTGTACCCGCAACTAATGCGCCAATGATAAGGAGGGTATCTTGGCGTGGACCGGGATCATTGTTGGCAGCAATATCTGGTGATACCGAAGGTGTTGCTTGAGCAACCGGAGCTTGACCCGCTGGAGCCTGAGTGGTGGGTACAAGAAAAGAAGGGACTACATCAGCAAATAGAGCGGCGCTGCGGTCGGCGGCTTCCCGGTTATTGTACTGGGTGCCAATTTCAACAAGGATACTACGAGGGTTTAAGTCTTGGTTATAGCCGCCTTTAGCGATAAAGATACCACGTACTAACCCTTTGTATTTGTCATCAGCCGCTGCTTTAATGGTTTTAGCATAATTCATAGTGGTATTGATAGTTTGATTTTGGCGGCCAACGACTAATAATATTTTGGTTGCGTCCTGGCCGTTGACTTGAAAGTTATATATTTTGGCTGGCGCGCTGTCGCGATGGATATCAAATAGTGCGGCTGGCTGCTGTTGAAGGAGTTTCATTACAGTGCGCCGCGAGCGCTGATAAGCATTGGCGTCATGGGGGTCGTGAAGGGTTTTGTCATGATTGGTCTGATAGCCAAGTTCAGACAATCGTTTACTAAAGGCTTCTCCGACAAGCAGGATGCTACCGTCACCCTTGACGGTAGCTTTACCGTCGGTAGGAATATAGGATTCATCTGTGTGTGTATGATAGATACTCACCAGTTGACTTGCCGGCTGTGCGGGTGCTTGCACAGGTACAGTTTGCGGCCATAGGCTGCTAAAAGACTCCTCACGCACATATTCGGCTGTTGCAGTTGTACCTAGAACGGCAGTAACAACATAGACCCGGTTATCCTCATCAATAAATTCATCACCAGGATGGACGGCAAGGCCAGTTTGAAAGATAATTTTGCCCATTGTATCTGTGATTGTCACAAAACCGTCGTTTACTTCTGTGGCGCTATCAACTGGCGCTGCTACACTATTACTGGCGTTTAGTGACGCTAGTATCATCACGGAAACAATAGCAAATAAACGTAGAATTCGCATAAGTCACCTCGTGAACAGATAATTACTGGTAGCTTGACCTGGTTTTACAATTTATATGCCAAAGTATATTAAGCCAGATAAAGAAAGACTTAGCTTCAGGTGGGGTTTTAACCCCATCTGAAGTTTAGTCGACCTTATCCAGGGACTTAGACGCTCTTAACTCCCGCTTGTAGAAGCGGGAGTCTTAGAGCGACTTAGTCATCGGATAAAGAAAACACGGCTTGCGCCGAGCCTTAGCGAAAGCGGAAAGCCGCCTGTGCCCTTTGGGTAATGTTGCCTTATCCAGACGGAAAGTTATACTTTTTTACAGGACAATGAAAAACCTGTAAGGAAGATTCCCTACAGGTTTTTAAGGCTGGCTAGTCAATAAATTTTTGTACTACATAAACAGAGCCTTGGGGGCTATAGCGCACACCAATACCAACTTGTTTATATTTGGCATTAAGGATATTCGCTCTGTGGCCGGGGCTGTTCATGAAGGCTTGTTCGGCCGCAGTGACGTTACGGTTAATGGCTAAATTCTCGCCAGCATAGCCGAAGGAGATACCGGCGCTGCGCATCCGGTCAAAGGGAGACTTGCCGTCAGGATTGACGTGGGCAAAGAAGTTCCGGTCGATTTGGTCCTGCGCATGCTGCCGAGCGACTGCAGTTACCGCTAGGTTGAGTTTAAGCGGCGGCAGTCCGTTAGCGGCGCGATCAGCATTTAATAAATTAACGGCGAGTTGTTCGTCGGCAGTGACACCGCTAACCTGAGGTGCTTTTGGTGCAGAGGGTGTTGGATTAGTTGCTGGTGGGGACGCAGGCGCTGTGCCTTTCGCTGGGGCAGCACTATCGGCTTTGTCGCCTTGGTTGGTTAGGGCAGCGATGAGACCTATCGCCAATATTCCCCCGAGAATAGTATTTGTTGTTCCCGTGCTAGGCGCAGTGATTTCCAAAGCTTGCTCATCAGCGGCAGCCGCATGAGCGGTGGCCCAGGCTCCCCCCCATGATGTTGTAACAAGAGATAGAGTCAGGAGACTTAAGGTTAATGTTTTACATAGTTTGCGTTTGAACATTAGGTTCCTGCTTTCTAGTTTTAGCTAAAGTCAAACGGTATTCTTTTTTTACCGTATATCAGGATATTCGCCACAACCAAGCCAATATCCTTTGGTAAGGTTCGCCAAAACGGTGCACCAGGCAAAAGAGGCCTTGTCGAATTTAGGCGAATTTAGTTATAATGCACTAGGAAGGAGGTGACATTAGGTCCATTAAATACGCCGAATCCTGGACAGGTACGGAGGACCCTTTCATTTGGGGTGAAGCGCAGTAGCGCAGGGCTAAGCCTGGCCCTAACCCGGCAGCTAACTCCGGAGGCGACGAGAGGCGGTTCGAATTTGATAAAAGGCTCATGGAAAAAAGCAGCAAAAAAAGCATTATTGGTTGTACTTACGAGTGGGCTGCTGATGGGTAGTGCAGAAGCAGCTGCCCTCCGGTGGGGAGACAGTGGCTCTGATGTGGTTCTGTTGCAAGAGAGGCTGCAAAGCTTGGGATATAGCGTCGGCGGTGCCGACGGTGCCTTTGGTAGTCAAACCGAAGCGGCGGTCAAGGCCATCCAGGCTGACCGGGGCTTGGAAGCCGACGGTATCGTTGGTGAAGCTACCTGGAGTGCACTCAGGCTACCCGGTACGCCGGT
The DNA here is from genome assembly GCF_900176355.1 of Sporomusa malonica. Classification (GTDB taxonomy): domain Bacteria; phylum Bacillota; class Negativicutes; order Sporomusales; family Sporomusaceae; genus Sporomusa; species Sporomusa malonica. Next base: position 29,849 of record NZ_FWXI01000003.1, on the reverse strand, counting down.
AAGCCGAGGACGTGGTGACAGTATCGCCGTTAGCCGCATTTTGGCAACAGCCAAGCGTCAGCAAGGAGTTCCTTATCTATGGGGTGGCACCACCCCCAATGGGTTTGACTGCTCGGGCTTTACCCAATATGTATTTGGTCTGAACGGCATTTCCTTGCCAAGGACGGCCGATGTTCAGTTTGGAGTAGGGCTGCCGGTCACAAGAAGTCAACTGCAGCCAGGCGACTTGGTCTTTTTCAGCACTTATGAGCCTGGCCCGTCACATAATGGTATTTACCTTGGCGACGGCAAGTTTATTAGCGCATCATCCAGTCGTGGTATAGCCATTGACCGTCTTGACAGCTCGTACTGGGGCCCGCGGTATATTGGTGCCCGGCGGGTTTTGCGGTAAGAAGTTTTTATATTCTAGTGAGATGCCCCAAGCTTTCATTCAAAAGCTTGGGGCGTTTTATTTAGAAAAGGCCAGTAGTGTAAGAAGAAGAGCATAAACAAAGTGAGTGGAAGTGCCTGTTGGCAAATTTATCGAAAGGCAAACATAGTTTATTGCAAAAATAATTAATTTGGGAATCGTAATACTAAACCATAGGGATATTTACCCACTATCCGGGTTTTTGAGGGAACCAGAGTGAATTTTGCAATAGATTAGGCCCTGGTGAAAAAAGAGAGCAGAGGTGGTAAGGATGCAAAACAAGTTCGTGAGGGGTTATCTGGCAGGGACAATCGCTGGGGTTGTAATGGCTGTGCTAAATTTGATATCCTATACACTCGGTATCGCCAAGGTTAGATATCTCGATATAGCAGCAATAGTGGTATGGGGTGACTTTCCGGAATCGATGCGGGAAGAAATCTTCGCGCAGGTACTTCAAATAGCGGTTGCAGGTCTGCTGGGTATTGTATTTGTGTATTTGCTCCCAAAATTAAAATACAGTTATCCGCTAATTTCAGGCTCTACCTATGGGGCGGCAGTCTGGGTTATAATCCACACCTTAGGTACAATTTTTCATATACCCATGTTGGAACACGCTACGCCGGAATCAAATTTATCACACCTTTTCACCGCAATGACATATGGTCTAGTTCTCACTGTGGTACTTGCTCGGTTAGATTGCTATGCCGAGAGCTGTAAGCACTAGAATCCGTTCAAGCTTCTCTTTGACACTATTTGCATTGGCAACCGATCTGCGATCCTTAACCTTGCTATGTTAGGAAGCCTCGTGTTAGTATCCACAGTTGGCGTTGCGGAATGAAAACTCAGGTAACACTATTGTTGTATTGCTTTGTTACGTGGAAGGGTACTTAAATGCCCCAAGCTTTCATTTGCGAAAGCTTGGGGCATTTATAATTAGAAGCTGGTTAAGTAAGAAACCTAGGGCACAGGCAAGGGGAATTGTCTCTTGCGTTATTAGTTAGCCACCATGATGTGCAGCGTGATTATTCATGCCAAGGGAAGTATTTTGCAAAGAAACTTGACTTTGTCCTCTAGATAAGACTTCTTTCCATTCATTCAGCACTTTTTCTGAAATCTTCCAAGTTATTGTACTCGTGTTGCGGAAAGAAACTTGTAGCGAAACGTTTTTGGCGTTTTGGATGTTAGCTATTTGCTCTTGGTTAAATTCGTAGCGACCAAGGCTACTGGTTTGTGTTCTGTAGTTTGTAGGATTCCGGTATGTAGCCATGAGTTTCAAATCAGAAGCCACTCCATCAGTAACCAGTTGTGTTTTATCAGAAAACAAATAATCCCTGGAGTCGGTTTTGGTCAGCGTAAGAGTGGGTAAGGTTTTGTCATTTGTGTATTGTACTTTCATCGAACTCCACGGACCGATATTAGTTATTTGGCTAACGTAGGTAGTATTAGAAGAATTGACCTTTGTGCTGATGGAAGCATCTGCAGCAAGCGGTAATAAGAGCAACGAAGAAACTAGAATCCCTGCTATCTTTTTCATTGTGAAGCCTCCCTTAGATATATGTATGAAGTATATTTCCATGGGCTAATTATAACGAACTATTATGAAGTTATCATGAATAACCTGTGAAGAAATTGTGTTTTTTGGGAGTACAACAGAACACACTTCATAAAGATAACATAATTTATTCATAGGAAATTCATGGGATATTCATAATAACTTGGTATTATGAATACATCGCCTGGGAAATTCCACAGTTCCCTGAGGGTAAATGCCAGTGAAGAAGAGAGTGAAGCTTTCATTAGCATCAAGGGGGGCTAACCCAAGGTGAATGTAAACATGCATTCCGCAAGTCGGAAACAAGTCTAATAGCGTAAAACGTAAGACTTGAGTTTACACATTATTAATCAAATTAACTGGAGGAATACAAATGAAAAAGAAGTTGTTAAAGACTGCTATTTGCACCGCTCTGACGGTGGCTTTCGCTGTACCGGCGTTCGCGAATCCCTTTGCCGATGTTCCCACAAAGCACTGGGCTTACGATGCCGTAAATAAACTAGCTGCTACCGGTATTGTCAGCGGCTATGGCGATGGAACCTTCAAAGGGGACAAGACGCTTACTCGTTATGAGATGGCGCAAATCGTGGCCAGCGCAATGGGTAAAGTTTCTACCGTTGACCAAAAAGTAATTGTGGATAAATTAGCAAGTGAATTTGCTACTGAACTTAACAGCCTGGGAGTTAAAGTTGACGGTATCCAAAAACAATTGGACAATCAAATCAAATTCAGTGGCGAAGCGCGCGTTCAATATGACAATAACACCGAAGATACGTCCTATCGTTTCCGTCTCGGTGCAACAGGCAAAATTAATGAGGATACCAAGTTAAATGCCCGTTTAACCACAGCTGACGCTGATGGAATAGACAAGACTTCTCTTGATAATTTTGGTTCTCCCAGCATTGACCGGTTTAACATAGAAACTAAGCTAGGAGCTGTTGACACTGTTTTAGGTAAACAAGACCTTAAACTTGGCCAAGGTCTTCTGTATAACTCCTATGAAGTTGATGGCGCTGCGATTACGGGTGCCAAGGCAAAGTTAGGTGGTCTGACGGTAGCCTATGATAATAGCGGCGACACCAGCGTTCAGGCCGCAGAATATCAGAACCAACTCTTTGGAACCAACGTGGCGGCTGATTATCTCAAAATTGATAACATAGGTACGGCAAACGAGTATGCTGCCTTAAGCACAGATGTCAGCGTGTTCGGTAAAAAAGTGGGAGCAGAATATGTCCGTAATGTTTCGCAGAAAGCCAATGCCTACCGTGTCGGTACAGATATCTTAGGTGCGCGGGTAAGTTATATTAACTTTGATGCTAATGCCCTACCAGAACAATCGGGCTTTAACTTTGCCGGCACCACTTCTACCGGTTTTGGCAACAGTAGCCAGAAAGACAAAGGACTCCAAGTTACTTATGGCAGGGATTTGGCGAAGAACGTAAATCTTGAGCTTGATTATAAGAATCTGGACGTAGCTGGCAATCAAACCAAAGCTACTGTAAACGTTAAATTCTAAAAAGTAAAGAGGCTCCGGCAAACCGGAGCCTCTTTACTAATAAAGGTTTTTAACGTCAGTATTAAACGATGGACAAAATGGGTTATTCTTAGTGGGTAACAAGAATCCCTTTTACCTCGTGGTGTTTGGTGCTGCAATCATTATTGAGGAAGGGGATTTCTATGTTTGGTCTGGTACTTATCGCTATACTGGGTGTCATGGGCGGCGCTATCGCCTATATTGGTGACAAGATTGGTACTAAGGTGGGAAAAAAGAAGCTGTCTTTGTTTGGACTGCGGCCCAAATACACCTCGATTATCGTGGCTGTAACAACCGGGATTCTGATTACCGCATCTACCCTTATCATCCTAACCATTGTATCCTACGATGTGAGGACAGCCTTATTCGGTATGGAGAAACTGCGTACAGAACTGACAACGCTTTCTTCCGAGGTTGTCCAAAAGAACCAACAACTTGAAGCCAATCACCTTGTTTTACAATCAAAAGAAGAGGAATACAGCAATCTTGTAAACAAAATCAATTCCGTAACCATTCAGCTTTCCCATTCAAGAACAGAGTTGGCCAGCGCGCTTGAACAGCATGATCAAACAATGGCAGCACTGAGTAAAGGACAGGTGGATTTAGCGCAAGCCAAGTCGGATATTGCAGACCTTGAAGCAACCAAAGCAAAATTAGATACCCGTATTGCTGATTTGAGCAGGGTGCGAGACACTCTTAATAGTGATGTTGATAGACTATCGAAGACAACAGCTCAGCTGAGCTCTGGTATTAAATACCTGCGAGCTGAAACTGTGCTCTACAGAGCCAATGAGGTATTAGCTACCGCGGTTATAGACACCTCGGTTGGGCAAGTACAAAATCAATTGCTGCGTGTTATTTCTGAGACCAATCGGAAAGTTCTGCAGCAAATAGGAAAGCAGGATACAGAGACTGAAATGCTATGGATTAGTCAAGCCGACTTTCAGAATGCAACCAAGGCTTTGCAAAAGTCTGATAGCAGTATGGTAGTGCGGATTGTTGCCCACGAGAATACAGTAGGGGATGAAGCGGTCATTGCGTATCTGGAGGTTTATCCCAACAAACGAATCTTCGCTAAGGGCGAAACGATTGCTAAAACTACGATTAACGTACAAGAAAATAGAGGCGGTATAGAGCCGGTTGTATTACAGTTCTTACAGCAAGTGAACAGCATCGCCGTAGAAAAAGGTGTACTGTCTGATCCTCTGCAGGGTACAGTAGGCTCAATCAGTGGTACTGAACTATTCAATGTGGTAAACCAGCTTGAGAAGAAGGTGGGCATCGTGCAGTTACGCGCGGTTACCCTTGCAGATACTTCTGTGGCTGGTCCGTTAGAAATCAAGATTGTTATAGAACATCCATAAAAATACCATCTTAATGAGCGAACATACCGGTATCACGGTGGCACCCAGCGAGTTTATACGGTAAAGTTCAGCAAATGCCCTGCAATAGTGAAGTGCAGGGCATTTGTGTGTAAAAATTTCTCCGCACCGTTCACAACATCTTCGTAAATTGTTCATAAATTCTACATAACTATATGATATTCTAAGCTCAAAGGCCCCGGAGGAAGGGGTGACTAGGTTATTGTAACCACGTGCTATTTAGTAGAAGATATTGATGAAGGGGATGATGGATTTTGAAAAATTTTGTTACCCTTAAAGGCAAACTAATAATGTCTTTTGTTTTAGTGGGTGTTCTGCTTGTTGCTATGACTATGGGGCCGGCAATATATTTATTTTCTAGCACCATGCAAAAAATCAATGAAGATAGGGCTAAGCAAGGAATGGAAGGTCTATTTGCTATCCTGGAAGGCTATAAACGCGATGCAGTAAGCTATGGCTCTGTTTTGGCTGAAAATCCGGCTGTAATTGACGCGATTAACGCCAAAGATACTACCCAAGTGCTGGCGGTATTATCGCCGTTACTTCGTCAAGGTAAGCTTGATTTTGCCACCGTTACAGATACCAATGGTATTGTCATTGCACGCACTCATGCACCGGAGCTAAAAGGAGATAATATTAACGGTCAGACTCATGTCCGAAAAGCGCTGCAAGGCATTGCTTTTTCGGACATAGCAGCGGGAACTGAAAATAAGCTGGGTGTTAGCGCCGCAATCCCGATAAGAAAGGACGGGAGTGTTGTAGGGGTGCTGTCTGTCGGGTATGATATGAGCAAGAATGAGGCGGTTGACCAAGCGAAACGATTATTTGGTACAGAGGTGACCTTGTTCGCGGGGAATGTACGCAGTTCAACTACCATTATGCAAGATGGTCAACGGGTAGTGGGGACTAAGTTGAGTGAGACGATTAGCACCAAAGTCCTGCAGGAAAAGCAACAATACATTGGCGAAGCCGATATTCTCGGTACTAGGTACATAACCGCTTACAGGCCGTTGTTAGGGGCAGATAATAGCCCAATTGGGGTGGTTTTTGCCGGTCAAGCGGTATCTGAGGCAGCCCAAGCCCGGAATCAATTGATTTATACAATAACCGGTATAGCAATCGTTGCTTTGCTCGCTGCCAGCGGTTTGGCGCGAATGATCGCCAAACGCATAGCTGACCCGGTTAGGGAATTAGCTGATAGTGTAGAGAAGGTTGCCAATGGTGATCTTACAAGTACTGTAACTGTCAATACCAAGGATGAGGTAGGCGTATTGGCACAGGGCTACAATACTATGGTCAGCCAGCTCAAAAATTTGATTACCCGAGTCAATACGTTAACCCAATCTGTGGCGGCGTCGTCTGAGCAGCTTACAGCAAGCGCCGATCAATCGGCTCTAGCTGCCAGTCATATTGCGGCTACTATAGTAGATGTAGCGCAGGGCTCAGAACACCAGCTTGAAGCTGTAAAACGCACTATCACCGTAGTGGAAGAGATGGTAACCGGGATCCGGCATGCTGCAGCAAATGCTAAAAGTATTGCAACCTCGGCGGCGCAGACGGTTGCCGTGGCTGTAGAGGGGCGGAGAACGCTCGATACGGCTGTTAGCCAAATGATTAGTACCGAGAAGGTCGTTGCTGACTCGACCGCTAAGGTCAACAGACTAGGACAGCGCTCTGAGGAAGTTGGGCAAATTATTGGGACCATTTCCGCCATTGCCGGTCAAACCAATCTGCTCGCACTCAACGCAGCTATCGAAGCGGCTAGAGCTGGGGAGCAGGGCCGTGGTTTTGCCGTTGTGGCGGAAGAGGTACGAAGGTTAGCCGAACAATCGGCAGATGCTGCAAAACAGATTAGTTCCTTAATTATGAATATCCAACGCGAGACGTATGACGCGGTATCAGGTATGCAAGAAGGTTCCCGCCAGGTAGCAGCAGGCAGCCAGGTAGTAAGGCAAGCAGGCGAGTCTTTTGCAATAATCGTTTCACAAGTCGAGAAGGTTACAAAAGAGATTGGTGACATTTCAACCGCAATTCACCAAATGACGACAGGTAGTCAGCAAATCGTCGCGGCTGTCCATGATATAGAGGTCATAAGTACAAGGGCTGCAGATAAAACACAAGAGGTGTCGGGTGCTACCCAAGAGCAATCGGCAGCAATGCAAGAGGTGGCTGCTGCAAGCCAAGCGCTGGCGGGGATGGCAGAAGAGCTGCATACAGCAATGGCAGAATTTAAAATATAGACATTTATCTTTACTAGATATATCCAGGTGGTTATTATATGTGATTAGTTGTCTTGCTGCCGGTAGGCGAGTATTTTCAACTTTAGTCCAATTAAAATATAGACCGTTCCCAGCAACCATAATGTTGTTGATTGACTCACGGCTGTCGCTCCTCTCCTGTTTTCCCCAGTATATGCTGCTTAACGCAAAAATTGCCACAGAGACAAGTGGCGCCAGGCAACATGGACATACAGAAAGGCATCGGTTGTATCATTAATAATACAACTGAAAAGGTTATGCGCAAGGTTAAGGTAGGTAAAATTCCCAATGGAATTATGTTTAAGCAGTAAATAGAAATACCACTGGTGGATGAAAAATATCCTGTAAGGAAATTTCCCTACAGGATATTTTTTTTGACCATTCCCTCAGATGAAGTTATTGTACTATATCATAGTCTTCATTGCTCTTCAGGTGGAGCTGTTTCCTCTCGCCAAGTATCCGGATCCGGATGCATTGCCTGCTTTTTCTCTGGCTGTTCGTCAATTTTAAGTGCTTCTTCGATATCGGCTTGCGTAGTAAGGCCGATAATTTTTGGCGTACCTAGGATAAACCCATGCATGAACGGCGGCATGGGGGGCATACGTAGAGGTGGTTTAAGGTATTGCAGGTAATTCAGTACTACCGGGGGAGCGCAATCGGCTTCGACAAGCAGGAGCGGGGTATGCTTTCCCTGATGGGCCATAGCTGAGGCAGCGAGAATTAAGTCCCAGCGGGTAATGTTGCCGAACGTAAAAGCATCGCCTAACCCTTTACGATTCCGGTTCCAGCCAAGTTTTGTTGCCGGGTCGTAGTAGGTTGAAAACTCAACCGATGTTTCAAAGGGGTCCTCGCCAGCAATGCGCCGGACAGGTGGTTCTACGATAGAACTGATTTCTCGGGCAACACTATCGGACACCGAATGTTTACTGCCTACAATATACACGTTTTTATCAGCCATATCCTGTAAGGCTGTAGCTGTTGCCCGGGGGAGCCGGTCCTTATGAGTAAGTAGTATCGGCACACCGGAATGTGTCGCATAATAGGTTGCCAATATGCCTTCGTAGGGATTATCGGCGGACAAGATAAATAAGCTCACCGGGCCTTCGGGTGATTCGGGTGTTAGTTGTTCCCTTAATTTAGCCACTTTGACAGCAGTGGCAAAGACATTTTTTCCAGTGATGTGAAGCACGTCATATCCCATACTCTCGATTTCGCGAATGACTTGAGCGGCAAAAGGGCCAACAGCTATGATTGGCGGCACAGAGTTGGTACCGGGCGGGTCAAGGCGTTCTATTTCTTGGCGGGTAGGTGAAGCAAGCTCGTTAACTGGCGTAAACAATAAATTGCCCATAATGGGGTCATGAACCAAGCTGGTCGCAGCAAAGGCGTAAGGAAAATGTTCATCTGGTACCAGTATGATCACCTTAGGAGCTTTCTCCATATCTGGCTTAGGCCACTGCATGCGTGATACGGTAACCGACAGGTCAACGGCCGTATCGTAAGGAATGCGCGTTGTATCCACTGTATTTAAGGGAAACATTCTGAAACTCACCTCGTCCTGATGTATTCGCTAGCTGGAATTGTTTCTGAATATATTTTATGCAAGATGAGTAGTAGTTGCCTTACAATGTTGCTCAGAAAATAAGCAAAAGGAGTCTCAGCAAGACTCCTTTTTAGACACTAATTATAAAAAAGATTTTCATCCTGAAGATAACAGTATCAGGAGAAATTGCGCCTTTACCCTCCATATTTTAGCCTCCATACTGTTATTTACATTAGATTCCTACATTTCCTTCACGAGAATCGCACAATGTCTTGGTATAGTATTCGTAGTACCTTATATCAACCATTGAAGGAGACGCAAACAATGATGAATAAAATAAATCGTGAAATAGTAGTTAAACTCGCCGCTGTCGTGATGCTGGCGGTTCTGATTGTGGGCGCTTACCTGGCTAAACCGGATTTGTTTGCGACTATCTGGTTTTTGGCAACAAGCGGCGATATAAACGGTACAATTGAATATCTGCGTTCCTTCGGGGCGTGGGCCGTTGTCATTAGTATTGTTATCGATATAATCATAAATATGGTAGGGTTTCTGCCTTCCATTTTCATATCTACTGCCAACGGGATAGTCTTCGGCATTGGACCAGGTATTGTGATTTCCTGGTTTGCCGAGACTGTTGGTGTAATTTTAAGTTTTATTTTAATGCGAACGGTGCTGCGCAGCTCGGCGGAGGAACTAATCAAGAAGAGCAATATGCTGCAGAAAATCGATGAGTTTAGCGGTGCCAGCGGTTTTAAAATGATGCTCTTTGCCCGGACATTACCCTATTTCCCTTCCGGAATTATTACCGCCTTAGGCGCAGTGAGCCGTATATCACTGAAGGATTATATTATGGCTAACTTTCTTGGCAAGTTGCCTTCAACCGCGTTAGAAGTGGTGGTGGGCTATGATGTTGTAAACTATCAGGAAAATCTGTTGCGTCTTACCCTGGTTGTTGTTGGGGTAACATTTACCTATGGTCTGTTATGGTGGTATAACAAACGCAGACTGGTAAATGGTCAACCTAACTAAATTGGATACGGGGCGGGAATTGTTGCCTTCTGGCAACAACTCCCGCTTTAGTTTACCGGAGTAAGAATAGCAAGCTTGTGATATTTGTTTAGCCGACCCCATTGATGGATGCCTAAGTCCTGGTCAAAATCAATCAGTCGAATATGCCAGCGGCCGTTATTAAATACATGCAGGCTTTTTGGACGGTAATATACAAGAGTTATCGTTTTAGCGTGCGCCAGTTTAGTGATATGTGATTCAAAATTATAGAACTTTTCGCGGGAAAAGGGGTTATAGAGATAAAAGACGGTTCCGTCCTGGGGGAGATTCTTAATAGCATCACCAGGCAAGATGGTAACATTAGCCCAAGCGCCGAACTGCTCAGCCGTTTCTTGCGCCACAACTGGGTCAAGTTCAAGGCCATAAATTTTATTGGTATATCCCTGGCTGAGCCAGTAGTTAATGACGCGTCCTTTACCGCAGCCGACATCAACCAATACGTCATGTGGCGTGATAGTCACTTGGTTAAAAATGATCGACATGGCCGAGTATTCAGTATGATATACATCATTTGCACCAAGGTGCTTATAGGCGGTAGGTAGATGTCCTGTCAGCAGGCGACCGCTGTACTTTAGGTCAAGTATGGCGTCTTGTAGTGATGATTTTATTCCATCCCAGCCAGCATAGCCGAGATACTTAATGGTTTTTCCCAGTCCTTCGGCTTGTATTCTGCGTGCTAATCGGTCAAGTATGTTCATAGGCTACACTCCCCGTTGTAGGGTCAAATCGGTATTGGTTATATGGTAGCCTGTACTTTATAATTTATGTAAGGGGTAGTGCAATCTAAAGGAGTTTTCCTGATCGGTATGCTCTGAAACCTGGAAATTAATATACAAAAACACCATTTTATTCATAAATAATTCACATTCTTTTGTTATACTGAAGCCAAAACCATCATATCGGGAGGTTAATAAAATGAATATCATTATTGAGCCTGATGCCCGCAATTATATAATGAAAAATAATAAGGATAAGGCCATCACCGTTACCGTTGCCAAACGACCAGGCAGTGTCTGAAAGGGCGGCCGCGAGGCGCAGCTCCCGTCCGTGCGACTGGGAATTGATCCAGGAAAGGTTCAAAACTATCCGAAGGTTGTAGTAGATGATATAGACGTGTACTACCTCGAAAGTGTGGCAACAAGCTTTAAAACTGTTAGAGTAAAAATAGAAAAGCTGCTGTTTTTTAAAAAGCTAATTGCTGTCAGTGAAAGATAGGGGAGAGACAGTTTTTATAGTAAATCGCATAAAAGTTTTAATTAATTTTATTAAAAGCAAGAAGATGCAGTGTAGAAAGGTATGCATTGAGATGGACTGTAAGTTTTAATTTGATTATTGACAATAAAACTACACCATGTTATTATGTGAATCACAAATTAAATACCAAGCTGATTGGAATGACCAAAGGCTAAGGGTTTCTTCTGTAAAGGAAGAAATACTTTGGCCTTTTTATTTTTACCTGAGGGAGGTAGATGGTACGCGGGGAGAGCTGAAAAATTACCTTTGGGATACATAAATTTAAAAGGAGTGTGACTAAGGTGGCAACCAGAACTCATATAGATACATGGTATAAAAAAGAAGATTACTGGGCCATTATTATCGCTTTAGGACTTATAGTGGTCAGTACCACAGCATTTTTGGGTGGGGCGACAAAATTACTTCCGGCTATGGCAATCAACGTCCCCGGGTGGTCTGGAGACTTTGGCAAGATTGTTGAGTATTTTTCTAAAAATCTAGTAGGTGTGGCATACTTATTCGGTTTTTTTGCTGTAGTTTTTACCGGCGCAGGCAGGGTATTGGGTTACAAAACAGGTAATTATCTATCAAGTTTTTCAGCACTTTTTCTGCTATCGATCATTGTAACCGTACTCGGCTCAAATAAGTTTTTCAAAGAATGGCAGTTGGAAACGCCGCTGTTGGCTTTGTTAGTTGGTATGATTATCAGCAACACCGTTAAACTGCCGCAGTGGTTTCAGGCCGGTCTTAGAACTGAGTTTTATGTCAAAACAGGTATTGTCCTTATGGGTGCTACCTTACCGTTTACCGTCATTATGCAGGCAGGCCCCTTGGCAATTATGCAAGCAACAATTGTCGCGGTGGTAACTTTTGCCACAATTTACTTTGCTGCTACCCGTTTATTTGGTCTTGACCAACGTTTTGGCGCTACGCTAGCTGCTGGCGGTTCAATCTGCGGGGTATCAGCGTCAATTGCCATTGGTGGTGCATGTCGGGCAGAAAAGGAACATGTTTCCGTCTCGATTTCCATGGTTATCATTTGGGCGGTGGCAATGATTTTCTTACTGCCGACGATGGCAAAGTCGCTGGGCCTAGCACCAGGACCGGCCGGTGCCTGGATTGGGACTTCAGAATTTGCGGATGCGGCAGGGTTTGCAGCCGCTGAGGCCATGGGGGATGAACGGGCTGTTAAGACCTTCACCTTGATGAAAGTTGTTGGACGAGACATGTTTGTTGGTATTTGGGCATTACTAGTAGCTTTCTTATCAGTAACACGCTGGGAAAACAAGACTGCCGCAGAAGCCAGCCGAGTTAGCTTCAAAGAGATTTGGCAGCGGTTTCCCAAATTCATTATTGGCTTTTTTGCCGCTTCCATTTTCACTACATTTGTGATTGCCTATCTTGACCCTAAAATTGGTGCTAGCTTTACCAAAGAAGTTATCGGACCGGTCAAGTCACTGCGGGGTTGGACCTTTACCTGGACCTTCCTATGCATCGGGCTTACTACCAGACTGAAAGATTTGACTTCGTTCGGCTGGAAGCCTTTGGCCGCTTTTGCTATAGGTGTACTTATTAATGTTCCACTGGGATATGTACTGTCTAATGTTTTATTTGTAGATTACTGGTTGGGGATTAAGTAATGGTTGATTACACAACACGAGTGATTATTAGTCTTAAAGATATGGAACAATTAAAAAAACAAATAGTTGGTACTGCTCCTACGCCTGAAGACTTACGTAGTTACGGTAAGACGATTGCGATGGCAACAGATCGGATAGCTGGTATGATTGAGGTATTGTCTGCTAACGGCTTCCGGGTTACCGCGAAAAAAGACTACATCTATGCTGATTCAGAAACAGTTGAAGCCGCAGCAGCCAGACGTCTGTTGGCCGAGCATGGTTTTGCTGATAGAGAGTATCAAATATACCTTGAATATCGTAGGCAGTGGGGCGTAATGTAGCAGACTCCCCGCTAACGGTGTGAGCGGTAGTAAAAATAGAAAAACAGGGCAATAGCAGCATGCTGTTATTACCCTATTTCTATTTTTGCTTTCTCTAAAACTAGCCCCCAATAGATAAAAACCGTAGGAAAGCCCCTATTCTATAAATAACCTTTAGCGTTTAAGCATATAACGGCGGATAATGGCCAGGTTTTGAAAAACACGCAGACCAAACGCCAGTAGAGCTACATAATAGAGGTCAATGCCGATACGCTCGCCAATGTAGACTAAGACAGCTGCCATGAGAGCATTGGTAAAGAATCCGGTGATAAAGACAACATTATCAAAATGACTGCTCAGTACGGCCCGCAGTCCGCCAAACACCGAATCCAGCGAGGCTAAGAGTGCAATCGACATGAATTTGGCGTATTGTGCAGGAACCGTTATGGGAAAGGCCATACCTATGCCAAGGCCAATAAGTAGTCCTGTCAGTGGCAACCACATCACTTACCAGCCTCCTTCATGGGGTGTGCATGTTGAAACTGAAAGCCGCCAGTGTAGGCCGGAATTTGTACATCAGGTTTCTGGGAAACAGTAATCTTAATTCCCCAGAAAGACAAAGTTTCGATAACCCCGCCTCGCATCTTTAGCGAATTCTCCAGCGTTGCCGGGTCTCCGATTGCTCTTATCTCAAAGGGGGCAGCAAAGGGCGTGCCATTGACTGACATGGATTGTCCATTTTGGCGAATTCCCGAACCCGTAATCAGTCGCTGATTATTGATGGCAATGGCTTCGGCGCCTCCTGCCCTCAGTTCGTTTAATATTTTCAGCATGTCCTCAGCCCTGATGAAATATAGGTCAGAGCTTCTATTATCTGTGGTTGGTTTGCGGTCTTCCTCTATAGCAACAACAATGCCGGGACCTACCAGTGGTATTGTACCCGCTCCCATGGAAATACGCTGAATTTCTTTATAAGACGCGTTGCCGCCAGTGGTCTGTAATTCCCGTACTTGAGATTGCAGGCTGTCTCTTTCCTTTTCGGCAGAACTTAACCGCAATGTTAAATCCTCTGCTCGTTGATTTTGTAGAGAATAACGGAAGTCTTGCTGGCTCCTAAATTGCACTGCCAGCATGATACCTAAAACAACACATACCAAACTAATGGCAGCTTGGCCTTTTTTCACTAACATAAAACCACCTCTAAAATAGTATACTGCGTAGCTTGATAGTAAGTGTATAACAAACATTGCCGCTATTATGCGTATAGGCTATATAGTAACAGAAAACAAATGGACAGTAAATTACACAAGTTCATAAGTTCTTCATATTTTTATGATAAACTTGTTATAAGAATATCTGCAATACAAACTCGATACTATCGGAACATCCGGAAAGGGGGATTTATTATGGTATCTAAAAAAACGGTTGCACTCAGTCTTCTGGCAGCATCTGCCGCCATTGCTTTTTCCTTCAGCACCTTTACAGGCCAGGCCGCCAACATCAAGTTGGACATGAAAGAGGTTAACTGGGAGATAAAGCCGGGATTGACTACTAAGGTTTGGAGTTATGGCGGGACTGTACCAGGAACACCTATTATCGTTAAAAAGGGTGAGACAGTCAACGTTTCCGGTGTGAATAATTTGCCTTCAACAACAACCATTCACTGGCACGGCCTGGTGATACCAAACGACCAGGATGGCCCGGGAAAAACCATCAAACCGGGTGAAAAGTACGCCTACTCCTTTAAAGTCAACGAATCCGGTACCTATTGGTATCATTCCCACTATCGCCCTGTACTCGACCAGGTTGACAATGGACTATATGCGCCTATTATCGTCAAGGCACCGGAAGACGATAAATACAGCGGCGATCATATTTATGTCTTAGATGACTGGTACCTTGACGCAAACGGCAATCGCCTCCAAGGAACAGCCAGAGGCGACATGGAGCGGTTCGGTAATATAGAAACAGTCAACGGCAAATCAGGTTCAGCGATTGAACCATTATTCATGAAGAAAGGCGAACTCCACAAACTACGGTTTATTAACGCGTCGACTGCTGCCGTTCACACCATAAAAATAGCAGGTCATCGCTTCCGCGTTACCCATACTGATGGACATCCTCTGCCCCAGCCGTACGAGACGGACGTACTGACCTTATCGCCTGGCGAGCGCCTTGATGCTGAAGTGGCAGCAGTCGGTGATGTAGGGCAATCCTATACAATGGAAAGCGAGCGCAGTGAACTAGGGATCAAAATCCCCATACAATACCAACAAGGGCAAGTCGCCACTGTGGCATCACCTTTTGTCGCGCCCCAACCGAAAGGGTTTGCCGGCATTGAGAACCGCACACCTGACTTTAAGCTTGATCTAAATTCAGTGATGGACATGCCGTCTCATGGTGCTAATCCTGCGCCTGCCGCTTCAGCGGGCGGTCATGCCGGACACGGAGCACCGGCTCCGAGTATGACCAATGAGATGCAGATGCAGGGCGGCATGCGTTGGACCATTAACGGCAAATCGTACCCTGATGTTGCCGCGTTACAGGTTAAGCTTGGACAAATTGTGAAGGTTCGGATTGTCAACAATGACATCAGCACAGCTGAAAAAATGGATCACCCCATACACATTCACGGCACTGAATTCCAGATTGTATCCCAAAACGGTAAAGCTCCCGAACGGGAAACGTGGAAAGATACCGTTAATGTACCTGCCGGCGAGTATGTAGATATCGCCTTTACAATGACTAACCCTGGCACTTGGATGCTCCACTGCCACATTCTCGATCACGAAGATGGTGGCATGATGACTACTGTTGTAGCTAAATAGGGTAGAGAATCGTTATTTAAATTAAGATATATAGGAAATGGGATATTCAATGCCAGCACTGGCACGAATATCCCATTTTTGTTTTCCTCTTTTACGAAATGTTCTGCTCAACTCATAAATCCAGAGAGAACCCATATAATAATGGTATATATTGGAATGTGGGGGAGTACTGGATATGAGCATCATGCAAACATCTCTTCAAATAGGTGATATGCAGTGCCGGTCGTGTGAGAAACGAATTGAGCAGGCGCTGCAGCAGGTCGGCGGCGTAATATACGTAAAGGCCAGTTACACAGCAGGAAACGTGCGGGTGAAATTCGATACTGCGCAGTGCACATCCATGACAATCAAACAGGCCATTCATGGTTCAGGATACACCATCGGTGTGCCTGTGCCCTCAAAAGCTAGCGTTAAAGATATGATAGGTATGTTGCTGGTTTTTCTGTTAATCCTGTTCCTGGGGCAGTTCGGGACCGGTTTTAATACGAATAGTCAATTACCAGGCCAAGTGACATATCTCCTGCTTTTTGCGGTAGGCATTTTAACTTCGCTTCATTGTGTTGGCATGTGTGGTGGCATTATGCTTTCGCAAAGTGTTACCGTATCTGGTGGTGGCACACTCTCCGCGTTAAAGCCGTCGCTGGCCTATAACGCAGGCAGGCTTACAGGGTACACACTGCTGGGTGGGATTGTTGGAGCGGTTGGTTCAGTAGTGTCGCTTTCGCTAGGTGTAATCGCTGGCATTAACCTATTTGCCGGGATATTTATGATACTGATGGGCTTAAACCTTGCTGGATTTAATTTTTTAAGAAAATACCTAAAACTACCGATGCCGTCTTTAACCTCTTCTCGCAACAAAACACCATACTGGGTAGGTGTAATAAACGGGTTAATGCCCTGTGGGCCACTGCAAACCATGCAACTATATGCATTAGGTACGGGAAGCGCTGCTGTAGGGGCCATGTCGATGTTTGTTTTTGCACTGGGCACCTTGCCGCTGATGCTTGCCTGTGGAACACTTACCAGCCTGTTTAGCAAAGATGCAACTGCCAGATTGTTACGTTTGAGCGGCGTGTTTGTCATAGTACTAGGTATAGTCATGACCAATCGTGGTCTGGCATTGGTGGGGGTTAATACGGTTCCCGTGTAGTAGCGAGAGGTAAAACCCGTTCCTAATCTAGTGGCTGGTACAAAAGCCGAGGTATCAGAGGTAAAACCCGTTCCTGATCTAGTGGCTGGTACAAAAGCCGAGGTATCAGAGGTAAAACCCGTTCCCGATCTAGTGGCTGGTACAAAAGCCGAGGTATCAGAAGTAAAACCCGAACCTAGTAATGACGTTCAAATCATCCGTATGACGGCAGACCGGAATGGCTATCAGCCTAGCACCCTCTATGTGCAAAAAGGAATACCGGTAAAATGGATCATTGAGGGTAAGGCAATTAACTCCTGTAACAATGAGATTGTAGTACCTACCTTACAAATTAAGAAGAAGTTAACTAAGGGAGAAAACATGATTGAATTTACGCCCAAAGGCGGGGATGTTACCTTTAGTTGCTGGATGGGAATGATACGTGGTGTCATCAAGGTAGTAGATGGCGTGAATCGATAAGGATATATCTTTGGGGGAGCAATTTCCCCAGTGTTATAAAGTGGTTGGAAATATCCTGTAAGGGGAGACCTTGCAGGATATTTTGTTGTTCGCCAGTTCTCAGCAAAACTCATAATATCTTCATGCCATATTCATAAGATATTCATATTTAATTTGTATAATATAGGTAAATGAGTAATGAAATTGGAAACGGAGAGTGGAAAGAATGGATAAACAGCAAGAAGGTATCGTTCTGGAAGTAATCGGTAAGATGGCCAAGGTTAAGGCTAGCCGGCATAGCGACTGTGAAAATTGCGGCTCATGCCCAGGCAATACAGCCCTCATTGTTGAAGCCCTAAACTCGGTTGATGCCAAACCCGGTCAGCGAGTAGCCATTGAGATTCGTGAGGTGAATATGCTCAAGGCGGCATTTGTTGTCTATATGGTGCCATTACTTGCGGCGTTCGCCGGTGCGCTGGCGGGAAATTACGCAGCTCCCTACCTGGGGATAGACAGCTTGGTGACATCAATTGCTGGAGGATTTGGCTTTTTTGCACTGGCGGTATGGTATGTCAAACACTTTGATCATATGGCGCGTACCGATGAGCGGATGCGGCCAGTGTTAGTAGCTATATTATCCAAAAACATCTAAAATTTCCTATAGAGTGACAAAGTAAAAGGTTATAGAACATAATGTAACGAAATAGACAATGGAATTATATATGTAAATAAGGCAATACGTCAGGGTCTAGTTTACTCAGTAATCCCCCATGTTTAGTTGAAAAAACAAAAAAAATCCCCCCATTAATATGGAGGGAAGTGAATTTTGGTGCTAGGAGAAAACCCTTGATTTATCTACTTTAATAAATGCCAAGAGATTATCAAAAATTGAGAGGGTTTTCTTTAAGATGGCAGATTGATACTATTGTTGCGAGTGCTTAGTGTGATCAGCCGATTGTTGCGGCGTTTCAGCTGTATGTTTGGACATCATATCTTTCATCATATTCTGCATCATATCTTTCATTTCGGGCGATTGCATCATATCTTTCATCATATCCATCATCATGGGCTTCATTTCCGGTGACATCATCATGTCTTTCATCATGCTCATCATCATAGGCTTCATTTCCGGTGACTGCATCATATTCATCATTTTGTCTTTATCCATCATGGGAGTCATTTGGGCGGGCGACTGCTGGGCCGATGCGGCCGATACTGGCAAAGCAGGAGCTAGTGCAGCACCGACAAGAAGAGTAATTAGCGTGAAAGATAGCATGAGTTTGGACCAACGTTTGTTCACAATTGATCATCTCCTTCAACATAATATGTTTATCACATTCGGCGAAGGCAGCAAAAATCCTCTCGAACGAATAGTTAAATGGTTGTATTTGGTAAAATTTTGTGACAATAGGTGGCGGGGTAGCGGTATTAAACACAAACCTTTGAATTATCTGCGTTAATAAATGCCAATAGTCTATCATAAATTGAGAGGGGTTTTTAGGAAGATGCAATGGTTTCGGAATTTGCCAACAGCGCGGAAAATACTTAGCTTAGTACTCATGATGGTGTTTTTTTCGGGAATTATCGGTTATGTAGGTTTTAAGGCAACCACCCATATTAAAAAGTCGCAAGATGACATGTATGCCAAAAACCTGCTGCCAGTCAAATGGGTTAATGCCGCCCGCAGTCAGTCGCAGGCTGCGCTGGGTATTACTATGGAAGTCCTTCTGGCCCACATGGATAAAACCAAAGAAAATAAGCTGCTTGCTGAAGCCAAGACCCGGATGGACGATGTTGAACAGCTGTTTAAACAATATGAGACGGTAGTTCATGATGATGAAAAAGAAAAGCTGATGCAGATTGAGAAAATGTTCAATACCTATCATCAGGAACGGCATAAAGCGATAGAATTGGCGTTGGCGGGTAAAAAACAGGAAGCCTACGCCTATTTTGAGAAAAATGCGGCCGGGCATGTTGAGCATGCGAACAGCATGCTAGAGGAAATGGCCAACAACGAGGCCAAGCAAGCTGCCACTCGAGCAGAGCACAGCGCTAAGGAGGCATCTGAGGCAATTACCTGGATTATTGCTATCACTGTGATTGCCATGATAGCAGCACTTGGACTTGGCCGCTATATCGCCCAAGTTATTGTTAGCCCGCTGCAAAATATGGTTGAACGGGCCGAAGAAATGGCCAAAGGAGATTTCACCGGCAAGACCGTTGTCGCCCTATCCCAAGACGAGATTGGGAAGCTTGGCCAAGCGTTCAATATTATGACCGAAAACCTGCGTAAACTAGTGTCGCAGGTTACAGACTCAGTCGAGCAGGTAGCCGCCGCCTCAGCCGTTCTGACTGAGGGCGCTGAGCAATCAGCGCAAGCGGCAACCCAAGTTGCCACGTCGGTAATGGAAGTCGCCCACGGGACACAAGAGCAATCCCAAGCGGTAAACGAAACGTCTGGCATAGTAGATAAGATGTCAGCCAGTATTCAGCATGTAGCCGAAAACGCCGGTACTGTAGTTGGGGTTGCCAACCAAGGGGCTCATACTGCCCAAGAGGGTAATAAGGCTGTAGCAGCGGCTGTACGGCAAATGGCCAGCATTGAAGGAACGGTGGCTAATCTGGCAACACTAGTGACCAAACTAGGCGTGCGGTCAAATGAGATTGGTCAGATTGTTGATACCATTGCCGGTATCGCCAGCCAGACCAATCTACTGGCGCTTAACGCCGCCATTGAAGCTGCCAGAGCTGGGGAACAGGGGCGCGGTTTTTCCGTGGTCGCCGAAGAAGTGCGCAAGCTTGCCGAACAATCCCAAGAGGCGGCTAAGCAGATTGCCGGACTCATTAGTGAAATCCAGGGTGATACCACACAAGCCGTTACCGCCATGGAATCAGGAACCAAGGAAGTGAGAGCAGGTACCGAGGTGGTAAACACAGCCGGGTACGCATTTGAACAAATTATGGTGCTTGTAGAGCAAGTATCCACCCAAGTCGCCGATATATCGGCTTCCATTCATGAAGTAGCAGGCGGCAGCCGGCAGATCGTAAGCTCTATTCAAAATATCGAACAAATCAGTAAGAATACCGCCGCTGAAGCACAAACCATCTCGGCCGCAACCGAGGAGCAGTCGGCTTCCATGGAAGAAATGGCAGCGTCCAGCCAACGCTTGGCCCACATGGCTCAGCAACTCGAAGATGCAGTGCAAAAGTTTAAAGTCTAAATAAAGACTGGCGTCTGTATAGGGCGCCAGTCTTTGCAAAGGATACTACTGGAGGGAAGAACATGACACAAAGGTCGGTTTTAATTGTTGATGATGATGTAAAGTTGGTAGAGTTGCTAGAATTGTATTTTCAGAAAGATGGGTTTATAGTGTACACTGCCAATGATGGTCTGGCTGCTTTGAAAACAGCCCGTGACAAACAACCCGATATCCTGGTGCTTGACTTAATGTTGCCAGGGATGGATGGCTGGGATATCTGCAGGACGCTCAGGCGGGACAGCGAGGTGCCTATCTTAATGTTGACTGCCAGGGATGAAGAGAGTGACAGATTAGTCGGCCTGGAAATTGGCGCCGATGATTATGTGACCAAGCCGTTTAGCCCCAAAGAAGTCGTGGCCCGTGTTAAAGCTATCTTGCGCCGGACCAAGGGGACAACTAGTAAGCCTATACCCCTGCGAATGGGAGATGTACTCATTGACTTGGAACAGTATCAGGTAACAAAAGGCGGGCAACCTGTTGAGCTCACACCGACCGAGTTTAAGATATTGGAACTATTGGCTGGTAACCCGGGGCGGGTATTTAGCCGATTACAAATTGTTGAGCAGACGCAAGGCTATTCCTTTGAGGGCTATGAACGCACAGTTGACGCACATGTCAAGAATCTGCGACGAAAGATTGAGGATAACCCCAAAGAGCCGGTATACATTTTAACCGTCTATGGTGTAGGCTACCGTATGGCAGGTAGCCAAAATGAATAGCATTATCTACCGGATTACAGGACTCATGTTCCTGGCAGTGGCCATAACCGTAGTTTTGCTTATCTATTTGGCTAACTCGCAAATGACCGATTTATTCCAAGAGTATGTTACCGTTCAGCAAATGGAAATGCACCGCAGTATGATGACTCACATGAGCCCAGGCGGTCATGGGCAGGCTGTCATGATGGGAGCATCAGAGCAGAATTTTTTAACATCAGTACATCAATCACTTATTTGGGTTGGCGTAGCCCTATTAGTCACCGGGTTGGCGGCAAGTTATGCCTTGGCCCGCAGTATTACCATACCTTTGCGCAAAGTAAGCGCCGCTGCTCTGGAGATTGAGCGGGGAAATTTTGCTCAGAAAGTACCCGTAACCTCAAAGGATGAAGTAGGAAGCCTTGCCCTGATATTTAACAGCATGGCGGAAACGCTGGATAATAACAATAAGCTAAGGCAGCAGTTTCTCGCCAACATAGCCCATGAACTCAGAACACCGCTTGCTGTTATCCAAGGCCATCTGGAGGGAATGATTGATGGCATCATTGAGCCTAACCAAAAACAGTTAACTTCCCTCCACGAAGAGGCTGTCCGCTTATCGCGCCTAATCAAAGACTTGAAGGACTTGTCGCTTGCCGAAGTGCGCCAACTGTCATTAGAGGTCAAAGCAGTTGCCGCCAATCAGACGATTGAGCGGGCCTTGTATATGCTAAAACCTCTTGCTGATGAAAAAGAAATCATAATAAAGCAAAACTTGGCGCAAGAACTACCGCCAATTACCGCTGATGGCGATAGAATATGCCAGATATTCTATAACCTCATCACTAACGCCATTCGCTATACACCGACCGGCGGGCAAGTAACCGTTTCTACTAAGTTAACAAAAATAGAAGAGCAAGACTGGATAAAGGTTACTGTTGCCGACAATGGCCCAGGTATTAACACTGCTGATTTACCGTATATTTTTGACCATTTTTACCGGGGCGATAAATCGCGAGATAGAAAAAGTGGGGGTACAGGCCTTGGCCTGGCTATCGTCAAACAACTTACGGAAATTCACGGTGGTAAAGTACAGGTAGAGAGCACAATAGGTAAGGGTAGTTCTTTTTATGTCATGTTGCCCGCAAAAGTTCACGAAAAAGCCATAATATCTTCATCAGTTCTTCACAATGATCGTGTATTATATACATATCAAGACAAAGCGAACTAAATGTAGTGGAGTGATGGCAGATGATGTGGATTCTGTTTTTTATGAACTTGTTTGTGATAATGTATGTTATCAATGTAATTGCAAAACTGAAGGCGAACGAAGATATGGGATAGTAATAGCGACCCGGATGGTTAACAGCCATCTGGTTTATATAAATCAACCAACCTCCCCCCTACTTATAGAACCCTAGCCCAAGGCTAGGGTTCGTTGCTTGTTATGAGTAAGTTATATTGGAAAGATTCATAAGTTTTTCATTAATAATTCACAGGTTCTTCATAATTATATGGTATCTTTAAAGTGATCGAATTCCAAAGACTAGCTAATTAAGTCAAGCAATACTTGTAAAAAAACCTTACATACGAACCCCAAGGGCTGGTGGGGCTGCCGGTCTGGTACGATACGTGTATAAGACAACAAGATGAATAAAGGATGCTGTCTCATTCCTAACGATAGGCAAAATAATGACCGAGGTGACAGAATGCAAAGAACAAACCAATTCTCTGTGCTTTTAGTGACTAAAGACTTAGGAATGGCAAAGGTGCTGAAGACATTTTTGGAGAATGACTATTTTTGCCTATATAGAACTGCTACTGGTGATGAAACGTTGCAACTGCTGACAACCTGGAAGCCGGATATTATCATTCTTGATATCGTCTTACCAGATCTTGATGGTTGGGAAGTGTTAACTCAGATAAAAGAAAAAATGGATGTTCCAATCATTGTAGTCGGTGAGAATGGTAAAGAGAGTGAACGTCCCAAAGCCTTAGCGGCAGGTGCTGATGACTATCTGTTAAAACCGTTTAGTTGCCGAGACATTGAAGAACGTGCCAAAGTCATCCTGCGGCAAGAGACTAGCAAACCAAAGCCAAGTGAGATTTTTCAGGCTGGCGACCTGGCAATTAACCTGGAAAATTTCCAAGTCACTTACAAGGGGCGTGACATTACATTGACACTGACCGAGTTTAGAATCTTGGGAATGCTGGTTTTGCACTCAGAGCAGACACTAAATCGGGCAGATATTATTGAGATGATATGGGGTAAAAATTTGAAAGGAACTACACGTTCGATTGATGCCCATATTCACTCATTAAGACGGAAATTAGCGAAAAATATGGGAGAACACGAATTTATTCAAACAGTCCATGGAGTGGGTTATCGGTTTGCCAGCGCCAACAAATTGAGAGATAGCACGTCTGGTATACTTTAGTTTCTGAGATGTAGGCTAAGGACTTGGCCGAGTACGTCTGGCAGATGGAAATGACTGATAGAATGCGCCTTGAACGGCACGGTGTTGCCGTAGACGTGATCAGTACGTGCGGCCAAGGCACAACCATTATCATCCGGTTTCGACGTAACAGAAAATAAACACGAGGTGAAATAGTATGTGTTCATGGTTTTACGGCCCAGGGGCCGAAGGCTTATTCGGAGGTGGAATTCTAATGATGTTGCCGATGCTCCTATTCTGGGGCCTTATCCTCTGGGGCGGCATTGTGCTGGTGAGGAAAATGTCCCAGAGAAATCAAGATGTCAGGTCATTGACAACCACTCGGACGGCGCTTGATATTTTGAAAGAGCGTTATGCTAAAGGAGAAATCAGTCGCGATGAATACGATCGGATAAAGAAAGAAATTGAGTAGGTGAATGCAGGAAAGCGACGGGGAGTAACAACCCGTCGCTTTCCTTATCTTATCAAATTAGGGGTAGAAACAAATTTTATTATTTATTCATGCTTTTTATCTATTAAGAGGGTGGCACAGTACCCATTATCTATAAACAACATAAGATATTACATAAAGAGTTCCCGTACATCATTATCTGGAGGGGTAATTATGAAAAAACTTTGGGATGACCCAGAATTAGAAGAATGGCCAACTGAGTTTGAACTACGGCAGACATGCGCACCCAATTGTATGCCAAAGTGTCTGCCGAGCTGTATGCCACTTTGTTATCCTTCCTGTAGACCGAGAAAGCCGCCGGCATGCAACCCTGCTTTCATGAAGTGTTCCCCTTATTATTATTGAGCATTTCACTTGCATTAGTATGTTTCCACTCATGCTCCGGCAACTGTAAATGAACCCCAAATTCTTAGCCAATTAGTTTGAAAAAGATTAACATTCCACTGATCGCCAGCAGTATACCGGCCATACGCTGTACCATATTCATCCGGCGTGAAAAGAGGTGTATCCTATTTAGATACCGCTATGTAACTACCAACAACGCGAAGGGCAGGCAAAACCCCACGGCATCGATGAAAAATAGGGAGACCACACCAAGCCCGCTCCGCGTCCCTCCGGGCGGCGCTGCAGCCGCTCACGCGTCTTCCGCCTGCCGTCCTCGGGCCGCTCCGCTCATCGGCAATACCAACGGATACCACTGCATGGCTGTCCGTCCGCTCCTTGCGCCGTTTCGCTTTTGCTCCACTATCCTCATTCGCTCCCAGCCAGCCACCGCTGACGCTTGCAGTCGTATCCTGCTTGGGTGGCAGCTCATAGCCTGGCAGGGGTAGCAGGCCAGGGAACTCCTTTCACTCGCACCCAGACCTGCCGTCCACCCATCCCTACCCCTTCCCTGTCTAGGTAAGGGAAGGCGGCCATCCGATAATTGGGCTTTATGTCCACGCCCTGCCCTGACGGGTACGCTTTGCCGGGCTACCGCGTCGCTGGACATAAAAAAGCCATTATCGTACGTCCGCCACCGCTCGCGCGGCACCCTTCGCTATGGCTTCGGGGCTATCGTACCCTCCCCTGGCCCCTCCCGAGTTTAGCGGGAGGGGAAGGGGTTACCAGAGTACGGCGGCTTGGGGCATCCAACTCTGCGCCTGGCCAGAAAACCATTGGCCAACCGCGCCGCGCATACCCCATCTGGCCTGCACAGGCGACAGCCGCAGCGGAAACACCATCGCCGCACCTATCGCCGCACAGGCCAGACTGCCGCTAGGATACGAAAGTACGAGGGAAAACGGAGATAACCGCCCCGCCCGCCGGTCTTGCCATTGTATCACGCCGGTCAAGGCACTGCCTGCGCTGCTTCGCTCTGCCCCTACGGGTGACTCGGTGTGCCGCGCCGATGATTTGTTCAAACAGTACAGTCTTGTGCCCGCGCTCGTTTTGTAGGTGACGGCGGCGGGGAAGCCGCTAGTACGGAGGAGGCGGTACATGTGCTGACACTCGAGCAAGTCAAGGCAAGACTGAGGAGCCGGCGGGAAATCTACGGCAAGCTGGTCACCAGCCCGGACGGGTCGGAGTGGATACGGGTCAGCTTGACGCGGGCCCAGCTCACATATTACCTTACCCGGGTAACTTGCTACGGGTTTATCCCCGACTAGGGCCGAGGGGCCCTTTTTTTGGTTGACGGAGAACCGAGTGCCGGCAAGATGACGGATTGGAACCGCCCCGCCGCCGGTCTTGCCATTGTATCACACCGTCAAGGCGTTGCCTGCTCCACTTCGCTCCGCCCCTGCGGGTGACTCGGCGTGCCGCGCTCCTGTCTTGTTCCACATAGTAGTGTTGTGCCCGCGCTCGTTGAGTAGGTGACGGCGGCGGGGAAGCCGCTGACACGGAGGAGGCATTAACGATGTGGGATAGCTTGGTTCGGTGGTGGCGGGTGGAGGTAGCACTATTTATCTGCTACCTGTACGCAGTCAGACGGGGTGACCGCCCCAGCTACCGGTATTGCGCTGACCGTAGCATACTGGTGTCTGCATTTTGCGTGGTAGTACTAATGGCCGGCCTGATGCTGGTCGGGGCGGTAGCTACGTTTTTGCAGCAGGGCTGCCGGTAACCGGCAGCCCGTTCTGGGGAGTTGGCCCCATTTAAAATTTGTTAGGGAGGAAAGTTTAGCCAAGAATTATAAGGTTCCATAGCTTCTTCACAGGTTTGGTATATAAAGGCAGACAAAGAAGCTGCACCGTTAAGGAGGACGACTGTGCAGCGGATAGACCGGTAAAATTCCGAAGGTGTGCCTTTAATAAATCGTACATGGCCGTATTAAACTTGCCATAAGGGTAGCTAAAAAATGTTGACCAGTAATGCTCTTTTATGCTATTATTTAGCCACGATAATGAAATTCATTATCAATTAAAAACAAACCGGAGGGTTATTAAAAAAGTGAAGAAGCCTATTACTCTAATGTTATCACTACTAATGTCAGCATCTCTTGTGTTTGCCGGTTGCGCCTCCACAAAGCAGTCAGCTGTGCCCCAAACCAGTCAGCCTGAATCCAAAGAAGTCAATGTTTACACAGCTAGGCATTATCCTGGTGTGGATGATGCAATTTACAAAGCTTTCACAGATAAAACTGGCATTAAGGTAAATCTTATTAAAGCCAGTGGTGAAGAACTTATCCAACGAATAAAAACTGAAGGCGCTAGTAGTAAAGCCGATATTTATATTACTTCTGATGCCGGCAATCTTCACCTAGCAAAAGAAGCTGGCCTGTTACAGCCTATCAAAAGCCCTGTGATAGAAAAGAATATTCCTGCAAACTTTATCGATAAAGATAAAATGTGGACAGGCTTGACGATGAGAGCCAGGGTGTTGGTATACGCTAAAGATAGGGTCAATAAAGAGGAACTGTCTACATATGAAGATCTAACTGCTACTAAATGGAAAGGCAAAATTGTAACAAGGTCGTCTAACAATATTTACAATCAATCAATGCTGGCTTCGTTCATAGAGCTGAATGGTGAAGACAAAGCCAAAGAGTGGGCTAAGGGTCTTGTGAGCAATTTTGCCAAACAGCCTGAAGGTGGCGACAGAGACCAAGCTAAGGCCATAGCCGCAGGTAAGGGCGATGTGGCGATTATGAACTCGTATTATCTTGGCCAAATGCTAAATTCAAAGGATGCGGAAGAAGTCAAAGCTGCTGAGAAACTTGGCGTATTCTTCCCCAATCAAAATACAACAGGTACACATGTTAACGTAAGCGGTGCCGGAATCGTCAAGACTTCCCAAAATGTTACCAACGCTGTGAAGTTACTTGAATTCTTATCAGAGGCCGATGCCCAAAAGACATTTGCCGAAGCAAGTACTGAATATCCGGTAAATCCTAACGTAGAGCCTTCAGCGCTTCTTAAGTCGTGGGGTACCTTCAAGAAGCAGGACATTAATCTTTCAAAATTAGGCGAAAACAACAAGAAAGCTGTTCAAATATTTAACGAGATTGGTTGGAAGTAAGAATAGAATTCACGAAAATGAACAAGCATGAGATTCTCCTCATGCTTGTTCGCTTTTCAATATTAATTGCAGATACTGTGAAAGGAATTATTAACATTGATAAGACCGAGTAAATTGATAAACGAATCGAATGCATGGAGTCTTTTGGCGTTTGCCGTAATAGCTGTTACCATAATTCCGGCACTGAATATTATATTTGGTGTTGTATCAACTGAGACAGAAAATTGGCCACATATCAAACAGTACTTGCTTCAGGAATATATAATAAATACCGCTATTCTTTTTGTATTCTCCGGATTTTTTGCTGCCTTACTTGGCGTCAGTCTTGCTTACATAATTACAGTTTTTGATTTTCCGTTACGAAAGTTTTTTAAGTGGGCGCTCATTTTACCGTTGTCAATACCAGCCTATATTGGAGCTTATACGTACAGCGGTATGGTCAGTTATACTGGCGTTATCACCAAAATACTGACCTTGCTTTTCGGCAAAATGATTTTGATTGACATTATGTCGGTACCAGGAACAATATTCATTTTTACCTTTTTCCTATTCCCCTATGTGTACATTATAAGCAGGGCATTTTTGGCAAAGTACACAGCATCACTTATTGAAAGCGCCAGAATGCTTGGCAAGAATTATATGCAAATATTTTTCAAAGTGATACTTCCAGTCTCGCGCGGTGTAATTGCCTCAGGCTGTGCTTTAGTTTTAATGGAAGTTGCCAACGATTACGGAGTTGTCAGTTATTTCGGGATTAACACTTTCAGTATTGCAATTTTCAAGGTATGGTTCGGGATGGGGGACATTAGCTCGGCTGTTCGGTTATGTATGTATTTGATGGGGTTTATTGTTTCAATTATCTTATTAGAAAAGATAGTAAGGGGTCAAAAGAAGTTTGCTATCGCTACTTCTAAGGTTAGAGTGTTGGCACTACATAGACTTCCCAAAACAAAAGCACTGGCAGTCAGCTTCTATTGTTTTATAATATTTAGTCTGGGATTTTTACTTCCTTTTTTTCAATTATTAGCATGGGCATCTATGACCTATGATGAAGTATTAGAACCCAGCTTTTTTGATGCTGCAGTCAATACTGTTGTTGCAGCAGTTATTTGTGCTGCTATAATTGTTTGCTGTTCTATAGTGATAACGAACAGCGCCCGAATCAGCCAGAACATGTTCGCCAGGACTGCGGCTAAACTTACCGTAGTAGGCTATTCGGTGCCAGGGGCTGTTATTTCTATCGGTGTTCTGATATTGTTTATGTGGTTAAATAAATTTACAGAGAGCGCGTGGGAATACTCTGTCATTACCAGTCTATACATGTTGTTTTTCGCATATATAGTCAGATTCTTAGCGGTGGGCTGCAATACACTTGAAAGTGGTTTTGAGAAAATAGGGAAGACGTTTTTTGAGGCATCCAGAACCTTAGGATGTGGTGTCACAGAAACATTCTTCAAAGTTGATTTTAAAATGATTATCCCTTCTTTAGTAGGTGCTTTTTCTTTGGTATTTGTGGATATGGCCAAAGAGCTGCCGCTAACGCTTATATTACGTCCATTCAATTATAATACACTTGCCACCAAGGTGTACGAATATGCTCATGATGAACGAATTCAGCATAGTGCTCCGGCCGCGCTAATCATCATAGCCATCTGTTCTATATCGGTTTACTATCTGTCCAAAGCAGAGAAGGAGTGAGTCAATTGTTTCTAGACTTGAAAAATGTATCATTTAAATATAAAGGTACAGATAAGTATGTTCTTAAGGACTTAAACATTAGTGTGGAAAAGGGAGAGATAGTTTCTATTGTCGGGTTAAGCGGCAGCGGAAAAAGCACTGTGCTACGACTTATAGCAGGCTTGGAAGTACCGGCATCCGGGAGTATAACAATAAATAATAGGGTAGTGGCTGATAAGAATAGTTTTGTTCCGCCAGAAAAAAGAAAAATCGGTATGGTTTTTCAAGACTATGCGCTGTTTCCTCATTTTACCGTTCATAGCAATATTGCTTTTGGCATATCAAATATCCCTAAAAAAGATCGCGATGAGCGGGTTAATCGACTATTAAGTCTAATTAATATGAACGAGTATAAAGATAGATATCCCTACCAGCTTAGCGGCGGTCAGCAGCAGAGAGTAGCAGTTGCAAGGGC